>NZ_CP147248.1:1497500-2697500 GCF_002148425.2 Enterococcus sp. 12C11_DIV0727 | reverse complement strand
TCTCGAATACCGCTACCAGAAAAACCAATCCAACTATATTCCCATGGTTCTTGGTTATCAGCTTGGTAAAAACAAGGAACTGCCTTAGGTAAAATAAACACATCTCCTGCTTGCAAATGTGTCATACGATTGCCTGCACTAGCAAAGCTGCCTTTCCCCGATAAAATAAAATGCAAAACATAATAATCTCGTGTATTCTTTCCGGAATAAGCATAATCAGCCGGTGTTAACTCTCTTCCGTAAAACAAAACATTACAGTCAAAATGTTCAATACTAACTTTCTTGTATTCATATAACATCAGCTTTCCTCCTAAAATATGTCAAAATGTCTTGGTTACATTATGACATATTTCTCCCGCATTTGACCATGTTTTTATAAGAAAATTCTTGCTATGATTAGTCCATCAACTAGAAAGCGCTATCAAATTTCTAGATTAGGCAAGGAGTAGTTTTATGACCAATTTAATTTTTTACGATGCTGAACAACAAGTATTTCATTTAAAAAACCAGCAAATCAGCTACCTTTTAGCTGTAGAAGATTTTGGGTTGATTAGTCACCTCTATTTTGGAAAACAAGTAAACAGTTATCACGGCCAAAGAAAATACCCTAGAGTTGACCGCGGTTTTTCTGGAAACTTAGCAGGTGTTGAAGATCGTAGCTATTCACAAGACACATTATTGAGAGAATATAGCATGGCTGGTGAAGGTGACTATCGAGTCCCTGCTGCTAAAATTATGCAGACAGATGGTAGTTACGCTTTAAACTTTAAATTCACTGGCTTTGAAATGTTTCCCGGCAAACCAAAATTGATTGGCTTACCTTCTGCTTACGTTGAAGATAATATTGAGGCTGAAACCTTAGTTATCACTCTAATTGATGAAATCAGTAAGCTTGAATTAGCAACTTTTTATACAATTTACCGGGACCGCCCAGTAATCGCCCGCTCGATACAATTGAGAAATTTAAGTACCCAAAGTAGCAAAATTCATAAATTAGCTTCGATGCAATTGGATTTTCCTGATGAAGCATTCTCGGTTATCTCTTTACCAGGAGCCCATAATCAAGAACGTCAAGTACAAAAAGAAGCAATTGGTTACGGAATTAAAAAATTCAGTAGCCGACGTGGTTCTACAAGTCATCAAATGAACAATTTTATTGCCTTGGAAAAGGGAACGGCTGATGAATTTCAAGGTGAAGTTTTTGGTTTCAACTTAGTTTATTCTGGAAATCATGCATTCGAAATCGAAAAAGATCAAATCGGTCAGATTCGTTTAGTTGCAGGAATCAATGAAGAGGATTTTTCTTGGGAACTTTTATCTGGTGAAACCTTTCAAAGTCCTGAAGTTTTAATGGTCTACTCAGATCAAGGTTTGAATAAAATGAGTCAAACTTACCATGAGTTATTAACGAACCGTGTAGCTCGCGGTAACTATCGAAACAAAGAACGAGATATTTTGATCAATAACTGGGAAGCGACCTATTTTGATTTTACTGAAGAAAAATTAAGACCCCTTGTTGATACTGCAGCGGAAGTCGGAATCGAAATGTTTGTGCTAGACGATGGATGGTTTGGTGAACGAGACAGCGATACTAGTTCGTTAGGAGATTGGTTTGTAGATAAACGTAAATTCCCTAACGGATTATGTCATTTTGCTGATTATGTTCATCAAAAAGGCTTGAAATTTGGTCTATGGATGGAACCGGAAATGATTTCTATTGATTCTAACTTATATCGCGCACATCCCGATTTTTTAATGAGCTATCCTGAACGGATACCAGCACCTAGCCGCAGTCAGCATCTTTTAGATTTGGGCCGCAAGGAAGCACGAGAAAATATTTTAACTCAATTATCCGCAATTTTTGATGAAGGATATGTAGACTATGTGAAATGGGACATGAATCGCAGCATATCTGAAGTTTTCTCACATCAATTAGCGTCTGATAATCAAGGAGAGACTCTTCATCGTTATATCTTAGGTTTGTATGAACTATTAGAAGCATTGATCACGAAATATCCAGCTGTTTTATGGGAAGGCTGTTCTGGTGGCGGTGGACGTTTTGACAGTGGCATTTTACATTATATGCCACAATCTTGGACAAGTGATGATACTGATGCATTAGAACGTTTAAAGATACAATATGGTACCTCACTTGTATACCCACCTTCCTCTTTTACTTCTCATGTGTCAGCAATACCAAATCATCAAACTGGACGTAATGTCTCGTTAAATACGCGAGGAAATGCCGCGATGAGTTCGGTCTTTGGCTATGAATTAGATTTAACAACTTTCACAACAGACGAAAAACAAGCAGTTGCTGAACAAGTGGCTCTTTATAAAGACATTCGTCAAGTCGTACAATTTGGTAAATTTGCCCGTTTGAAAAATCCTTTTACTAGCAATGAATGTGCATGGCAATTTATTTCTCAAGAGCAGAATGAGGTTTTAGTTTTGGCTTTTAAAATTTTAACTCAAGGTCAGGAACCGTTCAGCTTATTGAAATTAACCGATTTAGACCCTACTAAGAAATACAAAACAGAGAATGGTCACATTTTTGGTGGTGATGAATTGATGAATCTCGGCTTTTATTTACCACAACAAACAGAAGATTTTTCTTCATGGATGTATCGCTTTAAGTGTATTAATTGATAGGAGTGAGAAAAATGAAGCTATCCAAAACTAAATGGCTACTAGCAACTGGGCTAGTCTTTGGACTATTTAGCCTAATCGCTTGCGATAATTCTAAAACGGGTACTAGCGACAAGGTCACCATCGAATATTTTAACCAAAAAAAAGAAATGTCCCAAGTTATTCAAGACATTGCAAAAGATTTTGAAGCAGAGAACCCAAAAATTCATGTTGACGTCATTGATGTCCCTAATGCTGGTGAGGTCATCAAAACTCGTGTGTTGGCAGGCGATGTTCCTGATGTGATCAACCTCTATCCTCAAAGTATCGAGTTGCGGGAATGGGCTCAAGCTGGTTATCTGGAAGATCTGACTAATGAGCCTTATCTAGAAAATATCAAAAATGATTATGCCAAACGCTTTGCTGTCAACGATAAAGTCTACAGTCTTCCTTTAACTGCTAATGTTTATGGTTTTTATTACAATAAAACGGCTTTCGATCAAATGAACTTGAGCGCCCCAAAAACGTGGTCAGACTTTCAAAATTTAACTGCTACTATTGAAAAACAAGGCAAAGTCCCTTTTGCAATTGCAGGTGCTGAAGGCTGGACCTTAAACGGTTATCACCAATTAGCCTTAGCAACAGTTGCTGGTGGTGGAAAAGAAGCAAATGACATCTGGCGTTTTTCAAAAGTTAACGGCATCTCCGCAGATGCTCCTAACATGAAAAATGATTTCAACCGACTGGAGTTATTAAGACAATCAGGTGCAATGCAACAAAACTGGCAAGGTGCTGGCTATAACGACACTGTTGTAACATTTACTAAAGGTGATGCTTTGATCATGCCAAACGGATCATGGGCAATGCCCATGATCAATTCCCAAAACCCTGACTTTGAAGTAGCGACTTTTCCTTTTCCAGCTGATAAGGAAGGTAAAAGTTTGACGATTGGTGCTGGTGATTTAGCCTTGTCGATCTCAGCGACTTCTGATCATAAAAAAGAGGCACGACAATTTATCAAATACATGACCACGCCAAAAGCAATGCAAAAATATTATGATGTAGATGGTTCTCCTTGTGCTGTAAAAGGTGTTATTGAACATAATACTGATTCCCCATTGAGTGGTTTAACAGAGTTAGCTTTTACTGATCGTCATTTAGTTTGGCTAGCGAAAGATTGGAACAGTGAAAATGATTTCTATACCTTAACTACAAATTATTTACACAATGGCAACAAAAAGATGATGGTTGATGCACTAAATGCTTTTTTCAATCCAATGAAAGCAGATGGAAAGTAGGGAGTTTTATGAAAATAAAGGACATTTTAAATCGTTATTGGGCAGTAATTTTCGTGGTGATTCCGATTATTTTACAAATCATCTTCTTTTATTTCCCGATGATTCAAGGAGCATTTTATAGCTTGACCAACTGGACTGGACTGACTTATAACTTTGAGTTTGTCGGATTAAACAATTACAAAATTCTTTTTTCAGATCCAAAATTTATTAAATCAATTGGGTTTACTCTCATTGTGACAATCTGTATGATTGTTGGCCAAATTGTTTTTGGAATTCTGATTGCTCGTGCCTTAAATAGCAAAATTAAAGGGCAAACATTTTTCAGAGCTTGGTTCTTTTTTCCCGCTGTTTTGTCTGGTATTGTGGTTTCTTTAGTCTTTAAACAAATTTTTAATTATGGTTTACCAACGATTGGTAAGACCTTAGGAATTGAATGGCTTCAAACTAGCTTTTTAGGAACTACTTGGGGTGCAATATTTGCGGTAATTTTTGTCCTTCTTTGGCAAGGAATTGCGATGCCAGTGATTATTTTCTTAGCAGGTTTTCAAAGTATTCCTCAGGAAATTATCGAAGCGGGGCATATGGATGGTGCCAACAATAAACAGATTTTCTGGAATATTGAACTCATCTACCTTTTACCAAGCCTTTCAATGGTCTTTATCATGGCGCTAAAAAGCGGATTGACAGCTTTCGACCAAATTTTCGCTTTAACAGGTGGCGGTCCAAATGATGCAACGACGTCTCTCGGATTACTTGTATATAATTATGCTTTTAAAAATAATCAATTTGGGTATGCAAATGCAATCGCCCTTGTCCTATTTATCTTGATCGCTATTATTTCGTTGGCTCAACTGAAGCTGTCGAAGAAATTTGAACTCTAGGAGGTTCTAAAATGAAAACATCGAAAGAAAAAAATGGTTCAAAATATTTGTTCTTGTTGTTAGGAGGTTTTTTGATTTTAGTGCCTTTATTAGCAACCCTTTTCAGTTCATTCAAAACCACACCCGACATCATGAACAATTTTTTTAGTTTGCCAAATCCGGCAACTCTTGATAATTTCAAACGACTCTTAAAAGATGGCATTGGTCATCATTTTCTAAACTCAGCACTCATCACACTGCTCTCCATAATTGTCGTCACGGCAATTATTCCAATGGCTGCCTATTCATTGGCACGTAAAATGTCCAAAAGTAAAGCTTATGCTTTGATGTATTTCTTTTTAATCTTAGGAATTTTCGTCCCTTTTCAAGTCATCATGATTCCGATCACCGTTATGATGAGCCGCATTGGATTAGCCAATATGTGGGGATTGATTTTACTCTATTTAACGTATGCAATCCCTCAAACCTTGTTTTTATATGTAGGATTCATTAAATTAAATATTCCAATCAGCTTAGATGAAGCTGCTGAAATTGACGGTGCCAGCCGATTTACGACATATTTTAAAATTATTTTTCCTATGCTGAAACCAATGCATGCGACAGTGATTATTATCAATGCATTATGGTTCTGGAATGATTTCATGTTACCGTTACTTATTTTGAATCGTGATTCCAAGATGTGGACCTTGCCTTTATTCCAGTACAATTATACAGGTCAATACTTCAATGATTATGGCCCAAGTTTTGCTTCTTATACAATTGGTATTATCACTATCACGCTAGTCTATCTGGTTTTCCAAAGAAACATTATTGCAGGTATGAGCAATGGCGCTGTAAAATAATTGAAAAAGAGATTTTCTTTCTGAGTGGAATGAATATATATCAAATCGTAAAGTATCCCTATGTAATACCGCTACTATTGCATAGGAATACTTCACGCTTTAAAAGTTGTCACTTGCTACCTGTCACCACCCACCAGAAGCCCCTCCACCTCCAGATGAACCTCCGCCAAATGAATCGCTTGAAGAACCACTATCACTAGAAGAAGAACTATATGAAGCATAATCTCGTGTAATTAAGTAACCACCAGAATCATATAAACGATTTCCTACTAAAATAGTTGTCCCTTTACGCTTAGCACTTGGATGCTTCGACATGACTTGCCCAGTACTGATCATTTTTTTAAGACCACGAATAGTGAAAATAAAAATAGGAGCTGACAGGTACAAATAATAGATCTCTTTATCTAATAATTGATTCATTCTTTGCTTTAATTTCTTCGCTTGTATCACAAAAAAGGCTCCATTTAACAGGCAAATAAAAATAGAAACAACAAGAACAATAATTGCGGCTTTCGCATTACTTAATCGTTCTTTGGCATCCTCTATTTTCAAATCATATTCAGGCGTAATAGAACCAATTTGGGTGTATAGCTGATCTATGATACGATTAACGCCTTGATCATACGCTTTATCTTTAAAATCAGCTACCGTATCTTCATCATCAAGAATTGAACCAGCCTTTGCGTCTGACACTATAGTTTCTAACCCATAGCCTACCTCTATTCTAGTTTTACGATCATCAATTGACATCACATACAAAACACCATTATTTTTATCAGCTTGTCCAATCCCTAGTTGATTAAAGACCTCTGATGCAAAAGTCTCGATGGTCGTATATTCGGGTAACGATTGAACTGTTACAATCATGAATTGTTGTCCGTCGTTAAACTGAGAAAATTCTTTATTTATCTGATAAATTTTCTTTTTGGTATCATTTTTTAGCACTTTTGCATTATCTGAAACAAATATGTTATTGCGGTCAATAACTATTTCTTGACCATCCACTTCTACAATATAATTATCTTCATTGTTTGACCATCCACTTGTTAAACCAGCTTGCGTTTGTTCAAATTTTTTCAATTGGTCATCCGTTGCCGAGTGCTGAATTTTTTCTCTAAGTGCCAAACGTTCTTCTGTTAGCTCGTTTATTTGCTTTTTTGAGTCATTATAATCTGATATAGCTAACAACACTAATAAAAATAGTAGTATAGAAAATATAATCCCTATAACTAAGCTGAAACAAGCAATAACATATCCTATACTAAATCGTTTTTTATAGCGCTTATACCAATTTAACGAAACCGAACGTTGTTCCTTTTTCACTTTTTTCATTTACTTCCCCCTATAGATTCCTATCTATGATACGATTTTGCGTACCGCACGTAAATAATATTTGGAAAATTTACTACCACAGATTACGCTATATTTGGTCGATGAAGTTTATAAAAAATAGTACTTTTTCTTAAGTATCAAAAAGGGCTGCCCTACATTTATGTATATCTTTCATAATAATTTTTAGCCTTTTACTGATATACCTACAAAATAACAGTATAGAACATTGACTCTGACGAGGACATCAATTTCAACACCTCTAATAATACTTACATTTTCGATTGATAGCTAAATAAAGACCCACCAAATTATTCATAAACGCCAATTGAACAAGCAAATGGACAGTATCTGACGAGTCAATGAAATCATTCTATACAGACAGCGTTTCTTTGGCTCCCTCTACATCATTAATCATCAATCAATGTTGAATTCTATTATAATGTAAGTCTTCTATTTCTTAATAGTACAATTTACTGTTACATTCTTTGTATTTTTTTGTTTAAATAGAATGCGTTTGTAAAGCTGCTATACCTCATTCTCGCCATTTTCAGAAATCCAAAGTAAGATTAGTTTACTCAATCCATTAATTACTGTATACAGTAATTATAATTGCTTATCCTTTCGATTACCATGATGTATTTAAAAACCTGAATTTTTGAGGAATAAACATGAATAAAATATAGTTTAAATTCCTTGGCCTTTTACTGGGTTTGACCACAATAATCCGCTTATTTTCCGCTGTTAGTATGGCTTAGAAAACGGATGATGCTGGAATTATTTTATTTCAAATAGCTGTATTTTTTCTTTCACCATTCTACTTTCCCTTTATCTGAACAAAGTTGAGACTTATTTTATTAGTTCAAAACTGACAATAACATGGTCTGATAACTACAATCTTCTATACCCCAGATATTTTCAATTTGGATACCTGGCATTGCTCCATTTCTTGTAAAGGTATAATAGTCAATAAAAAATAACTCTTCCTATCGATGAAGTCATTCCACTAAATCACGATCCTTATCAAGATTAAATTCAAAAATTGCAGATACTCTAATAAGAGATTTTCTGGTTTTTTCTTTGGATTGCTTCCTAGCAAAACAGTTGGATAGAAAAAGAAACGTCTCAAACATTTTTTTCCTTAGATAGATTCCTCTTATAGACATAAAAATAGACCAATCCTTCTATGAATGATTGGTCTTCATGAATATAATATATTAAATAAAAGTTAGTTTGATTCAATTTTAGTTTAGTACAGGATACAAATTAATAATTTTCTTATTCCAGTGCGTAAGTATCATTGAAATACTTAGTACAATTATAATCACTTCTAATTCAATGCCCCCTACATAGCCTCTTTGAAATCCAAGTAAAACCATCGCCGTACCAATCTCAATAATGAAGCCCACAGCAACTATGGGAACAAGTACCCCAATAATCATCAAAATACCACCTACTATTTCAAGCAGTATCACTAACCAAGTCATTATTGACGGGATACCTAAACTAGAAAAAAATCCTATTGTTGCATTTAAATCTGTAATTTTAGATACTCCATGTATTCCCATTGTAAAACCTAGCATGATTCTTACTAATAAAATCCCAACTTCTGAATATCGTTTAGCCAATGTCATTCCTCCAAAATGTTATTTAGATGCTCACTTTATTGTATAATAAAAAAATAGCTTTTAACCTGTTTACTTTGCTCCAAATAGAATTACCTATTTTCGAGCTTACTGATTTATATGCGTCTAAGAAATCAGACCATATTGAAATTGTTGAGTCTATGCTGAATCAGTGTAGAAACTTCCAGCTTCACCCAAAACTAGTAACCGGATTTTGCTTCTATACAAACTATCATTTAGGTGATGTACTCTCGTATTATGTTGAGAAAGAGTTTCTAATACCCAGGTACCAAAATCATTCGCTACGACATCAAATTTCTGTAAATCTCCCATTAGTAATTTGCCATTTCTCACTTGAACCCATCACTACCACTCTTATAATAAAACCTCCCATTCTTTAAATTAATTTTTGTAAATCTATGCTATAATTATATTACGTACATTTCAAAAAACAAGTACGTTTTTTTATAATAGTTACTATCTTTTTAGGTAGTTAGGAGGAAAATTAATGGCTAAAGTTCAAGATTTATATGGTGTTTGTCCTTATTTTACTAGTCAAAAAATTTTATCAGGCAAGTGGGCTATCCTAATTCTACATCACTTAGACGGTGAAACACTACGTTTCAGTGAACTAGAAAAACGTCTAGGAAAAATAACACAAAGTACACTTACAAAACAGTTGAGAGCACTTGAAGAAAATAATTTAATTAACAGAAAGGTATACAATCAAGTACCTCCAAAAGTAGAATACTCATTAAGCGAATTAGGCATTCTATTTAAACCTGTACTAGCTAGTTTAGCGATTTGGGGAAATTCATATATTGACTATCTAAATAAAGAAAAAAGTAATCAGAATAGCTAAAACTTTTTTCTTAGCTTTGTTAGTATACTAATACTTTATGTGGACTACTGTTCAGTTCCGAAAATTTTCCACTTAGTTATCTTAAAGCCTTATAGATTAAACGAATTAACTAGTCATTCAGTATGACATTTATCAATAATTCTCTTGAAAATAGTCTCTTTTTTGTATCGACAAATTCCACCGCATCATTTTTATCTTGTAATTTTAAACTAAGAATATCGTTGCATCAGCATTTATATACAAAAAAATTCATTTGTGATTCGGTTCTGTGTGTCAGAAAGGGATACTATTTAGTCAGTCCTAATCATCTTAACAGTATAAATGCTTGGTACATAAATTCTTATACAATTCACTTATTTTACAGTTGGAAAGTTGACTTTAACTTTTTAATTTATAAATAAGTTGGTAAAAATCCTTAAATAAAATTTCGTACAGTGTAAATTTCCGACTATTACAACCATCTCAATTTGACTTTATTTCATCGACTGCTTTCTCATTTATAGTTGAAAAAATTTTTAAAGGTTAGTTGGTATTCCAATCTTTTATACATTTTTAAAGTCATACCAGATGGATGTATTATCAAAAAATTTGTTATGAAACAAGTTAGTGCCTAATTATTGGTTCCTATGTGAATAACTTGAATAGCCGTTGGTTCATTTTTTACGTGTAAACCAGCGACCACCAAATGTTCTCGGTCTTTTGTTTCAATAAACGGGGCGAATAACTCGTAAACTGCTTGTGGGCTAGTACAGGATCTAGCGGCGTAAAAAGTGGAGGCTTCTTTCACCAGTTCAAGACTGACAATAGCTACACGTTTTCTTGATTGATTTGTTTTTATGTTTTTCTCCTTTTTGATTGTTATAGTTGGTTCTTAGAAAAATGCCAGTTAATAATCTTCTGGTAATAACATGGTTTGATGACTACCATCATCAATCGCCCATAATTTTTTGATTGGCGCATCTGGTAGCGCTCCCTTCATGATGTAACGATTTTCTTTGTTATCAAACATTTTATTCCCTCCTTGAAACACAAAATAGACCAACCGTCATTAAGGTGGTTGATCTTCATAGATATGATATATAATTATTTTTTGATACAATACAATTAGTTATTAGTAACATGATTAAATATTTTGGTTAAGAAAACATTTTGATGTAAAAAACTTTCTCATAATATCATCGAAAAACAGCTAAGTAACTCTTGTAGATCCCTGTGTTCTTCAAAATGATTATTAATTTCTTAGGAAAATTTTCTTGAATACTCTCTGTAATATATGATGTTTGGTTCAACACATATGCCATACCGTATGCAGAATTTTGCTCGCCTGTAACTCTAGAGTTTATCTAATGATTCAAATAGATATTACTTCACATATTTTTCATCATATTTTGAATAATCAGGTTGTTTCTTTCTGTTCATTGCATAGTTTAAATAAGGTTCTTTAGTATTAGGAATAATCATAATAGTAATGGTATCATCTTTTTTTCTGGGAAAATAATATGCACTCTCCCTACTCTCCCTTTTTCCATTTCAAAATATTTTTTGCCCCCAGTCGTACCTGAAGTGATTTGATTGACTTCTAGCTTCACATCATTTACGGTCATTGTCGTATCCGTGAGTGTCATTTCTGAAATTTCACCAGAGTCATTTTCTACGTGCCAAGTTCCTTTAATACTCTCAGAATTTTTACATGAAACAAGTAAGAAAAAAGTGATTACGTTTAATAATATCACGTAAAACATTTGTTTATTATTCATCATTTTCTTCCTCTTCTACTTTTCCCCCTCTATTTCTTGTTTTACTTCTTCATACCATGACATAAAGATGTCAGAACTATGAAGGTCATCAGTATTAGAATACATAGGATCATACTGGTATTTAGCTTTCAAACTATTTTCGTGCACATCATAGTACAATTTGAATTGTGTCAGTACTGGTTGTTCATATTTCTTGCAAACTTCTTCTATTTTTTGTAAATCTTCAGTCCTTATTAGCAGAACAGCCCATTTTCTATCGGAAGATATATCATATTCTTTTTCCCCTTCAATTATTGCAGAATTGACTTTATTCATGGTTACAATTCGACCATGGATTTGAAAGAATAAATTAAAGGAATACCCCCATTTTCAATAGAACCATATAAGTAAATTTTTTCTGCTCGATCTTCAATAAATTCTTTAGCGATATCAACCATATCTGCTTGTCGTTCCATAAATTTATCTTCAAATGTTTTTGTAATTACATTACTCCTATGCCCAATTTACGTTTTCTTCTTGATAATATTTCCGATATTTATTATGTTAGTTATAGTATTTCTGTTTTAGATGTTCTACTTTCTTGATATCAGTCCCGTACACCATTGTCCTGTAAAACATTCTTCCATCATTGGAATATGGTAGCTCTTCCTGATCAAATTTAATGTTCATTTTATTCAGTTCTTTAGCTAATACTTCTGAGGTATTCTTGTTCTCTGTAGCAGAAATACAATGGGTTCTAGCCCAATTACTTTTCTCTAATTTTGCAGCTAAGTAGCCAACTAGTTTTTTCTCAGTATTAAACTGTTTTTCTGGATATACCTGACCTCTTTCAGAATAAAATAGTTCAAGTTGTGAACCAACTCTTCTTACTCCATATCCTTCTGGATTTGTATTTTCACTCAGGTGAATTCCAAACTGATTATACCCACCATCATCTAACCATTGAAAAAATTCTTTTATTGTTACTGGATAATCTGTACTCAACCATGCCACACTCCTTTACATCTATAGTAACAAAAAATTGAACGATTTTAACCTGCTAAATTAAATAAAAAATAGCAACTACTCATAATCTCAAGATAATTGCTGTGATCATTGTATTCAGTTTTGATACCATATGATTTCATTAATCGATTTCTTTTGGCGATTGTTCGTTCACTCCCTTCGTGATGTATCGATTTCCTTTTTCTTTGAACATTTTATTTCCTCCTTCAAGCACAAAAATAGACCAATCACTCCTTACGAATGATTGGTCTTCATAGATATAATATATAATTATTTTTTTCTCCTAGTACGTCTTAATAACGTGTATTCTAGATAAAATATCTAATGGATGAAATAATTATTCCCTCTTTTTATGCAATTAAAATATGACTTACCTCAGACTACACTAGCCTCATTGACAACTTAAATAGTAAGTTTAGCTTACTAATCGAATTTTTACTATCCGATTACCATTATAGAATAATGCACCTTTTTATTATTCTATAATCAGTACTGCTCTAATAACATGTTAACTCTTAGCTTATATTCTTCATCTTTATCTATCTCAAATTTTTGATTGCTTAACAACTGATTCAAAGTACTTATATCTGAATCATAAACAGACTGTTCTTCTTCATTTAAACCATTAACCATTTTTAAACTTTCTTGCTTCTCTAATAGATAATCTGGTAAAAAATCTTGTCTTAAACTCAAAATCGAAAGATTTACCATCACTGATACATAAACTTTATGACTTTTTTTCATCATTAATACAGAATCTTCAAAAGTTGCGGCTACTGCTTGATTGGGGCTAAACCCTTCATCTTCAATAAAATCTTCATAGTCTTCTAAAGTTAATTCTTTTGCTTCTAAATAACTAATTTCACTCATTTTTTCCACCTACTTCGTAAATATATTAAGTTCTATATTTGGAAACTTTTTTCTAAACTCTAATATAACATTTGTACAGCTTTGGCAAGCTGGTAGTTCTGTATACAAATCTATCTTACCAGAAAGTTTTGGATCTTTGATTTTAGATGCTATATCCTCCAGAATTTTAACCTCAGTATCATTATACCTTGGGAACTTATCTATTGTATATGATTCGAAAATCCTATTTTCTGATGCAGGTGAGAAATTGCCTAAATCTGCACCTTTGCTACTTGGTCCGTGAATTTTACTATGTGCCATAAACTCGTCTGGCAAACCTTTATTTTAACATCAGCGACAGCCATATTTCCTTGATTTTTCAGCTTCGAATTTGGCATCCTATTCCTAATATTATCAATCCTGTTTTGGAAGTTCTCAACTTTTTGCGCTTTAGTAAATCCACCAGTTTTCTCAAGTTTACCTATCTTACCAACATCATCAAAATATCCAGCTTTATTTAAAATTTGTAGGTCCTTTGCGGTCAAATTAACGCCTGTTAATAAGCGATTCCCTGCTCGGAGTTCTCTTGCCGCACTGAGCATTTTTGCCTGTGGTAATAATAACAATGCTGTCCACAGACCTGCTTCTAATCGACTGGCTTGTTCCCCTGTCACTGGGTCTTTTCCATTAAACAGACGATACAAACTATAGAGCCCTGTCATTTCTCCAGCCATATCTCTCATTGTAATCCCTAATTCTTTCATACCTTCTTTCGATTGGGCATACATCAAATTAGTTAACGCTACTTCACTATACTTTCCATTAATGTATACTTTCAAACCATACCCATATTTATCGGTCTTCACTATTTCAATTCGCTGTGATGGACAAGAGTCATTGTAGGTCTTCAGATTAGTATACCAGTTTTTTGTTTTTAAATCTGAATACGTATAGGTTCCTGTTGCGGCAATAAAGGATTTACTTTTCCCTAGATCGCTCAATGCCGAGATCAAATCACCTCCAGTTGAAACAATCGCTGAAAAATCACCTGCATGACTATTTTCAAATGCTTCGTATTTCTCTAGTAAGTCAATTTTCTTTTGCGTCTCACCAAGTTGAAAATCCTTTGCCATCACACCATAACCGCCGATGATTTCTAAAGCAATATTTCCAGCTATTTTATTTAGAAGATCTTGTTTTTCTCGTTGAATCCGATTTAACTTTTCTTGAAGCTCTCGTAATTCTTCTGTGTCTAATGTTTTACCTGTTTCCCCAACTTCTCCTTCAAAACTTGCTAAAAAGGCTGTGTAGGTTTCACCAAAATCACAATGATAATTATATAAGGCTTTTGTGACAACGGAATAGGGCGATAATGCTTGCTTAGCGGAATCCCAACCAGGACCTGTTAATGCACTTGTGGCTGTAAATTGCGCGATGTTTGTTTCAACTGTAGAAAAACTAGATAAACACGCAACTCGATCGGATTGAGAACTGGTAAAAACCCTTTGAAATTCGGAATAATTAAATTTCGTCATCGTTTACTTCCACCTGCTTCTTTGTTTCATAATAAGCAGCGTTGAGGTGATCTTCTCTGTCGTAAAGTTCTTTTTCTTTTTGCTCAAATCCTTCTTCAATTGAATCAAATGCTTGAGAAGCGGCTCGTTGTTCTTCTTCAAAATACATTAATTCTTGCGTGGCATGATTCATCGATTCTGTTCCCAGACTGAGATAGGCCACTTCTTCTAATATGGATTGTTCTTCTTTTTGTAAATATGCCCAGTGTTCTTGGTATTCTTCCCACAGATTTTTCTTTTTATGAATGGAAAGTTTTTCATCTTCTAATGCAGATAACTGATTGGATACTTCGATCACACTTTTCTTCTTATCCATGCGTCACCACGTCCACCATCGATTGATTGGCCGCCTCATATGTATTACTAATGGATAAAAGATTGTCTGCATCAGCTTTCAAACTGCTCTCGAACGTACTCATAAGTGTTTTTGTTTGTGTAAGAATAGTATTAATATCTTTTGATACAGCACCATCTGATATAGACAATGCTTCACTACTACCAGAATAAGCATTCATGAATGGCATCACAAGCCCACTAGCAAATGCACTGGCTTGTTGCGGATCATTTTTTGTTTCTGACATTGAAGAACTCCTCCTATTAGTTTACTCTCTTATTATTTTTCAATAAGTATAGTTTAAAAAAAAAGAGTAAGAATACAGACCATTTAGTAAAAAGTAATCTTTGTACTTTTTATAAATAGTTTCTCATAATATAAAGATATTCAACTTAATGCTTTTTATTGATTGAACAAGAACTAATAATAAAACAACAAATAACAATAATCTTCTTCTCTTTACTACCAAATTATAATTTCTTAAAAATAATCCAGCACACTCTCTTTAGATACAAAAAAGACTTTTATCCCTAATTTTTTAAGCAGTGCTTGTATCTCATTAATTTGTTTCTTATGCGTAGCATTATTAGGCAAAGCAATAGCAGAAATAGTATCTTTACATTCTTGGTTTAAAACTTTTAGTGCAGCAACTACTGCTTTTCCAATATGATTTTTTACTTGATTATCATTGAACGGCTTACCATACCTAGCAGAACCTTTCATTGAAGACGTTGCTCCTTTAGCTTCAATACAGATTTTGTTTCCATTTTTAAATGCTTCAATGTCAATTCCTGTTTGTGTTGTAGTTGCGTATCTTTCTACTGTGTATCCTTGACTATTTAAATACCGCATCATAATTTCAACTACTTCATTTTCGTTTAATAATTCATCCATTTACCTTAACCTGTTCTCTTCCCAACCTATATCTATCAACTTAAAAGAGCATTAGATCAGTATTATCTTTGCAAAAATACCCCTACTTATGATATGGTTCCCCCCGCATAATCCGAAATCCACGATAAATCTGCTCAACCAAAACCAGCCGCATCAACTGATGTGGATAAGTCAGCTTTCCAAATGACATCTGTTGCTGACTTCTTTTCAACACCTGATCACTTAATCCCAGCGAACCACCAATCACAAACGCTAATTGGCTCTTACCGTTGATCCCAAGTTGCTCGATCTCTTTGGAAAATTCTTCACTGCTAAACTGTTTCCCATTGATAGCTAAAACAAAAACATAATCTTGATGATTGATTTTCGCTAAGATTCGTTCGCCCTCCTTCCCCTTGACCTGCAGCATCTCTGCTTCACTTAAATTCTCTGGTGCTTTTTCATCTGCTACTTCAATGATTTCTACTTTTGCATAACTTTGCAGTCGTTTTAAATACTCGTTTATTCCTTGAACCAGATATTTTTCTTTTAACTTACCCACAGTAATAATTTTTATTTTCAACAGATTCACGTCTCTTTCGATTTAATTCTTTCACTTGTTAACAATTTTATCATGAATGTTTTGACTCTTCCACATACTTTCCCACAAAGTTATGCACATATACACAGACTTATCCACAGGTTCATGTCGAATTATCCCTTATTTTACAGTATTTTAAGATGCAAACACTTATTCCCGTTTATTTATCCACATTATCCACATTTTGTGGATAACTTTTTCATAGGAGTTTTCCGTCATTTTTCAAGAGTTTTTCACACTTTACTGTGTATAAGTATTCCGATAAAAACATTTTTCATTATTTGTATCTGTTTTTCTCCCTATCTTGTTCATAAAAAATTCAAAGCTCTTGGGTAGACTAAAGGTGTCTTGAAAGACTATACTAAATATAATAAATAATGATAATTAATTAGGAGGTTGCTTGTATGCAAAAGAAAGACGTTACACCTGATTCAGATAAAAAGCAAAATGGTTTATTCAAAAAATTTGGGATTGGTTTAGTTGGAGGCTTGCTCGGAGGAGCACTGGCTTTTGGTGGTGCTTATGCTATCATGGGTCAAAATTCCCCTTCATCTAATTCCTCTACAACGACTAGCACTGTAAAAGATAACAAAGGGGATACGAAAGTTACTAATGTCAGTTTGGATGTCAATAGTGACGTTACCAAAGCTGTTGATAAAGTAAAAAATTCTGTGGTTTCAGTCATCAACTTGCAAAGCTCTAGCCAAAATAGCGATGCTAGCGGTTTTGGCAATATCTTTGGCGGAAATGACGGTAGTGACTCTAATAACGCCGAGTCTGATGGCAGTGATTTACAGGCTGCTAGTGAAGGTAGTGGTGTAATCTACAAAAAAGATGGCAAAACTGCTTATGTCGTGACGAATAATCACGTAGTGGATCAAGCAAAAGGCTTAGAAGTTGTTTTACACGATGGCACTAAAGTGGAAGGCGAATTAGTCGGGACAGATTCATATACTGACCTTGCTGTAATCAAAATTTCTTCTGATAAAGTAGATTCAATTGCTGAATTTGGTAATTCTGATAACTTAAAAATCGGAGAACCTGCTTTAGCGATCGGTTCTCCATTAGGATCAGCTTATGCTAACTCAGTAACACAAGGGATCATTTCATCAGTAAATAGAAATATCCAAAACGAAAATAATGGGCAAGCGATTAATATCAATGCCATTCAAACAGATGCTGCAATCAACCCTGGTAACTCAGGTGGTCCTTTAGTCAACATTGAAGGTCAAGTAATCGGAATCAACTCTGTTAAAATCGTTCAATCAGAAAGCCAAGTGAGCGTTGAAGGAATGGGCTTTGCGATTCCAAGTAACGATGTAGTAAATATCATCAATCAATTAGAAAAAGATGGAAAAGTCACTCGGCCAGCCTTAGGCATTACAATGGAGGAATTGACCAACGTTTCAACACAACAAAGAAAAGAAATCTTGAAGCTTCCTGATACTGTTCAAATGGGCGTACTTGTCCGTTCTGTTCAAACTGCTACTCCAGCAGACAAAGCAGGGATTCAACGATATGATGTTATTACGAAAATCGATGATAAAGAAATCACTTCTGTAACTGATTTACAAAGTACTCTTTACAAGAAAAAAGTGGGTGACAAGATGAAAGTTACTTTCTATCGTGATGGAAAAGAACAAAGTGTTACTGTTGATTTAACGATCGACCAATCAGCACTAAAACAAAATTCATCTAACTCAAACAATTCACAAAATCCGTAAATTGAACGAATCAAAAAATAAGCCGGTACTAAAACGAAAAAATCGTTTTAGTACCGGCTTTAAGCTTAATTATTTATTTTCCCACAGGAAAAGCTTCCCCAATCACCGCATCAAAAGGCAATTCTAAAATGCCTTTTTTCGCTGGTGCATCTGGCAAACGCAACTCTCCAGCTGAACAAATCATGCCAAAGCTTTCTACGCCACGTAAAACACCCGGCCAGATCATTAAACCATCTGGCATCATTGCTCCAGGTTTGGCAACAACAACCTTTTGTCCTGCTTTGATATTTGGCGCACCGCAAACAATCTGCAGCACTTCACCATTATCAACTTCTGTTTGAGTGATTGATAAATGATCAGAATCAGGATGTTTTTTACACGATTTTACAAAACCGACCACGATTTTTGGTTCATTATCCGTTACTAAGGTTTCAGAAAATCCTGCTTTAGCGAGCTCTTCATTCACTTTTGTTACCTGTTCTTTTGTCAACTCTATTTGGCCAATGCCTTCAATTTCGCCTAAAATCGTTGATGCATCAAAAATATTCCAAGCGACGACTTGCTCGCTATCTACCACATGTACCCGTGCAACATTCCCCTTACGTTCCACACGATTTTCTTGTCCTTTATCGTCAGCTACGATGACCATCAAGACATCGCCAACATGTTCCTTATTATAAGCAAAAATCATTTTTTCCACACTCCATTTTATCATTTTCCAAGATGCTCACGTATGATGCATGCTATCTTCTGTCCTATCTTAACAAAAAAACTGATTGCCTGCATGCTATTTTTTCTTATTAGTATTTCTCACAAAAAAAGTGGAGCAAAACGGTTACGCCTTGCTTCACCTTCTTTACATTAGACTTCTATTTTTTATTCGTCTCAGGATGAACAATCAACACATCACATGGCGCATGACGAATGATGTAGCTACTGACACTGCCAATCATTAGACGCTCCACTGCATTTAAGCCGGATTGACCCACCATGATCAAATCAACATCGTATTTCTTAGGTAAATCTCCACACATCACTTCTTTAGCTGAACCATACGTTACAATTGGCTCTACTTGAGTAAAATCAACACTTTTAGCATAGTCTTTACAGTCATCCAGTAATTCCTTGGCATTTTCTGTTTCTTGGTCTAACAAACTATCGTTCAAAGAGGAATAACCCATCATTGTATAGACTTTATTTTCTATAACATGAGCCACGATCACGCGACCATTATTTCTTTTTGCTACTTCAATTGCTTGTCGGTAGGCTAAATTCCCTTGCTCACTACCATCTATCCCAACTAAAATATTCTTATAGGTTTGTGTTAACATAGAACTCATCTCCCGATCATTTTTTATCGTTTGAATCGGCTAGCTATGGTCGATTTAAACATCAACTGATACTTTTTAAAAAGTTTGTGATTTCTTCTTTTGTTTTGCGATCCTTATTAACCAAACGACCTAACTCTTTCCCTTGATCCGTCACGACAAAACTTGGTATACCAAAAATGTTCCATTCAGAAGCTAGTTCCATAAACTTATCACGGTCTACTTCAATAAAACGAAATGCTGGAAAGGCTGCTTCGATTTCAGGCATTACTGGTTTGATAAACCGGCAATCCCCACACCAATCCGCAGTAAAGAAAAAGACGCTTTTTCCTTCAGATACAAAACTAGCTAATTCTTCATAAGACGTTGGAATAATCATAAACTATCCTCTACTTTCCGTAAATGATTGTATTAACAGTTGTTTTATCCAATCCTTTTAGGACTTGAATCAACATTTCGCGAGCCGCTTCAAAGTCTTTGATGTTAAACATC
This sequence comes from Enterococcus sp. 12C11_DIV0727, assembly GCF_002148425.2. Taxonomy (NCBI): domain Bacteria; kingdom Bacillati; phylum Bacillota; class Bacilli; order Lactobacillales; family Enterococcaceae; genus Enterococcus; species Candidatus Enterococcus lemimoniae. Next base: position 2,677,498 of record NZ_CP147248.1, on the reverse strand, counting down.
GTTTGATGCGTATGGATATAACGTCCGCAAACGCCGATCACAGTACTTGGTACGCCATTATTTGTTGTATGGGCAGCACCTGCATCAGTTCCACCTTTAGAAACAAAATATTGGTAAGGAATATTGTGAGTTGCTGCTGTATCTAATAAGTATTCACGTACACGAGGTAATGTGATCATACCTGGATCGTAAATCCGCAATAATGTTCCTTCCCCAAGATGACCGTAAGTGCCTTTTTTCGTTTGAATATCATCGGCTGCTGAACAATCAACTGCAAAGAATAAATCCGGATTAAATTTATGAACAGAAGGTTTAGAACCACGTAAGCCAACTTCTTCTTGAACATTAGCACCAGCAATTAATGTGTGGCCTAATTGTTCGTTTTGCAAAGCTTCTAATGCTTCTAAAACTAATGTACAACCATAGCGATTATCCCATGATTTACTGATGATATTTTTGCCATTGGCTGTTTTGATCGTTTCTGTTTGTGGAACGATTGAATCACCTGGGCGAACACCAAAACTTTCTGCTTCTTCTTTTGATTCAAAACCAGCATCAAATAACACATCTGTTACTTCTAATTGTTTTTGACCGCTTGTTCCACGTAATAAGTGCGGCGGAATAGAAGAAGAAATACATGGATAATTGCCTTTACTTGTTTTCAAGGTAAAACGTTGTGCTGATACTACATAAGGATTCCAGCCGCCTAAAGGAACAACTTGGAATAATCCGTTGTCTTTGATCTGTGTCAACATAAAGCCAACTTCGTCCATATGGGCTGCTACCATAACGCGTGGTGCATCTTGTTCTTTCGCTCTTTTAAGACCAAAAATCCCACCTAAACCATCATATTGAAGCTCGTCTACTAATGGGGCCATATTTTTTTTCATATACGCACGAATATCATCTTCAAATCCGCTTGTTCCTTGTAATTCTGTTAGTTCTTTGATGCGTTGAAATGTTTTTTCTTCCATTGTTGTATTATCTGCCAGTTGCCCTATCTAGGATCAACCATTCCTTTTTGCTAAAAAATAACATGATTTTAAAGCAAAGGCGGCAGATACTCCTTTCATATGATTTCACATTCATTATAACGCAAATTTTTTCAATTGCCCACGTTTTTTGTTTTTCGATATTTTCATACAATGTGTTAGAATAGAGCTAAAGCTAAAAAAATTTGGCGAACATTTGAAAATACGCGGAGGTTATTCCCCATGAATGAAGAAAATGAATTAAGCTATTTTAAAGGTGGCTTGGCAATCGGCGTTAGTCTAGGTATAGTGAGCGGGATTGCTTCAACTTTATGGTATCAGAAAAAACGAACAGTCGATGCTGATTTAGTTTTAGAAAATGTTAAAGACGCATTTTTAAAAGAAGGTCCAATCGAAGGTTCATGGATCGAATTTGAGAAAAAACCTTTACGAAAATTTGCAGTCCACTCAAAAACTTACACTGGTGGTATTTCACGTTTGGAAGACGGCGTTATGGTTCAATATGAATTCACTGCTGACGCTTTTACAGGAACTGTGATCGATGTAAAACGAGTTAAAGACTAAATAAAGAAAACAGTTGAACACCACTTGATAAAGGTGGATTTCAACTGTTCTTTTTTATCCCTATCTAAAATGCTTATGCCTACTATTCCTTCGACGCTTTGTCCATTGTTCATCCTCAAACTTCCCTTCAAAATTTGTTTTTAAGAAATAACTAATGATTGGTAAACCAATAAACAAAACTAATGCTAATTGCGGAATAAAATAACCCACACCCATTACCAAGAGGATCGCTAAATAATAGACCCGGTCACGGTTTTTATATAGTTTCTTGAAATAAAACGTCTCTTCAACAGGCTCTTTCGCCAAAGAGATCCCAGCCATAAACAAACCACTAAATGTAGCATTGATCAGCATCAGCAAGACACCATAAGCTAACATTGGCAGTTGTTTATCCCCAGATTCCATCGACCATTTCGTAAAAACAGGGATCAAAACCAGAGAAAAGAGAAAACATGTATTTCTAAAAACAAAGCGATCATTGATTTCTTCTACTTGTTCAAATAGTTTCCGATGATCATTCCAATAACCAGCGACTATAAAAAAACTAATCGCAAACGTTAGTACACTTTCAATAAACTGACGATACATACCATCGTGAGGAATCAATATTTCTAACGCTGCAATCGTAATGACGATCGCAATAACTGCATCACTAAATAATTCTACTCTTAACTTTCCATCAACTAATTTCATTCCACTCACTACCTTTTATAGTTTAATTCGACCGTTTTTTCAGACTTGTCAAGTGCATGCTAGGACCCTTTGGTCATTATTCTGTCGGTTCTTTTTGCAATATTCATAAATCAAAAACAAACAAGCTAACATAAAAATCCCTCCTCTGCATTGATTATTTTGATATGTCTCTAATTAATGTAGGTACCTTATGAAACGTAATTGTAAAGGTACCTACATTAATTGTCAACACAAATAAACAGGTACCTTCTATATTTGCAAAAAAAAATAAATGTCCAAGACATAACTCTACGAGTCATATCCCGGACACATGGAATCCAAATAAACGATGGGAGTAAACGGTCCTCTATGCTTCGAGGTTCGGAGTGAACCGAGAACCGTAGATACAGAAGCAGCTCCTTGCCAACCTCTTTGTCTTCTTAAATCATTTCGTTGTTTTTTCAGTTTGAAATCTTGCTTCTACACGATAAATCGGCTGACCTTTGGCTGAAAACTTTGCTTCGTATTCAGTCATGATATTTCCTTCGTAGTCGCTTGCATGTAAATCAAGCCAAACTTGTTCTAGAATCATGCCATATTTTGAAAAACTACTAAGCGAATACTCAAATAGTCCACGGTTATCTGTTTTAAAATGAATTTCGCCATTTGGTTTTAGAATGATTTCGTCTGTTGCTAAAAATGTTTTAAACGTTAGACGGCGTTTTTCATGACGTGTTTTTGGCCAAGGATCCGAAAAGTTTAAATAAATTTGATCCACTTCATTTTCAGCAAAGTATTGTGTTAGTTCTTCCCCGTTAACATGAAGTAATTGTAAATTGGGTAATTCTTCTTCCAACGCTTTTTCTAAAGCGATCGAAAGAACACTGAGTTGCATATCGATCCCAATATAATTGATTTCTGGATGTGCTTTTGCCATTCCTACCACAAATTGTCCCTTACCTGAACCGATTTCAATATGAATAGGGTGATCATTCCCAAAACGTTCTGTCCAATGGCCTTGCCATTTGGCTGGCTCATCAACCACTAGTTCAGGATGACTCGCTAAAAGTTCAGCCGCTCCATGTCTTTTTCTCATTCGCATGTTTTGTGTTTCCTTTCTTTAATAACAAATTTTAAGAGGGTAGAACAAAACGATAATCGCTTTGTGCTGCCCTCTATCTATTCAAGTAAATGATGAAAATAGAAGTTTATCCTCTTTTTCAATCCTTTTTAATACCCAAACGCTCGTTTTAACTTCAAAATTTCAGCATTCATTTCCCGTTTTTCTCCTGATTGGTGATGCCTAAGAATCTCTTGCAGGAAATTAAATAGCGCATACCACTTGATTCGCGTTAACGCTTCTTCGCTCGGACGCATACCATAAGCTAATAGCCATTTATTCCAGCTTGCCCGCGGAACGTAATGACCTAAAAGCATACCTAGATCTAAAGCTGGATCAGCAATCATTACCGAATCCCAATCAACTAAATACAAATAATTATTCGATACGATCCAATTTCGATGGTTCACATCACCATGGACGACCATATAATTATGAACAGAATAATTTGGTATATTTTCTTGCAGATAGTGATAGACTCTAGCAAGATACGAATTATTTTGAAGTTCTTTAGGCAATCTTTCGCCATATGCTTGAAGCATCATTGCGGGTGTCTGGATCTGACCGCCGATTTTCCCTAGCATGCTTTTTAGCATATGTGAATGGTGCAAATGATAAAGGACATCCACAACGTCATTTCTTTGACCGATTTCTTGGGCTTTAAGGACTTGACCATCTAGCCATTCTTGTGCTGTTAAAATATCGCCTGTGACTGTTCGTTTGGTCCAAACTAGCTTAGGGGCAATTCCTTCTTTAGACAATGCAGCCAAAAGAGGAGAAGTATTTCGTTTAATAAATACTCTTTCAGTCGCACGTATACCCATGAAAGTTTGGCCAGTTGCGCCTTTTATTGGCTGCAAGCGCCATTCCTTATCCAACTGAAATGCCATGGAAATTATCTCCTATCCTAACAACTTCTAATAATTATTTACAGTAAGTATCATTTTAGCTTCCATAGCGTACTTCGTCAAGCATCTCTCTTGTTCTTTTATCAGCAACTTTATTCCCCAACTGTTCCACATGTTGCATCAACACTAGCAATATAGGCTTCTAAGAGCTGTTTTGTTACTTTACCAGGTTTTCCTGTTCCAATAATATGATCATTTACTTTTACTACTGGAACAATTTCCGTCAATGATCCTGACACAAAACATTCGTCTGCTGTAAATAGTTCTTCTTCATAGACAGCTTCTTCTTTTACGGGAATGTTTAACTCTCTAGCTAGCTCTAGAATTTTTTTCTTCGTAATTCCTGGTAGAATCAAGTTTCCGTCAGGATGAGTATAAACCGTTCCGTCTTTGACTACCCAGAAATTGGCTGCTGAAGCTTCTGTCACTTTATCATCGCGAACTAGCACTGCATCATCAAAACCTTGGCGGCGGGCATCATCTAATGACAACACATTACCTAATAAGCTCAATGACTTGATATCACAATGTAACCAGCGGGTATCTGGAACAACCGCAACGGTAATCCCCTCTTCCATTTTTTGTAAAGGACGCTCATACGCTCTAATATTGGCCGTTAAGACACCTTTAACTTTTTCTGGATCTGGCAGCGCATGATTTCTTGGTGCATCAATGCCTCGTGTTACTTGAAAATACAACTTACCTTCTTTGATTCCTTCAATTTCAACTAATTTCTTTAAATTAATTGTCAATTCTTCTTTTGTAAACGGCAACTGCATTCTAATTTTTTCAGCACCGTCCCATAACCGATTTAAATGTTCTTCCATCATGTACAAATGCCCATTATAGACACGAACGACTTCATAGAGTCCGTCACCGTACTGATAACCACGATCTTCTATATCGATTTTTACTGCTCCACGTTCAACAATTTGATCATTCCATAAAATGTACATCATTAAACCTCCATTTTCTTCAAACGATAAGGGACATAAAACTTAGCAAATAGAATTACTTCCACAAGCAATGCACCAACAACCAATAAACCCTCTTTAAAATCAGGCAATGCTATCAACACAAATACACTAAATAAAATGGCTGCGGCTAACAACAAGACTGTTACCAGTTTACTGACCGCCTGTTTCTTTTGTTCATTTGGTACTGGGTACAAATGTGTCATCACCATATAATCAAACTGTGTATAGATCGGGATCAACTGAAAACCGATCAAATAGATAAATAGCACAGAAACCCCCATTGAGATCCAAAACTCTTTAAGGAAAAACAAAATCACTCCGCCCACTAATACTAAACGAATGAATAAGCCACTATATTCAGAGCCTCTTAGTAAACTACGAGCATACAAATATAAGTACGTATTTTGGCCAGTTTTTTTAATGTTGCTTAACAACGGATCAAAGAACTTCCGACGTTTGACACTGCTTGAAATTTCTGGTACATCTGTAAACAAATGGATAAATTGATAAATTCGATGCATGCGATTTTTTTCTTTTTGAACCATCTGTTCCCAATCTAGCGATACCGCCGTTTCTTTTTTATTCATTATAAGAAAGAACAACATCACCTGCACCAAGCCTGTTAGAAGACCTGCTAGTGGTAAGACATACAAACTAAGAGCAATCGCAACACCACTTGTGATCATCCAAATAGCAAACCATAATTGTGCTTCTTTAGTAGAAATCTGATACAATTCATATTTTTGCAGGCGTAAATGGCTAATTTTTAAAAGCCCCAACATCACAATAAAATAGAAAAATGTTGAAAAAGCCCAGCCTGTCGAAACGACCACTAACGGCATCGACATACCACCTAATAAAATCAAGGCGATCAGTGGCAACCAAATTGAATACCGCATCGCACGATTCAAATATTGATTCATCTCAGGTTCTTTCGGTAAAATAAACACTTTATCCGCCTCTTGTGCCAAGGTCGCAACACGACCAATCAGCAATAACACCAACCAAAAGATCACAATGATTGGTCTGCCCCAGACAAAATTTTCGGGTAGTGTTTTTAAAACTTGAGAATAGTAAAAGCCAAGTCCCCCCAATAAGAAGACGCAAACTAAAATAAAATGGTCATTAAACACATAACGCATATATTTCATCATTTTTTTCAGATGGCGTGCTAAACGAATGCCAAAAAATCCAGACATATTACCCCACCTTTTCTTCTTTTGTTAATGCGATATAAATATCATCTAAAGAAGAACCTGGTAAACTAAATTCTTCACGCAACTCGTCCATTGAACCAACAGCCCGTACTTCACCATCATGTAAAACAACAAAACGATCACAATAGCGCTCAGCTGTTGCCAAAATATGAGTTGACATCAAGATTGCGGCTCCCTGATTACGCATTTCATCCATTAATTCCAATAAGGCATGGATTGCTAATGGGTCTAACCCTAGAAAAGGTTCATCAATGATATATAAACTTGGTTCAATCAAAAAGGCACACAAAACCATGACTTTTTGTTTCATTCCTTTTGAAAAGTTTGCAGGAAACCAGTCTAATTTATTTTCCAAACGAAATGTCTTAAGCAAAGCATCTGCTCGTTTAAAAGCTTCTTCGATTGGAATATCGTACGCCATTGCCGTAATTTCGATATGTTCTCTTAGCGTTAACTCTTCATACAAAGAAGGTGTTTCAGGAATATAACCGATTTTTTTACGATAACTTTCAGGCTGTTGTCTCAGAGTTTCTCCGTCAATCGAAATTTTCCCCTTTTGTGGCGTTAGTAAGCCGATCACATTTTTGATCGTTGTACTTTTACCTGCACCATTCAGACCAATCAGACCCACCATTTCACCAGATTTCACTTCAAAATTAATATCTTTCAAGACAGGAATATGACCGTAGCCTCCTGTTAAATGTTCAATTACTAAGCTCATTGCTGTACCTCCAACTATTTTTATCGTGAATCTATTATACCACGAACTTTTTGAAGGTTTCATGAACTTTTCCTCCCAAATAAAATTCAAGGTATGGTAAAGTAAAAGAAACAGTATAAAGAAAGAAGGGCTACCATGACAGATTGTATTTTTTGTAAGATCATTAATCAGGAAATTCCAAGTTATAAAGTTTATGAGGACGATAAGGTTTACGCCTTTTTAGACATTACCCAAGTGACTAAAGGTCATACTTTGCTCGTTCCTAAGGCGCATGTGACGGATATTTTTGAATACGAACCAACGTTAGCAGGTGAAGTTTTTGCACGAGTTCCTAAAGTTGCTCGCGCTTTGGAAAAAGCTTTTCCGGAAATGCAGGGTTTGAATATTATCAATAACAATAAAGAGCTAGCCTATCAATCTGTTTTTCACTCTCATATCCATTTAATTCCACGGTATGGAGAGTCTGACGATTTTTCGATTCATTTTGGAAATAACCAAGAAGCATACTCTTCAGAATCCATGCAAGAAATAGCCGAAATAATTATGAAGCAGGTGGAACAATAATGGGAAAGTTTTCTAAAGGAATTTTATTTGGTGCCGTCGTTGGTGCTGCAAGCGGGCTACTTTTTGCTCCAAGAAGTGGGAAAGCCACTCGTCAGAAGTTTGTCGATGAGTTAGATGATTGGTCTGACTTGAAAGAAGATTTCACTGATAAACTAGACCAATTCAAAGAATCAGCACAGGCGTTGCAAGTAGCTGCTGACACATACCTTGAACCATTTATCGATGGCCTCAATCGCGATGTCGAGAATTTCAAATTTCAAGCAGAACCAAGATTAGATCAAATCCAAGAACAAGTGGAAAAAATACAGTCTGAACTACCGGATATGTCCGTGGAAGATTAACAAAATTTAGAGGATCAACATGCTTAGGAATGGCATTTGATCCTCATTTTCTTACTTTAATTCTAATAATTAATTTTTTTTAAATTGATTAAAGATACATTTTAGACTAATTTCCTTAAAATCATCCGTGTTTATCGATTAAATTGTGTCCTAAATTCGAAAATTGTTTGAAACTATAGTTTACGTATTTCTTTTATGAAACATAGTGTGGTATAGTAATAACCGTGAGAATTAATTTCTACATAATAAAAAATAAAACAAACTTAGGAGTGCTAAAAGAATGAAGAAAAAATTAATCTTAGCTGCAGCAGGTTTATTCAGTATTTTTGCCTTAGCTGCTTGTTCAGCCGGTTCACAAGATATCGCAACAATGAAAGGCGGAACAATCACTGTTGATGATTTTTATAACCAAGTAAAATCAAACCAACAAAGCCAACAAACAGTTCAACAAATGATCATTTTCAAAGTATTTGATCAAAAATATGGTAAAGACGTTTCAGATAAAGACGTTCAAGCTCAATTTGATGAAACAAAGAAAAACATCGAATCTCAAGGTGGCAACTTTGCTGATCAATTAAAACAAGCTGGATTGACAGAAAAAAGCTATAAAGAACAAATCAAACAAGGTCTTGCATACAAAGCAGGGATCAAAGACCACATCAAAATTACTGATGAAGATTTAAAAACTGCTTGGGAAACATTCCATCCAGAAGTAGAAGCTCAACTTATCCAAGTTGCAACTGAAGATGAAGCAAAAGAAATCAAAAAACAATTAGATGACGGCGGCGACTTTGCAAAAATCGCTAAAGAAAAATCAACAGATGAAGCAACTAAAAAAGACGGTGGCAAAGTTAAATTTGATTCTCAAACTGAAACAGTTTCTGAAGCAGTAAAAACAGCTGCTTTCAAACTAAAAGACGGTGAAGTTTCTGAACCGATCCAAGCAACAGATTCAACTGGTTACCAATCAACATTCACTATCGTAAAAATGGTGAAAAACAAAGAAAAAGGCAATGACATGGCTCCTTACAAAAAAGAGTTACAAAAAATTGCTGAAAAAGCAAAAGAAAACGATCAAGAGTTCATCCAAAAAGTGACATCTGAAGTTTTAACTGCAGCAAACGTTAAAATCAAAGACGACTCTTTCAAAGATGTCCTAGCTGGCTTAGTTAAAACAAAAGATTCTGCTAAATCAAGCGATTCTTCTAAAAAAGATGAAAAAGAATCTTCTTCTAAAGAAAAAGAATCTAAATCAAGCGACTCTGAAAAATCTAAAGATTCTTCAAGCAAAACGGAAGAATCATCAAGTAAAACAGAAGAGTCTTCTAAATAGTGCAAATAAAAAAAGAGATGAAATTCATCTCTTTTTTTTATTTGCACTATTTTTCAAAAACTACTTCAAAAAGTTCATAAACGATCAACATATCCTCCGAAAAAGGTAATTCATATTCCTCTAATTCTTGTTCAAAGAACGGTTGATGAACACTGCGCCAATACTTAAGCGTGCGATCCCCTTCGCCTTCAAGATAACCATGGACTTCTGATATTTGAGCATATGGCAGAATATCGACTACTTTTGTACAAATGATCGCTTGTGCTTGGTCATTTCCATCTAATAATACACTGTAGTTCCCTACTTCTGGCAGTTTCTCGCCTTCCAAATCTAACTCATATAAAAGATGCAGCGAAGAAGTCCCTGTCTTTTCTCTACTAAGGACAAGTCCCAATAGCTCATCCGCCATTGCAGGAGAATTTCCAAAAGCCCACGCTTCATAGTGGTCGTGTGGGATTGAAAATTGTTTTTTGAAATCTGACCATAGTGTTAATACGGATTGGTTCATGATTCTCTCCTAACTATTTTAAATATCTTTTGGGACATAGAAACTACGATTATCTAAGCCAAAAATCCGATCTGTATATTGTCCTGGTTCTGTTTGGCGCACTGATCCTAGCATCATTTGGATCGATGCGTCGATATTATCGATTTGATGTAGCACTTCTGCCTCCATGATGCGCGGACGAACAGGTGAACCATATTCTAATAAGCCATGATGCGCTAAAACCATATGACGTAATACAATCACATCTTCATCATTTTCGTCGATTTTCAACGCAATACAAGCTTTGGTAATTTCTTCATCTACTAGCACCAAATGCCCAATCAAATTGCCTGATAGTGTATATTCAGTAGTCATCGCACCAGATAGTTCTTTAACTTTGCCTAGATCATGTAAGATGATTCCTGAATAAAGCAGTGCTGCATTTAATTCACTATATTCTTTACAGATTGATTTACCTAAACGAAGCATGGAAACCGTGTGATACGCTAAACCATTTGCAAAAGCATGATGGTTTCTTTTAGCTGCTGGATAATCAAAAAATTCTTTTTGATATTGCGTCAATAAATAACGAACGATCCGCTGCCAATGAGCATTAGTGATTTCAAATACAGTTTGATTGATTTCTTCAACCATCTCTTCTCGTTTTAATGGCGCTCGCTCCATGTATAAAGCTGGTTGATTCGGTTCATCGGGACGTGCAACCCGCATATGAATAATTTTAACTTGAGGATTTCCTTGATAAACTTCTCTTTTTCCATTTAAAAGAATCACATTTCCAGCTGTAAAGCGACTGATTTCTTCTTCCGAGGCATCCCAATATTTTCCATCAATCGTGCCTGAGGTATCTTGAAACGTAAACGCAATAAATTTTTTCCCATTTTTTGCAATACGCACATCAGCATTTTTGATCAAAAGAAAGAATTCAAATGTTTCATCTACTGTTAGTTCACGGATTTTTTTCATATTTATGCTCCTTCTAATTCCATAATCGGTTGTTTTAACTCTTTGTAATAGCTTACCATTTCTTGGTCAGAAGAAAAACAAATGACTTGCTGATGCTCAGAAAAAACGGCAAATAATTGTGCTAGTTGTTGTTTTCTTTGACTATCGTAATGTAGCCAGCCATCATCAATCATAATAGGACATAGGCTACGTTGCTCTTGTAGATAAAGAAAAGCAAAGCGAACAGCCATAATCACTTGATCTCTTGTTCCAGTGGACAACTCATGCAACATAAAACGCTGCTGATCTTCACGAATAACGATCAATTGTTCCTCGTCTAACTGAATTCCACGATACGTGTTCTGGGTTAAGAGCTTGAAATAATCCGTTGCTTTTTTCAATAAATTAGGCAACTGCTGTTCTGATAATTCAGTTAACAAATCCAATAACAGCTGTCCTGCTAATTGATGAGCAGACCAATCTAAAGCCAGTTCTTCTATCTCTGTTTTTAGTTCTGCTTGTTCTTGATATAGTTCATCCAAAGTACCATCTGACAACATTTGTTGGCGCTGATACAGCAGCTTTTGCTCTTTTTCTTGTAATTGTTGAATAGTACTTTCGAGATCTTTGAGCTTCTGTGACATTTCCAACTGCTGTTTTGGTAATTGTTGTGGGTCAATCGTTTCAGGGTATAAACCTATTAACATTTTTTGCAATTCTTGTTTTCGTCTATGATTAGCAGATGTTTCTTGATAGTGTTGGATCTTATTTGGTATCTCGTTGATCGACGTTATTTGGAACCGCTGTAGTAGCGGCCGGCTTTGATCAATCACCTGCTTTTGCTTTTCTTTGACTTCCCTAATCGTCTGACGGGTATAGGCATCCGCCTGATACTCTTGAGCAAAACGAACTTTTTCCATTTTGTCTGCAAAGTTGCTGATCACACGCATTCTTTCAGCTAACGAAGTTCCTGCGATCGGCAACTGTGCTGTATAACGCTCAGTTGCTTCCACTAGTTTTGCTACTCGTTTTTGGTCTGCTTCTAATTGGTGTTCCAGCTCTTGATTGGTATTGATCAAAATCAAATAACGTGTAATATCCGTACGATAGGTCAACCAAAATTCAACTTGATCCATTCGACCTAAATGGTTTTCCTTGACTTTTTGAGCGATAAAACGCTCCATGTCTTTTTCCTCTTCACGAATCTGTTTCATTTCTGCTTTTATTTTTAGCAATTGATCATTCAGATAATCTAGTTGCGATAGTTTTTCTTGCCATTGTCGTTTTTCATTTTCATAGGTATCTTTTGGTCGGTAAAAAAGTGGAAATAAACCCGCAAGCAAAAATCCTGCACTTAAAATAAACGTTCCATATCGAAGCGGCACCGGTAAAAAGAAACTCAATGCTAAAATGATTCCAGCAAAACCACAAAAAAGAAAATTAACTTTTTTTGTCGTTTGGCGATGATTTTTTCGAAACATCTCTTTATTGACCGTTTCAAAGGTACTTAAATTTTCTTCCCTTGTCGCAATTTCCTCTTCTAGCAATTCTAAATCAGTCTGTGTCGTTTGCAGTTTGACTGTTCGTGCAACGATTTCATCCCTCATCTCCTTGACCACTTGTTCTTCAAATGATAGCTGAGGCGGGGTTTCTTGATTCCAGCCCCATTTTCTTTCCAAGGGAAACAGCTCTTCTTGGTTTTGCTGTAAGGATTGTGTCATCCACTTGATCTCAGAGAGGAGTTTATCAATATCATATCGTTGATTCAGTAATTGTTGGATATGCTCTTCTTCTTTTAAGTAGAACTGGTAATCATCTGTCAGATCTTCTGTCTCACTTTGTGCTGCTATACTTTGATTTAATCTTGTTAATTCTTCATTTAAGAACCGATGCTGTTGATAAATTGAAAGTAAATTTTCTTGTTCTTCACGACTTAGCACAGTTAACGTCTTTGACTGTTCAATTGATTGTAATTCTTCATATAATGGTAAATTCATTACCTGCTTTTCTATCAAGGCTAGTTGACTTTTGATCTCTTGTGCGGTTTCGCGTTCTTTTGTTACTAACTGCTCAGTCCTATCTAACTCAGCCAGCAGCTGCTGAAAAGGTCGCTCTTGCTGCTCCTTATCATTTACACGTTGTTGTAAACTTTGATAGGCATTCAACTTTTGATTTAATAACGGCTGACTTCCTTTCCCCTTATAAATCGTCTGTGCGTCCTTAAAATAGGCTTCTCTACTGACCAATAGCTGTTGACTTCCTGATAGACCAAGAGACAATAATGAGGTTTGCAAGGCCTCTTCATTTAGTTTTTCTAATTGGCTAAGCTGCTCTTGCTGAAAAGTAAAGACAGACTGAAATAGTTCTTTGGTCAGTGGATGGATCATCTTTTCTAGCATAGACTCATCGCCCATTTGGTCATTAAAATAGACTTTTGCTTGCCCTTTATTTTGACCTTTAAATCGCTCAACTTGTACTTCACCATACACTGGATGAGTAAACCACAAGCGACCGCCATATGCTGCACAATTTTTAGGTTGATAATCTTTTTTTCTTTTTCCTTTAGCTGGAAAGCCAAATAGCATTGCTTGAATAAATTGATAAATCGTTGATTTTCCAGCTTCATTTGCGCCAAATACTAATTGGTTTTTGGATGAAAAATCAATCCTATGTTGCTGCCATTTACCGAATCCAACTAATTCTATTGCAACGAATTTCATGTCTGATCCTCCTGAATGACGAAATCTTCTTTGATTTTTTGATCAGCCTGCTCAACACTACGCTCACGCCACTCTTCATTTATCGACACAACTGAAGAAAACAATGGATTTTGCACTAATTCTTGTAATGTATTTGAAAAGATATCCGGTTGTAAATAGTTTTTCTCTAATTGATTTAATAGCTCTGGAGCGGCTGTGATCATGACTTTTTTAGTCAAATCTTCTGCTACTACCTCTACTCTGAATAAAAACAGTGAATGATTTGTTTGTTGCAATAAACGGTTTTGTAAATAGTGCAGCAATTCACCGTTTTCATAAGATATTTGGAATTCTTCGCCTAATTGCACTATATCTGTTAACTGGATTTCTTTCAATAGCAATTGCCCAGAAGTTGGTCCAGCTTTCAACATCAGCTCAGTCAAACTACTTAACGCTTCTTGCAAACTTCCAGCTTGACGCAGCGAATACTTCTCTACTTGCCAAAAAACTTGAGCGACTGGTTCAAATCGAACCGTTGCATGACCTGCTCCTATGGAAACAATGGCAACCCCTTGTACCGTCCGTTCTTTTTTTGTGTGTCCTTGAGGTGTTCCCGGATACACGATCAATGGATCTGCACTGACCACTTGTGGCTGATGGATATGCCCTAAAGCCCAATAGTCATAACCTTTGGATTTCATCGCACTAAATGTAAATGGTGCATAGTTCTGAGCTCCTTTATTGGTCGTATCTCCGTGATAAACCCCAATATGTATATTTACTCCTACCTCTTTTGTAGGAAAACCTAAAAGTTTATCCTCATTGATCCATGGATGCTCATAGCTAAACCCGGTTACTGCCACTTTTTCTTGATTCTTCGTCATAAAATAATGCGTCTCAACCTGTTCCTTTTTAAAAAGAAACATATTTTTAGGAAAATCGAACCAGTAACGTTCTGCTACATAATAATCGTGGTTCCCAAACGACATGATTACAGGGATGCCCTCTTGATCCAAACGTTTCATCTCATCGATAAAATAAGCTTGTGTTCGGATAGATGTCCGACTTTGATGAAAGGTATCTCCGGCCAAAATAACCACATCTACCTGATTTCTAATGGCTATATCAACGATTGCTGTAATTGCTTTATGGTTAGCTTGTTGTAATTTTTCTGCGATTTGTTTAGGACTGTTTTTAAGGCCTTCAAAAGACCGATCCAGATGTAAGTCTGCCGTATGTAATAGTTTCATAAGGTCCTCCTGTTCGCCCGATTTCTTTTCCTTAATCATATCATTTTATTGAGAAGCGGTCAGTAAAAAGATACGAAAATTTGTTCGTTTTTCATTTTTTGAGAACGATAAAATCAAAGAGGTCGGAATTCGACTCTGCAAGCCTACTTCCAACCTCTATCAATTTACTATTTTATAGTTATTTCAATTTGGACAATCTCACTTTGGGTCCCAATTCTCATTGGTGGTCCCCATGTCCCAACACCTGAGGAAACAATGACTTGAGGGCTATTTTCATCTTGACGATAATAGCCATAATCGACCGTAAAGTAAGCCTTTGTTACTAAACTAAAAGGGAAAATCTGTCCTTGATGGGTATGTCCTGAAAGAATCAATTCGTTCTCATTTTTATATTCATCAATATTTGAAGGTTGGTGATCCAAAATGATTTTTGGCAGCTTATTGCCTACTTTTTTGAATTGTTCTTGAATGCTTTTTCGGTCACCAGCTTGTGAGCCAATCGGTCTACTGTCTTTTCGCCCGACAACTAATAGTTCTTCACCTACAACCGTGATTTCATCTTCAAGTAATGTGATGTTCGATGCTGCAACAAGGTCCTTCATTTTCTCAAAGGTTTCCCCTGCATCATGATTGCCCCAACACATATACGTTCCGTAAGTAGAGGAGAGCCGTTTGAACTGCTGCTCAATGCCTTTGACATCTTGCAATGCTTGATAGTTTCCGTCAAATAAATCACCGGAAATAAACACAATATCAGGTTGGCTTTGATTAATTTTAGTAACGATTTTTTCTAATTTCTTCACATCATTGATATACCCTAGATGCAAATCACTGATCAAGACAGCGTTTATTTTTTTAGCTTGATTACTTGCTGATTTATTGATCGTTACTTGGTACTTCATTGTTTTGATTTGTTGAGCTTGCCATGAGCCATAGCAGAATAAAACAACGATCAACAATGTTGAACCTAGCCAAATGATCAGCTTTGTCTTAGTTTGAACAATGGTGATTTTTTGTGTAATCATTAAAATCAGATCAGTCAATCCGTAAATAACCAATGACAAAAACCAAGCCGATAACCAGTAACTCCCGATTTTACCGATTACTCCGCCTACATTGGCATCAAACAATAATAATGTCAGTAATGACGTAAGTGCCAATAAACCAATCATCCCCCACAAAATCAGCGAATGCTTGAAAAAGGAAAATTGTTCTAATATAAAAAGAATTTTTCTGCCGATATAGAAATTACCTAAAAGAAACAATAGTCCAATCACCAAAAATGCCAACTTATTCATGACTTCCCTCCATTTTTTGACCCACCATTTGACCAAATTTCACAATTGTTTCAAGATTATTTTCAGTATTATTCCAAATTTCTGGATCGATGGTCACCTGGTTTTCCTGAAATAGTAGAATTACAGTCGAACCACCAAATTCAAACCAGCCTTTTTTCTCAAAACGATGACAATTGCCGGAAGTTTTTATATTTTTAATTTTCCCAACCATTAACGCACCAACTTCGATTTGAGCAATTTCACCAAAATTTTCCGTTTCAATCACAGTTACTTCTCTTGCATTTCTAGAAAATACTGGCTGGCTATGGATCGCTATCGGCTGTACGGTATGAAAAATACCAGCTATTTTCTGATGTGCTGAAATTGTTCCTTCATCAATAAAATAATAGTGATGATAATCATCTGGTGTTAAACGAAAAATGACAGCACAGCCGCCTTGCCATTTTGCGGCAAGACTTGTGCTATCAAGTAACTCCGAAAGCGCGTATTCTGAATGCTTCACTTTAAATGTTTGTTTTTCACTAATTGAATAAACAGTTACTTTTCCATCACAAGGCGCACTGAAAGCACCTCTATCTTGAGATAAGACGCGGGCAGCAGGCTTGATTTCCCGCATAAAAAAGTGATTGAATGACGTATAACTCATCGTTTCATAGTCTTGCATCGACAAAGCATTTTTTTTGATGAAACGATTGATCATTCCTTTTGAGAGTGGACTATTTAAATAGACTCCAGCCACCTTTGTAAGCGGCGGTTGGATAATTCCTTTCAACAAAGTCCGTCCTAGCGGATTTTTATATAAAAAGTGTAATAACCAACTATCCTGTTCAGTAATCCGTTTAGTTTTAAAGCGTCTATTCATCTATTTACTCCTTTAAAAAATTTAGCGAACAAAAAAAGCAACTACTGCTCCTATAAAAGCGCCAAAAGCTAATTTTCTAGGATCGACTTTTTTGATTTTTACTTTTGAAATAAATAAAAAACCAATGATCAATAATGCTGCTGGATAGACCAAAGTAAAGGCAATGTGCAACCGTCCTGCAATAAAAAATAACAATGGAATCAACGCTGCGCTACTCGTAACAGGCAATCCTTCGTAATATTCTCGACAAGTGTCACAATGTTCTTTTCTCTCCATTTCGGTCACATTATAGTGGGCCAACCGAATTAAAGCTGCTAAAATGTAAAAGACAAATAATGGCAAATAAATTCCTTGCGTTAAACCAGAAGCATACCCTAAAACTGTTGGAAACACCCCAAAACTAATCAAATCAGCGAGTGAATCGATTTGAATCCCATAACACATCTCACTCTTGGAGCGTTCTTTCGTGTTTGCAACAAATCCATCAAACATATCACAAATACCTGAAAATACTAAACAAAAAATCGCTTCAACAATATGTTGAGTCAGCGCCAAATACATCCCGATTATGGAAAAAACTGCATTTCCATACGTTAGAATAACTGTGTAATCATAAATACCAATCATACTTTTTGTTCCCCAATCATTTTTTCGTTTAATAATACTATAGCATTAAAAGTATGTTAAATGGGAGAATTTTTAATATTTAATGCTTTTTTTTACATACTATTTTGGTTTATCCCTTATAATAAAATACACTAAAAAAGCTTTAAAATAGCGAGTATCCATGCTGCTTCACTCGTTATTTTAAAGCTTAAATCACGACCTCTTAATCGTTATACAAATCACGGATAGGTGTCATAATAATACGGTTCAAATCATTGACGATCAAACTAAAAGCTTGCTCTTTTTGCATTAATTGATTGATAACTTCTGCTGCTTGAACTTCCGTTGCTAAAGCTTGGGCTTTTTCAGCATCCTCTTCTGAAAATTCTTCACCACGCATTTGTTTTTCTTGTAAGCCTTGTTGGAATGTTTGGAATTCTTTAAATAATTTGTAGGCTGCTTCATCCGCTTTTACATCTGCATATGCTTGTTCTAAAGCTTTAAATTCATCCATTTCACGGATTTCGCGTTCTACTTGATTGGCTGTATCATAAATATTGCTCATTCAATCTCCCTCGTTTCTATAAATTCTTCTCTTTGATTGTACCATTCTTTGATTCGTTTTCAAACCGATTATTCTCCCGTCAAACCACCCCAGAAGTCTTTCAACCCATTTTTGGCATTGTCCCAGCCTTCTTTGAGTTTACCGCCAATATCTTTAGCTCCTTCTTTGACTTGACCACCGATATCTTTCACACTGTCTTTCCATGCGTCGCTATTTCCAGGTGTTGTAACTTCTCCTGCAGGCTGTACGATTCCACCTGTTGCATAGGCATCGGCTACCGTAAATGGCGTTTGTGCTGTAAAAGGTAAAATGCCTTGTGTCTGACTGCTAAATACGGTCGAGGCATGTGTAGCACTACTTCCTTGTAGATAATGACTTTCACTGGTTTGCTCAAAACCTAACCACGTTGCAACTACCACATCTGGCGTATAGCCTACAACCCATTGGTCATTAGTTTTATCCGTATCAAAGTTGGTTTCTGTTGTCCCTGTTTTTCCAGCCATAACATAGCCTGCTGGATCAGCATTAATCCCAGTTCCTGAGCTAAAGACACCTAAAAGCATGCTGGTCATTTGATCTGCAGTATCTTTGGTAATAATTTGTTTCGTTTTCGCATTGGTATTGTCTTCGATCACAGCTCCCGTAGAGTCTACGATTTTCGTGATCAAATGGGCTTCTGATTGAACACCGCCATTGGCAAAAGCACTATAAGCACTAGCCATTGTCAAAGGTGACACACCTGTTTTCAGTCCACCGAGCGCTAACCCATAATATTTATCTTCTTTGGCTAAAGGAATGCCAAATTTCTCCGTTTTTTCAAATCCTTTATCTAACCCGATTTTGTGTAATGTCCAAACAGCCGGGAGATTCAAACTTTCCCCTAAGGCTTGGTACATTGTCACTTCGCCGCTGTTCGTCCGGCTATAGTTTTCAGCTGGATAATAATCTTGCGGTTTGTCTTCTAAAATACTATTTGGTTTCATGCCGGATTCCAAAGCAGGTGTATAAACCGAGATAGGTTTTAAAGACGAACCTGGTGAACGTTTTGTTTGTGTCGCAAAGTTAAAGCCTCGATATACGTGTTCCCCACGTCCTCCAACAACTCCTTGCACACCACCTGTTTTTGGATCAAGCACAACGGAACCACTTTGAACCATGGCACCATCTTCTGCATTTGGTGGGAATAAGGCGTCATTATCATAGGTTTGCTGCATCGCTTTTTGATAATCTTGATCTAACGCTGTATAGATTTTATAGCCTTTATTCAATAGATCTTCTTCTTTTAAGCCATATTTATTCACCGCTTCATCAATGACCGCATCGAAGTAATACGGATATCTGTAGTCTGAATTTTGATCAGAATAATTATCTGCTAGCATACTGCCCATATCAACACCTGCTTGAGCATCCGCTTCGCCTTGTGATAATTTCCCATTATCTACCATTAACTGTAAAACCGTATTACGACGATTAACTGCATTTTCAACATAATCGATTGGGTTATAAATACCTGGTCCTTTTAACATTCCAACTAAGGTTGCCGCTTGACCGACTGACAGTTCACTCGCACTCACAGCAAAGTATTTATGGGAAGCATCTTCGATTCCCCAAACCCCATTCCCAAAATAAGAATTATTAAGATACATTTCTAAGATTTGTTGTTTATCATATTTTTTCTCGATTTCAATTGCTAAGAACAGCTCTCTTGCTTTACGCGTCATGGTCTGTTCTTGGGTGAGGTAGGCATTTTTAGCTAGCTGTTGCGTGATCGTACTACCACCTCCACCTCCACCAATCATCCCAAAACTCAACTTTCCAACAACCGCACGCAAAAGTCCTTTGATATCATACCCGTGATGGGTCTCAAAATTTCGATCCTCAGTTGATATCAAGGCATCTTTGACATAAGGAGAAATCTGATCAATCGTCACAAAGGTTCCTTTTTGTCCAAACAATTTTCCGGCTTCGTCGCCTTTTTTATCGTAGATAACAGTTGATTCTTCCAACCCTTTTTTCAAGGCCCCAACATTCGCTGATTTAGCTAAAGTAAATAGATAGATACTAGTCACTAAAACAACAACCATTCCTAATAGTAAAATGATTTTATTGATTTGATATTTTTTCCAAATTCGCTTCCGAAAATGATGAAAACGAACAAGATATGGCTTGATCCACGCCCAAAAGCGCTGAAAACCGGTTTTTATTTTTCCCATAATTGTTTTAAAGTCCATAGTGCTCCCTCTTTATATAAAAGTTTCTAAGCCATTTTAACATAGATCATTCTTTTTATTCATACGGCTTTAGCATGAATAATGTACATAGAATTTTGTTTTGCCTATTTTAACACGTTTTTCTTTTATTTTTATGTAGAAATGTTTAAGAATACATCAAGAAATCCATGATTTCAGTGGTTATCGTAGAAATCTAAATCGCAAGTTCTTATTTTCGTTGAAAAAAAATGCTTATTTAAAAACGATTTGATCATAAAAAATTCATATTTTCCCTTTATTATACAAGTATACCAACAAACAACCCTAACAAAACACTTTTTCATTTTTTAACTCCTTTTTCCCACTCTTCCCCAAAGAGTGGGTCTCTTTTTGTTTTGGAAAAATTTTCAAGCTAGACAACTAGACCTGAAATTGCTACCTAGATCATAAAATAGAGTCGCTTTAATTGTTATTATAATTTTTTTTATGCTACACTTTTTTTGAAATGTAACCGTTTTACCAATAAATAGAAGAGGAGAATTTTTATGTCTAAAAAAAGAGCATTTTTACTTATTCCGCTTTTCTTTTTACTAAGTTTTAGTCTATTTTCTAATCCGTCGGAGGCAGCACAAGCAAAGACCAACACAAACCCAATCATGATGGCTTACTATCGCACATGGCGAGATGTGACCATGCCTCACGATGCAAATTCAACTTTACCTGATCAAAACGTGACTGCTATGACCGATATTCCAGAAGGTGTAGATATTGTCTCTGTTTTCCATTATGTCAATCCTGGTACAGATCAACAGAAATTTTGGGATACATTGAAAGACACTTACGTCCCTACCTTGCACGCTAGAGGAACACGCGTTATCCGGACGATCGATATTCGAGAAATTTGGAATGTTCCTCATGCGGGGGCTACACCAACAACAGCTGAATATGAAGCCTATGCTCAACAGCTGATCGATACTTATCTTACACCTTGGAATTTAGATGGACTGGATGTTGATATGGAGTCTAGTTTAACCACCAAACAAGAAGAAATGGCAGTTGGTACATTCAAAGCCTTATCTAAAAAATTAGGTCCAAATTCTAATACTGGTAAGCTATTGATTTACGATACAAATAAAGATAACCACTCTTTGTTTAAAAAAACAGCTTCTTATTTTGATTATCTATTCGTACAAGCCTATGGTCGCTCAGCTAGTTCTTTAGATAGCACTTGGAGTACGTACAAAACATCGATCACACCACAACAGTTTCTTCCTGGTATCTCATTCCCAGAAGAACAAGATCACAACCGTTGGAATGATACCGTAGAACCATATGAAACAAGCCGAGCTTACGCTTATGCAAAATGGAATCCAAAAGATGGACAAAAAGGCGGCATGTTTGTTTATGCCATTGATCGCGATGGCAAACAATTTGGTGATGATACCATTACAAAAACCGATTTTAACTGGACGAAACGTTTGATCAATACAATGAGTGGTAACTAGTTAGGTGATTTTGTGTGAAACTTAAACACTTCTTTAGAAAAAATTTACAGTTTCAGATAAATTAATACACAAAAAATTCATATTTAGTTTGTATTATATATGTATACCAACAAACAACCCTAACAAAACACTTTTTCATTTTTTAACTCCTTTCCCGTCCTTCCCCAAAGGACGGGTATTTGTTGTGAATCACTACGACTGGCTCCGCCAGAGTAGATGATGAACAATACTTGGCGAACATAGTGAGCGAAGTTCCATTACTTGGAATCACCATAATGCCTAAACTATAACTCGATCAAGCCTCTAGACACTTTCTAAACTCTAGCATCAACCAGAGTAGATGATGAACAATACTTAGCGATCATAGTGAGCGAAGTTCCATTACTTGGAATCACCAAACACCTTAGACAAAAACTAACAAACAAAAAAATAGAACCGATACTGGCACAAAGACTGAACAATGAAACGTCATACCCTCTACTTACCTTTCTCAAAAAATCTTCCTTACTTGAACCTTTCATCCCAACTAACTACTTGAACTTATTCTTCCATTTGTTAAACTAAGAGAGAATGCTATTGAAAAGGTGGAAAACATATGGAATTATCCATCCAGTTACCAAAGGATTTTAACGAACAAACAGTCAGAGAATTACTGGAACAAGAATGGTTAGTTCCTCGTAAAGTACGCCATTTTTTGAGAACTAGAAAAAATGTTTCGATCAATGGAGAGCCCGCTTTATTTCATTTCCCTGTGAAAAGTGGCGATGTTGTTACGTTACAGTTCGAGCCAGAAGATTATCCAATACCTGCGATTCTTTTGGGAAACATCGCTAAAGTGAATGTGCTTTTTGAAGATGAGCATTTAATCATTTTAAATAAACCGATCGGCATGAAAACTCACCCGAATCAACCAAATGAAAACGATACACTCCTTAATCATTTAGCTGCCTACTTAGCACCTAAAAACCAAGTCCCATATGTGGTTCATCGGTTAGATAAAGAAACAAGCGGTGCGATTCTATTTGCTAAAAATCCTTTCGTTTTGCCTATTTTAGGCCGATTATTGGAAAGTAAGCAAATCTATCGTCGCTATCAAGCGGTGATTTTAGGGCAGCTAAACGAGTCTATGACCATTCGAAAAAAAATTGGCCGTGATCGTCATGATCGACGAAAACGAGTGATTGATGAACGGCGTGGTGATGTGGCTGTTACTCATGTTGAGATTGAATCTTATGATCTAAAGACAAACCATACCACTATTTATTGTGTTTTAGAAACGGGACGAACACATCAAATCCGTGTACATCTAGCAAGTATTGGGCATCCAATCATTGGTGATCCTTTGTATCATCCCAAACCTAATGGGCGCTTGATGCTTCATGCTTATGAACTGCACCTGACACATCCATTTACTGGAGAAACGATTATGGCAGTTGCTGAGCCCAGTTTGTGGTAAAACAAAAAGGGTATGGGACAAAAGTAAAAAGCACTTTTGTTTCACACCCTAAATCCAAATAAACGGTGGGAGCAAACGGTCCTCTATGCTTCGAGGATCGGAGTGAAACGAGAACCGTAGATGCAGAAGCAACCCCTTCGGAAATAAGCTGAAATTCACAAAAATTTGAAGAGCAATTTTCGTGAATTCCTTCTTATTTCTCGGGGTTAAACACTCCTATCCCAACCTCTTTTACTATTTCCCCAATGCTTCAGTGAGTTTCGTTAAGTCCAACTGCTTATATCCTTCAAAGAAACTAGCCAATTCTTCTAAAACTTTTTGATTCATTCCAGCTTGATCATTTTCAACTTGCAAAACTAACAATGGTTCATGTAAACTCATCCTTAGTAAGAACCAGCCACTGCCATACTCATCATAAACATTCACTCGAATGCCTTCATGGTTTTCAGGATCGACTTTCATGCCTCGTTGACTCCCGGCAAAACCACTCAAATTTCGAATTACTTGTTCACCATAATCACGGACATTTCCTGCTAGAATTTCAAAACGTAATTCTTGAGTTTCTGCTGGTTGTTTTAATGAACTGATCAAATCACCGAGTGTTAAGCCTTCTTTTTTTAATGTAGGTAACAGCATCAGAATTTTAGCAATAACATATGCGCCATCATCTAAATAATAGTTTTCTTTAAAGGCTGCGTGTCCACTTGTTTCAATTGCTAATTGGGTATCGATTCCCTCATCATTAAGTTCAATCATTTTGTTGATCACATTGCGGTAACCAGAGATATAGCGCACTTGTTTGCCACCTTTTGATTCTATAAACTCTTTCAGATGGCTTGAAGTTGGTGAGTTTGTCACAATACTGCTGCCAGGATTTTCAGCCAAGACAATCGTTGCTAAGACAGCTATCAAATTATTTCGGTTGATGACTTCGCCTGATGCATCTACCACTGCTGAGCGGTCCACGTCCGTATCAAAAATCACTCCTAAATCAGCCTTGTTTTTCAAAACAGCTTGTTGGATGCTTGCCATTGCTTTTTTATTATCAGGATTAGGAATATGATTAGGGAACATACCGTCAGGTTCTAAAAATTGCGAACCTGTAATGTCTGCGCCAAGTTTTGCTAAGACTTTTTCCGCAAAGAAACCACCCGCGCCATTACCAGCATCGACTATGATATGAAAACCAGATAAAGGTTTTTCTTCTGTCGTTTTCATGCCTTTACGAATTTTGTCGGTTAAATCAGCAGAGTACTCCTCTAAAACCGAGTATTTTGTTACTGAGCCTTTTTCTGTAAGTGCCGGTCCGTCAGCGTGTTCTAAGATATAGGCAATATCCGCTTTTTCTGCACCACCAGATTTAGTGAACAGCTTCAATCCATTAAAATAATACGGCAAATGACTAGCTGTGATCATAATTGCGGCATCACAATCATATTGTGGAAATTGCGTAGCCATAAACATAGCTGGTGTTGTCGCTAAACCAAAGTCTAAGACTTCGACATTTTGCTCAACAAAGCTATCGATCAAAGCTAGTCTCAAACTATCTGCTGAAATTCGGCTATCATGACCGATACCGATTTTCAATTTTCCCGATTGATGTTTTTCAGCTAAATTTTTTTCATCACGGAGCCAATGAACCATTCCAACTGCAATTTTCCCGACTTGCGCTGGTGTTAAGTTCGCTGTTTTTTCCTCATGCTCGACTGCTATTCCTCTTATATCCGACCCGTTTTGTAACGTTTTCAAATCCATGTAACCAAATCTCCCTTCATTTTTTGATTAGTTCTATTTTAATCGATCATTGCTTCAAAACGTTCAACGATGGCGATTGCGTCATCTTCCGAACGAGCAATAATAATGATTGTATCAACACCTGCGACCGTTCCTGCAATTTCTTCATAACTGACTTCATCTAAAAAATTAGTGACGACATCTGCTGCGCCCATATCTGTATGGACAATGACCATAAATTGAACCCGCTCCATGCGAATCACTGAATCCTTCACAGATGCTTTTAGTTTTTCCTCACTGCTAGATGCTTGTTGTTGAGAGAATAGAGCATACTTCACTCGACCATCTGAGCCGTGCGTTTTAACGATACTCATTTCACGCACATCTCTTGAAACAGTTGCTTGGGTTGCTTTGACACCAGATTGTTCAAGAAGTGCAATCAGGTCGTCTTGGGTTTCTATTTCATTTTCTGTGATCAGTTGCTTGATCAACCGTTGTCGGTCTGCTTTTTTCATGGTTACACTTCCTGTTTTGGTTATTTTCTTTATTATAGCGAAAGTTTGGGAAATTTGCATTTCTTTTTGGTAAAAATTACTTTATTATGAGAAAAGTTGGGTATGATAATAAAAAAAGCTTCAAATCCATTGAGTTATAGGACTTGAGACTTTATTTCATATTACCCAAATTCGTAGCATTCGATTGGCAGGTTCTTATCTAGGATTGATTATTTATCCTTTACCATTTTGTAAAACATTCAATACATTATCGATGCAATTTTTAATATACTATAACTAGTTGAATTACGGCTGAAGCTCTGAAAAAGGAGTTGATGCCATAAAGATATGTCTTTATCGCTTTTGTCCTGCTTTATTTCTCAGGAAAAGCGGTCCTTGAGAGATTTGCTAAAAGACATCGCTTCGAAAATAGTTGTCACGCTTGTGGCTTACTATATTGTTGAAGTGATTAAAATCTTTGTCACTTCTATTTTTGATATAGAAAAGCAGAACGAACTCGTTTAACCCTCAAGCAAATTAGGAAAGTCATGCAAAGATGATTTTTATCTTTGTGTGACTTTATCTATTTGTCGATAGGTTTAGTTCGTGATTCTAGACAAAAAAAGACCACTATCTGCTCAGCTAAAGTAAGATAGTGGCAATTCGTCTTATCGAGCTTTAGTCAGAACTCAACTAAAGAGTCAGTGTTATCAGCACTGGCTTTTTTTTCGGTCACACTTAAGTGCGATTGCTTTCTCCTTTATTATACCTTATAACGTATAATAAACACAACATAAGAGATAGATAGCTCTCTTATGTTGTGCCCTCTCATCTATCAATTACTATTTTCCCAACATCCCATGCTTCACCAAATAATCCTGCGCAACAGTCGCTGGATCTTTTTGTTCCACATTCACTTGGTAATTCATCTCACTCATTTCTTCTTCCGTGATCTTACCAACCAAAGGCTGCAATAATTCTTTTAATTCCGGGTATTTCTCAAGTGTTTCAGCTTTCAACAATGGCGCACCTTGATACGGTGGAAATAGTTGTTTATTATCTTTTAAAATCACCAAATCATATTGCTTCAATTCACTATCAGTCGAATAGGCGTCTACCACATTCACATCCCCATTATTGATTGCTTGGTAGCGTAATGACGGTTCCATCGACTTCACATCTAAATTCAAGTTATACAATTTTTGCAATCCTTTATACCCATCTTCACGATCGATAAATTCTAGTGTAAAACCAGCTTTTAACTGACTTTCGACTTTTTTCAAGTCTTCAATTGTTTTCAGCCCATTTTCTTCTGCAAATGATCGTTTGACTGCCACCGCATAGGTATTTTGATAACGCATTGGTTCGAGGTAATCCATATTTTCTTGTGTCTTGATTTGATCTCGTGCGTATTCATACACTTCTCTCGGATCATTCGATGTGTTTTTGTTGTCCTTCAAAAATGTTTCAAGTACAGTTCCTGTAAATTCAGGGTAGATATCGATTTCACCAGATTTTAGTGCGTTAAATAAGAAACTGGTTTTCCCAAAGTTTGATTTTAAGTTTACGTGGATATCGCTATTTGCTTCAATTAATTCTTTATACATGTTGATCAGGATATCTGGTTCTGCACCTAATTTTCCTGCAACAGTGATTTCTTTTTGTTCTGCTTCTTGATGGGTATAGACAAATGAACCCACTAATAAAGCAAGTAACACCATAAATGCAGCTACAATTCGTTTCACTGTGGCTTTCTCCAATAAATGGATTCCAAAGTTAAACAAGACCGCTAAAACAGCGGAGGAAATTGCCCCAATCAAGATCAGGTACACATTGTTTCGGTCGATCCCGAGTAAAATGAATGTTCCAAGACCTCCTGCACCAATCAAAGCAGCTAACGTTGCCGTCCCAATGATCATCACGGTTGCTGTACGAATACCTGAAATGATGTACGGCAACGCTAACTGCAACTCAAACTTGATTAGTTTCTCCCTCTTATTCATACCAAAAGCTTCGGCTGCTTCCTCCAACGAAGGATCAATTTCAGTCAAACCTGTATAGGTATTTTGTAAAATTGGAAACAGAGCGTAAATCACTAACGCCACAATAGCTGGTGGACTGCCAATCCCAATAACTGGAATCAATAATCCTAATAAAGCGAGTGACGGAATCGTTTGGAAAATCCCCGTAATTTGCAGAACAAATTCAGCGACTTTTTTGTAATTCGTTAGTAGAATTGCTAACGGAATTGCGATAAGAATCGCAATCAATAATGACAATAACGATAGTTGGATATGTTCGACGACCGCTTGAATAAAGTCTTCTTTACGGGCGATGAATGTTTCGATCAGTTTTCCCATATTATTGATCACCTTCTATCTTTGTCTCTAAAAAGCGTAAAATCGTTCGATCTGTGATTTCACCGATTGGACCATCTTCATCGACTAATACAACGGTTTTTCCTGCTACAAGTAAACGAATCACCGTTGGTAAATCTGTTCCTACAGTCACAGTGGTTTCACTCTCAACTTGTCCATACTCTACAAACCCAGCGGCTACTAAATCCTCTGCACAATAATTCTCCAAATTGGTATGCTCATGTTGAAAGAACTGCGCCACAAATTCATTGGCCGGATGACTTTTGATGGATTCTGGCGTATCTGTTTGAACGATTTTACCGTCTTTCATCACGCAAATTCGATCACCTAAAAGTAGAGCCTCAGTCATATCATGGGTTACAAAAACAACGGTGCTAGCTAATTCCTTATGCAGCTCTTTGATCAACAATTGTAATTGCCCTCTTGAAATCGGATCTAAAGCACTAAACGGTTCATCCATTAAAATAATATCTGGTTTGGCTGCAATCGCTCGTAAGATTCCGATCCGTTGTTGCTCGCCTCCAGATAATTCAGCTGGTTTTCGATGAAGGTATTCTTCTGGCGGTAAGCTTACTTTTCTTAGTAATTCTTCCGTTCTTTCCCGTCTTTTGGCCTTGCTCCAATGTTTCATTTCTGGAATCAACTCGATGTTTTCAGCGACAGTCAGATTGGGAAATAGTGCGATTTGTTGCAGCACATAGCCAATAGTTAACCTTAGTTCTTTTAAATTGTACTCAATCAGTCTTTGATCATTAAAATAGATATCTCCATCCGTTGGTTCGATCAACCGATTGATCATTTTTAACGTAGTTGTTTTTCCACTCCCACTTGGTCCGACTAGTACAAAAAATTCACCGTCTTCAATTGAGATATCAAAGTCTTCTAACACTAATTGATCATTGTACCTTTTGGAAACCTTTTGAAAATTAATCATCTATTCACCTCATTTTTTCTTATATGCATGTCTTATTTATCTTTCGTCAAACTTTCACTATTTTTAAGTATGTTTATAAGTATACTTGAAAATGTTATTTGTTTCTAACGACTTGTTTCTATTGTACAGAAAAAAACCTGACAACTGTCTGTCAGGTTTTCTGAATTTTTTATATTAATGTGGTGAAGCTTACTTCGCCAAACGGTAAATCGCATCCGCATAAATAGCTGTCGCACGGAATAAATCATCCAATGCCATAAACTCATTAGCTTGGTGCATTGTATCTGTATAGCCTGGAAACATTGAGCCATATGCCACACCACGTTTTAGTAAACGTCCGTACGTTCCACCACCGATGATTTGTTCATGACCTTTTTGACCAGTATGATCTTCGTAAACTTGTAATAACGTTTCAACCAATGGATCATCTGCAGGTACGTAATGTGGTTCTTGATTACGTCCACCTTGTGTGGCCATTACATTTTCACCCACTGTTTTTTGTACTTTTTCTTGTAATTCTTCTGCTGATGTCCCTTTTGGATAGCGGAAGTTTAATGTCACTAAGCTATTTTCTGGGTTGGCAGGATCAAAGTTAACAATACCAGCATTCATTGTTAATTTGCCCATTTTTTCATCTTCAAATGCAGTTCCTAATTTTTCACCGTAGAAATCTTCGTGAACGAATTCTGCTAATGTATTGATGAAGCTATATGCACCTTCAGCAAAGCTGTAATTATTTAAGAACATTGCTAAGAATGTAGCAGCGTTAATTCCTGATTGTGGACTAGCACCATGTGCACCTTTACCAACAACATGGAAGGTAACTGTTTGATCTGAAAGTTCCGCATGTCCTGAAATTTTTTGTTCTTCTTTAATAAATGTTTCAAATGACGCTGTTAAAGATGCTGCATCATCTGCTGAAGCTGCTGTTACGATTGCCGTTGCAGTTCCGGGAACCATATTTTCACGTAAGCCAGATTTAAAGCTAACTAATTGATAGTCCACGCCGTTTCCGCCTTTGAAAGTTAAGCGGATCGTTACGTTTCCTTTTTCACCATTGATGATTGGGAATTCTGCATCTGGTGAGAACCCAAAGTCAGGTTTTTCTTCATGTTTGAAGTAATAATCCATATCACCCCAGCCGCTTTCTTCGTCACTACCTACGACAAAACGAACTTTTTTAGACAAAGGTAATCCTAAATCTTTGATGATTCGTAATGCATAATAAGCCGCCATACTTGGCCCTTTGTCATCACTTGAACCACGGGCAAAGATTTTTCCATCTTTGATCACAGGCTCATAAGGATCAGTATCCCAACCGTCACCAGCAGGAACCACGTCCATATGTCCGAAAACCCCTAATGTTTCATCCCCTTCACCATATTCGATGTGTCCAGCGTAGTTATCAACGTTTTTTACAATGAAGCCATCGCGCTCACCATAAGCTAACATATGTTTTAAGCCAGCAACAGGTCCTGGTCCGAATGGTGCTTCTGGTGTTACTTTTGAGTCATCACGCTCACTATTGATACGTAATAAGTTTTGTAAATCTTCTAATAGCGCATCTTTACGTGCGTCTACTTCTTTTTGCCAATCAATTGTCATTTTTTAGTCACTCCAATTCATTATTCTACCTTCCCATCATACCACTAACTGACTTAAAAGAAAAAGGCAGAAACAGTTTTTTCCGTAATATTTTGCGCTTGCTTCGAAACAGATTTATACTGAGGGTAAATCCCTCAAGGAGGACATTCATATGCAGGAACTCTCACAAAAAAATTTGAGTGCGGCGATCCGTTATCGGCCGAAAAATTCTCACAAAGGAACCTTTGGACGAGCGGTATTGATCGGTGGAAATGAAATGTATGGCGGAGCCATCATGATGAGTGCAGAAGCATGTGTCAAAGCAGGCTGTGGGTTAACCTCCGTCGTTACAGCCGAAAAGAACCATACGGCACTTCATGCTCGTTTGCCTGAGGCGATGGTACTAGATTGGACACTTATAAATGGACTAACAGATTTACTTGATACAGCAGATGTGATTTTGATTGGACCTGGGTTAGGTCTGACTTCTCATAGTCAGCAACTCTTAGCGTTCGTTTTACAGCAGCAAAAACCTGAACAATGGCTCGTGATCGACGGATCTGCCATTACTTTATTTGCTCAACATCATTACGCGTTGAAGTATCCAAAACAAGTCGTATTCACGCCCCATCAAATGGAATGGGAGCGGCTAAGTGGGCTTAAAATAGACAACCAAACCGTTGTACAAAATCAAGCTGTACAAAGACAATTAGGTGCCACAGTGATCTTAAAGAGCCATCGAACAGAAATCTATACGACCAATGCTCAATTCAAAAACCCACTAGGAACGCCTGCAATGGCAACTGGCGGAATGGGGGATACTTTGGCTGGAATGATTGCTGGCTTTCTCGCCCAATTTGATGATAAAGAGGCAGCCATTTGCGCGGCAGTTTATCTCCATAGTTTGATTGGAGAGACGTTAGGAACAGAACATTACGTGGTCTTACCCACCGAAATCAGTCAGAATTTACCCTATTATATGAAACAGTTTGAAAACACACAGAATAAAGCAGAAGAAAAATGATCCTCATTTTTCTTCTGCTTTATTTTCTAGAAATCCAGTTTGTAAAATCCCCATATACGTCTCTGCCCGTTTTACTAAAAATTCTATTTGGTTGATCTCTGTCACGTCTAGATCCCTATTTATAAACTGTATACTTTTCATATAAAGTTGATCCAATACACCCAAAACTAACTGGACGATATCTTTCGGTCATATTTTTGTTGATCGATGTTGATGTTTTGCACTAGACTTTCAGATCCTTCCGTTGGTAAACCATGTAAGTTCCTCCTAGGAATAACAGAATCAACACACTCAACAATAATACATTACCTCTAGATAAGCCTTTATCTAATAAATTACTTGGGATACCCATATGGGTTGGAGAAATTGTTTTCGCCCAACTAAAAGAGTCATTCAAATCAGAAAAAATCCCGATCAAATAAAACCCAAACACAATCCCTAAAGAAACACTGGTGCTTTGTTTGCTTGATTTTAAAAAGGTTGAGACAAAAAAGCCTAACGCTAAGAAAAACAGTAAAATCAAACTTTCTTGCATGAAAATTTTACTGATTTCTTTGGTTATCGTTGCGACCGAATCGGTTGATTGACGGTATAGCAAGGTTGAGCCTAGCGATACACCAAATGAGCACAACCAAAAGATAGCCAAAATGAGTAGGTTCACTCCAACTTTACTCGTCACAATTTCTCTACGTGTCACAGGTTGGGCATATAAAAATTCAATAGTGCCATCCGTCTCTTCTTTGATCAATGCCTGGCTGCCTAGCATCATTGCGTAAATCGATGCAGCTAAAAACATATACTGAAAATAATAGGCAAAGAAACCTGCAGCAACTAAAAAACTTGCTTGACCATTTACACTAATATTAAAAGTTTTTAAAAGCGCCGGCGATAACCCATCTAGTTTTGCTCCTAAAAGATCTTCCATAGCTGAACTATGCATTTGCGGATAGACAGCGCTGAAGCCAAAAATTATCACAGCAAATAAGATCGTCCAAATGATTAATCCTTTAATGAGTCCTTTGCTTTCGATTTTAGCTGTGATCATTTCACTACCCCTCCTTCATACAACGCCATAAACTGATCTTCCAGTTCTGGGTTTGTAACCGTAAAATCTTGAATCGACGCATCTGCTAATAAGGGTAAAATTTCTCGTAAATCTCCTTCGAACAATAAACGAGTCTCATTTCCTTGATGTTTTAAAATTGCTGCGCCCATTTTTTCAAATAAAGATAATGGAATGTGGTCGCCGATCAATGTAATCACTTTACCTAGAGATTTTTCTTTTGTAATATCTTGAACAGTGATGATTTTCCCTTCACGAATAAAGGCGGCTCGATGTGCATGCTGTTGAACTTCGTTTAAATCGTGGCTAGATAAAAAGATCGTCATCCCTTGTTGATTGTATTTTTCCAACTCTTCAAATAAACGATGTTGCATCAATGGATCTAACCCGTTCGTTGGTTCATCTAAAATCAACAATTCTGGATTAGGTAAAATTCCTGCTGTTATCGCGATTTTCTTTTTATTTCCTAAAGATAATTCAAACATTTTCTTCTTCGCATCAATATCAAATAACTCAATAAAATAAGCAATTTGCTTTTTGCTTTCTTTTACTTGATGAAACGCAGCGATATATTTAAGTACTTCAAGAGTAGTCATATTAGGATAAAAACGAACATCACTAGAGACATATCCCGTCCGCTTACGAATTTCTTTTACTTCTTTGATACTATCTAATCCAAGTAACGTAGCGGTTCCATGATCTGGATAAATAAAATTCAGCATGGTTTTAATCGTCGTTGATTTTCCTGCACCGTTTGGACCGATGAAACCGTAGATTTCCCCTTTTTCTACAGACAATTCTACTTGATCGATAGCTGGTTGTTTTTTATATAATTTCGTTAATCCTTTGAGTTCAATAGCATTCATTTTATCACTTCTCCTCAATATAAAAGCGTAACGGGTTCGTCCAACTCTGAAAGAAAAATGGGAAAATATGAGGGTGACGTTTTTTACCACAATCAGATTTTATCTTTTTCCGAAGAGTTAGCTCACATAGTCAGATAACATTGACTAATTAGTCAATTGAAGTATAGCCCCCCGTTGACTAACTAGTCAAAGAAAATACAAGTAACTATGATTACCTTAAAGTAAAGCCATCATGTTTACTTGTATTTTGGTTACCTTCTAGTTGTTCGTTTTTAATCCTTCAAGTTCTGATTCAGTTAACGCTCTATATTCTCCAAGTTCCAGTTCTTCATCCAACCATAAATTCCCCATACGCAATCTTTTTAAGTAGACAACCTTTTTATCTATCGCTTCAAACATGCGTTTTACTTGATGAAACTTTCCTTCTTGGATGATCAAACGAATTTCTGAGCGTTTCTCTTCTTCATTTATAGCCTCAATCATTAGTTCACTTGGTTTGACTAATTCTTTGTTGGTCAATGCAAAGCCATCTGCAAATTGAAGAATATCATCATTCGTTACAAGCCCTTGAACGATTGCGAAGTATTCTTTATCGACATGTTTTTTAGGGGATAGTAATTGATGTGCTAATTGTCCATCGTTGGTCAACAACAATAAGCCCTCTGTATCTTTATCTAGGCGCCCAACTGGAAATAAATCCTCCCGATAATCTTCATCTTTTAGTAAATCTACCACTGTTTGATCCCATTTGTCCTCAGTTGCTGAAATCACGCCCTGAGGTTTATGCAACATGTAATAGTAATACTGTTGATAGGTTAATTCTTCACCAGCAAGTTCAATGATATCTTGCACTTCATCCACTTGTGTTTTAGCCTCTTTGATAACTTGACCATTAACTGTTACTAGCCCTTTTTTCAATAACTGTTTGGCTTCTTTTCGGCTGCCAACACCTGTTTCTGCAAGGAATTTATCTAAACGCATATACTTTCTCTCCTCCATTTAAAAACTGAACGAGTTGATTCAGCTTTTTTCCCAATAGGCTAGCTCTTAAAACTAGATAGAGTAAAAGCGGAGCATTACGCCCCGCTCGTTACTTGATTCTATTTTATTTTTAATTTACGGCGAATTTTTCCAACGCTAGCACCTAATAATTTATCGGCTAAACGTAGTTTTAATGTGATATACCCATATATCGCGCCACCAAAGGCTGCTACGATCATAATGATCACAAAAGATTGGAACTTACGTGTTGGATCTAAAAATAGATACAAGAATTGTCTCATAATGATTGCCCCGATCATCATAACTAAGGTGATCAAGAAAATCAACAAACCACGTCGTAACGTCAACCCAAAATTAAAGTGACTGACCTTTTTGATTTTTCTCATGATTAGGACACAAGATAATGTGAAACCGATCATTGTAGCAATCAATGGACCATACACTTCAAAAAGACGTACGCTTGGATATTGCACAATTAACTTCAAGACTAAACCAAGTCCAAAATATTTGATTGCTGCTTTATTTTCATACATCCCCATCAACATTGTTGAAGACAACATATAAAGCCCCATAAACAGACCAGCAAAACATGCCTGGATCAAGACTGATACACCTAAATCATCTGGAGCATAAAACATTGTATAAAGCGGTTTTGCCAAGACGATCATTCCGAATGTTGCTGGCAACATCACAAACATAAATAATTGTAGATTGTTACTAATCAATTTCGATAAGTCTCGGTATTTTTTCAACGTAATCGCTTCAGTGATCAAAGGAAGTCCTGTTGCTGAAATTGATGTTGCTAAAGCAATCACGACCATTGTTAATTTATCCGGATTCGCATTAAAAATCGCAAATAACGTCCGTAATTGACTACCAGAATAAGTCGTAAATGTGTTCATAAAGTTAGAAAAAGTAAATTGATCGACTAATTTAAAGACTGTTACACCTGAACCAACTATAATAAACGGAATCGCTTCTTTTAACGTTTCTGTTAACAAATCACGCGTTGATGCTTCATGTTCATTTGCACTATGTGCTTCAAGATAATCAAACATTGGTTTTTGCTTACGGATGTAGAAAAATAATACTATAAAACTAGCTAACATACCGATAAACGCTGCCAAAGTCGATTGTGTCACTGCATCAACATAATCACCTTTAAATACTTTCATGATAATAAATGCTGTCAATAACATATAGAAAACACGTGCGACTTGTTCAACGATTTGTGATAACGCAAATGGCATCATATCTTGGTTTCCTTGGAAATAACCACGTACAACGCTCATACAAGGAAAAATCAAAACCGCTAAACTCAATGCACGCATGGTCGGGATCAATTCTTCCCCACCACCAGACCATTTTGCCAACAATGGTGCTGCAAGGTACATTATAATTGCAGAAATCGCTCCTAAAATAGCCATTAATTGAAGGGCTTTATAAAAAAGCTGTCTGCTGATTTTATATTCATTTAGTGAATTATAGTAAGAAGTTTGTTTAGCAATCGCAGCAGGAATACCCGCTGTAGAGATTAATAAAAAGAGAGCATACACAGTATACCCCATAGAGGATAAACTATTTGCTTCGTTGGCGTGTTCTCCCATCCATGCATACCATGGAATAATATAGACTGCACCCAACAAACGAGAAATTATATTACTAGCTGTCATCCAAGCAGAACCTTTAACCATTTTTTCTTGGTTCGTCAAGATAGGTTGATCAGCAAGATTTGGTTGATTTATCATTTAACTCCTCCAACTTTCTTTGAACATGCTTTCTTTATTTTAATTGTTAAATCAAGTATATGCAACGACTTTCTTGAATAAATTCACTTATTTATATTTTCCTCACGGATTTTGCAAAAAAACACTGGTTATGATTTTTGAATTATCTAAAAACCAAAGAATCACTTCATTTATAAGTATTTATTTTTTATTTATATTCAGAAAAAAACATGTTAAAAACACCTTTACTTTTATAGTTTTTTTCATATCCTATTAAAATATACTCTTTATCCGTTTGTTATTTAATATCTCTTAAATATCTTAAAAAATTCTGTTTCATCTATTATTTTCCAGCAATTTTTTTGGAGCCTTCATCAGCACGTGTCTTGAAGTTTTGACATTTAAATTGTATGATGAATTTCTAAAGTTTTCTATCCAATAATCTACTATTTAGATTATAGATACCGCTTGGAGGCGCAATGATGACTATTTCTTTAAAAAAAATCCGTGAATGCTTGATTAAAGAGCATCTTTTAAAAGAATTCGTTTCAGAACAAGGTTGGCTGTTAACACCCCCTGCCTCAATGAACGATAAAACATTTTCTACACTATCATATGATTCCCGTACTGTAAGTGCTGATACACTTTTTTTCTGTAAAGGACTCAATTTTAAAGCAGACTATTTGGAAAAAGCAGTTGCTTCCGGACTTGAGGTTTATGTAGCAGAACAGCCCTATGAAGTCCCCGCTGCATTAGGAATTATTGTAACAGATATAAAAAAAGCAATGTCGATTTTAAGCATGACTTTTTATGACTATCCCCAAAATAAATTAAAGCTAATTGGTTTTACTGGGACAAAAGGAAAAACAACTGCTGCTTACTTTACTAAATTCATTTTAGATCAGGCAACAAATAAGAAAACTGCGATGTTGTCCACAATGAATTCAACTTTAGATGGCCAGACTTTTTTCAAATCACATTTAACTACGCCTGAATCTCTTGATCTTTATCGCATGATGGCTGAAGCGGTTCAATATAATATGACCCACTTCATTATGGAGGTGTCGTCGCAAGCCTATAAAACAAATCGGGTATATGGTCTATTTTTCGATGTCGGTATTTTTCTAAACATCACACCTGACCATATAAGCCCAATCGAGCATCCAACGTTTGATGATTATTTTTACTGCAAACGTCAATTGATCACCCATTCAAAAACAATGATTTTGAATCACGACTCTGATCATTTCCAATTATTGAAAGAAACGGCTGAATTGCATAGCGTTCCCTATATTGTCTATGGCGATCACTTTTCATCAGATACTGATTATGTCTATCAAAAAAGTGCAGATGATTCACTTTCTTTCTCAATCGAAGCAAAAAATGATTCGTTAGCTGTGTCTGGTGCCTATCACTTGCGCTTAGGTGGCGATTTCAATAAAGGAAATGCATTAAGTGCTGCGTTAGCTAGCGCTTTGGTTGGCGCCACACGCGACGATTGCCAACAAGGAATCAGCGACACAACCGTTCCTGGCCGAATGGAATTGTTAACAAATAAAAATGGTGCAAAAGTCTATGTTGATTATGCACACAATTATGACAGTTTAAAGAATCTTTTGACTTTTGTCAAAGCAGAACATCCTAAGGGTCGTTTACTTGTTGTTATCGGCAGTACTGGAAACAAAGCTATTTCTCGACGTAAAGATTTTGGTACTGTTTTATCTGAATTAGCTGATTGTGCCATTCTAACGACGGATGATCCTGCTGATGAAAATCCAATTACGATATGTGAAGAAATCCAGTCTTATATCACAACAGATATTCCAGTCGAAATAATCGCCGATCGAAGTGAAGCGATCGAAAGGGCTCTTGCCATGAGCCAAGGAGAAGACGCCGTCGTTTTGGCTGGAAAAGGTGCTGACTTGTATCAAAAAGTCGGCGGAGAAGACACGCCGTATGACGGGGATTTCTACATTGCAGAACGCTTGATTTTAAGTTAAAAGGAAGAGGATGGGTCAAAAGCACTCATCCGCATTTAGAGTGTGAAACAAACGTGATTCCTACGTTTGTCTCACACTCTTTTTCTATTGTCATCCCATCAACATCATGATGACCGTCATCAATATCAAACTGATCAAAATACTTGCAGAGGATGTAAATCCAACTGTTTCTTCTGGTATCCCTGCTTTTACACTATTAATCACTGAAAAAGTCGGCATCGGTGCTACACTCAATACAACTAACACAATCCGTAATAACGGATCCAATGGCAACACAAAAGCAAATAATAATGCAAATGCCACTCCACATAAATAGCGCCAAACTAACGCTTCTTTCACTAATCGCATCGCTTTCTTAGGCAATCTCAATTCAAAATACAACCCAATCATAAACATCGACAAAAAGCCGTTTGCTTTGGCAATCATTTCTAGTATGCTTATCAACTCTAGCGGCAATCCAACCTGTATAATCCTAAGCAACAACATACCCATATACGCTGTAAAAGGCGCTGATTTAAACAACGATAATACAATTCTTTTAAACGTTATCTCCTCTTTGGATCCAACAACTTTATCAATCAACAACGTACTACCGCCTGTCAACATGACACTATTTCCAATATCGAACATCAAAAGAAATGGTACTGCCAAAGGGTAAAATCCTTGGATAAAAGGCAAACTGAAGTTTCCAATATTATAGCCCGACATGGAATACATTTGAAATTTCCGTTCTAAAATAGCTTGTTTTTTACTTACTCGCCCACCAATCAAAATAACTAAGATATTTAAGATGATCCCCATTATCAATAAAAAAAATAACGTTCCGGAAACATCTACACTTGCTAAACTCACAATAACTGTTGCCGGCAATGTGATATTTACAATAATAACAGATAATGTTCCGCCATCTGCTTTACTTAACAAACCAATCCGTTTCATCAAGTAGCCTAAAAAAATCACGAAACAAAAGCCGATTGCCTGTAACAAAATTTCTCTCACCAAACTCGCCCCCACTATTTTTTCTAATACTAACTCAATTATAACAAAAAAAGAAACCGCTCACGAAAAAACATCCACGTACATTTACGCAGATGTTTTTTATTTATTGGTTTAACTTTATTTCTTTGGTGATAAGAGCTTCCGTGCCAAAAGAAGCATCACACTGCCGATCACTAGAAAATACAACGGCATCACCATTAATGTTCCATTATGAAGTTTGCTCATACTAAACGTGAACAAACTTACTAGCAAATAATACCCTAAACTAAAAATAGCTCCCGCTGTACCGATGACATGCTGAAAATCTGTCAATGCTAAACTTAGGCAATTGGGAAGTGCCGTTCCTGTCCCTGTGAGTAGAATAAAAATCCCGATCAACATCAACCAAAACTGAGTGCCATCGGTAAAAATAGGTAGGCCACTTACCAAAAGTAGAAACATCGTACCGAATAGTATCGTTTTAATTCCAATCTCAATAATCTTTTCTGGCTGATAAATCGGTAACAAGCGTTTCGATAATAACGAGCCTAAAATGGAAGCTCCCGCAACACCAACCCCTAAAAAGCCATACATCGCAGTTAATAAATGAAAATGCTCGATAAAGATAAAAGGAGCTTCTGCATAGTAACTAAACAACACGCCATTGATTGCTCCTATTAAAAAACCATACGTTAAAACTCTTGGATTCGTTATAAAACGTTTAATGATTGGTCTTAATCTCACCGACATCCGTTTACTCACTTCAAAAGTCTCTGGCAAACAGAAATAGGCATAACTAAAAATCAACACACTCATCACGACCAACACAAGAAAAACGGCTTTAAAGCCCCAATATTGGTCAACGATGCCGCCAATCAATGGTCCGATTGCTGGGGTAAACGCAAGAGCTACGGAAATTTGTGCAAATAACGCATGGTGCTGATTCCCAGAATAACTTTCACGCAAAATCGTTTGGGTGACAACTGATCCTGTACTAGCACCAAAAGCTTGAATAAATCGAGCAAAGAGTAAAAATTCTATCGTCTCTGAACGAAAACAAAGAAAACTACCGATTCCGTAAAAGAACAATCCAGTTAGCATTGCCTTACGTCGGCCGATAAAATCAGATAACCAACCCCAAAAGAATACTCCTAATGCAAATGCTATAAAATAAATACTCAACGTCAATTGAACAGTGGCCATAGAGGTTTTAAAATCAAGGGCAATATCTGGTAATGACGGAGTAAAAACTGTTTCACTGATTTGTGGAAATCCAACTAAAACAATCAATAATAATAAAGATGGTACACGCGTTACGATGCTTTTTTTCAAAATACTTCCTCCTAGATTAAATGCTGCAAAAACAAATCTTCACAGCTACTTTACTTTATTAAAGAGTTGAAAAAAAACATCGATCTCCGGGAAGCGGCGGGAGCATGATCAATATTAATTTATAGGTATTCATCTGCTGATCACTTCCTTTCTTGCTTTATTGTACGTTTGTTTGATATCTGCTCTATGGTAGCATACATTCTCTTGCAATTTCAATTCCACTCCTTCTTTCAATAGCATTACACTAAATACTAAAAGTGAGCAATCCACCAACTATTTTCCCAAAAGGATAAAAAAATAAACCATTCGGCACATAATTAATGATAAACTTATTATAGTATATAATGACAAATACATATTCTAACTTAAGGAGTTTCGCTCATGAACTTATATCACGCTATTCCAAAAGATTTTAGTGGCTTTATCAGCGTTACATCTAATGATGTTCCATTGTTATTGGATACTTATGGCTATCGAGATCTTTCTAATCAAATAGACAATACCATTGATACGATTTTCGGAACAGCTTCTGGGAGCAAAACATTCATTGCCGTTGCGATCATGAAACTGATTGAAGATAGAAAAATCGGTATTGACCAGCCTATCAATCAAATTCTCTCAAAAAATATGCCCAATATCGATCCTCTTGTTACTGTTCATCAACTACTGAATCATACATCAGGTGTTGGAGATTATTTCGACGAAGAAGAACTGACTGATTATGCAGCCTTGTGGGAAGATTTTCCTAATTACAAAATACGTAAAAATAGTGATCTTTTTCCGCTTTTTATTGATAAAAAAATGGTTAATATCCCTGGGAAAAGATTTCAATAC
Source organism: Enterococcus sp. 12C11_DIV0727 (assembly GCF_002148425.2). Taxonomy (NCBI): domain Bacteria; kingdom Bacillati; phylum Bacillota; class Bacilli; order Lactobacillales; family Enterococcaceae; genus Enterococcus; species Candidatus Enterococcus lemimoniae. The sequence continues at coordinate 2,636,238 of NZ_CP147248.1, read as the reverse complement.
AACAATACAGGCTATGTTCTTTTAGCAACGATCATCGAAGAAGTGACTCGCCAAAAATTTGATTGTTATTTGAAACAACTCATTTTTGAACCTGCCAGCATGTCTTCAACTGGATATTTTTCTTTAGACCGCTTGCCAGCTAATGTCGCGAATGCGTATATTTATGATAGCGAAACTGAAGAATTTTACTCTAATATTTATAGCATCGACGTTAAAGGGAGTGGTGCAGGAGGATGTTTTACAACATTAAACGATCTTTCCCGTTTTTGGAAAACCTTGTTTAGCGGAAAAATCATCTCTGAACATGCTGTAAACCTGATGCAAACAATACAAGCTTCTGATTGTTACGGCTATGGTTTTTGGATTGCCAAAAAAGATGAACAGATTTTCCCATACATGCAGGGACAAGATCCTGGCATCTCATTTATTTCATCTTATGATCGATCACAGAACCTAAATATCACAATCATGAGTAACTTAGGGCAAGATGTATGGACCTTGCATAAAGAAATTTCCGCTACGATTTCTGAAGAGGAAACACTATGAATTTTAAAGAAAAATTAGAAAGTTACATAAATACCTATGATCAACAAGGCTATTTGCAGGGGAATTTGCTTGTTGCGGATAAAACAGGCATTCTTTTAGAACAAAGTTTTGGACTGGCTTCTATTGAGTTTAATGTTGCAAATACCTCTGACACGAAATATCAAATAGGTTCATTGACAAAAGCTTTCACCTCCATGGCAGTATTGATTCTACAACAGCAAGGCTATTTATCAAGTGGTGACTCTATCAACACATACCTAGACAATTTTCCAAACGGAGATAAGATAACTATTTACCATTGTATGACTTGTACCTCTGGAATTCCCAACTTCACTTCACTTGAAGATTTTTGGGAAACAACGATGCGACTTAGCTGGACGCTTGATGGTATGTTGGATTTATTCAAGAATTTGCCGCTAGAGTTTGAACCCGGCAGTCAATTTGCTTATTCTAACTCTGGGTATTTAGTTTTGACAAAAATAGTCGAGGTGGTCTCTGGACGTTCATATGCGCAGTTTTTACAAGAACATATTTTTACACCGCTAAATATGAACAATACTGGATGCATGAATGAAGTAGATATCATCTCAAAATTAGCCTCAAGTTATAGTTACTGGGGAAAAGAAATAAATACTCCTCAAACGAACACTTCATTTCCACTAGGAGCGTACGGTATTTATTCCACGGCAAAAGATTTATACCTTTGGGATCAAGCACTTAGAAGGCATGAACTCATCTCGAAAGACTTAACCAAATTAATGTTCACCATCAATCAGGGAAGTTATGCTTGCGGTTGGGATATTACTAAAATCAACGGACAGCTATGCCGACAGCATTTTGGTGATGTCAGCGGTTTTGTTAATTCGATTAAACAGTTTGAAACAGATGAATTCATAGTTATTTTTTTAAGTAATCTTGACTTAATTCCAGTAGGTGTCATTACTAAAGAGATTAGTGAATTGAAATTCGATAGTTCGTTTAATATCACACTACCTCGTATACAACCAACATTTCCCTACTTATTGAAGCGGTTTGTTGGTCTGTATGAAGTAGTAGAGGATTTTTTCTCTTTTGAGGTAATCGCAGATGAGGATTTGTTTCTTATCGTGCCTAAATTATACGATGCTCCGTATAAACTCAAACTTAAACACCTCCATTCAGATAACAATAAATCTGTATTCAAAACAGAAAAAATAAACGAAACAATTGTTTTTATTCATCAAGAAAAAGAGACCTTCCAAAAAATTATTTATACTGATTATTACGGCATGACACGAATTGCTAAAAAAATACGTTGAGTATGGATAAAACTTTAAAAAAGCAGTTATTGCCATAAAGATAGATCTTTAGCACCTGCTACATTATAGAAGTAATCAATTTTTTAGTCCTTTTCATCCAGAAATAAAAAGACCACTATCTTTCCATTAATTAAGGTAAGATAGTGGCTATTTTATAAACTTTTAAGTCAATTTACTAACGTTTCTTTTTTATTTTTTCAACGCTGAAGGTTTAAACCCTTTCAACCGTAAAGCATTCAGCAACACAGAGACTGAACTGAAACTCATCGCAGCTCCTGCAATCATCGGATTAAGTAGTGGTCCGCCAAATAGATATAATACACCCATCGCTACAGGAATTCCTAACGTGTTATACGCAAAGGCCCAGAATAGGTTTTCTTTGATATTCTTGATTGTCGCTTTACTCAATTCTACCGCTGTTGGGACATCCATCAAGTCACTACGCATTAATACGATATCTGCTGATTCCATTGCAACATCTGTACCAGAACCAATTGCGATCCCGATATCCGCTTGTGCTAATGCTGGCGCATCATTGATGCCATCCCCAACCATGGCAACTTTCTTACCTTCTTTTTGCAACTTCATCACTTCGTTGGCTTTGTCTTCTGGCAAAACTTCACTTAGTACACGATCGATACCCACTTGCTTAGCGATTGCCTGAGCTGTTCGTTTATTATCACCTGTGATCATGGCAACTTCAATACCCATTTGATGCAATTTTTTAATTGCTGGAATACTGTTTGGTTTAATCGTATCCGCAACTGCGATGATCCCTGCAATCGCGCCATCTTTCGCAATATACATCGGTGTTTTACCTTGTTCTGCTAATTGATCTGATGTGACGCCTAAATTTCCTAAAGAAATACCACGATCATCCATCAATTTTTTATTTCCTAACAATAAACGGCTCCCTTCGATCGTTACTTCAATCCCGTGACCTGGAATTGCTTCAAACTCTTCTGTTTGAGCAAAGGCTAGATTTTTTTCTTCTGCACCATTTACGATTGCTTCACCTAGAGGATGTTCAGACCCTTTTTCAGCTGAAGCTGCTAGTCTTAATAATTCATCATGACTCATATCATTAGCTGTCACGACATCTGTTACTTTTGGTTTTCCTTCTGTAATTGTTCCTGTTTTATCAAAAACGATTGTTTGAATTTTATGCGTTGTTTCAAGTGCATCTCCACTTTTGATCAATACGCCATTTTCAGCGCCTTTTCCGGTTCCCACCATGATCGCTGTCGGTGTTGCTAATCCTAACGCACATGGACAAGCGATAACTAAAACGGAAATCGTGATCGTCAATGCAAATACCCATGATTCTTGTCCTAAGAAGTACCAAGCTAAACCAGCTAACACAGATAAAACCATTACGATCGGTACAAAAACACCAGAAATTTTATCTGCCATTTTAGCAATTGGTGCTTTGGATCCTTGAGCATCTTCAACTAATTTAATGATTTGAGACAATGCTGTATCTTTACCGACTTTGGTTGCTTTTAAACGGAAGCTACCATTTTTGTTGATACTTGCACCGATAACATTATCCCCGACTTTTTTCTCAACTGGCATACTTTCACCTGTTAACATTGACTCGTCGATTGCAGATGATCCTTCTATCACAACGCCATCTACTGGAATTTTTTCTCCTGGACGAACAATGATCGTATCATCTAACTGAACGCTATCTACTGGAATTTCCATTTCTTGACCATTACGGAAAACACGGGCATTTTTTGGTGCCAAGCCCATTAATTTTTTGATCGCTTCTGATGTTTTTCCTTTTGAAACAGCTTCAAAGTATTTCCCTAATGTGATCAATGTTAAAATCACGCCAGCTGATTCGTAATATAACGCCATTGTGAATTGCGGATCGCCAGCAAAAATCATAGCAGTCCCGTATAGACTGTACGCTACAGCTGCACTAGTTCCTAAAGCAACTAACGAATCCATATTAGGATGTCCTTTAAATAAAGCTTTAAACCCAACTGTAAAGAAACTTCTACCTAAATATAATACAGGAATCGTTAAAATCAATTGAACCATGGCGAATGTTTCTGGATGCATCATTGGATCGATTATTGCTGGTAATGGCAGACCTGCCATGTGTCCCATTGCGACATATAATAATGGAACCGTAAAGACTGCTGACATCCAAAAATGTTGCCACATTTCTTTGATATGTTTTTGTTTTTTCTCGCGGTCTTTATCCACAGTATCTGCAGAATCCACTTGCTCGATTGCCTCATATCCAGCATCTGATACGGCTTTGGTGATATCAGAAACGTTTATTGCTGATGGATCAAAGTCAACGACCATTTTTTCTGTCGCTAGATTGACTGAAGCTTTTGAGACACCCGTTAGTTTATTGGTTGCTTTTTCAATCGTTTGTGCACATGAAGCACACGTCATTCCATCTATATCAAACGTTCGTTGTTGTACATTACTTAAAGCTTCATAGCCTGCATCGGACACGGCTTTTTGAATATCGCTTTCTGATAGTTTACTTTCATCATATTCAATATTTAGTTTTTCTGTTGCAAGATTGACGGTGGCCTTTGACACGCCGCTTAGTTTTGCAGTCGCCTTTTCGACTGTTTGAGCACAAGAGGCACACGTCATCCCTTCTATATCAAATGTTTTTACTTCCATTTTTCTCCATCTCCTTAGTTTTTTAATTTGCTTGTTGATACAGTGATTGTTCTGAGGTGCAATTACATAACACAACATCCACCGCTGATTCTTTCTTTGCTGCTAATACTTTTTCTAGCTGCTCTATATCCTCAAAACTCAGATAGCTTTCAGCAATAATTGTTTTAACAACAGAACTGACCTCTTTTGCACAGATTTTCTCTAGTAGTTCTGTTGTCGCTAACTGAATCGTACTTTTTTCTTCTATTAATGATCGATAAATAAATTTATTGCCGTTTTTTTCAGTGGATAGGAAATTCTTTTCAACCAGACGTCCGAGTAAGGTTTTTACGGTTGTTGTTTTCCACTCTGTTTTTTGATTTAAAATTTGCTGGACTTCTTTACTCGTTGTTGTTCCTTGCGTCCAGACAACTCTCATAATTTCCCATTCCGCATCGGTTATATGGTGCATTTCTGCTACTGCCATTTAGATTTCCTCCCACTTTTTAATTATTGCATCAGGTCCTCTTCAATCAGCCAGACTTGCTGATCAAGTACGTTTATAAGTTACTGCACATGCTTAAATCTCATAGATGGTAGTTACTTTACCTATTGTTCCTTGTATTTCCGGAATATATCTGGCTGAAAGAATCACTATGTTGTTTAGTTGAAGCCTTGGTTGAACGATTTTTTTAAAGATGTGTTAATCACGTTTAAAAAGATCATAATTGCTAGTTTTCATAAGTATCTTCTACTTTCTTCGGAATCTACAATTGTAGTCGTTTTTGATTCACTTGTATCTTAATTCATAATAGCTTGTTTGTCAATATTTTATTTTTGTAGGATTTCTTTAAAATAGTTCTTCAGTATATGTTTGGGATAATAGCCAACAATTTTTTCTTTTGCTTCTCCATCCTTAAATAGAATTAAAAGCGGTAAACTCATTACATTATATTGTTCGGGAATTACTTCGTTTGTTTCAACATTCATTTGTCTAATCTGAATGTCCGTTGCATATTCTCGATCTAGTTCCTCTAAAACAGGTTCCAGCATTTTGCAATAACTACACCATTGTGCCCAAAATTCTACTAGAACAATTCCTTGGCTTGTCTCTTGGATGAAGTTTTCATCGGTTATTGATTGTATCATTTTCTCCTCTCCTTCTTGCTCATCACAAAAAGTTTACAATTGTAGTCGTTTTTTTGCCAATAAAAATTAACTAGTTCAGCTTTTTATTTCTGAACTAGTTAGATTTTAATGGTTTATTTGTTGTGGTTTTAGTTTGTTTCATTCAAGGATAGCACTGTTTCCCGCTTGATTAACTTATGCGGAATCACCATCCGAACTCCAGTTGCTTCTTTTTCCTGTAAAGATTCGATCAACTTTTGCATGCCCATTTTCCCAAGTTCGGCAATATCGATATCGATACTGGTCAGATAAGGATGAACTAATGTAGCATAAATCGAGTTATTAAAACTAATCACTGAAAAATCATCCGGCACACGATAACCATACATTTGTGCTAGTTGAATCATCCTCATCGCAAAGATATCATCGATCACAACTGCAGCCGTAGCTTTGGTTTCTTTTAGCAATTGTTCAAATGCTACATAATCTTCAGGTTGCTCCATATCAACAGAAGGCAACACCGTTAAATTAGCCAACATCATCGCTTTTTGATAGCCGAAATAGCGTTCGTAATAGACGTTTTCGTGCGTTGTATTGGTAATAAATAAGATATTTTTATGGCCATTTTCAATTAGATAGTCCGTAGCATGTTTTCCCAATAATTGATTATCATTATCTACATAGATCACTTGATCTTCGTTCGTATAAGGTTGACCGATCAATGAGAATGGGACTTGATTTTCGAATAAGTAGTCAATGACGGGATCATCTTTATCGGAATAGAGCAGGATAAAGCCGTCAACTTGTTTTTGTCGATGCATTAGCTGGACATTTTCCAATAAGGTCTCAAAAGATTGTGCCGTGGCAATCGCTGTCGTCATACTATGCTTACGTGCTTCATCATTGATCGACTCAATAATTTCTAAGTAAAATGGATTCCCCATCCGCTCGCGAGAATCCAACGGTGGCAAAATCACGCCCACAGCTCCCGAAGAACGTTTACCAAGATTACGAGCAGCAATATTAGGCACATACCCCATTTCTTCCATTACTTTATAGACTTTTTTCTTTGTAGCATCTGAAATGCTGGGATGATCATTGATTACTCTGGAAACCGTAGATGTGGCTACTCCAGCCTTTTTGGCAACATCCTTGACTGTAATCGTCATCTTTTCCACTCCTTTCACGGTTAATTATAAATCCTTCTATCGTAGAAAATAATACCACAGATTAATGCTTCGTTGCTATCGTCATTTTTTATTTAAACGCATTTCTCGTTCATTCAATTTTTATTTGCTGTTTGCCATACAGAAGTCAAAAGCTCGATCTTCAATTCTTTTGTAGAGGCAACCACTACAATATCTGATCCCAGATCTGCTGGACGTCCAACACCGATTGGCAAGGCACCACTTGCTAGGATCGCTTGAATCCCCGCTTTAGCATCTTCGATCCCAATACACTCAGCGGCTGTTAAATCAACTTTTTCCGCTGCCAATTGAAAGATCTCTGGATCTGGTTTGCCTTTCGCTACTTCTGCTGGATCTGCAATCCCATCAAAATAAGACATCAACGCCATCTTTTCTAATAAGAATGGCCCGTTTTTACTCGCAGAAGCTAACGAGATTTTGATTTCTTCTTTTTTTAAGTGTTTTAACAAGTCTAAGATCCCTGGGTAGACATCTTTTGGACCGACTTGTTGGATCATCTCAACGTAATACTCATTTTTCCGCTGCGCTAATTCAGCAAATTGCTCTGAATCAAACGCGTTTGTCCGTCCGCCATGAGCTAAAAGCAACTTCAACGAATCTTCACGGCTGACACCTTTCAATTCTTCATTGAATGCTCGATCGATCGTGATCCCAATTTCTTTCCCTAAACGTTGCCATGCTTGGTAATGGTATTCGGCTGTATCGGTTAAAACACCATCTAAATCAAACAGTACCCCTTTAAACATCTTCATTCACCTTTTCCATTTCAATCACTAATTCATCTGCTAAAATGAATTTGTTGCCATATAACGTAAGTGGCAGCTCTGCGCCTGTTACTAGTTGCAAGCGGACATTCTCTTTATCTACCGTCACATATAATAAGCGCTCACGATAGTTCACATGAAAGGCGTAACATGACCAAGTACTTGGTAAAAATGGTGCAAAACTCAAGGTTTCACCAGCTGTTTTCATTTGAGCAAATCCTTGCACGATCGCGAGCCAACTACCCGTCATTGAGGTAATGTGTAAGCCATCTTCTGTATCATTGTTATAATTATCCAAATCTAAGCGAGCCGTACGTTGATACATTTCCACTGCCTTTTCTTCCATTCCAAGTTCTGCTGCTAAAATCGCATGAACACTTGGTGATAGCGAAGATTCGTGGACCGTCATTGGTTCATAAAATAAAAAGTTCCGTTCTTTTTCCGCTCGAGAAAAACGTTCACCAAAGAGGTAAATCCCTTGTAGCACATCTGCTTGCTTAATAAAACAAGAACGTAAAATCCGATCCCAAGACCAATGTTGATTTAACGGAAGATCCGCTGGTGTTAATGCTGTCCTTGGCATTAAGTCTTTATCTAAGAAGGTATCATGTTGGACAAAAACACCTAATTCTTCATCAAAAGGATAGTACATATTTTCGACAATTTCTTGCCAATGAGCTTGCTCTGCTTCTGTAATTTTGACTGGCGTTTCTGCTTTGTATTGAGCGTAATTCTCTAACGTATATTGCAGCACCCATGTTGCAATCGTATTTGTGTACCAGTTATTATTGATGTTGTTTTCATATTCATTTGGTCCAGTCACGCCATGGATCATGTATTTTCCAGTACGTTTAGAAAAATGAACTCGGTCTGCCCAGAAACGTGCAATTTCCGTTAAAACTTGCAGTCCTTCGTTCTTTAAATACTCTTTGTCGCCTGTATAGTTGACGTAATTATAGATTGCATAGGCAATTGCTCCGTTTCGATGGATTTCTTCAAACGTGATTTCCCATTCATTATGGCATTCAATACCAGTAAAGGTTACCATCGGATATAAGGCACCAGCTAACCCTTGTTGACGAGCATTGTGTTTTGCTTGCTCTAATTGGTTGTAGCGGTATTTCAAGAGGTTCTTGGTTACTTCTGGTTTGGCTAAAGCTAAATACAAAGGAACAGCATACGCTTCAGTATCCCAATAAGTGGCACCGCCATATTTTTCACCAGTAAAGCCTTTTGGTCCAATATTCAATCGTTCATCTTCACCGTAGTACGTTGTAAATAATTGGAATAAATTAAAACGAATCCCTTGTTGTGCGGCATCATCACCTTCAATCACAACATCAGCCAGCGCCCAACGTTTTGCCCAAGCTGCGTTTTGCTCGTCTAATAATTCAGCAAACGTCTTCGTGTTGTCTTGCAACAGTTGAACGGCATTTCCTTGTTGTTCCGCCTCTGGAAGATCACGACTAGTTAAAACGATGACTTGTTTTTCTAACGTGATCGATTCATTTACTTGTAGTGTTGCTTGAAATGACTGTTGTACTTTCAATGGTTCAGTTTCTACTATCCCCACTTCAGCCTCTGTTATATGCTTCATTGCGGCAGTCACACTAAATTGCTCGATGCCAAAAGAATTTGGAATCGTTTTAGTCGTTAAAAAGCCAATCGTCCCTTCAAAACCTGATTGCTGTGCTTCCCAAAACATTTCATCATAATTGCTGTCTTCATTACGAACATCACCGTCGATTTTTGAAATGACCTGAATATCCGCCGTCCCTGTAAGCACTTCTGCTGTTACTCGAATCGCCGCAAGTTCTTGTTGAACAATGCTTAAAAAACGTTCAAAATGGAATTTAACGCTTGTCTCGCCAACTTCAATAACAAATGTCCGAGTCAACAACCCGTTATGCATATCCAATTCTAAATAAAAATCCTTTGCTGTTTGAATCCCTAAATCAACCGCCTCACCATTTACAAAAATATCCATGGCTATAAAATTCACTGCATTGATCACTTTACCAAAATAGTCAGGATAACCATTTTTCCACCAGCCAACTCTTGTTTTGTCAGGATACCAAACACCTGCTAAATAAGCCCCTTGATGATGATCACCTGTATACTGTTCTTCAAAATTCCCTCTCATCCCCATATAACCGTTTCCTATTGAAGTTAACGATTCTTGCAAACGGCGTTCCTCTCGTGCTAATTGATGTGTTGCGATTTTCCATGGGTCTATTTCAAATAAGTGATTCATTTTATCTCCTCCTGTAAATGGTTCGCTTCTTAACATCATAATAAACGCAACCGATTGCATTGTCAAATATTTATTTGTGGATTACACCTTAACAATTATAATTTCTTTATCTTTAATAATACTATCCTTTTATTGATAATGAAAACAAAGTGATCGTACTTAAGGGTTTACAAAAATAAAAATCTGCTTTATACTACAATCAACGAAAACGATTGCGCAATTATTGCAAAGGAGAGAAAAAAGATGAAAAAGTTATTGAGTTTTGAATTTTGGCAAAAGTTTGGTAAAGCACTGATGGTTGTAATCGCTGTTATGCCAGCTGCAGGATTAATGATCAGCATCGGTAAAACCATTCCGTTGATCAATCCAGATTGGGCAGCGTTAGCTACAACAGGCGGTGTTATTGAAAATATCGGTTGGGCTGTCATTGGTAATTTACACATTTTATTCGCACTTGCGATTGGCGGTAGCTGGGCGAAAGAACGCGCAGGTGGAGCCTTTGCCGCTGGGCTTTCATTTATTTTGATCAACCGCATCACAGGATCGATTTTTGGTGTTACTAGCGCCATGCTGGCAGACGACAAAGCGTTTATCCACACATTGTTCGGCACTAAAATTATGGTCAAAGGCTTTTTCACAAGTGTTTTGGAAGCACCCGCATTAAATATGGGCGTTTTCGTTGGAATCATCGCTGGTTTCGTTGGTGCGATGGCCTTTAATAAGTATTATAATTACCGTAAATTACCAGATGCACTTTCATTTTTCAACGGTAAACGGTTTGTGCCATTTGTCGTGATACTTTGGTCAACAATCGTCGCAATCCTTTTAGCCATTATTTGGCCTTATATTCAAGCGGGTATCAATAATTTTGGACTTTGGATCGCTCAGTCTCAAGATACGGCCCCAGTTTTAGCACCATTTTTATACGGAACTTTAGAACGTTTGCTATTACCGTTTGGTTTACATCATATGTTGACGATTCCGATCAACTATACACAGCTAGGCGGAACTTATGAAATTTTATCTGGCGCACAAGCAGGAACGCAAGTTTTTGGACAAGATCCTTTATGGTTAGCTTGGGCAACTGACTTAGTCAATCTAAAAGGCGCTGGCGACACATCTCAATATAATTTTGTTTTAGCCAACTGGACACCTGCTCGCTTCAAAGTAGGCCAAATGATTGGCGCTTCTGGTATTTTGATGGGTATGACCCTGGCAATGTACCGAAATGTTGATGTAGATAAACGTGCCAGCTATAAATCAATGTATCTTTCAGCGGCGCTGGCTGTATTTTTAACAGGTGTTACTGAACCTTTAGAATTCATGTTTATGTTTGCGGCGGTTCCTTTATATGTTGTTTACGCCATTATTCAAGGAGCTGCGTTCGCTATGGCAGATATCGTTGCACTGCGGGTTCACTCTTTTGGAAATATCGAATTATTGACTCGAACACCGCTTGCAATCAAAGCCGGATTAGGCGGGGATTTGTTAAATTTCGTACTTTGCACGATTGCATTTGGCGTCCTAACTTATTTTATTGCTAATTTCATGATCAAAAAATTCAACTTTGCGACACCAGGCCGCAACGGTAACTATGATAATAACGAAACCCAAACAACTTCCGAAACAAGTAATACTCAAAGCATTAGTGGACTCGATCCTCAAATCATCGATATCGTTCATCTATTAGGCGGAAAAGAAAATATCGTAGACGTTGATGCTTGTATGACCCGTTTACGCGTCAGTGTTACAGATAAAAATAAAGTTGGAGCGGAAGAAGCTTGGAAAAAAGCAGGCGCTATGGGGCTGATCGTAAAAGATAATGGCGTTCAAGCAGTTTACGGACCGAAAGCCGACGTGTTAAAATCAGATATTCAAGACTTACTAGATTCTGGCGTCGAAATACCTGTACCGCAACAAACAGAAACAACGAATACACCAACAAGTACAACTGATTATCTCGGCATCACCAAAACAATCCTACCTGTCGCAAATGGTGAAGTGATTGCTATCGATCAAGTCGATGATCCTGTCTTTTCACAAAAAATGATGGGTGATGGTTTCGCCGTTATCCCAGAAGACTCAACGATTTACGCACCAATCGATGGCGTGATCAGCAGTATCTTCCCATCAAAACATGCATTAGGGATTCAGACGGATGAAGGCATTGAAGTCTTGATCCATATGGGACTTGATACGATCGAAATGAAAGAGTCCGCCTTTACGATCCATGTTACTGAAGGTCAAAAGGTCACAGCAGGCACCATGATTGCCACTGCTAATTTGGACAAAATCAAAGCCGCTGGTAAACAAACAACGATGATCGTAGTCTTTACAAATGGCGAAAAGATCAATGCTTTCCATTTAGATACAGTTGGTAAACAAGATCCTGGAACTGTTATCGGACGATTAGATATTTAACACAAACAACAGTCTAAATAGGGCGAAGTCGGGACAGAAGTGTTTAATCCCGAGAACCAAGTAGGTACTGTGCAACATCAGCTCGTACCTCGCTGTGTTTTACAGCAATAAGAAAGAATTCACGAAAATTGCCAAGAATCACAGTGAGTTTATGAACTGATGATGATTGGTACCTACCTGGTGTTTTTCAAATTTTTGTGAATTCCGGTTTATTTCCGAAGCCTTCAAATCTTAGTGCTTTAGCACTTAGAATTTGATGTGATCGAAGCGTAGCGTAGTGATTGCTTCTGCTCCCACCGTTTATCCGTATTCCAGGCGGGATATAGCTCGCAGAGTTATGTCTTAGGCACGACCTTGTTTTTATAATCACAGGAGGAAATAACTATGAACATACTAACGTTGAATACTCACAGCTGGTTAGAAGAACAGCCCTTAGAAAAATTACAACAATTAGCCGATCAAATCATCAAAGCAGACTATGAGGTGATTGCCTTACAAGAAGTCAACCAACGCATGGACAGTTTACCGGCCATTTCAACCCATAATTTCCATCCAACTGAAAAGCAACAGCCGATCCACGAAGATAACTTCGCTCATTTATTAGTACAACGATTACAGGAACAAGGACACGACTACCACTGGAGTTGGGCCTATAATCACATTGGTTACTCAATTTATCATGAAGGGGTCGCACTACTTTCAAAGCAGCCAATCATCCCTGAAATAGTCCTCGTTTCTGACACCACAGATCCAAATGACTACCGCACAAGAGTTATCCTGATTGGTCAAACAAAACTAGCTGAGCAATCAATCACTGCAGTTTGTTGTCATTATTCTTGGTGGTTAGAAACGGGCGGTTTTAAACATGAATGGCAGAAAACCGAACGCGCCTTACAACATCACACGGCACCGTTGTTGCTTATGGGAGACTTTAACAATCCCCCATCACTTGCCAAAACTGGTTATGATCTGGTACTAAACAGTCCGTTACAGTTGCAAGATAGCTTTTTAGCTGCAGCAGAAAAATTAGGTGAACATACTGTTGAAAAGGCCATTGATGGTTGGGGCGCAAATCAGGAGAAATTGCGTATAGACTATATTTTCACTTCCCCAGAATTAGCGATTACCGATTATCAGATCCTCTTTGATGGGAAACAGACACCTGTTGTTAGCGATCATTTCGGTGTCGCAGTAACGATTAAATAAAAAGAAACAGTATGCTAGGTGCTTCAGCGTACTGTTTCTTTTTATCCTTCGGAAAATAATGCTAAACTAACTATATTACATAGCGAAAGCAGGTGAACACGATAAATATAACTATTTTCGGTGGAAGTGGTTTTATTGGGCAAAAACTGATTGAAGAACTGACCAACAGAGGACATGACCTAACCAGCATTTCACGTCATGGAAAACCAACTGATTTATCAAGTTCTTGGTCTGAAAAAGTCCATTGGGTTCGTTCAGATATCCTAAACGATACCAATTGGCACAAAGCTATCCAACAAGCTGATTGGGTCATCGACACTATCGGAATTCTTTTTGAGCATCCTCGTAAAGGAATTACCTATGATCGCTTTATTCTATCGCCGGTCCAACTAATTCTGGATTATTTAAGCACGCATAATCCGACAGCACATTTCCTATTTATATCTGCCAATAGCGCCCCATTCCCTTTAAGAAATTATATGAATGCTAAACTGCAAGCTGAACAACTGATCAAAGCAAGCAGCCTACAATATGTGATTATTTACCCTAGTTTAGTTGTGGATAAAAAGCGTTATTTTTCTGTTATTAGTGCCTTTGGGATCAACCTGCTTAAAGCAATACCTGGAATTAGAAAACTCGTTCATGGATATGAACCTATTTCAAGAGAAACATTAGCTGCGGAGATTGCTAATGTGATTGAAGGTGAAACTTCTGCTTATACTCAAAGACAGACATAAAAAAAGCATCTCCATCTGGGAATGCTTTTCTCCTTTTTATCCCTTCACAGAACCACTGGTAATTCCTTCAACATAATATTTCTGCATAAAGATAAACAGTAACGTAATCGGCACTGCGATCAAAACACAGCCTGCTGTAAACGCCATAAAGTATTGATCGATTTTATCCTTGGTTTGCATCGTAAACAAACCAATCGCAACTGTATATTTATTGACGTTATCGCCTAAAATGATTTTTGCAAAAATGAAATCCATCCATGGCGCCATAAAGGCCATCAATGCTGTATACACAATGATCGGTTTACTTAATGGTAATGTGATTTTTGTAAAAATCTCAAACTTGCTTGCACCATCGATCATAGCTGATTCATCTAATGCCATCGGAATCGTATCGAAAAAGCCTTTTGCAATATAAAAGCCTAAAGCCGCTCCAGAGGAATACACTAAAATCAAGGCCAATAAACTACCAGTTAAATTCATCGCTTTTAAAATATAGTAAACAGCGATCATACTCATAAATCCAGGAAACATATTCAACACTAAAGCTAGCTTTAAAAAGGGTTTACGCGCCCGAAACCTTAAACGGCTTAAAGAATATGCCATGGCAATCGTGATCAATGTTGATAAAATACAACTGCAAATCGCTACAAACAACGTGTTTAAAAACCATTGAACAAACGGATAAGTCGAGCTTGTCAGCAACATTTTATAATTTTCAAAGGTAAACTGTTTAGGTATAAAATACGTCACAAAGGCTCCGCCTTCACTTCTAAAACTAGTCAAAACAATCCAAACGATTGGAAAGATCCAGACAATCGATAAAATCGTCAATAATGTATAATGTAGGACTAAATGGTTTCTTTTTTTCGATTTCATAAGCTTGTTTACGCTCCTTCCGTTTTAAATGAACTGCTTCGTGTATAAGCAAATAAAGAGAAGACAGCTGAAAGTACAAAGATAATGATCCCGATTACCGATGCAAGATTATAATCGGCGGCTGTTACGGTTAATTTATACAACCACGTTACTAGCAAATCGGTCTCACCAGCAGAATGAAAATTACTATTCGCTGGTTGTCCGCCAGTTAACAAGAAAATCACATTGAAATTATTGATGTTCCCAATAAACTGTTGAATCAAACTAGGTGCCATGACAAACAAGATTTGCGGGAACGTGATATTTCTAAAGATTTGAAACTTATTAGCGCCATCAATTTCGGCTGCTTCGATTTGATCGGTCGGCAAATTAGTAATGATCCCTGTCGCGACTAACATCGTGACCGGAATCCCAACCCACATATTAACGAAGATAACCGTAACTTTGGCTAATAAAGCATCTGTCAAAAACGGAATCGGCTGATCGATCAAGCCCCAATTTTGAAGCATTGCATTCACTGGTCCTGAACCATTGAATAAGTTTGCCATCAACAATAAGCTGACAAATTGCGGTACCGCCATCGTGATCACAAAAATCGTCCTCCAGACTTTTTTTCCCTTGACCCCTTTAGCATTAATCAATAACGCCAACAGAATACCGAAGAAAAAAGTGGTTGCCGTTGCTAAAACGGCCCAAACCAATGTCCAAGTAAGCACCGGGAAAAAGGTCCCCGCAATATCTCCTGTAATCACATTGCTGAAATTAGCAAAACCGACCCAATGAAATAAATTTTTAGGCGGCAAATGATTATGATCATAACTCGTAAACGCAATCGAAATCATATACAACAGTGGCAAGATCGTAAAGGCTAATACCCCTAGCAACGGAATGCTCATCAACGTAATATAGAATTTTTCATTCAACAAACTATTTAGATCTTCCTTCAGCGTCGGCAAAGCTTGCCCCGCTTGCTTCAAGGTAAAAATTTTACGGGCACTTCTCAGATTGACGATGTAAAGAAAAATAAAGAGTAAAATCAAAATAATTGCAGCGATCCCAAATAATAACAGCAACATCGAATTGTCTCCCGGCTGTTGTACCTCGATCCCTAACGACTCATCCATGACCCAACCTTGCGCTTTGGTTCCCAATGATTGCAGCATTGACAATGCATGAAAGCCATTCACGACGAGCCACGCCACAAACCCGATTTGCAGTGCTAAAAATGCCAACCCTTTGATGATTTGTCCATTCAAAATATTGGCTGTTCCCATAAAAATATACGAAAGCTTGATCGGTGTATCGCCTTTTTTAAACAACTCTCTAAACGTGAGCTGACCTTCCGACTTTGACTTTAGTTTCATAGCATTTCACTTCCTGTTCTTCTTTGAAATCAAGAGGCTGAGACCAAAGCGTTTAACTCCGAGAAATAAGAGGAAATTCACGAAAATCGCTCTTTCAAATTTTGGTGAATTTCAGCTTATTTCCGAAGGAGCTGCTTTTTTCTCGCCGTTTATTCAGATTTAGCGAGGAAAATAAAACTGACCTTTAATTTTGTTCTATTCTACTCAGCCGCTATTTCCACTATAATTTCTAACGTTTATTTATCTGATTTACTGGTATCTTTCACTAATTTATCTAATTTTGGCAAGTATTGATCTTCCGCAATTTTGCCGTTATACGTATCATTGATCACTGCTTCCACAGGTCCCCAGAAGGTAACCATTGCTGGAAGTTTCGGCATTACTACTGAATGGTCTGCATCACTCATCGTCATTACAGCTTCAGCTACTTTATCAGAGGTCACTTTACCATCTGTTTGCGCCTCTTTATTGGCTGGCACTGTACCATTTTTTTCAAAAACGGTTAATTGATTTTCTTTATTCGTTAAGAAATCAGCTAAGGCCATTGCAGCTACAGGACTTTTCGTTGAAGCGTTGACGCCAAATAATTTAACTCCTAAAAAGGCTTTTTGCTGTACTGCACCATTACCTAAATCAACCGTTGGATAAGGCGCAACTGCAAAGTTATCACCCAAAGCTTTTTCTACATCCAATTTAGACCACGGACCAGATAAATAAGCATCGATTTTACCATTTCCTAAGTTAGAAAGCGCGTCAGCATTTGATTGCACCACACCAGAATTGTCTTTTTGTGAGCGAATCCATTTTAAGACTTGTACACCTTGATCGTTGTTGAAGTTCGTGCCGTTGATATCTTCGCCATCTTTACCATATAACTCATCCCCGTTTGACATAAATAACGGAGTGAAAATATAGTTGGCGCCAGCTTCACCAAAGTTCGCACCTAATTTGCCTTTTGATGTTAATGTTTCCCAACTTTTCACATCATCTTCCGCTAATTTTCCTTTGTTATAGTATAAAATTTGTGATTCCACACCATAAGGATAACCGTATAACTTCCCATCATAAGTCGCTGCTGCGACTGCACTTTCAGTACTATTTTCTTTCACGCTATCTTCATATTTTGTATTTGCATAAATAATTCCAGCATCGACCATTTGTCCTAATTGATCATGAGGCATCATAAAAACATCCGCTGCAGCACTAGGATCTTTTTTCAAGTTTTCTTGCGCTGAGGCAGATTCACTCGGCTTGATCGTCACTTTCCAATCTTTATGCTCTTTTTCAAATTGTTCTACTAATGGTTTATACGTATCAACAAACGCTACATCTACCCACAGTTTTATAGAAGCGTTTTCATTTCCGTCAGAAGCTTTTTTATCTGTCGAGCCTCCGCCACACGCTGCTAAAGCAAATCCTGCTGCCGTCATTGTTACTCCTAATGTCAAAAGCTTTTTCATATTTCTTTTCATCTTTTGTTCCTCCCAGGAATTTTTTAATGATCTATTCTCATACATTGTGCAATCGTTTGCGTAAAATGTCAAGAAAAAACTAAAAAAAGCAAAAAAATAATTTTCATTCCCTAATAAATCAGTTAAATAACTCCCCTTCCCTTAAATAGACAAACAGTAATTAAACAACAACGATAATGTTTAAATGTAAAAAAAGTTCTTTAACTAGCAATTCTCGCTATTTTCCTAGTAAATAATGGGTCGACTAAAACAAAATGCAATCGATTGCGAAAAATACATTGAAAACGTTTTTCTTATGTGGCATAATATGGGTGGTTTTTAGAAACGTCTGACTAGAAAAAATACTAAGTCGATTATAGGGGGACAAATTAGATGAATACTGCAGCGATCCATCACCAGCCAGAAAGCGAATTTGCTTATTTATATACATCCGACAAAATGCATATCCGCTTACGAACTGGCAGAGGTGATATCAAAAATGTTGAACTATTGAATGGTGATCCGTATCAACTCGAACATAATGAATGGTTTAATGTAACGATACCAATGGAAAAATACTTATCAACTACTACCCATGATTATTGGACAGTCGAGACATCCGCACCATTCCGACGTCTAAGTTACGCTTTTAAGATCGAAGGTATGGATGGAACGATCCTATTTTATGGTGATCATGGCTTCTTTCCTTATCAAGAAATAACCTTAAAAGCAGCCAATAACTATTTCAAACTCCCTTACTTCCACGAAGCTGACCGCTTTAAAGCACCACAGTGGGTAAAGGAAACCATTTGGTATCAAATTTTCCCTGAACGATTTGCCAATGGGGATCCGACTAATGATCCAGCAGGTACACTCGCTTGGGGCAGCAAAGAACATCCTGGACGTGAAGACTTTTTCGGTGGTGATTTGCAAGGTGTCCTAGACCATCTGGAACACTTGACAGACCTTGGCATCAACGGTATCTATTTTTGTCCGATTTTCCAAGCCGCTAGCAATCATAAGTATGATACAATCGATTATTTTGAGATCGATTCAGCTTTCGGAGATAAGGAACTATTTAAAAAAGTCGTTGCAGAGTGTCACAAACGTGGAATTCGCGTGATGCTAGATGCTGTTTTCAATCACATGGGGGATTTTTCACCTCAATGGCAAGACGTCATCAAACATGGTGAAAATTCAGCTTATGCTAACTGGTTCCATATCCATCAATTCCCAGTTACTTACACACCAACCGCTAATTTTGAATTTTCCGATGATATTTCGTACGATACTTTCGCCTTCACTCCACATATGCCGAAATTAAATACAGCAAATAAAGAAGTGCAAGCGTATCTATTAGACATTGCTCGTTACTGGATCACAGAGTTTGATATCGATGCATGGCGCCTAGATGTCGCTAACGAAGTAGATCATCGCTTTTGGCGTAAGTTTCATGATATCTGTACAGAAGCCAAACCAGATATTTATATTTTAGGGGAAATTTGGCATTCTTCCCAAGCTTGGCTTCAGGGGGATGAATTTCACGCTGTTATGAACTACGCCTTTACAGATGCTATTCTTTCTTATTTTGTCTACCAAACCATCCCTTTAAGTAAAATGGTATCTGAATTAAACCATCAACTGATGCTTTATCGTGAACAAACCAACCAAATTATGTTCAATGTGTTGGATTCCCACGATACACCACGTTTGTTGACAATCGCTCAGAATAACAAGGAGCTAATGAAACAAGTTCTGGCATTCACCTACCTACAAAAGGGCGTTCCTTGTCTTTATTACGGTGATGAATATGCTATGGACGGGGCAGGCGATCCTGATTGTCGTAAATGCATGGTTTGGGAAGATAAACAACAAGATTTAGAGATGTATGAATTCGTTAAAGCTTTGATCGCCTTTAGAAAAGCACATCAACCGATTTTATCCGAAGGGAAGTTACGTTGGCTAGAAACCAATGAAAAAACTGGGCTTATTGATTTCGCTTACGAATATGAAGGAAAAATGCTTCATGGCATTTTCAATACAGGACAGGCGCCTATTTACTTGGAAAAGGAACATATTCTATTTTCAACACAAATGCACTCATTAGATAAAAATATTATTGAACTTGCACCATACGGCTTTGCCGTATCACTAGACAACATAGAAAGGACTGAACAAAATGACACATCAGGGAACAAACACTCATTGGTGGCAGGAAGCCGTCGTTTATCAAGTTTATCCACGAAGTTTTCAAGATAGTAACGGTGATGGGATCGGTGATTTAGCTGGTATCATCCAACGGTTGGACTATTTGAAAAAACTAGGAATCAGCGCCATCTGGCTGAGCCCTGTTTACCGTTCACCAAACGATGATAACGGCTATGATATTAGTGATTACGAACAAATCATGACCGAATTCGGCACAATGGCTGACATGGATCACTTGATCCAAGCAGCTCAGCAAAGAGACATCAAGATCATTATGGATCTCGTAGTCAACCATACTAGTGATGAACATCCTTGGTTTATCGAATCGCGTACATCAAAAGAAAACCCCTACCGTGATTTCTATGTTTGGCGAGAGGGGCATGACGGAAATGCGCCTAATGACTTAGAGTCAACATTTTTAGGTTCTGCTTGGCAGTTAGACGAGTCCAGTAGTGAATATTATCTGCATTTATTTAGCCAAAAGCAACCAGATTTGAATTGGGAAAACCCTGATGTACGCACAGCGATCTACGATATGATGAACTTTTGGATCGACAAAGGAATCGGCGGCTTCCGGATGGATGTGATTGATCTTGTTGGCAAGATACCTGATGAAAAAATCACCGGTAATGGTCCAAAACTACATGACTATTTACACGAAATGAATACCAAAACATTCGGCGACAAAGACTTATTAACCGTTGGTGAAACATGGGGCGCAACACCTGAAATTGCTAAATTATATTCGGATCCCAAACGAAATGAACTTTCAATGGTCTTCCAGTTTGAGCATGTCGGATTAGATGAAGAACCTGGCAAAAGCAAATGGGATCTACGTCCATTACAAATTGCCGAGCTAAAGAAAGTTTTCTCCAAATGGCAAACAGAACTTGGGGATCAGGGCTGGAATTCTTTATTCTGGAATAATCACGACCTACCTCGCATCGTATCAAGATGGGGCAATGACAGCACGTATCGTGTCCAAAGCGCTAAAATGTTGGCGATTTTATTGCACATGTTAAAAGGAACTCCTTATATTTATCAAGGCGAAGAAATCGGGATGACCAACCGCATCATTCACGATATTGCAGAAGTGGAAGATATCGAGAGTAAAAATATGTATGCGGATCGAATCGAAAAAGGCTATCCAGAAGAAGCAATTTTGGCATCGATCAACGCCAAAGGACGAGATAACGCTCGCACCCCTATGCAATGGAACGATACAGTAAACGCCGGCTTCACAACAGGTACACCTTGGATCGATGTTAACCAAAACTATCATGAAATCAACGTTGAACAAGCTTTAGCTGATAAAGAGTCGATCTTTTATACCTATCAAAAACTGATTGAATTACGTAAAACGCATCCACTGATCGTTTGGGGCAGCTTTGAATTACTAGAAGATACCGCAACTGATATTTTTGCTTACTATCGTCACTACCAAGGAAACAGTTGGCTGATTGTTTGTAATTTTTCAGACCAAGAACAAGTATTTTCACTAGATAAACCAGTCGAAAAAACAATTATTGCCAATACTGAAAAAGAGTACCGCAACCTTTTAGACAGAACTTTGGCACCTTATGAAGCCTTTGTGGTCGAACTCGGAGGAAAAAAGCATGCCTAATTCAGCTACTCAAACAAAACAAATCAGTATAGTAGAAAAAAACAGCTGGTGGAAAAATGCCGTTGGCTATCAAATTTATCCACGTAGTTTTAAAGACAGCAATCACGATGGGATCGGCGATCTTAACGGGATTCGAGAAAAGCTTTCCTATTTAAAAGAGTTGGGTATTGATTTCATTTGGATCAACCCGATTTACGCTTCACCAAATATTGATAACGGCTATGATATTTCTGATTACCAAGCAATCCACGAAGATTTCGGTACAATGGAGGACTTTCAAGCATTACTGAAGGAAGCTCACCGTTTGGATTTAAAGATCATCATGGATTTGGTGGTCAACCATACGAGTGATCAGCATCCTTGGTTTTTAGAGTCAAAGAAATCACTAGATAACTCTTATCGGGATTATTACCACTGGACAGATGCTGCCAAGGACTGCCCACCCAATAATTGGCAATCCTTTTTTGGCGGCTCCACCTGGACATACGATGAAACAACGAAACAATCGTATTTTCACGTTTTCGCTAAAGAACAACCCGATCTAAATTGGACAAATCCAAAAGTTCGCCACGATATTTATCAGATGATTCGCTGGTGGCTTGATCTTGGCATTGACGGTTTTCGTATTGATGCGATCAGCCATATCCAAAAAGAACCTTGGGACTTTAACATTACAGATAATCAATGGGCACCATTTATGAATGTCTCGGGCATTGAAGTTTATTTACAGGAATTAAAAGCGATTTTCGATGAATACAAGGTTATGACGGTCGGGGAAGCAAGCGGAGTGCCTCACCATGAGGCGGCTGACTGGACGGGTGATAACGGGTATTTCAACATGATTTTTGAATTGGAACACTGCGAGCGAATTGGCGAACCCGGGTATCAAAAAGGGTCTATTTCACATTTAAAAAATTCCCTAAACCAATGGCAAACAAGTCTTGCTGATCATGGTTGGAATGCTCTATACTTGGAAAATCATGATACACCTCGCAGTGTCTCAGTTTACGGTGATGATTCTCCTGATGCCGCTAAAGCGCTGGCTACGGTTTTACTTTTGTTAAAAGGAACACCGTTCATCTATCAAGGCCAGGAATTGGGTATGACAAATTATCCCTTCACTTCGATCGAGGAAATCGATGGAGCAGATACGATTCATTTTTATCAAACATTATTGGCTCAAGGGACTAAAAGCGAGGACGCTTTGGCGATTGCAGTGAATTGGTCTAGAGATCATAGCCGCACGCCATTTCAATGGGAGGATACGATACATGGCGGCTTTTCAACCGCCACTCCTTGGCTGCAAGTTAACGAAAATTACCGTATGATTAACGCAACGCAAAAAGAGCTTGAAAGCAGCAGTATTTTCCACCATTATCAAGAGCTGATTCGTTTAAGAAAAGAAACCACCGCGCTCATTCACGGTAAATTCGAATTACTATTGCCTGAACACCCAACTGTTTTTAGTTATACACGTACAACTGAGACCGAACAATGGCTCATTTTAGTTCAGCTGGCTCGCGAACAGACAACTGTTTCATTACCAGATACTTTGGATTGTTCTACTTGGGAAGAAGTATTAGCACCAACTAAAACGCAGCCCTTAACAAAACGAATGCTTCTTTCTGATTATGAAGCCCATGTTTACAAAAAAATACTTAACTAAAAAAGCGAATGAGCGGTGTCTGGGATATAACTCGCAGAATTATATCCCAGACACCGCTCATTCGTTTTATCATTTACTCAACAAAATACCGCAAAACTGTCTTCATTTTTTCTGGCACCACTTTTCTAGGGTCAGACAGATAGATTTCTCTATGGGCAAATGTCGTTCTATGCAACTGATGTTCCTCACAATATTGTCCCATTATTTCAAAGGTCTTCGCTTCGTCATCATATGAACCTAGATGCAGCATTTGAAGAGATTTACCATCTTCGATCCGTTCAAATGTTATGTTTTGATTATTTGGGTTCGGTTTCTTTTTAGACACTTCTTCTAAATTGGCTAACGCTAGTGCTTCGGTTACAAAGTCTGGTTGCCGAATCATGATCTTGTAGACTAAATCAGTTTTGTTGAAGCCTCTCTCCTCCGCTACTGTTTCATCAGATAATGTCCAAATCCCTTCCATAGGATAAACCGTATATTCAAACGGTTCTTTACCAGCCAAACCTTTTTTCGATAACATTCTAATACCGTAAGACATGGCATACAAGGCCGAGACTTCTTGCGAAAACTGTTCTCCATTAGGATCGCCTGCTCCAGATAACGTGTAAAATTTTTGTTCTGGCACTATGATTTCCGTCGGTTTTGCTTTAGGTAAATACAGTTCTTTCTCTTGCTTTCTCCACTCAAATTTCATTGTTACTTCCTCCAGAATAGTTTATAGGTAAAAAGATTTCCGTGATATATTTTGCCTGATTCCCTTTGAACTTCTTGCCACTTCCCTTAATAAAGGTGCTGATAAACGAAAAATTTGTTTGCAGCCGATTCTGTTCTGCATAATCGATCAACACTTTATACGCCTTTACAATCTCCTGGTAATAACCATAATGAAGTGTTTGAATCCCCGTCATTTCAGGGGAAATTTCATTTTTAACCTCTTTACTTTCAATCATGCGACTAACGGGAATGCCAATTTCATACTGTATCTTTTCATTCAATAATTCTTGTTGACAAGTAAACAACTCACCGCTAACAGCTCCTTTGGCTGCTTCATATAAGCAATTCACTTCCGGTCCCATTTCATCAAACGGGCAAGTACAAGTCCTAGTGATCACACGTTGCGTTGGTTTGGTTCGTGTTTTAACGACGTACTCTTGTTCACAAGTACCTGTTTCACTTAGTGTAATCATTTGATCGATTTTTTTCATCAATCGCTCTTTTTCATGAATTTCTTCTAAAATAAATGCCTTTTTTTCAATTAAATAATAGGCTAAATCCGCTTCTTCTTCAAGCCCATACAAGACTTCTTTGATTTCTGAGATCGAAAAGTCGCTATTTCTTAATAACGTCAGCTGGTTTGCTCGTTTAAAATCTGTTTCATCATAGTAATGATAACCGTTCTCTTGATCTCTTAATGACGGAATCAACAATCTTTCTCGATCATAATAACGCAGTGTGGACTTAGGAATAGCGGTCATTTTGAAAAACTCATTGATTTTGTATCGCATTTGTTCACCACCTTTTTTATAGTATAAAGCTTATACCGCGCTTGAAAGTCAAGTATTATTCAAATCATTTTCTATCCTCGAGAACGGTTTTAAATCACTTTTTTCATTTTGTTCATGCCTCAACCTTCAACTTCCTTCTTGACCTTGGAGCTATATCCAATGTTACACTAACGATACAGGAGGAAAGAACAATGAAAATAACTGCATTTGCCCAACAATTTAATCTATCAACTGATGCGATCCGCTTTTATGAGCGCTCCGGTTTGCTACAACCCAAGCGACAAACAAATGGGTATCGTGAATTTACGGAAACTGACCAACAAGATTTAAAAATTATCTTAGCGTTAAAAGAGCTGAATTTTTCCATAAAAGAAATCAACTACTTGTTAGAGTTAAAAAGGCAGCCGATTTCTACTCAATGCAACGATGAGTCTACTGACTTTTTAACAGATAAAATCAACTATATCAAACAAAAGATCTCTTTTTACGAAGTGTCTTACAAGTTATTATTAAAACTAAAAGCTACGATCCAAGATAATAACTACGTAGAAAATCAAGCGGAGTTATTCGCTTTGATCGATCAACTATCTAACCATGGAATAAAGGAGCTCTCATTATGACAAATAAAATAATTTTACAACTAGAAAATGGGGCTCTCTTTATTTTAGCACTAGCACTGTATATCCATTTTGGTTTTTCAATTCTTTACTTCTTTCTTTTTCTTCTATTACCAGATGTTACTATGGTAGGCTACTTAAAAAATCCAGCTGTTGGTGCTAAAATTTATAATTTAGGTCATAATCTAGTTTTCCCAGTCTTACTTAGTTTTATGTATCTCTTTACCCACACGGCTCTTTTATTAGCCATTTCTATCATTTGGTTCGCACATATTTTTATGGATCGAACAATGGGATATGGACTTAAATATTCAGATGCATTTAAACATACACATATTCAAAATCTGTAAAAAGAAGCACTGGAGAAGATGCATAACATCAGATCCAGTGCTTCTTTTTTGTTCTATGTCGTTGGTACTCTGTATTCCTTACTATGTCATTTAGGAAGTTTAAAATAGATTAAATCAATTCCCAAACGTTTGAAGTTGTCGGCTCGTTTCCTTGTGTCCACCATTTTGCTTTGTATGTTTCTCCTTGGAAAATTACTGTATCGCCGCCGCTATAAGCTTTGCTTGTTTCCCAGTTGACTGCTTTATTTGAAAGAAGTTTCCAAACGTCTGATTGATCTGGACGTTCACCCCTTGTCCACCATCTTGCTTCATACTCTAAATCGTTGAAGATTACTTTATCACCATAGTTATAAATCTTGTCCGCTTCCCATGTTGATTGACCACTTGGCGCTTCTTTGGTCTTCACAGAAAACACCGCACTCGTTTCTGAAACGTTTCCGCCAATGCTGATTGCTTTTACTGTATAGTTGTATGTTGTATCAGCTTTTAAGCCTGTATCTTTGAAGCTTGTCTTTTCAGTTGTCGCAACTTTTTTACCATCACGGTATACTTCATAGTTTTTAACACCTAAGAAGTGAGTTGATTTTGTCCACATTAAATCTACTGTGTTTTCAGTTGTTCCCATTGAGTGAACGTTTGTTGGTGCTGTTGGTTTTTGATTATCTTCTACAGCGGATGATTGTGTTGTTGCTTTTGCTGCTGCGCTCTTTTCAGAGACTTTACCGTTTGTTCCAACTGCTTCTACTTGATAAGAATACGTTGTGTTTTCAGTTAAATTAGCATCGTTGAATTGAGTCCCTCCAACGGTTGCAACTTTTTTGTCATCGCGATATACATTGTATTCTTTGGCATTTGAAACTGTACCCCATGTTAATTTAAGTGAAGAAGTTGTGATATCTGTTGCTTTTACATTTGTTGGTTTAGCTGGTGCTTCCTCAACTGGAGGAGTGATTTCTCCGCCACCCCTTACATTGACATCGATCACATTATAAAAGGCATTTGTTGTATCTGCAACATCCCAAACAGCTAAAATCACGTGGTAACCAGAACGGTTTTCCGGAACTGTAATTTGATGTGATTTATTATTTGAAGCCGGTGAACCATCATGTTTCACTTCACCAAGAAAATCAAAATCAGCTCTCGATAATGGTTTATCTGGATTCCAACCAACTTTTGTCATATAGTAGTGCCATTTAGTCGTACTATGAGGCGCTGTATAATGCCATGTAAATGTATTCACGCCAGTATTGATATCTTGTTTCGTCCAACGGTTTGCCCCTGTGCTATCCATTACAGAGTCAGTGATTTGACCTTTACCACCATCTGCTGATGCAATACGGCCATCTGCTGGTCCTGCTTGCGGGAACCCTTTATCAAATTCTAGAGACTGCGGATTTGTAATAACCATTCCGTATTTCTCCATAGCTGCTGACCAGCCTAAAGTATTTTTATCTAATGAACCTTGGTATCCACGAGCTGCTGGTTTTTCTACATATCCGTGAGCATTTGCAACATCAGCATTCAACAGACCTGCCCCACCTAAAATAATTGTTGACATTAATACTAACCCTAGTAATTTTTTCTTCATAACTTTCCTCCGTCTATCGTTTTGCCTTCAACTGGCTTAACATTAGTTTAAACGTTATGTAAGAAAAAAAAGGGTCATTTATGATCAAAAAATAGCAATACTTGATCGAATTTGATTTTCACATGAAAATAATATTAATTTTTAAACAATTTTAGATAAATATTACAAATGTTATCAAAATAACCTGCCTTAAAAGGTCATATTTTTCTATTAAAAAGAAAATTTTGACCTATACAATTTAACTTATTTTAAAAAAACATCTATTATCATCTAAGGTCATCTAGACAAACCAGCCTGTTTCAAGTTAAAATAGAAACGTCTTGAAATTCTTTTCATTATAATATGAATAAATATAAAAAAATAACATAAATAAAGAAAGTGTTGATAGCATGAAAGAAATCCTCTCCTCACGATCCAAACGCCAATTAGAGCTAATGGAACTGTTAGCTGATAATGAATGGGTCACTTTTTCAGCAGCATCAGAAATCTTAAGCGTACCTGTCAAAACATTAAAATCAGATATTATCGAATTAGAAGTATTACTCGCACCTACTACGATCGAGTCTTCTAAAAAATACGGGATCCGTCTTGCTGCAAATTTTGATTTTTGTAAAACAAGTATTTATCAGAAGTTCATTAAAAATAGTGTGGAATTTCAGCTTATCGAAAAAATTTTCTTACATAATTTCTCTACAATCATTGATCTAGCAGACAATCTATATACCAGTGTCTCTACAATCAAGCGAATCGTTCTTCGTGTCAACCAGCTCCTTCAGATAGAAGGTTTTACAATCAACTTAAAAAAAATGCAGCTGGTTGGCGATCCACATAGTATTTGTAATTTTATGCAGCACTATTTTTATGAAAAATACGGCGTAGCCGAAAGTCTTTTAACACCGCCACAACTGGTTATTTTAGATCAAGTCGGTCTTCAGATCATTAATCAGGCAATTCCTGATAAATCGTCGTATAATTTAGATTTTTCTTTATTGAATCGCTTGCGCTTTTATACCTATACTGTAATCAATCTTTTAAAGCATAATAGCGAAAACCATCTGCATGATATTCCAGAAAATGAATTCACTATCCTTAGTGATGCCTATGCATGCGATGAGTTTTATAGCCAATTCCATTTACCCTTAAACCAAGTGAACTTAAACGCCTTCTACTATTTATTTTTTAGTGACCAATACATGCCTTCTCTTGATGCAGTACGTGAACTGATAAAAACGGATCGTAATGCCTACTTGAAATACAAAAAAATTGAGGCTCTTCTATTGGAGATTGAAAAAAGAATGGGCTCTAAATGTGCTAATTTTGATACTATCTTTATACGTCTTTATAATTTAGAATGTCAGATCCATGGAAGAACCTACATTTTGCACAACAAAAACAAGGAATTTCTTTCAAGTATAAAAAACTTATATGGACATTTCCCGATGGAATTGCTCCACTCTTTACAAGCGATTTTTTATTCCAGTCCTTATAAAGAATATATGGTCTATGAATCTATTTCAATTCTGTTTACAAATTGGCCAAACTTGTTGGATCGTTTAGAATACTCAACACCAACGCTGAACGCCTGTCTTTTATTTAATTCTGGTTTAGATTATATGAACATGCTTTCTGAGCGAATTAATTATTACCTACGAGGACGTTTTTCTTGTACACCTTTGCATGTGACCTCTTTAGAGGAATTAGAAAAAGCTGCTGCTGAATATGATTGCATCATTACCAATATTCCTGAAATCTATATCAATAATATACCGATTGTTGTGATTCCACTGATCCCCGATGCCAAAAGTTTTGATAAGCTGATGTTGGTTTATGAAGATCATTTTGATAAAAATTAAGTTTTGTCGAGCCTAAACGAAACAGATGTAGAAATGAAGAGCCTGCAACATAACTCAAAAAGTTATATTGCAGGCTCTTCTTTTATTTGGTGTTACTCCTTAATATGCGTTAAAAGCTAGATACTTTGGTTAAGATTTTTTCATAAACAAGAGTACTCATTATATGCAGCATCAATCCAGAACGAGTTTTTTTCTGACTACTGGAACTACCAGTCAGTAGAGAATATGTACTGATCGATTTTAGTTTATTTGCAGACATGCTGGTAAGCGCAATGATTTGGGTGCCATTGCTTTTTGCTTTGATAATAGTCTCATTGATTTCATCTACTTGACCACTTGAAGAAAAAACAACGATCACATCTTGCTCTTTACTGATTTGAGGAATATATTCAATCGAAGTTTTATCTGAATAAACATTCCCCCAAAGATCAAGCAACGTTAGTTTGTGGTTAAACTCAGATGCTGCTTGAAAACTGGACCCCATTCCAACACAAAAAATTCTTCTTGCCTTGATTAGGCAATTACAGATTTGATCGATATTTTTTTCATCAGCTAATTCTAGAGTTGTTATCGTATCTTTTTTTATCCCCTCTAAAACACGCACAAATTCTGATTCTGCTGAACAGTTGTTTTGCTTTGAATCTCTTGCCTGAATAAACGCTTCTTTCATTTCACTAAAGGTGGCGTAATTCAACTTTTTACACGCTCTGATGACTGTCGCATTTGACACATATAGAACATCTTTAATATCTTTTAATTTTAAACTCTCAATATCTTTAACTTTTAAAATAAACTCAACGACTTCCCGTTCGGCTTCTGATAATCGCTCGTAGTTTGAATTGATATCCTTGTAAATATCACTCATAACAAATCAAATCCTCCCTATATCAAGCCGCTGCTTTGCTCTAAAAATGAACGAACATAACGTCTGTTTATTTCATTTCCAGCGATATATATAGGAACTTGTTGTTCTATTTTATTGAAAAGCAACGACTGATTCTGTTTCTCCTGAACAAATCGTTCAGGTAAAAGCGACCGGCCAGCTCCTTTTTTTATTAGGTCGATCATCAAGTAAATAGTGTCGACTTCGACAATTTTACATGTCAGCGGATTGATTAAAGACAGCATCATCTTTCTATATGGACATTCCTTATCTCGGCTAATCAGGTATACATCTTGGACACCTGAGGCAGATAGCCAGCCAACCGTTTCAGTGAATAAAATCGTGTTGGTAAGAGTCGTCGTTTTGTTGGTAACCAATACATCCAGCACTTTTTTTCTATACATCGTCTCTAAACAGACTGTTGTATCAATAAATAGCTCGATTGTCGGCTGATGATCAATGGCCGCCGCTAAATCAAAATAATTAGAAGCGATCGTTTGGGTACAGCCAATTTTTATCGGTACTTTTTTGTAATGCTTTTCGATTTCGTCAATCTGATTCAAAATGACCGTTGCATACTCTACTAATTTTTCCCCTTCTGGAAGTAGTATAACGCCTCGATTCGTGCGCTCAAAGAGCCTAACGGTCAATTCTTGTTCCAGCAGTTTGATTCGTTCAGTCACATTGGACTGAGCGTATCCCATGATTCTGGCAGCTTCCGACATTGAACCTGCAGCAGCTACACATTGAAAGATTGCTAAATCATTCAATTCCATCTTACCACCCATTTCTTGCTATCACAATTACTGATAACATATATCATTTTTTCGTATTATGCAATACTTTTTCAAAAGAATATACTGGATTTATCAAGAATAGGAGCTGATTTGAATGAATGCTATGCAATACAAAATAATTTTACCGAATGATTACGACATATCACTGATTCGACAACGTGTTGAAGAGAATGGTTCAAAAACAGATGGCTTTAAGGGTCTACTATTTAAAGCGTATCTTATTTCAGAAAAAGCAGCCGGTGCAGTTTCCAATTCATATGCCCCTTTATATGTATGGAACGACTCTGAAGGAATGAATCAATTTATTTTTGGCGGTTTTTACGATGCTATCATCCGCGACTTTGGTTGGCAAAATTGTCAAATCGGTGTTCCTTTAACTGTAGATCTAGCAACTAATTTTACTGATTCTACTTATTTATTGGAACAAACCGTGACAATTGACGAACAACTTTCTTTGGAAAAGCTGCCAGACAAGTTGTTAAAGCTCAAAGACAAGTTACCTAAAAATAGCTTGGGAAATCTCATTGTCTATAATCCAGATAAATGGCAAGCAGCAATTTTTGGGTTTTATGCTGAGAAACCTGACAAAACCAGTGCTGCTCTTTATGAAATCCTGCACATTTCTTCTAATTAAGTGTTCAGGTCCTGAGATCAGTCATTCTCTCAGGACCTGAACAATATGATATATGTTACTTTTTGCACTTAAAACAATGCTGAACATGATCATCTACCATACCAGTAGCTTGCATAAAAGCATAGACAGTTGTCGTTCCTAAAAATTTGAACCCTTTTTTCTTTAAGTCTTTGCTAATTATATCAGAGAGTTCTGTTGACGCAGGAACCTGTTTGATCTCTTTCCAACGATTTATAATAGGTTCGTTCTCTACGTAAGCCCAAATAAATTGATCAAAACTTCCGTATTCCTCTTGGATCTGCATAAATACTTTTGCATTATTAATCGTTGCATTGATTTTTAGTTTATTCCGAATAATTCCTGGATCTTCTAGTAAAGAATCGATTTTTTCTTGAGTATATGCAGCAATTTTTACATAATCAAATTGATCATATGCACTAGTCAGTGTATCTCGCTTTTTAAGGATCGTAGACCAGCTTAAGCCAGCTTGCATACTTTCTAAAATCAACATTTCAAATAGTTTTTGATCGCCATGTTCTGCCGTTCCCCACTCTTCATCGTGGTAGTTCACCTCCAGTTCATTTCCATTAGCCCAATCACACCGAATTTTATCCATACTCGTCTCCATTCTTTTTATCCAAGCATAACACGAGAACGTATGTTTTGTAAATCTGCTAGAATTGTCTAATTAAGTGCAATACCTTTTTGGATAACCTTTTTTACAGTTTACTTTTCTGCTAAAATGAAAAAGTATATCAACGAAAATCAAATCTTTTAATAATTAGTCATTGGAGGGAATTACTTGTTTTCAAAGATAGTTAAAAATCAAAGATCAAAAGGAATTTTATTAGCAGTAACTGGTGCAATTCTTTGGGGAATAAACGGCACTTTTGTTGATTTAGTATTTTCCACATTAAAAGCCCCTGTAGAATGGGTTGTAGGGACTAGATTGTTAGGAGCAGGAATAATAATTCTACTATATTCAATACTTATAAAAAAAGAGAAAATATTTTCAATATTTAAATCTAGCAAAGATATGAGCATATTATTTTTATTTGCACTGATAGGCATGAGTGGCTGTCAATATCTATTTTTTTTATCAATAGAAAAAAACGGTGCTGGTTTAGCAACTATTCTTCAATTTACTAGTCCAATCTTTATTTATCTTTATTTAGTTTTGAAAAAAGAGAAAAAAATGTTTTTACAAGAATTATTTTATATCATGCTTACCTTTTTAGGTGTCTTTTTAGTTGTTACACGAGGTAATCTAACAAAATTAGATGTCAACATTTTGGGTTTATTAATAGGAATAGGTTCAGCTATTGGAGTTACTTTTTATACATTACAGCCCCGCAGAATCTTAAAAAAATATGGTTCATCTGTTGTAGTTGGTTGGGGAATGTTAATTGGAGGAGGAGTATTTCAGTTTGTCCACCCAATTTGGCAACCGGGTTTTAATATCGATAAAAAGGTCATTTTATATATGGGATTTATAATCGTTATTGGTACCGCCGTTTCGTTTTGTTGTTACTTAGGCAGTTTGAATTATATTGAAGCATCATTATCAAATATAACAGCTGCTTTAGAGCCTCTAGTCGCCAATATTTTAACACCATTGCTTTTAAATCAAATTCTTCCACCAATACAAATAATCGGAATTGGTATTGTATTATTGTCCGTACTATTATTTGCAAATTTTAGTGAAAAGAATAGAAAAAATGAAAGTTTGAAACTGAATAAGTAATACGACATAGTCATTATAATATTTAAAAAATTATTTCTTTGTGAGTATATATTTGAAACAGTAGTTATAATAGGTGTTTTCCATCCTAATCATTTTCTAGGTTAGCTGTTTAATTTATAAATGACGCATTTAATATATTTTTCTGAAACAGATGTCGTGTCAGTATCTTTCGGTAATTACTCACATACTAACTCATTCGTATTCTTATTTATGCCGCGTTGCCATGGGGACCAAGAGTCTGAAAAGTAGCAGCTTATACCACATAAGCTATTAAAGTACTCATATTTTGCAAATTCTAGTCCTTATCTGGTGTAATAGTTTTGCGTTGCTTTTTGTTTAGAGGAGATAATAATTTTACAAACATATCCCTTACAAAAATAGAATCATTTTTGGAAATTCTCCCCGCCAGTAAAAACCGATATTTTCAATCAACTAGTATAAGTAGGCAAGACTTTCCACTGTGTCCTAATACAGAATCCGCTTCCCAGTGACCAAGTTTTTCTCTAGTCTCCGCTTTTGGTGGTTAAAAAAAAAGATTAAGGCAAATTAGCACCTTAATCTTTTTTATTTTATTTATTCAGTTTACTTGCTGCTTCTTCGTCTAAAATGACTGTCAAATTAGGATGCAACTGTAAAATGGATGCTGGAAATTCTTCTGTAACAGGTCCTTGCAACACATTTTTAACCATTTCAGCTTTTTTCTCACCGTTGACGATCAAAATCAAGTGCTTCACTCGCATGACACTAACGGGTCCCATCGTTACAAATTCCATACCTTTTTCCATCTCACCGGGCACAAACCATGGTTCTTCTCCTGAAACCTTCACTTTATAGGTTAGATTCTCGAAACTAGTTGTTGTCGGCATATTTCCACAGAAGTGTCCATCTCCGCCTAAACCAATCAACATTGCATCTAATCCACCTTCTAAAGCTAAACGTTGATCTTGTTCTTTATAGTTTTCTACAGTTAAAGGATGGACATTTGCTTCATTGATATTAGCTGGATTCAAGTACAATTTACGCAAATCAGTAATCGTGATTCCTTCCGCTTGATTTGGTACTGGGATTTCATCAAAATTATAATAATGAACATTTGCGTAATCTGGTGATTCTTTTACGATCTCCACCATTTTTTTATACACGCCAACAGGAGTATTCCCAGCTGTAATAGACAAGTTGACACGTTTATCTTGGCTCATATGGCCTATTAAAATATTTTTAGTCATTTCACTCATTGCTTCAAAGTCTTTTTCGATGATAATTTTCATTTGGTTCACTCCATTTCCTTTTTATACCTTGATTGTATAATGTGGGAACCATCCCATGTCAATGGTTTTTACAAAAAAAGTAAAGCGTTCTCTTTTTGTAGTAGCCGAAAAAGCCAACCATACATACCGGTTGACCTTCTATTCACTATTCGAATAAACGGCGAAACAGAAGTAACTCCTTCTGTCCCAACTTTATTTATATACCGCCCAGAAATTCATTGCTTCATTCAGTAGTTCATCTGCAGTAAATTCTTTTATCGAGTGGCCTTTTGTCTCAGAGTCATTTGGATCATTTACCCAAAATTTCCCATTATTTGTGCCGCTTAATACCATAATATGACCCGTTTCAGTAAATAGCCCTGGTTTTACCGAGATGATCACAGGATGTTTTTGTTTTAATTGTTCTTCTACCGCTGTCATATCTGTTTCAAGATCTTCAAATTGATAGCCTTTTTCCATCGCAAAATCAGAAAATACGGACCAAGCTGTCCCTTCACCTTCTACAAAGTAATCATTTTTCGACCAATTTAAAATATCTTGCGGTGTATATTGTTTATTATCTAAGAAAGAAGACACCATTGCTAATGATACAATTGCACAGCCATTGATTTCCAATGTATTCCCATCAGGGTTGCCCATGCCATAAGGTGTCGCTTTCCATTTATCGTCTGTTTGCAATAATAAGTTGATCGGCATCCGATTAGCAAATTTATTTTGACTTAACTCTTCATTGACTTGTTCCGTGTATGTTAGTTTTTTAACTTTTTCTGGCTCTTTTTTACTTTCACTTGTCTCAGTTATTTTTACTTCATTCGCTTTGCCGTCATTAAATAAGGCTGAAAAGCCGCTACCTTCTGCCATCGGTGCCACCTTAGCTAAAAGAGCTCCAGCAAAGGCTGTGCCAACTAGTAATGCTATAATAGAAACTTTTGATTTTTTTGTCTGTTTTTGTTTCATTGATATCTCCCTCTTTTAAGTTGAAAGCGTTGAGTCGTTACTTACTTTCAAACAAATTACATAAATGTAATTAGTACTTCTAATATTACTGAAACTATAGAAAAAAGCAAGTAGGAATAATTCTTTACAAGATTATTACGAACATATTTTCTTGAATTATTTGACTTTATTAGGTAGAATGGTAGTATCTGATTGTTCAGAGTCTGACAGTAGTAGTAAATTCGTGAAGGAGGTAGAAGAATGGACAATAACCACAAATCAACAATGAAAAGTATTTCAAAATTGATCAGCCAATCTTCCCAAAGTTTCTTTTCGGCATTTTTAGACGACTCTAAAGATAGACAGAGCAAAAATAAAGAGCGTGAAGAAATTCTTAAGAAATTACAAGTTGCTTCTGCTCAAAAAAGTTTAGTTGTTCTACAATTAAAAGAAGTGCCGACTTCGCAAAAGTTTGAAACAGTATCTGGATGGATCGTTTCCAAGAGCATTGGTGATTCGATCATGTTGCGTTTACAAGAAGACAGCCAACAAATCCGAATGATCACTGTTGACCATATAAAAAAAGTAAGTACCTTGTCTAAAAATGACAAGCGCCTTATTAAGTAATCAAAATAGCCAGAGAGAAATACTTTTACTTCTCTCTGGCTATTTTTTATTGAAAACTATAATCCTATTCATGATAAAATAAACAAAAAGGTCTTGGAGGACATTATGAGCAACCCAATCAAACAGCTTTCAACCATCAATACATCAGAACTTAAAGCAGCTCTTGCACTTGTTCAGCGGGTTTTTCTTGAGTTTGAAGCACCTGATTATTCTGATGAAGGAATCCAACATTTCAAGCAGTTTATCTCTTTTGATACAATTACGCAGCAATTAGCAGCGCAAGAATTAACGCTTTGGGCCTATTTCTCTAATGAAGTAACCATAACCGGGTTGATTGCAGTGCGTTTGCCAAACCACATATCCTTGCTTTTTGTGGATAAGACATTTCATAGAAAAGGAATTGCTCGTCAGCTTATGAAAACAGCGACTACATATTGCCAAACGGTCCACATGGCAACCCAACTAACATTGAACTCTTCACCTTATGCGCTTGACGCCTATCACCATCTCGGCTTTATACCAATAGACAGTCAACAAGAAGTTGATGGTATTATTTTCACGCCAATGAAAAAAATATTATAAAGCAACTGCACAAGACCTCTCAAACAAGTTATACTATAAGTATAAAGGAATTGCTATTTTCCTATCGGCTAAAATAAGCACATTACGCTAAGCAGGAGGAAAACTCATGTACCTAAAAATGTACGATGATACGCACCAAACTTTTATTAATGATTATTGCCTATCACAAAAGAAACGGCGCTATGTCCGTGAGCCAAAAATCGCTATTGCTTTAACTAAAAAAGATCCGCATCGTCATGGTGTTCTCGTTTTTGAACACGATCAGCTCGTTGCCTTCTTGACTCTTTATGAAGCACAAGGCGGTAGCCACTATTCTACCAATAAAAATAATATTTTAGTGCAAGACTTTTCTACTGATTATCGTCACTTAGGGAAAGGCTATGCCAAACAAGCGACTTATTTGTTGCCAGCATTTATTCATCAGCACTTTTCAACGATCGATCAACTTACAATCGTCGTGAATGAAGACAAAGCATTCACCCAATCTTTATGTCGACAAGCAGGCTTTAAAGAGACTGACAATCGCCTTCCAGCTATTTACGGGTCTCAGGTCTTTTTAGAAATCCCGATTTAACATACTACTTGGAGGAAAACAAATGCAGTTAAAACTACTAGATACACTAAACTATGCTATTATAAAATTTCCGGTCGATACCCCAATTCCTGCTTCATTCCATAAAATCAAAGCATTTAAGAGCCTGACTTACACACACGATGAATGTTCTGTGATTGTACCTTCTGGCTCGCTTGAGACAGATCTTGCTCTTTCTATTGATGAGGACTGGTTCATTATTCAGATCGTCGGCGAACTAGATTTTTCTTTAGTAGGGATTTTGACACAATTGGCTAATCCTTTAGCTGACAATCAGATCTCGATTTTCGCTTTATCCACATACAATACCGATTATCTTTTAATCAAAAATAAAGACAAAACGAAAGCCATCCAAGTTTTGAGTGATTGTGGTCATATTTTTCAATAAACGGATACTAGCTTCCCTAAATTCTCTTTTATGGGTATTCTCTTCACAATCTGGTACAATTAATAAGACAAAAGTACGTTCATTAAAGGAGACACCGTATGAAAAACGAATATGACAATCCTAATTTTTTTGACGCTTATAGCCAAATGGATCGTTCAAAAAAAGGGCTTGAGGGTGCTGGTGAATGCCATGAGTTAAAAAAATCACTACCTGATTTCACTGGAAAAACCGTTCTAGATCTCGGTTGCGGCTATGGTTGGCATTGCCGTTATGCCGTTGAAAATGGTGCTGAAAAAGTCATTGGCATCGATCTATCTGAACGAATGATCGAAAAAGCAAAAGAGATGACCGATTCTTCAAAAATCACTTATCATTTAATGGGTATGGATGAAATCGATGGACTAAATGAAACATTCGATATCGTGATCAGCTCTTTAGCACTTCATTATGTCCCTTCATTTGATGATATTGCTAAAAAAGTCAATCATTGTTTGAACTCTGGCGGCGATTTTATTTTCTCTACAGAACATCCGATTTTCACAGCACAAGGAACGGAAGATTGGATTTATGATCAAAAAGGGCAGCCACTTTATTGGCCAGTTGATCGCTACTTTGATGAAAGTATTCGTGAGACACTATTTTTAGGTGAAACCGTAATGAAATATCACAAAACCTTGACTACTTATTTGGACGGACTATTAACAAATGGCTTTCAAATCACTCGTTTGGTTGAACCGATGCCCGCTCCTGAAATGCTTGAAGCAAGTGCCCAAATGAGAGATGAATTGCGTAGGCCAATGATGCTGTTGGTTTCTGCAAAAAAATTATGAGCCTTTCTAAAGTACAGGAAACGGGGGGAAATGAATGCACGATTTAGCCCAAAATATCATGGATAATTTAATTCCTTTCTTTGATTTATTCATTTTAGCGTTAAATATTTTTTCGATCGTCGTCTTAATTTGGGGCGTGATTATGTCTGGAATCGATTTTCTAAAAAGCGAACGAGCAAACCGAAATCGTGTTGTGATGGCGCGCCAAAATAATTTCATCAAAAGTTTTCTAGGTAGTTACATTCTCCTTAGTTTAGAAATACTGATTGCTGCAGATATCATTGAATCGATTATCAAACCAACTTTTCAAGATATTTTAAAATTGGCTATTTTAGTAGTGATCCGAACGGTAATCTCCTACTTCTTGCATAAAGAAATTGAAGATGCTTTAAAAGATAAGGAAAATGAAGCCGACGAAAAAAAGGTCATCTGAGCACATCTGATGCCTTTTTTTACTATGCATGACTTTTATTTGTTGAATAAATCCAATAGAAATAGAGAATAAACTGATTTGTCAATGAGTTTATTCTCTATTTCTAGTATGGCTTGTATGCAATAACTGTAATGAAAATTAGACAGTTCCACTTAAAGTCTAATACGATCGGATAAGCGTATTTATTCAAAGAAATAGGGCTATTCCATTCCGATAGTGAATGATCCATCGTCACCTCTTCCTTGTAATATTTTTTAGCTTTATCCTGAAATACAAATTACCTTATCGGGTCAGTAGTCAACTGCCAAGTCAAATATCCTATATAATTACCTATATAGTCTCGTTGGGTCCTCGATATGTTCATCCCAATGCCAACTTCTTCAATAGAATTACCTAATATTGTTATAAATTCTTGTAACGGTTTTTTTGCTTTTTGAGTACTTAAAATGTTGTCTGACGTTGAAATTATAGTTTTTGTTTTGTCTGCATTTTGATAGAATAGCTGTCCATCTAACAGTCGGTTATCTGTGTTTCGCTGGAACGGTTGAGATAACTGAGCATGTAGAGTCCAATTAACTGTTCTATTTGTGTTTAATATTTTTACGTTCTCAATCAATCTATCTGATGGGTAAATAACTGTTTCTTTATTAAGAAGTAGTCTAGGATCAATAATTCCAAAATTGATTTTTTCTGGTACTGAAACTAATTTCGTAACGGGCTTATAATAATAAGTAATTGAAAAATCTGTTGTTGGAACTTTAGTGTATTCTTGCGCATTCGCCTCTGTATTGGTTATGTATGAATCTACAGCAACATCGTCGTAACCATCAAAATTCAATTTCAAATCGCCATCAGTAATAAAGGTTGATATTATTTTTGCGATTGAATCTCCCGCATTTACAGCCTTCTCATCTCCACTTTTCGTAGTAGAATCTACCAATGCTTTTGAAAATATAGCCTTTTTGTCATTTTTATCTATATAGTTCACAGTCATCTTAACTACCGTTTTTTCATAGATGATCCTATAATTTTGAAGCTTACTAGTTGCAATGATAGGTAAGCTTGATTCTTTTCCGGTATCTTTGTTTGTAAGACTTTTTGGGTGATAATTATCTATCACTGGATACTTATCCAGTAAATTAGTATTCA
This sequence comes from Enterococcus sp. 12C11_DIV0727, assembly GCF_002148425.2. Taxonomy (NCBI): domain Bacteria; kingdom Bacillati; phylum Bacillota; class Bacilli; order Lactobacillales; family Enterococcaceae; genus Enterococcus; species Candidatus Enterococcus lemimoniae. The sequence goes on along the minus strand of NZ_CP147248.1, from coordinate 2,596,077 downwards.
GTCTATATGATGTTCCGTTAAAGGTGGTGGCCTCTCTTAATTTATTTCCATCCGCATCAGTGTATTCAATACTTATTGGTTGCGGAATTCCTGATGAGTAGACAATATCTGTCTCATCAACGTTAGATTCTTTTTGCGAATTATATGATGAATATTCAACATAAAATCCACTTAATAATTCAGTATTTTCACTTAAATCATTCCAAAATCTTCCCGCATTAACAAAGGCAAATTGTAAATAAGCTTCTTGATTGTTGTAATTATTTGGTTCAATTGTAGAGGCCGGGGAACCATTGCGAATATTACTAAAATTGTTAAACTCTCCTGGAACAGCGTAATCAATTTTGCTATTGTAGATAGTATTATCAAAAAAATTTTTACCTGATTCTGGCCCATCTGCCCAGTACCATTTATTTGCCTGTGTTGCATCAATATTCAGAATCGAATCAATTTTAATAGGATCCAAAATTTTCTCAGTCCCTATAAGAGAGCGAGTTCCACCTAGCCATCCCGGATTCTTAGCAATATTATCATAAATGAAATCTTGTTCTTCTTGAGAGGTTATTGTGGTCAAATAGCCTGTAAGCCCTTTGTAGTTCAATGTTTTCGCATAATTATAGGCATCCTTCCAAGTCATCTTACTTACGCCTAACTCTTTATACGGGACATAACTATAATAATGAGTTATTCCATCATCATCAACTCTGCTCGTTAATATTTTATTATGAAAAAGAATTTCAACTTGTTGATCATCTTTTAAGTCTGTTTGATTTACAGTAAAATTTACGCTTTCCAACAATAAGTTTATATCGCTTGCCGTAGCTAGATTACCATTACTAGAAAATGTCCAAGATTTTTTTTCTCCAGGACTCGTTTCATTAAGAAAATAAGTCCATTTAGAAGGTAATTTTAAATTATCTAAATTGGATAAAGAAAATGCATTTGGCACAATTAGTTCGATACTTTTAGAGTAGTTTGCTAGCGATTCATAAACCGTTGCATCAACTATTTTTGCAGTATTATTTTGGCGCTCAATCTTAAATATAGTATCTTCGGGTATCGTTTTATTAATTACAAAATCTGTTTCATCTTTAATCGTTTCTTCTTGATTACCATATTGCGAATATTCAATGTAGAGCCCATCTGGCAAAGTAGAATTTAATGCCAAGTCGTTCCAATGATCTCCACCATGTGCAAATTGTAAATAAGCTTCAACACCATTGTAATTGTTTGGTTCAACATAATCTGCTGATAGACCATTTTTAGAATTGGAAAACCAATTATAGATATTTGGAACTGAATAGTCTGTTGCAGCATTATACTTTGCATTATTAAAAAATACAGTTCCCGCCTCTGGACCATCTGCCCAGTACCATTTATTTGCAGTAGAACTACTTATATTTAAGCTATTTACGTCAAGTTGATCTTGATCTGAGATTTTAGAGTTGCTATTAAGAGCTCTTGTACCACCTAGCCATCCAGCAACTTTTGCAATATTATTATAAATAAATGACTGTTCTTGGTTAGAGGTAATGGTTGCCAAGTACCCTTTTAATCCCCGATATTTAGTTGTTTTTGCATAATTGTAAGCATCTGACCATGTCATTTCATTAACACCAATATCTGAATATGGAACAAAACTATAATAATGAGTAATATTATCGTCATCAACACGACTTGTTAATATCTTATTGTGAAATAAAACTTCTATATTATCTCCCTCAACAAATGTATCTTTATCAATAGTAAAGTTCAGACTCTGAAGTAGATTAACTAATTGTGTGACATTCGCCGAAGAACCATTACTTGAAAATGTATATGAATTCTTACTCGAGGTATTGCTTGTTTCATTTTTGTAGTATGTCCAATTTGATGGAAGTACCGCTGTGTTGCCATTGCTCAATGCTATTGATTTAGGTGTGACAACTTCGATACTTTTGGTATATTTAGATAAGTCCTCCGAAATATTTACACTTACAAGCTTGATATCATTTCTCGATCGTTTAACTTCAAAATCTCCTTTTATTTCAGATGCTGCATACGAAAAATTTGATATAGAACATGTTACAATACAAGAAACAAGGATCAATACTATTTTCCAATAGTTGCTCTTCTTTTTCTTCATACATTACGCTCCTCTTTTAATATAGATTGTTACAGTAACTTTCTCGCAATTCTTATGTTTTAATAATTACATGAACGTGTACTGAATAAAATTTAGATTAAGCGGCATCGTCAGAAAGGACCCATTTAATCGTACTAGAGTACTTGCTGTTTTCTGTAGCTGACCCACCTTTAACATTCAAATTAACATTAGAAATTTTTCTAGCAACTGCTGCTGTTCCTGTTTGTGCAGTAGTATTAGCTGGCAAATTATAATTCAATACTTTGCTTCCTGCTGTAGAACCAGCATTCAACGTAATATTTCCAGCAGCAATACCTGAGTATAAGTTGGCATAATTCGCATCTAAACTAGTCAATGAGCCAGAAGCTGATGGATCCGGTGTCGCATACCCAGCTTCATCCGCTTCCTTTGCATTAAAATTGTATTTTTGAACAGTTTCCATATTCATCACAATCGATGCATTTTCCAATTTATCTGTTTCATCTTTTGAATTCACAAAGTCTGCTAAAGTGGCCGTCACATTCCATGAAGTTTTAGTTTTTCTATCATCAGAAACCCCTAAATATTGACCACCAGTTGGTGCATCTTGTTGTGCGAATGTTTGCGCATTAGCACTGACTTTATTCGCATTACCAAAGTTGAAAGATGATGGCACAAAAGTTAGTGCCAAGTTATTTTGGAAAGGACCAGAACCAGGATTATAGGTTAAGAAGCCAATTCCTGTTTCTGTTTTCATGCTGTTTGCTGTATCTCCAGTTACGGCCTGAGCTGGTGTTGCTGTAATTAATACCGCGCCAAAGGCTGCTGCTGTTAATCCAAATAATAACTTTTTTTTCATAGTTTTTTCCCCTTTTACTTACAATTTTTTTAAGTATTGGAGAAAGTTACTCTAACAATCTATACTAACTAATTTTCACTTCCTGAATTAGGACAACAATATAATTTGTGCTTTTAATGAAAGAAACATCACAATCATGATGCTAAAAGATACAATAGAAAAAAATAGTAGACTTCCATTTAATAGAAAATGCCATTTATTTTTCTTCAGTACCCGATTTAATTTGATATCTCTTAAAAGAAAGACACAGAAACTGATTAAGCTGATTAAGCCAACAATGCCCAGCCCAGCTACCCAATAATAAACCATCATTACATCTCCTCCTGCTCTTCATATTTTTTTCTAACTATAGTAAAAATTGTTAGTGATAAAACAGCCAAGGCCCACCCTAAAATCAAAATAATGAAAGGCTCCGTCAGAGCACCCGTTTTGGGCAAGCTACCTCTCCATTTATTGGAACCCCCACCAGTTTCTGGTAATTTGTCACGGCTGCTGCTCGTGCTTGTAACAGTAGAAGAACTAGTAGTAAAACCTATTCCGGCATCCGTTTCCAATTCATTACGTGGGTTACTCGCATCTGTTATCAACGGCTGAAAAGTTAATAAAAGAATATAGACTAATATAATTAGAGCCTTTATCAAAACAAAAGCGTACTTCTTTTTCATTTTTTTCCTCCTATTATTTTCTCTCGACGTTTTTAGGTCTCCTATTGCTTTTACGCTTTGCTACCAATTGTTTCTGCCATTGCCCTCCACGATAGATAAGATAGATACTTACAATTAGCGTTGCTAAACTCAATACAATAGTTAGCACATAGACCCAATCGGGCAATGACAATTTGAAAGCTGTCTCATCGTTCATTATTTTTGCCTTTTCCTCAGTTATCGTAAATTCTTTTTCCAAGTTCCAAATTTGATCATTACTTTTTGCATTTATTTTTGCGATATACGTGCCACTAGGAATTGGATCCAACCCCCAATCAACTGAATAAGTAAAGTGACTATTTGGCGCAATCGATCCATCAGACATAGACTGTTTTTTGACAACATTCCCGTTTATTTTATTGACAATCTCAACTTTCATAGAAAAATCGGGAATCACTTTTGATTCTGGATTTTGTAGGGTTATACCAATAGTTTTTTGTGCTCTTAAAAGTTCTGGTTGGACATCAAGTAGCTTTAATGATTTTCCATCGCTATAACTACTGTTTTCTTCCGATGCAACAAGTCCTATTCGATAAGAAAAGGAACTATCAACGGTTACCTTGGAATTTTTTTCCGTTTCTCGTTGAAAATAAATTGAACCCAATTTAATACCCGTATAATTCTCAGCTGATGGCTTTACAGTAATAATGACTTCTTTAGTTTCACCTTGGGCTACCTCTATTTCTGGTTGATTTACTGTGGCAATTTCTTCAATAGAATCTTTTAAAGTTTCATCTTTTTTCTGACTGGCAAGATAATTAATCGTTGCTTTCTCGCTAGTAATACCATTTGCTAAATAGACTTTCACTTTGACTACTTCTTCAGAAGTCCCAGTCACTTTTACTTTCAGCTTTTGCACTTGGTTCGGCTCGGTTTTAATATAAAAAAAAGTTTTATTCTGATCAATTTGACTAGAAGGCTTGACTGTTTCCACCGAAAACCCTAGAGGATCGCCTTTATTCTCGCTGGCTATTGCTGGAACAGAACGTTTAACAACTAGAAATAAGCATAACCATCCAATACTCAACACCTTTATACACTTACAGATAAACCCTCTTTGTTTATTTTTTTTCATCATTTTTAAGTAGCCTCCTGAATTTACTATTTGCAGCATTATACAGTCATACTTTCCCTTGCTTCAGTTATTTATTTGAATTATTTTCTTAGAAAAATCAAATGCCTTCTAATATAAAATATCTAATTTATAAAATTTACAAAATAGACACATGTGTGACTATAATACTAAAATAAAATGTAGCTATTTTCAATACAATCTGAAAATAGCTACATTTTACACTTTTTTGTGTACTTTATTTTAGTTTTTATAATAGATTAAATATGTATAATTTTTAAAATTTGTAATTAGTAGCTGTATCATACAACTCTTGCATCGTTTTTTTTAAAGACAACAAATGTATATACCTAAAAAAAGATTCATACACTTTATTTTCAACTTTTTCACACTCAAACTTAATCTATATTTTTTCTACTAAATTATGACTACAATAATGGTACAAAGCTAATTTTGTGCTAATATATGCTATAATAAAGTTTGTAAGCTGCTCCAATATTAACACTTTCAACACTGTGTTATAGCGTTAGTTAAAAAGACAATAAATAGACCAAAAGACATTTATTTTATGTTCAATTAATACTAGATGGGGATCACACACTCAATAATCTTGTAAGCTATCATACAATTATTTTTACAAGAATAGTAAAATTTAATTATTAAATACTAAGTATAAACTATATATTCATCTGAACACATCGAACAACATATTAGTTATCCCAATCAGTTAATCCAAATAAAATGAGCATCCTCCAAATTTTTCACTATAATGATTTGTATGACGTACATTAAAAAGCTTTAGTGACTATCTTTGGATTTGATAACTGATGCACAATATTCCTACGATTAACTATAGAAATAGGAGTACCCATTCGATTATAATCATCTAATTCAATTTAGCCATATTCACTCAAATGTTAAAATATTGAAACAACTATTTTTTTTAGTTTGAAGAAACTGTCATAACTTATTTAGTAATTCCCTATTAAAGCTACCATTAATTGGCTCTTAATAGCATAGCCGGAAAGGAAAATGTATCAGAAACCTTATTGGTCAATGACGCAAGGTAATAATTTGAAAAATAAAGGTAACGCTAAATCTCTATATTCAAGAACACAAATACAAGAATCTATGCTTAAATTAATAAAACATAAAAAATTTGAAGAAATCACAATAAAAGAAATTGTTGATGGTGCTAATGTTTCTCGTAAAACATTTTATAGAAATTTTGATTCTAAAATTGAGATTTTAGATGTAGAAATCTCTAAGATTTCATCTGAATATATTCAAGCTCTCCATGAAATTACTGATTTGACTTTTCATAATATTGTTTTCCTTATATTTACAGTTGCTGATAATAATCACGAGTTCATTAAGTCGTTAGTTGATAATAATCTCCTTTATTTGTTATTGGATAGAATTTATGAGAAAGTTATTCTTGTATATGATATTAGAGGAAAAGAAATTCTTCGCATATATGGAAAAAACGCCATTTCCAATTCTCTAAGGTTTATTTTTGGTGGATTCGAGAGGTATATAAAAGAATGGTTAAAAGAGGATAATAGAAAGTCTCCTCTTCAGGTTCAAAAGGATTTCGAGGCAGTGATAGAAATCTGGATGTCTGTTCTAATGGGTAAACTAAAATAACTTAAAAAAACTGAGAAACAACTTTTTAAAGCTGTTTCTCAGTTTTTTTATATAAAATAGCGATTAAACTCATCGAAAAAATAAAACCCATTATTCCGACATAATTTTTTTATGCCTGTCTCGGCAAATCCGCAAAACCAAACTCATCTTCTTGGATCAAACGCCAAGTTCGTTTCGCTGTATTATAAATCAAGATTGCAATGACTGGTTCTTTTCGATAGGCAAAGTTTTTCGTTTTCCACAAAGAGTCTTCTACCACATGAATTGGAATATGATATTCTTTCCCTTTGATATCCATTTGATCAAAACAGAACACAACACCTTCTTGCAAAATCGGTTTCATTTCTTTCAATAATTCGCCATCTAGCTTTTCAACAGAGACTCCGCGTTTAAAAAACGTCTTACGATCATTGACTTTTTCCAAAATCACTCGGGTAATCTTATCCGCTAAAATGCGATAAAACTCGTCAATGTAACGATAATAAACCCTTGTCATATGGTCGACAAATTCAAAAAAGACGAAATCATTTTGTAATTTATAAAAGAACGGTGAATGTAGACTTGTTTTCATATGCCCAAAATAAAGCAACTCGGAAATTTCCATCGGCGTTAGTTCTTTGAGCATTGTAACATCAGAGAAATCGATCCATTTGATTTCTTCGTTCATTTTACGACGATGAACGGTAGAAAAATATTGATCGACATTCTCTTGACCACGAATGATCTTTAATCCACTGTGCATATCATACTCGCCTTCTTCAGCAGAAGGATTCAGTAATAGCAGGTTCTTAGGGTGATGAACGATGGAGCGCGTAAAGTCTGTATGTGTGATCCCTTTTGATAATACTGCATTACTTGTCATATCAATATGTACATAAATCAATTCCAACATTTGTTCCACCACCCCCGTCAATTGTCTTCTCTTACATTCTACAGTATTTTGTAAAGAAAAGCTTGTGTCTTTTATTTTAAGATTCAGTTACAAAGAGTTAAAAACTGCCCACTTTCTAGAGAAGATAACGGATATCTGTAAAAAAATAGTGTGCAACAGCTATATTTTTAAGGTTCCTTTTAAATAATCATATTTATAAAAAAATAAAGATTTTAAGCTAGGGTTTCATTTTGATTTATGATACACTTAATAAAAAAAAGGAGGAAGCTTATGGCCTCAAGAAAAGAACGCCCTAAAAAGAAAAAATCAAGAAAAAGAAATTGGCTGATTAATATCTTCCTATTTTTATTATTGATTGTTGGTTTAGCACTGGTCTTTAATACACAAATCAGAAATTGGTTGATTCAACAAAACGGAAAAGAATATGCGGTAGAGAAGCTAACACCTGAAATTGTTGCAAAAAACAATGAAACGGATACTTCTTTCGATTTTGCAGCAGTTGAATCATTAAGTACAGAAGCTGTCTTAAAAGCACAACTAGCCAATAAAAACTTACCGGTTGTAGGTGCTGTTGCACTTCCCGATGTCAAAATCAACTTGCCGATCTTTAGAGGATTGGACAATGTTGTTCTACTAACCGGAGCTGGAACAATGAAGCCTGACCAAGAAATGGGTAAAGGGAATTACGCTCTTGCCAGTCATCGTGTACAAGACATGATTTCTTTATTTTCACCATTGGAATATTCAAAACCAGGAGAATTGATTTATACAACTGATTTAAGCAATGTTTATACATATAAGATCACTTATGTTGAAAAAATCGATCCTTCACGCGTTGAGTTGATCGATGATGTACCTGGTAAAAAAATGATTACTTTGATTACGTGTGGCGATATGTATGCGACAACGCGGATTGCGGTTCAAGGTGAATTAGAGTCAGTTACACCAATAAAAAAAGCAACACAAGCAATGACAGATGCATTTAATATGGAGCAGTTAACGTTATAAAAGTCAAAAAACAGCTAGGACAAAAAGTTATCAAAACTTCTGTCCTAGCTTTTTTTATACGTGACTTGATTTTCTCATTCGACCATAACTATAACGAATAGCTGATAAAATCAATACGATTGGATATATGAATACCGTAACAGCAAACCATTCGACATTGAAAACAGATATGAACGCAACATGATAAGTAACCGCATAAATCAAAGGCAATACCAATGCCAGCAACCCGTAATATAAACTCATCTCAAATACAACTGTTTTAAATAAATTCTTCATGATTCATTTCCCCAATCTCTTTTGACTTATCTATTGTTTCTCTCTTAGTCATTACTCTACTTTTCTATTGTACGTTTTTCCCTTGGGAAAAGCATCCATCTAAAGGCTGAGATTTTTCTAGGTAAATGATCCTATTTATGTAAATCGCTTCCTCACTTTTTTACAAAAAAAGAGTAAATGACAAATTAAAACATGTCATTTACTCTTAAGTTATTTTTATCTAAACATCGTTTGTGCAGCTTTAGCCAACACTTTAGGATCACGATTATACGGTGTCACAGGAATAATCTCTTTATCAATATCAAATAACGTATACACAGCAATTCTCGCCGCTCGAACTGAATACTCCTCAGTAAAGACCATATCTTTCGGAATCTCCACAAATTGACTGACCATGGCAAAGTTTGTACTATTTTCAGGAACAACTTGTGGGCGATCTGTCATTTTACGTGGTTGGAATTGTGCATCAATATACGGCATGTAAGCAGGAATCACATTGACAACATCTTTAACGATTTCATCCCAATCGGCTTGCCATCCCATTTGGCAAATCCATTCGTACAAAATTTCTTCCCCAGTACAATCACGCATTGGTTTTTTCACGTAATCACCGACTTTATCTGTGTAAATACCGTATCCCCAGAAAATAGTCGTGTCTGGATCTTGGTTTTTAAAGTGAGGTTGTGCTGCCACAACGGTACTCATCAACCAGCTTGAATCTTTTAACGTCATCAAAGCACCAGAGCCTGGAATGTTTCCAGAAAACTCTTCGATCCGTTTTAATAACTTATCCCCACGACATGTTACAGTGAAGCTTTCCCAGTTTGTTTCGGCTTCATTACCAAAGAATGGTTCTGGATTACCTAAGCCAGCTTTTTTCTTAGCAATATTACGCCATAGACGTGCTGAACGCGACTCTTCCGTTACAGCTGGAGCTGCAGTCTGCCAGTCTCCTTCTGTAGAGCTGTCGGTCATTGTTCCGTTGGTCATGATGACTACATCTTCTTCATCTAACTCGATTGTTTCACCATTCCCTAATCTCAATGCGGTCACTGTGATTTCTGATCCTGGTTTAAATTCCAAATCAATAACGTCTTCATTCAAGGTAAAATCAACACCGTGTTTTTCCAAAAATGATTTCAATGGTAAGATCACGCTATCGTATTGATTCAACGCAGTCCGTGTCACACCTTCTAATGTATCGATACGGGAAAATTCTAAAATCATCCGATTCATATATCGACGTAATTCAAAGACACTGCTCCATTTTTGGAAAGCAAAGGTTGTTTGCCACATGTACCAAAAGTTTGTTTCAAAGAAGTGTGGACCAAACCATTCTTCAATGGTCACACCATCTAAACTTTCTTCTGAAGCGGCTAATAATTTTGTCATCGCTAAACGATCTTCATTGTCAAAGCCCATTGTATGGGTATCAAGAATTTCTTGATCTTTTGTCACTAAACGTGCTTGAGCATGGGTTGGGTGTAAATGGTCAAAGTTTAAAATTTCTTCTGTTACACTGTGATTTGGCCATTCAAGCGAAGGAATGCTATCGAATAGCTCCCAGAAGTTTTCATAGGTTTCTTCATTCAACATCCGACCACCGCGGGCTACAAAGCCTTTTTCGTTTGTTCCAATCCCATCATTACTGCCGCCGAGAATTTTCATGCCTTCGATCACATGGATATTTTTTCCGTTAAAGTTTGCATCCCGAATCAAGTAAGCTGCTGCAGCCATTGTCGCAATACCGCCGCCAATTAGATATACTTGTTTATCACCATAATAACGACTGTTGATTTCTTCTTCAATTTCTGCAATCTTCTCTACTTCTTTTTCAGCGGATACTTTTTTAGCCAGAAAGGCTGCGCCTAATACACCTGCTGCTGCTAATCCAATATGTCTTTTTTTCATGAGAATCCCCCCGATTCAATTTATGAACCTAGCGTACAATGATTCCCAACGTTTGTCTTGTGATAGCCTTTCCATTCCGTCTTCTTTTTAGACACTTTGGACAATTTGTCACAATAGTTCGTTTTCTTGCGCATACAATCGATAAGAGAAAAACTCGGTATCTTTAGCCAAACGAAATAGCTGTGTGGCGATTTCTAAAGGTGATTCTTTGTAGCTGCCTAAGATCCAATCAATCAAAACACCACTACAGCCATATGAAAAGAAGCGGGCATAAAAGATTTTATCTTCTGGCAGCAATTGGTTTTCTTGGTCGACTTGGTCAAATAAGTTGATAAACAGTTGATTGGTGATCGTTGAAAAACAGCCTCTTAGAATATCTGAATCGGAACTTACGGTATTATAGTAGAAATCACTTTTTGATTGGATCGCTTTTAACATTTTTAGCGCTTGTTCTTCCCAATTATCGATAGAGACATCTGGCGAATCTAAATAAATCAAGGCATCATGGGTATAAATCCAACGCAATAGATCTTGTTTATCGGTAAAGTGATAATAGAACGTTTGGCGATTTAAACCGACTTCCTTCGTAATATCTTGAACGCTGATCTTACTGAATAATTTTCGACCGCATAATTCAATCAGTGCAGCAGAAATAGCTTTTTTGGTTATTTGTGATTCGCTCATGTTTTTTTCCTCACTTTTTTTAGATACGTTCATCATACCAAAAAATGAGTGGAAAATATAAGGTTTTGAAGGATTTTTAGGGATTTGTTAATGGTTGGTATTTTTGGAAGGTACACACGCCTTGAAGGTACCCCATTCTCTGACAATAAAACACTCAAACTATTCGGAGAGAATTCATCCCATAGTTTGAGTGTTTCGTATATTATTCCTGATAATATGATTCATATCCAAAATGCTCATAAGCCAATGCCGTTGCGATCCGACCTCTTGGTGTTCTTTTAATAAACCCTTTCTGAATCAAATAAGGTTCATACATATCTTCCACGGTTTCCGTCTCTTCACTGATGTTAACAGCTAACGTACTTAACCCAACAGGACCACCGCCGTATAATTCGATCATGGTCTTCAATAATTTTTGATCGACATAATCTAAGCCTTGATGATCGACTTGTAGTAAGGTCAACGCCTGATCAGCAATGCCGCGATCAATTGTCCCGTTTGACTGGACTTGGGCAAAATCACGTACTCGTTTTAACAGACGATTGGCGATTCGTGGGGTACCTCGAGAACGGCGAGCAATCTCAAATGCGCCTTCTTCTACGATTTCTGTTTGGAAAATGTCCGCAGAACGCAAGACGATTTCTTTCAGGTCCTGTGTTTCATAATATTCCATATGGGAAATAATCCCAAAGCGATCTCGAAGTGGCGCTGATAACATCCCTGCTCTAGTGGTTGCACCAATCAAGGTGAAAGGCGGCAAGGGAAAATGAACAGGGTGAGCCGTTGTTCCTTGCCCTACCATGATATCTACGTAGAAATCCTCCATTGCTGAATAAAGCATTTCTTCTACTACTCGAGGGAGACGATGAATTTCATCGATAAATAAAACATCACCTGGCTCTAATTCATTTAAAATAGCAACTAGATCTCCTGCACGTTCGATTGCTGGTCCGCTGGTGGTACGGATATTGACACGCATTTCATTGGCAATCACCATTGCCATCGTTGTTTTACCCAGTCCAGGTGGTCCATACAAAAGAGCATGATCTAGGGCCTCTTCCCGATTACGGGCAGCTTCGATATAGATCGTTAGCTCCTGTTTGACTTTATCTTGACCGATATATTGTTCGAGAAATTGGGGACGTAGTGACTTTTCTAAGGACTCTTCTCCTTCGCTTGTTGTTTCAGCGGAAAGTAGTCTTTCATCTTCTGTCATAGCCATTCCTCCTTAACGTTTCATCATGAATTTTAGTGCGTTACGTAAATATTCGTCTGTTGCTTGCTTACCTAGTTCTTCTAGTTTTGGTGTGATTCGTTTGATTTCTTTATCGCTATAGCCTAGCGCACTTAATGCTTCTAAGGCTTCTGTCAGTGACTGATTGGCTGATTGATTTGCTGGTGTTTTAGCCATTGCTTCAACAGCTGCTTCTGACGTTTCTAGTTCGCCTAATTTACCTTTGAGATCAAGAACCATTTGTTGAGCTGTTTTTTTACCCACCCCTGGGAATTTAGTTAAGTATGCTGCATCTTCGCTTTCGATGGCATTGATTAACCCACCATGATCTTCTGACGCCATGATTGCTAGACCACTTTTAGGTCCAATTCCTGAAACGCTGATCAATTTTAAGAAGAGTTGTTTTTCATCTAAATCGCCAAATCCGTATAATGAATGAGCATCTTCACGAATCACTTGGTGGACATAAATTTTGATTTGTTGTTCGGTTTTGCCTGAATAGCGGTACGGATTACCTACAGAAATTTGATAACCAATGCCATTTGTTTCGACTACAATATAATAAGGGCTGATAAAGGTCACTTTACCAATGATATATTCGTACATAATTTCACCTTTCTTGCTAGCGTTGCTTTTGCTTTACACGCACATACGTTTCTATTTTAGCACAGATTCAGGAAAATCAGTAGTTAGAAAAAAAAGCACTTGCTTAAATAAAAAAAGCCAGTACGAATTGGTTTAAAATTCGTACTGGTTCATTTTATTATTCAGTAATATACGTCCACTTATAATCATAACGTGCGCCAGCTCCGTGAGCAATCACACCTTTAACTTTTGAACTGCGCATATGTGCTTCTGCTTTTTGATAGACTGGAGCAACACCCATATCGTCCATCAATAGCTTCTCAGCATCTACCATATCTGTCCAGCGTTTTTCTGGATCTGCGGCATTTTTACTGCCTGAATCTTTAACTAGTTGATCATATTTTTCATTTGAGTAACGTCCTCTATTGTATGATCCACCTGTTAGGAATAGATCAGTAAAACTACTTGGATCGGCATAATCAGCCCCCCAACCGCCCATGATCACTTCAAAGTCACCATTTTTACCACGATCTAAACGAACAGCAAACGGTACATTAGTAACTGTCACATCCACGCCATCTAATGTCTCTTTGACTGCCCCTTGGATATACTCTAATATTTTTTTCGTAGAATCGGTATCGTCACCGACAATATCAAATTTGAATGAATCGATGCCCAATTCTTTTTTCGCCTTTTCCCAATATTCTTTTGCTTTTTTAGTGTCATGAGTCAACACGTTTTTATTTTCATCAGCAAAGTCTTTATTGCCTTCTGGTGAAAATGACATGCCCGCTGGAACTAGCCCTGTAGAAGCAACTGATCCATCTCCTAAAATCCGGTCAACCAACGCATCACGGTCGATTGAATAAGAGATTGCTTTTCTTAAATTCGCATTGCGATAAGGTGATTTTTCATCCCTTTGATTAAATTCTAGATAAGATGTTCGTGCATCTTTTTCAATCACAAGTTCTGGATCATCGGCCATTTGTTTCGCTAATTCACCACTTAAAATCACATCATCAACTTGTCCATCTTGGAAAAGATTCAACGAGGTCGGTGCTTCTTTGACTACCTTTACTTCGATCTTATCTAACTGAACTGTCTCTTTATCCCAATATTGGTCATTCTTTGTATAAGACCACTCCGTATCCGTTCCTGCACCGTCAAAATCAGTCAATGTAAAAGGACCATTATAGACAGAGGCTTCACTTGTTGCGGCATAATCTTTGCCTTTTTCGTCTACGATTTTTTTATTTTGCGGGAAAAATGATGGAAATGCTAATAGATAATCAAAATAAGGTGTTTCTTGCTCTAATGTTACTTCTAATTCGTAATCACTGATTGCTTTGATTCCTAATTCATCTAATGGTTTTTTACCGTCTGAAACATCCGCTCCGTTTTTAACCAAGGCAAACATGTAAGCATATTCAGCTGCTGTTTTAGGATCTGCTGTCCGCTGCCAGCCATAAACGTAGTCTGCGGCTACAACAGGATCGCCGTTTGACCATTTAGCGTCTTCTCTTAGCTTGAAGGTATAGGTTAAGCCATCATCGCTTTTTTTCGCCATTTCAGCTGCACCTGCAGCATGTGGTTTACTTTTCGCATCTAATCGGTACAAGCCTTCATAAATATTATTAAAGGCTGAAAAACTGATGGTATTTGTTCCTAATGATAAATCGGCTGTTGGCATTTCTTGTTGCACGACTAATCGAAAAAGCTGTTCCCCACTCGCTTTTTTGCTGTCGCTACTACTATCTGTCGAACCAGTCTTACCGCCGCCACCACAAGCCGCTAATACCAGTGTCGACAACATCATAACACTGATTAATTTCGTCATATTTTTCTTTTTCATTTTTTTCTCCTCAATAAATAATAATTCTCTTTCCGAATTTTAATTTTCTGAATATTCTTATATTACTAGATACAAATCTAAAATGCAATCTTTTTGTATAATCTAAAAATAACATCTATACAGAAATCGAAGCGCTAACAAAAAAAGAGTGAGACAAACCTAATCTTTAGTTTTGTCTCACTCTCCTTATTCTTATTTAAATAAAGCTTTATATTCTCCGTAGCCAGCTTTTTCTAACTCTGCTACTGGAATAAACCGCAAAGCTGCCGCATTGATACAATAACGTAACCCACCTTGATCTGTAGGTCCATCTGTAAAGACGTGTCCTAGGTGAGAGTCTGCTTCTTTACTACGCACTTCAACTCGATGCATTCCTAAAGAAAAATCGCTATGCTCTACTACATCTTGTTTTTCAATTGGTTTCGTAAATGCTGGCCAACCGCACCCTGCATCATATTTATCTGTTGAACTAAAGAGAGGTTCGCCACTAACGATATCGACATAAATGCCTTCTTGATAGAAATCGTCATATTTACCAGTGAAAGGTCGCTCTGTCGCATTTTCTTGGGTTACTGCATATTCGATATCAGATAACTGCTCTTTCAACTCTTCTTTTGATGGTTTTTCCATGACAAATCACACCCTTACTTTTTTAGTTAGTCTTATCATAGCATCATTGCGAAAAAAACACTCATTTTCTGTTTAGAAAATGAGTGTTTAAGCCTTAAATTAATTCCAAGGAATGGTCAAATCGACGTTTTGAGCAAGATCAAGACTTTCTTGTCGTTTTGCTTGTCTAACTTGTTTTCTCGCTTCGTAACCTTGGCAGATAAAGTGTTCTTCTTTTGTCTCAGGTTCGATGTTTTCAGGTAAACTGGCTCCTTTAGGTACAACAAAGGTCATAAAGCAAGTACCTGCTAAATAACGTTCACCCGTAAATAAGTCTTCTCCGATCACTTTAGCAAATATTTCCATTGAACGTGTGCCGACACCAGACACATAGGCATCGATACAGACAGAGTGGCTGGCTTTTAACGGCGCTAGAAAGTCTAAGTGATCCACAGAAGCGGTCACGATTGCGGCTCTTGATACTCGAACAGCAGCGATGCCTGCCGTTTCATCTAACCACGCCATCAATTGACCGCCAAATAACGTTTTATGAAAATTCAAATGAGGATAGGTGATCATATGTGTTTGGATCGCTCTTGTTTGGGAACATTTCATTGATTTTTTCCTTCTTTCCTTGTTCTAGCACTGATCAAAAGACGGCAGCATACGATAAAGAGTAGCGATTGGAAGGCCCATGATCGAATAGTAATCCCCTTGGATACTTTTTACTAACAGGGCTCCTTGTTCTTGGATTCCATATGCGCCTGCTTTGTCTTCATACTCTTTTGTATCTAAATAACGATTGATTTCTTCATCTGTCAAATCATAAAATTCAACTGTTGCTGGAACCGTTGCAGAAGATTCTTGATCATCTTTCATCAAGACAACACTGGTGTACACTTTATGTGTTCTACCACTCAGTTGTCTCAACATCCGAAAGCCATCTTCTCTAGAAGTGGGTTTTCCCAATATTTCATTATCGATCGTGACGATCGTATCAGAACCGATCACTAGATCATTTGGATACTGTTTTGCAATATGAGCTGCTTTTTGCGCCGCCATCGTCAAAACATAATCCATTGGCGTAAAATAACTTTTTACATCTTCATCAATATCAGCCGGTACTACTTCAAAATCAGAAATGATGCGACTTAATAACTCATGTCTACGCGGCGATTGAGAGGCCAGGATAACTGCCATTAGGATAAAACCTTCTTCCCTATTTTTAATGTGGATCTTGAATTCGTTTAAACATTTTTTCCATATCTGAGTTAGTAAAGTGGATCAAAACAGGGCGTCCATGAGGGCAATTGAACGGATTTTCACACGTTTCTAAATCCTTCAGCAACACTCGAGCCTGTTGTTCATTCAGATAATGATTGGCTTTGATTGACCGTTTACAGCTCATCATAATTGCGGTGGCTTCACGGAATTTTTTCACGCTAACAGATCCAGTCGTTAAAAACATGTCAATCATTTCCCGAATGATCGATTCTTCTTCTCCTGCTGGATACCATGTTGGATGAGATCGAACAATGAAACTGTTTTGACCGAAATCCTCTAAGTGAATCCCGACTTCTGCCAATGTTTCTTTTTGTTCTTTGATCTTTAACGCATCACTATTAGGATAATCAATCACGATCGGTACCAATAATTCTTGTAAATCATTGGTAACTTCACCGATTTTTTCTCTAAAATACTCATATTTGATTCGCTCTTGAGCGGCGTGTTGATCAATGATATACAGGCCGTCTTTACTTTGAGCAAACAAGTATGTGCCATGCATTTGACCAAAGTATTCTAGTTCTGGAAAACGTTCTTTAGGACGTTCATCTGATAACTTGTTCAGCATTTTATTTAAGTCATTTTTAGCCTCAGTCTCTGAAAAATCAAACTCTGGATGATGGCTCAATTCTTCTTCATAGACTTGTTCATCTACGTTTGCCGCTTCCTCACTTGATGAAACAGTCTCCTCTGATGTCTGAGATAGCGCTTGCTGATCACTATCAGGAAAGGAAGCTCGCTCCTCAGGTGAACTAAATGCGTAGGCCAACAAAGCCTCTCGCTCAGAGTCTTCTTTCGTTTGTGGTTCGGGTGTTTGTGCCCAACTGTTGACTGGTTTTTGTGTTGAAAATTCTGCCGTTGTCTCTTTAACAAAGAAATTACCGCTAGCTGCATCATATCCTAAACTACTAGGTTTCCGATTCGGTTTAGCCGGTGCTTCTGGTTCTGTTAGCGGAATCTCCATTTGTTCGACCTTTGGCTGCATTTCAACTTTCTTTTTAAAGCGCAAATTGTCTGCCGCATTGGGGATCAGTTGCTCATGACTCAATACTTCACGAATCGCTGTACTGATCAAGGTCATCAGCTCTTTCTCCTTACTTAAACGAACTTCTTGCTTGGTTGGATGAACATTGACATCGACTAACAGCGGATCCATCTCGATCT
Organism: Enterococcus sp. 12C11_DIV0727; assembly: GCF_002148425.2. NCBI lineage: Bacteria > Bacillati > Bacillota > Bacilli > Lactobacillales > Enterococcaceae > Enterococcus > Candidatus Enterococcus lemimoniae. The sequence continues at coordinate 2,578,192 of NZ_CP147248.1, read as the reverse complement.
CTACTACCGCTAATGGGAAACGACCCACCATCAATTTAGAGCCATAACCATCAACGATTGATTTATTCAAAGCAAAGTTTTTGATGTAACGGCCATTAATGATCGTTGATAAATAGTTACGACTCGCTCTAGTAACTTCCGGTAAAGAAACATACCCCGTCAATTTAAAGTCTAAATCTTTCGCTTCGATTTTCAGCATTTTTTTAGCCGTACTGATGCCATAGATACCTGCGATTGTTTGTTTCAAATCACCATTGCCAGCTGTATTCATCATCTTATTGCCGTCATGTACCAAACGAAAAGCAATCTTTGGATGGCTCAGGGCTAAACGATTAACAATATCGCCCACATTGGCTAATTCGGTTTGGATCGTTTTAACATATTTTAAACGCGCAGGCGTATTGAAAAACAGGTTTGAAACGGTGATTTTTGTGCCTTTTCTTAGCGCTGCTGGACGATGTTCTTCGATCGTTCCGCCTTTCATTTGTACAAGGCTACCTTCTTCTTCATCTGAGACAGCCGTTTCAACGCTGATTTCCGATACAGAAGCAATACTGGGCAAGGCTTCACCGCGAAAGCCTAAGCTACGGATCCGAAATAGATCATCTCGGGTATGAATTTTACTTGTTGCATGTCGTTTAAAGGCATTTAAGATGTCCTCTTTAGCGATTCCTTCACCATTATCAATGACTTGAATCGTCTTCAAGCCAGCTTCCTCAATGAAAATGTCAATTTGCGTACTGCCAGCATCAATGGCGTTTTCAACAAGTTCTTTAACTACAGATGCCGGACGTTCTACTACTTCACCCGCAGCGATCTGATTGGCAAGCTGTTCAGATAGTTCTTGGATTTTTCCCATTTAGGATCATCTCCTTGTTCCATTTTCCACTCTGGAATTTAGATTCTTTTTTGTAGTTCGTGTAATTTATTTAAAGCGTCCATTGGTGTCATCTCTAATAAGTTGATTTTCTTTAACGTATCGATCACACTTAATTCATCGGTGGATACTTCTTTAAAGAGGGATAATTGTTCTGTATCTTCTTTGATTTCATCTTTGTATTCAATCTGTTTTAGGGGTTGTTCTTCTGACTCTAAAGCAGAAAGGATCGTTGCTGCACGTTCTAATAAATCGCTTGGTAATCCGGCGATTTTCGCTACATGGATCCCATAACTTTTATCCGCTGGACCTTCCATCATTTTATGTAGGAAGACAACTTCGCCATTTTTTTCCACAGCCCCGACATGAATATTTTTTAATCCGGTTAGGTTTTCATCTAACACGGTTAGTTCATGATAGTGAGTAGAGAACAGTGTTTTGGCTTTGACTTCTCGGTGGATATATTCGATGATTGCTTGGGCTAATGCCATTCCATCATAAGTTGCCGTCCCACGTCCCAACTCATCGAATAAAATCAAACTGTTTGGGGTAGCGTGACGTAATGCTTGATTGGCTTCCATCATTTCTACCATAAAGGTACTTTGGCCTGCAATCAAGTCATCTGATGCGCCAATTCTGGTAAATATTTGGTCAAAAATCGGTAACTCAGCTGATTCAGCTGGTACAAAACAACCAATTTGAGCCATTACTACAGTTAACGCAAGTTGACGCATATAGGTACTTTTACCTGACATATTTGGTCCAGTGATCAATAGAATGATGTCTTCTTTACTCATATGCACACTATTTGGAATATATTCTTGGTGGCCTAAAACCTTCTCCACAACGGGGTGCCGCCCTTCCACAATATGCAATTCTTTGCTATTGCTTTTTAAAGTTGGACGCACATATTGGTATCGTTCACTGACGGTAGCAAAGGCTTGTAACACATCAACGGCACTGATCGTTTTCGCTAATTTTTGCAGTCGTTCGATGTTCGCTTTGACTTGTTCACGTACCTCTAGAAATAGTTGATATTCTAGATCAACTGATTTTTCTTCTGCTTCTAAGATCAGGGTTTCCATCTCTTTTAGTTCTGGTGTGATAAAGCGCTCTGCATTTGCTAAAGTTTGCTTACGTTCGTATTTGCCTTCTGCTAAGTTGGCTAAATTAGATTTTGTGACTTCGATATAATAACCAAATACACGGTTAAACCCAACTTTTAGGGTTTTGATGCCTGTTTCTTGGCGTTCTTTGGCTTCTAATTCAGCTAGCCACTGTTTGCCATGACGCATCGCATCGCGGTATTCATCTAATTTTTTATTGTAATTATCTTTAATGATATTTCCTTCAGTAATCGCAAGGGGTGCTTCTTCGTTGATTGCTTGACTGATCAGTTCAACAACATCCTCTGCTGGATTTAAATCAAGTAACAGATCATTCCATTCTCCTTGGTTGATGCCAACAATCAATTCACGAACCAATGGAACTTGTTCTAAGGATGTTCTTAGTTGGATCAAATCACGTCCATTAACATTTCCAAATGCGACACGGCCAGCTAAACGTTCTAAATCATATACTTTTGTCAGTCTAGACTGTAGATCGACACGCTCAAAGTAGGCATTTAATAATGATTGAACCATCGCTTGGCGTGTTTGGATTTGTTTTTCTTGGATCAAGGGACGATCCAGCCATTGTTTTAACAAACGTCCGCCCATTGCGGTTTTTGTTTCGTCCAACAACCATAATAATGTTCCTTTTTTCAAACCAGTCCGAATCGATTGTGTCAATTCCAAGTTGAATTTAGAATAGTGATCCATTTTTAAGAAATGGTCTGGTTGGTACTCGACAGCTTTTTGAATGTGTGATAATCCGCGTTTTTGCGTTACCGTTAAATAAGTCAATAATTTCCCGGTTACTTCGACTTCTAGCGGATGTGTCAGCTCGCTGGTTAAAAAGCTGAACTCGGCATTTTCTTCTGCTTGTTTTTGTTCAGAAAAAATAATATTCAAACGGTCTTTCAACGTTTGTTGTAATGTTTCTGCTAATGGACTACCTAGCACGATTTCTTTAGTTTGTAGTGCTGAGGCTTCATTGATCACAGCATCTTCATCGCTTAAGACCGCCGTTTTCAATTCTCCCGTACTTAAATCGACATAGGCTAAGCCAAAGACGCCATTTTCTTCTACGATAGCCGTTAAATAGTTGTTGTCTTTTGCATCTAAGCCTTTACTAGTCATAACCGTTCCTGGAGTGATCAGCTGTACAACTTCACGTTTGACCATACCTTTGGTTGTTTTAGGATCTTCTACTTGTTCACAAATCGCTACTTTATAGCCTTTTTCTATCAATGTATCAATATAGCCTTGAGCGGCATGGTGGGGAATACCACACATTGGGATCGGATCATCCGCATTACGATTACGGCTCGTCAAGGTCAATTCTAACAACTGTGAGGCATTGATCGCATCTTCGTAAAACATTTCATAAAAGTCGCCTAATCGGTAAAATAGAAAAGCGTCCTGATATTGTTCTTTGATTGCTAAATATTGTTCCATCATTGGTGTGTTCTTCGTTTTTTGAGGCATTATTACCCTTCCTTTTCTAGCTCTTCATTGATTCTATACTGGATCATGTCTGTGACATGTTGTAAAAGGTCGTTGGCTTCCATCAGTTGTTCTCGATAAGCGACAACTAAGGGATGTTCATCGAATTCTTTCGTTAGTGCGTCTGCTCGCTGGATTGCAGCTTTCTCCGCTTCTGGTTTATCATAATGCGCAAATTGAACAGCATCTTTTTGTGCAGCTTTGATTTGTTCAACTAAATCTGTCAGTTTCTCATTTTTTTGAACTTTAGCTTCTAATTCTTTATAACTCTGAATCAATTCGTCCTCACCAAGTAAGGCTAATAATTTGGTTAATTCTTCGTTGATTTTTTTATCTGTAATGGATGGCTCCATGTTTTCACACCTTTATTTTAGGGTAGATTTTGTTGGAAAATGAGTCTACTTATTTTAACATAATTCCAGCAAAATCAACAGTTTACGTAAAATAAAACAGCAGGCCTTCTTTTATAATATACGGAAAAAAACGGAAACTGCAGAAAAAAAGAGGCAACCATTTTTTTAGGTTCCCTCTTTTTTCTAAAGAATAGCTCTATTCTTCATTTTTCTTTAATTCGGCTACTTGTTTTTCTAGTGCTTTGATTTTTTGTTGTCTTTTTCTATATAGATATACTGCAAGAAGTAACATCAGGACAATCAAGAACAGAACGAGATATAGAAAAATTTATGTCTTATGTCTAGATTATCAAGAACTAAACAAAAAAACAGAAGTATTGAACTCTTATCGCCAGAGTTCGATACTTCTGTCTTTTTAAATAAATCTATTCTTCAAATGGTCGATCTTCACTGATCTGGATCGGTTCTATTTTTTTAGCTTGACCTGTTTGATCATCGATATCAATGACACAAGCAGATAGTAAACTTCTTCCTTCTTCAACAACTTCAAAACGTTTTGGTAAGGCTGTGATAAATTTTTCTATGATCGGTTCCCGCTTCATACCTAATATGCCATCATATGGTCCAGTCATACCAACATCACTTAAAAAGGCCGTTCCTGCTGGCAAAATTCGTGCATCATTGGTCTGAACATGTGTATGAGTCCCTACAACAGCGCTGACTTTACCATCTAAAAACCAGCCCATTGCTTGTTTTTCACTGGTAGTTTCGCCATGAAAATCAACAAAAATCAACGGCGTCCGCTTGCGTGCTTCAGCAATCAATTCTTCTGCTTTACGAAAAGGATCGTCAATATCTGCCATAAAAACACGGGCCTGCATATTGATTACAGCCAACTCAAGCTGGTTGACCTTCACAAACACCATTCCTTGTCCTGGTGTCCCTTGCGGAAAGTTAGCTGGTCGGATCATTTTTTTCGCATCATCGATAAACTCAAAGATCTCTTTATTATCCCAAGTGTGATTACCTAGTGTGACAACATCTGCACCATCTTGTAAAAACTTCTTGTAGATCTTCCCAGTGATCCCTCTACCTGCTGCCGCATTCTCGCCATTAAGAATCGTTACTTGGGGACGATATTTTTTCTTTAGTTTTGGTAAATAGGTGGTGATTGTATCGCGACCTAGAGATCCTACTACATCTCCTATAAATAATATACGCAAAAATCTTCCTCTTCTCTTTTGATTTCTGTTTTTATTATAGAGGTTTTTGGGGTGGAAGGGAAGAGGTGGAGATATGCTGAGGGTTTACCTGTAACTGGAAGTAAAAAAAATTGATCATTTAATTATGTTTTACAAAAACAACTGGAAAATCTTTTTTATCGATGTGTTCGTCCATGCCAGCTAAAACTAGTTTGACATCGGTACTAATTTGATCTGCTAAATCAATATCACCTATATCTTTTAGTAAATGTATATACTCTTGAATTCTCTGTATATATTGATAATCACCGATATTTACATAATCTAATAAATTTTCTAAATACTTTAAATGTGTTTGATAATGAAAATCTTTTCGCACTTTATCATTTTTCTTAGCTAAATAAATATATTTTCTTGCAAGATAATACTCTTTTTCGTAAATCCTAGATGTTATTGCATTCAAAAGAATATAATAAAAAGAATCGTTAACCTTTATAGTTTGTTGTACTTCAGTAAGAAAAATTTTTTGTATAAGTACATCTGCTTTTTCTTTTTTAAGGAATTTCATCGCATTCCTAATAATTATGTAGTCATAGTGCTGATAATCCTTTTTACCACTCATCAAAGAGTAGATATTTTCTAATTCCTCTAACTTTACTTCGTCAATCTCATCCCATAATTGAGAAAAATAACATTGTATAGCAAAATAATTGGATAGTTCTCTTAAATTCTTATTTTTGTTTGAAAGTTCTTTAAAATAATTAACTAACTCCTGTTTGACAATTTCATCTTGCAAGTTCTGAACACAATACAAGTACAGAGTTTTAAACTCTTGTTGCTCTATATCTAACGGAGCCATAGCAAAAACTTCTTCTGGTAAAAGTGATAATACATTAATTATTTTTTTCAAGTCTGTTATTTTGAGTTCCTGTTTTCCATTTTCAATTCTAGAATAAACAGAAGGATCAAAATTAGTTAAAATTTCTTTCTGCGTGAAATCCATTTGTTTTCTAAATAACTTCAAAACTTCATGTATTTCCATTATTTCCTATCCTTCCAAAGGTTATTTCAGCATAAAATATTTATTTCAAGACAAAGACAGCATTATTCCATGCTTTTTTAACAATTAGTTCAATAATAAGTTTATAAAGCCTTTAATATCTGATATTATTATAAGTATCTAGTTGTTAGCTAATAGAAATTGAAGTGTAATTACTCAATACTATTTAACTTTTGATTCCTAGACAAAAAAACTCCTAGCAATCATAAAACTTGGGGAAGTTATTCATGCTAGAAGTCATTGATAAAAGGAACGCTTTCCATTCATCTGTAGCTCACCGCTAAGTATTAAATATAATTCACAAAGTTAGAATTAGTATATATTTTAATCAAAATTGCTAATAAATGTTGCGTGCGTTATTTTTTTACTATCATAATCACAAAAGAAAGAGGCTATCATTTATGAAAAAACCGATCAAAAACAATTTGCAAGAAACCCGTAGCAACAGTAGTATGACCCAAGAAGAGCTTGCCGATAAGGTCGATGTTTCGATTCAAACGATTCAAAGTATTGAAAAAGGAAAATATAAACCTTCTGACTCGTTGGCACTTAACATTGCGCGCTCACTAGGTAAAGAGGTTACTGAAATTTTTTCTTAACTCACTAAGAGTTTAGACCTTCTACTGGTAACAGACAGACAATATTCAAAAAAGATCAGATTCCATCTTAGCTAGAATCTGATCTACCTTCACTTTTATTTTTTTACGCTCTAAAGTTACAACCTTTTTCCATTTCCCCTAATAACTCCCTGATACCAATAAAAACTATCTTTTTTATACCTAGTCAATTCTCTGACATCGGTATCCGTTCGATCTACATAAACAAACCCATACCGCTTTCTAAAGCCACTAGTTGTACTGATCAAATCAATAAAAGACCATGGGTAAAAACCAAAAACCTCTACACCATCCTGAACAATGGCTAAATGAACCTGTTCAAGATGCTTCTTTAAATAATCAATGCGATAGTCGTCACGAATTTGGTGTTTCTCGTTTAGTGTATCGATTGCTCCTAAGCCATTTTCTGTGATGATCAACGGTATTTCATAACGCTGATAAATCCGATTTAATGTAATCCACAACCCTTCTGGATCGATTTCCCAATCCCAGTCATTTCTTTCTAAATATGGATTACTACAACCTTTATAGATTCCTTCAATCACTTCTTTTTCAGTCGAACCTACTTCACCCGCTTTATTGATCACTAATTCTTTAGCACGGTCTTGTTCAGTCACGTGCTCCACCGTTTTACTATCATAATAATTGAGCCCGATAAAATCACATTTTCCTGCTTTGATCTGGTCCAAATCGTGGTGATGATTGCGATAAATCAGTCGGAGCGAAAGGAGTTTCGGAAGATTTTTAACTTGATTATTGAATCGTTGGATAATAAGGAAACGATCGATGCACTGTTACAAGCCGATTCTTATGAGGAATTTGTGAGTTGCTTGGTGGATTCGTTTCGATTTTAACCATTAAAAACTTCCTGAAAAAAACACTTAATCTGAGCGTTTTTTTCAGGAAGGCTTTTTTATTATAGATCTTCTGTACTATATTCAGTATAGCCTTCATAGTAATAACTAATATCGATTCCCTTCATAATAGACCTCTCGATCATCCACTGCAGCAGTCAACGCATTTTTGATCAAATAACGTATTTCCAAATCATTTACTGGACTACTTAACTCTCTAGCAAACATATATAAAAATAACCTAAGATTTGCTTACTAAATCTTAGGCTACTTCTTATTGATATTTACTTTCAACTAAGTGATTCAGGGCTCCTGAATAATCTCCCAAGTAACTTCCCCTGTATAGTCATCAGCTAATGTCCCTTTAGCTGGTACTTCCAGTTTAAAGCCTCGGTTTTCACTTCCCGCTGTATCTAAAATGAAATTGAAATCTTTCTTCCCTTTATCGTTAGCATCTTGTTTATTATTCACTAATTCTCCGCCAGATCCATTCAAAACAACATCCGTTGCACCATTTCGGTAAATCAAACGGGCATCTTTTAGCACTTTATTTTCTTGTGTCGTAAATTCTTTCGATAAGAAAGCATTTAAGCGAATATTGCCTCGCGTCTTGCCATTTTTTGTTGTAGCAGAGGTCGTAATTTGGCGACTATCTCTAAATCCTACTTCAAAATCATCTGTATTAGCATAAGAAAGCACTTGCTCAAAGGGTGTGACGAAGCCTGTTTCAAAGGTTAAAAGTTCAGGAACTTTTAACGAAATCAGTCCTTCATATTTATAATAGACTGTTTCACTATCATATGGAATCGTCAATGCTTCCTCTGATCCATCCATTTTTCCTTTATCAAAGGTCAAAAAGCGATAATCTAGGTTTTCTAGCGCTAACGCATCAAGTTGATCTGTGATTGCTTTTTGCTCTTTTAAATTAACGATAGTACCGTTACCGCCTTTGATCGTTATCGGATCGATCGTTTCTATATCCGTTCCATCTTGATAGGTAAAATGAACGTTGATTTTACCTTCTTTAACGTAGGGAATCGTCAGTTTGTTTTCACCGGTTGGCGTCAAAGTGATTTCCTTACCTGGATCTTTATAATCCTGATTGGACACATAGCCCTCTGGCGGACTGATTTCTTTCAAGGTATAGTTTGTAACGACATATTCTTTTAGAAGAATTTGACCGTTTGCATTTGATGTTAGCGTATCTTTTACCTTTCCATCTTTATCGATGATCTCGTATGTTGCACCAGCTAACGGTTTATTGGTCACAGAATCGATCATAGTGATCGTCATATCTTTTAAGATCAGATTTCCACCGCCACCTGCGCCAGAGTTATCGATATCAAATTTCCCCGACCAATTATTGTTTAAATAACTTTGTGTTGTTGTAGAGCCGCGATAGTCAATAAACGGATGACTTGAATTTCCTCCTGTGTAACTTTTCGAGCCACTTGTGGTGAAATTAAAATTCAATTTTACGATCAAGCCATTTTTCAACTGATCATCATTGATAGTGACAGCCCACGCTGAATAACCACCACCACTCACTGAAATAGTTGAGGCTGGTAAAGGATTACCTTCTCCATCCGTAACTTCTCTTAAGCTGGAAAGTTCTTTCGAATCGTTTGACGGGACAATATTGGCAAGGTCGATTTTTGTCCCTTTAATCAATGCAAAACCGTTGTTTTTATTGACCACCAAGGTTCCTTCAGCAATATTAGCATACGTCTCACTTGTTTTTAGTGTAAAACTTTTTGCTAAATTGTTATTAAAATAAAATCTGGTAGACGTTGTATCGACTGGGTCAAAGCTATCATTTGTTTGACTGATTTTTGCATAATCACCCGCAGCATTATAATAATTATTTTTGCCTAAAGTAAAACTAACGATGATTGCTTGCGTTAATTTTTTGTTTTTCACGCGAATTTGATTCTCTTCGATACTTATTTCAGGATATTCCTCACTGTCAGAAGTGATTTCTTCATCTGGCAGTAGATTGGTATAATCTGTTGTAGAAAATTTTTTGACCTTGTTTACTGTAAACTTTCTATCTAAAACCGAAACATCCATACTTTTATAATTGATAACGACCTCATTATTCGTAAGATCGGCTTCTGATGGATTTATCAGTAATTTCACTTGGTTCACAGGTTGTTCTTTAACTTTTTCAGCCAGAGTATACATGCCATTTTTTCCTAGTACAAATGGTGAATTCGTAAAAAGATAACTCGGGATATAAGCATATCCAACTGTTAGAAATTCTTTTTCTGTTGACGAAGCAAAAATGAACTTCGGTGTGATTGTATTTGTCGCTCGGGAATCTTTTGGATTGATTGTTTTAAGATCAACGCCTGTTTCATACGTTACTGTGAGCTTTTCTTTGACTTCTTTTAAAAACTTGATTTCAAAATGGTCTGAAGAATCGACCAATTCATAATCGGTTCCTTCAACTAACTCTTTTTTCACACCATTTTTTCCAAATTCCACAGAGCTGATTTTCAAATTTTTCAAGGTCCCTGCTTTTACACCATCACCAAATGTATCTGTTATTTTCGTGATTTTTTGATAAAGAGAATTGATCGTTGCCGTCCAAGCGATGCTATTTTTTTCCGTGTTGAATGTCCCGCTTTTCATGTTGGCAGCTTGACCTTTAAAGGCTGTCGTCCCGTTTGTTTCGTATCCATTTCCAGAAAGAATATATTTACTATTGTACGATGGTGTAACCGTCTCATCTATTCCAGTATAGATATCTAAGCCTAACGTACCTGTCGTATCTTCACCTAAGTAAGTTAGTGTTACCTCACCAAATACATCACTCGTGATTTTCCAGTTACTGATTGCTTTTTTAGTCCCTTCGACAATGGAGCCATTGGCATTGAATGTGACGTTATATTCTTGAGCTAATTTTGTATCGACCGCCACCAATGCTGGATCCTTATCATTTGTCAGAATGAATGTATCCCCTTTTTTTAGTTGCTGATTTGTTCCATTGATGTAGATCGGTGTTTTAACGAGTCTTTCATTTTCTTTGACATTGGTATCTGCAACAATTGTCCCTAACCCCAAATAACCTAATTCCACTACAAAGAAGTTAACTGAAAACCGGCTGTAACTGATAAAATTATCAGTAGTTGTTCCTGGATAAACAATAAATGTCATCCAGGATGCTACTGTCCCTCTTTTCCCGTTAGAAATAGGATTAAAACCAGTGTAATCAAAATTCATTTCCCCCTCTGAAACTTCTAATGCTTCATGGAATTTCTCTTTAAACTTAATTTGGCTCAACTCATTTGTTTTTTCAATCACATCAAAATCTTCATTGACCTTTAATTCTTTTTTTTCACCTATGCGCGTTCCATCAATCATTGTTTCATACGTATAGAATTTAAATGATGAAAGGTCTTGTGTTGCATTAACATAACCGTCGCTCCAACCACTTGGCATTAATTTTTTTGAGAAACTGACTTGAAGATTATTTTTTGATAAATCTACACGGGCGTAGTTGACGTCCATTGCACCATAAGCACCGCCACTTGTAGGCATCAATGTTGTTTCATTCTTCTCTTTGTCAAAAGTCTTTCCATAAAGATATTGTGTGCTGGTTTTCTCATATAGATGAAAGATATAATTTGTTGGCGTTTGTGTTTCAAAAGGCATGGTTTGTTTGGAATTTAGTTTGCTATCAAATTTGATACGTGTGACTAAATCCAATTTATATTCTGCCGATTGAACATCCTTTATCATCGTTAAGGCCAATTTTCTTGTTGCTGGATCAATGCGATAAGTCGCTGTATCACTCAAGCCACCTTCAATAACCTGCGTGTAGGTGAAGCCTTCTGGTAATGTTGTTTCAAACGTATCGCCTGTTTTATAATTTTTATTCGTGAATTTGAACGTCATTGTGACTTTGACTTCCGAATCATTTTTGAGGTAATCTTCTTGCTCTAACACTCGACTTTTTTCACTTGGAACGATGATTTTCGCTTCTTGAAAAATATTATCTGTGATTGCTCTGGTTGGTTGTACTTCTTGCGCTTGGAGCTTATTTTTAGAACTTAAAGAAGTGGCGATAAATATACCTATCACTAAACTAACCCCTAAAATAAGCAAAGAGAGAATATACTTTTTTCTTTTCATAAGCCGTGAAATAGAACACTATTTCAACTGTTCACTCCTCTCGTTTCGTCCGATGTTCAACAACACTCTATGTTTTGTTTTCATTTTTGTACTTAAATTCAATCCGTTCAGTAGAAAAATAACTGCTATTTAGGTACAACTTTTCTTTCTGCTTCGTCCAATGAATATTTTCTAACGTCATATGTACGACTTTATTCAAATTAGAACCTGGCTGAATTTGTTTGATTCCTTTTTTTGTGTACTGCAAGGTAAGCTCTTTTTCAGTTTGATCAGAAACTGTGTATAGATCGGACTTTTTTTCCAATGTATTGATTTCCTCTTTAGAAAAGTTCACTTTCGCTATTTTAGCGAATAATTTTACTTGTTTCCCATCATATTTATTGACCCCTGCGGCCGTCCATTTTCCTGTAAACACAAGCGTAAACCCTTTTGTTTTTTTGTAATCCGCAATAGCTAATTCCCACATATTTCCTTGGCTTGTTAGCCGCATGGCTTGATCGGTCGATACCCAGTTGCCGCTGATTTTATTGGCAAATGGATAACAGATATACCCTGCAATACCACCGCTTATTAGAAGCATAAGTAGTAAGGTCAGAACAAGGTAGAAAGAAAAAGGCTTTTGCTTATCTTCGTTTATGGTTTCCTGAACTTGGGGAAGATCGTTTATCGGTTGTTCGTTGTTTTCGTTTGTCATGTTCTTTTCCTTTTTTTTGCTTTTTTTGACGTGCTCGTCTTGCTTGTTCTTTTCGTTTTTTCTTCTTTTTGGATAAAATGACCAATAGAATAATAAGAACAATAACAAGTAAAATGAAGATTCCCCCGCCAATCAAGATATAGAGCAAATAGTCCTTCTCAAGATCCACTGCTTGTTCATTCAGCTCGTTTGCTTCTTTTGCACTGATGACAAATTCTTGATCGAATTGCCATTCTTGTCCTGTATCTTCTGATTTTGCTTTGACTTTGGCAACATAGGTACCTGCTGAAAAGGGTTGATTCTCCCAGTTAATCGGAACATTATAGTTAGTGTTTGGCGCTACTCGATAGCCTTTTACCTTTGTTTCATGCAAAGGTGCGTTGTCTCCTTTTTTACTGACAGCAGCATCATAGGAGACGTTATCGATAATCGTTGCTGTGGGATTTTGCAGATTTACTTTCACTGTATTGCGCCCTGCAACTTGGGAGGCAAAGACTTTTTTGAGTGCTAAATCGGATTTTGGCAGATCATCTGATTCTCTTAATTGGATGGCTACTGAATACGCAAAATTATTAGAAATGTTGAAGCCTTTTTTTGTTTCTTCGGTTTTCTTTTCTCCTGCATCGGCACTTGTCACACGAATTGCACCAAGAATTAGCCCTTCAAAAGGCTCACTGGGGATATCTAATGTTACTTTCGTAACGGTCGTGCCTTTTGCTGGAATGCTGACCGTTTGTTCTGAGGTCGCAATACTTGATAAAGGATATTTTAAAGAAGAATCTTTATTGGTTTCATCTTCTGTATAGACAAATGAACCGCCATCTCCTGTATAGGCTGGGTTGATGTTGATGTTGACTGTAGCGTCTTTGTCCCCTTGGTTATAGAGTTGAAAAGAGAGTTCCTGTTTTTCTCCCGGGTTCACTTTTAAATCATAATAGCCTGCATCTTTTGTCACTTGATTGTCTGGTAAAATAGCTTTGACGGAAATGGGAATTTCTTCTCCATACGCTGGAGAAAATGGTATTAGGATCAGCAAAGCTAAACATAAAAAGACTCGTCTGCTCCAGCTCATCGATTGTTTTAGTAGAGTCATACATTTTTCCTTTCTAACAAAATTGGAAAAAAGTTCCTAAAAATGGAACTTTCCACCAATAAAAACTGGGTTTTACGGTCCGACCGTTAGAGTCCAATTTAATTTAGCTCCATATGCTTTAGCTTGTACCCCATCGCTTTGTGGAACATTTAGTTTTACATCTGTATTTTTGTCTGTTAACGCTGGTGAATCTACTTTTCCGTAGTTTGATTCGTCATAATCTTTTTGGAAGACAACTGAACTGATGGTTCCGTTTGTTGTTGTTTGATCAGTCTTTCCAGCTTTAGATGTTAGTACAGCGATACTACCAGTTGTATCCACACCTTTGACAGGAACTTGAACAGTACCATCACTCGGGATTGTCAGTCCTGTCACAACATCGGTCACATTTCCAGTTTGAACATTATTGGTCAAGGTTTGGTTGTACAAATTGACTCTAGATGCTTTCAAAGCATGTCCTCCTGTTTCTTTAAACAGCGCTTCTTGTTCCACTGTCACAGCCCATGCCGTTCCTTGCACACCAGAAACATCGCCGACTTGTACAAAGTGAGGAATAGCATATTTTGTCGTATCGCCTGTTTTTTGATAATGTTCATAAATAGCATCATAATTTTTTGTATCGACACTTGTTTCGTTACTACCAAAATCAAAGTCTGGGACATGCATCAATTGAATATTTTCAACGGTTACCCGTTCATTATTGCCATCAACGATATCGATTTTTTCATCTGTACCAGGTTTGATTGTATTGATATCACCAGATTGAGGTACAAATGACGCTTTTCCATCTGTTTTTACTGCTCCTGTTTCGGCAAAAGCTGGTGTTGCTAAGCTTAAAATCCCCGCTGTTACTAAGCTCAATCCTAAAATTCTTTTTATAGTTGTTTTCATTTTTTCGCTCCTTGTCTTTGTTGCTGATAAGATGTTTTTTTATTTAATGATTCGCTCTTTACGGTTCTACAGTCAATGTCCAAGTTAAATCAGCTGAATAAGCTTTCGCTTGTGATTGGTCACTTGCCGGTACATTTAATTTGACCCCTTCGTAGCGAGACGCTGTAGGTGTTTTAGTCGCATCGTAGTCTTCTTCGATATAACTATTTCTAAAAACAGAAGAAGTATATGAGTTCAATGTGAAGCCAGGTGTTTTATTTTCCAACACTACTAATTCATCTTGTGTATCGCTTTTAACAGGAATCGTTGAATACGCGCCAAATTCATCTGTCTCACTTAGTGCAACACCTGCAACTTTGTCTGCTAAATCTGTGGCTGCATAGGCGGTACTTGTTAACGTATTTCCATAAATTCGAATACGAGATCTGTCTAATTGTTTTGGTGTGCTATCGTTTGTTTTGAATACGTCATCTTGTTGAACGCTTAATTTCCATTTTGTTTCACTATTCCCAGATAAATCCGCTACTTGAACAGAATGAGGCATATAAAATGTTTCAGCCCCTTGCCCTTTTGTTCTTTTTTCAGTTAACGCTTCGTATTCAGTTGTTTTCAACTCTGTTTTATTTGAACCAAATGAAATGTCTGGTAAATGTGTTACATAAACATTATTTGCTTCTGGTAGTGGTTTTGGTTTCGTTGGATCTGTCGGATCTGGGTCTGGATCTAATGGATTAGGATCTTTTGGTCCTTCTTCTGGTTTCGATGGATCAGGACGATCCCCAGCAGTAAATTCTGTTTCAGCTTTTGTTTTGGCTGTTGCACTTGCATCTACTGCATAAACTCCTGTAGAGCTGTAACTTAATACCAATCCACTCAACAATAAACTTGCAACTAATTTCTTTTTCATTCTTGTTCCTTCTTTCGTGTGTTTTTATTTTTTAAGTAAAACCATAGATAAATGAAAATCAACAGACAAATCCCGATAATAAGTAAGTACAGGCTCAACGCTTCCCCTGTATGAGGAAGTATTCCTTTTTTATTTCCAGAAAAAATAGTATCAATAATCGGTTTTTTCGGATGGTCACCTTGAATAAAAGTAATACCTGATTGCGTTTTTCCAGAGGCTTCTGCAGATGTTCCATAAAATGGGACAAATAAGAGCAGTAAACAAATACTAGATTGAATTAGTTTTTTCATAATTGCCTCCCCTCTGCCTTAAATAACGATATTCTTTTCTACTAAGTGATGATTTTGTTTGTCGGAGGATTTGCCTTGGCTATTGACTCGTCAGATTCTATCGCTCACCCCCTCTCCAGGTTTACTTCATTCGGATAAAGTTAGCATGTAGCCTCTTGAGCGGATTGTTTTGATCAATTCTTTTTTCCCATCACTTGTTTGAGCTATTTTTGCTCGGATTTTACAAACAATATTCGCCACTCTGCTTTGCCCACTTTCACCCAATAAATCTATTCCCTTACCCAAAAATGATTCTGCAAGCATTTCATAGGTGCAAACCTCTTCCTTATGTTCATAAAGAAGAGCAAACAGATAATATTCTGATTTTGTCAGTGAAATAGTTAAATGATCAACATTAAGGCTTAGCTTTAAGGGGTCTAATAGCACCATTGGCTCTTTTTTCATTTTCATGTGTTGCGCCGATTCCATTGTATTTAAGCTGTTGCTAATAGCTAAATCTATTTCTTCAATGGTGTAATCTTCAAAAATTCCACAAACACCTAATTGTAAATAAATGTTTTTTTCCTCTACTCGTTTTTCAGTAGTACTTATCCAGATTGGAATCGGTCGACGCATTTTACTTTTGATAACCCATTCACAAACCTCTACAACACTGAATGTCTGATTTTTACAGATAAGCAATGCATCTATATCTTGTAAGTCCTTCTCATCGACTACTTTTTTATTTTCTACTAAACATCCAGAGGCTTTATAGGAAATAAATGTTTCACTACTCTTCTTTTCTGTGTTTAGTATCCCAACCCTCATAACATTCCTCTCCCATTCAATTAAAAAATCTCAAAAACAAATCATAATTATTTTTATTTTGCTTATTTAATATTCGTCTAGATACAAATAAAATACAATCACGCCAAAGGAACTATTTTCCCGTTTTTTTGCAAATGTCCGCATTTTTTCCGAACTCACGAAAAAATAAAGAAATTCTTTTTATTATTTTATAGATGTTATTAGTGAAAAAGTGTACTATATTAGTTGATTTCTTTTTCTTATATAAAATATTTTTGATATCAAAAAGTTATCCATAAAGAATAATCGATAAAAATAAGTGGTTTTTTACCAAAAATAAACTTCACAAAAAGATTGATTCTTTCACTTTATAACTATATTTATTGAGGAGTATTACTATTGAACAACGCAAAAAAAATTTTTCTGCCTTCGATGATCTGTTTGGGAATTTATACTTTAGCAAATTTGCCCATCGAAGCGACAGCAATCAACCAAGATGAACCAATGGCAATGGAACACACACCTTCTTCTGAATCAGCTACGTACAATTCTTCTCTACACTCATCCAGTCCAGACCTTCCTTTTACAAGAGCTACATCAGAAATAGTATCCGTTCCTGACAAGGTTCTAAGAGAAACTATTTTAATAAAATTAGGAAAATCAACAGATGATGTACTTACTAAGCAAGATATGGAGAGCCTGACTTCTTTAACGATAACGAATGCTACATCTATACAAATCAACAGTTTGGCTGGTCTAGAATTTGCAACAAACTTAGGTGCTATCTCTTTAGACAATAACAATGTAGGGGACTTTACCCCTTTGGAACAATTGACATCGCTCGTTTTTGTCAGTTTAAGTGGTAACTTTTTAACCTCTAGTACTTTTCCTGATCTAAGCAAAAGTACTGGGATTACTCATATTTCAGTAACTTCCAGACAACTAGATAATGAGGTATTATCAAAATTCACTACATTGATGAATCTTGAGCGACTCTATTTAGATAAAAATATGTTTATTACGACACTTGAGCCCTTGAAACATTTGCCAAAATTACGTTCAATTTCCGTTCAATTTTGCGGTATTACAGATTTTACTGTAATCAATGATTTTCCAGCGCTGAATGACCTAGCAGCCTTTGGGCAAAATACTGGCCGAACAAGCCTTCCAGTCACGATGTCTCGGAGCACCTTAGGCTATGATGCCACACAACAAACCGTTTTTATTCCATTTGTTGAAATGCCTAATCGAATCACAAATTTTGACGGTTATGTACCGCCATTTACAACATCAACTTCTGCTAGTAACACTGTACTTGAATTCAATGATGCACAATTGCCGGAAGATCGCTTACAAATCACAGATCTTGGAATTACTGTCTCAGCTGTTACAGAAGAGGATTTTCATAATCTCGCTAGTATTACATATAATGCTCGGATAAATAATCCTGTAGGAAACTATGAGACCCCACCTAATTTTAGTTTCTACGCCATTTCTGCTGGAACGTACTTCCAACAATTTAATGTGATTGACGAACCTGAAGATGGAGCACCAGTGACCGTTAAATACCAGGATGAAGCGGGTCAGCCTATTAGTGAATCTACTGTCTTAGAAGGAAAAATCGATGCCTCATTCACAGCTGTACCTAAAGACATCAATACTTGGGTATTGAAATCAACAGCTGGGAATACAGAAGGCACCTTCACACAAAATCCTCAGGAAATTATTTTTACCTATGAAAGAGCACTTGGCGAACCTGTAATGGTCTACTATACTGATACACAAGGGAAGCCACTTGCTGAACCAGAAACATTGCAGGGACAGCTTGATACACCTTATACGTCTGTAAGCAAACAAATAACAGGCTGGCAACTAAAAGAACTTCCTAGAAATGCTAGTGGATCGTTTACGAATCAAGCCCAAACAGTCCATTACATGTATAAAAAGATAGAGAAACCCTTAATTCCTTTGACCCATTCACATTCTGCATTCCCCACAGAATATTTTGGTTACGGAACTAACCCTATCATTAGCAGTATTACTCACATCGTTAAGAATCAAGTGGACGTTTCTGAGGTATTAAAAGAGGCTCTAGAGTTGCCAACGTGGTTTCCAAATACACTGGCAACCACTGAAAAAACGAGTGATTCCAAAGAAACGGTGCAACAACAAGCTAAGGAAAAACAAACAGATCATGATGGTAGAGGCTCTGTGACGATTAAGTTTGTTGATGAACAAGGCAATGAACTTACTACGCCAAGTACTATTACAGGGAAAATCGGCGAATCTTACAGAATCACAGCCAAAAAAGTTGAAAAAATAAACTAAATACCGGTTTAGAAACAATTCTTTTAACGGTTTTGCTTCTAATCCAACAATGGGGAGAGAATAATGGAATATTTGCAATTTTTAGATGAAGAAGATCGCGATAAGTTACACTTACTTATGAACTTACAACTTTACAACGATCAATATTTAACTCAAAAAAGATTACTGGAGCTCACAGGGTTATCGAAGTTTTTATTGGAAAAATATATAAAAGAGTTAAATGAAGAGTGTCCAGAAATAACGATTTCTGAAGAAGTTTACGATGAACTGATTTATCAGCCTATCTCTAATGATATGATTCAAAAGATACAACATACTTTCGCCCAACGTTCACTAAAATTTCGTTTTTTTATTGAGGTGCTAGTAGAAGAGAAAACGATAAAAAAATTTCAAGAAGAACAACATATTGCCAAAACGACGCTTTACCAAATTCGCAGCAAAGTGTTAACTCAGCTAAAAAAAGAGCGGATCGTGATTCAAAAAAATAAACTGACTGGAAACGAGATGAAAGTACGTTCCATTATTTTTGACCTTGTTTCTTATTTCTATTTTGGAGAAGACTATCCATTTTCCAAGGATAGCAATCAAGAAGTACAACAGCTTCTACAGTTATTGACTACACATTTTGGTTTAGACTCAACTTTTTTTCAGAAAAAAAAGTTAGCCTTATTTATCCACATCGTCTACATTAGAATAAAAAAACATCATGCGGTAAAAGAAAATCTGTGTTCTATCAATAAAAAGACAAATCACGCACTTGAACAACAGATGATCTTGATTGAGCAAGCACTCCGTCCAACAAAAGACACAGTTCCTGAATCGTTCAATGAAAGTAACTACTTATTAGCCTTTCTATTTGTTTCTGAAATGTTCACACCTGAACTGACATTCAATCAAGAGTTATTTACACAAAACCAAGAGGCTACGCAAGAACTAGTGGAGCGTATAGCCACTCAATTTCAAATTACAGATTTACAAAAAACGCAGCTATACGATTCTTTTTTGAAAAAACTGTTAAGTCTATCTATTTTCAAACAAAGTTATACTACATTTGTCGAAACTGCAGCGTATAGCTACTTTGCTGAGGTTTATTATCCCTTACATACATTGATCTTACGGTTTATTCGAAAAACTCACTTTCTGATAGCTCTAGAACTGTCCAAAAATGATCAAGCAAAACTTTACTATGACATAATGTTTTCCGTATTATCTATTTTAGAACCTTCACAATTAGGAACACCGATCAATATTTATATCGATTTTTCACATGGAATAGCCTATACAGAGTATATTTGTCAAAGCTTGCGGCGCTTTCGTGATTTAAATGTTAGTATTCAGAAAAAATTTAACAATGATACCCATATCTTTTTATCTGATTACCATCTAAAAGAAACAAGTTGTCAGCAAATCATTTGGAAACAACCGCCAACTCCGTCTGATTGGGCCAAATTTGCTGATTTAGTGATTGAACTAAGGGAGAACGAAAATGAAAAAAACAATATCTTTTAATCTGTGTTTGTTGACAGTTTTTCTAGCTTTTTTACTAATTGCTCAACCAACAATGATTATTTTTTATGCCAAAGAAGAGGAACACCACTACTGGGAATTAGTGAGCCACCCAGCTTTACAAGAAGGAACTTTTACAAATGAGCCACAAGAAGTTGTTTTTGTTTATCGGAAAAAGACAGTCTCAATTCCCTCGCGAATGACCACTATAGAATACCCTGCTGTAGTGGTTCCTCCTGGACAGAGAGCAGCTACGCAATACGGAACATTGTTAGGGAATCTTTCAGGAATCTTTCTTTTTGGTTCTACTCGACTGTAATTATGAAGTGAGTTCCTACTCAACAAAAAATAAGGATAAGGTTGTGGCGAAAACTATTTCTCTAACTTGACCGATTTTTCCATTTGAACTGCCAGATAGTCTGAGGGTATTACTCTGCAAAATATTTTTCGTATTTCTGGTTACTTCTTTTGAAAAAGAGAAGTTATTTTTTTCAACCGTATGGGAAGCACTAATTGGTTGGTGAAATTAATACTGTATTAGGAAGAAACTTCCATGCGTGAATAATAAAAAAGTATTGATCAAAACAAGTTCCGAGCTGTTGAATACAATATACAGAAAAAACTAAATAGTGGCCTGTAACTTGGTTGAAGAGGAGCATTTAACAGAAAGAATATTTAAAATATAAAAGTATGAAGTATATGTTTTTCAAGACCACCTTCAAGTATATTACATGCAAAAGATAACAAATCTTTAGGCACGCTAAAATGACCCGTTTATCGAACGATAGACGGGCTATTTGATGTAATAGAGATCCTATGATCCAGCGCATTAACTAACTATTTATCAATAAACTACCTTCATAAATTTTCTACTTTTAATTTAGCCTGTCGTTTATAGAAAACTTTGAAACAGAATCCTATCTTTCTCCAGTAAAGATAGGGACTCCGCATTTTTCATAATTATAAGCTACAACAGGAGAAAGTTGATCATCCGTTATAACTGCACTAACTTGATGCAAAGGGCAGACGCTTAACAACGAGGTGCTATCAAATTTGGTCGAGTCTCCTACTCCATATATTGTCGAACTATTTTTAATCATTTGTTTTTTTAAAGAAGCTTCTCCAAAACCATAGTCTGTAAAACCGTTGCTTAAAGAAATTCCACTAAAACTCATGAAAAAGACATCTATATGAAACTGTTTTAAATAGTCAGCACTGAACTCTCCTACAAAACAAAGTTCATCATTCTTTATTAATCCTCCGGGCATGACAATTTGAAAACGACTTCTTTTAGAAAGTTCCACCGCAATGATTACAGAGTTTGTAACTACGGTCAGATTTTTAAAATGATGGGTAAGCTCTGCCGCGATTTGCGTATTGGTCGTACTGACATCCAATCCAATAATTTGGTTTTCCGACACAAATTCAATTGCTTTTTTAGCAATTTTCCGTTTTTCCACGCGGTTCAAATTTTGACGATGCAAATAATCTGTTTCGTTGACAAACTTTTGATTATAATAAGCCCCACCATATATTTTTTTAGCTATTCCACTTTCTTCCAACAATTCTAAATCTTTTCTTGCTGTTTCACTTGAAACATTAAACGCCTTTGCAATATAACTATTCTTGATTGTTTTATTTTTTTTTAGATACTCTACAATTGCTTCTTGCCTTTTATTCATCGTCTCGCCTCCTTTTTTCATTATACTTATTTCACATTAACAAACTTGGGATTTGGCAAAACATTAACTTTGAATTAACAAACTTAACTTTAAACTTACAAAGACCTTACAAACAATCCTTATAATCGAATTTAAGAAAGGGGTTTGTGATTCTATTGGCTAAAATTGAATTAAAGAATATTAGTAAAACGTATGATAATAGAGATGAAACAACCATTGAAAACTTTAATCTGTCAATTGACGAAAAAGAATTTATTGTGTTAGTGGGGCCTTCGGGTTGTGGCAAATCTACCACTTTGCGAATGATTGCTGGCTTGGAGGAAATTACATCTGGCGAGTTATGGATGAACGGAGAAAAAGTGAATACTGTAGCATCAAAAGATCGAAATATCTCGATGGTTTTTCAAAACTATGCTTTATTTCCGCACTTATCGGTTGCAGAAAATATTTCGTTTGGCTTAAAAGTAAGAAAATTTAAAAAACAAGAAATAGAAAAATTGGTAAAAGAAACTGCCACAGTTGTTGGTTTAGAAGATCTCTTAAAGAAGAAACCAAAGGAATTATCTGGAGGACAAAAGCAACGTGTTGCCTTAGCTAGGGCTATAGTAAAACAAACCGATATTTTTCTGATGGATGAACCGTTATCCAATTTAGATGCAAAACTTCGAACACAAATGCGAGAAGAAATCATTCAATTACATCGAAAATTACAAACGACTACAATCTATGTTACCCATGATCAGGTTGAAGCTATGACAATGGCTACAAGAATTGTCATTTTAAAAGATGGAGATATTCAACAAGTAGGGACACCTTATGAAGTGTTTCGATTTCCCCAGAGTAAGTTTGTCGCGGGTTTTATAGGGACACCTGCAATGAATTTTTTACCTGTTTCTTATCAAAATAAGATGCTCTATTTAAAAGGAGTTTCATTATTAGCTGAAGAATTAATACTACCATTTGAAAAAACGGAATGGACTTTGGGGATTCGACCAGAGGATATTCATGTGAATAATGAACAAGGCTTGCCTGCTACGATTGAGTATATGGAATTGCTAGGTTCTGAATTGCTACTTCATTTGCATCATGAGTCTTATTCCTTTTTAGCTAAAGTCCATCATTCTCATTCCTATCAAGAAGGACAACAAGTATACTTACAGTTTCCAGAGGAAAATTTCTATTTATTTGATAAAGAAAGTGATAAGACATGGTACTCCAAGGGGGCTTTTCTTCATGAGGAAAAATAACTATTTACTTGCTTTCTTTTATGTTGGGCTCCCTATATTGCCTTTGCTCATTTTCTGGTTCATTCCTTTAGTTGTATCTGTCTGGTTGAGTACTACAGACTGGGACTATATAAATCCTGTCATCCAGTCTGTTGGCGTAGAAAACTATACGACAATTTTAGGTTCATCTGAGTTTAGAGCTGCTTTTGGAAATACTATCTTTTTCACATTATGGACCGTCATTCCAACTTTAATTCTTGGCTTTTTCACAGCTCTACTCATTCACTCGATTTCTAAAGGGAAAACTTTGTTTAAAACTCTTTTGTTTTCTCCTTGGGTAACCCCTACTGTTGCGATTTCAATCGTATGGTCTTGGATTTTCGAGCCTAAAGTTGGCGTAATCAACCAAATTCTGGGGTTTCTTCATTTGCCTCAACCCTCTTGGTTACAAAGTTCCAACTTTGCTATGTGGGCGATCATAATTGTTACCATTTGGAAAGGGATTGGCTGGTGCATGATTTTTTATTGCGATGCTCTTCAAAAAATTCCATCTGAAATTGAGGAAGTGTGCGAAATTGAGGGAGTTTCTTATTGGAAAAAAATGAAGAGGGTTTATTTTCCCTATGTTTCTCCCACTACCTTATTTTTAATTGTAACTTCCATTATTTCTTCACTACAAGCTTATGATCAGATTCAAGTCATGACGCAAGGGGGGCCTTCTGGAAGCACAAGAACTTTACTTTACTACTACTATCAGCTTGCATTTGAACAATTTAACATGGGACAAGCTACAGCTCTTGCTGTGCTGCTTATTTTCATCACAGCTCTTATCTCTCTTGCCCAATTTTTGCTTTCAAAATATTGGGTTCATTACAATTAATGACAAGTTTTGGATAAGGTTAGCACAACTGTTCCTCAAAATTCTAGTCTTCAGAAAAAATATAGCATTGTAAACGTCTAGTACAGTTCGTTTAATCAGTAAGAAACATAAGGAGTGAACTACAAATGAAGGGAAATCACTGTCGAACATTCGTTGGACTCTTTCAATATACTGCACTAATTGTTTTAAGTATCGGAACGCTTTTTCCACTAGTATGGATGGCACTTAGCTCTTTAAAAACAACAGATGAAATGTTTGCCGTTCCCTTGCAGCTTCTTCCTAAAGAAATGCAATGGCATCATTTTGTAGATGCCTTCAAACTGGCACCATTTGCTATTTATTTAAAAAATAGCATCGTGACTTCTTTTTTAATTGTCATTTTTCAAATTGGATTATCTTGTATGGTAGCCTATGGCTTAACCCAAATTAAGTTTAAAGGAAGAAATTTAATCTTTCATAGCTTGCTTCTTTCTTACATGTTGCCCTCAGCAGTTACGTATGTTCCGAGTTACGTTATATTGGCAAAATTAAATTTATTAGATTCTCTCACAGGAATTGTGATTTCAAATATCGGAAGTGTATTCAGTATTTTTTTACTAAGGCAAACCTTTCTAAATATACCTAAGGAGGTGATTGAAGCTGCCCGAGTTGAAGGCGCATCAGACTGGCGGATTTTATGGCGTGTGATGGTGCCGATGTCTAAATCAAGTGTTTTTACCTTATCCATTATTACCTTTATTCAAATGTACAACAATTATCTTTGGCCTTCACTAATCGTAAAAAGCCAAGATAAATACTTAATCACAGTTGGATTAAGACAATTTTTTACTATGCAAGGCGCATTTGCTGATCAGTGGCCCTTAATCATGGCGGTAAATGTCATTACAGTCATTCCATTATTAATCGTCTTTATTGTTTTCCAAAAATGGTTAATCAAAGGGATTGGCGATAGTGGCGTAAAAGGATAAACACAAACTAAAAATAACTTATTGGAGGAAAATCATGAAAAAAGTAATGAATGTTCTATCTGTTATGAGTATATTGTTAGGCATTAGCCTTGTTCTGACAGGCTGTGGAAATACAAAAAATACCGATTCTAAAGAAAGCGGCTCAGAAAAAACACAAATTGAATATTGGTATGGGTTAGGTAGTGAAGCCGACAAAAAGATGAAAGAGATTATCCAAGAATTCAATGACTCACAAGATAAATATGAAGTTAAAGCTGTTCCACAGGCAGATTACGCTGAAACGTATCAAAAACTTCAGGCTGCTATTGCTTCTAAAACAGCACCAGGATTGGCGATTTTAGGAAATAGCTATTTAGCCGATTTAGGAAGCAAAAATGTACTTGAGCCCTTGGATTCGTATTTAAAAGAAGACAAGGAATATAATGAATCAGATTTTCTTAAAGTATTTATGGAACAAGCAAAGGTAAATGATTCTGTTTTGGGTGTTCCTGCTTATGGTACCACGCAAGTCATGTATTACCGAAAAGATTTACTTGAAAAAGCTGGTATTTCCCCAACAGAGGCCTTCTCTTCTTGGGAAAACTTGATTGCCGCAAGTAAAAAAATTAAAGAAGAAAACATTGCAGAAATTGGCTTTGAACCTATGTGGGGACAAGATAATTTAATAGATATCTCATTAAGTAATGGGGGAACGATCCTAGATAAGGATCAAAAGAAGGTAACAATAAGCACTTCCGCTTGGATCGATTCTTGGGAGATGATTCGAAAAGCTATTCATGAAGATAAAGTGATGTCTATAAATTCTGGCGGACAGGGTTGGGAATACTGGTACAAGACGATTGATGATGTGACTAACGGAAAATCGGTTGGCTATCTAGGCTCTTCAGGGGATAAAGGAAATCTAGATTTTTCAATCATTGATTCTGCAGAACAACCCGGTGTAGGAAGTAATCAAGCAAAACCGATCGCTTCTGCTCTTTATCTTGCAATTCCAAGCTCAATTGATAAAAAAGAGAAGGAAGCGGCTTATGCCTTTATTCATTATTTTACACAAAGTAAAGTTCAAGCAGACTGGTCAGAAACGATTGGTTATATCCCAGTAAAAGAATCCACATTAGACAACGAAGACTATGCAAAATTTTTAGAAGAAAAACCATATTATGCCGTTCCCTTTAAGCAAGCGCAACATGCAAGCCCTGCTTTCATTGATCCAACTGGTGGAAAAATTGTAGATGCTCTTAAAATAGCTGCAGATCAGGTAGAATTAGAGAATGTTCCTGCAAAACAAGCATTGTCAGAAGCTCAGAAAAAAGCACAAGAAGCACTAGACCAAATAAATAAAAAGTAGGTGTCAAAATGAAGTTTAGCATAACTCCTTCTACAGAAAACAGTAGCCCCAATATTTTGTACAAACCCTTTCAGCTTGACCTAGCACTAAGCACAGTCGCTTTGGAAATCACGGTCTTCACAGTTGGAGATATTTGGTGTTCTTATATTCTTTATGACGGAAACGGAAATATAAGGGCAGAATATATTGGACCGTCTACCCCACAACCTGTAATTATCACAGAAAATACCCAATTTTCTCCTAACACAATTGCAGGAAATTTCGGTTCAGCACCATGGTGTTTAGAGGTTTGCGGCATTATGAAAGAAAACACTCCCCTTGAGAAAATAAAAATTGAAATCGAAGTAACTGAAAAAAACAACGCCCAGCTTAAACATTTGAAAGAATCGTTGCCTACTGAAAATCCATGGTATTCTATTAAAAAAGGTGTATTTGAACTAACAGATGAAAACCCTCAAAACAAAAAAGAAGAAACTAAATGGTATCGAGGTGATTTTCATACCCACACTATCTACTCAGATGGAAAAATGAGCCGCGAGGAAAACCTGATCCAAGCTGAGAAAATGGGTCTAGATTTCTTTACCGCAACCGATCATAATATTGTCCCAACTTCTTGGCCTCATTCAACAGAAGTTCTCGTTATTCCTGGAGTGGAAATCACATCTCCACATGGTCACTATAACCAAATTGGTGTTAGAAACAGTCCTTTTCAAGATAAAGGTTTTCTTCTTCTCCAAACTACAGAAAAGTTAGCTAAATCTTTTGAAAAGAAAGAGACACAACAACATTTAAACTCCATCAATCATCCATTTCTAGGAGAATGGAAATGGTTGGCGGGAGAAACAAACTTACACCTGGTGGATGCCATTGAAATTTGGAATGATCCTACGTATCACTTAAATCCTGATGCAACCGAAAAAGCTTTGTTAGCTTGGGATCAAGCATTATCTGATGGGCATAAAATCACTGGTATTGGTGGATCTGATTCACATTTACGACCTGATGATCGCTATCCAGAAGCCGAATTCCCTTCACTTATTGGGGATCCTTCAACCTATGTTTTTTCAGAAAAGTTAGATATTCCGAATATTCTTTCTCGTGTAAAAGCTGGTAATGTTTGGGTTAGCCGTTTTGATTGTAAGATTGATTTTGCTGTAGAAGGTCAGATTGCCGGTAGCCGATTGCCCTATCAAAAACATGTAACGGCCTTCGCCAACGTAACAGGAATCGATACGTGTAGAATTGAATGGATTATCAATGGCGAAATAATGGCTACAGAGGAATCATCAGAGAGTCAACAGTCCTTTGAGTTTGTTAACAATTCTTATAACTACATTCGTGTTACCATTCGAGACCTTGAAGGGAAACTGATCGGCTTTACTAATCCCGTTTATTTTGGAGAGAAACAGCCCAGTCTGACCTATTGGAAGGAGTTAGCTGAGACCTTATGATCAAAGGTATTTTGATGGATAAAGATGGTACACTAGTCTACTTTACAAAAGATTGGGTTCATATGGTTAGAAATTTTATTTTAAAATTCACCGATGGTAAAAAAGCAGAAACTATTTTAGTAGAAATTGGCTATCGCAATGGAATCTTGCTTAGCGATGGATTGTTATCTTCAGCTTCTACTAAAGAAATTATCACGATTATCGCAAGTTATTTAGACTATGATACTGAAAAATTACTTAAAAGTTTTCAATATTATCAATTAGTCTGTCTAAAGGAAGAAAAACTTTCTCTTGAACCTGTTCCAAATCTGGTTGAAACTTTGCATAAACTGAAAGAACAATCGATCATTTTAGGAATTGCTACAGCAGATGATTATGAAAGTACCTTATACACTTTAAAAACCTTAGGTATTGACTCCTATATTGATTTCGTAGGTACCTCAGATCGTTTTCTTGCCAAGCCAAATCGAGAAATGCTGGATGAATTTTGTATCCAAAATCAGTTGCAATACGAAGAAGTTATCCATATTGGTGATACCTCAGTAGACATGGAATTTGCACAAACTTGTTTAGCAGGAATTGGAGTATTATCTGGAAACGGGACAGAGCAAGAACTGAAAAAATACACAGACCATATCATCAATCGTTTAGATGAAGTAATAGACTATTTACCTACTATTCTTTGTTCTGTTACAAAAACTTGAAATGATTATTTTTTTTAAAACTTTTAAACAAGGGTTCTAATAGTATTATATTTTCTATACAGATTGAAAAGCCGACGATGATTCTTTCTTTTCGGCTTTTTTAAAAGTTTACTCGTATCATTAAAGGACTTTTTATCAAGTATTCAACGCTTCTTTAATCACATTCCAACGTTACTATTCTTTTTTGAAACACATCTAGTTAAAGTTTTACTATTATTAATCTCCATATACCTAGTTATTTTTAAGAACCATTGAGACAATTTTTTAACTATATAAAATTGTCTTATTTGCTTAACTTGAATAGACGTATTATTAACGATCGTATACTTAAATCAATTCAGCAGAAACTGTCACCATATTTTGTTGACTTCAAAAATAAGACCCTACAGACAACGAGGAACTCCCGTCATAACTTATGCCTAGTAATATGAGCAAATGTGTGATTGGTAAGATTTTGATAATCTAAATACGCCTACTAAAAAGGAGATGAAGAAAAATTGAAAACCTACCCTAATACTGAACAAAAAGTAATGGCATTTCCTAAAGAAATAAAAGAAGATACTCAATGGATGAGTATCTTCTTTTATTTCTTATTGACCGAATCACAGGATATAAGATAAAAAACTATTGTATTCACTATAAGTTAACACAATTAAACATAAAAATGGTAAACTAAACATGTAGTGATAAGCTACAAAAAGGCGCGCAAATCCCTTTTATGAATCTCTTAGCAGACTTCACCATGCCTATATTGCTAAGGGATTTTTTATTTATACATGGTTTAATTATATTACTATTTGCTTTCTTGTACAAAATAAACAAGAATATTCTGCCAAATTGGCAACATTCTAATATTGCTTATTGAAATGATTTCTAAAAATAATAACTGGTTCTTCATCTGTTGTAAGGATATTTTCTAATTCTAACTTTAACGCAGTAGCTAGTTCATACTCTTCAACAGAATTTAAAAAATTAATCGCTGCTTCTAACTCTTCTTTAGACGTTTGATTTTTATTTTGAACGTAAGACACCATATTCTCTAAAAATTTTAACATGATTTTATAAGGTAAATCATAATTTTCCCGTTCCTTTTTTGCTAAGTCAATATAATAGGCACACTCGCTATACTTCTTTTTTTTGATAAGCGTAGTAATCAAGTTACAAATTAAATTTGTGATAAATTCTTTTGTGGCAGCATTTCGATACTCCATGTCTTTTACAGGGAACGCTCTATTCATAAGAATATCTATTTGATCATCTCTAAATAAATAAATTGTATTAGAGAGAATAGCGTAATCATAATGAAAATAGTATTTTTTTTCATTTAAAAGAGTAAATATTTTTGCTAATTCTGTATCAGATAAAATTAGCACTTCTTTCCATTGATTGGAAAATAAAGTTTTAATGACGATATAATCAGATAATTCTTCTAGCGACATCTCTTGAGAAAAATACAACGTGTTAAAGTATGAAATAATCTTTTCTTTGGTCGTAAGATTTTTGGGATTTACCTTATATTCATACAAGAGAGTTCTCATTGTTTTTCCAACAGAATCATTATCAAAATAATTTGAAAATTCATCCAACGGTATTGATAAGTTGGTTAAAATTTCCAGTAGTTCAGAAAAGGTTAAATTTTTTCTTCCTGATTCAATTTTTGAATATACGGAAGCATCGACATATTTTAATAATTTTCGTTGCGGTAGTTCCTTCTTTTTACGTATATAAAATAGGGTCTCTTGTATATTCAAAATAAAATCATTCCTTTTTTTCTTAAATTGTATCATAATGAATATGTAAAACATAATATTCAAAATGGCAAAGGAGGTATAGCTATGATTATTTCTTCAGTAACACTTGTAACGTTGATCACAACTTTCATTTTAGTTAGTGGTTAAAATAACACTCAGAATCATCAAAGTTGATAAATGAAAGGGTATCTTCTTGACAAAAAATCAACACCTACAAAGGTAGCACCTGTATCGGTTGATACGGGCGCTATTTTTTTAATCAGAATTATGCAAAATAAGTAATTAAGTACTTCTTTATAAAATATACTCTCCAATAATAATGGATAAATTAAATAAATACATTTTATATCATGGTACTTATTGATAAACTAATCAATGAAGAACATTTTTTTACTATCTATCCATTTCCACATTTAATGCCTATTCTTATTTGCTCTAAATGTATCTTCCTAATTAAATCCAGCCTTTTTCCTTAGCAATACTTACTGCGTCAATTCGGTTTTTTGCCCCTAATTTATTCAAAATCTCTGACATATAATTTCGTACCGTTCCGCTCGTCAAAAACAACTTTCCCGCAATTTCCTTTGAGGACAAGCCCTCCCCTACTGCGAGCAATACTTCTTGTTCCCGTTCAGTCAAAGGGTTTTCTTGCTGTGAAAACAGTCCCGTTACAAGTTCAGGTGAATAAAATTTTTTCCCTTGCATCACAGCGCGGATATTTTCAATCAGCTCATCTGTCGGAGTGTCTTTTAGAAGATAACCTGATACGTTCGCTTTCACGGCACGTTCAAAATAGCCTTCTCTAGCAAACGTAGTTAAAATGATCACCTTTTGTTCTCGATACCGTAACTCTTCCGCTATATCTAAGCCCGTTTTTAAAGGCATTTCGATATCAGTCAAGCAAACATCTGGTTGATGCTTTTCAATCAGTTCCAATGCTTCCACACCATTTTTGGCGATCCCTACAACTTCTAAATCCTCTTCTAATCCCAGAATCGTTGCTAAAGCTGATGACAGTACCCCTTGATCTTCAGCGATAATTAGTCTAATCATTGATCGGCTCCTCTTTTTTATCCACAGGCACTGTGAATATCACCTTCATCCCATTTTTTTGAGTAAATTCGAGTTTTCCACAGATGCTTTCGATTCGCTCTTTTAATCCCATCAGTCCATTCCCCTGAATCGAGTCTTTCATTCCTTTACCATCATCTGCAACTGTAAAGATATAATTTACGCCACTCTTTTCAATGATAATCCTACAGTGGCTGGCTCTACTATGACGAATCACATTCGTGACACATTCACGTAAACAGTAACTCACCGTATTTTGGAGGTCTGTAGCTAGCTCGGCAGTTAACTCTTCCCCTTCTGTGGATAAAATGATTTTCGCAGCCCGTAAGCTTTTTTCAATCGTGATCATTTCTTCGGCAATCAAAACATGACGCATGCTCGAAACTATTTCCCGAACTGTTTGCAGGGTTCCTCTGGAGGTCTCTGCAACTTCTGCAATTTCTTTTTTCGCTCGTTCAGAATCTTTGTCTAGCAGTTTTCCTGCTAATTCTGTTTTGATCGTCATAATCGATAACGATTGACCTAATGTGTCATGTAAATCTCTTGCGATCCGATAACGTTCTTCTTGTTTGATCACGTATTCCATCCGCTGCGTAGACTGATACATTTGTTTCCGCAATTCCGCCTGTTTACGAATCGATCGACCAGCAAATGGAGCCGCACAGATAAAAAATCCATACACAAAAATCGTGATTTTCAAATCTTGTGTCACATATTCCGGCAATTGACTTAAACCAAACGGCACAGGTGTTAGTGTGCATAATAACGCAATATAATAATACTTAAACACGTGCTTCTTCATTGGAATAAAACCAATCATCCACGCTGGATAGATAAACAAATAGATATAACCAAAGTACATTGTATAAAACAGTGATATTCCATACATCAACGCCATCCAAAATGGAAACCACTTCCCATTAAATAAACAGTTTCGATAGGTCACCACAAAAATCCCCAGAGTAGCTAGCGCTAGTTGCTTATCAACATTATCATAGGGAAACATTGCGATGATCGGAATCAAAATAAAAATCAACCATATAAACGAAACAAAACCATCCTCTTTTGGATACAACCTAAACTTGCCAATCATAACTTACCCCTAACGTTTTATTTCTTCTTTACGACCATTCAGATATATTGATAATACCATAATTCCTACAAAATAAATGAAGATGATCAAGATTCCTTTGCTATCTGGTAATTGTCCTGCTGCTAGCTGTTTCGCACCTTGTGCTGCATAATAAGTTGGTAAGCCTGTCGCCATTTTTTGAACTATCTCTGGAAACATATCGATCGGCCACCACAATCCACTTATGATCGCAAGCGGCATCAAGATCATATTGTTCAATACACTTGCTGTGTTGGGATCTTTTACAAGACTGACAATCGTGGCTAATGCGACAATCGGTAAACAACCATATAAAATCCACAAGGCACTGAATACCCACGCGCCAAAGTCCATTTGAACACCATTTACAAAATGCCCCACTATGAAAATTACGACTAATAATAACGTATTGATCAAAAACTGGGTTAGAATTTTGCTGAGATAATAGCTTCTTTCAGGCAACGGAGATAAACGTAAAAACTGCTTCACACCTTGCTTACGATCTTCGATCAACGTCATTGAAAAAGAAAAGAGCGAGCTGATCATTACGCTATACGTCGCCATTTGAATCATACTGTCTTTGTAAAAAACAGCCAGATACTCTTCAGGAACCCCCATATTAAATACTTTTGTAAATAGCAAATAGAAACCGACCGGCATGCCTAAAGAAAAAAAGATAAAAGGTTTGCTTCTAAATAACGAGCGGTTTAAATCTGTTTTAGTTTGAATGATCAAAGCGTTCATTTAGTTTCCTCCTCGACTAAGGTATTAAAGACCGTCTCTAAGTTCCCTGGGATAATCAATAGATCTCTAAATTTGATTTTGGCTACGAATAACTCAATAAGTGTTTCATCACTATTTGATGAATATAGCGTTACTTGGTCTTCCTCTTTTTCAATCGTTGAGACATACGGTAAATCTGCCAGCTTTGCTTCATCTTCATTGTCTAACAACTGAAAGGTCAATTTATTTTGCAACATTTCAGCTTGAATACTTGCTAATGTCCCATCATGAACCAGCGTACCTTGTTTCATTAGTAAAATTCGAGTTGCGACTTTTTCAATTTCTTCCAAATAATGTGTGGTCAAGATAATTGTTTTGCCTTGTTCTTTTAATGTATTGATTTTTTTCCAGAAAATTTTACGGCTAGTAACGTCCATTCCGGTTGTCGGTTCATCTAAAAAAAGTAGTTCTGGATTTCCAATAATGGCTAACCCAAATGTTAGGCGTCGTTTTTGTCCGCCAGATAATTTAGTCGTATAGGTATTTTGTTGTTCACTTAACCCAGTTATGTCCAGTAATTCCTCTAGAGAAAGCGGATTAGGATAGAAACTCCGGAACAGAGTTAGTAGTTCTTTGACTTTGACATTTTCTAAAGTCGTACTTTCTTGCTGCATAACACCCATTTTAAGTTTATTTTTTTTATTCATGGGATTTGCCCCTAAGAGACTGATTTCACCAGTTGTTGGCCGGATCAGTCCAGTTAAACAGTTGATCAATGTGGTTTTGCCTGCACCATTTGGACCAACCAAAGCAATGATTTCCCCTTGGTTTACGGTTAAAGAAATAGTATTTAAAATTGTTGTTTTATTAATTGTTTTTGTGAGTTTATTGACTGTGATCATTTTTTTCTCCCCTTTACTTATGTCCTTATTTTATCTGTTTATAAGGGGACTACGTTAGATGATCTTGTCATGGATTTATATGACATTTGTCATGTTCTGTCAATAAATAAAGCGAGCTTGTAGCGTAACTTAAAAAGTTATGCTACAAGCTCGCTTTATTCTGACCCTTACTCAATCGAAATTAATCCATCTATTTCTTTAACCATGTTGTTTTCGTCATAGAAGATCGTTAGAATCCGGCTGGTAGATTGTTGCTTCTTTGCTGTTTCACTATCATTATAGATTTCAATCATTTGGCTAGAACCTTCGTCCTTAGTTTGTGCCATTTTCTGCTCTGCTTGTTTCATTACCTGATCCAAGTCTGGTAATTCCATCGCTTCACCTAGTCTTCTTAAGAGTAAACGAACCGTTTCTCCTTGAAGTTTATTATCTGATGCTGAACATTGAATCACTATCGATTGCTTCGTTAAATAAACTTGTTGTTTTTGTTGATTCACTTGAAAATGGGCTTCTGCTAATCCAGTATAGTTTGGATCAGTAGTCTTTTTTCCTATAACGATTCCTCGAATCGTCAGATTCTCTGCTTCACTTTTGATTGCATACTGCACTGGGGTCTCTAACAACAATGTTTCTTGTGTTAATGCTAATGACCGCTCAAAAAAAAGCGGCATTGTTAAATCGAATTTTTCTTTCATGAGCTTGTTTGCTTCTATTTTAGATAGTTCCGGGTAATCCAATGAACTAAATAAATTTGTACGTTTTTTTGACCAGTTTGCTCCATCATTCTTCTGCTCAGAAATATTTTTTTCGATGCCCGTTTTACATCCTACAAGAAACAGTAAACAAAAGATGACTATTGCCGGAACTTTCTTCATATAATCCCCTCCAATATGCTACCATTCATCAGAACCTTGTTCACTCTAGTACTTGTTACGACGAATCAAATAATATTGATAAGCACCAAAACTAACTATACTCAAGAGAGACAAGAAGCTTCCTAGGAGCAAGCCTTGCGGTCTATAGATAAATTCCACATGGTGTCTTCCCGCAGGAATTGAGATACTTAGTAAACCATCATTGATTGTACGAATGGGAACCTTTTCTCCATCTACTTTTGCTTGCCAGCCTTTATCTGCCGGAATTGTCGTAAATAGAATTCGCTCTTTTTCTGTTGTAACCGTGGCGGTGGCCTTACGCCCTCTTACTTGAAATTTTACGCCTTTTTCTTGTGCTTTTTGTGCGGCCTTTGCATATTTTTCTGTGTTTAACATCATGACTGTTGGATCAACTAATTCCAACTGATCTGTATAATAGAATATGGCTTCCACAGTAATGTCTTGTGCGGTTTCATAATCCCCTAAAGAATAAAACTGTCCTGTTTTTGTTAATAATGTCCTCGTTTTCTGCTTGTCTGACGTAACATGTATTTCAGTACGCTCTTGTCCCCTAAAGTTTGCTGGAAATAAATCCAGATACACTTGAGAGTGAGGATTCACTGCTATTTTCCATTTGATTTTTAGCGGCTCATTTTTTTCTTTTGCCTTTAAAATCAACGTATTTTTATCATACTTAACGCCTTCCTTTAAGATCGCA
Organism: Enterococcus sp. 12C11_DIV0727; assembly: GCF_002148425.2. Taxonomy (NCBI): domain Bacteria; kingdom Bacillati; phylum Bacillota; class Bacilli; order Lactobacillales; family Enterococcaceae; genus Enterococcus; species Candidatus Enterococcus lemimoniae. The sequence goes on along the minus strand of NZ_CP147248.1, from coordinate 2,542,581 downwards.
TTCTCTGTTTTGATTATTTCTGGAAAAGCCGTTGCATACAGCGCTTCTTCATTACCAGAGAGGGCCAACAGAAGACTGGCAGGATCATTGGCAAGTTCTTTATCATAAATTCCCTCATCCGTCAAAATCCCCATCGGCAATGCATATTGGTTTTTATACAGTTGATAGTCACCCATCGTATTTATTTTCTCAAAACCTGCTTTAGACACGTCAGTAGATGATAAATTATATTTAACGCCCATCAGTGTATCCATCAAAATAGTATTATTTTGGTATCGGATAGACAAATTCGTATCATATGAGCGAAAGCCTAATGTATTCATATAGAAAGAAGAATGTCGATTTCTGATCGATGAAAACAGGCCGATGCCACTATACCCATAGCGAAAACTTTCATTAGGTGAGCTGGCTGTATTATTTTCCATACGATAAAAGGAGTCGTTTTCGTCTTTAGTCTGTTTAACTAGCTTTTGAATATCTTTATAATCTTTCTCATAACCCGACCGCTCTGCATAGCCCCAATCATCTTGGATGCCTTTCACTAGCAATCGTGTATTCACTCCCACTTCAAAGAAAAAAATCCCCATAAATAGACAGATCAGTATCTTTGTTTGGCCTTTACCTTTATAGTTACAAAAGAAAAACACTAGATAAACTGCTAGAAAAATCAACGTTAGTATAAATGATGTATATGTCAAATAGTCGTATTGCTGACTTTTTGCTGTAACTACTCTGGTAACTGTAAATAACATCATCAACCCAAGAAAAATATTGACCACCTGTTCAAAATCTTCTTTTTTATACGCCGACCAGCCATATCCTGCCAATAATAAAATCGTAAAAGAAAATAAGAAACTGAACCTAAAAAGAAACATATTTGGCGCATGCAATCCATGCCAAAATAAATTCAGCGGTTCCACATAAAAACTAGTCGCCAATATGATCAATAACAGACCATAACAAATTTTTTTGCGTAGTAGTATCTTCTTACTTAAAAAGAAAAATAGGCAAAAAACTAGCGGTAACAATCCCACGTAAATAAACGGAATTGAGCCATAACGAGTCGTATCATAGACACCAACCATATTTTTGACCACTAAATCCCAAGGACCTGTGGCAGCTGTTTTCCAACTCTTCATAGTCGTCAACGCTTCCCCATTCGTCCGTAAGTCGACCAACGCTGGAAATAATAACATCATAGATGCGCCTCCTGCCAGTAACGATGTCAAGAGATAACTTGGCAGGCACTTTAAATAGCGCGTACGATTTGTAAATAAGCGTACAACAAAATAAAGAAATGAATAGACACCAATCATAAAACCAATATAAAAATTGGAGATAAACAACAAGAAATAACTGATAAATAAAAGCCAAGGCTGACGTTTATTCATAATAAGGTGGATACCTAAAATAACCAAAGGAAAATAAATCAGGCCGTCTAACCACATGACCATTTCTGAATTTGCAATCGTAAATCCCATCAAAGCATAACTAACACTCAACAAAAGCTTCCCCCATCTAGGTAGGTGAAATGTTTGAGTAGAGAAAAGCCAAAACGCTAGACCTGCAAAGCCGACTTTTACCAGCGTTAAATAATAAATAAAATCAGGTATATTCTGATTATCAAAAAAATAAACAAAAGAAGTAAAGATACCACCTAAATAATAGCTGATCAATGATAAATAGTTTAATCCTAATGAGCCAAACCAGGTGTAATAAATGCTCTGATCACTTTTCATCAAATTATTGAAACTAGCAAAAAAATTAGCATATTGTCCAAATCCGTCGCTAGCTAAGATACTGATTTTACTACCAGGATAAATACCGATAGAAAAATAGACACCGGCTAATATAACAATGGGCAAGACAAAACTAGCCACAGCATACCTAGTACTCCCTGAGAAAAATAGTGCTCGTTGTTTTTTCATATGTTTCCTTTCTATTCTTATCTAATTTTTAGTGCAGTCTCCCTAAACGAGTTAATGGATAATAACGATACATCGCTACACCTTCAATTTGTTTTGCGGAAACCAAGCCGAAGGAACGGCTGTCATTTGAGTGATTACGATTATCTCCTAACACAAAATAATTATCTGCGGGAATCTGTTTTAGTCCTCCCATTTTATGTGCAACAGCTCTGTTCACTGTGATTTTTATCGTTCCATCAGGAAGGTGACTAGATTTGCTACTCCCTTCAACAGAAAAAGTGGGTTGCTCCTGATTTAAAAATAGACTTGTTCCTTCTAACCAAATATAATCTCCTGGCAAACCAACCACTCGTTTTACGTAAGATTCTTTCTTTTTTTTCAATGGATCTAGCGTCACAATCGAATACCGCTTTGGTATTTCCCCTTTATTTACAAAAATCCGATCGCCATTTTCCAATGTTGGAAACATCGATGAACCATCTACAACATGGGGGCCAACTTTGATTAAAAAAAGGATGCCTAGAAATATACACAAGAAAAAAGTACCATTGGATACTAAAGCCGCGAACTGCATATATGGCTTTTTTGTTTTTTTCCGTTTTCTTGGCGCTGGTTTACTTTTATGATTAATTTTCTTATTCATCTCTCTGTCCTTTGATTTTAGTAGCTAGTCAACGTATGTAACGGCCAAATCCGCATTTCTACTGTTCCAATGATCTCTTTTTCATCCACTAAGCCATAATAACGGGAATCTGATGAATAAGGTCGATTGTCACCTAACACTAAATACTTTCCTGCTGGAATTCGAGCATATTTATTATTAGGGATTTGCTGCAACCGAAAATCCGTTGTTAACAGCTCTTCATTTTGTTCCGCTCGTTTTAGTTGGCTTTGTAAAAAACGTTCCACACTTTCTTGTTGATTGATGAACAGATGATCATTCTTGTATTGGATACTTTCACCTGGCAGCCCGATCACGCGACGAATTGATTTATCTTTGCTATCGGGGACTTTAAAATAAATCAACTTGAAACGTCGAACGGTTCCAAGTCGATTTACAAAAACGCGTTCACCATCATTGACTGTAGGTGCCATACCATATCCTTCACTTTTGGGTAAAGAAAAAAGAGTCATGGACATCACAATAAAAAGAAAGAGCACAATAAAAATAGTCAATCCTATTTCTTTCCACAGCTCTTTCGTTGATTTTATTCTCTTGCTATTCTGGGATAATTTTCGGACCTGACTCCTCGAACGTTTTTTTCTATGGCTGTTATAATCATTTTTCTTCTTTTTTTTAGTCATTGGTTTCATCTGCTTATTTTTTTTGTTTCAATGCACTTTCATTGATTTTAAAATAGGTAATGATTTTGCTTTGCGTTTTTTGTGCTTTTTGTAGATCATTGAGATAGGTTTCACGTATCTCTTGATTACTTAACATTTCAGCACTTTGATTATTCAGATTTAGGCCTAATTCTTTGACCTGATTATAATACCGAGTCAATAGTCGTTGCCCTTCTTCTGTCAAACGGCCATCAGCGCCACGCATCCCGAAACTAGAAAGCTTTGCCGCTAATTCTCTTAAGTTATTTTCAGATTTCTCTGAATTGTGGCTTTCACTCAACGCATCGATTTGATCTTTGGTTTCATTGAGTAAATAATAACCTTGGACGATCCCTTCTGAATCTCTTTCACCTAAATTCGTTGCCTGATAATAACGAGCGTAAAAGGCTGTACTACTTAAGATACCAATAAGAACTACACAAATTACTAAGCCCCAACGCTGTTTCTTACGTTTACCTTTGACTTTTTTCAATGTTCGTCTGATCTTTTTACGTTTCCGGGTATTTTTTGTTTTAATTCTTGTAAGTTGCTGAATTTTTTTTCCTGTACTAAAAAGAAAAAAAATACTAAATAAAGAAAATAGTGCAAAGAGGATAGCACTTGATAGTGTTCCAATAAATACCCAATCCAGTAATGACATACTTCTATCCTCCTAATATAAAAGCGTAATGGGCTCGTTTAGCTCCGACTGGAAAATAGGAAAATATGTTTGTGACGTTTTTTGTCACAGGCAGATTTTGTCTTTTTTCCTAGAGACTAGCCCACGCAGCTAGATAACAGTAAAAGCGTAGTGGGCTCGTTTAGCTCCGACTGGAAAATAGAAAAAATCGATTGTGGTGTTCTTTACCACAAACTATTTTTATCTTTTTCCCGAGGAGTTAGCCTGCGCAGCTAGATAACAATAAAAGCGTAGTGGGCTCGTTTAGTCTCGTAGAAAAATAGGAAAATATGTTTGTGACGCTTTTTGTCACAGGCAGATTTTGTCTTTTTTCCTAGAGACTAGCCCACGAAGCTAGATAACATATGGTGACAACATTCCCCACACTTCACCTTATCCTTTTCAACATCAGCTTTTTTTCCGCCCAGTTGTTTTTCTTTTCTTCTTATTTTTCTTTTTATTTATGATGCGAACTATCACAAATATAATCAAGATCACTACAAGAACACCTACAATAATCATTACAATCAATTGCCAGTTGATTCGGTTTTCTTGTAGTAGACTGACATCCTCTTGGTTGAACTTATCAGCTTCTTCATCTGTGATGATAAAATTTTGTTCCCATTCCCACTTCTCACCAGTCTTAGCCGATACTAAAATATGGGCACGATAATCTCCTGGCACCATTTTTTCACCATTCATTGATACAGGGAAATTGATTTTAGAATTGGGTGCCATCCGCATTTTTGTCTGCTTTGTTTCATATAGAACTTCATCCGATTTTTGTCCCATTATTTGAACATCTACTGCCATGTTATCTAAATAAGCAGGTTGTGTATTGGAAAAATCGATAACAATTGTATTTCGATAATTTTTTAGATCCGCATAGACTTTATTTAATTCTAGATTGGGTTTGATTTTTTTGTCTGTTTCAGTCAATAACATTCCGACTAAATAGGCATATTTATTCTTGATCATACCTGCTTGTTTTTCCGAAGCTTGGTCCCTTTGAATCATATAAATACCACCTGAAATAACACCATCAAAGGTTGTTTCAGGCATCGTTATTTCTAGTTGATAGTCGATTGTTTGTTGGGGCGGGATCACTACGGATTCTTGCCCTTTTACAATTTCAGCAAAGTCATATTTTAACGATGAATCTTTTTCTAAGCTTGAAGGACCATTTTCTAAAACACCATTACTATTAGTTTTTGTCCCATTTAAACTGATATCGACTGTAATTTCCTTCTCTGAGCTGTTACTCATTTGAATAATAGCTGTTTGTTTTTGAGCTGGTTTCATTCTTAAATCAAAGTAACTTACTTCTTTATGTTGATTGTCTGGGTAGATCACTTTATAGGTAAATCCACCACTAGCAGTTTGTTCACTTTCTTTATCTGCCAACACACTATTCGGTAATATAAAGAAAGCTATTGCTATGTATAGGATACTCATTACCCAATTGATTATTCTTTTCTTCATTTTTTTGCCTTCTTTCAAAGAGAACAGGGCTCATCACAGTGATAACATGGATGAGCCTGTTCCAAACATACTTTTATGATTTATTCGCCAGTCTCAGGTACTTCCGGAGCACGTGTATCTGCAATAGTCCAAGTGATTGTTGATGTGTACTCACTTGCTGTTGATAATTTGTTATTTGCTGCTGGAATCCAAAGTTTTACTGATTTATCTGCATTGCTATCAGCAATTTTACCGAAAACTAAATCAAAACGACCAAATCCTTTATCATCCGCATCTTGATTTACAAATTCAGAAGGAGTTGTTCCATCTGTAGCTAATACTTTTGTTGTTGGTGCTGCTGCAGAGTTAATTTGACCAGCATCGCCTGTTGTTGTTAAACGGATGTTATCATATGTGATCGTAGCTGCTTTCAATTCTTTACCCGCTGTATTCGTGAAAGTTGTTGCTTTGGCAGTTAAAGTGTATTTGTTTGGTTTATCATCTGCACGTTCATCTTTAAAGGTGACAAAGTTAGGCATTTCAACTTCGTTTGCTTCATTGTCTTTTTCTGTTGTTTTAAAGATTTTTGCATAGTATTCCCAGCCACCTGCTGTTGCTGAAGTGATTTCATTTGTACCAAAATCAAGTGGTGAAATAGCAATTACTTTCAATGGACCATTATCCGTATTTCCAGTTGGTTCTGTGATTTCAGGACCGTCTGTTTCTGGCGGTGTCACAGTATCCGTTCCAGTACCTTCTTGAGTAAATTTCACTTTACCTGTTGATGAGTGAACTTTTTCATCTCCGCCGTCTGCTTTTGTTGCTGATGGTAAAGCAAGTCCGATTCCGACTGCTGTTAATAACGCTACTCCGCATAATTTGTGTGTTAATTTCATTTCTGTTTCCTCCCAAAATGTTTTTATTTATGGCAACTCAGATAATATCCAAGTTAACATCGTTTGATAGTGGACTGGGTCCTTTTTTGTTTTACCTGGTATGGTTAAAGAGACTGCACTATTTTGATAAATCGGCTGATTGTTGAAAGCCGCATCTACAAATGGCTGTCCATGTTGGTCGATTCTGGGGCTTAGAGTATCTTTTCGCCCCTGACCATTGTCGATCGAAGCACCGAAAATGATCGACCATGTTCCTTCCCCAGTACCTGGTCGTGCCTGTGCTAAGTCGTAGGTCTCACTAATATTATTGATATGGATCACTTCTTTGGAGACACTTGGGGCATACCCTGCACTATTGACTGAATTCGTCCACGATTGATCAAAAGAAATCACTGCCCCTTTTAACTCTTTATTTTTCGTAGACTCATTCCTTAATTGATTTTCTTGGCGGACTTGCAAGGTCCAACCGCTCCCTTTCTCCCGGTAATCCGAGAGTTGTACAAAATTTCCCCTTGCACCTGTTCCGTCTAAAAATAACTGTGCATTTGCATAATACACCTGATCTTTTTCTGAGATCTCGTTATTCCAAAAACTTAACTGAGGAACAAATTCAAATCTTAATGGCCCATCGGTTGTAGGACTTGGCCCGGGATCTACACCTTTATTAGGATGTTCTGGATCAACAACCCCTTTAGGATATTCTCCAGTAAACTGAATTTTTCCATTTTCCGAATGACTAAGTGGCTCAGCATTCACATTTAGTGGTTGTAAAAAGGATAATGTCATGACTACAAATGATAATTGGAGTATTGTACTGTTCTTTTCCAACATGTTTACCCTTCCTTCCCATTTTTTGTTTGCTGATTCTTTTTACGTTTCCATAAAATAAACAACACAACCAAAAGAATAAGAATGGCGCCGCTGATGACTAAACTTTTTTTCACTAATTCTCCTGTTGAAGGGTATCTACCTTTAGGTTTTATAGAGCTGTCTGGTTGCGTTACCGTTGTCGTCGATTCTATTGAGCTGCTACTATCCGTACTAGCTTCATAAAAACCAATACCTGCGTTCGTCTGAACTTGACCTATTTCTTCAGCATGAACCGGCGTATAACAACCCAAACCAATGCCAATACAGAGAACAGAGGTCAATAGGAAATATACTGCTTTTTGTTTCATTGATTTTCCCTCCATTGTCTAATAAGCCTCTTCTACACGCCAAATCAGTGTTGTTTCATACTCACCGATTACTTTCACTGCCCCAGAGGGAACATCCAAGCGAAGCCCTTGTTTATCTGGTCCCCATGTCTTAGTTGAAACATTGTATTGACCAGAAGCTTCATGTTTTGTCCGCAATACTTCTTGGGCATCGACAGATAGTGTTTTTTTATCTGTTGCTGTTTGATAACTTAAAACACCATTCAGTACATGAGTAGGACTGTCAGGAATACTTAGCTCGCCCTCTAATTTGACTGATAGCTTCCAACTATCTAGATTTTTACGATTATCCCAAATAACTAATGGTTGATCATAGGAAGGATTAGCATCTTTTGTGCCCTTCCAACTGACTTCATGACTACCAAAATCAATTTCCGTTGGCCCAGAATAAATAGATAACGTTCCTTGGAATGTGTAGGTTACTTGCGTACCCTTCGCCTCGATCAATACTGCCGTTTCATTTGTTGGGCGTCCTGAAGTTTCCAACAAATATCGTTTAGTAAGAACTTCCGTAATAGCTTCTTTTACTTCTTGGTCTTTCGTTAAATCTACTTTTTCGCCGATTGTTTTTTCTTTTACTAATGCTTCATGTAATTTGCCATTAGCTTCATCTACAAATTGAATCGTCAAATTAGCTTTCGCTTTTTTGTAGTAAAAATAAACATCTTGTGGCGTTTCCTGAACTGTTCCTGACGCATTTCCTTCTGTTCGATCATATAGATAATCGGCAATAGTGATAGGTGTTTCATTATAGACTGTCCCAACTTTTTGATTGATTGTTTTAGGAGCTGCTAAATCAGCTTTATTTTCGTCGACATAATGAATCGTTACGTGTCCTTTTATTAAAGGGATGTTCACGATTACTGGATTAGATGAAGACGCAACTTCATTTACTGAAGAAAGGTAATCAAATGTCGTTTTTAGTTGAACATCATTTTGGCTGCTTGTAACTGTTGCCTCTAAACTTAGCTCATAAGGAACATCTGCGCGTGAAAACGCTAGATTGGAAATGATTAATTGATTATTTACTTGTTGGATCGACGTTTCAGGTATTTTCACCCCATCTAAAGCCAATGTCCCTGCTCTATAGGTCAATCCCTCAGCTAAATTTACTCTCATCTTCGTTCCATCTGTACTCATAATGCTATTTCCATCAAAAATAATCGTGTCTTTTAGTTTCAACGTTTCGTTTTTCTTAGCATCCACGGTTTCTTGCAGTGCACTATTTTGAGTAAGATTTTCTATCTGCGCTGTTTGTTCAATGTCTCCTGGTAATTGTGTAATCGCTATGGCATTTTCCTCGTAAGATCCACCTGTAGATCCAGTAAAGCCCCAATAAACTTCTGTGCCACCAAATTTTGTATTCAGATCAGGAATCCGATACGAGTCTGAACCTACTCCAGAAAGTGTGTAAGATAAGGTCTGAGTAGCAGAATTCCATATAACATCTAGTGTTCTCCATGTATCATTCGATAAATATTCAGGTGATAAAATCCAGCTGTGATGCTGACCCGTATAGCTATTATTTTGTAGCCCAGGTGTAACAAATGCCACATGACCTTTTTTACCGTTTTCACCAACTTCTCGATCCATACGATTACTTGATCCATTATTAAAATAAGTATCAAATTCGATCGATAACCCTCTTTGAACGTATGGATTTCCAGAACGACCACCATAATACGCACCTAATCCCATACCAGAAGAGCCAATAACAGCTGTAGGGGTTGTTGCCATTCTAGGATCATTTTGTAGTGTGAAGGTAATTCCATCCCCGGCACTTGCTCCTCTATTTCCTAAATATAAATAGGATTTCAGGTGAAAATCTTTTTTTAGATTTAATTTTTGTTGAGACCAGATCGCTCCGATCTGGCTACCCATATTTTTTGTGACCCGCAAAACTTTTCCATTATTGATCAGTTCTGGGCCTGTCCCAATTGGCGCTCGAAAAACATCCAACAATGGTAGACTATCAACCGGCGGTGTAGTTGCATCTCTTGTCAATGCTCTTGATTGTTTCAGCGGTTTTGCTTCTTGTTCTACCGATTGCATTTCTTTCATTTTAGCTGGAGTGAAATCAACGTTTTTTTCGGCCAAAACCACTTGCTGATCCCCCAAAAGATTGATTTTACCTGAATTTCCAGTTGCTTCTTGCTCTACTGAAAAAGACAAAACAAGTTGTTTTGTACCGCCCTCTATAAGCAATTTTTTATTCTTTTGTTCTTTTAAATCTGTTACCACAAGTTTTCCATCAAAGGTTGAATCAGCACCATTTTCTATTGCTTCATCTTCGATATATTTGAGACCTTCCGTTTCCAGTATTAAACTTTGTTTCTCCGTATTGCCGATAGTTAAAACAACCGTTGCGCAGCTTGAGTCTGTTTGGGTAGATATATCGATTTTAACTTGATCATTTGCCTGTTCCGCCGCTTTGATCGGTGAAAATGACTTGATCATAAATAGGATACTGATCACTGAAAAAAATGCCATGATCCAACCAATCACTACTATTTTTCTTTTTTTCATTTTTTGTTGTCCCCTTTCAAAAAAGGTAGTTACATATTTCCTATTATTCGTTGCAAAGTAAGTATCCTCTTGACCTGACTGTTTTTATAAAGACGGGACTTGAAGCCTCTCTCTCTATTTTTTCTCTAATATGGAACATAATATTAGCAATCCTGTATTTTTCATTATTATATTTTTGATGCCAGACCGCTTCAAAAATTTCTTCATATGTTACGGTGTTCCCCATATTATCTGCTAGAACTTGCAATGTTCTATATTCTAAATTTGTTAGTGGCGTCGTCGGTTTTCCTCCAATTCTCATTACTTGGTTTCTGCTATCTAACGTAAATGAATCATTTTCTGTATCCAAACCTAGCGGTATTCCAGGTTGCTCCAACTGGTTTCTTTTCAATGCATTTGTTATAGTTAATCGGAAAATGTCTGAAGTCTGATTATCATCAAAAATACTATCTGCACCTAATTGGAGAAAAACTACCTTGCTGATGTTATTCATTTTTTGTGCAGCAATCCAAATGAAAGCATCTGATTGCTCTCTTATTTTTAAAATCAATTCACTAGCTTCACAAATAATGTCATCATTTGTGCCAAAAATAATGATACCGTCGATTGATTGTGAAGGTTGCCCGATCCTATTTTGATCAAGTTTTTCGATTAAGCATTCTTTTTCGATTGAATGTATGTATTTTTCTTTATCAAAATCTGACAGCTTTATATAGCCTATGTGATACATTTATTCTCCCCCTGTTCCAAATACATAATTACTTACTAGATATGAATCTTCACCCTTTCTTCTATTAGTAGGTCTTTAAACATTTTCAATATATTTCACACTAAAAAACTGTAATCTAATTTCTTTATCTTTATTGTTTGACAATAAAGAACACCTTAAAAATACCTTGAAAATACTGAGTATATTATAAAATTGACGACTTTCATGACGGCGTATAAAATCAAAAAAAGTCGTGAGCTAGCCCACGACTTTTTTTAATTTATTAGTATCTATGAAATTTTGAGAGGAGGAAGATAGCAGATAGTCCATTGCTGAAATAGCGGCTCTTCGATTTTCTAACATGGAATCTGTATATGTATCTAGCGTCATCTTTACTGATGTATGTCCAAGTAAACGACTCAAACTTGCAATATCAGCACCATTCTCCAAACAACGAGTGGCAAAAGTATGTCGTAATGAATGAAAGTGTATATTTTCCAACCCAGCCATATGAAGCATTCGTTTAAAACGATAGTTGATCAGTCGTGGTTCGATTATTTTTCCATTATCAGCAACAACGTATTCACAGTTTTTTTGTTTTTGCTTATCTAATAAATATTTTTTTAAGTTTGGTGATAATGGAATAACTCTTTTTGAACTGTCAGTTTTTGGTGATCCCTCGATAAGTTGTGTTTTCTTTTTTTCATTTGTCGTTCTACTTATCCTGTAGACCGTTCGCTGAACCTGGATCGTCTCCTTATCAAAATCAATATCCTCCCACTTTAATCCACTGATTTCACCAATTCTCATGCCAGAGTATAAAGCTAAAATTACGGGCGAACAGCTTTGGGATTGAAAAGCAATCAGCTCTAATTTACGTTGGTCTTTGATTGTTAATGCTTTTACAGACTTTATTTTGACCTTTGGCAGCGTACTTCCAATACAAGGATTTTGGCTAATATACCCCTTTTTTTCTGCTTCACACAAGCAAATTTTTAAAATATGGAAAATATTCCTTATATACCCAGAAGATAATTGTAATTTCTCTAAATATTCGATAAATTCTTGGATATCATTCGAATCAATTTTAATTAATTTTTTTTATTAAAATAAAACAATAAGTAGTTGTTGATGATCCCAGAATAAACCGAAAAAGTAGTAGGTTTAACGATCTTTTTTAAATATTTTTCTTTCCAAAATAATAGCCAATCAGAAAAATCACCATAATAAATTTTTCTACAGTTTTGTTTACCAACGTATTGAGCTTTTAATACTACCAACCGTTCTTTAACTTCTGTATATTTTTTTCCATAAACATAGCCATATTGAATTTTTCCGTCAGGAGTGCGGTTTTTGATATAACGCCCTTCCCAACGCCCATCTTTTCGTTTATAAATATTTTCTCCTTTTTTTGACATATTGATTTCCTCCAAGTTTTTGACGGTATTTTTGACGGCTTATCTTTATAACACCCTTCAAAGCCTATTCTATCAATATTTTCTTATATAAATGATAGATATAATTGTTAATAATTCTCTAATTTTTTGTATTTAAAAACAAAAAATGAAAATAATATTTTTTATCCCCCCATTGACTTAATCATGTTTTAACATTAGAATCGTAATTATAGTAGAATTATTTTTTTCTATTTATTGCTCTATTCTATATTGTCAAACAATAAAGAAATTTAAATCATATTATAAATAATTATATTTTTGAAACTGATTTTTCACCCTGCGTATTTATTTTAACGCATATACATTACAAAGCTATTTATTTTTTTATTTTCCATAAATTTTATGTTTTTTGAATCAAAAATAATCTGATAAAACAAAACTTTTCTTTATTTTGTTTTATCAGATTATTTTTTCTACTAAAAAAGAGATGAGGCTGAACTGTAAAGTTCTGTCTCATCTCTTTTCATTAAAGTAATGTTGAATTACTGCTATTTATTTGTTTATTAATCTTCAATATACGTCCATTTAAAGTCGTATTTTGCCCCAGTTGAATGATAGACAACATCTTTAACTTTTTCAGAGCGAAGATGTGCTTCAGCTTTTTGATACAATGGAATAACACCCATATCATCCATTAATATTTTCTCTGCATCCAACATATCTTGCCAGCGTGCTTCTGGGTTATTTGCATTTGTTGTTGCAGCACTTTCAACTAGTTTGTCATATTCAGGGTTTGAATAATGACCTCTATTATAAGAGTTATCTGTTGTAAATAGATCTAAGAAACTACTTGGATCAGCATAATCCGCCCCCCAAGCGCTAACAGCAATTTGGAAGTCGCCTTTATTTGAACGATCTAAGCGAACTGAGAAAGGTACAGGACTAACAGATACTTTTAAACCTTCTAATGTATCAGACAATGAACCTTGAAGATACTCAGCCATTTTCTTCGCATTGTCGGTATCATCGATCAATAAATCGATTGATACTGTAGAAACACCTAATTCATCTTTGGCTTTTTTCCATGATTCTTTGGCTTTATCAACATTGTAGGTTACTTCGTCACCTAGCTCTTTAGCGAAGTCTTCATCTGTTTTGGGATCTGCCGCTAAACCTTCTGGAACTAATCCCATTGGAACAGCTGAACCATTCGCTAAAATTTGTTCAACTAACGCTTTACGATCAATTGCATAAGATAATGCTTTACGTAAATTTACATTTCGGTAAGGTGAGTTTTCTTCTCTTTGATTTGGTTCAAGATAGAATGTTGAAGCACCTTTTAAAATAATATAGTTCGGCTCGTTTTTCATTTGTTGCGCTAACTCACCAGATAACGGTACTTCATCAGCTTGTCCATCTTGGAATAAGTTCAATGACGTTGGCGCTTCTTTCACAACATCGATTGCTACTTTGTCTAGTTTAACAGTATCTTTGTCCCAGTATTTATCATTTTTTGAGTAAGACCAGCTTGTATCTGTTCCAGGTCCATCAAAATCAGTTAAGGTAAATGGACCATTGTAGACTGATTTGTCACTAGCTGTTGTATAGTCTTTACCATATTTTTCAGCAATATCTTGTCTTTGCGGTAAAAATGATGGGAAAGCCAATAAGTAATCAAAGTACGGTGTTGCTTTTTCTAATGTAATTTCTAATTCATAATCACCTACTGCTTTTATCCCTAACTCTTCTTTTTTCATTTCGCCCTTAGAGATTTTTTCAGCATTTTTTACAGAATTGAACATGTATGCATATTCTGACCCAGTTGCTGGATCAACCGTTCTTTGCCAGCCATAAACAAAATCTGCAGCTGTTACTGGTTTGTCGTCAGTCCACATAGCATCTTCTCTTAATTTCACTTTATACGTTAGACCATCTTCGCTAACTTCTGCCTTTTCGGCAGCTCCAGCTGGTTGAGGTTTATTATCTTTATCTAAACGATAAATTCCTTCATAGACATTATTTAAGGCTACAAAACTTACTTCATCTGTCGCTAATGAAGGATCTGCACTTGGCATTTCTTGTCTTTCAATGTATCTAAATACTTTTTCTTCGCTACCAGACCCACCGTCGGCATTTTTAGAATTCCCGCCACATGCAGCTAAGGCAATACTTGATAAAGCAATCAAGCCTAGTAAGGCACTTTTCTTTAATTTCATCTAAAAAACCCCCAATTTTAATAAAAGCTACAAAGAATATATCAAAGTTCTATGTTAGCCACTATTAAAACACCACGACAGGTTTAGTAAAAATATTCTGAATTTTTTCTAATGTAAACTAAAAAAAGAAGCAACTCACCTTAAGGCGTTGCTTCTTTCATTCATTACTTATTTAGCATAATCAACTGCACGTGTTTCACGGATAACAGTCACTTTGATGTGTCCTGGGTAATCCAAGTCGTCTTCGATTTTCTTACGAATATCTCTTACTAAACGAACAGCTTCTAAATCTGTGATTTCATCTGGTTTGACCATGACGCGAACTTCACGTCCTGCTTGTACAGCGAAACTAGAATCAACGCCTTCAAATCCATTAGAAATATTTTCTAAGTTTTCTAAGCGGCGAATATAGTTTTCCATTGATTCGCTACGAGCGCCTGGTCTAGCAGCTGATAAAGCATCTGCTGCCGCCACTAATACTGAAATAACAGACGTTGCTTCAACATCACCATGATGTGAGGCAATTGCATTAATAACTGTTGAGTTTTCTTTGTATTTAGCAGCTAATTCAGCACCGATTTCGACGTGAGATCCTTCAATCTCATGATCCAATGCTTTACCAATATCATGTAGTAAACCTGCACGTTTTGCTAATTGGATATCTTCGCCTATTTCTGCGGCCAAGACACCAGTTAATTTAGCCACTTCGATTGAGTGATTTAATACGTTTTGACCATAACTTGTACGGAAACGCAATCGACCTAAAATCTTGATCAAATCTGGATGTAACGTATGAGCACCAACTTCAAAAGCTGCTTGCTCTCCGTATTCACGGATTCGTTCGTCCATCTCCTTACGAGACTTTTCAACCATTTCTTCAATACGGGCTGGATGAATCCGGCCATCTTGAATCAATTTTTCTAGTGTCATACGAGCAATTTCTCTACGAATTGGGTCGAATCCTGAAAGTACCACAGCTTCCGGCGTATCATCAATAATCAAATCGATTCCTGTTAAGGTCTCTAATGTACGAATGTTACGTCCTTCACGGCCGATGATTCTTCCTTTCATCTCATCATTTGGTAAGCTAACAACAGAAACAGTTGTTTCAGAAACTGAATCCGCCGCACAACGTTGAATCGCTAAGGAAAGTAAATTTTTCGCTTTTCTATCTGATTCTTCTTTTGCACGTTGTTCAGATTCTTTGACCATTACGGTTAACTCATGACTTAGTTCTTCTTCTGTTGATTTCATGATAATATCTTTTGCTTCGTCTTTAGATAGTGAAGCAATACGTTCTATTTCTTGGTGTTGCTTTTCAACTAGTTCTTCTACATCTTTTTCTCGCTCATCAATTAATTGCTGTCTAGCACCAAGTTTCTCTTCTTTTTCTTCCAGTGAGTTTTCACGTTTTTCAAGAGAGTCATCTTTACGATCTAATGTTTGTTCTCTTTGTAGTAAACGATTTTCTTGAGATTTAAGTTCTACTTTGCTTTCTTTCAACTCACTTTCAATTTCTGAACGATACTTCTGGTTTTCTTCCATAGCTTTTAATAAAGCTTCTTTTTTCAGAGTCTCTGCTTCTTTATTCGCACTTTCGATTATGCCTTCTGCAGAGGACTTTGCACCATCTATAGCCTTTTCATGACGTGATTTTGCAACGACTAACCCTAAACCAAGACCGACAATTAAACCGATGATAGCGAGGAGAATTCCTAAAACCATTGTTTCCACCTCCGTACTATCTTCAATTTTTCAATATTCATGTAGTTTTCTGATAAACTATAATCAATTATCAATATGCCTACTTGCATACGTGTTTAGCACACAACTTTATTCTAATGTTTGTACACCAGTGTGTCAACTTAAAAAAGCCCTTTCCGGTTGAAAGAGCTCTGATGCTGAAAAGAATCCCAACTACATAAAAAAGCAAACCAATAAAAAGCTGTGAACAGCTCTCATTGGTTTGCTTTGTTTGATCTTATTCTTCGTCAAGTGGAAGTTCTTCTTGTGCTTGTTCTTCTTCAACGATTGCGGTTCCATCACCGATACCGAATGCATCACGAACACGTTTAGAAACTTCTTCTACCATTTCAGGATGTTCAGTCATGTAAACTTTAACATTTTCACGACCCTGACCAATTCGTTCTTCTTTATAGCTATACCACGCGCCGCTCTTGTCAACAATGTCTTTTTCAACAGCCATATCAAGTAATTCACCTTCTTGAGAAATCCCTTGGCCGTACATGATGTCAACTTCAGCTACTTTAAATGGCGGTGCTACTTTATTTTTTACAACTTTGATTTTTGTCCTGTTACCAATAATGTCTGTTCCTTGCTTCAATTGTTCAGCACGTCTTACTTCTAAACGAACTGTTGCATAGAATTTCAAGGCACGTCCACCAGGTGTTGTTTCTGGGTTACCAAACATAACCCCAACTTTTTCACGGATTTGGTTGATGAAGATCGCAATCGTCTTCGTCTTGTTGATTGAACCTGAAAGCTTACGTAAGGCTTGTGACATCAAACGTGCCTGCAACCCAACGTGACTTGCACCCATTTCGCCATCGATCTCTGCACGAGGTACTAGCGCCGCTACAGAGTCAATTACGACGATATCGATCGCACCACTTGAAACTAACGCATCTGCAATCTCTAATCCTTGTTCACCAGTATCGGGTTGTGAAAGAAGTAATTCATCAATATTAACCCCTAAAGCTTGTGCATATTGAGGATCTAACGCATGCTCTGCATCGATAAATGCAGCCGTGCCACCTTGTTGTTGCACAGAAGCGATTGCATGTAAAGCAACCGTTGTTTTACCAGAACTTTCTGGTCCATACACTTCAACGATCCGTCCACGAGGATAACCGCCGACACCTAAAGCCACATCCAATGCTAGAGAACCACTAGGGATCGTCGAAATTTGTTGATCGATCTTCTCCCCTAATTTCATTACTGAACCTTTACCAAAGTTCTTTTCGATTTTTTTTAGTGCGGCATCTAAGGCCACTTTACGATCATCTGCCAATCGATAATCCTCCTTATATATAAACGATTTAAATTCCTTTTCAATAAATATATCATAACTGGTTTATTTAAAAAAAGCAAGAGAAAAACGAACAAACATTCGCCTTTTTAATTTTTCTTATTTACTGCTCTTAAAATCAGGTCTAAACCTTTCATCACAGCACTTTGGCGAACATAACGTCGATCACGGTTGAAATGTTGAAGCACAGCTATTGTTGGTTGACCTTTTTCAGCAAACCCAATCCAAACAGTGCCAGCAGGTTTTCCTTCTAATTCATCTGGACCTGCAACTCCAGTAAAGGATACCGCAAAATCTGCATCCGCTACTATTCTTGCTCGCTCTGCCATTGCGATTGCGCACGCTTCACTGACAGTACCTTCTTTTTCCAATAGTTTCGTATCAATACCTAAAAAATGTGCTTTTGTTTCAGCAGAATAGGTGACAAAACCACCTTTAAAAACCTCTGATACACCAGTTATGTCTCCTAACGTACTTTGAAACAATCCTGCTGTTAAGCTTTCTGCGGCTGTTACAGTTTTTCTACATTTCTTTAATGCGTCAACAGTCACTTTCACTAAGCTATTCTCATCCCCATAGCCATAAAAATACATACCTACTTTAGCCATGATCTTAGCTTCTAACTCATCCAACAGTTGTTGCCCTAAATCATCATCCGCAACCTTCGCAGTCAAACGTAATGTAACTTCATTTGGTTTGGCGTAAGGTGCGATCGTTGGATTGGTTTGCCTATCTATCAATTCTTTTAACTCAGTTACTAACTGTGATTCACCAATGCCATAAAACCTCAACACTCTCGATATCAGCTGTTCTGCTTGCGGAAATCGTGCTGCTAATAATGGACGAACGTTTTGCTGAAACATTGGATTTAATTCATTGGGCGGTCCTGGTAATAATAAATAGGTCGTCTCATTTTCAGTGATCAAGGAACCGACTGCTAGTCCCGTAGGATTTTGGATAGCGACCCCACTTTCGATCATTAAGGTTTGTCTTAAATTGTTTTCTGTCATTTTATTTTTTGAAAACTTAAAAAATTCATGAAGACGTGCAAGTGCCTGCTCATCTTGAACTAACGTCCGGCCAATATGTGCTGCTACAGTATCTTTTGTTAAATCATCATCTGTAGGACCTAATCCACCGCATAAAACGATCAAATCACTACGGTCTTCAACTTCAACCAATAACTGTTCCAAACGCTGTGGGTTATCTCCTACAACGGTATGATAATACACCTCGATTCCTAAGTCTGCCAACTCTCGTGATAGAAAAGTCGCATTTGTATTGACAACTTGACCTAATAATAACTCGGTGCCAACTGCAATGATCTCTGCTTTCATTTTTCCCCTCTTCTCTAATAAGATACGTAAACGATGCTTATTTCATTTTATCATATGATTTTTTTTTATTGCTACTTAACGTCTTTGAAGGTGTAATTCCCTGAAAATTGAAATATTTATCATTAGAAAAATAATATGATACAATTTGTCCAATGTGCTATCTAGCTTTTCGGGATAGCTCTGACAGAAAAAGATAAAATCTGCCTGTGGCAAAAATCGCCACAAACACATTTTCCTATTTTTCTGTCAGAGCTGGACGAGCCCGCTACGCTTTTACTATTTTCCTGTCAAGGCTGATCAAGCTCTTTCAGCTTTTAAAATAAGGAGGAAAAGGAATTAATGACAGTATTTATTGGCATTATAAGTTTTTTAGGATTTATCACTGGTGGCGTTCTTTCACTAAAAGCCGTTTTTAAAAAGCAACCAAAACAAAAAGTTTTACTTTTAACTGGAATCAGTTTTCTAACAATGATCGGGGCTATTGCTTTATCACCTGCCACACCCAGCCTTTCATTAGCAGAAAAATCGGTAGAGACAAATGACTCTGGAATAGCCACAATCACAGGAAAACAAATGAGCAAAGTAACATTACCGTTGATGGTGAAACGATCGACACTAAAAACGGCAAATTTTCTTACAAAGTATCGCTGCACGACGACCAACCACAAAAGTTAACATTCATGGCTTCAATCGGTGACATAGAGCAAGCTGAAACAATCGAAGTCAAACCTTCAAAAGCATTCGTTGCCTTTTTAAATGAAGAAAAGCAAAATAAAGAAACCCTTAAAAATGCTGAAACAGCTCTAATATTAGCTGAAGGTAAACCTACGCAAAAAAATTATGATGAAGCTGCAACTCGCGTCACTTCATTAACTAAGGAACAAGATGATTTTATAAAACGTTTAGCCATTGTTAAAGATAACGTCCCAATCTACACAGCGGTTGAACTGGCAGAAACAAAACAAACGAAAGAACAGCTCGATGCTGCAACAGCATTAGTTGCACAGGCAACCTTAAACAAAGATGCGCTCGCAAAACGATTAACTACTGTTCAACAAAAAATCACTGAAAAGGAAAAAGCCGAAAAGCAAATCGCAGCGGCTCGTGAAGCGGTAGAAAAGGCCGAACAAGAACCAACAGATGACCACTACAACCAAGCAATCGCTAAAATCAAAGAACTACCCAATGGTCATCCAGACTTAACTGCTCGGGCAAATGGCATAAAACAAGCAATAACCACTCAAAAAGCCGCAGCTGAACAACAAGCACAAGCAGCGGCTCAAACACCTGAAACACCAACACCCAATACCCAAGAAACAGGTGAAATGGTTTTGGTTACTACAACAGGTTCTAAATACCATAATCGCAAATGTGGGAATGGGACGTATACTCCAACAACCTTAGAAGAGGCACAAGCAAGAGGTCTAACACCCTGCTCTAAATGTTATTGATCGCAACTAAATACAAAGCTGTATAAACAAAGTGTCTGGGACATAACTCTGCGAGTCATATCCCAGACACATGGAATCCGAATAAACGGTGGAATCAGAAGAAATCCCACCGTTTATGATGATAAATCAATGCATATACACATAAGCTGAAATCAAATACAAAATCCAAATATGCAGTGGATAGAATACATAAAAGAAATTTCTCATACCTCGCCCTTTTTCCCCATTGAACAACATGATAGGTAGTACGGCAAAAATCATCATCCATTGTGTCGAACCTTGAAAAAAGTAAAATAGTGCAGCTAAAGCAATCAATGTACATTGAAGCCAGCGATAATCTTTAGCTAAATACAATAACGGAATCAACAGTACCATCAAGCCATTCTCAGTAAATAGTAATGCAGGAACAAAAGTTACAATCTGGACTGCCACCATGACCGTATTTGGATTTGACATAAGCGAAAGTAAAATCCCTGAAGTAATAATCGGAAATAATATAATGACTATCCCCCATACTATCTTGCTAACCTTTTTATTTGAATTCCCTTCAGAAATCTTATCGATTCCGTACATCATTAATGTTCCAACTAAAATATCCCGAAAAATATTATTCATTAATTGAACTTCTTCATATCCAATGATCTTCTGTAGCGCGAAGCTTCCTAGAGTCATGATGACCATACCTACATACAAACGCATCATATATTTCTCTTTACTTCTTGTATGACTAAAACCGACTACACTGACAAAAAAGAAAAGGATTGCAACGGGACGCCCAAACCAATCTAACCAACTAGGTGCTCCCATTGGAACAAACATTTGATGAATATGATCGATAAACATCAAAATGATTCCGATTATTTTTAAATCAAATGTTGTGAGACCTTTAAACTTACTTGTTGTCACATTATTCATTATTGCTTCCTCCTCATTCATTAACCTAGCATATTATAAATTAAAGGAGCTTT
Organism: Enterococcus sp. 12C11_DIV0727; assembly: GCF_002148425.2. NCBI lineage: Bacteria > Bacillati > Bacillota > Bacilli > Lactobacillales > Enterococcaceae > Enterococcus > Candidatus Enterococcus lemimoniae. Next base: position 2,521,424 of record NZ_CP147248.1, on the reverse strand, counting down.
TTTCACCTTAGAATCACCTTACGTCAGCCTATCAATTTCGTCATGTAACAGCCTTAAACTCTTAGTGCTTTAACACTTAGAAAATAAAAGAAGCAACAAGGTTGGGACAGAAGCGTTTATTCGGGTGAAAATAGCCTGAAATATAACTTTTTAAGTTATATCCCAGGCTATTATTTCATTTTTTATTGATGAACACTAAAACGTTGGTTTGGATGTACATTTTTTTCAATTTCATCCACCATTGCAATTGCATAATCAGCATAAGAGATATAACTCTTACCAGCTTGATCCGTTTCTAATTCTTCGCCAGCCACAACATATTTACCTGTTGCAGGACCTTCCGCATCAAATTCAGCTGCTGGACTAATGTAGGTCCAGTTAATATCTTTCGCAGCTTCTAGTAAGTCCAACCCTTTACCCATAGCTATTGCTAATGGTTTAAATGCTTCTGGAAAATCTGGTGTTTCACTTAAGCGAACCGTATGTTCTGGATTTACAAATAAACTTCCTGCGCCACCGACAACCAACAAACGTGTTTTTGTATTCGTCAAAATATCGATCAAATGTTGTGTTGAGCCAGTAAATTCACTCACATCACCCCAGAATCCTAACGCACTAACTAAAACGTCAAAGCCTTTCACATCTTCTGTTGTTAAACTGTACACATCTTTTTCGATAACGGGTGTACCATCTGTGATTTTTGCTGCATCACGAACGATAGCAGTCACTTCTAATCCACGTTTCTTTGCTTCTTTCAAAATTGCTGAACCTGCTTTACCGTTTGCTCCTAAAATTACTACTTTCATATTTTATTCTTCCTCTCTCGTAATGAAACTTTTTTTGTTACATTTGTTCTTAAAAAGAGAAGAGACACGTTTAAGTCTCTTATTGCTTAATTTGATGGATCACATCAGCTAAGGCAATTTCTTTTAATTCGGCTTCCATGCTTTGCTGAACTTTACTATATTGTTCTTCTAAAGCAGACTGGATATTCGCTCCAACAAGGCAGTTCGGATTAGGATTTTGATGAATGTTGAATACTTCATGATCTAACTCGACCGCTTCATAGACATCATAGAGAGAAATATCTTCTGGTTTTTTCAACAAATAGGTTTGAGTTGCGCCTCTACTTGTGTGGATAAGTCCAGCTTTTTTTAGCTTACTCATCAACCTTCTGACAACAACTGGATTGGTATTTACACTTGATGCGATCAATTCAGAATTGACACGATCGGGTGGCCCGATTTCAATCAAACTTAGAATATGGATCGCAACACTTAATTTCGTCGACATGGCCATGTCTATCACTCCAAATCTTAGTAACATTCTAAGTTACATTCAAATCTTACTGCGATTCTTTAAAAATGTCAACAAATAAAATCACTTTATTTTATTCTGCTTAAAAAAAAATGATTTCTAGCCTAAACATTCCCTATTACTTAGGGAAGTCAGACTAGAAATCATTTTTTACTTATTTACTCTACAACGATTTGTTTACTACTTCCACCTGTGTTCTCGAAATGAATCGTAAAGGTATCAGTGGCTTCGTCATATGTTACCCCTTCACTTAGCATCACAATTTGCTGGAAGTCTTTAGGTATTTTGACTGTCATAACGACATTTGATTGCGTTGGCTCTGCTAACACATAGGTTTTCTTGCCTTCATTTGTTTTCTTCAATAAAGACACCGCCTTGTTCGACGTGATTCCCGCTATACTGCCACCAGTCTCTTCCCAGATATTCACACCTAAGTAATTAGCTTTTTTCAACTCTACAGCTTGAATATCAGCTGAATTAGCTAAAATCGTTACAGGTTTTTCTGCTGCATATTTTTTTAGACCTGCTTCATCAATTCCCGGCAATGTTACATATGCATACTGCTCATTCGTTGGATTTTTCCCGTGATCTAGTACAAACTTGCGATAGTTTCCAGTGTATTGATCGTTACTAGGAAAAGCTTCATTGATTTCTGTATACGATCCTTTACGAACTTCACTGATTACATCCACTGTTGCATTCTCCGGGAAATAGTAGCCAATATTCGCATTTTGGTGATTTGATTTTAATAGTAGCCATTCTTTCGTACTGCGTTCTTTTTCTTGTTGAATCACACCATTATTTGACAGTACGTCATAGGTATAGTTGTCATTTAATAGACGATTATCTACTATGGTTTCAATCGAAGCTGTCGTATCCCCTTTGATTCCCGCGCCTAATGCGACAATTTGTCCATCTACCACAAACCATGATTTTTTTCCTTGGAGATTCATTGGTAACACGGTCCCATTATTTTTTGTTCCTGTTTTATTCAACGCCATCCCTACAACAGCTTGATTATCTAGAGCTACGCCGCCAACCCATTTTTCTTTTGAGGTAACTGTTGTGAAGGCGGATACTTCATCTTTTAAAGGAACGGTATCTACAGTTGTACCTGGCAACCGATAAGGATCGACTGTTGGCCAATAAGCAGAATTAAATTGTACTTCGTCATCATTATACAAATACAACATACCATCAGCTGTATGCCAGCCACGTTTATTTTCTTTGTTGCCTGCTTCAAAGGACGAAATCCTGCTAGAATATAAACTTAAACCCATCATGTAATTTGGTGTTCTTTGAACAAATCGATCCATTGAGGCATACATTTTTGTCCCGACAAATGGCAAGGTCTCACCAATGATTGCTGTATCGTCCAATACAGACATCGTCATTTGTAAATCATTATAATCTCTTGCATTAGTCAAATAATACGTTGGATTTTCTTTCATCCAATATTTAGCAGCTTCTTTAAATTTCGTTTGGTATTCCGTTGGAGCAAATTTTGAGACGATCAATAAATTATAAAGGGTTGTGGAACCATAACCTGTTTTAGTTTTAGCTGGCGCTCTAGAGATTGAACGACCATTGACACCTGGTAACATTTCGCCTTGATAGATCAAAGGAATAAATGTTTTGTCAACATTTTCAACGAACGATTGAACAATCGTTGGATCCATTTCAAATTTAGAATCTTTAGTGATTGCTAAGATTTGGCCCACACCTTTCATCAGTACATTGCCATATGATCCTGTATAGGGAATATTATTATGCTGAATAAAGGAACCATCTTGATAAAAACCGTCACCTTTGGTCACTAATTTAAACACATCGACAATACTGCTAGAAGCTTGACTGATTTTCCCATCATTTTCTTGTAAAATGCCCAATGCTAAAACAGTTTGAGCTAAATCTGTACGATTCGCTCCCGAAGTTACAAAGTTAGGAATAAATGCTAGATCAACGAACGTTCCTTGGGCTTTGGTATACAATTGTTTAAACGGATCAGGCACATAGCCGCTCATAGCTTCCGTATACTGCTGTTGTTTAGCTTGTGGTACTTGATCTCCTAAAATCATTAAAATACCAACAAATTTTTGCGGTACACCAATCTGCCAATCCCACCAATTGCCATGATATTTCTTCCCGTCGTAGCCTTTTTTTGTCACCATGAAATCTAAGCCGTCGTTGATTGCAGCAGCTATCTGCGGATCATGATAAAAAACACTACCTTTTGTTCCATAGGCTAAAGCAAGTTTTTGTAATTTAGTAAATTGTGTCGTCAAATCTGCTGAAGCTGTGTTCCCTTGCTCGATTGGCCAAAGATATGTTCGATTTGGGTCTTTATTTAAGGTTTGATATAATTGCTCCGCTTCTTCTGAAAGTTTTTTAACGTAGTTTACAACGGTCGTATTGGTTTCGTCATACTGATCAGAGACCAATTGATTTTTCCATTTTTCTTTTAAAGTTGCATAATCGCTTACGTTATTTTCAACAGGAAGACTGCCAACTGCACCACTACGCATTGACAGGACGTTTAGTTTTGATAGATTGCCAAAAAGGCGAATCCCTACATATCCTTCCCAATCACCGTCAATACTCGTAGAAGTATTCGGGTAAATCACTTCATTATTTTCATATAACAGTTGGTCATTCAAAAACGCTTCGATGCTCTTTCCTTCATAACGGATCAATACTTTATAGCGTTGCCCTGAAATCAATTTAGGCCCAGTAATCGTTGTAATCCATTTTCCTCCAGGTTGTCCTAATTGCCATTGCCCATCTCGAGTATAAGCGAAAGACTGCCATTTTTTAGAATCTTGTAAATCAGCGCGAAAGACTAACCCAAAATTCGTTTGTCCTTCATATAAAAATGTATATTCCAGATCACCAGCACTTTTACTGCCAGCATTTTTATTTAAGGAAACCGATTCTAAATTTGTTCCTTGTTTTGTATTTCCAATAATCAACCCATTAGCTGTACTTGCCTTATCGGCTTTTCCAACAACATCTTGCCATTCTCCCAGCTGATTAGCAAAATCTGATTCGTAAATACCAGTTTGGACTTGAGTTACTTCCTCAGCAAAACTCTCACCACTCAGTGCATAAGAAAAACTACCAAGTAAAAGTGAGCAGCCTACAATACACAGCCATTTTTTAGATCTATTGATCATTATTGTACCCTCCTTCTCTGATCGTTAAGCAAACGCTTTCATTGTTTTGTAAGTGAGAACCCATAATACGATTGGCGATCATGGGTTGCTCTTTCTACTATTATAAGTTGTTTACGGTTGTTTGCCAATATAGGCTAAAATACCACCATCAACGTATAAAATGTGTCCATTCACAAAATCTGATGCACTTGAAGCTAAGAAAACTGCTGGACCACTTAAGTCGACCGGCTCGCCCCAACGAGCTGCTGGTGTTCGTCCTATGATAAATTGATCGAAAGGATGACGATCACCGTTTTCTTGTTTCTCTCTTAACGGTGCTGTTTGTGGTGTCGCAATATAGCCAGGCCCAATGCCATTGCATTGGATATTGTATTGACCGTATTCAGAAGCAATATTTTTCGTCAACATTTTAAGCCCGCCTTTAGCTGCCGCATAAGCACTGACTGTTTCTCTGCCCAGCTCACTCATCATTGAACAAATATTAATAATTTTGCCGCCGCCTTTTTCGATCATATCTGGAATGACTGCTTTAGCCATGATAAAAGGTGCATTCAAATCCACATCGACCACTTGTCTAAATTCTGCCGCAGACATTTCGATCATGGGAATTCGTTTGATGATTCCCGCATTGTTCACCAAAATATCGATTGAACCAACCTCATCTTTGATTTGTTTAACTGTCGCTTGAACGGCCTCTTCATCTGTTACATCACAAGCATAACCTCGAGCTTTGATCCCCGCTTCTTGGTAAAGAGCCAGTCCTTTATCTACAGAGTCTTGAGACAAATTATTAAAAACGATCATAGCGCCAGCCGCAGCTAATGACTTAGCGATTTCAAAGCCAATACCATGTACAGCCCCTGTTACTAACGCTACTTTCCCATCTAAACGGAACATGTCCATATTAAATTCCATTTTTATTCCTCTTTTCTATTTTAGTTGATCCATCGGCACCATATCCATGTCTGTATACGTGATATTTTCGCCGCACATTGACCAGATAAACGTATAATCGCCTGTTCCTACACCTGAGTGAATCGACCAACTTGGTGAAATGATCGCTTGTTCATTGGCCACAACTAAATGCTTGGTTTCATCTGGTTTGCCCATCATATGGAAGACACGTGTATCTTCGCTAGCGTAGTCAAAATAAAGGTAAGCTTCCATCCGACGGACGTGTGTATGACAAGGCATTGTATTCCACGAGCTACCTGGTTCCAAGACTGTGTAGCCCATTTGAAGTTGGCAGCTTTCACAAACATTTGGGTGAATGTATTGATAGATTTTACGTTTGTTTAAGGTTAACGCTTCTCCTGTTTCCATCGGTTTGATTTGATCGATACTGATTTTTACATTCGGGTATTTATGATGTGCTGGAACGCTATTCACATAAAACTTAGCTGGATTTTTGGGATCATCTGATTGAAAAATCACTTGTTTGGTTTCTTTTCCGATATAATAACCATCTTGTTTTTTCATTGATTCTGTTTGACCATCAATTGTGATCGAGCCCGAACCACCGATATTGATTACCCCTAATTCTCGACGTTCTAAGAAGTAGTCAACACCTAATTCTTTCGTTAACACAATTTCTAATGACTCTGTTGTTGGTGTTACCCCACCAAAGATCATTCGATCATTGTGTGTATATGTCAAACTGATTTCACCCGGTGCAAATATTTTTTCTACTAAAAATTCTCTACGTAATTCTTCTGTTGAATAGTGACGGATATCTTCCGGACTATGCGTATATCTATTGTCCATATTTTGCATGATTCATACTCCCTTATCGAATTATTTTTCCTGAGCCACTTCTTAAAAAATCAGCGACTTCTTCTTTGTTAAACTGATTACAATCACCATGTACGGTATGCTTTAATACCGCTGCTGCTGTAGCAAAATCGACTGTTGCTTGCGGCGTCATTTGTTCTAATACACCATGTAAAATTCCACCAGCAAATGCATCGCCTGCACCAACTCGGTCTATAATTGGATCGATTTCATGGATATCTGATTCATAATAGTGATTATCCTGCCAAAGTGTACCGATTAATTGATTAGCACTAGCAGAATAGATTTTGCGTTTTGTTGAATAAAATAATTGAATATTTGGAAATAGTCGGTGCATTTCTTTGTAATAAAAGGCTAATTCATGTTCTTGTTCAGCTGGTTCATTGGTAATCCCCAAAAGATTGACTGCATCTAATTTCCCAGCTGAGCAATAGTCGACATATGGTAAAAGCTGTCGGATCACTTGTCCAGCTTCTTTTTGACTCCACAATTTACTACGGTAATTACTATCGAAACTAACTTTACAGCCTGATTTTTTGGCTTGTTTCATTAGCTCTAAGGTCATTGTCTGCCATTTTTTTGATAAAGCTGGTGTAATACCTGAAATATGAAAAATATCCACATCATCAAATAAAGTAGCTAAATCCCATTCAAGCACGTTCATCGCAGCAAAACCAGATTCAGCTCGATCATAAATAACAGCCGCAGCACGTCCGCCAATCCCTGTTTCCAGATAATACGTGCCTAAACGTTGACTCCCTGTAAGCAGATAGTGAGTGTCGACTTGATACCCATGCAAATGTTTGAACACTGCTTCACCTAAAGCTGTATCGGGTACTTTACTCGCAAAAATAACCTCATGTCCGTAATTTGCCAAAGAAATAGCTACGTTGGCTTCACCACCACCATAATGAGCCTGCAAAGAGTTACTTTGAACTAAACGATTTCCCGACTGCGTTGATAAACGCAACATGATTTCACCTAAAGTAACGACTTTTCCCATCTGCTCATCCCTTAATTTCTTTTAGTTTTGCTACATACTGACGGGCAGTTTCGGTAACTGTTTGGAAGTCACCAGCTGCAGCGGGCGCTAATAAATCACCACCAACACCTACTGTGACTGCGCCAGCCTTAAACCAATCTGCCATGTTTGCTAAATTGACACCACCTGTCGGCATGATGCTCGCTTGAGGCATTGGCGCCATAAAGGCGGAAATAATACTTGGTCCATAAACACTTCCTGGAAACAGCTTCACGATATCTGCGCCACTTTTCAATGCCTCTTGAACTTCTGTGATCGTCATACAACCCGGTAAATAAGGAATTTGATATAAATTACAAAGCTCAGCTGTCTTTATATCAAAACTTGGACTAACCACATACTCAGCACCAGCCATGATCGCCAATCGAGCGGTTAAGGCATCTAATACAGTACCAGCGCCGATCACAACATCCAATCGATCATTATAAACTGCTACTAATTCTTTGATCACTTCAGCAGCTTGCGGCACAGTGAAGGTCAATTCGATTCCAGTCATACCACCTTCAATAATAGCGTGACTAGCTTTTAACGCTTCTTCTTTAGTAGCACCACGGACAACAGCAACCACACCTGTTTTCTCTAAACGAGATAAAATATCGACTCGTTTCATTTAATCACCTATTCCTGCATTTTATTATCCTAGAATTCCAAAAGCACTTAATGCGATCGAAAGAATCAAAATGATCCAGATCACACGAGTTGAGTTTAAATTTTTCTGCCCTAACATCCAGTAAGTCAAAAGAACTAAAAGGATTGGGACTAACGATGGCAAAATAGCATCCAAAGTATCTTGAATAACTAATTCAACACCATCTTTTTTATAAACAAACGGTACTGTCGCTTTGATCACCGAAGGAATCAATGCACCGATCACGGTGATTCCTAAAACGGTTGCCGCATTCGTAAATGCTGATAATTTATCTTTTAAAGTCGTTACGAGTTTGACACCTTGTTTATAGCCAAGCGGCAATAATGCAGCTCGTCCAAACAATAACGCAATATTGGCAATGATCCAGATCACACACCCCACAACCGAACCATTTTGTGCCAAGGTTCCAGCAACTGAACCAAAAATCGTTCCCCAAATCACGTGGAACAATGAGTCACCAACACCCGCTAAGGAACCCATCAACGCTGTTTTTAACGCTACGATCGTGTCTTTTGCTTTGTAGCCATCTTGTTCTTCAATCGCAACATCGATCCCCATGATCAAGTTTCCGAAAATAGCATTAGTATTAAAAAATTGATTGTGCGTACGCATCATATCTTGGAATTGTTGTTCATCATGTCCGTAGAATTTTTTCAATACCGGTAAAATACCATATAAATAGCCAGAACTCATCATTCGTTCATAGTTCCAGTTTAATTGACTTCCTAAAATGTAGCGCCAGCTGATTGCATTCAATTCTTGTTTCGTTAGTTTTTGATTACTCATCGCCATCAAATCCTCCTTCAAAGTTGCTTGTTCCAGCATTTTCTTGCGCTACTGGTTTATCACTATCACGTTTAAATACGAGCATAGCTGCTACCATCCCAATGATCGAAACACCTAGCATTGGTACTTGTAGATAAGCGGCCAAAAAGAATCCTAATAATAGATAAGGAATATATTGTTTAGTCGGTAAGTAACGTAGTAAAATACCGACACCCACCACTGGTAAAACACCACCTGCTGTTTTCAGACCCGTCATCAACCATTCCGGCATATTTTCAGTAATGGTCGTAACTGCTGCATCGCCAACTAACAGCATCAATAAAATTGGAATAGCACGAGACAATCCCCATAAAAATGAACCTGACAATACTAAACGTGGAATCCGTTTGACCTGCATATTATCGATTGCTTTGTCGACACGATGCAACAGAAACACATTACAAAACCGTGCCACAACATCCAGCTGTAACATCAATAGTGATACTGGCACAGCTAAACCGATCCCATATTCAGCTCCCTTACCTGAAATAACCGCAAAGGCTGTCCCAAGCACCGCTCCAGTAAAATAATCCGGTACAGAAGCTCCACCAAATGCCGCAATTCCTAAACGCATAAGCTGTAAAGTCCCACCGACCATCAACCCTGTTTTCAAATCCCCCATGATCATCCCTGAAATCATTCCGGCAATGGCAGGTTGCGTCAACGTATTTGAAATAAGTGAATCATTAATTGCAATAAAAGCATAAACCGTAATAAGAATAATTTGATACGCCGCTAAATGCATGAATTTTCCTCCTAATTTTAAAAGCGGAACAAATCGGTTAATCCTGTAGAAAATTAGGAAATTGACATTGAAACGTTCTTTGTTTCACTGACAATTTATCTATTTTCCTAAGGATTGATTTGTGCAGCTAGATAATTTAAAAGCGTAGCGGGCTCGTTCAGCTCTGACAGGAAAATAGGAAAAATCGATTGAGACGCTTTTTGTCTCACTCTATTTTTATCTTTTTCCCGAAGAGCTAGCCCGCGTAACTAGATATGGTAACAACGTTCCGCTTCGATACACCTTGTACTTTTCAACATCAGTTCATTTCATTCACTGTGTTTCCTGGCACATTTCAAAGTGAGATAATATATTAATTTTTACTTTTCATTTTCTTCATAAAATCAATTGCCGGGTCATTTGGAACTAATTGAGCCGTAACATTTACCCCTTTTGAAGCAATCGATTCAAAAATACTCTCTTCATTTTCTAAAACCTGAATACTTTTCGTTATTTCACGAGCGCCTTCTTTGTAACTCATATTGCCAACATTCACAGTCTCGATTGGTCCGCCTGCTTCAATAAACCTTAAAACATCTGCTGGGTTTTTGAATAACAAGAACAGCCTTTGTTTACCATATTTACCAGCACAAATATTTCCCGCAGCTTCTGCAACAGGTAGAACCGATAATCGCATAGAAGTAGGTGCCGCCATTCTAAGAGAAGTCTTTTGCAAAGGATCTGAGGCTGCTTCATCGTTTGCCACAATAATTCTTTGTGTATCCAAACTTGTTGACCAAATCCCAGCTACTTGCCCATGAATCAAGCGTTCATCAATACGGGTATTGACGATATTGGCATAACCTGCATATTCACTATAATTACTGAGCTCAGTTTCTAAACTTGCTTCTGAAATATCTTTCTCAGCTTTATTCATACCAGCTTTGACATCCACAATGTTTTCTTTCGCCAAACAGACAAGTTCTTTGATAGAAGCTTGCTGATTGACAACAGCTTCAATTACGATTGAAAGAGTCATTCCGGCAATAATTTCAACATCAGCCACATTCAAATAATTTTTCACCGCAACGTTACAAGGCGTCCCACCTAGTAAGTCTGCAATGATCAGTGTCGATCCGTTAAGGGCTTTCATTTTTGAATTTAACTCATTTTCAAATTGGATATTATCCCCGTCAGGTCGTAAAGATACGGTATGAATATGTTCTTGTTGTCCAACAATCATCTCCAAACTACCTTTAACACCTTCAGCCATCCCGCCATGGCTTATCAATACAATGTTTTCCACTTGATTCCCTCCTTAAAATAAAAGCGTAGCGGGCTCGTTTAACCTTGACAGGAAAATAGGAAAACATGACTGGTGACGCTTTTTGTCACATTCAGGTTTTATCTTTTTCCCGAAAGGTTAGCCCGCGTAGCTAGATAGCAATGCAGGTCGCCCTACTTAACATGTTATGTTCCTTACGAATATACTATAACACATGATAACCCATCCGTAAACCTAATATCTTAATATGTTGATTTTTTATTATGACCTTACTTATTGTGCATATTTACTAACAGATTCTCTTATAAAGCAATTGCTAAAGTAAAATTAACATGTTATCCTTAATTGACTATCTTATGAGAATGGAGGTAATCTCTCATGATTCCTAAATATGAACAGATCAAACAAGATCTCTTAGCCGAAATAAAAAATCATACATTCATTCCCGGCGATAAATTTTATTCTGAAGCAGATATCAAGCGCATTTATTCTGTCAGTTCTATCACTGCAGTTAAAGCATTGAACGAATTAACCAGCGCAGGCTATTTGTACCGTATTCAAGGGAAAGGGACTTTTGTTTCAAAAGCCAAGATCTCCCAAAACGTTAAGTTTTCTGATATAGAACTTCACTCCTTAGATACTGAGAAAGTTCAAGTAATCTCTGTTGAAGAAGAAAATAAACCTGAGATTCTAAAGCAGTTAGGCTTACCTGCTAATGCTAGCTATTATAAGATTATTCGTGTGCGCTCTTTTGGCGATACACCTTTTTTAGCCCATATCACACATCTGCCTAAAAAAATGATGAAAGAACCAATCGAAAAAGACCTTGCTGCTTATGCAAGTGTCTACGAAAAAGTTCGGAAAGATTTTGCGATCGATTTGTTTTCATTAGCCTCTGTCGAAACCAATGAAATCGTCTTTCCAGACGATCCAGAGCTGTTAAATTTATTGCAATTGAGCTTTCGGGAACCAGCAGTTAAACAAGTCAAGCATTCTTATCTGTCTGACGGAAGTGTTGCCGAGTATATCGTTAGTTATAAACACTGGAAATATTTCAAAACAAAAATCGAAGTAGAAGCTGAGTAAGCTTCTGCTTCGATTTTTTAATCGACAATGGCTTTTTCTGAGAAGTGCAGTTCTTTGATTTCTCGACCTTCCGTCTCAAAAATCACCACTTCGTTATGACCCTTTTTCAAAAATTCTTTTGGGCAGTATAATGATCGGATCGGCCCGACCTCCCAGTAACGCCCAAGGTTGACACCATTGACTAACACAACCCCTTTACCATAGTCAGAACAATCAATAAACGTGTCCCCTAATGTATCCAGCTCAACCTCTATTCGATAAAACGAAGGCTGTTGTGGATTACTTCCCGCTGTATAATCAATAGCCTGCAACTGACTTTCAGACAACGTTAACGGATAGTGTCTATATCCTTGATGAAAATGAATATCCTGCATAATACCGCCGCGGATCCCTTTTGATTGAGTAGGACTATTTAGTTTAAATCCATAATTGACTCGGCCTAAATTTTCAACCAAAACATCTAAACTGATTTCTTTTTTATCGGGTTGTCCATTTATCGCCAACTCTTCTCCGACTGTTTCTTGATACTGCGTCGTCTGATACTTTCCATCCACATAAACTTGGACTCGGTCGCTAGCTTCAACGATTTTTAATTTATTTTCATGAAAATAATTTTTCAATTCTACTGAATACAACATATAGCCATATCCCTCACCGGCTTCTTCCATACTTAATGGATACATCGCCTGCTGAGCCTGGATCATCTGATCCTTTGTTGCAAATAGTGAAACACTTTCTTTTATAGGATATGTCCCGAGGTTCATCAGTTCTTTTTTACGCGGTTCTGCTTGCCAAACTTCTGGACAGACTTCTTTGATGGCTTTTTGAACATGAAAATACTTTTCTGTCGGCTCGCCCCATTCCGTCAACAATGCATCATAATCGTAACTTGTGACTTGCGGCAAATCTAACACACCGCGTGCTGAACAGCCATTATAAAAGCCAAAGTTTGTCCCACCATGAAACATATATAAATTTAACGAACCAACTTCCAACATATCTTTGACTTCTGTCGCTAGCTCTTGCCCATCTCGTTTGATGATTGGTTCATTCCAACGATTAAACCAACCATCCCAATATTCCATACACATGATCGGCCATTTTTTTCCATGACGTTTCATGAAGTTTTGCATCACTTGAGCATTTTCCTTTGAATGACTTCCGAAATTACCTGTCACAAAGATATCTTCTTCAATCAATGTTCCAGCATCAAGTACTTCATCCCACGCACCATCTGAAGTAAACAGTGGTACATCAACACCAAACTCTTCCATCAATTGTTTAGTTTGACGAAGATAGTCTTTTTCCATTCCATAAGACCCATACTCATTTTCGATCTGCATCATGATCACAGGTCCACCTTGAGTCAATTGCAGCGGTATTAGTTTAGGAATTAGAACACTAAAATATTGACGAACTTTTTCCATAAAACGTGGATCAGTCGAACGCAATCGCATGCCTTTTTCTCTTAGCAACCAAGCGGGCAGACCACCAAACTCCCATTCAGCGCAAATATAAACCGACGGGCGCAAAATAACGAGCAGCCCGATTTCTTGCGCAAGTTTTACAAAGGCTTCGATATCTTTTAAGTCTTCAAAATCATACGTTCCTTCAATATGTTCATGTAGATTCCAAGGTATATAGGTTTCTACAGTATTAGCTCCTAGAGCTTTTAAGTTGTATAAACTATCTTCCCACTGCCCTGGTGTCATCCGGAAATAATGGATCGCACCACTGATCAATTTGACTGGTTTGCCATCTAGTAAAAAATCTTCTTTTATCTCAAACGTTTGCATCATCATTCCCCTTTACCAGTATCTTTGCCATTCTGGTTTTGCTAATCTGATCAAGGCTTCCAAATAAAAATAATCGCCCCATAAGTTTGGTTCATCGATTCCCTTGCCTTCTCCGTGTGCATATACTCCATGAAGCAATAAGCCTTCATTCCCTAATACTTCCTTAGCAGAATACTGTTCCCCCAATTGATAAATGATTCCTTTGGCAAGAGCCTTTGCATTTGGATAAACTTGTAACGCTTCAGCTTCCAATAATCCACACGCTACAATAGCTGCTGAAGAACTATCTTTATCTGAAGGTTGTTGGTCATTAAAATCAAAATCCCAATAAGGAACAAGATCTTCAGGCAAATGTGCTAGAAATACATCAACAATTTGTGCATAATTTTCTGGAAATGTTTTAGATTGCAGATACCCTTCATTCAACGGAATCCCTAAGACCGCCCAACTTTGGCCCCTTGCCCAAATTGATTCATCGCTATTCCCTTGATGCGTAGCTCCATGACTCGGTTGGCCTGTTTCAGGATCAAAATAATACGTATGAAACGTTGTTGCATCCGCTTTGATCACAGTCTCTAACAATGTATGGTAATGCTTCGTTGCAACAGCTGAATAGCGAGCATCGCCCGAAATTTCTGCTGCTTTAAATAGAATAGGCAAGTTGATCAAAGAATCAATAATCAAGCGATATTCTTTAGGATCACCATATTTCCCCCAAGCTTGGATAAAATTACCTGATTTCTGAAAACGTGCCATCAAAACATCTGCGGCTTGAATAATTTCTGTCTTACAGGCCTCACTTCCAGTTATTTGATAGCCCGCACCTGCTGATAGACTATATAAAAAACCGATATCATGATGATCCAATACAAAATGATCATCTAAACGTTGTTGAAAACTGACGATATTTTCCATTGCTCGTTTTAAAAACGTTTCTTTTCCAGTCCATTCATATGCTAACCAAAGCATTCCAGTCCAAAATCCATTCGTCCAATCATCATTGGCCTTGATCCGATATTTCCCATTGGTAGCACTGGCAGAAGGAAATTGTGTACCAAATCGTTCCATATTTTTCTCGATTTGTGTGATGCACCAATTGATTTGTTCTGCTAACCATTGCGGGCTCACCTTTTCACCCAAATCGATCAGCTTATCTTTATTTTCCTGAAGAGACATATTTCACAGCTCCTTAACTTGTTAACATATTAACCAAAATCATTATAACCCAAACAAAATGAAAAAGCGAATGCTTCTTACGACATTTTTCCAACAAAAAAACCATGATTGCTTTCTAGGCAAAAGATCATGGTTCATTTCTTTACTTATTTCTCCCGAAAACTTCGATTTGAGTAAGCGCTGGAAACGGAGAATCATCCGCGGCTTTTTTAAGATTTTTCAATGTCACAAACTCTGTTACTTTGGTTGGAAATTTAATTTCTTGAAATATTGTGTCATTGGTTGTGGCTAGAATTTGCTGTGTACCATCTGAAAATTCTAATGTTACTTCAGTCCAATAGCTATCGTGAGGATAATCTCCTCTAAATAGTAACCTGATCCAATCAATTTCAACTTTACGACCAAATTCAATTGTTAACGCTGCATCTTTTTGTTGATTGATGCCCCATGAGGCAAAAGGATACGAACCATGAGATAAATTTCCGTATTTTCCATCAATGGCATTTTTAGCAAAAAATACTGCATCATCTCTCGTTTCTACATTCGCACTTGCATGAGGGTACGCACCTGAGCTTGCCTTTTGATCATGAGAATTGAACGAAAGATTTTGGTAGTTCTTGATTTCAAAGTCATGGGCTTTTCGTACCATCAAATGATGGCGTTTTGAATGAAATGCTGTTTCAACAGAAGCTTTTCTAAGTGATTCTATAAGCGGAATTTGATATTCCCATGTTTGTTGAGCAACATAAATAATCGACAACGGCAGGGTTTCATCAAGTTGTACGGCCAAGTATGAACTCAGCTCCGTTGTCGACACCACGATTTTATCCCCTACTTCATAAGTGTAATCTTTGATGGCTAAAACTGCCATTTCAGCCCCTTCGGCTATATATAACTGTTCCTCTTTTTCATGGTCAATTTTGCCAACGATCAGTCGATCTTGATTATTTTTCAACTCAATTTTTATCATTATTTCTCGTCTCCTTATCACTTTTAATCATACCGCCAACCAGACAGATCAAGCGATGTTCACCTGCAGGCAATGATTTTTTCAAGCACGGCAAGCTAGTTCTTGGGAAAAATAAAGAAGTATTCGGTTCTGGCTGAATAATCAGCGCTTCGTCGTAGCCTTCTATCGCAACAATCTGAGATAACCAATCTTTTTCCGTTACAAAACTCCAATCTGAGCCTAGCTGTCCTTGTGGCTTTCTTCCCAATAATGGCAGACTAAACCCACCTTCTCGAACCTCTAACGGTACTTTTGTATTGATTTCATGGACTCGTAGATGCCACTGTTCAAAAGGATAAACTTCTGTTTCAATCGTCACACCTTCAAATGGCGACCACTTCTGATAAACACAATCTTCTGTCAGCCAGTAACTTTCCGTCACACCTTTCGCTTGAAAATCCCCTTCCCCGGCGCGAGCAATAGCCAAGGTATTATCAAAAGCACCTTCTTCATAACGAGTACCTGCTTTAGGGACACTGAAGCCAAATTTTGTAGAATAGACAAACTTACTATATTTTGCTTGTGCATGAGCTTGTCCTGCGACCATCATCCCAGCTGGAAATCCTAATAAGTGCTCTCCATCTCGCGCCTGCATTAAAAGCATATTTCCTTTTCCTACAAATTTCTTCCCTTGTTTCTTCACAGGTATTGGCACTGCTTCCCAAAAAGGATGATCGTGACGCACAGCCAACAACAAGAATGTCTTTAGCGCCCAATAAGGTGAACCTGGCGCATTATACCCTTCTGCCATCACAAGATTTTCATAATGATAGCCAATCGAAAGCCGACCATCGAAAGTAAAAATATCATGGTTTAGCCAATTTTTTAAATGTGTTGATAGAATTGTTTTTACTTCTCCCCAAGGAATTACTTCAACATCAGCAAAAATCAATGCAGAGAAAAAAGCGCCTTGTGCAAAACGATATGTTAAGCTGCGGCCATACGGTAGTGCTTCACCATCATTATCAAAATAATATATAAAATCTTGGGCAAATAACTTCGCTCTATTAATCAAGCATTGGGCTCTTTCAGGATCTTCTTCCTTCATGAAGGTTGCGTAAATCAAGCCGTAGTATTGAAAAGCAAACGGAATATAATAATCTCTTTGTGTCGTTTTCCCATCTACATACCAGCCTTCACCAATATACATCGAATCAATCAATTGAAATTCTTCAGTTAGTTTTTTTCGGTCTAGTTTTTCACCACAATGAAACAATGCAGTTCGGATCAATACTTTAAAAAAAGTCCAATTATTTTTAGGGATTTTCCGCACTAAGGCTTGCGACAGCCAGTTTATCATGTTCTGTTGTGCTGTATTTGACAATAATTCCCAAACATATTTTTTGTGCAACAACAATGTCAATGACAGGGCAGCTGTCTCAACGATGTATTGATCATAGTCCTCGATCAAGCCCCAGTAGTAAGGACTAGCTGGATCAGTCCCTTTGATTAGTTTTGTTAAGTAGGCATCTCTTAATTCATCATCTTTTTGAAACCGCCAAGCAGGGGCAATGCCCCACAGCGGACGAACAAGCGCTTCCATGTCGGCCCGCTGCTGATCATAGACGGCTCCACTACTACCTAAATGTAAACCTGAAGTATCTGATTCAAGTATTTTCTGTCTCAAAGGACGAATGATCTCTTCCAAAGCCATTTGATAATCCTGTTTCGTCATAAAGTCATTACTCTTAAACTTTTCCATCGACCGAACCACCTTCATCAATTTACTGAACAGAATAACAAGACGCCACTTATTTTTCAACTATTTTTTTATTATTAAAATGAGTATCAAATGTGAGTATATTCATTTAGTTTTCCATACTTAACCTATTATTTATTCAACAAGAAATCAGCATTATCAACTTCATAAAGTAAAAAAAGAGAATTTCCGTCACCACTTAACCTATTAAAAATGAGAAAACAACAGCATCCACCTCCTGAAATACAAGTTCTATTCTCATAAAAAACTATAAAAAAGCTCAGCCTACTGAAAATTACAACCGTCATAATAAATAACGCGCATTATTTTATATAACATTTATCGCTTGATCTAAGTTACAGGACTTATGACGAATTTCATGCTACTATTTACTTACTTATAAACTGAAAACAAGGATCAAAAAGGAGTCTAATATGAACATCAAATTATCTGTCCTCATCACAGAAACCAAAACAACCATTGAATTTAATAACAAACAAGGAATCATCACCCTATTTGATACTAACGAAGGCCTTCTGCTTGAACATGCAGCTGTCTATGTTTTGCTAAATGAAAATACGATTGTTTCGATAGGTAGATCAGAAGCTGGGGCTTTTCACACTGAAGTCACTTTTAATAAAATGATCACTATTGCTCCTTCATGGGATATTGAATTAGGCTATTTAGAACAACAGCTGATCACAGAGGCGTTAGAAAACGGCATCCAGCTAGAACAGAACTCTGGAGTAGCAACAAAAATTCCAGCTAGCGCTACCAAAACACTTACGACCTATAAAAATGAAGTGCTTATGGTCTTAGAAAAATTTGGCTACCCGTTTAAACATCATGAAGAACCTAAAAAGGCCAAAGCAAAACCAGCCAAAGCTCGGCATAAATGGACCAAAGAAATCAGCCAAATCAAATTTTTTATCGATACACGTGAGAGCAAAGCAACCGCCCTTTGGCACAAACGTAATGAAATGTTGTTAAAAGCCGGCGCTACTATGATGGCTAAACCGCCACTTAATAAAGATGGGTCTTTAGGCTTTTCAGCAAAAATGGGTCAAAGAATCAGAGAAGATCATCAAGACAAAGTGAAAAATAATGTGACCACAGAAGATATTATTTTAAAAAGCGTCAATGAAGTGGGCTTGTTTTTATATTTTGGTGGAACAAATAGTTGGCTGGAATTGATTGATGCCACTGGAAAAACGCTTAATGAGTGGACCGTTGTTCAATAATTACAGGTTCATCTCCTCTCTATATTTTCAGTCAACATAACTAGTAAGCTTTTCTAGCAATCAACACTGTTAGAAAGCTTTTTTCTTATACTTCTAACACTATTTTTCAGACAAAATCAACCAATTGTCCAATTTTATACAGCTATCCTTTGTTGACAAAAATGATCCTTGTTACAATGACGGTGTAACAGATCAAAAATCAGGAGGGATATTTTATGAAGTACGTAAGTGGAAACTATGAAGCATTTGCAAGAAGTAGAAAACCGGCAGGCGTTGATGAGAAAAGCGCCTATATCGTTGGTGCAGGCTTAGCTGGTTTAGCAGCAGCAGTCTTTTTGATTCGTGACGGACACATGAAAGGTAAAAATATCCATATTTTTGAAGAATTATCCTTATCTGGAGGCTCTTTAGATGGAAAATTCATCCCCCATGATGGTTTTGTTACCCGCGGCGGGCGTGAAATGGAAAGTCACTTTGAATGTTTATGGGATCTCTTCCGTTCTGTACCATCATTAGAAGTGGACGATGCTTCTGTATTAGATGAATTTTATTGGCTGGACCATGATGACCCCAATTCTTCAAATTGTCGTATCATTTCTAATCGTGGGGAACGCGTAGCAGATGACGGCAAATTTACCTTATCTAAAAAAGCGCAAAAAGAATTAGTTGACTTATTTATGACCTCAGAAGATAAATTAGTTGGCAAACGAATCGAAGATGTTTTCACTGAAGAATTCTTTGAATCAAATTTTTGGTTATATTGGTGCAGTATGTTCGCTTTTGAAAAATGGCATTCTGCTATTGAAATGAGACGCTATGTGATGCGTTTTATTCATCATATTAAAGGTTTACCAGATTTCACTGCATTGAAATTTACACGCTACAACCAATTTGAATCTTTAGTAAAACCACTATTAGCCTTTTTAAATGACAATGGTGTTGACTTCCAATATGAAACAAAAATCAATAATATTCAAGTGGATATCACAGAGAAAAGCAAGGTCGCAAAAAGTATTTTATTAACCCGAGCTGGAAAAACCGAAGAAATTCATTTGACTGAGCATGATCTAGTCTTTGTCACAAATGGCTCAATTACTGAAAGTTCAACAGAAGGAGATCATCACACTCCTGCACCAATCACCCATGATCTAGGCGGCAGTTGGAACCTTTGGAAAAACTTAGCAAAACAATCTCCAGAATTTGGGAATCCTGATGTCTTTTGCGAAAACTTACCAGACGAAAGTTGGTTCGTTTCTGCTACAGTGACCTGGGAAAATTTTGATATCGAGCCTTACATCTCTAGATTGACACACCGCAAATTACGAACAGGCAAAATCGTGACTGGCGGGATCATTACTATTAAAGATTCAAACTGGTTGATGAGTTTTGCAACACACCGCCAACCACACTTTAAAGAACAAAATGACCAACAAACAATCACTTGGGTGTACGGTTTATTATCTAACACTCCAGGTAATTATATTAAAAAACCGATTGAACAATGTTCTGGTGCAGAGATTGCCCAAGAATTGATGTATCATTTAGGTGTTCCTGAAGCAGACATTGCAAGATTTGCTCAAGAATCATGTACAGTAATTCCTGTTTACATGCCATTTATCACCTCTTACTTTATGTTGCGTGAACCTGGCGATCGCCCATTGGTCATTCCTAATGGTTCTAAAAACTTAGCCTTTATTGGTAACTTTGCTGAAACGGAACGTGATACAGTCTTTACCACTGAATACTCGGTTAGAACAGCGATGGAAGCTGTCTATCAATTACTAGATGTTGAACGTGGGGTTCCTGAGGTTTTTGCATCGGCTTATGACTTGAGAACATTAGCAAATTCTGTTTACTATCTATCCGATAAGCAAAAACTAACTGAGATGGATTTACCATTTGTAGAACGTAAAATCGTTGAAAAGTTCGTTGAGAAAACGAAAGATACGTATATCGGGGATATTTTGAAAGATGCTGATTTGTTGTAAGACAAGTTAAACATATCGTAATTATCCAAAAGACCTACTTAGCTCTTTTTATAAAAGAGAACTAAGTAGGTCTTTTCATTATATTCTTTTAAAAGAAAGTCTAAGCAGGCTCTAATTGTTGTTTCAATTTCACATAGGCTTCATTCAACCACGGGTGGGTCACCTGAATACCATGATGCAATAAATAGTCAATATAATAATAAGCTGCAGATTCTAACGAATGATCCAATGCTGCCATCAGACCTGTTATATAAGGTGGTTCACCATCTTGATCCCATTTTATTTTATCTGCTATAAATACAACTAAGTCTAAAATAGAGTAATTCCCTTTTAAGGTAGTATGACATTCAATAGCGGATAATATCTCCGAATCATTTATGTTGAATTGACTTATAGCAATTTCCTTAGACATTCTCTGATGAATAATCATCGGCAACACTATTTCCTCTTTGTATAATGCTATCCCCATCTTGTTTGCTATTTCAACTCGCTGATCATCTGGATAAACTGCAGAAATATCATGTAAATACCCAGCAATCTGAGCCTTATGTGGGTCCGCCATAAACTGCTCTGCTAACTTATAAGCATAATCACCTACCGCAATACAGTGTGCATAAGTTTTTAAACAATTTGCTTCAGACAGAAATTGTTCTATCGACGCTTGTAAATATTCCTGATCAATAGTTCCCATATAATGACCTCCAGAAAGTTTACTTCATCGTACCATGATAATTTTGTTTCACTCTACCTCAATGTTCTATCTATAAGCTTTTCTTTAAAAATCATATTCCGCTTCTTTTTGCTGCATCATCATTTGATACGTATCCAGCAATAAGAACAGGTCATCCACAAAACGATCCAGACGAAACTCAATATCAGGATTTTTGATTTCTTGCCGCATAATATCTTCATCTGTAATAAACACGTAGTTAGGTACTAAATTAGCCTTCATATAACTCAAAACTGGACGGATTTGTTGTTCAGGAATCAAAAAATGTTTTTCCGATCCAGCCGTGACGATCATTCCAGCTACTTTATTCCGAAAAGCATTGACTGGCAGCAGATCAAACAAATTCTTCAAGGTCCCTGGCATCGATGCTTGAAAAATCGGTGTTCCAATGATCAAACCATCCGCGTCCATGATTTTTTTAAGTGCTGCGCCAATCTCACCTTCATGTTGAAAATACTCACGACCATCAGCAAAGGGAAATTGTATTTCAGAAAAATCAATCACATCCACTTCAGCCTCTTTGTGTACTTCTTTTATTTTATTGACCGCATAATGTACAGCTATTCTTGATTTACTACCAAATGCTGAACCGATTATTGCAACGACTTTCATAAATGTTCACCCTATTCTCTAGTATATTTTTTAACTTCTGGCATGACTTTTGTCGCAATCAATTCAATATTTTTCTTAACTAGGTCCAAAGGTACACCACCAAAATCGATTTGTGCCATAAAACGTTGATGACCATATAATTCATATTGATACAACATTTTTTCAATGATTTCGTTAACACCACCAACCATTAAGGTATCTCTACTATCTTGTGATTGAGCAAAATGTTGTTTTGGATACGTTCCGCCACGAATTGCTTCCCAACCAGCATTTAAAAATGGATACATTTCTTTACGTGCTTGGCTACCCGTCTCAGCTACATAAAACAAGCTTGTTGTTGCCAACGGAAATTCCTTTTCATCGTAGCCCGCTTCCGTTAAAGCTAAACGATACGCATCTACTGAGCGTTTAAAAATTGGAGCTGGTCCAGCTAACGTTGTTAACATCATTGGGATCCCTTCTAATCCAGCTTTGATCGCACTTTCTGCTGGACCACCTACAGCTCGCCAAACAGGTAAATGTCCACGAACTGGCTGTGGGAGAATTTCCGCATCTTGCAAGGGTGCCCGGAAGTTCCCTTCCCAATTTATCCGCTCATTTGGTGTAGCCTCATTCAAGAGTTTCAACAAGTGCATTTTTTCTTCAAACAATTCTTCATAATCTTTCAAATCAAACCCAAGCAGTTCATAAACACCTACGCGAGAGCCACGTCCTGCAACGATTTCAGCACGACCATTAGAAATCAAATCCAACGTTGCATACTCTTCATAAACACGAACTGGATCATTCGTACTCAAAACCGAAACTGAACTAGTAAGTTTGATGTTTTTTGTTTGGGTTGCAATTGCGGATAAAATCATTTGATTGGCTTGCCCTACAAAATATCGTTGATGACTTTCACCCACACCAAAAACATCGATGCCTGCTTCATCCGCAAATTTTGCCGCTTCAATGATTTCGTTGATCCGTTGCTGCTGACTGATCCGTTCACCTGTCATTGGGTTGGCAATATGATCACCTAACGAATATAAACCAATTTCCATTCCTTTTGAAGAATCGATTCCGTATTTTTTGTTCATTTTTCTTACACTCCCTTTTCTCTGATTAACTATAGTCTCTATTTCATTAATTTTTTACTGATTTTAGCTAGTTGTACTACTTCTTGTTTTGTTAGATTATCAAACACAGAAGCTTGTAACTTGCTTTGTTCAAAAAAACAGCAATCTAATAGCTCCTGCCCGCGATCAGTTAAAGAGATATACTTTTCTTTCCACTTTTGCTGACGAGTAATCCAACCATCTGTTTCAAATTGTTTAATCATTTGCGAAACACCGCCTTTAGATAAAAGTAGTTTTTCGCCCAATTCTTTTTGAGTGATTGGCTGATTTTTTTGGATATGATGCAGCATGTCAAACTTTGAAACGTTTAAATTATATTGTTTTAAAAATTCATTGGACTGCGTATTGCTCTTTTGGACGAATTGCAAGATAGACAGCCAGCAACTTAATTTTACTTTCTCTGAAAGAGATAATTTCATCACTACACACCCTCTTTTTAAGTTTATGACTAAACTGATATCGCTAGTTTAACACACTTACTAAAAGTAAGCAATAAACCGGTACTTATATACCGTTTACTCCGTCTTCAAAATCTTCCCTTTGATTCTTTCCAGTATTATTAGTATAATGATTATGTTTTTCAGAACGTTACAAAGTGCAATAGAGTGGAGATTATAGAATGACAACTAATTTTTGGGCAGAACTACCTAAGCCTTTTTTTATTTTAGCACCAATGGAAGATGTGACGGATGTCGTTTTTCGTCATGTCGTAAAAGATGCTGGCGCACCTGATGTTTTTTTTACAGAATTTACAAATTCAGATAGTTATTGCCATCCTGATGGCATCGAAAGTGTGCGTGGACGTTTGGTTTTTACTGAAGATGAACAGCCAATGGTCGCTCATATTTGGGGAGACAAACCAGAATTTTTCAAAGAAATGAGCCTTGGCTTAGCTGAAATGGGCTTTAAAGGTATTGATTTGAATATGGGGTGTCCTGTTCCTAATGTTGCAGGACGCGGTAAGGGTAGTGGTTTGATTTTGCGTCCTGAAGTGGCCGCTGAATTGATCGAAGCCGCAAAAGCAGGCGGCATCCCTGTCAGTGTCAAAACCCGAATCGGTTATGCAGAAATTGCGGAAATGGAAGCTTGGATCACACATTTATTAAAACAAGATATTGCTAACCTTTCTGTTCATTTACGAACACGAAATGAAATGAGTAAAGTCGATGCTCACTGGGATTTGATTCCGCAAATTATGGAAATCCGTGATCGCGTTGCGCCACAAACACTGATTACAATCAATGGTGATATTCCTGACCGCCAAACAGGTTTGCAACTTGCAGAACAATATGGCGTCGATGGTATTATGATTGGTCGGGGAATTTTTAAAAATCCTTATGCCTTTGAAAAAGAACCTAAAGAGCATTCGCCGAAAGAGCTGCTTGGATTGTTGGAGATGCAGCTTGATTTACAGGATCACTATGCAGAAATGGTACCACGCTCGATTGTCGGATTGCACCGATTCTTTAAGATTTATGTTAAAGGATTTCCTGGAGCTAGTGATTTGCGGGTTAAATTGATGGGGACAAAATCTACGGATGAGGTTCGAATGATTTTGGAGGAGTTTTATAAAGAATCTTCGGTAGAATAAGGCTATTATAGGATTTTTTAAGTGCTCTATGAAAATAGAGTGCTTTTTCTTTTTACTGTCAAACTTTGATACGTATGGACAAGATAATATAAAAAAAGTACCCACTATTTTATGGGTACTTCAAGGATATTTCCGCCTTTCAATGTAGATACGTACAAATATTTTTTGGAAACCATCGATAACTTAATCAATTTTGTAATAAACGTACGCTGCTCGAACTGATGTAGCAGTATTTTGAGTGCCTACTGCAACAATCTTATCTTGGTTGTTATCTCCTTCTAGTATGTCACCCATTACGCCTTTGGGTAAAAACGATACGTAGATTACTGAACCTGGAAGATTACTTCTTAAAGAAACAAAACCTTGATTCGTTTCAAGCCCTAATTGTTGTTCATACGCTTTAACTTTATTACTATCCCCCATATAGGATACTAATTCAGGTGTCCCATCTGACGAGTTTAGTAGAGGAATGTCTACATTCTGCCCAATTATTTCGGCTGGTTGTTTCTGATTAGAAATATCTGTAAAGCTCATTGTATTGTTTTCTATAAAGATCGTATTTCCTAAGCCATTTCCCCAAGTTCCGTTAAGGTTGGAATAATCCCCTTGTTGTATTTGAGAGAGATCCATTACTTTGGGTACTTCTTCTTTTGCTTGTTCATGTGATGCTTCAGTTTCTTTTGTCTCTTGAGCTGTGCTTGATTGTTCTGTTGTTGGTGCTGTCGTTTTCTTCGTTACCTTGGTTTCTTTACTATTCGCAGTTAATTCTGTCGTTACTTTTGTACTAGCTGATGATTTATCAGTGTCAGCACTAGGTTTGTCAGGAAAATTACATCCTGCTAATAACCCTAAAGAGACTATGCAAAAACCTAATATAACCGTTACCTTTCCTTTTCTCACAGTACATCCTCCCGCTCTTTTATATACTCCTTAAAATGTCTTTACCATTCCTGCAGTAATATAACTTCCAAACTATATCTACTCTTAAACTAAATTTTGAAATCTATAGACATAGTTTACATCGCTTAAATAATCATCAATATTGCTTTCTATTTTTATATTTTTTTGAATTTTGCAGCTTTTTTTTTCTTTGTCGCTAAATTCCAATTTTTTTTATCAGCTATTGCATTTTCTATTCGTTCAATTTCTTCCATCGAAACATAGTAATCTCTATAATGTGTTTTTGGAGATTCAATTATGTCTTCTATGCATTGTTGTATTTTTACATAAATTTCTAAGTGTAGACTTATCTTAACCACATCAATATTTTTAAGTTTAGTTGTGTTCTCTTCAGAAATTCTTGTATTTGAATTATTAAAACAAGTATGCCATTGTCCATGAGCGATTTTATTTCTAATTTGACTATTTTCGATAATATTCACTTCAACTAATTTCTCTAGTCTCTTATTTTTATTTTGTATATCCCCTTTGTTTATATTGTTTCTTAGTTTATCTAAACAAATTTCGATACATCTTTTCCACTTATTTTCTAAATTTCTCATTTGATTAATACTTTCTATTTCTGTTTTTAAAAAACCGTGGGGAGTATTAATTAGTTTCAAAAAAGAAGCCTCGGCATATGTAGAAAATAATAATAAATATAACTTTGTTAAAGTGTCAAGCTCTTGAGTGTTACCATTTTTTATAGCAAAGTTAATCATTTTATTCAATATTTTTACATTTTTCTTTAACTCACGCACATTTTCAGTTGCCGCTTTGTAAATAGACAAGTTTTGATCTTCTATCATAGATTTTCTCCTTTTTAAGATAAAAAATCCCAGGATTCTTAAAAGAAATAATACTATTTCCCTTAAGGATCCTGGAATTGAACCAGGGACTTTACATATATACACATGTAACGCTCTACCATACTGAGCTAATCCTGCAAAATCCATTTTGTAATATATCTTGTTCATTAAGACATATGAATATATTAGTCCATAATTACAAACAATTAATATAACTTATATACATACCAGATATTATCAATAGGTGCATTGATAAACTTTCTTAAAGTAAACTAAATGATATACCCCAAAAATTATATATTGACTCGCGATGCATCTTAAACGCAGATGTATAAAGATAACACTTACACCAATCCATACAGTAATTTAGACCTTACATTTTTTACACATCTAATCAGCTTTAATAAAAAGAAAAAAGACACCTTCTCGATAAGAGAGAGTGTCTTTAAAGTCAATAATATCAAGGATATTAACGTTTTGAGAATTGTGAAGCTTTACGGGCTTTCTTAAGACCTGGTTGGCTAATCCCAGATATCATACAGTCTCAAAATGTAACAATATCAACTTTTTCTATTAAAATCAGCTAAAAAAATTTCACAGTATTTAAATAAATTTCAAATACTCGTAACTGAAAATCGTAACCAAATAAATATCTTGCACGTCAGGAAATTCTATTAACTAAACTCAGAAAACGAACCTAGAAACCCATGCTTTCTTATTTTCCCTTTAAATTCTTCATGTTTTGTTTTATCATAACAGTGAAGATACCATATTATATTTTTAGAGTTTAAATGTTTAAACATTTCCTCAATATAGATTAAGTCAACTTCTCCAAAAGAAAAGCCATATGAATAAATAGAATCAACATCTCCCTGTAATTCTTTAAAAAAATGCAAATTTTCTTTTATAATTCTAGATGTAGGTTTCCTTAATGCTTCATTCATAGAATTTATATAAGTATCTTGGTGATAAATTTGTTCATCCATTTGAAAATCATTGTTGTGACCTACAACGGGAGATACTTGATCTCCGTGTATGTGAATAACATTCTCTGCTTCATACAGATTTTCTAACGTTTCAGTATAATTAAACGTTAGAAAAGTATCATTTTCTTTGTCAATTAATTCTGAAAAAGAATAATAACTATTCAAGTTGAAGACAGAAAAACAGTTTTCAGGAGTTGAAATATTGTTTATCCATTCCGAAAAAAGCTCAGGTAACTTTAGCATCACATTTCTTAAATCATTGTATGCATCTTCATAATTATTCCCTGTACGAAAAGGATTTATATCTCCTTCTTTATCATATTGAATTTCTATATCTTCTTCTAACAAAGAGTAATCAAAATACCTCATAGCCTTTTCAAAATCACTCCAGTTCTCCCCATCTCCTTCGTCACTAATATTTGAGCAACTATTACAAATCATGAAATCTATTATTTGTGCGCAACCTTCAATTTCATAAGACTCTCCTCCGTCGTGATCTGCATATGATTGTAGCCATAGATTAGGATATTCGTCATACACATACTCGTATGTGTACCTAAGATATTCTTTAAAATGATTAAATGTAGAGGGAATTCCATGAGCTAAGTCAAATCCATTCCCTATAATAAATAACTTATTTATAATACTCACTCCTTACTCCTCATTAAGGACTAGTTCTTCGTTTATCTTAATTACATAGACTACCAAAATGATTAATGTATAGAAATAATCAGTTTCATTTTCTTCTACAATAGAACCATGTGAATACTTATTTCTTAAACCTAATGAATTATCAAATTCAGAATTATTAAGAATGTAATTTAGATAATCTACTTCAGGTTTAGCAAACAGAGTATTCTCATAAATTAATAGTCCTTCTTCAATCATTTCATCTATCTCTTGCTGCTGGTACTCTATCCCTTTTTTTATACTCAATTTTTGATTCCAATGATAATAGTGAATAACTCCATACTTGTAGATGTTTGAAATAATTAGGATTCTAAATAACTGTTTTTCTGTTGTGAATATGGTTTCTTCTTTATCAACTGAAATGACATCATTATCAATTAAAAAATCAATATTCAATTGTTGGTAACTACGAAAATCAGTTTTTTTAATTTTATTGTTAACAATTAGTTGTACAAAATCATTTCCTTTCAATTCTTCATTTATATAAGTTATATGTGATTGATCTGAAAATAGTAAATACATAATTCTTTTAATATTTACATTTTTATCATTTACATATATATATTTCCTATCCAATAAACTCTTTAGTGAATTAAGTCGTGGAGTTGCTTCTAGTTCAAATAATTCTTTGTCTATTTCATTTTCATCAATATACAGTTTCCATTGCTTTCTTATTTGTTCCTCTAGTGTAAATAAGTTTTTAGTCTGAATATGCACTTTTTCTGACTTACTTGCAAAGTCTAAAGATAACCAGTCTATAAAAAAATATTCTTTACTATAATTTGAAAAAAAATAGACTATCAATTCTTCTATTCTTAAGTTAAGAAGCTCCTTTAATTTGTCCTGATACACTTTAAAACTCAATAGCATTAATGAATTCTTATTACTGAAATAGAAACTTGTTTCATAATTTTTTTTTGTATGAACCCCAGATAATGTTCTCATTAACGTTGAACTTTCTAGGTTAGGAAAGCTACACAAATTTAATATCCAATTGTCTGTAAAAAAAAATTAAAATACATCATATACTCTAACAAATTTTCTTTGGAATTTTCTTTTTTTAAGTAATCTACATCAATTAAGTTTTTAAATTCGTCTTTCGCAACATTATAATGTTCCTTTTCTGTATAAACAGCGATCCTCTGCCCAATTCCTCTATTCTTATCACTAAAAATTTCTTGCTCTATCTGCTCACATCTTTTTCTAGATTTTAATTTCAATTTCGCATCAATTGTAAGTTCTTTAAGCCCTTGGATCCCTTGATTAAGCAAGCGAATATAATTTAAATTTGCAAACGTATACTCAATATACTGTTCACAAAATTTATACATTTCATCCTTAGTAATGTTAGTGGGTATGAAACGTTTATTTTTACCACCTGTATAATTATCTAGAAGCAGTTCAAAATTATTAGCTTTTTCTAAAAATATATCTTTCATTAAATCAGGATACTTAATTATAAAATATTGTGTTCCTATAAAGTACCAAATAGGTATTTCATATTCTTCAATATATTTTCTTAAATCGTCTTCACTAATTTTATAATCTAATTTATACTGTTCATAACATTCTAAAAAATCTTCCCTAAATAAGGTATTACTATATTCATCAATACTATCATTATCTAGTTTTTTTGCTATGTTCTCATCTAATTCAGATTCATCAGAAAAAAAGAAGTAACTAAAAATTTCTGAAATATCTTCTTTCGATATCCCATTAAAAAATTGATTAATCTTACTATTAAATCTCCCTTTAGCCTCTTTAATCTGCTTATCTGATAAATCAATTGGATAAATATTATTACTAATAAATTTTAAAACATTGTAAGCTTCCAATATATCTAAAAAATTATTTAATTCCAATTTTTCACAGGATTCAATTAGCTCTTTCAATCTATCAAAATGATAACCTATAGACATATCTGATGAACTATAGAATTTGACCCGTTCCATCAGTGGATACACCTCCTCAAATGATTTATATATACTTATACTCGCCTAATTTTTGTAAAAATTCATGATATTTCTTTAGCTCATATAACTCTAAATCATATTCTATTTTTTTATATCCTTTATCAATAAACCTTTTAGATTCTCTATAATCCTCCTTTCCTCCTCTAATATCTGACAAATCCTTTTCATACTTAAGAACTCTATTTAAATTCATTGCTATATCATTTGGAGACATTATTGTAAAATCAGAAAATCTATAATATTTAAAATGAGCTGATGAATCGTAACAAGTTTTCCATACCCCATATTCTAAATCTTTCTCTAAATTGGAAAGGTATAACGAAAAAGAAAAATACCATATTTCAGTATTCCCACAATAATCTGTAATCTCAATATAGTTATGATACCTATTTAATTTGTTTTCTCTAATCTTCTTTTCTTTGTTGTACCTCCCTAATGCCTCAAAATAAGAATAAAAATGATCCGATGAAAAACTAATAAGATTATCGTGTGCATATCTTTTTGAAAATCGATTTTTCTTTACTTTTTGCCTGATGATTGGTAAAGATTTAACAACCCCTAAAGTTGAACTATCATCCATGCAGTTAAAGCAATGTGTTCGGAAAATTCCGCCTAGCACGGACACTATTTGAAGTGTATATTCAAAAGGGATTGTATCTGACATTATTGAATTATAAATCTTAACTTCAAAGCTAGGTGAAATAAAAAATTTTTTTAACTTTGAGTCCTGCTTTAAGTATACAGAAAAATTCCCTCTAAAATTATAACTATTTAAACGAGAATTGTTCTTAGTCAAAAATAGGGATATTGTCGCAATAATAAAAGAAAAAAATGCTATAGAAGCTGTAAAAATAGCTACAATATTTTCTTCAATGAATTTGACCATTACATTTTCCTCCTTCATTTAAACTAAAAAGATTACTCAAAAAAGTAATAATTTTTATTTATACTTCAATCTCATAATCTTCGATATTTCATCAATTTCCAAAGCATCTGCAATCCGTTCTATATGCTCCAAATAAATTCGCTCTCGTTTACCATTTGCAAGATTACTTAAATTTGAAGGTTCTATTCCTGATAATCTTGCTAACTCCCTTAATGACATATTTCTTTCTGCTAATAAATTATTTATCAATATTTCAACTTTTACTTCTTCTTTCTCTTTGCCCATGATAATTCCTCCATGTAAAAGCATTTTT
Organism: Enterococcus sp. 12C11_DIV0727; assembly: GCF_002148425.2. Taxonomy (NCBI): domain Bacteria; kingdom Bacillati; phylum Bacillota; class Bacilli; order Lactobacillales; family Enterococcaceae; genus Enterococcus; species Candidatus Enterococcus lemimoniae. The sequence goes on along the minus strand of NZ_CP147248.1, from coordinate 2,489,976 downwards.
GTTGTCTATATAAACATGGTATAGTAAAATATTTTTACAGTGTTGTTTACATAGACATGGATTTTCTAATAACGGAGATTAAAAATATATTTAATAAATTTAGTTATTGAATCATTTAAAATTTTTTATTTGATAAGCTATCTGAAAAATAAAAAAAAGACCTGTATAAACAATAGTCTTCAAAAAATATTATGTATAAGCGCAATCATTTGAATATTTTTGACAATGTATAACATTTAACAAAATATCTAAACACTTGTACTAAAACAAGTGAAAAAACTATAAGGAGAATTATTATGATTAAAAAGAAACAAACCGATTTTGAAAGTTCGATTCATGTTCACAGAGCAATGAAAAGAATAACACAACAAGAACTCGCTGATAATGTAGGTGTCTCCAGACAAACAATCATTCAACTAGAAAGAAATCGTTACAACCCGTCCTTACTACTTGCACATAATATCGCAAAATATTTTCGTGTTTCTATTGAAGATATTTTTACCTTTAAAGACTTAAATTGAAAACAAAAACAGAAAGCTACTTGAAGTTAAAGTAGCTTTCTGTTTTTGTTATTTTTATTAAGTTCAATCTACAGATATATCATGAACAAATTTCATTACTTCAATACCTAGTTCATTATTTGCATAATACTCTCTACCTTTTTTTGTAAGCTCGATACTATAAACTTCTTTTTGTTTCCAATCAATAGTCGCTTTTATTGTGATAGACTCCATATTATCAACTATATTTTTATGAACGATAAAAATATAGCCAGAACTCTCCAAATAATCTACAATTTCTTTAAATCTTTTCTCACCAATATATTGATCACTGTCCCAAAGAACCATGTCACCTTCAGAAATAGGAATGATCAAATTTAAAACATCCTCAGAAACACGCCTAGTATCAAAGACTGTCTTTGACACTATTGTTAAATAATATTCGCCTGATTGAATATAATAAACTGCTACTAATGTTTCTGATAACCCTTCAATATTTATAATTTTTTCCTCTTCTTTCGGATACCAAATCAACGTTCCACTACTTTCAATAGTTGGTATACTCCATTCCGTATCAATGGGTAAATTGAATAAAATTTCACTATTATTTACCATGATTTCTGTCTCCGAGGAAATTTGACATTCCAAAAACTGTTCTGCCGATATATTTTCAGCCAATTCATTTAATACTACGACCACTTCACCATACGTGACTTCTTCTTTTTGAAGCAAGTCATATATATAAATAAATGAACGCTCTCGTTTCTTCACTTTTTCTAAAAAATAAGTAAGATTAGACATAAGGCACCTCTTTTTCAACTAGGTTTAAACAACGATTAAATCCATCTTCATCAGGATAGAATGCAATATAGTTTTCAATATTCTCTCCTTGATTCGGATGTGTGATCTGTTGACTAAAGACACTAGAATCTAAGAAGTCTTGATTACTAATAAAAAGTTCTGGGGGTGTTGAATTAGCATCTACTAACTGCCAAAATAATTCTCCCCAATTTTGTATTCTTTTTGATTGCCCACATTGGATTCTAACCATTACTTTGGGACTGTTGATTCCTCTATTCTTTAGTTCCTTTTTAATATCATTTATAATTACTAAACAATCTTCGTAATCGAATGTATCTTTATTTATGAAAAAATCGATATGCTCTGAATGTAGTCTCTTGGATCCTTTTTCCCATTCATTAATAAATTCATCTATGTTCTTCATCTGCTTTCCTTTCTTTATGGAAGTTTCCAACCTATATCTTGTAACCATTTTAATATTTTTTTAGTCAATTTTGGTGGCTGTCCGCTAGAATTATGTCCCCATGAACCATCTCTGTTTAAAGTCCACCTAGAATCATCGAAATGAATATGGTCTTGCGCATCCTCTACATCACTAAATCCTTTATCAGCTCTTTTTACCCCTTTTGGCGCTTTCCCAGAGTCTATTTGCTTATTTATTTGATTAGTTGTGCTGTCTTTTCCAGCAAAATTACTCGTTGTTAAGCCATTAATTCCATCAACAGTTAGAGCAACACCAGCTGTTGTTACTATTATTCCTTCCGTCACTATCACACCATCAACAAGTATTCCTACACCGCCCGTCGCTAATGTTACAACGGCACAACCACCAATCGTCCCAATAATACCCGTAATTGTTGTCACCACACCTAAAGTTGTCTTCACAACATTTCCTACAATATCCAAAAATTGGGCAATCGCATCTATGCTTCGATCAAGCCAACTTTCTTTCATTGCTTCTGTTAGTTGTGCTGTTAGTTTCTCATCTTTTACACCATTTGTATAAACAACATAGACAACATTTCCAGCATCATCTAATTCTGTCACCGTTTCAACACGACTTTTTGGTTGGCTATCATTATATCCTTTTAAATTTTTAAACCATTGTTGATTACCATAGTCAACAATTCTATACCCGTCTCTTGGATTAAGAAAATTTGCTGGATTGCCTAGTTGTGCCAATCCTGTGTTTACATCATTGATCAAACTAGATAATTCCGAATACTGAGAGGCATGACTAGATTCAAAAGCTTGATATTTCTGTAAAATCTCAATATCTTCTTTAATAGGATCAATGCTCTGTTGTTTAAAAAAATCACCTAATACAGGAACGTTTTTCATCGACTTAGCCAAATCACTCATTAAATTAGTATATTCGTTTTGAGCCGTTTGTAAATCTCTAAGCAATCCTCCTAAATCATCTGTGTCTAATACTTCATCTGTCTTGCCAACTTCACCAACAAAATCTGTTAAATAGCTATTTAAACTGTTGTCCATCTCATAATAAACATTGAATAGTGCTTTGTCTATCTCTTGGTATGCTTGGAGATGTCTCACAGTTGAAACCCAGCCACCACCTAATAAATTTCTATTCCCAGCTAATCCATCTATTGAACTTGTTACAGAATTAAAACTACCCACAGCATTTAAACGTTCCGAACGAATACTACTTTTTACATCACTTAGTTCCTCATACATTATTTTCATCGGAATCCTCCTTTCTAGTTTCTTCATATAGTAGTTCAGCTTTTTCGTAAACTGCTTTTCTATCTTTCAGTTCCACTTCAATTTCTTCATCGGCAATAGAAAAAAATTTTGCAAATTCTCTCTGCTTCTCTTCCAGTTCATCTAATTTTTGATAGACTTGTTTTTCTGAGTCTGTCCCTTTAGAATAATGTAGGACACGTTCCCATATCTCTTTTTGTCGGTTGATTGCCTTTTGACACTCTTCATAAGCAAACGGAATCTCTCCAATTTTCTTTTTCAAACTGTTGAAATCTTCTTCTGCTTCGTCTACTTTCATACGCAAGCTAAATAAATTTTTATCCATCTAGTTCACCTCATGCTTGCATCGTTGTTGCTATGCTATCTTTTATTTTTCTATCTGCTTCTTCGATTGCATTATGTACGGCTTGTACATTTCTTACCTCTGTAGCTAGGCAGGTTTTATAGGTATTAATTGTTTGTTGAAAAGAAGTCATTAAGGTTTTCAATTCATTTGTTGCTGGACTTGTAGATGTATTAATACTATTTGTTGGCTTAAAATCAATAGTTCCCTTTGCACCTAAAACATCCGTAGCAAATTTAGCAACTGCATTTCCATCTGTACTGACCGTTTCTCCCATTTTTTTCACACTCCTATTATCTATTATTATTAATAATTAAATGGTCACAATAATTATAACATCATCAGATAGTTAGTAAACACAACAAATGAAATAATATATCAGACTAAAAGAAAAAAGATCAAAAACAGAAACGTTTTGGTCTTTTCTTTATCATATTTTTATTCTAAATTATTATATCAAACTCTATTTTTTATCTGCACAATTTCTTTTTCAAGCTCATCTTTGAACAGTTCTAAATAAATAGAATCGTTCATTTCACTAATCACATAATTATTTTCTTTTTCGTTATACTGAAATGACCGAATATCTTCCATTTCTTTGTCCTTATCTATTCCATAATAAATGATATAGGAACCTTCCAAAGTTAATCCTATTTCACCAAAATTTTTTGTAAATACTTGATGCTCACCTTCGTTTTCAATATACATTGGAAATTCAAAAAATAAATTGCTATTCTTATCATTTAATGAAAAAGGAATAACATGCAATCTGTTTTTCTCAACTTCTGCATAAATATAATACATTATTTCTAATTGATTGTGGTTTTCACTTTGTTCAATAAAGTCATCTTTATATCGTCCAGCATATAAATTAGGCATTCCCAACATCGAAGTATAGACTAAATGTCCTACTCTTTTTCCATATGTTCCATTGTCTAGAACATACTTAGCTACCGCTAACCACATCATGTCGTCATATGTACGTTTTGCAGGTGGAATAGCTTCAAAAATCGAAAAAAGTATACTATCACTAAGTTTCACGTCAAAATTCTGTTCAATCAAATCATATAAATATTCATCAGCTCTCCCATACAAAATCTGATCTGGCATCATTTTACCTAACAAAGCTATCTTTTCTAACTTATCTCGTTTGGGAATACTAACCCCTTTTTCCCAATTATTAACAGAGCTTCTTGGAGAATTACCTATTAATTTCCCAAACTCCTCCATACTATAACCTAAATTTGTCCTAATTTCTCGTATTCTATTTGCAACCTTCTTTTTATTAGGCTTCATAATCATTGTTCCTTTCAACTAATATGCTAAATCTATCATAACAGATTCTATATTTAGAGTAAAACACATTTGTACTATTTTTTGTACTAAAATATATTGACAAGCCACCTATTCTTGTTTTATACTATTTTTGTACTAAAATACGTACTAAAAAGAAAGAAGGAATGTAAAAATGGCAGTAAAAATTAGTGATTTGGTTTTACCTGAGAACAAATTAGAAAAAGAGTATCAAGTAGTACAAGTAACAAAATGGCAAAAAGACGGTGAAGTACTAGGTTGGACATATGAATGTGTCTTACCAAAATTACGCTTTGAAAAAGTTAGTGTGAAAATCTCGAGTGAATTTCCTGTTATTGCTAAAGAAGAACTAGAAGCTCAAGGAATGGCATTAGTTTCTTTTGAGGGATTATCAATTTCTGCATGGGGACGTGCTAATGGACAATTTGTTAGTTATGGACTTTCTGCGACTGCAACCTCTGCAAAACTCGTGACTCAAAAATAATGGGAAAGCAATTTTTTACAGCCCATGAAGTCATTCAACAAGTTCATGGGCTTCATTCTCTATCTACGTTAAATAAGTGGGCAAATTTTATTCAAAAAGAATGTGATTATACTTTTCAATACGAATACATCCCCTTTGTCAGTCATGGACGAAAGGGACAAACCAAACATCATCGGAAAACAAGGGTATTTTCTATAGAAGAAATTCAAAAACTTCAAGGAGTCGCTCATTTAATTCCGAAAATCGGACGTGATAAAGCTTTAAGACAATTGTTTGATGTTCATGAGAAAATTGATTTGATGAAACATCATGAACTCATTGACTTTATTACAGAGATTTTCAATGAAAAATTGAAAGAAAGAGATAAGGTTATCAATGCACTAGTCAGACAGTATCATGACATAGACAAACGGATCATTGATTTATCCCGCAGAGTAACACAGATAGAGAAAACTTCCGCACCTGATTCTGACAATACTTCCAGCGGGTGGTTTCGACGGAAGCGGTAGGGCAAGCAAGCCCAACACCGCTTTCCGCTCGAAAACAACCACACGATGGACGTGTTGTCTGGAAGAAAGGCTACGCCTTTCTTCCCCTTTACTTGTTCTATAGGACAACATCTGGCGAAAATAAAGGCACAATTCTTTGTTAATCATTCGCCACTCAATTTCTACTTTTAGGAGTGATAAACACTGTATACGAGTTACAATCAGAAAATCATTGAAACTCCTACGTATATAGAAATTTGGGAATATGAGCAACCAATCTATTCAAAACGATCAAAAACAGAAAAAGCGAAAAAAGAAAAACTTGGATGGCTAGAAGAAAAAACAATCCGAAAAAAATTTGATGAACTATCTGCACAGGGACAATATGACAGTTTAAAGAGAAAACAAAAACATTATAAAACGAAACGATTTGATATTGCACGATTAATTGACACAAACTTTGACAAACAAACGAAATTTCTAACACTAACCTTTAAAGAAAACATAGAAGATATTGACTATACAAATAGTGAGTTCAAAAAATTTATTAAACGATTAAATTACCAATTATATAAAACCAAGAAAGCTCAAATTCGCTACTTAGCTACGTGGGAGAAGCAAAAGCGTGGAGCTATCCATTACCACATTATTCTCTTTCGCTTCCCTTACGTTCCTCATAAACAGCTTTTAAGCACTTGGGGACATGGTGCAGTTAGAATAAATAAAATTGATGTGGATGGTATCGAAAATCGAGGAAGATATATCAGTAAATATTTTGATAAAGAATTAGAGCTAAAGGAACATAAAAAGAAAGCTTTCTTCAAATCTCAAAATTTACGCCTTCCTAAAGAAACAAAGAGACGAACAGATACACCCTATAATGTTTCTAATCAAAAAGTATTAGTAACGAAAGAATATACAAAAAAGAAACCCTTCTTTTTTAGAGAATGGAACTTATACGAAGTAACAGAACCAATACTTATGTTTGAAGAAAGCAAGGTTCGTTACACAAAAATAAAAAAAAATGGAGGAGATATTCATGAATGAACTCACTATTCTATTATCCAAAACACAACAAGAAACATTACAACAAACAATTCATCACTTGTTAACAAATGAAGTTAACCAGTTCAAAGTAGAACTTGGTTTAAATACACGTTATATCAAAAAGAAACAACTCTGTCACTACCTCAATTTATCCAACAACACTTTAGATAAATTGATTGCAGAAGGTTTACCCAAACTAAATATTCAAGGCGTTGTTCTATATGACAAAATAGAAGTTGATTGCTGGTTAAAAAAGTTTAGTCACTCAGCTTGAAGAATGTTACACTCACTTTATAGTGGTCTTACATTCTGACGTGCAAGAAGGAAAGTAGGAAAAACTGTGGCAATTAAAAAAATGAATAATGGAAAGTATAAAGTAAATGTCTACATGGGCGCTAGTTTCTCTCGATTTGTTGCCTACGCCGATACAAAAGAAGAAGCTATGATTCTTGAACAAGAAGCGAAACTCCAAAAACTAAAGGGAGAATTCAAAAAAAAGAAAGGCGATTACACATTTAAAGAAGTTTATGAAATGTGGTGGAAAAAGAAATATATTATTACTAAACATCATGAACAAAGTACTTTAGACCGAACGAAAAGTGTTTTTCGCCTTCACATTCTCCCTTTTTTAGGAGATAAAAAAATAAAACATGTATCATTTGATATTCTAGAAAATCTTCAAATTTTATGGGCATTTGGTGACGAAGAAAAGAAGATTAAACCTTATGCAAATTTCAAAGTTTGTGTATCTTACACAAAGCAAGTAATGAAATATGCTTTACTAAAAGGTTATATCGCCAATAACCCTTATGAATTACTGGAAATGCCTGTAAATGAAGCACTCAAACGAAAAAAAGAACAGAAAAGACGAAAAAAATATTATTCTATAGAAACTGTTCAAGAATCTTTAGAATTAATGAAAAAAGAACATGGTTTTCAAAACTATACCCTCTTAGCTTTAACTTATTATTTAGGAGCAACAAAAGGTGAAATTTATCCCCTCGTTTGGGCTGATATTGACTTTCAAAAGCAATTAATCTCTTTATCCCATAAGTTAGTTAAGAACAAAGAAACTGGCATATATGAACGTGTAGAAGGAATGAAAAACGGCTATCGCTTTCGAGATGTTCCAATCAATGATACCATTGCAAATTTATTAAAAGAATGGAAGCAAAAACAAGCAATTAAATTGAAACAACTAGGAATTAAACAAACAGCTCACCAATTTCTATTTACCTATGTGAATCAAAAAGGCGATGTCAACCAACCACTTCATACCGATTGGTTGAACAATAAGTTAAACCAACTAGAGAAAAAATATGGACTTCCTCATATCATCCCTCATGGTTTAAGACACACCTTTGTTTCAGATTTACTAAATCAAGGAATCGATGGTTTAATTATTAAATCTCTTGTCGGTCATGCAGAAACATCTAATATGATTCGAGACGTTTATGGACACACAAATGAACAAACAAAAATTGAAACAATTAAACGTTTGGAAGAATATAGACAAGCGAGTCAAGAGTAATTAGTTACGAAGTACAAAAAAGTCGTAACCAAACTCGTAACCAAATCAAAAAAAGACACCTTCCAAAAACTGGAAAGTGTCTTGAAATCCTTGATATGACAAAGATTAACTTTTTTAGAATTCTCTACTCAGAAGTAAAAGACATCAAGAAATTACAAATCCTTTCATACCAATAACTTTGAAATGTAAAGATACTCATAAGATAATAAAAATCCATTTATTTGGATATAACTGATACCAACTAATACCATAAAATAGACTAGTCATTTTTTATTAGTAAATAGTTTAAAATCATTCCAACAATATTAAATATTTCCTTTAATTCCTCTATGTTCTTCTATGAAAAGGTTTTGTTATTATTACTAATAATACAACTCGAAACAAATTTTTTGACCATCGCCTGAATCATAGCTTCCTTTTAATAACTTGTTTTAATTTAAATTAAGAATTGTAAGCCAATTATAAACGTTTATTCTGACTCGCCCTTATCAAAGTATTATTCATATCTTCCCAGTATTTCTTTAAATCACTATCTTCAATAAATACTCTGATACCATAAATTCCTCTTGTGAGAAGAGTGTAATATACATTTTTTATGTACTTTTCCAACTCGTCACATTTCAATTTAATTTTTCCTCGATCATCTTTATAATTCTTTATTTTTACCGTAATTTTACCATCCGTACATGTCATATCATTTCCAATTATTAATCCTATATAATCAAAATCATAACCTTGCACAGAATGAATAGCACCTACCTGATTTCTATTTTTTTCAGAATCTACACTTGCCCATGACTTGTAATCTTTATTCCAAGCCATATCAATTTCAGACCATGCCTTTACTTCGATTTTTCGATTAGGAGTTCCCTTTTTGCCCGACCACCTATCTTTTCTACTATAACCAGCTACTACTCTAGCATTTTTATAAGGGAATACCTCCCGTTTACACTCTATATATTCTTTCACTTCTTCCATCTTATCAACTATTTGGAAATAATTTGTTTCTAAAAAATCTACATTTTGGGGTGGTTTTTTTGAAAGTTGCAAAATATATTTTAAATAATCCACATAGTTCTTAGCGTACCTCCTATTATAATTTTTTAAATCTGCATTAATCTTTATTCTGTATTGAATTGATAGCCTTTCATCATAAACACTACTATTGACAAAATTGTAAATTGGATTATAAGAATCTTCGCAGTCTATTGCTTCTATATCATTTGGACGAATTCTTTGAATATCATCGTAAAATAAAACTGTTCTCTTCGAACACGCTAAAATGAGATTTAGGACATTTTCTTTCTTTCTTTTTTTTAAAAATTGTTTATGTATTTCAGGAAAAATATTATTTTTGTACTGCATTAGACGGTGTGACTCATCAACTAGTATATAGTCAAATTCTTCTTTTTCTCCCTCTAATAATATATCCATCCATTTACCAATAAAAATATTATTTTCTTTCAAACTTTTTCCATATGATTGAAAAATTGTAGTTATTGGTTTAATCATATTAGATTTTAAACAAACTCCGATTTTTAAGGTTTTATCATGTCCATTTTTAAGAAAAATATTCTTTCCAAAAAATTGAGCAATAATATGATTCATCAAAACTGTTTTTCCAGTGCCTGCACCTCCTCGTATAATAAAAGTGCTGAATGAATCCTCTTTTTGACAATATATATTGGAAGATTGTAATACCGTTTCTAAAATTTCAACTTGTTTTTTATCCAGTTCATAAAAAGGGCTATGTCTGTATAACAAGCTATTCAGACTTTTTATTTGGGTATTAATCTCTTTATTTAAGAGATCATGGTCCTTTAATGAACATAAAATTTTATGGATAATTTCAACATCTAAGCTTTCTCGTTTATCTTGAATGAAATCAGATTTATTTCCTTCAGGACCGTTAAAAATACTAAAATCATATATAGCTCCAAATTCCTTGAATAATTTTATTAAACTTTGTTCGATATAATTTAAATTACTAGAAATTTCATTACCATAAAAGATAGCAATATGTCCTTCACAAAAATACTTTTCATATTTCAGAATATCACCTTCAAGTTCTTTAACATGCTCACCATGTCTTCTAATTATAGAATTAGTTTGACCAATATAATACGTTTTCAAATCTTTACTACAATATACATATATTGCAGATACATCATTCAAAGCCGACAATTCATCACTTGGAATATCTTTAGGAACAAGATTTTCACCTGCTAACTTAGAAATAAAATACCTTGTTGCTGATTTATTAGTTCCAAATTTATTAAAACTCATATTTACACCTCATATCATTATCAATCTATTAAATTATAGCATTAATTTATGTAAATGATATCATTTTTAATAAAAAAAATACTATTAGTATGAAATATACGGAGGTGGTACTATAATTGTTCAAATATCTCAACTCTTAACTAATTAAATTAAAAAATCAAGATAATTCTTATTTAATAATGTCATTACCAAGAACTAAAATCCTCAACTTCGATTCAATTAATCAAGTTGGCTCTACTTACACTGCACAAGTATTAAATTATAATTAGTATGACGATTTAATTAGTTACGAAGTACAAAATAGTCGTAACCAAACTCGTAACCAAATCAAAAAAAGACACCTTCCAAAATCTGGAAAGTGTCTTGAAATCCTTGATATAACAAAGATTAACGTTTAGAAAATTGTGAAGCTTTACGAGCTTTCTTAAGACCTGGTTTTTTACGTTCTACCATACGGGCATCACGTGTAAGAAGACCAGCGCGTTTTAAAGCTCCGCGGAAGTCAGGATCTACTTCTAATAATGCACGAGCGATACCGTGACGGATCGCACCTGATTGACCAGAGTAGCCTCCACCGTTAACGTTTACCATTACATCATAAGCGCCTTTAGTTTCAGTTACGCCGAATGGTTGGTTGATAACTTCACGCAAGTCAGCGTGTGGAATATATTCTTCAACATCTTTTTTGTTTACAGTAATTTTACCAGTACCTGGTACTAAACGTACGCGAGCTACAGATTTTTTACGACGGCCAGTGCCGCTATATTGTACTTGAGCCAATGAATTTCCCTCCTTAAATTAGGTTAGTAATATCTAATACTTCTGGTTGTTGTGCAGCATGTGGATGCTCAGCTCCACCGTATACGTTCAACTTAGTAAATTGTTTACGGCCTAAAGTGTTTTTAGGAAGCATACCTTTTACAGAAGTTTCAATTAAACGACGAGAGTTTTTATCGCGTAATTCACCAGCAGTAACAGATTTCAACCCACCTGGGTATTGGCTGTGACGGTAGTAAATTTTATCACTTGCTTTGTTACCAGTTAATTTGATTTTATCAGCATTAATTACAATTACGAAATCTCCAGTATCCACATGTGGTGTGAATGTTGGTTTATTTTTTCCACGTAAGATAGAAGCAACTACAGTTGAAAGACGTCCCATTGGGATATCTGTTGCATCTACTACATACCATTTACGTTCTACTTCGCCAGATTTGGCCATATATGTTGTACGCACGATTCTTTCCTCCAATTTTCTATTCGATGTTTGACATTCACTTGAGTTTCCGGGGCTCATTGTGGGGCAAACAATACCATTTAATATGATACCTTCTATCACTAGTAAAGTCAATGAATTTCTGAAGTTTTCGCTTTATTTTTCTTGCCGATTTTATTACTTTAAAAAATTAACACCTGTTGGAAAAGAAAAACTACTTGTATATGCGTAATATATATTACGAGAACCCACAAAATGAAAATGTATATTTTTCCTTATAAAAGTAAATAAATGCATAATTATTTACAAAAACTATTGATTTATGTATTTTCAAGTGATATGATGAGAACAATCAAAAAAGTCAATTAGAAAATAAGGAGTGTTACGAATGAAAGAAAAAGTTGTTTTAGCCTACTCTGGAGGATTAGATACCTCTGTTGCTGTTAAATGGTTAGTTGATGAAGGATATGATGTGATTGCCTGCTGTTTGGATGTGGGCGAAAAGAAAGATTTAGATTTTATCAAGAATAAGGCGTTAGAAGTGGGGGCATCTGCGTCTTATACTATTGATGCCAAAGAAGAGTTTGCCCAAGAGTTTGCTTTGATTGCTTTACAAGGCCATACTTTTTATGAGCAATCTTATCCTCTAGTCTCTGCCTTATCTCGTCCTTTGATTGCTAAAAAATTAGTAGAATTGGCTCACGAAACAGGAGCAACAACAATTGCACACGGTTGTACAGGAAAAGGGAATGATCAAGTCCGTTTTGAAGTTGCGATCAATGCCCTTGCACCCGAAATCAGTGTTATTGCACCTGTTCGTGAATGGAAATGGTCTCGTGAAGAAGAAATCAATTACGCTAAAGAAAAAGGGGTACCCGTTCCGGCTGATTTGGATAATCCTTATTCAGTTGACCAAAACCTTTGGGGCCGTGCGAATGAATGCGGCATTTTAGAAGATCCCTGGGCTACACCTCCTGAAGGCGCCTACGAACTAACCACCAGTTTAGAGAATGCACCTGATGAAGCAGATGTCATCGAGCTAACTTTTGTTGAGGGCGTTCCGACAGCCATCAATGGTAAAAGTATGCTGTTATCTGAGTTGATCCTCGATTTAAATGACTTAGCTGGTAAACATGGCATTGGGCGAATCGATCATGTGGAAAACCGCTTAGTGGGAATCAAATCACGTGAAGTTTATGAGTGTCCAGCAGCGATCACTCTAATGACCGCCCATAAAGAGCTAGAAGATTTGACCTTTGTCCGTGAGCTGGCTCACTTCAAACCAATCATCGAAAATCAATTATCACAAATTATTTACGATGGATTATGGTTCAATCCGTTAACAGATGCCTTGATTGCTTTTTTAAAGTCTACTCAAAAATACGTAAATGGCGTAGTTCGAGTAAAATTGTTCAAAGGACATGCAATTGTTGAAGGCCGTAAATCAGAAAATAGTCTCTACAATGAAAATCTAGCAACTTATACATCAGCTGATACTTTTGATCAAGCAGCAGCTGTTGGCTTTATCAAACTTTGGGGCCTACCAACGAAAGTCAATGCGGAAGTTCAAGCATCATTAAATAAGCAAAATTAGAGTGATTCTATACGTGAGATAGCTTTTACATGCCTTGTAAATAAGGTTATCCGATTGTTTCACCTTCAACGAGTGGCTTGTTCTAGGAGAATTTCTTTTCTACCTGCGGATGGAAATAAGGAAATCAATAGGCCATGAAGAAAAATAAGCAATTTGAGAATGAATAATAATGCATAATAAAGAGGTGCAGATAATGGGAAAATTATGGGGCGGACGTTTTGAAGGAAAAAGTGAAGCCTGGATCGATTCATTCGGTGCTTCGATCCCTTTCGATCAAACATTAGCCAAACAAGATATTATAGGGAGTCTCGCACATGTAAAAATGTTAGCTAAAACAGGTATTTTAACGACTGATGAAGCCAAACAGATTACTTTCGGACTTAATACTCTTCAGCAAAAACTAAACGCTGGTGAGCTAGAATTCAGTATAGAAAATGAAGATATCCATTTGAATATCGAAAAGCACTTACATGAAGAAATTGGTCTTGTGGCTGGCAAATTACATACAGGACGCAGCCGAAATGATCAGGTGGCAACCGATATGCATCTTTACTTAAAAGAAGTCGTTCAAGAAGTCATCGAAAAGATCCATTTACTGCGCCAAGTCTTAGTGGATAAAGCTGAGGAAAATATTGAAACGATCATGCCTGGCTATACACATTTGCAGCATGCTCAACCGATTTCATTTGCCCACCATATGATGGCCTATTATGGAATGCTAACTCGAGACCAAGAACGTTTTTCAGAGAGCTTAAAACGAATCGATATCTCGCCATTGGGCTGTGCAGCACTCGCTGGTACGACATTTCCCATCGATCGAGCCTATTCCGCTGAACTATTAGGTTTTGCTTCGATTTATGACAATAGCTTGGATGGCGTGAGTGACCGTGACTTTATTCTAGAATTTCTTAGCAATAGTTCTATTTTAATGATGCACCTTTCGAGATTTTGCGAAGAAATCATTTTATGGTGTAGTCACGAATTTCAATTTATAGAATTGACTGATACTTTTTCCACTGGCAGCTCGATTATGCCACAGAAAAAAAATCCTGACATGGCGGAATTGGTTCGAGGAAAGTCCGGTCGCGTATATGGCAATTTATTCAGCCTTTTAACCGTTTTAAAAGGGCTACCATTAGCTTACAACAAAGACCTACAAGAAGACAAAGAGGGGATGTTTGATACGTCTCACACGATCTTAACTAGTTTAGAGATGATGGCTGGTATGGTTGAGTCAATGACGCTGAATACAGCCATCATGGAAAAAGCAACTGAAAAAGATTTTTCAAATGCTACAGAATTAGCAGACTACCTAGCCAACAAAGGGTTACCATTCAGGCAAGCACATGAAATTGTTGGTAAATTAGTCCTAGAATGTACAAAGCAAGGCATCTACTTACAAGATGTTCCCTTAGAAAAATACCAAACGATTACCCCCTTGATCGAAGCTGACATCTACCAAACTTTAGCCTCAAAAACAGCTGTTGAACGGCGGACTTCATACGGCGGAACAGGCTTTGGACAAGTCCAAGCTGCCATTATGCGTAGTAAGCTGAAACTAGCTAACGAAGAAAACTAAAAAAAGCATATGAAAGATAACTCACTATCTTTCATATGCTTTTACAAGTTTTAAATTAACGAGTTTTAGTACGTGAATCTGCATCAATACCAGGTGCTTTCCCTAATTTTGCTTGCAACATCCAAATGTTTTTCTCAATATCAGTTTTGTTTGCGATAAAGATATCTTGTGTAGAATCATCACCTTCATCACCAGAAACATCGATTCCTTTTTGGTATAAATCAGCTAAATAACGGTAACCTTCTACTAATTTTTCCATACGTTCAGGAATTGAGCGTTCGTAAGTACCAATTTCATCTGCAATACCAGTATGATCTGCAAATTCTTGTAAAGTTGAATACGGAGCTCCATCTAATGTAATCAAACGTTCAGAAACAACATCTAATTGGTCATTGATTTGGTCCATGTATTCATCCATTTTAGGGTGCAATGTCAAGAATTCTGGGCCACGCATATACCAGTGTGTTTGGTGGATTACCACTGAAAACTGGCTTAGATCTGCAACTAGTTGGTTCAATACTTCTTTAGTTTGTTCAAATTTCATTATACATCATCCTCCTAAAGTTTTTATCTACATCTATAATTGTAGTACGAAATGCCGGAAAAGTACAGTAAAATCTTCATTTTTATAAATATTATCTTTTGATAATCATTATAATCTAAAACATCAATTGTTATTAGGTAGTGGCATAGTATCTAATGAGTCAATAATTTCTTTAGCAACTTCATTCATTGCCTCTTCTAGCTCCTGATTCATCGCTTCTGTATTTTCAGAACCCGAAATAAATGCTAGGAACAAATTGGATACAGCTTCTTTTTGATTATCTGGTATAAACCATTTACCCTTTTCCTTTTCTAAACGTAATTTAAGCTGAACTGGATCTGTTTTGATTTTAATTGATTTGACTCGTTCTTCCAAAATAGAAAAAGTTGCATCTAGTGTTTTTTGATCATCTTTCGCTATTTCCGGATCAGCTAAAGTTTCTTTTACGAGCTGTCTGGTCATATCCTGCATAGCACTCACTAAATCTAACCCAGTTACATAATAAGAAATTACAGCCCCGGTTTTTGTTTCATCTATTTTAATAATCTTATAGGATGTTTTTGCTTTTGTCTGTTGTAATAATTCTTTTGTTAATTGATTTGCTGCTTTTTGCGGAACTTTGGCACCTGTCGAGGATAATCCTTTTGCAAAGTTTTCTTCAAACGTATTACTGTTGTTATCTAACTCTTTGCCTACTCGTTCGCCGTCACGAAATTCCTTCGCAAATTCATTTTCTCTTTTCTGGTAGACCAGGCGATCAACAAACAATTCACCTGCCTCTTCTGCGGAAATCCCTTTTGAGCCGCAACTTGTCAGAAAAATCCCGACCAAAAGCAAAAAAGTGATCCAGACTTTTTTCATTTCCTTTCCTCCGTTCTCTTACTACTAGTAAAACAAGTTCAGCGCTATTTGTCAAAAAAATTTAGTCTAAATCAGCTCTTAGTTTGGCTAATTGATGATAACTGGCTGATAGTTGCTGTTGCGTTGTGCTAAATAGTGGATAAATCTGTTGATAAATTTGCTGCTTTTCACTATTCGGTTCAACTATTTCACAAATCTCTACCAAATCACCGGCTGCTTTCAAGCTGGGAATTTTTCCTAAGCTTTGCCAGCCTAATAGAACTGCCCCCATGGCAGATGCCTCGACACTTTCTGTCATTGATAACCTATAACCAAAAACATCTGCCATGATCTGTTTAAAAACCTTTGAATCAGCAAATCCGCCTGTAGCCCGAATTTCCTTCACTGATCCGCCTAGCTCTTCCAATTCCGTTAAAATACGTTTCAAATTCAAACAAATTCCTTCAACCACAGCTCGCATCATAATCTTATCATCATGATTTCTTTTCAGTCCAACAAAATTACCGGCAGCTTCCGCATCCCATAATGGTGCCCGTTCTCCTAATAAATAAGGATGAAACAATAAGCCTTTAGCTCCTGCCGGTGTCTCCTTCACAAGTTCCATCACGGCATCATAAGGATTTTTTCCAGTCTCACGAGCTTCCATTTGAACTTCTTTCAAGAAATTTTCACAAGCCCAGTCAAAAATACCAGCGCCATTACTTGTTGCACCGCCAATTACCCAATGATATTCATCTAGCACACAACAAAAAGTCTCTGCTTGTGGATGCGTCTGGGGCTGCTCAACAATATAGCGCAATGCGCCACTGGTTCCAACCGTTAAAGTAGCCGTTCCTTGATTTAAAGCACCTAAGCCTAAATTTGATAATGGACCATCTGCTCCGCCTAACACAAAAATTGTTTGAGGCGTCAATCCTAATAGTTTTAACCACTCTTCTTTTAAACCAGTTAGTTGCTGAGTAGGTTTAACTAGTCTTGGCAACTGCTCTGTAGTAATTTCCAGCTCCGCTAATGCTTGTTGATCCCATATCAGATCATGAATATTTAAAAATCCTGTTCCTGAAGCAGTGCTGATATCGGTAATATATTGATCAAATAAACGATAAAAAATATAGTCTTTCATCCCAATAAATTTGTCTGCTTGTTCATAAACCTTCGGAAACTCTTCCTTCAGCCAGCGCATTTTATGAAACGGGGTCATTGGGTGCATCGGTAACCCTGTTTTTTGATAAATAGATGTTCCTAATGCCGTATTTTTTAGTTCTTCCGCGTATTTTTCTGCACGATTATCAGCCCATGTAATGACTCTTGTCAACGGCTGATGATTTTTATCCATTACGATCAAGCCATGCATCGCAGTTGAAAAGGATACTACTGAAATTTCATGTGGCTGCACTTTTGCCACAACCGCACCAATACAAGTAATGACTGCTTGAAAAATCTGATCTATATCTTGCTCTGCCATACCTTCTGTTTCCTGAATGAGCGGGTAACGAATATAAGCAGATGCTTGAACTGCTCCATCCTCACTAAAAGCGACTGCCTTTGTTTGCGTTGTACCAATATCTACACCAATTGCTATTTTTTCCATTTTCTCGCCTCATTTCTCTCTTTCATTATTCCTAATAAAAAAATATTTGTCTAGTTAAAAAGGGCGATATTTGCGTATTTATTTGTGAAAGGAGAATTTTCTATGTCGATTATTTATTTTATTATTGGTAGTGTGATAGGTTCATTTCTTTGTTTAGTGGCAGAACGTATACCTGCCAACCGATCAATAGTGCGCCCCGCTTCCCACTGTACTTATTGCCAAACTAAATTGAAGATGGTCGAATTGATCCCAATTGTTTCAATTCTATGTTTGGGTTTTCGCTGTCGTTACTGCAAATGTAAGCTATCTTATGTTTATTTTTTTAGCGAGTTGATTTTCGGATCACTTTGTTTTTATGTATTGCTTGAAGCGGTTCATCCTGTTTATTCTCTATTTTTTTTATCGATGGCTGTCGTTTTATCTTTAACTGACCTCTTTTATTTAATCGTAGAACCTAGATTATTTTACACCTGTTCCATCTTATTATGTATTGGACATATTTATTTGGCATTACCTTTTTTTCCGTTTACAAGCTTGATTCTATTCATTGCTTTACAGATACTAAACTATATCTTTCCTGATTCTGTGGGAGGTGGCGACATCTTTTTGTTAACGGTGTGGGGCTTATTTTTAGGTGGAGAGTCGATTATATTTTTATTGTTCATTGCCAGCAGTAGTGGCTTACTTTTTCTTTTCATCTACCAATACATTTTAAAGAAAACTATCCGACAACTACCTTTTGTGCCTTTTTTAAGTATCGGTCTATTTTTTGCACTAATATGGAAATAAAGAATGAGCTCGATACAAAACTGACTTTAGTTTTGTCCGGCTCATCACTTCAATTTATTTAGCTTTCCAATTTTTCCGAATAAATCCAGCACGTCCGGAACCTTCCTTATACAGACTATAATGTACACTATGCTTTTTATAATAATCTTGGTGATAGTCTTCTGCTGGATAAAAAGCTTGTGCTGGCTCAATCTTGGTAACGATTGGCTGCGTAAAGCGACCACTTGCTTGTAATGCCGCTTTTGATTTTTCTGCGCTTATCTTTTGTGCTTCATTTGTATAAAAGATAACAGGTCGATAAGAATCCCCACGATCTGCAAATTGTCCTAATGCATCGGTTGGATCTGTTTGCTGCCAATACGTTTCTACTAGTTTTTCATATGGAATAATCGCAGGATCATAGGTTATCTCAACGGCTTCTGTGTGACCGGTCATTCCTGATGTGACTTGCTCATAGGTTGGATTTACGACATGTCCACCAGTATATCCAGCTACAACCGAAATAATACCTGGTTGAGTATCAAATGGTTTGACCATACACCAAAAACAGCCTCCTGCAAAAATCGCTTTTTCGTATTTGTGTTCCATGATTCCCTCACCTCTTCTTTTCTTTATCATAAGCCGAATAAAAAAATAATGATATTGATTTGCTTATATAATAAAAGAATCTTTTCAACAAATAATCAAATTCTCAAGCGTAAAATTACCATACGAGTGTAAGCTATTAAATAGTTACCTTATAAAAACACATAGTCAATTTCTATTACAAGCAAAAAAACGCAACCTGTTCCTAAATGGATCAGGTCGCGATCGTAGTTTATATGACTAAACTACTTAAATCTCTATCTTTTTTACTCATTACTTACTCTATTCAATAACTTAGTGATCTCTTAGCTACTTCTTTTTATTTGCAGAAAAAGCCCCAGCCTTTCCAATAGAAGAAACAAAATCTCAAGCCACCCTCTACTGTTTTCGCTTCATTTTTCGTTAATTCTTTCATCTTCTTTTCCTCCTCTTTTTATGGTTGCTTTACATTGATTCCCTTTAAACCTGCTCTCTCTTACTTACTGCCTTCTCATTTACAGAAGAAACCCCAGCCTTTCCAATAGAAGAAACAAAATCTCAAGCCACCCTCTACTATTTTCGCTTCATTTTTCGTTAATTCTTTCATTTTTTTTCCTCCTCTTTTATGTTTGATTTACATTAATTCTCTTTTTTAAGCCTGTTTTCTCTTTACTGATACCTTCTTACTTACAGAAGAAGCCCCAGCCTTTCCAATAGAAGAAACAAAATCTCAAGCCACCTTCTACTGTTTTTGCTTCATTCTTCGTTAATTCTTTCATCTTCTTTTCCTCCTCTTTTATGTTTGATTTACATTAATTCTCTTTTTTAAACCTGTTCTCTCTTCCTCACTGCCTTCTTACTTACAGAAAAAGCCCCAGCCTTTCCAATAAAAGAAACAAAATCTCAAGCCACCTTCTACTGTTTTTGCTTCATTTTTCGTTAATTCTTTCATCTTCTTTTCCTCCTCTTTTTATAGTTTTAATAACTCAGTAGTTATTTGACTAACGCTGCTGGCTCAACATATCTATCTATCCACTCTGCGACTTTCTGCAGGGATATTCCATTTTCAGGTGTCCACTCTATTTTATTCGTCAAAATACCTTTACTATATTTAGCTAGTGTTGGAGTATACTTAATGTTGTAATCCAACTTGAACTTTTCCCATTCTTCCTCATTCTCTTTAACCTTTGCGACATTTAAATAAAATATCTGTTGTGAAATGTTTTTTTCTTCCACCAATTTAATAAATTCCGGCTCAAAGTCATTACAGTCTCCACATGTTGGTCGACCTACATAAACATAAAAATCTTCTTGTTTTTCAAGTTTTTCTTTAAAGCTATCAAATGTAATTGAATCTACTGTGTTGTAAATCTCTGGATAGTTAGACTGCTCAACCACTAATTGCTGATCTTTCTTATCATTGTCCAATTTTAATGCATATGCCGTTCCACCCAAGCTAAACAATCCAATTACTGACAAGAATACTGCTATTCTCTTTAACTTCATTCTACTTCCCTACCTTCAAGAATATTTTTTGTTGTGTCATACTCTAGAGCACCTTCATAGCGTGTTAGTTCCCCAGCTTTGATCACTAGTATCGTCGGCGTCACTGTTACGTTATTACTAGTTATAAACTTTTTATTACTAGTATTTTCAGTATCCAGATAATAGACTTCAGTATCTGTCTTTTTCGCTGCTTTTTCTAAAATTGGTAGAAACATTTGACATGACGTGCAATTTCGATTTCCTACTAAAATGAATGTGTCTTCTTTGTTTGTAATGGTATCTTCGATTTGCTGGATTGATATTGTGTTGTCTTTTATACTGGCACTCGTTTTAGATGCTGTTAGAATCACAAAAAATACAATAACAACGATAGACAATAACAGTATTCCTGTTTTATTTTTCATTCTTATCTCCCCGTCTTTTTTCTTTTATATTGATAATTTCATCAGCATATTCTAAAACATCTGTCTCATGACTTATTACAATCACGATCTTTTTTTCATCATTAGCTAGTTTTTTGATATAATTCATAAATTTTTTCTTAGACGCACTATCTAAATTTCCTGTTGGTTCATCAAAAATATAAAGACTCGTATCTTGATACAAAGCTCGCATTAATAGAATTTTTTGTTTTTGGCCTTGAGATAAGTTTCGACCCTCGCTCTGAATCAAATAATTATTTGGCAACTTTAAATCCAGCAAGTCATCATAGTGAGACTTCTGCTCTGTTGTCAAATTCTCATTAAACACCTTATAGCGAATATTACGACCAACGGTATTGCCATACAAATTGAATTCAGGCGAATACAAACTAATATATTCTCTAATACTGGTATTTTTAAATGATCTCCTTTCGACTGATTCATTAACAATCATTATTCCAGAATCTGGATCTAACACCCCTGAAAGCAAATTAATGAGTGTTGATTTTCCGCAACCATTATCTCCAATAAGAGTGTATAGTTTTCCTGCTTCAAATCTCGTATCAAACTGTTTGAATATCTTCTTTTTCTCATCATAAGAAAAATTCAAATTCTTCACATCAATAGTGGTGATTTTTGGAACATCTAATACATCCTCTGATTTTTCCGCTTGCTCAGTATAATCTTCGCCACTTTGAATATAATCAATCGCAATGGCACTTTTTTGATAACTCAACCATGATTGCAGAACTGGCGCAACTGAACTAAGTATGATAGAAATAATCAAAATACCATTTGAATCATTTAATAAACTAGTAGTACTTCCAGTGTGAAGTGCTGCATTTACACCGAACACAACAAATGTTGAAATTGAGATAAGCGTTGAAAACACTTGAAACATTGAAGCTATTTTCAAATCATTCGTGACCATTTGATTTTTACTTTCAAAATAATCTTGGATTTTCTGTTGAACAAAGCTTTCTGCTTCTTTATTCTTGGAAAACAAATTGATATCAAATGAGCTTTTGATATTATTCTCAACAGAAAATGAAAACACCGATGATTTTCCAATGACATCTTTTTCATTATTTCTAATAATGTCTATTTTCCTTTTTAAAAAATAAGAAAATAAACCAATCCAGAAAACTAAAACACCAAATAATAAAGGCGTTATACTGAAAACAATACTTGCCAATAGCAATACATAAACTAAATTAAGCTTAAAATAAAATTTTTCCAGCAAACCCGAAACTGAACCAAACAAATTCCAAAAATAACCAGTGACATTGTCACTATTACCGCCAGATCTGATATCACTAACTTTTTGAACATAATATTTCATTAAAATTTTTTCTTGAATCTTATTTTCAAGTGTAACTTTTTGCTTTCCTTCCATAATATTGATTTTATAGAATCCTAAAATCAACAATAACGCTACAGATATTACAAAAACAAACATAGGAGCAGAATCTGTTCTATTTAATGATAGTGTTCCTTGAATTAGAAAAGTTGTTACTATCGGAAGTAGGTATTTTAACAAGATCAATCCAATCATTTTTACTTTTAAGCTATAAGAAATCTCTTGCATGACTTCTTTGTAAAGTCTTTTACCTAGACTTGATTCCACCTTATTCATTCTGAATTTCTTTTTTGATCTATTTGTAACAACTGAATTAGAATCTGCAATACATAGGGCATAGCCTAAAAATATCGATTTTAAATAGGCTTCATCGTATTCTATTAGAGTGCTTTCTGCAGGATTAGAGACTATGAATGACTGATTATCCTTTATCTCATGAACAACTACATAGTGACCTACACCATCATTCTCTACGACCAATAGCATAGGAAGTTTCTCAACTTTTTTTAATTTCTCAAAATCTGTCACTCCATATGCACTAGAGTTTACTCCGTACTTTTTTAAAATGGTTTTCATTTCATCCAGAGAAAGTCCTTGCGTTTTTTTAATACTATAATGTTGATATAATTCATTCTCATTACCAATTTTTATTCGTAGTTGTTTTAATATCGTTTTTAACGAGGCGATTCCACAATCTGTCGTTGAATGTTGCATATAATGGGCATACATAGTACATTCTCCTTACTTTTTAATGCGAATATCTCCGATGGTACTAATCTCTATAACTTCATCCTGATCTTTACTAGTATCTGGAACTGCTAAAACTTCTCCGCCATTTTTAGCAATCGTCACATACTTCCCTTGAAAATCTTGTGGGACCGTAACATCAACATTTCCTACTATTGACTCTATTTTCAAATTTTTTATGCTGGCATTTTTGCCTAAGAAAACCTGCATTTCTAGTTCACTTTTCCCATCACTGCTTGGCATCAATTTGAATCCATCTGTATCGGACAATGTAATTTCTAAACTTGTCGCTTTAGTTTTTGCCTTATTGAGCTCTTTTTCTGTTTTGTCAGACACTTTTCCGGCTAATTTAACCACAGTTTCTTCTTTTTCAGTTTCAATAATCGTTGTCTTAACATCTTGTTCAGCGCCCAATAACGATAGCGAGTCAATCATATCTGTTGAAAAGCGCCAATCTTTTGTTATAGCTTTTGTGGTTTTATCTGAGCGCATTGTTGTATAGCCCACAAAAAGAACAACCGCGACCACAAGGATCAAAATCATCAGTTTCTTTTTCATACACTTCACTTCCCTCTTCTATTTTTTATTATTTGAAATCTCTTTCTTTAAATAACATATAGCTACATACATAGAATATGATGCTATAGACTAATGCACTGCTAAAAACAATTACAAAGGTCTGGTTTGATACATTTTGATAATCTGTCAGTTGTCTAATATTCGTAAATAGTAGCGTATCCAATAGCGCATTTGCTGCTAAAAAATAACTTGAAATAATGCTTGAAGCTAGCCCTTCTCCAATTAAAATCAACGCTACAAATACCGCCGTTGCAACATTACTTGATTTAATAACATTAAACAACAATACACCTATAAGACTGACTGAAAAATACAATGGTAGCTGCAATAACATTATTTTTATCATTTCGATCAGAGAAAATCCCCCACCTGTGATCCACACCGTACTTGCTAATGCTCCTGTATAAATGACTAAAAAGAGAATCAACATACCGAAGGTTAATACAACCTTGCTTAGAAAATATACCCATCTTTTAATTCCAAAAATCAATGAATTATTGACGACCCGATAAGTAAACTCATGGCCCCAAACAATAATAAAAATATTGATCATAAAAATTGAGACAAAAATCGAAGCACTAGATAAACCATCTTGAATCACTTCTAAACTTGGCGTATCATCTCTAACTATTCCAAAAAATATACCAAATATAATTAAACCTGCTACTGAATAAAAACCAAGTTTACCTTTTAAAATTCTATAACTATCTGATTTTAATAGACTTAACATATAAACTCTCCTCTACTCTGTTAATTTTAAATAATAGTCTTCTAAGCTTTCTTCTTTGTATGAAAAATAAGTAAGATACAATTGATTGTTAAATAGAAGCTCAGAAATACTTGGCATTTCAGACTTTTCTGCATTAACTGTTAATCCAGCATCATCAATATGCACAACATATCCTTCTTTTTCTAAAACATCCTGGCATTTTTGATTACCTATACTTGATAGAATGATTGTTTTTTTGCATTCATTCTCAAGTTCTTGAGTCGTCACTTCTTTAATCAATTTTCCTTGGTGAATAATTCCATATCTAGTCGCTATCATTGATAATTCTGATAAAATATGACTGGATACTAAGATCGTTGTTTTGTACTCTTTATTTAATTTTTTTATGATTTCTCTAATTTCAACAATCCCTTGTGGATCTAAACCATTAGTCGGTTCATCTAAAATAAGTAAATTCGGGTTATTCAATATAGCTAACCCAATCCCTAAGCGTTGCTTCATGCCTAAAGAAAAATCTCTAAACATTTTCTGACCTACAGCTCCTAATCCAATAAACTCCAGCACTTCTTTAATACGATTTTTTCTATCAGGCAAATTAATTTGGATAGCATAATAATTCAAATTTTCTTGTGCAGATAGATAGGGGTAGCATGCTGGTGATTCTATCACAGCACCAACTTTTATTTTTTCCTTACCGTTAAAAAATTCGATACTACCTGAACTTTTCTCGATTAAATTAGTTAACATCCGAATAAAAGTCGTTTTACCTGCACCATTTTTACCAATAAATCCATAAATATCTCCCTGATTGATCGTCATTGATACTTCATTTACAGCATGGTAATCTTTATATTTCTTCACTAAACTCTTCGTTTTTACTAAATAGTTATTCATTCTAACTTCTTGCATCTTTATCACTCCTATGATTTAACTGAATTTTCTTTACTTTATTTCTAACACTTCAATATCTTCTACATTCAAATAATCAAAAAGTAATTCCTTTTCTGTTTTTTGAGGAAGCATAACAATTTTCAACAGCTCGCCTCTGTTAATTATTTTCAGTAACTTGTCTTCATTACCATCATTTACAATAACTAATTTTCTATGTATAATTTCTTGATCTTTAATAAAATATTTTATATTTGTCATAAATATTCCCTCTTTTTATTAACTAAGTTGCTACAGTTCTTTTATCTGTCATATTATTTTATTATTTTATAATTCCCACCAATATCCGCATAAAATACTCCATAGTCTCATATGTTATTCCTCCCTTTTCGTTTTATTTCTTGTATCACTTATATATATTACTTTACGGTGTTACACTTCTTTTCAACAGGACATTTTTGTCCTGTTTTATGATTTTCACTCAAACTTCTTCATCGTATTTATCTTTTTTCACTGTGTCCTCTTTACATATAGTACTTTACTGTTTTCTTCTTAAATCCAACAGGACATCTTTGTCCGGTTATTAATTTATCAAATAAAAAAGACCATAAAGACATCATTCATGTCTCTACAGTCTACAATTAACTATTTAGATCTTGTTGCCATTCTTGCTTAATTTTACCTGACAATTGCTCCTCACCATGTAATTGAGCAAGTAATATTGCATCATTATATTTTTTATTCGCTCTCTCTAGATCCTTATGGTGCAGCCAATACTTTCCCTCAAGCATATCAATAATCGGTTTTTGATGAAAATCCATTCTCATTTTCATGATAGTATTTGAAATCTTTATAATGTTTAAAATTTTATCGTATCGATCAGAAAAAATGTATAGACCAATTATCGTAATTAGAATTCTATTTAAAATAATCAACCCAAATTCCGAACTATAATTGACTTGTTCCAATGTCTTCTCCACCAAAGTATCGAACTCTTTATTTTCAAATGGCTTATAATAACAACAGGCAAAATATAAATGTATAATTAACAAATCATTTTCAGAATACTCTTTTTTATTTCTAACTTGAAAAAAATAATCCTGCAGTATTCCCTCACCAAAATCGATTTTCTTTGAAAGATTTACATCATTTTGTGCCTGAGCAGTATCCACTAAAAGCTGCTCTTCTTCAGGTAAAGTCTCATAGTAGTCCTTATATATTTCCTCAAAGGTGTCCTCGACCATTTTTTTCATCGCATCATTATATTGTGGTGGACGTTTGAATAAACCCATTTTCAACTGAATATAACGTTTAGGTAATATAATGTCATTTTCGTTTATCAAGTGCGAAATAGGTATAAAAAGTTGTTTTGAAATATATGTAAGTTTAGGGAGTGTTGGGAGTGATTCACCAGACTCAATTCGCGAAAGTTGCCTAACAGTCAATTCCAGTTCGTCATCACAAAATGCTTCTCTGCTTAATTTCTTTTGTTCGCGAAACGTCCGAATTTTTTTACCTAATTCTATCTTTATATCCACGATTCCACACCTCCTAATTTGATTCGGCCAATATGTTAATTATATCTCAACGAAAGTACCCTTACAACTACTTTCCAGGACTATTTATTCCTTTAGGAAGTAAGCAACTGTATTTCTATGCTATTCTGAACTTATCAATATACATCTACTACTCTCACATCCCTGTGAAACATATGGACTAATAAACTCTAGAATACTACTTTACCTATAAAATTTCGATTGACATGGGATGGTTCCCATATGATAAATTAAAGAAAAAGAAGGAGCTGTAAAAAAAATGAAAATTATTATTGAAGAAAACTATGAAAAAATGAGTCGGGTCGCTGCAAATATTCTATTAGGCAAAATGTATCAAAATAGACGAGTGAATTTAGCAATAACCGCTGGATCGACACCGGTTAAAATGTATGAATACCTAGTTTCTGATGTAAAAAACAAATCTTATTTTGACAATGTTCATTATTATAATTTTGATGAGATTCCGTTCAAACAAAAAAAAGGATATGGTGTAACGATGGCAAATCTCGATAACCTCTTCTTTAAACCAGCAGAAATTCCTGAGAGTCAGATTCATCCCTTAGATGAAAAAAACTACAAAAATCAGGACAAAAGAATCGAACAAGATGGCGGACTAGATTTGATTCTACTGGGCATCGGAGCTGATGGCCATTATTGTGGAAACTTACCAGGTACAACAAAATTTGAAGACCTAACCTCTTATGTAGGAGAAAACGCTACTGAGAACATGAAGGATATTTTATTAAGCGAGGTCGGCGGCGATGAAAATGAACGTCCAGAATTTTACGTAACCATGGGACCAAAAAGCGTGATGCAGGCAAAAGAAATCGTACTCTTTGCCACAGGCAAGAAAAAAGCGGCGATCATCAAACAGGCATTCTTCGGTCCAATTACAAATGATGTCCCTGCCTCTTTATTACAAACCCATCCTAATTTAACAATTATTTTAGATCAAGAAGCTGCATCAGAACTTTATTAAATAAAAAAGGCTTGAAATCATGTGATTTCAAGCCTTTTTGTTCACTATTATTTATTCAACTCATTCAAAGCATCTTCAGCAGCCATTTGTGCTTCAATATCAGAGATACTGTAGACATTTTCGCTTGCTACGCCAACTTCTTTTGGTTCCATGTTACGGTAACGAGCCATACCAGTACCAGCTGGGATGATCTTACCAATGATAACATTTTCTTTCAAACCAAGTAATGGGTCTTTTTTACCACGAATCGCAGCATCTGTTAACACACGAGTTGTTTCTTGGAATGACGCAGCAGATAGGAAACTATTTGTTTCTAATGATGCTTTTGTGATTCCTAGTAAGACTGGACGGCTTGTTGCAGGAACGCCACCAGCTACTAATGTGTCATAGTTACGATCTTTAAATTCAGCAATATCTAGTAATGTACCTGGTAAGATTTCAGTATCACCTGGATCCATGACACGAACTTTACGAAGCATTTGACGAACCATTACCTCAATATGTTTATCGCCGATTTCTACCCCTTGCATACGGTAAACACGTTGTACTTCACGTAATAGGTAGTTTTCAACAGATAATACATCGCGAACTTGTAGTAATTGTTTAGGATCGATCGAACCTTCTGTCAACGGTTCCCCACGATGAATCGTATCGCCTTCAGCCACTTTCATACGAGCTGTATAAGGAACAGTGTACGTACGAGTATCGGTTTTTCCTTTGATCGTTACTTCTTTTTGACGTGTTGCAGGATCTTCAGAAATATCGATTACTTCACCGGTAACTTCTGTAATAACTGCTTGACCTTTAGGATTACGTGCTTCAAAGATTTCTTGGACACGAGGAAGACCTTGAGTAATATCATCTCCGGCAACCCCACCTGTATGGAACGTACGCATTGTTAATTGAGTACCAGGCTCTCCGATTGATTGAGCAGCAATTGTACCAACTGCTTCCCCAACTTCAACGCCTGAACCAGTTGCTAAGTTACGGCCATAACAGTGTTTACATACACCATGTTTCGTGTTACATGTAAATACGGAACGGATCGTTACCGTTTCAACCCCAGCATCAATAATTTCTCTTGCAAGATCTTCTGAAATCAGTTGATCTTCACCGATGATCATTTTGCCAGTTTCAGGATGCATAACAGCTTTACGGGTATATCGTCCAAGTAAACGTTCTTCTAACGGCTCAATGATTTCATTTCCTTCACGAATAGATTGGATCACTAGACCACGGTCCGTTCCACAATCGTCTTCACGAATAATAACATCTTGGGCAACGTCAACTAAACGACGAGTCAAGTAACCTGAATCGGCTGTCTTCAAGGCTGTATCGGTCATCCCTTTACGAGCTCCATGGGTAGAGATAAACATCTCCAAGACAGAAAGTCCTTCACGGAAGTTTGAGATGATCGGTAATTCCATGATACGTCCGTTTGGAGCGGCCATCAATCCACGCATACCAGCAAGCTGAGTAAAGTTGGAGATGTTACCACGGGCTCCAGAATCTGACATCATAAAGATAGGATTTTTAGCGTCCATACTTTCGATCAGTTTTTGTTGAATTTCATCTTTGGCTTTATTCCAAACAGCAATAACACGTTCATAACGTTCGTCATCTGTAATCAGACCACGACGGAATTGTTTCGTGATATTTTCCACTTGTTTATGAGCATCATCGATGATTTCTTGTTTCTCATGCAAGACCATGATATCGGCGATACCAACAGTCATACCAGCATGAGTAGAATGTTTATAACCTAAGTCTTTCATTCTATCAAGCATCTTAGAAGTTTCAGTGATATGGAATCTCTTGAAGACTTCAGCGATGATGTTTCCTAAGTTTTTCTTCTTGAATGGTAAGACTAATTCTTGTGCTTTAATGTGCGCAGGAATATCTGTACCCGCTTCTACAAAGTAATTATCAGGCGTTTGCACTGTTAAGTTGTAGTCAGTTGGCTCATTCAAGTATGGGAATTCTACAGGCATGATTTCGTTAAAGATAATCTTACCTACAGTTGTGATCAAAATACGTTCTTTTTGCCAATCCGTAAATGGTTTGTCACCAAGTAATGTTGTTTGAACACCGATACGTGAATGTAAATGCACGTATCCATTACGCCATGCTAAAACAGCTTCATTCATGTCGCGGAAGATCATGCCTTCCCCTTCACGTCCATCTTCTTCCATAGTTAGGTAGTAGTTACCTAAGACCATATCTTGAGAAGGTGTTACAACTGGTTTACCATCTTTTGGATTCAAAATGTTTTGAGCAGCTAACATCAACATACGTGCTTCAGCTTGCGCTTCTTCGTTCAGTGGAACGTGAACAGCCATTTGGTCCCCATCGAAATCGGCATTGTAGGCTTCACACACTAACGGGTGAAGACGAATTGCACGACCTTCAACTAACACTGGTTCAAAGGCTTGGATACCAAGTCTGTGTAGTGTAGGTGCCCGGTTAAGCAATACTGGATGCTCTTGGATAACTTCTTCTAAGATGTCCCAAACTTCATCTTCGCCGCGTTCGATTTTACGTTTTGCGTTTTTGATGTTGGTTGCGATTTCGCGTTGAACTAATTCACGCATCACGAATGGTTTGAATAATTCAATCGCCATTTCTTTTGGTAAACCACATTGGTACATCTTTAAGTTAGGTCCTACGACGATAACTGAACGACCAGAGTAATCCACACGTTTACCTAGTAAGTTTTGACGGAAACGACCTTGTTTCCCTTTTAACATATGAGAAAGAGATTTCAAAGGACGGTTACCTGGTCCTGTTACAGGACGGCCACGGCGACCATTATCGATCAACGCATCTACTGCTTCTTGCAACATACGTTTTTCATTTTGAACAATGATGTTTGGTGCGTTTAAATCTAATAAACGTTTCAAACGGTTGTTACGGTTGATTACACGACGGTATAAGTCATTCAAATCACTTGTCGCAAAACGTCCACCTTCTAGTTGAACCATTGGGCGTAAATCTGGCGGGATTACAGGAATAACATCCATAACCATCCAGCTTGGTAAGTTTCCAGAAGCACGGAAGGCTTCCAAAATGTCCAAACGACGGATTGCACGAGTTCTTTTTTGGCCTTGAGCTGATTTCAAATCTTCTTTCAAGCCAGCAACTTCGCCATCTAAATCAACATTATCTAATAATTGTTTAACCGCTTCTGCACCCATTGCAGCAGAAAATCCTTGACCATATTGATCACGTTTATCACGGTATTCACGCTCTGTTAATAATTGTTTTTTCTCTAAAGATGTATCTCCTGGTTCAATTACTACATATGATGCGAAGTAAATGATTTCTTCTAAGGCACGAGGACTCATGTCTAACACAAGACCCATCCGAGATGGAATACCTTTGAAATACCAGATATGTGAAACGGGTGCTGCTAACTCAATGTGTCCCATACGTTCACGACGAACTTTAGAACGAGTTACTTCCACACCACAACGGTCACAAACGATACCTTTATAACGAATACGTTTATATTTTCCACACGCACATTCCCAGTCTTTAGTTGGGCCGAAAATGCGTTCACAGAACAAACCTTCACGTTCAGGTTTTAACGTACGGTAGTTAATCGTTTCGGGTTTCTTTACTTCACCGTAAGACCAGCTTCTGATCTTTTCTGGAGAAGCCAAACCTATTTGCATACTTTCGAATTTATTTACATCGATCAAAAGGAATTCCCTCCATTTCTTGATAGGAAAAGTTAGGGGGAGGAAGAAAAGTACAACACTCTTTCAAATGCTTACTTCCTTCCACCAACTGAATCAAGCTCTCTTTCTACAAAGAAAACGTAAATCAACACTAACTTGACAATATTACTATGACTTCAAACAATTAGTTTTTAGTATCTTCAGCTGTTTCAATTTCTTGTTCAAGAACTGCATCGGCAGCTTCTTTTGCTTCAGCTGCTTCTTTTTCTAACTGTTTCGCTGATTGTTGTTCGGCAAATTTTGTTAGGGCATCAACAGTGATCAAGTCATCATCATCGTCATCCATATCACGTAATTCGATTTCTTGTTCTTCAATGTCCAATACGCGCATATCTAACCCTAGTGATTGTAATTCTTTTACCAATACGCGGAATGATTCCGGCACGCCTGGTTTTGGAATTGGTTCACCTTTGACGATGGCTTCGTATGTTTTCACACGACCAACAACGTCATCAGATTTGTACGTTAAAATTTCTTGTAATGTGTAAGCTGCACCATATGCTTCCAGTGCCCATACTTCCATTTCCCCAAAACGTTGTCCACCAAATTGAGCTTTACCTCCAAGTGGTTGTTGAGTAACAAGTGAGTATGGTCCAATAGAACGGGCATGTAATTTATCATCAACCATGTGGGCCAATTTGATCATGTACATCACACCAACAGAGATACGGTTATCGAATGGTTCACCTGTACGTCCGTCGTAAAGAACTGTTTTCGCATCGCTAGCCATACCAGCTTCGCGAACTGTTTCCCATACGTCATCATCATTGGCTCCATCAAATACTGGTGTTGCAATGTGAATACCTAACTGACGAGCAGCCATACCCAAGTGTAATTCTAATACTTGTCCGATATTCATACGTGACGGTACCCCTAATGGGTTCAACATGATATCGATCGGTGTACCATCTGGTAAGAAAGGCATATCTTCTTCCGGCATAATGCGGGATACAACCCCTTTATTACCATGACGTCCGGCCATTTTATCGCCTTCGTTGATTTTACGTTTTTGCACGATATAAACACGAACCAACATGTTTACACCTGGAGATAATTCGTCTCCTGCTTCACGAGTAAAGATCTTCACATCATGAACGATTCCGCCGCCGCCATGAGGCACACGTAGAGATGTATCACGAACTTCACGGGCTTTTTCACCAAAGATCGCATGTAGTAAACGTTCCTCAGCAGATAACTCAGTTACCCCTTTAGGCGTTACTTTACCTACTAATAGGTCACCATCTTTGACTTCAGCACCAATGCGGATAATTCCCATTTCATCAAGATCTTTCAAAGCATCTTCTCCGACGTTTGGAATTTCACGCGTGATTTCTTCAGGTCCTAATTTTGTATCACGAGCTTCTGATTCATATTCTTCAATATGGATCGAAGTGTAGACATCATCTTTCACCAAACGACGGCTCATGATGATCGCATCCTCGTAGTTGTACCCTTCCCATGTCATAAATCCGACAAGGACGTTTTGTCCTAAAGCCATTTCTCCTTCTTCCATAGAAGGTCCATCTGCTAATGTATCGCCTTTTTCAACTTTTTCGCCTAAAAGAACGATTGGACGTTGGTTGTAACTTGTTCCTGAATTTGAACGACGGAATTTCGTTACCATATATTTATCTAATGCGCCATTGTCACGGCGAACACGTACTTCTGATGCATCCACATATTCAACGACACCATCATGTTTACATAGTAAAGCAGCACCCGAGTCATGCGCTGATTTGTATTCCATACCAGTTCCCACAAGTGGTGAACGAGGTTGGATCAACGGTACTGCTTGACGTTGCATGTTGGCACCCATCAAGGCACGGTTGGAGTCATCGTTTTCCAAGAAAGGAATACATGCCGTCGCAACAGCAACTACTTGTTTAGGTGAAACGTCCATGTAATCGACTCTATCGATCGTCACTTCAAGGTTTTCACTTTGCAGACGAGCCATTACTAATTCTTCAGCGAATGTTCCATCTTCATTTAAGCGTGAGTTTGCTTGCGCTACGATATAGTGATCCTCTGTGTCAGCAGTTAGGTAATCTACTTTATCTGTTACTCTGCCAGTGGCACGATCAACACGACGATAAGGTGTTTCGATAAAACCAAATTTGTTCACTTTGGCATAACTTGACAAGCTATTGATCAACCCGATATTTGGTCCCTCAGGTGTTTCGATCGGACACATACGGCCATAATGGGAATAGTGAACATCTCGAACTTCATAGCCGGCACGGTCACGAGTCAAACCACCAGGTCCTAAGGCAGATAGACGACGTTTGTGTGTCAACTCACCTAGAGGATTTGTTTGATCCATGAACTGTGATAACTGAGAAGAACCAAAGAATTCTTTGATACTTGCCACTACTGGACGAATATTGATCAATTGTTGTGGTGTTAGTGTTTCAGTATCTTGAATCGACATTCTTTCACGAACTACACGCTCCATACGAGCTAAACCAATACGGAATTGGTTTTGTAGTAATTCACCAACTGAACGAATACGACGGTTACCCAAGTGATCGATATCATCTACATTACCGATGTCTTCTTGTAAGTTAAAGAAATAACTCATTGAAGCTACGATATCTGCTGGACGAACAGTTTTCACACTTGTATCAGGATAGCCATTACCGATCACGTTAACGATGCGTTCTGGATCTTTTGGAGAAAGAACCTTAATTACTTGAACTGTCATTGGTTCAGTAACCACACCATCTTCACTTGGGTAATACGTTACGCTATTTAAGCCGTTATCGATATGTTCACCTAGTGTTTCCATAACTTGGTGAGTCAACACTGTTCCTTTTTCAACAAGGATTTCTCCTGTTTCAGAATCGATCAATGTTTCTCCTAGAGTTAGGTTCAATAGACGTGTTTTTAAATCTAATTTTTTGTTGACCTTGTAACGACCAACATTCGCTAAGTCATAACGTTTTGGATCGAAGAAACGAGCATTTAACAAATTACGAGAACTGTCAGCCGTTTTCGGCTCACCAGGTCGAAGACGCTCATAAATATCTTTCAAGCCTTCTTCAGTACGAGAGTCGCTAGCATTTTTGTGTAAATCTTTTTCGATCGTATTACGTAAGCTTAATGTTTCACCAAAAATTTCAAAAATTGTATCATCAGAGCCAAAACCTAAGGCACGTACTAACACAGTTAAAGGAATTTTACGCGTACGGTCAATACGTACATAAGAGATATCTTTCGCATCAGTTTCCATTTCTAACCATGCACCACGGTTAGGAATCACTGTTGAGCCAAAGCCTTCTTTACCATTTTTATCTACTTTGCCATGGAAATAAACACCAGGTGAACGTACTAATTGAGAAACGATAACACGCTCTGCACCATTGATGATAAATGTTCCCATTTC
Organism: Enterococcus sp. 12C11_DIV0727; assembly: GCF_002148425.2. Lineage (NCBI taxonomy): Bacteria > Bacillati > Bacillota > Bacilli > Lactobacillales > Enterococcaceae > Enterococcus > Candidatus Enterococcus lemimoniae. The sequence continues at coordinate 2,454,830 of NZ_CP147248.1, read as the reverse complement.
AGTCATTAGAGGGAAATCACCGAAGAATACTTCTTGTGATTTGATTTCTCCAGATTCACGGTTCGTCAATCGTAGAGTAACGTGTAACGGTGCAGAATAGTTTGCGTCATGTGCACGCGCTTCTTCTACCGTATACTTAGGTTCTTTTAATTCATAATCCACAAATTCCAAAGATAAATTCCCTTGAAAATCATCGATCGGTAAAATGTCCTCAAACATTTCTCTTAGTCCTTCATCTAAAAACCATTGGTAAGAGTCTGTTTGAATTTCGATCAAGTTGGGTAATTCCAACACTTCACTGATCCGGGCGAAACTTCTACGTTCGCGGTGTTTTCCGTATTTTACTACGTGTCCAGCCAAGCTCTTCACTCCTCTAATTAAAAGTCTATCAAAACACTAACCGAAAATATTTCTTTAATATTACAAATATTAAATATCCGTAATATTGAGCATTTTTTGCAGTTTTTAGGCAAAAAAAAACCAAAAATAGAATGTGCTCTTGAAAATTTCTCGTGCGTTTCTACTTTTGTTTCCCTATTAAAAACCGGAACGGACAATATTTCGCTCCTGCTTTGTCATTTTTCAGATAGTTTTTGCATCTGTATATTGTACTTCCTTCTATAGTAAAAGTCAAGGTTTTTCGTATGATTATAGCAATCTTTTTTTTGCAAAAAAAGACATTCAATTTTTATCGAATGTCCTCCGCTTTTTTACTTATTGAACCGTAGTTTCTCCAGTAATTTCAGCGCCTTCTTTATCTAACGTTGCAGAAGTTTTGTATTCTTCTTTTTCAAACGTTACATTTCCTTCAACTTTGGTTCCATTCAAGACAAAACCGTTCGCTTTTACTAAGATATCCCCTTTAACGGTTCCGTTAACAATATTGAAGTTTTCTGTTTCAACAACTAACTTAGGAACAGTTAATGTATATTCAGCTGTAATTTTTTTATCTGAATCTTGGGCATACAATGCTAATTTTCTATAAATATCGCCTGATGCTTCCCCTTTGTCGTGAAACTCACCAGCTACTGTTACATCTTTGTCAAAAGTAAGATCAGCTGTTGCTGCAACGATCCAGTTACCATCTTTACTCAAGGCTTTTTCGATCACTTCTGGTTTATCACTGATTGACGCACCACTCACTGCATCAACACTTGAACTCATTGATGTTGCTGTTTTGCTGTCTGATGAACTGTCTTTAGATTCTTTCTTATCTCCGTTACATGCACCTAATACCAATACTGTTGCTGCTAATGTGCCTAACGTAATTAATTTTTTCGAAATCATATACATCCTCCTAGTTGTTTACTATTTATCCAGTTAAATTCTAGCATGAACCCGTTGAAATTCACAAAGATATCTCTTTTCCAGTGTTTAACATTAGGAATAATTTAAATATTTCACAAAATTTATAATTATTTTTATCTCTTTTTTTATTTAATAGCATTATATGAATGTTCAGAAAATTTAAAATAATCTGTTGACATCTACCTCACTTTTCCTTTATACTGTAAACAATTCAATTTGCGGAGGGATTTTTATGACACACTTAATCAACTCACAACTGAATAAAGCTTACTTTAGCTACTTTAGATAGTTTTGTATTCATGAAATCGTGGGTACAAACAGCAAAAACCTGTTTTTGTATCTATGATGGCTAAAGCATTTTGTACTGAACAAACGCCACGTAGACAATCCTAAGTGGCTTAATGAAGAAGTGTTTATCTTACGACTTTTATCAATCCATTTAGGCATATTGTCTGAATGGATTTTTTGTTTTATTAATTATAATTGGAGGAATCAAGATGAAAAAGAAACTATTAGGACTAAGTATTGTATCAGCAGTAGCACTATTGGCTCTTGGCGCATGTGGAGATGGCAAGAAGACAGACAGCGACACAAACAGTGATAGTAAGAAGATCGGTGTTTTACAACCTGTTGAACATGGCTCACTAGATGCTGCTTTTGAAGGATTCAAAGAAGGCTTAGCTGATAATGGATTCAAAGACGGCGACAACCTAACCATTGACTATAGCAATGCCCAAAATGATCAAGCACAATTAAAAAGTATGAGTGAAAAATTAGTCAAAGAAAAACCAGATCTCTTACTAGGAATTGCAACACCCGCTGCGCAATCACTGTTGAACGAAACAACAGATATTCCAATTTTAGTCACAGCAGTAACAGATTTAGTGAGTGCCAAACTCGTAAAATCAGATGAAAAACCTGGTGGTAACGTAACTGGGACTACTGATATCGTCCCTATCGACAAACAAATTACCTTACTATTATCTATCGTCCCTGATGCTAAAACTGTCGGAATCATGTATAACGCAGGTGAAGCCAATTCTAAATTCCAAGCGGATATGGCAGAAAAAGCCTTAAAAAATGCTGGCATCAAATCAAAAGTTTTAACGGCTAACTCAACAAACGACGTACAGCAAGTAACGACTAGCTTAGCCAAAGATGTTGATGCAATTTATATTCCAACCGACAACACTTTCGCTTCAGCAGCTGCTGTTATCGGCGAAGTAGCAAAAGAACATAAAACGCCAGTCATTGCAGGTTCAATTGAGCAAGTCGAAGAAGGTGGCTTGGCCACTGTAGGTATCGACTATAAATCATTGGGCAAACAAACCGGGGCTATGGCAGCAAAAATTCTAAAAGGTGAAGCAAAACCTGAGGATATGCCTGTTGAAAAAGCAAAAGACTTAGAACTTTTCGTGAATAAAGACATGGCAAAAGCGTTGGATATTGATCTAGACACGATCAAAGCACCTTAATTCCTAAATAAACGTTGAGAGAAAAGCAACCGGCTTTTCGAAACTAAACGCTTTTTTCTCAACCTTTACATAAAACTACTGAAAGAAGCTGATTTTATTGTTAGACATATTACTATCTTCAACCTCTCAAGGTCTTCTGTGGTCCTTACTCGCCATCGGAGTCTTCCTGACTTACCGTATTTTAGATATCGCTGATTTGACTACTGAAGGAAGTTTTCCTTTAGGCGGTGCAGTCGCTGCCGTTATTTTAGCTAAAGACCCAACGACTTGGCCGGCGCCAGTCCAGTCTTTATTCGATATCCATTATATGATAGCGCCAATCTTTGCATTGATAATTGCCTTTATAGCCGGCATGTTAGCAGGACTTGTTTCAGGACTTTTACACACAAAATTAAAAATCCCAGCTTTATTAGCAGGAATCATCACGATGACTGGACTTTACAGTATCAACTCACGTATCATGGGCGCTCCAAATATTTCTTTAATTGGAACAGATTCGATTTTCTCTCACGCTCAATCATTAGGACTCACTAAAATCAACAGCGCGATAGTTGTCGGTACAATCATCGTTCTTTTAGTCATTATTTTACTTGTCTTATTCTTTAAAACTGAAATTGGTTTGGCCACTCGAGCAACGGGTGACAACATCGATATGAGTGAAGCAAACGGAATCAAAACCGACAACATGAAAATCATCGGCTATATGTTGTCAAATGGGTGTATTGCCTTAGCTGGTGCGTTACTTGTACAAAATAATAACTTCGCTGATTTGAATTCCGGTATTGGAACGATCGTTATCGGACTTGCTTCCATTATCATTGCAGAAGTTCTCTTTAAAAATAAATCACTTGGTTTGCGTTTGCTTACAATTGTGATTGGTGCAATTTTATACCGTTTTATCCTTGCTTGCGTACTAGAGCTACGTGTCGATCCAGCTGATTTAAAATTATTCTCAGCAATTATTCTGGTGATTTGTCTATCTTCACCATTGATTCAAAAAAAATTAGGTTTTTCTAAACTAGGGAAACGTAAAGGAGGAGCCAACTAATGGAGCCTGTACTAACAATCAAAAATTTACACCAATATTTCGAGCGTGGAACAGTCAATGAAAACCATGTACTAAAAGGCATTGATTTAACAATCAATCAAGGTGAATTCATTACGATCATCGGCGGAAACGGTGCTGGTAAATCGACTTTACTAAACAGCATTGCTGGAACATTACCGATTGAAGAAGGGCAATTAACTTTAAATGGTAAAGATATTACCAAACAGCGTGTCGTTGCTCGCTCTAAACAAATCAGCCGTGTGTTTCAAGATCCAAAGATGGGGACTGCTGTACGTTTAACTGTGGAAGAAAACATGGCCCTTGCAATGAAACGTGGAAAAAAACGCGGTTTGGGAAACGGCGTTCGTAAAAACGACCGTAATTTCTTCAAAGAACAATTAGCCAGTTTGAACTTAGGCTTAGAAAATCGCTTAGGTGCGGAAATTGGTTTACTATCTGGCGGACAACGTCAAGCAATCACTTTGCTTATGGCTACCTTGATTCGTCCCAAACTGATTTTACTGGATGAACATACCGCAGCATTAGATCCTAAAACATCGATCACAGTTATGGAGCTAACTGAAAAATTAATACAGGAACAAAACCTGACAGCCTTTATGGTTACTCACGATATGGAAGATGCGATTCGTTATGGCAACCGTCTGATTATGCTTCATCAAGGGCAAGTTGTAGTAGATGTCCCTGCCGAACGGAAAAAAGATCTAACCGTTAACGAGTTGATGGAAATGTTCCACAAAAATAGTGGCAGTGAATTAAAAGACGATCAACTACTACTAGTTTAAAAAAAGAGTTCAAGTGCAGCATACACTTGAACTCCTTTTTTATTTATTTTGTTGGCTATTAGCCACCCATTAAAAAGTCTAAAACATTCCAGCCATCTGATGTTTGACCACGGTACAATTCCGTAAATCCGCATCTCGTACAGCTCACTGTGATAAATTTCTTATTTTGTATATCAAAAATCTTTGAAAAGTTTCCTCCTGTTGCTTGAAACTGATCTGATACATAATGTGTGTTGCCACACTTATCACAAACATATTGTTGCTTTTCCATTCTTCCCCACTCCATCTCTATAATAATAACCAGTATCTTTCGTTCCTACTACGTAAGTATAGCAATTTTTCCAGGAAAACTCATACATCCTTAGATGGATTTTTATCTCCTCTTTCAGGCGGATGGTGGTTGACCCACCTTCCTACCATCAGATACAATGAAACTATTATAAAGGAGCGAAGTGTATGTCTACGAAAAGTCAGGTATTAACCCTATTAATGAAACAAGCCCCCAATTTTATTTCGGGTGAAGAAATGGCTCAACAACTTTCTTTATCTCGAACTGCAATCTGGAAAGCGATCAACGAATTAAAAAAAGAGGGGCACATCATTTCAAGTAGCCGTAATAAAGGCTATTGCTACGGAAAATCAGACGTTTTATCAGCAGAAGGAATCCGTTTAGCTCTAAAATCAACAACACCTAGCCTTTCGATCACGGTGCTAAACTCATCAGAATCTACAATGAAAGATGCAAAACTAGCCGCAATCAATGGTGAACCTGATAATACATTGATCGTAGCAGATATCCAAGAAGCACCGATCGGTCGCTTCGGTCGCCCTTTCTTCTCAAAAGCGGGTAGCGGCATCTACATGAGTATGTTATTAAGACCAAATCAAAACTTTGAAGAAATGGCGCAATATACTGTGATCATGGCTGTAGCAGTTACTCGTGCAATGGACAAGTTGGTCAAGGTCTCTACTGAAATCAAATGGGTCAATGATATCTATATCAACGGAAAGAAAGTCTGTGGTATTTTATCAGAAGCAATGAGTGATGTTGAATCGGGACAAATCTCAAATGTCATCATCGGCATGGGAATCAACTTCTCTTTAAAACAAGAGGAATTTCCAAAGGAATTAAGAAAAAAAGCAACCTCTCTATTTCCAAAAGAGGAACCAACGATTACAAGAAACGAACTGATTGGAGAAATCTGGAATCAATTTTATGCCATTCTAAATCAATTACCAGAACAACATTTCTTAGAAGAATATCGCCAAAAATCATTTGTCCTCGGCAAGACTGTTTCATTCACTCAAACAGGTGTTGAATATGAAGGAATTGCGGTCTCCATCAACGATCATGGTGAATTAGTCGTACAACTCCATGACAAAACAGAAAAGATTCTTTCTTCTGGGGAAATCAGTTTAAACAGTATCAATCCAACGACTTAACAGCAACATCAAACGAATATATTAAGAATTCCTTAAGGGGGCAGCCAGTTTTCTTACAACCACTTGCTAAATGTTTCACTTGTGTTACATTTATATCATAAACAATACGAACATTACACAAGGAGAATATTTATGAAAAAAGTTGTTTTTTGTTTGGTCGCTTTATCTTTAGCTCTACCGCTTACAAGTTTTGCAGAAGAAGTTTCAACTACATCGGAAGTTGAAAGCTCTTCCTCTATAACATCCACACAAGAAACTGAGAAGGAAAACAAAAAAACCGTGGATAGTTCTACATCAGATACAAGTTCCATAGAAAATTCCAGTAGCTCAGCTCCCAACGCTTATAGCGATCTTATCCAAACAACTTTAGTTGTATTTCAAGGAGAAAAAGTGACTGCAGAAATGCTTTCCCAAGATAGTGGCTATCATGGCGCTGCGTTCAGAGATCTTAAACTTTTAGAGGACGCCTCAACAGAAAAAATAGGAGACTATTTAGTCAAAGTGAGCTTTATGCTCCAGCCTTTAGAAGAAAACCAAGGAGAGAAGCAAGAAGTTACACTAAATATGGGCTATAAAGTAGTAAAGTCTACGCCAACCTATGATATCCAATTTATTTCCTATAATTCAGAAAAAAAACAAGTTAAGGGTAGGGTTTTAACTACAGATGAAGCTTCAGTCAGTAACGTTCCTATTTACGGCGAAAATACTGCTAACTATGATGCAGTTCCTAAAAATATAAAAGTGTTTTATCCCTTCGCCAAAACAGACAGTCCTGTCCTAACAGACACTGAAGGTTATTTCACTCTTCCATACCAAGATCATTTCAGTTTTGCGGCTTTTTCGCCACAATCAGGTGATTATTCACCCATCTATACATTAACTGACCAGGCCTTTGCCGGTGCCGCAGGAACAACAGATAGCTCTACACCAGCTAAAAGCACTGCTTCCTCTTCGACTTCTACTAAAGAAACAGAAAAGAAAAAAGACTTATTTCCAAACACAGGTGAAAAGAAAACTGTTTACTTTTCAATTGCGGGTATTGCCATTATTCTATTAGCTGTACTATTTCTATTCATTAAAAGTAAAAAAAAATAAAAAGTAGTGTTTAAAAAAGGGTTGTTAAAATAGAGCGTAAAAAAGAAGGAAGCAGAGTCGTTGTTGGTTACTGCTTCCTTCTTTTTTATTTAAATTTTTTCTAAAATAATCGTTAAGAATAACCCTAGTAAATAGCTACCGTTAAATGCTAATAGATTTTTTATCGAATAGCCAAAACTTTTTGGATGAGGCAACTCTTTTTTAAATGACTGAAGATTTTTCCAAACAGTTGGCAGTGATAAAAATACAGTCAAAATCGGCCAGTGATATACGCCCAATGGCCACCCAATCAAAACAACTGCATAGCAGGCTAATATCAATAGTTGAAATAATATCACACCATGCTCTCGACCAATATAATAAACCAACGTATAACGATGATTTTCAATATCCGTGTCTAAATCTCTCAGGTTATTTGCCAACATGATATTGGCAATCGTGAAGACCATCGGCAAAGAGGCCCAAATGATCGCTAGAACTGCCCACAAATTCCCTGTCAAGGCAAATGTTCCACGACCCCAATCGAGCAATAGATAAAATGGTCGTTTATCTTGAACATTTAAATAGATCGTCATCGCAAAAATCCCAAGTCCCATTGTAAATCCACTGAAAACCTCACCTAACGGCATCCGCGATAACGGAATTGGTCCAAACGTATAAAAAATTCCGATAAAACAACACACGCCGCCCATTACCAAGAACAGCCAACCTGTTTGAACCGTTAAAAAGATCCCGATCACAGCGGAAAAAGCAACCATTCCAAAGATCATATTTCTCACAAGAACTGGTGCGATCCCAGAGCTACCAATAATATTCTCTTCATATTTGTATACTTCAGATTTTGCTTTTTTAAAGTCCATATAATTATTTATTGCTGTCGTAGCCATATCAAAAACAACCATTCCTATGAAAAATAAAACTGTGTAGCCTAACTGAAACTCTTGGAAATAAGCAAGCGAAAATAACACCCCAACTGCAAAAGGAAATAGACTCGCTAATTTAGTCTGAATTTCCACAACCTGCAAAAATACTTTCAAAGACATATTCGTTCTCCTTATTTCAGGTCTTTACGATCACCCAATGTATAACCTGAATCTTTTCCTAACTCAAAAACCTTTTCAATATCTTTACTTACAAATACGGTATCCTCTTTTGTAACAAAAATCACATCAACATCTTTCAAGCCTTCAGCGTACTCTAAACCTTTTTTGACCCCCATTGAAAATACAGCTGTTGAAAGTCCATCGCCATCGATCGATTCCTTCGTGATCACAGTGACACCTGCGATATCATTATCGAAAGGATAACCTGTTTTAGGGTCAAATAAATGATGGTATTTTTTACCATCTACTTCTAAAAAGCGCTCATAAATACCAGAAGTTACTAATGTTTTATCGCTTTCTTGAATCGTTCCGACTACTGTATTACGGGCTTTGTTAGGATCTTGTATTCCTACATTCCAGTCCATATCTTTACCACGAGGGCTATGTCCTAGCACATAAACATTTCCACCTAAATCCACAATTGCAGTCGTTACGCCATTATCTTTCAAAACTTTCACGACTTCATCTGTAATAAACCCTTTGGCGATTGCACCTAGATCAAGTTGCATTCCTTTTTCTTCAAGATAGACCGTTTTATCTTCATCATTTAATTTTACTTTATGATAATCAACTAATTTTAACGCTTGATCGATTTCTTCTTGTGAAGGTTTACGAGCATCATCAAAGCCAATATGCCATAATTGTGTGATTGGACCGATTGCCATATCAAAACCACCGGAAGAGTCTTCACTATATTCATATGCTCGTTTCAATAATGGGTAGATATCATCAGAGACTTTGACTGGTTTGATCCCAGCTTGTTCGTTGATTTCATCGATTTCAGACCCTTTTTCGTTGACTGTGATTTTATCGCCTAGTTCTTTCACTCTGGCAAAGGCTTTTTCTAATACCTCTTCTTTGCCGTCATCATAGATTCTCACTTGTACATAAGTTCCTAATAGCGATTGCTGATCTGAATAAGGTTCTTTGTTGATTTTGGTTTCTTCCTTCTTATCTTTTGAGTTACATCCTGCCAAAACAGCTAAAAATAGTACTGTCATTAAGATGATCAGTGATTTTTTGTTTTTCATCGTATCCCTCTTTCTACATAGAAAAATTGTCTTATTTATAGTAGCGCTTTTTCGCTTGAATGGAAAGGATTTTCTATCTGTTATTGGTGCGGTTTAGTGAAATGAATGCAGTGATTTGTTTGGACTTTTGGTATTTGCGGCTCCTTGCAGTCGCCTTGGACTGTTTTCATCATCTGCTCTGGCAGAGCCTGTTGGGCTATTCTTTTGACCGACATTTACTTTTCTAGATACAGTTACCTCTGTTTTTTTGTGAGTTAAGCATTGGGTGATTCCTAGTACGGTTACTTCTCTCCCTTCGGTCGCCAAGTACTGTTCATCATCTGCTCTGGGTAGCAATCGCAGTGATTCACAGCAAAAAGCAGAATTCAGAGCAATCTCTGAATTCTGCACACATATCTTTTTTGTTTTACTTATGTGAAAAATTATTTTTTCATTACAATGTTGTCTACAACGATTTCATTAGTGTCGCCTTTTTCAGCAGCATTCACTAATTGTTCAGCGTAGATTACGAATGAGTGAGAACTGTGAGTTGCACCAGTTACTACTTCTACGTTTGCAGCTGAACCGTCTTTTTCGTTCATTGCTTTCACTAATTCTTCGTTTAAAGTTTTAATGTATTCAGCTGGGCCTACGCCTGATTTGTCTTTCATGTTTTTGTTGTAGTCAGCGTCATCTTTTTTAGATTTGCCTTCGTCATTCACATTATCGTAGTTAGATTCAGTTACTTTACCATCTTTTACAACGATTGAAAATTCAGTGTGGTAGCCATTTGAATTATTTTTTTCTTTCAATGTATACGTACCATCTTTAAGATCAGCACCATTGTCGATTTCGATTGTTTTAGTATCGCCAGCTTGAGCTGCTTGAATCAATTGTTGTGCATAGTTTTGGAATGATTCACTTGAGTGAGTCGCACCAGTTACTACTTCTACACCATCAGCGCTTTGTGCTTTAACAAAAGAATCATTTAATTCTTTGATGTATTCAGCTGGGCCTACGCCTGATTTGTCTTTCATATTTTTTTCGTAGTCTTTATCATCTGCTTTTGATTTACCATCAGCATTGATATTATCATATTTAGATTCAGTGATTTTGCCGTCTTTAACAGTCATTTCAAATGTTGCACGGTAACCATTAGATTCATTTTTTTCTTCTAATTTATAAGTACCATCTTGTAAATCTGCACCAGCTTCTTTTTCTGCTACTGTAGAAGATTCAGCTGTTTTTGATGTTGCAGTAGTTGATTCAGAAGATTTCGCTGTGTCTTTTTTTTGATCTGATCCACATGCTGCTAGTAAAAGAGATGAAAGTGCGATAGCTGTGAAGCCCTTTACAATTTTGTTCATTTTCATTTTTGTTCACCTTTTCCTTTTCTTAAACATTCACAATTTTTTGTTTGTGATATAATTTACATTCTATAGAAATTTCCAATTATGTCAATTAAAGTTATAAAAGAAAGACAAAATTTTACCCGTTTTTCACGGCTTTTTAATAAAAAAAATTTATTTCCTATATTTAAGAATTGTTATTAGACAAAACCTAAAAATGGCTATATAATGAATTCGATTGTGTAATTATTATCATTTTTCATTTCATTTATTTTTAAGGAGCGGATTATCAATGACAAAACAAAAAATTGTCGTTGTGGGAGCTGGTTATGCTGGAGTTTCAGCTACTAAATTTTTAGCCAAAAAATTGAAAAAAGATTCTGACGTTGAGATTACTTTAATTGATCGTCATTCTTACCACACCATGATGACTGAGTTGCACGAAGTAGCCGGAGGACGTGTTGAGCCTTCAGCGATTCAGTACGATCTACAACGTTTATTCTCACGTAAAAAGAATGTCACTCTTGTAACTGACACTGTAACTGGTATCGATAAAGACAAAAAAGTTGTTCAAACAGAGTTAGGTTCTTATGAATTTGACCAATTGATCATCGGTATGGGTGGCGAGCCAAATGATTTTGGTACCCCTGGGGTTAAAGAACATGGTTTTACTCTATGGTCTTTTGAAAACTCTCTGAAAATTCGTGAACATATCTTGGAAACAGTTGAAAAAGCAGCAATCGAACCAGATCCAGAAGTTCGTAAAGCGATGTTGACATTTGTTGTCTGTGGTTCAGGATTTACTGGTATTGAAATGGTCGGCGAATTGATCGACTGGAAAGATCGTCTTGCAAAAGAATTTAAACTTGACCCTAATGAATTTACTTTAATGGTCGTTGAAGCAATGCCAACAATCTTAAACATGCTTTCTCGTAATGATGCAGCGAAAGCTGAACGTTACTTAGAGAAGAAAAATGTGAAATTGTTGCTTAACGCACCAATCGTTGAAGTAGCTGCAGATCATATCAAATTAAAAGATGGTTCTACAGTTCCAACACACACATTGATCTGGACTGCTGGTGTCAAAGCGACTTCTGACGCTGCTGACTTCGGTTTAGAATCAGCTCGTGGCAATCGTTTGATTGCCAATGAATACATGCAAGCGAAAGGCTACGAAGATAAAAACATTTATATCGTTGGTGACTTGGTTTATTACGAAGAATTCCCTGAAACACCGACACCACAAATCGTTCAAGCTGCTGAACAAACTGGTCACACAGCTGCTGCAAATATCGTAGCGGACATCAAAGGCAGTGAAAAACACAAATTCAAAGGAAATTATCAAGGATTTATGGTTTCTATTGGCGCTAAATGGGGTGTCGCAAACTTATTTGATAAAATTCATCTTAGCGGTTTCCTAGCGATCATCATGAAACACATCGTTAACTTGAAATATTTCTTTGATATTCGTTCTGGTTACTATATGTTCCAATATATTATGCATGAGTTCTTCCATATTAAAGACGATCGTAATGTAACACGTGGACATTCTTCTCGTTATGGTAATGTTTTATGGAGCGTTCCTTTACGTGTATTCTACGGTATGGTTTGGTTAGTCGAATCGATGAAGAAAATTGTCGGTACTGGCGATTACTTGAACCCGAGCACTTGGTTTGGTGATGGTTCATGGTTTACTGATAAAGTTGCCTTCCCATTCCCTTGGTTACAAGAACAAGTAACAACAGGTGCATCTGCTGCAGGTGGTGGCGCTGAGGCAACTGAAACGACAGCTAAAGCTGCTCAATTCGGTTTAAGCTATGCCTATGGTGAAGAGCCAATGCAAGTCTTCGATCATATGCCTAAATGGTTTGAAAGTGTTATGAAATTCATGATGCCTAACCAAGAAGTCGCATTGTTCATGCAAAAATTTATGACAATCGTTGAAGTCTTGATTGCTTTAGCGTTGATCGCTGGATTATTCACTTGGTTAAGTAGTGCTGCAACAATTGGTTTAACCATTGCATTCTGTTTATCAGGCATGTTCTATTGGGTAAACATTTGGTTTATCTTTGTAGCCTTCGCTTTAATGAATGGTTCTGGACGTGCGCTTGGTTTAGACCGCTGGGTTATCCCTTGGGTTCAACGTACACTAGGTAAATGGTGGTACGGAACACCTAAGTCCAGATATGGCAGTAAATAATTACTTTTTATAGTAAAAATCTAAGAGAGTTCTAGGTTTGCTCCTAGAACTTTCTTTTCTCATTATGATAGAATATAAGAAAATAAACACTACAAGGGAGAGGATAGAAATGGACATTAAAGAATTTGTCAAAAAAAGCTATATACGTCCGTGGGATATTGTGATCATTGTTTTCTTGATTCTCAGTTCTTTCTTGCCCCTTGCAGTATTTAGCATGCAAAACACAGCACAAGATGACGCGACAAAACAAGCAGTACTAAAAGTGGACGGTGAAGTAATCAAAGTCTTCGATTTAAAAGAAGGCGGCCCCACATATACGTACAAATACGAGGACTCTGATGGAGACTATAACTTGATCGAAGTCAGTGGTGATAAAATCCGCATGGTAGAATCAAATTGCGGAGATCAAATTTGCGTACAACGAGGTTGGATATCTAAAGCAGGAGAAACACCTATTGCCTGCTTGCCCCATAATTTATTCATCACAGTTGAGGCTTCTGATGGGAGTGAGGATGGCAGTTTGATTTATTAAACACTGTCAGTATATTATGAGTAAATTACAAAAAAACATCTATATTTCCATGTTAGTCGCACAGGGTGTGATCATTGGATTGATTGAAAATATGATTCCTTATCCTTTTGCTTTTGCCCCTGGTGCTAAACTAGGACTGGCTAATCTAATTACCATCATTGCTATTTTTACAATGCGAAAAAGAGATAGTTTCTTTTTGGTCTGTATGCGTCTAATTTTAACGACACTGCTTGGCGGAACGATTTCCACTTTCTTTTATAGTGCCAGTGGTGCCTTACTTAGCTATTTAGGGATGCTACTCATCATGCAATTAGGTCCTAAACGCGTCAGTATTATTGGAATTAGTGCGGCAGGTGGATTTTTACACAATGTTGGGCAATTATTAACCACTTGTTTCTTTGCTCAATCATGGGCTCCTATGCTTTATCTGCCTTTCCTTTCTTTTTTCGGCTTATTATCCGGAATTGCAATCGGGATTGCAGCAAATTACCTACTGCGCCATGTTCAAACTCTACGCCAATTTCAGCTAAATTACGAATCAACGACCAAACATAAATGGAGCCAATATTTTCAATAATATTTTATTCTGACTGAGTACAATCAAAGGAGTCATCTTATGAACATTCATCCCATGTGGAAAAAATATCCTGAACTAGCAAAAGAATTAAACAACACGTTAAAATTGATGGAAAATAGTGTTGCTCTAAAAAATAAAGATGTCGAAGATGCAGTCATGTCGATGATTCATTCCGGCGGTAAGTTACTTCGTCCAGCTTATCAGCTTTTATTTTCACAGTTTGGCGAAAAAAGAGAACCCAAAAAGGCTGTTGCTTTAGCGGCAGCGATTGAATTATTGCACACTGCAACATTGATTCATGACGATATCGTAGACGATGCTGATATCAGACGTAGTTTACCAACTATTCGTTCTCAGTTTGGCAATAGCACAGCTGTTTATGCGGGTGATTATTTGTTTGTCAGCTGTTTTAAGTTACTTGCTGACTACTCTTCTTCTTTAAAAAGTATCCAGTTAAATTCACGGAGTATGGAAAAAATATTAAGTGGTGAACTGGGACAAATGGATAATCGTTATAATCTTGATATGACGATTAATCAATACTTAGAAAATATTTCTGGTAAAACTGCTGAACTTTTTTCACTAAGTTGCTTTGTTGGAGCTTATGAAAGTGGAACAACTGAACGTTTTGCTAAAAATTGCGGAAAAATCGGTGAAAACATTGGGATTGCTTTTCAAATTATAGATGACGTTTTAGATTATACCCAAAGTCCAGAACAAATCGGAAAACCTGTGTTGGAGGATGTCCGTCAGGGAATCTATTCATTGCCGCTTTTATATGCGTTAGAAGAAGGACGAGACACCCTACTTCCTTATTTGAAAAAAGGTGAAACATTAACTGACTCTGAAACAAATAAAATCTATGAATTGGTTCATTCATTTGGTGGAGTTGAGAAAGCCCAAAAGCTTGCACAAAAATATACGCAGCAAGCTTTAAAAGGTATTCAGAAGCTACCTGAAACTCCCTCTAAAGCTAAAAATGAGCTCTTGGAAATCACACAAGCCATTCTTGCACGAACAAATTAAAAAACACGGATAAAACGTTTGACGTTTTATCCGTGTTTTTTTATCTCATCGTTACAAATTCTTCCGAACCTGTCGGGTGAATTGCCACAGTATTATCAAAATCTTTTTTCGTAGCCCCCATTTTGATTGCTACTGCAAAACCTTGCAACATTTCATCAACCCCTAAGCCAATCCCATGCAATCCAACAATTTTCTCCTCTTCGCCGACACACACTAGTTTCATATCGCATTTTTGACGATACTCACCTAAAGCAAAATACATTGGTGTAAAAGTCGATTGATAAATTTTGATATTTTCATCCCCATATTTCTCTTCGGCTTCTTTTTCAGTTAAACCAACTGTAGCAATTGTTGGGTGCGTAAAGACCACAGTTGGAATTGTTTCATAATCTAAATACTCATTTTCTTTTCCGTTGAATAAACGCTCTGATAATCTTCTTCCTGCGGCAATCGCCACGGGTGTTAAATCGATTTTGCCAATCACATCGCCAACAGCATAAATACCAGTTTGTGTTGTATTCTGGAATTTATCCACTTTTACATAGCCTTGGTCTGTCAGCTCAACATGTGTATTTTCTAGCCCTAACGTATCTGTATTAGGTTGACGACCAGTTCCAAATACAATACTATCAGCCGTGATTTTAGTTCCGTTTTCAAAAGTGATCATCAATTCTCCTGATTCAAACTTTTCAATCGAACGAGGAGTTGAATGAGGATAAATATGCATGCCATCTTCAGCATAATGCTCAACTACTTTTTCTGATAACATTTCATCGAAACCTCGTAATGGACGGTCTTTTCTAAATGCCCAATGTGTCTCAGATCCTAATCCGTGAATGGTTCCAGCAAGTTCAGCAGCTATGTAACCTGCTCCAACAAAGACTACTCGTTTTGGTAATTCTTCTAAAGCAAAAAATCCATTAGAATCGATTGCATATTCTTCACCTGGAATTCCTAATTTTTTAGGTCGTCCACCAGTTGCAATCAAAATATTAGGAGCTGTAAAACATTCGCCTCCTGCTTCGACTGTGTGATCATCAACAAACGTTGCATACTCTGCTAAAACTTCTACATTATTACTATCTAACCCACGATGGTAAGCCGCATGTAGATTATCAATGTACGCCTCACGATTTTGAACGAGCTTTTTAAAACTGAAGGACTTGACCTCTACATCCATTCCATACCCTGCTGTATCTCGTTTTATCATTTCCATCATTGAACTTGCTTGCCACATCACCTTTTTAGGTACACAACCAACATTCACACAAGTTCCGCCAATATCAGCCGCTTCGATCAATAAAACCTTAGCCCCATGCATCCCGGCACGATTAGCAGAAGCAATTCCACCACTGCCACCGCCGATTACGATATAATCATATTGTTTTGCCATTGTTCACTTATCCTTTCTGCAATGAAAGGGACAAGCTGTAACAGCCAATCCCTCAATCAAAATATTTATTTCTTTTTACGAATCATATCACCAACTGCTACTGGTTCTTCAACTGGCATTGTTAAAATCATCATTGGATTTGGTGCTCGATCAATTGACTCGTTCTCTTCATTATACATAACATCTACTGTTTGATGGAAGTGTTTGAACCCAGGACCGTAAAATTCAATTTCGTCGCCTACACTAAAATGATTTCTTTGACGAATCGTTGCGACTTTCGTTTCGGGATCATACGCCATCACTTCCCCGATAAATTTATATTGTGGGATCTTGCGACGTTCTCCAAATAACTGTTCTTCATCGGTTGGTACATGGTAATAAAAGCCAGTTGAAAGCTCTCTTTGCGCGACTTTCCAAAGCTCATCGATCCATTCTTGTTTGCACTCATAATTTTCAGGATCTTCCATATACGTATCAACCGCTTTTTTGTAAACATTCGCTACTGTAGAAACGTAGTGAATTGACTTCATTCGGCCTTCGATTTTAAAGCTATCAACACCATTTTGGATCAATTCAGGAATATGTTGGATCATCGCCATATCCACCGCACTCATTGAAAATTCTTCTTCCACTTCACCTTTATCAGTCAAACTTGTACGTTCAGCGCCAAAAGGCATATCATAAAGTTCGTATTTCCAACGACAAGATTGTGAACAACCACCACGATTCGCATCCCGCATCGACATATGATTAGACAACGTACATCTACCAGAATAAGAAATACACATTGCCCCATGAATAAACGCTTCAATTTCCACATCTGTATTTTTGCGGATTTCTGCGACTTCGTCCATAGATACTTCACGCGCTAAAACCACACGTTCTAATCCTTCGTTTTTCCAAAACTCTAATGTTTCATAGTTGGTAGCTGATGCTTGTGTAGATAAATGGATCGGCAAGCCTGGCGCTTCCGCTGCACAAATTTCAATCAAAGCTGGATCAGAAACAATGACTGCTGAAATCCCAACATCACGAATTTCTCTGAAAAAGTCTCCTGCTCCTTCTTGATTTCCTTCATGTGTAACCATATTTGCTGCCACATAAACTTTTGCCCCATGTTCGTTGGCAAACGCTACACCTTCGATCATGTCTTCTTTTGTAAAATTCCCGGCACGGCTACGTAATCCATAAGCATTACCACCAATGTAGACTGCATCTGCACCGTAGTGAATAGCTGTTTTTAGTTTTTCTAGCGTCCCTGCGGGTGCTAAGACCTCAGGACGCTTCAGTGTTCGTTCGTTTGTCATATGTTTTTTTCTCCTTACTTTATCTCGTCTGGATCTAAATCAAAGAACCCGATATCTAAACCACGATTTTCTGGGTGAAGAGCTTCTATTTGTTCAATTGCCACTTGTGCTTGCTCACTCGACCAAAGTTCGGCTTCTATTTTTTCCTTAGCATCTGCAAATAGTTCCGCTACTTTTACGAAATTTTCTCCAGGCGCATAAATACCATCAAGCTTCCACTTTGTGTAATTATGTTCATGAAGTTTGTCTAGCTCACCAATTAAATTGACATCATTATCTGCAAAAATATGAGTACCATGACTGTCTTCATAAATGGAATAGTGTGTTTCTTCCTTTTTAGGCTCGGATATAAATAGCCCACGCTCTTTACTAGCGGATTCATCATTTTTAGTAAAATTATAGTAATTTTGCAACAATGGACGTTTTGATTGATGAATACATGTAGCGCCATATACAAGGACTTCAGCTGGAACCATCAAATTATCCTTCATTGCTTTCATTTCTTCAAAAGGAACTTCACGAGCCAAAACTGCACCGATCGATCCACGTTTTGCCCAGAAATTAATTTGACGAGAGCTAGTTACTAAGGTTTCTCCATCATAAATATATGGAATGTCAATCCCGTCACGTTGTAAAACAAATACTACCCCTGGATCTCCAACAGTTATTTGATCTACGTTGATTTCTTGCAAAAAAGTCAAATACTCCGGGACCTGCTTCATTTTTTCTGGATGCATGATCCCGTTTAACGCAACAGTCACTTTTTTCCCAGCATGATGGGCCTTTTCTGTAATAATACGCTGTTCTTCACGAGAAAATGACGTTGGCAAGCGCAACCCGAACATCTCTTCTCCAATGTATAAAGTATCTACCCCTACTGCTAATAACGCCTCCGCTTGTTCAACAGATTCAGCAGTCGCAATAAGTTCTATCATTTTGTATCCTCCTTTAAAAGCTAAATGGGCTCGTTTAGCTCTGACTGAAAAATAGGAAATAGGGAAGGTTGTGTTTTTTGCCACCATTCATATTTATCTTTTTTCTGAAGAGCTAGCCCATGAAGCTAAATATCTTAAAAGCTGAACAGACTCATCCAATCCTTTACAAATTCATCTAACAACAATACTTTTATCTTTTTACACAGTCTTCTTACAACTGTTTTATAGTAGCACAGGTTCACAAACTTTCCAATAGGCTCTCTTTATTTTAACGATCATTTTTCACAAAATAAAGAGTATTATTTATGTCTATTTAAGAAAAAAAGCTGTACAAAACAGATTCGTTTTGCACAGCGAATTATTGATTTTAAATTTAAATTGTTTGTAACATCTGTTCAAGTTTAGGCGATTTAACGTTTAATGTTATTTTTCCTTTACTTGCTCCAATCGTCACTTTATCCCCAAGATGGATTTGACCTGAAAGTAATGCTTCGCTTAAACGGTCTTCTACTTCTTTTTGCAAAGCTCTACGAATTGGGCGTGCGCCGTATTCCGGGTCGAAGCCAACTTTTCCAATCACTTCAATCGCAGCTGCTGTGATTTTCACATTAACATCTTGTTCCCGTAAGCGTTGAACAATTGATTTACTCATGATTTTCACGATTTCGTGAATTTCTTCCTGATCTAATGAACGGAAGACAACTGTTTCATCTACACGATTCAAAAATTCTGGACGGAATGCTTTTTTCAGTTCTTCCATGATCCGTTTTTGCATTGCACCGTAATCTTTCGTTAGATCCTGAACATTGAAACCAACATTTTTTTCATCACGAATCGCCGTTGCGCCAATGTTTGATGTCATAATCAAAATTGTATTTCTAAAGTCTACTTTTCGTCCTTTAGAATCTGTTAAGTGACCATCGTCTAACACTTGTAACAAGATATTGAAGACATCAGGATGCGCTTTTTCTACCTCATCCAGTAAAATAACAGAATACGGTTTTTGGCGAATTTTTTCAGTTAATTGGCCGCCTTCTTCATATCCCACATAACCTGGAGGAGAACCAATCAAACGACTGGTGCTATATTTTTCCATAAACTCAGACATATCTACCCGAACAAGGGCATCTTCGCTACCAAACATTGTTTCAGCTAAAGCTTTTGCTAATTCCGTTTTCCCTACACCTGTTGGGCCTAAAAACATAAACGAACCAATTGGTCGGTTTGGATCTTTCAAACCACTACGAGCTCTACGAATCGCACGCGACACAGCTTGAACTGCTTCGTCCTGACCAACTACTCGATGATGTAAAATACTTTCCAATTCAAGCAGTCGTTCACTTTCCTTTTTCTCTAATTGCTGTAAAGGCACGCCTGTCCATTGTGATACCACATTAGCAACATCTTCTTCTGTTACCCGATTAGCATAACCAGACGCTTCTTTTTGTTCTAATAATAAAATATTCTCTAATTTACGTGCCAATTTTTTCTCTTTTTGACGTAACCTAGCAGCACTTTCAAATGACTGAGCTTGAATTGCTGCTTCTTTTTCTTCAACTAAACGAGCAATTTCCAAGCGCAAATTATTGATTTCAGAAGGTTCGTCGGCTAAATCCAAACGAACTTTTGCTGAAGACTCATCCATCAAATCAATTGCTTTGTCTGGTAACTGACGAGAATTGATATAGCGTACAGATAATTGAACCGCTGCATGTAGCGCATCATCTGTAATCTCCACACCATGATGTTCTTCATAACGAGAACGTAAACCTTTTAGAATCTCTTCTGCTTCCTCTGGTGTTGGTTCATCAACTTGCACACGGGCAAAACGTCGTTCTAAAGCAGAATCTTTTTCGATATACTTTTGATATTCATCTAATGTTGTTGCACCGATTGTTTGCAATTCACCTCTTGCAAGTGCTGGTTTTAATATATTTGATGCATCGATTGCGCCTTCAGCACCACCTGCACCAATCAAAGTGTGCAATTCATCAATAAATAAAATGACTTCGCCATCTTGATAAATCTCATCGATCACCTTTTTGAGCCGATCTTCAAACTCTCCACGATACTTAGTACCAGCTACTAAAGCGCCCATATCTAACATCATCAAGCGTTTTTCTTGCATATCTTCTGGCACTTCACCATTGACGATTTTTTGAGCTAACCCTTCAGCAATCGCTGTTTTACCAACGCCAGGTTCTCCAACTAAAACAGGGTTATTTTTTGTACGACGGCTTAAAATTTGAATCAAACGTCTAACTTCTTGTGAACGTCCAACTACTGGATCAAGATTTTTTTCACGAGCTAATTTTGTTAAATCACGTGCTAAAGAATCTAATGTTGGCGTTCCTTTTGGTGCTGCTTTTTGAGCTTGATTATTTCTTCGACGTCCTACATTACCACTCATTTGTGGATCTGTTATACCAATTTTTTTCATTAAAAGCTGGCGCATTTTGGATAAACTTAAGCCCAGATTCAATAAAATACGTGATGCTAGTATATCTTCATCTCTTAATAACCCTAATAAAATATGTTCTGTACCAATATTTGGTGCACCTAAACGCTTGGCTTCATCACCAGCATATGCAAAAATTTGCTTTGCACGAGGAGAATAAGGCAAGTATGAACCTTTAGGATAGGCTTTTACAGTACCATAACCCGTCAAGTGTTCGATTTCTTCACGAATATCGTTTTTATCAGCATTCAACTGGCGCAATGATTTCCCAGCAATTCCATTTGGCTCCAAAACTAATGCCAATAGCAAATGCTCTGATCCAACAGATTGATGCCTAAAATATTTTGCTTCTTCTTGTGCAATGGCTAAGACTGCCTTGGCACTTTCTGTAAATAATTCATCCATATTATCATTCCTCCTCGTAACTCAAACGTTCTAAAAATGAATGCATCAATTGAGCACGTAAATAATCTTCATTTGATCCTGCTTTGCCTAGAACTTGTTTTCCAAGAACTGACAACATCAGGTTTCCTTCTCTTTTGGTGATCACTTCTTCTTCGTACAACTTTTGTATAAAAATCAGTGCATCTTTTTCTGAAAGTTCATTGCCTGTAAACTGAGCAATCTGTTTTAACAATTGATCACTATCAGAAATTTGAACCTTGGCGATTCGAATGTAACCACCGCCACCACGTTTACTTTCAACAGAATAGCCGCGTTGAATTGTAAAGCGTGTATTGATAACATAATTAATCTGGGATGGAACACAATTGAATAAATGAGCCATTTCGGCTCTGCGAATCTCAATTTTACTGCTCTCTTCAAGAATCTTCTTTAGATATGCTTCTATTAAATCCGAAGTATTTTGATTACTCATCACACTCATCCTTTTCCCTTGACTAATACTGACCTTAATTATACATAACTTCAACTGTTTAATAAAGGAGAATGCCTAATTTGATAAGAAAAAGTAAATATAGATAACGCATTGGGTATTTCATTAGAACAAAAAAGAACAGAGCAATTACTCTGTTCTTTCAATCGGGAAGACAGGATTCGAACCTGCGACCCCTTGGTCCCAAACCAAGTGCTCTACCAAGCTGAGCTACTTCCCGTAGCTATAATAATAAAAAAAGACTAAACGCTTAAAAGGAACGAATACACATTACCTTCTAATCCGCAGTCAAACCTATCAACTATGCACCCAAAGGGAGTCGAACCCCTAACCTCTTGATTCGTAGTCAAGCACTCTATCCAGTTGAGCTATGGGTGCTACATGTCATACATCTGTATGTCACTGCAATGCCGAGGACCGGAATCGAACCGGTACGGTGATCACTCACCGCAGGATTTTAAGTCCTGTGCGTCTGCCAGTTCCGCCACCCCGGCGAACAAGCTAAGCGGAAAACGGGGTTCGAACCCGCGACCCCCACCTTGGCAAGGTGGTGCTCTACCACTGAGCTATTTCCGCAATTTGGATGCCGGCTAAAGGATTTGAACCCTCGACCCTCTGATTACAAATCAGATGCTCTACCAACTGAGCTAAGCCGGCGTATTCGCCAAGTATTAAACGAGACTAAAAATGCGGGTGAAGGGACTTGAACCCCCACGCCGTAAGGCGCTAGATCCTAAATCTAGTGCGTCTGCCAATTCCGCCACACCCGCAAAATATTCCTATGAGCCGTGCAGGGCTCGAACCTGCGACCCTCTGATTAAAAGTCAGATGCTCTACCAACTGAGCTAACGGCTCAAAAAATGGAGGTTGACGGGATCGAACCGCCGACCCCCTGCTTGTAAGGCAGGTGCTCTCCCAGCTGAGCTAAACCTCCAAGACAACACTTTAGCGTGGCGACGTCCTACTCTCACAAAGGGAAACCCTTCACTACAATCGGCGCTAAGAAGCTTAACTTCTGTGTTCGGCATGGGAACAGGTGTATCCTTCTCGCTATCGCCACCACACTGGGTGTTGTTACTATTAAGTTGAGTGATTATTCACTCAAAACTGGATTGAAGTAGTAATCAAACATTCCGAAAATACTTTTTTATTTCGTTTCTTTGGTTAAGTCCTCGACCGATTAGTATTGGTCCGCTCCGTACATCACTGCACTTCCACTTCCAACCTATCTACCTGATCATCTCTCAGGGGTCTTACTTTCTTAAAGAAATGGGAAATCTCATCTTGAGGTGGGCTTCACACTTAGATGCTTTCAGCGTTTATCCCTTCCCTACATAGCTACCCAGCAATGCCCTTGGCAGAACAACTGGTACACCAGCGGTAAGTCCATCCCGGTCCTCTCGTACTAAGGACAGCTCCTCTCAAATTTCCAACGCCCGCGACGGATAGGGACCGAACTGTCTCACGACGTTCTGAACCCAGCTCGCGTGCCGCTTTAATGGGCGAACAGCCCAACCCTTGGGACCGACTACAGCCCCAGGATGCGACGAGCCGACATCGAGGTGCCAAACCTCCCCGTCGATGTGGACTCTTGGGGGAGATAAGCCTGTTATCCCCAGGGTAGCTTTTATCCGTTGAGCGATGGCCCTTCCATGCGGAACCACCGGATCACTAAGCCCGACTTTCGTCCCTGCTCGACTTGTAAGTCTCGCAGTCAAGCTCCCTTCTGCCTTTACACTCTGCGAATGATTTCCAACCATTCTGAGGGAACCTTTGGGCGCCTCCGTTACCTTTTAGGAGGCGACCGCCCCAGTCAAACTGCCCACCTGACACTGTCTCCCACCACGATAAGTGGTGCGGGTTAGAGGGTTCATAACACAAGGGTAGTATCCCACCAGCGCCTCCTCCGAAACTAGCGTTCCGGATTCATCGGCTCCTACCTATCCTGTACATGTGGTACAAACACTCAATATCAAGCTACAGTAAAGCTCCATGGGGTCTTTCCGTCCTGTCGCGGGTAACCTGCATCTTCACAGGTACTAAAATTTCACCGAGTCTCTCGTTGAGACAGTGCCCAAATCGTTACGCCTTTCGTGCGGGTCGGAACTTACCCGACAAGGAATTTCGCTACCTTAGGACCGTTATAGTTACGGCCGCCGTTTACTGGGGCTTCAATTCTGAGCTTCGCCGAAGCTAACCCATCCTCTTAACCTTCCAGCACCGGGCAGGCGTCAGCCCCTATACTTCATCTTTCGATTTTGCAGAGACCTGTGTTTTTGATAAACAGTCGCTTGGGCCTATTCACTGCGGCTGACCGAAGTCAGCACCCCTTCTCCCGAAGTTACGGGGTCATTTTGCCGAGTTCCTTAACGAGAGTTCGCTCGCTCACCTTAGGATACTCTCCTCGACTACCTGTGTCGGTTTACGGTACGGGCAGTTGTTTTCTCACTAGAAGCTTTTCTTGACAGTGTGACATCAGGAACTTCGGTACTATTATTTCCCTCCCCATCACAGCTTGTCCGTAAAGAGTAAAGCATTTGACTCTACTCAAGACTTACTGCTTGGACATGCACTTCCAGTCGCATGCATTCCTTAGCCTCCTGCGTCCCTCCATTGCTCAAACAAAAACAACTGGTACAGGAATATCAACCTGTTGTCCATCGCCTACGCCTATCGGCCTCGGCTTAGGTCCCGACTAACCCTGGGCGGACGAGCCTTCCCCAGGAAACCTTAGTCATACGGTGGACGGGATTCTCACCCGTCTTTCGCTACTCATACCGGCATTCTCACTTCTAAGCGCTCCAGCCGTCCTCACGATCGACCTTCAACGCCCTTAGAACGCTCTCCTACCATTACACCAGAGGTGTAATCCACAGCTTCGGTAAACTATTTAGCCCCGGTACATTTTCGGCGCAGGGTCACTCGACTAGTGAGCTATTACGCACTCTTTAAATGGTGGCTGCTTCTGAGCCAACATCCTAGTTGTCTGTGCAACCCCACATCCTTTTCCACTTAATAGTTATTTTGGGACCTTAGCTGGTGGTCTGGGCTGTTTCCCTTTCGACTACGGATCTTATCACTCGCAGTCTGACTCCCGGATATAAATGAATGGCATTCGGAGTTTATCTGAATTCGGTAACCCGAGATGGGCCCCTAGTCCAAACAGTGCTCTACCTCCATCATTCTTAATTCCGAGGCTAGCCCTAAAGCTATTTCGGAGAGAACCAGCTATCTCCAAGTTCGTTTGGAATTTCTCCGCTACCCACAGCTCATCCCCGCACTTTTCAACGTACGTGGGTTCGGTCCTCCAGTGCGTTTTACCACACCTTCAACCTGGCCATGGGTAGATCACATGGTTTCGGGTCTACGACTACATACTCATTCGCCCTATTCAGACTCGCTTTCGCTGCGGCTCCGGCTCTTCACCTTAACCTCGCATGCAATCGTAACTCGCCGGTTCATTCTACAAAAGGCACGCCATCACCCATTAACGGGCTTTGACTTGTTGTAGGCACACGGTTTCAGGATCTATTTCACTCCCCTTCCGGGGTGCTTTTCACCTTTCCCTCACGGTACTGGTTCACTATCGGTCATTAGGGAGTATTTAGCCTTGCGGGATGGTCCCCGCGGATTCCGACGGAATTTCTCGTGTTCCGCCGTACTCAGGATCCTCCTAGGTGTTGCCAACATTTCGTCTACGGGGCTATTACCCACTTTGGCGAACCTTTCCAGGTTCTTCGACTATCTTGACAGACTACCATAACGGAGTCCTACAACCCCAACAAGCAAGCTTGTTGGTTTGGGCTCTTCCCGTTTCGCTCGCCGCTACTCAGGGAATCGAATTTTCTTTCTCTTCCTGCAGGTACTTAGATGTTTCAGTTCTCTGCGTCTACCTCTATCCAGCTATGTATTCACTGAATAGTAACATCCTATAAAAGATGCTGGGTTTCCCCATTCGGAAATCTCTGGATCATAGCTCACTTACAGCTCCCCAAAGCATATCGGTGTTAGTCCCGTCCTTCATCGGCTCCTAATGCCAAGGCATCCACCGTGCGCCCTTATTCACTTAACCTTACGATCTTACGATCGGTTTTGTTTGGTTCGTTTCTCTAGCGATAGAGGCGTGACCAATAAAATAAGCATTCGAACTATTTTACTTAAAAAACTCATTCAACGCGGTGTTCTCGGTTTGTTTTGATTACTTTTTTACTTCAATATCCAGTTTTCAATGAACAATTCGTTTGAGAGAATCATATAATAAGAAAGAAAATCCAATGATTAACTTCTTCTATAAGAGTAAACCTCTCAAAACTGAACAAAGTAGCGACGAATGTGTAAGTTTCCGTAATATTCCTTAGAAAGGAGGTGATCCAGCCGCACCTTCCGATACGGCTACCTTGTTACGACTTCACCCCAATCATCTATCCCACCTTAGGCGGCTGGCTCCACAAGGGTTACCTCACCGACTTCGGGTGTTACAAACTTTCGTGGTGTGACGGGCGGTGTGTACAAGGCCCGGGAACGTATTCACCGCGGCGTGCTGATCCGCGATTACTAGCGATTCCGGCTTCATGTAGGCGAGTTGCAGCCTACAATCCGAACTGAGAGAAGCTTTAAGAGATTTGCATGACCTCGCGGCCTAGCGACTCGTTGTACTTCCCATTGTAGCACGTGTGTAGCCCAGGTCATAAGGGGCATGATGATTTGACGTCATCCCCACCTTCCTCCGGTTTGTCACCGGCAGTCTCGCTAGAGTGCCCAACTGAATGATGGCAACTAACAATAAGGGTTGCGCTCGTTGCGGGACTTAACCCAACATCTCACGACACGAGCTGACGACAACCATGCACCACCTGTCACTTTGTCCCCGAAGGGAAGACTTGATCTCTCAAGCGGTCAAAGGATGTCAAGACCTGGTAAGGTTCTTCGCGTTGCTTCGAATTAAACCACATGCTCCACCGCTTGTGCGGGCCCCCGTCAATTCCTTTGAGTTTCAACCTTGCGGTCGTACTCCCCAGGCGGAGTGCTTAATGCGTTAGCTGCAGCACTGAAGGGCGGAAACCCTCCAACACTTAGCACTCATCGTTTACGGCGTGGACTACCAGGGTATCTAATCCTGTTTGCTCCCCACGCTTTCGAGCCTCAGCGTCAGTTACAGACCAGAGAGTCGCCTTCGCCACTGGTGTTCCTCCATATATCTACGCATTTCACCGCTACACATGGAATTCCACTCTCCTCTTCTGCACTCAAGTCTCCCAGTTTCCAATGACCCTCCCCGGTTGAGCCGGGGGCTTTCACATCAGACTTAAGAAACCGCCTGCGCTCGCTTTACGCCCAATAAATCCGGACAACGCTTGCCACCTACGTATTACCGCGGCTGCTGGCACGTAGTTAGCCGTGGCTTTCTGGTTAGATACCGTCAAGGTAAGAGCAGTTACTCTCCTACTTGTTCTTCTCTAACAACAGAGTTTTACGATCCGAAAACCTTCTTCACTCACGCGGCGTTGCTCGGTCAGACTTTCGTCCATTGCCGAAGATTCCCTACTGCTGCCTCCCGTAGGAGTCTGGGCCGTGTCTCAGTCCCAGTGTGGCCGATCACCCTCTCAGGTCGGCTATGCATCATGGCCTTGGTGAGCCGTTACCTCACCAACTAGCTAATGCACCGCGGGTCCATCCATCAGTGACACCCGAAAGCGCCTTTCAAATCAACACCATGCGGTGTCGACTGTTATGCGGTATTAGCACCTGTTTCCAAGTGTTATCCCCCTCTGATGGGTAGGTTACCCACGTGTTACTCACCCGTCCGCCACTCCTCTTTTCAAATGAGTGCAAGCACTCGGTAGAAAAGAAGCGTTCGACTTGCATGTATTAGGCACGCCGCCAGCGTTCGTCCTGAGCCAGGATCAAACTCTCATAATAAAAGTTGAACACGATCTTGCGATCGATAAGCTCATTTGGTTGCTAGCATATTGCTTGCTTGTTAAAAATTGTTGTTTGTTTTTACCGTTGTAAAAACAACCTACACATTTGGTTCGTCTTACTTTGTTCAGTTTTCAAAGGTCTACTGTGTTACCTCGCAGCAACTTTTATATCATATCAAATCTTTGATTTGATGTCAACACTTTTTTAAAAAAGTTTCAAAGTTTTTTTCTGCTCGATGTCATCAATTGTTTCGTGACAACTTCATTAGTTTATCAGGTTACTTGTTATTTGTCAACAACTTTCTCGCTGATTTTTCAAGTTTTTTCAAACTCGAATTGTTATTCTATTTTCGTTCAGCCATCTTTGTTTCTTGCGACAACTTCACTATTTTATCAGGTCCACAGCTGCTTGTCAACAACTATTTTACTGATTGCAAAAGTTTTTTCCCAACTTAAGCTGTTATATTATCTTCATCGTTTGACATGTTTCCTCGGTGCCTTGCGACAAGATATAATATACCAAGATTCTAGGCGTAGGTCAACTAAAACTTGCACTTTTTTGAAAGTTTTTTCCGTTACCGATTGTTTTATTACTTTTGTTCTTTAATGTTCGTTTTTGAGAAAAAAACGGCTCTTTTCGCCTTGTTTCTTAATTTTTGGTAACATATTCTAAATTTACCGTAACTTCTCTTTGTTTTTGTCAATTTTTCTATTTTTTTGTTAGAATGAAGAAGAAGAATTCTACTATTATATATGGAGGAAATGAATGATATGAAAATTTTAGTTGCTGATGATGATAAAGAGATTGTAGAACTACTGAGTATTTATATTCACAACGAAGGCTATGAAGTGGTTAAGGCTTATGATGGAAAAGAAGCCTTATCGAAAATTCGGACTATTTCAGATATTGATTTACTTATACTAGATATCATGATGCCAATCATGGACGGTATGCAAGTTGTGAAAGAGTTGCGAAAAGAATCTCAAATTCCAATTATTATGTTGACTGCTAAAACGACAGACATGGATAAAATCAAGGGCTTGGTAGCTGGTGCAGATGACTATGTTACAAAGCCATTCAATCCATTGGAAGTTATGGCTCGAGTTAAATCTATTTTAAGACGTAGCCAAATGCAACAAAAAGCTGACGAACCAGATGTACTTGAAATCGGCTCACTAATCATCAATAAAGACTCTCATGAAGTAAAAACAGTTGATGGAAAGGAAATCCAGCTAACTGCACTAGAATTTGGGATCTTGTATCTATTAGCTAGCCATCCTAATCGTGTTTTCAGTGCCGATGAAATTTTTGAGCGTGTCTGGCAGCAAGAAAGCATTGTTTCTGCAAAAACAGTTATGGTTCACGTTAGCCACTTAAGAGATAAAATAGAAGAAGCGACTGGCGGAGAAAAAGTCATTCAAACAGTTTGGGGAGTTGGATATAAGATCGATGCTCGTTAGACAAAAGAAGATCGAAAAGCAAAAGAGAATCACATTAACATCTAAAGAAATCAGTGAATTATTAGCTGAGGGGATTGTTACAATTATCCTGTTGCTTCTATTAAATGTTTCAATTACAGTTCTGCTTAGTGGTAGTCAGACACTACAAGGAATCATCTGGGCAACGAAAGGTGCTTTTGCTCAAGAACTAAATACAGACTTATTTTGGAGTTTGAGTAAATTTGTGATTCCTATTTTCTTTATTGTTGATGTCAGCGTGTTGTACTGGCGATTAATCCGTCGTTATCGTCAAATGCAGTTACGTCATATTATTAGTGAGTTACATTATATTGCAGATGGCAATTACGATCATCGTATCCCTTTCGAGTTGAGTGGTGATTTAGCGAAAGTCGTTACTAGTATTAATGGTTTAGTTGATAGTACCGTTGCGGCTATCGAAGATGAGCGAAAAATCGAGAAATCAAAAGATGAGTTGATCACGAATGTCAGTCATGACATCAGAACACCTTTAACTTCTATTATAGGTTATTTAGGTTTGATTGAAGATCGGCAATTTCATAATCAAGAGGATTTACTGAAATACACACATACAGCTTATGTAAAAGCAAAACAGATGAAGCTACTTGTTGATGATCTCTTCGAATATACAAAAGTTCGCCAACCTTCTGTCCCAATCAATTCAATCAATTTTGATATGGCTCAATTGATTGAACAACTTGCAGCTGATTTCGAGCTTGAAGCAGACAAGAATGGCATGATTATTCAAGTCAATGCTAATCCAGCTTCAATCAAAATGGATGGAGATACTGAAAAGTTAGTGCGTGTCTTTAATAATCTCCTATCAAATGCGCTTAAATATGGAAAAGGCGGTAAAAATATCGTCATTGATGTAGAAAAAGTTGGAACTGAAGCTGTAATTGCTGTTAGAAACGATGGCCCACCTATCCCTAAGAAATCTTTGGATCAACTATTTGATCGTTTTTATCGTGTAGAAGAATCACGTTCGCAAGAAACAGGCGGAACAGGTCTTGGTTTAGCTATTGCACAAAGCATTATTGCATTACATGGAGGATATATCTATGCAACATCTGATAATCGTTGGACCTCATTTATTATTCACTTGCCTTTGAAGAGAAATTAGTTAACAAGAATAAGAGTTAGGAATTACACTGAATGTGTATTGTTCCTAACTCTTATTCTTTAGTCTACACCCTTTAATGATTCCACCATATCAAGTTTTTGTATTCTTCTTCCAACAAAGAAAGTTGTTGTTAATGAACAACCCCATACGACAAGTGAAGCGAATGTCAAATTAAGTATGCCTATATAGGAAGTATACTCTAAGTGTATCGTTGAAAAAGTTTTGACATACTGGTCTAAAAACCATAATCCTAATGGGATTCCAATAAGCCAGCCGATTGCTGTTGTAAATAGGTTCTCGATCATTGTAATTCTTCTTAGCTCTTTCTTATGAAAGCCAAGTACTCTTAACGTCGCATAATCTCTTGTTCTTTCAACAAAATTCAGTGTTCCTAAATTATATAAAACCACTACAACCAACAATATAGCAAACGCCACGATCATCATGAAAATACTACTTAAGCTTTCAACGAATTCATATGCGTTTCCTTTTTGATCCACTATGTTAATCACTGATTCTACATTCGAATTATTTTTTAGTTCTGATACTGCTAGATTTGCTCCTACTAATAAAGTATGTGGCGCAAATTTCCCACCCGCTTTCTCCCAAGTTTCTTGCATAATATAAGCACCTTGATTCGTTTCGCTAGTAATAATCCCTTTGACTTCAAACTCATAATCATTCGTATCCAAGGAAGATCGTACCTTAACTTTATTTCCTACTTTTAAGTTAGCTCTTTCTGCAAACCCATTAGTCAAATAGATTCCGTCATTCGATACAGGTTTATTATCTTTTGTTCTCATATTTACAAATGAGCCTTTACTTATAATGATCAGCAAACGATTGTATCCGTCATCTGGCGTATATCTAGCTGGTAAAATTTGTACACTTTGTCCGTCAAATTCATCGTTCAACGCGTCAAAGTTTGTCGTTTCTAGTCTTTTATCATAAGTGAAATCTTGATTATATGCTTTATCTACTAAATGATTGATTGATTCCGGCATACCAA
This sequence comes from Enterococcus sp. 12C11_DIV0727, assembly GCF_002148425.2. Classification (NCBI taxonomy): domain Bacteria; kingdom Bacillati; phylum Bacillota; class Bacilli; order Lactobacillales; family Enterococcaceae; genus Enterococcus; species Candidatus Enterococcus lemimoniae. The sequence continues at coordinate 2,423,341 of NZ_CP147248.1, read as the reverse complement.
AGCCAGCTGTAAGCAACATCATTCCACCAGCTACACCAATAATTCCCATTAACATCCTGACTCTATTAATAGCGGCATCTCTAAAAGCCCATCTATTTTCAAAACTTAATGCATTCCATAAGAAGGGCATTCTTTCAAGAATAATAGAATGAACATTTTTTGTATTTCCTCCGCGAAGAAATAATACCGGCAACCCTATTCTTGCTTCTCTGGAAGCTAAGAAAGCTGATAAAACACAGGTGAAGACAACAATCGAAATAACAATAAACGAAGTATAGTTATACGAAATCGTCCATTCAGGAATTGAAAACATGTCTTTTTGCGTATTCAAAACAAACCAAGACAATAATGGAGATACTACCGCTCCAAGAACAGCTCCGCCTCCTCCGATTAAAAAACCATAGCTAGCATAATGAACACCTATACTCAGATTGGAAAATCCCAATGCCTTCAATACAGCAATTTCCTTTATTTGAGATTCAATTAGCCTTCTAATAGTTGTATACATGGCCAAAATTGCAAGTAAGATAAAGATAAATGAGAACATATACGATAAATTACGAATTTGTCCAACTCGATCTAAAGCGTTTGCTACCTCATTTAATGTTTCCCTATTATAATAAGCAATCTGTTTTACTCCTAAGATACTTTCAATATTTTTACGAATGTCATTCTTAGAGTTTCTCATTTCAATTACATTAGAGGGACCTCGGTGCTGAAAGTTCTGCTGTAAGGTTCTCTTTGAAATAATTCCATAGCCATAGTCCGAATAATTAGGGGCAATAAATTCTTGTGTACCAGTATAGTAAATTTTTTCTGGAGATTGAATAAACCCCTTTACGTTTAATTTGACTTGATGTTCCCTGTATTTTAATTGAATAGCATCTCCCACTGCGATACTATTTTCAGTAGCATATTCCTTATTTAGCCAAATTCCTTCTTCCTCTTTCGTAGGTAATTCATGTCCCTTTGTTAGAAAAGGTGTTGATAAATTATCGCTAGAGTATGTATCAACTGATAAATATTTTTCTCGAGTATCATCTCTTATATCGGTTACTTTTATCTGTGTTTTTTCAACGACATTTTCTACTCCAGAGAGTTCACTAATTTTTTCAATATCTTCATTTGTAAAACCAGTACTATATACCCAAGAATCTGCTAAATTAGATGTTGTGGTAAAATTATCCAAGCTTTTCTCTAAGCCACCCCATGCTCCTTGCAATCCAACAAATACTAAAACACTTAAAAATGACATTAAAAATACTGAGAAAAACTGAGTCCAATTTTTAAAAATATCACGTCTTAATTTTAGATTTAGAAAACTCACTATAATTGAACCTCCTGTACATCGATTGGATGAGGATTCTCTTCAATAGATGCAACATTGCCATCATGCAGACGAATTACTTTGTGAGCGATGCTAGCAAATTCTACATTATGCGTTACCATAACAACCGCTGTGTTGGAATCATTAGCCGCTTCTCTTAAAATTTCCATGATTTTTATTCCTGTGCCTGAATCTAGAGCTCCTGTAGGTTCATCACAAAGCAATAATTCTGGCGACTTTGCTAAAGCTCTAGCAATTGACACACGCTGCATTTCACCTCCAGACATTTGTGTTGGAAAATTATTTTTTCTATGCTCTAACCCTACTCTTTTCAAATAATTTTCTGCATTGTCTTGATTTCCGGTTAATTGTGCTGCAATAGCAATATTTTCATACGCAGTTAAACTAGGTATAAGATTATAGAATTGAAAAACGAACCCCACAACATCTCTACGATAAACTGACAATTCAAAGTCATTTAACTTCGTTATATCTCGTCCATCAAAACAAAATTTTCCTTTTGAAGCACGATCCATTCCTCCTAATAAATTAAGCATCGTACTTTTCCCTGATCCAGAAGGTCCTAAAATGACAGTAAACTTGCCCTTTTCAATTGTAAAACTTACATCATCCAGCGCTTTTACATTTTGTTCGCCTACCTCATACTCTTTACTAATATTTTTAAATTCTAACATTATATCCTCCTAATTTTTAAAGTTGAATGAGCCGTTTTGCATTGACGAAAAATAGGAAAACATGATTGTGACATTCTTTCGCACATTCAGGTTTTATCTTTCTTCTGAGATGCAAGCCCATAAAGCTAACTAATATTTTGTCATGATTAAAAATTTCTCTTTTAAACCAGGTTCTGAATATTGTTCAATAATCCTTTGAGCAACAGCTTCTCGATTTTTTTGAATTCTTGTTTGTGCCAGCTTCACTGCTTCTTCAACAGGAACTACTAGGGGAAGATGATACAACTCAACAATTTTCTTGACACGTTCGATTTGATTACCTGTTACAAGATTAGGCTCTAATCCAATACTGATGAATGCATTTTTTAATTCTTGATCTGATAACACTCGATATTTTTCTGAAACTGGACGATGTCCATCTGAATCCATTTCAAACTCAATTGGTAAGTGAACTGCATCTGTATACCACTGTTTTGCGTGTTGATTGGCGACTTGTCCATAAGCATCCAAATATTTTTTGAAAAAACCACGAGCTGGCAACCCTAATACGGCTTTTGCCATTCTGTGAGAAAATGATGATCCAGGGTTTATACCAACCTTCATCCTTACTGTTCCATATATCCATTCGTTCATTACAGATCCATCTGAAATAAAACTTCCCGAAGTCTGATAAAGTGCCATTTCTTCTCTAATTCTTTCTTCCATTCGTTTGAGTCCAAGTGCTAATAGTTCCGTCGCATTCATATCTTGAAAACGACGGCCGGGATACAAATCAGTTAAAATTTCTCTTGCTGATAAAGCATTAATCAGAGGAATTCCCGTCGCTATAGATAATGCTGTTGTAGTAGTGGTCTTTCCTGTAGAATACGTTCCTGAAATTACTAACCTAATTTCCTTCTTACCCACGTTCTTCACTCCCACTACTTACTTTTTCAGGAACCTTATGAGCTAATTTCCCTGAAAATCTAACCTTACTATCAGCTGTTTCACCAGCCATATTGAATGTTCTCCAGCTCTCGTTATTCATTGAAATAACCTGAGTTCTGTTTATTCCACCAGAAACAAGCACTTTTTCTGGATTATATTGATACGGCTCGTCCATTTCTGCCTTAGCCGATCGCATCCAGAAAGTATCGCTATATTTCCTTTCAATATCGTCAAAGTTATATGCAACAACTTGGCTCATCTGAGAAAAAATAATCAACCATTCAATCAAAGACATCGCTTGGGCAACCTTACTCCCTATTCCAGAATAGATAACCTCACTTTGCATTGATCGAGTTACTTCACACATCATTTCTTTTCCATTAAAAATTTCAATATTTTGGATATCATGACGTAAGTGTTTTAAATGGTTACTCATGTAATGTGCTACTTGTTCTTTGCTATTTTTATTTTGTATAGTTGTACTGTTACACTTCTTCAACTGAAGTGTAATTCTCATTCCTAAAATGAAAACAGTAAATTTCTGTTTATCTTTTTGAATGATTCTTTTTTCCAAGATCATCGGTATTCTCCTTAAATCTTCCACAGGTACAACTCCTGCCTTGATTTCAAAAGAAGCTAAATATAAAGTGTCTAGACAGATATCCGAGTTATATCTACATAAATAACCCTCTGCAACTAAAACTGCCAATATCAAGCCATCAACTGTACTTAAATGCGGTTTCAAAATTTCCCCATTTTTTTCTGACCAACCACATGATTGATTGATCTTCGCAACAAATACAATTTCTGAACTAAATGCGTTTTCCTCTACTCCATTTAGTAAACTGTATTCTGTATTTTTGTGCCCCAAACCAAAATATCTAGTTTCAAACTTACCAAGTATTTCGTCAACAACCATTTTTTTCCCTCATTTCAATTTGATATACTTAGCATAAAAGGAAACCCGCAAGAAAACATCCGTATCTTCCGAATGTTTTTTTGCGGGTTTCCTCATTAATTGATTAAATTCAATTTAATTGCTTCTCTAACTGCACCAATTCGACTGTTTACTCCAAGTTTTCTACATATATTAGTTACATGAGACTCAACTGTTCTTCGACTTACATAAAGTTCTTTTGAAATCTTTTCATTTGTATATTCATTGACAATCAGGTTGATAATTTTTATTTCTATTTCACTTAAAATCGGATTTTCTTCTATTGAAACTAGAAAATCTGGGATTACATGATTTCCTTTATAGACATTGATTACTGTACTAATAAGTTCTTTATAGCTTGTCTCTTTACGAAGAAATGCTTTTACACCTAATTCTAATGCTCTTTTGTGGAGCATTTCTTCATAAAAACCTGAAATCAAAATGACTTTCACATCACTATTAGCCATACCTTTTATTTTCTTTACCAAATCAAATCCATGAACACCATCTAACATCAGATCCATCACTACAACATCTATATTCTTGTACTTAATACAAATCAAAAATTCTTCTACTGTTGTGTAGGCTCCAATGATATCAAATTCTGGAACTGTTTCTAATTTATTACGCAGCCCTTCTAGTACAAGTCGATGGTCATCAATTAGTGCCATTCTGATATTCATATCATTTCTCCTTTTAAATGATCGTAAGGAAGGGTCATCGTAATAATCGTTTGATCATTTGTTTCAATCAATAGTTCCCCACCAAGCAAAATCAATTTTTCTTTAATTACTTCCAATCCAAAATGTGCGTGAGTATCATCTTTCTTTTGAATATATTTCCCATTATCCAATACTTTAAATTCACAAAGCTCATCCTTACACGTGATAATCAATTCGATTTCATCTGCTTTTCCATGCAAAATACTGTTGTTCATAAACTCTTTCAAGGAACGCAAAATAAAATTATTCACTTTCACTGGGTAGTGCTCTACTTTTGTATCTATACTATGCGTTATTCCCACAGAATATTTCTTCATTGTCTGTTCAATCATAGAAACAATCGTATTGGTCAACCCCATTTCTTTAATCATCAATGGATAGATATCTGAACATAGCTCTCTCAAGTTAAATATTACTTCGTCTAATTCCTGAATAATAACTTCTTTCGCGATACTACTCTCTTTTTCTTCAGCAATCTTCATTAAATAGATGACATCTTGAATAACCGTGTCATGAATATAAGTAGAGATACTTTCTCTCTCATCTTCAACAGCGACAAATAATGAAACTGGATCACTATACTCTTTATTTCGTTTCACAGTTAAAATCAGTTCGCCAATCAACGGGAAAAAAGAGTAAATCAACAGAAAAACATAGCACAACAAGTTGGCAAGAGGAACATATCTACCTAATAAGGAGACTAGAATTATCGTAAAAGATAAAATAAAAGCGAGAATAAAATATAACAGTGCTTGGTTCATCCGATACCTATATCTTAAAAAACGTGACAATATCAACAGATGAATTACACCAAAAATTGGAAATATTGTAAAAATAACCACTAAATAAAACGGTGCTACCCAGCCAGTAGGTAAAATATAAAATAAAAATAAGGGGACAAAACTCAATAGACTGATTAAGGATAAATTTACTTGTGTTCCTTCTTTTCTCGTCTTACTAGAAAACCTTTTTTTTAAATCGCTGATTGATAGAGTAATCAGAATAAAACCCAGCAAGTAAAATACGCCAACGGATAAATATTCAGTTAAAATAATAGGTAATTGGACGCAATATACAAAGAACATCAGAGAAATATTCACTAATCCGACTAATCCAATAAATCGTACGATTTTACTATTGACTATATTTATTGATTTAGATTTATCTAAAAACGTATAGACATAAAAAGGAAAAGCTGAGATAAACAAAATAATAATGAGCCTCCCAAAGTAATTTCCCATACTAGAAGGAACAACTGATAACAACGTAAAAATAGCCAGCACACTAAATTGATAAAATCGTTTAGAGCTATTATTGGTTAATTGTTTTTTGGAAAGTCCTATCAGAAAAAGCAGATACACCAAACCAATAATGAAGAAAATACAGAATACTTTAAAATTTCGATTATTTTTAGAAAACAATATTGTATGTAACTCACCGTCTCTTGCAACAATCACACTTTTAGCTTGTTCTACAATCAGCCAATTATTCAATAGTCTATTCTCGTTTACTGATTGTTTATCGATGAATTTTAATTCATCATTTATCTTTACACCACTACTATTAGCTGCACCATCAGCCTGTAGTTTTGTTACAACCCACTTATTCCCTTCTTTTCTACCTCCAATGCCAAGATAGTTACTTTGAGATGTCACCAACCAAAAAAAATAAGCGCTGACTGCTATAAAAACCATTAACAATAAAATACTCAGTTGAATCCATGTTTTCCTTCTTGATTTATTCAAGCTCTATCCTCCAAGTTATTAAGGGTTATTAATTCTTTTTTCACTAATTGATTACTATTTTATCATACCCTTTAAAGAATCGATATTATATTCTAAGAAATAACAAAAAATGAACTTTCAATTATATTTACATTAATCACTTACCAAGGTTGACATCCCAACAAAAGTTTTGTATCCTAATGACAAGCAAAGAGAAAAAGTATTTATAGTAATGAATCAAAGAGAGTTTGCGGTGGTGAGAGCAAATATTCAACTATAAAGAAGTCCGTCTCTATTCTATGCGTTTGACGAAATAAGCCAAACCGGTGGCAGCCGTTATCTGCACTACAAGGGCAGCATCATGCTGAACTTGGGTGGTACCGCGAAATTCAAGTCATTTCGTCCCAAGAATTTTTTCTGGGGATGGAGTGGCTTTTTATTTTGCTACAAGATTACCTAGCCACGCTTTTATATGTTATCTAGCTTCGCAGAATAGCCTTTTGGAAAAAAGATAAAATATGATTGTGACAAAAAACGCCACATTCATATTTCCCTATTTTTCTGTCAAGGCTGAACAAGTCTGCTACGCTTTTAAAATAAGGAGGAGTAAGTATGTTAGATGTAAAAATGATCCGTCAAAATTTTGATGAAGTACAAACAAAATTGAAAACCCGTGGTGTCAAAGAAGAGGTATTAGTAGAATTTTTGCGCTTGGACGAAAGCCGTCGTAACTTATTAGTGAAATCAGAACAACTGAAAAAATATCGTAATGATGTTTCGGCTGAGATCGCACAATTAAAACGAAATAAAGAAGATGCTACTGACAAAATCGCTGAAATGAAAGAAGTTGGCGGGAATATCAAAGCGATGGATACTGAAATTGAGGAAATTGATGACAAACTACAAGAGATTTCTACAACTTTACCCAACCTTCCTCATGATTCAGTACCTGTAGGCGCTGATGAAGAGGATAACGTTGAAGTTCGTCGTTGGAGCGAGCCAAGAAATTTCGCATTTGAACCAAAACCTCATTGGGACGTAGCCGAAAATTTAGACATTCTTGATTTCGAGCGTGGCGCAAAAGTATCTGGTAGTCGTTTTGTTTATTATAAAGGATTAGGTGCTAGACTTGAACGAGCATTATACAATTTTATGTTGGATATGCATGTTTACGATCATGGGTACACTGAAATGATGACGCCTTATATTGTAAATAGCAATTCTATGTTTGGAACTGGACAATTCCCTAAATTCAAGGAAGATGTTTTCCAATTAGAAGGCACTGATATGACGTTGATTCCAACTGCTGAAGTTCCTCTGACAAACTACTATAATAACGAGATCTTGGATGGTCAAGATTTACCGATCTACTTTACAGCTTTAAGCCCGTCTTTCCGTTCTGAAGCAGGCAGTGCTGGTCGCGATACACGAGGATTGATTCGTTTACATCAATTCAATAAAGTAGAAATGGTGAAATTCAGTGATGCAGAACATTCTTATGAAGAATTAGAAAAAATGACAGCAAATGCGGAAGATATTTTACAAAAGCTAAATCTTCCTTACCGTGTTATGTCATTAGCTACAGGAGATATGGGCTTCTCTGCTGCGAAAACCTATGACTTAGAAGTTTGGATTCCAGCACAAAATGCTTACCGCGAAATCAGCTCTTGCTCAAACTGCGAAGATTTCCAAGCTCGTCGTGCAATGATCCGCTACCGTGATGAAAATGACAAAGTTCAATATGCTCATACATTAAACGGTTCAGGTTTAGCAGTTGGCCGAACAGTTGCAGCTATTTTAGAAAATTATCAAAATGAAGATGGAACAGTGACGATTCCTGAAGTTTTAGTACCCTATATGGGCAATTTAAAACTGATTAAATAATTTTTTTAGATAAATAAAAAAAATTAAATAAATCAAAAGAATCATCTCCATAACAGTATAGCAGTTGAAAGTCCCAAAAAGGCATGATAACATTTAAAAGACCGTAAATAATCAAATATATAAAATTAGAGGGATAGACGTTATGGAGAGAAATAATCACCCACAAGGAACCAGAAACAGCCGCCGCAACAAAAAGAAACACGTTTTTTCAAAAAAATTAGCATTTGTATCAATTTTAACCGTTTCTTTTATTTTAATTGGTGGTGGTGTTTATGCTACGTACGCAATGCAGCATAAACCAAAAGAAGCCAATGAACTTGAAGACAATAGTTATTTTGAACAAAAAGATGCGGCACTGCTAGCAAAAATTCGAGAATCTCAAAAAAATGAGGCGCTTGAAAGTACTGAGCAAGAAAAAACGAACGGCAATATTCAAACACTGACCTATGAACCTGCTGCATCTGACTCTATCCCTCAATTAGTAGCGATCAAAACTGAATTGACCGCTTTGATGACCGCGGCTGAAAAAGACAGCTCAAAAAAAACTGCCATCAAGCTTGTCGGTCACATAAAAATGCTTAAAATCACTGAACAAGTGATTGGTTATCAACCAGTTGTTGACACGTATACTTGGGATTATAATGATGAAGATTGGTCTGAGAAAACCGAAATGGGTAAAAATACAGCGTTTGTTAATCAAAAGACCAAACAACCGCTGACACTACAGGATATTTTCATGGGTGAAGCCAATATGTTGGCTGTTCAACAAATCATTGAACAAAAGCTACTCTCTGAAAGTCCAGATGGTAATGCTATTATCGATAGTATTCTCAACATGCCTAAGATTTCTTTAGAGGGAACTGCATTCACCTACCATGCTGATTCAATTAGCTTAGGCTTACCGGAAAATCCTACTGGTAAAAAAGAAATCACATTGCCTTACAAAGATATTGCCAGTTATGTAAATCCTGAATTTGTTGACCCAGCTGCTATCAAAGATGCTTTACCCGAACCACTAGACCCAAATAAAAAATACATTTCATTAACGTTTGATGATGGTCCAAACCCGGAAACAACACCTAGACTTCTAGATATTCTAAAAGAAAAAGGCGTTAAGGCAACTTTCTTTATGTTAGGACAAAACGTCGTCAAACATGAAGCCCTTGTAAAACGAGTAGCCGATGAAGGTCACGAAGTAGCTAGTCACTCATACTCACATCCTCAATTAACTGGTGTTGATGCACAAAGAGTGACAGATGAAGTCCAAAAAACGGATAAAGCCATTTATCATGCTATTGGCAAACTACCTACTGATTTTAGACCACCTTATGGGGCTGTCAACAAAGATGTAGCGAAAATCATTGGGAAGCCGATCATTCAATGGTCTGTAGATTCACAAGACTGGCAAAGTCACAATGCTCAAGCTATCATTAAACGGATTGATGATACTGCTTATAACGATACAATTGTTTTAATGCATGATATTCATCCTGAAACAGTAGATGCAGTATCTACTGTGATTGACCATCTACGTGGAGCAGGTTATGAAATTTTACCTTCTAAAGCATTATTAGGGAACAAAGCAAAACCTTTGCATATGTATTATGGTTCTAAAGATGAACGTCCTGTGCAATAAAGAAAAAAAACTCTTATGTCCTATCGACATAAGAGTTTTTTGTTTATTGTTCTACAGAGTAATTAGGAGCTTCTTTTGTAATTTGTACATCATGAGGATGAGATTCTTTCAACCCATTCCCGCTCATTTGAATAAATTGTGCTTCTTCGCGTAATTGCTTCAAGTTTGCAGCACCAACATAGCCCATACCTGATTTTAAACCACCGATCATTTGGAACACGATATCTGAGACACTGCCTTTATAAGCAACGCGACCTTCAATACCTTCTGGCACTAATTTATTTGCTTCATTGACACCACCTTGGAAATAACGATCACTTGACCCTTTTTCCATTGCGCCTAATGAACCCATTCCGCGATATGTTTTAAAGCGACGTCCTTGATAAATTTCAAATTCACCAGGTGATTCATCCGTACCAGCTAACATACTACCTAACATAACGGCATGTCCACCAGCAGCTAAGGCTTTCACGATATCTCCAGAATATTTAATCCCACCATCAGCAATAATTGATTTTCCATACTTACGAGCAACAGATGCTGCATCATAAATAGCTGTTAATTGAGGCACACCCACACCTGCTACAACACGAGTCGTACAAATAGAACCTGGACCGATCCCAACTTTAACAACATCGACACCGACATCATAAAGAGCTTTAGCTCCCTCAGCCGTTGCGATATTTCCAGCAATCAACGTAGCTTCTGGGAACGTATCACGGATTTCTTTGATTTTACGAATTACCCCTGCACTATGACCATGGGCCGTATCAATAATGATTGCGTCTACTCCTGCTTCCAACAAAGCTTCCGCGCGTTCAAACGTATCACTAGTTACACCAACAGCTGCAGCTGCTAATAAACGACCATGTTCATCTTTCGCTGCATTTGGGAATTCAATTACTTTTTCAATATCCTTGATCGTAATCAATCCACTTAAACGATTATTTTCATCAACAATTGGTAATTTTTCGATTTTATGTTTTTGTAAAATCTTTTCAGCATCTTTTAGAGAAGTACCAACTGGGGCTGTTACTAAGTTGTCTTTTGTCATCACTTCATCGATCTTCATTTGATAATCCGTTACAAAACGCATATCACGGTTTGTAATAATCCCTACTAATTTACGGTTTTCCATTGTTTCTACAATTGGTACGCCGCTAATACGATACTTACTCATTAGGTTTTCAGCATCTGCCACTAAATTTGTTGGCGTTAAGAAAAATGGATCGATGATTACGCCACTTTCAGAACGTTTTACTTTACGAACCTCGTCTGCTTGTTGAGCAATGCTCATATTCTTATGAATAACTCCCAAACCACCTTGACGAGCCATTGAAATCGCCATTTTACTATCTGTTACAGTATCCATACTTGCACTGATTAGAGGAATATTCAACTTAATATTTTTTGCTAGTTGGATACTCATATCCACTTCATTAGGTAGCACATGACTTTCTGCCGGAATTAATAAAACATCATCAAATGTAAGACCCTTTTTCGCAAATTTTGTTTCCCAGTTAGACATTTTCTAGATCACTCCTCTATTTAATTTTATATAAGAAAATAACAGATAATATAAGGTAAGTCAACCGCATTTCTTTGTTTAGAGCGATTTTCTTTTGGTTTCTTGAAACATGAGTTTTTTCTCATCTATTTGTTATCAAAATGAAAGTATAACTATTGTTATTTCTTTAATTTTAACCTAACAAGTACTCTCGTACCACCTTGCCACATAATCCCTACCAAGAGCGTCGAAATAGAAATACCTAAGGAAATTTTTTGAGCCCAAGTTGGCTGATATGAAACTACGACACTTCCTTTGTCGGCTAGCGAAACATCAACTAAGCCAGTTTGTTTATTTAATACAGTTGGAACTATTTTTTCTTTTCCATTACTGACTATTTTAGCCTGATAACCATAATAATAGATAAATGGAACTGTCACGGTCGCTTCTTTTGTGTTTTTAGTTTGATAATCAAATGCTACAGAATCAAATGTCATTTCAACTTTTTTTATTTCTACTTCCTCATTATCATACGTAAGCTGACGATTTTTATTTTTTTTGATGATTTCATAATCTACTTCTGTTGGTAAATATTCATGACCGGCACCAATATAGTAACTATTCGTTTGATCATATGACTGATGAGATAATAGCCGCTTTCCTTCAGTATCAATGCTTTCTTTTTCATATAATCCCACGCCAAGCAAAATAACCGTGGCTAAAACAAGTTGGCTGCTAGGGTATCTTTTAAACAGCCCTAAATCATCATTCGCAATAAGATAGGCTACTAACAATGTTACGATCGACAAAAAACGCCAAGGAAACTGGATTGTATTTAAAGGCGTCTGATCAAATAACTGCCAAGGGAAGAGATTCGTTGTCATAAACATAAAGAATAGGGCTAAAATAATCAATGTCCGGTTTGGTGCATCTCGTTTGAATAACATGCCAGTATAAAGCACCAAACCAAGTAGCAAAATAACACCTATATTAGCGGAGGATGCATGAAAAACTGTATTTTTAAAACTATTAGCCAACAGTTTACCCAAAGAATAGCTTCGCTCTGAAATCAGTGTCAACGGCTTTGAGGTGACTTGAAATGTCACATGTCTCATCTGTTCAAAAACCGGTACTAAATAAAAAGCTAATAACAATATCGTTACGCCTGCGGCTTTTACTATCGCCACAATTACCTCTTTTTTTAGAAATTTTTTCAAATTAAGAAGAATATATAATCCAATAAAAATACTGGCGATCTCCAATGAAATAAAATGAGCTAAGCCGATCCCTGTCATCCCAATAGTTAATAATAGCCATCTTCCTGTTTTCCCATTTTTCAATAAATATAAACTAGCTAAAATCAACGGAAAAAAACTCATCGCAAGTAGTTCCCCTAGTGCTTGTCGATTAAAAAAATCCTGTAAACGGTAAATCGATAACGTATATAATAATGAAAACAACCAGCTTTTCATCTTAGATAATGCCATATATCTTCCTGAAATATACGTCACAATAAAGGTACCTAAATTTATCCCAATAGCAAAAATGATAAAACTATTCGCTAGAGACAGACCTAGAAGACGTAATACTGCTGGAAAATACAAATAAAAATCTGGGTAAAACAAACTAGAGGCATACCCATATCCTCCAATAAAAAAATAGCTGATTTTAGGCAATAACACCCCATTTTTCATGGATAAAGCTAGACCTTCAATTCGATTTTGGTGGAAATGATAGTCATCACCGACCATAATATGACCATTCTGAAGATAAACAATATAGAGAGACAAAATGCTTAATATAAGAAAACTCAAAAAAATGACGATACGGCTATGTTGATTGAGCCAAGTTTTCATCGGTTCACCTCTTTCGATTGAAAATAAATTGAAAGTCTCATTCCTAGTCTTTATGGTATCGTGTAAAAGTTTTTCTTTCAAACACGAACCCCTTTCAAATCTCTTAGCTGGCAATCTAAAAAGAATCTTAAACAAAACGAAAAATAGTTTTGTTTAAGATTCTTTTTCATGTACTATTTAGCGTGCTAAACTGCTCCGCATATTGTATTTTTTCTTTAATAAGTAACGGGTACCTAAAGCAAGCCCACCAATAATGATAACAACAACTGGATCAAAGACAGGATTAATGATCGGTGGCAACATTGCGGAACCCGCAAAGACAACAAGCCATAAAAGCATTGCCCCAACTAAAATCAAACCAGTTTTGAACCAACCAGGACGTTTTGATTTATCCACACCTGGACGATCATATTGATAAACATATTTATACATCAGATAAAATACATACCCACCAGCCATTGAGGCTAACACCAATGTTAGTAATCCCAACGGTTGTGATTTACCTTTAGACCACATCATCATAACTGAGAACATGATCGTCATTACACCAAATAATAGTAATGTATTATCTAGCCACATCAACATAGGTGTTGATTCTGGTAATTCTTCTGGTTTATTTAAAATAGACTCCGTACGTTCAGCCACTGTTCCGAAAAGCTGACGCGCAGTTTTCCCACTTTTTTGACCTTCTACTAAATGAGGTAGAATTTCATGTAAAGCAAGTGTCTGTGCTTCTTCTGAAAGATTAGCAGCAACTAATGATTTTTTTAAGTCAAAGATGTACTGTTCATTTCTCTTTGTTAATTTTTGTTCAAGTTCACGATTTTCTGAAACAATAGCTCGAAGTGCTTCTGATTCCATTTTTTGCGTCCTCCTCGCCCGTGGCCAACGGGACAGTCTTTACCTAAAAAGTATTCTAACACATTTTTTAGGGAGAAAAACAGTTTTTAGCAATTTTTTTACTATACATTGAAGCGGAAAAGCATAACATCGCCATCTTGTACAATATATTCTTTTCCTTCTAAACGAACTTTACCTGCTTCTTTAGCTGCTTGCATATTACCATAGGTGTTCAAGTCATCAAACGAAACAGTCTCTGCACGAATAAATCCACGTTCAAAGTCCGTATGAATGATTCCAGCTGCTTGAGGTGCTTTGATTCCTTTACGGAAAGTCCAGGCACGTACTTCTTGCTCACCTGCCGTAAAGTAAGTTGCCAATCCTAATAAATCATAGGCAGCACGAATCAGTTGATCTAAACCAGATTCTTCAATTCCTAGTGCTTCTAAGAAATCTGCTTTATCTTCATCATCTAATTCAGCAATTTCTTCTTCAGCACGCGCACAAACTACGATTACTTCCGCTTGTTCATTTGCTGCAAAAGTCCGCACTTGTTGAACATAAGGATTATTATCTGAATCTGCTACTTCATCTTCTGAAACATTGGCTACATAGAGAATTGGTTTTGCTGTCAATAAGAATAAGCTTTTAACGATTTTTTGCTCATCTTCCGTAAATTCGATCGTACGAGCAGAAAGACCTTCTTCTAAAACCGGTTTAAGCTTGTCCAATACAGCCAGCTCTGCTACTGCATCTTTATCTTTTGTCTTAGCAATCTTAGCCACACGTGTATAGCGTTTTGTAATAGAATCTAGGTCAGCTAACACTAACTCCAAATTAATGGTATCAATATCTGCTAACGGATCTACACGCCCTTCTACGTGGGTAATATTATCATCATCAAAGCAACGTACTACATGACAAATAGCGTCTACTTGACGAATATGGCTTAAAAATTGATTTCCTAAACCTTCACCTTTACTTGCGCCTTTTACGATTCCAGCGATATCCGTAAACTCAAAAGTTGTTGGTACTGTTTTTTTAGGTTTCACTAACTCTGTTAAACGCAGCAAGCGCTCATCTGGTACTTCAACCATACCCACATTCGGATCAATTGTTGCAAACGGGTAATTTGCTGCCTCTGCTCCTGCTTTTGTAATTGCGTTAAAAAGGGTAGATTTTCCTACGTTAGGTAAACCTACGATTCCAGCTGTTAATGCCATTGATCATTCACTATCCTTTATTAGTTTTTTTTCCAAAATTTTCTTCATCTTTTTTTCAAAATCACGGCGTGTCATCATAACGATATGACCGCAGTTCGTACATTTTATTTTAATGTCGGCGCCCATTCGGGTAATTTCCCAACGATTTGCCTGACAAGCATGGGGCTTTTTCATTTCTACAATATCACCAAGATCATACATTTCAGACATATCCCTTCTAAAATAGTCATAAAAACACACATAAACATACAAGGATACAATACCATTTTTTGGACAATCAAGCAAAGCTATTTTATTGATTCACTTTATTTATGTATTTAATAATAAAACAAAAAGAACGAATGAAGCTATTTCTTAAAAAAATAAAAATAAACCTACTTAAATATGATTGTATTTCCCCTATAGATGTTAGATAATGATCACAATGTCAATGTAAGAATAAAGTTGAGCTATTAAAACATACGTAAAGCTTAGTATGCTTTCAACTTCTTTTATCCTTACTTCAATACTGACATTTAAAGGAGTTTTACTATGAGAAAATTTGACTTACTAGAAAAGTTGGAAGTTTATCAAATTGACTTATTGATCTACCTAAGTACTGTTGGGGGTACCGCAACAAAAAAAGAACTTTTACATCATTTAGAGATAGGTGAATATTTTTTAGCAAAACTGATTGACAGCTTAACAGTATCCGCAAAAAAAGCGAATAATCGTTTTTCCATTGACATAAGCAAGCATACTATCACCGTTCAAACAAAACCAGAATATTCTCTTCATACGCTATATAATGAACTAATCGTTCATGCACCAATGTATAGAATTTTAGAAGAATTATTGCTTTTTGGCAGTATCGACACCTCTCGTCTATGTGAAAAAATTGGGATTAGTTATTCAACCTACTTCAGAAAAATCAATGAATTGAATAAATTATTAGCTGAATTTGATTTATCCATCCAAAATGGTTATCTGCTTGGTTCTGAGCTACAAATTCGTTTTTTTTACGTTTCTCTTTATTCGGTCACAGATCCTAAACAGCAGCTAAAAATCCCTAATATCGATCCTCGAATTTATGAAACAGTCAATACTGTTCAGCAGATTTTAGGCAGTCCTCTTTCAAACTATGCTCGAAAAAAACTTATCATCTACTTAAGCCTATTGAAAAGAAGAAATGCTCAAAAAAAAATACCGATTTATAGTGAACAAGAACCTTTTTTCAGTAATAAATCAGACATCCCTAGCCAAAAAAGATTTTTGAATGCCTTAAAAAAAACGCATTTGTTTAAAAAAGTCAATCAAGCACTTGGATCGTTCTTAGTTTACTATTCCTTTAAAATGCTTCCTAGTGAAACTATCTTACTGCTGCTCTTCATGCTAGGTGAAGAAATCATCCCTGCTAATTCTCACTGTTTAAAAGAGCTTGACTTAATTGAAAGATACAGTAGTTTTTTTATCCGGACTTTGAATCAAGAATTCTTAGATTTTATGAAAAAAAAACACTCAAATGCACACTTGACTTCTACTCACAATTCTACCCTTCATTACTATCTAAATTCTAGCGGCTATCACCATTTACTATTCAAAGGTCATATTGATTATTATTGGGATTCCAATGATCCTCAATGGGAAACAGTGAAATACTCTGAAACTGTCTATCACTTTGTTGATTATCTAAAAGAAAAATACCCAAAATTGTTTGTCGATGCTATTCATGATTCTGCTCTTATTAAAAAATACGCACATGCGATTCGTTTTTATGAAGAGTGTACCAAAACTAAAATTTCTGTTGGCATCTTTATTGAGGGTGATTTTCTCCGCAAAAGAAAAGCTACGAATTGGTGGATAAAATATGTCGAATTGACTGCTTTTGCGCATGCAGAACCGTTAGTTAACAACAAACTCTATGATTTAGTTATCAGTAATGTAGATTGCTCCTATTTAAAAAAATACGGAAAATCTTTTTTCTTTATGACAAACTATCATGAAAAAAACGATATTGCTGATTTGGGTCGGCTACTGTTTGATATCTATTCCTCTCACGCTAAATTGTGATGATATTTAGCCAATGCTGCTCCGTCTATTGACTAAAATAGAGCAGCATTTTTGTTACACGAATAAGAAACAGTTACTAAAAAAATTCCAGTTTCTCCACTAATTGACGTTCTTCTGTAAAAAAAGAATTTGTGTAACAATCCAATGTCATTTTGGTTGACGAATGCCCTAATAAAGAACTGATTGTTGCAATATTTCCTCCTGCCTCCAAACATCGGGTAGCGAAAGTATGTCTCAAAGAGTGAAAGGAGAATCCTTCCAAGCCAATTTTTTTGCGAATAATTTGAAAACGATAGGCGATTGTACGTGGTTCTAAAGCCTTATGTTTATTTGAAATAACGTAATCACTTGTTGATACTTTTTGAAGTTCCAATAATTTTTTTCTTAAAGCTTTTGTGATTGGAACTTTTCGTTGCGAATTGCTACTTTTAGGTGTCACTTCCACAATCTCTGTCTTTCGCCCACCCTTATCTTCTACCTGCACTCTGAGCACTGTTCGATTGACTCCTAATGTATTGTTTTCAAAATCGATATCTTCCCATTTCAGTCCGCATATCTCCCCAATCCGTAATCCTGTCTGTAAAGCCAGCATAATAGAAAAAAATTTCTGGCTAGTGCTAATTTCTTTGACTAGCTTAGCTTGGTCTTTAATAGATAGGGCCTGGACTGTTTTTTTCCTCGTTTTTGGAAGATCCAATCCCAAACATGGATTTTCTGTCAATAATTTTAATGATACTGCTTTACCTAAACAGTTTTTCAGTACTGAGAATATTGACCGAATCGAGCTTGCTTTTAACTGTGTCTCCATTTTTTTGAGTAAACTGTCAATGTCTGCTTGTTTTAGTTTTTGTAATTTTACCGAACCGATCCTTGATAATACATGGACATCCATCTTATTTTTATAGCTAGCATATGTACTACTTTTTACTTTTGGCCGAACGAAAGTATCTAACCAATAATTTGTCCAATCTGCTAATTGCCCTTCATAAGGAAGCAAGTTTTTACTAGTATTCGTTTGTTTTTCATATTTTTTCAAAATGAGTAGGTGTTTTACCTCAGAATACTTGTAACCATAGATATAACCATAATGGATCTTCCCGTTTTTTTGTCTCCCTTTTATGTATCGACCTTCCCAACGACCATCTTTTCTTTTATAGATATTTTCTCCTCTTCTTGCCATCATCAAGACCCTTTCTAAAATTTAATTTTTATTGATTTAAGAAAATGAAATTACTACAAATTTTAAATATGTTATGTTCTTTTTTACCAACCTAAAACACTTATTTAAAATCAATATTCAGGTTTTCCCTTTTCATTTACTACCAACTAAACTTAACCATGATCTTACAATACGTTCAGTTTTCTTAACTAAGTATGCATTACTATTTTTTTTACTTAGTCTCAAAAATTCTAGAAAAAAAGAAAATATTTGAAAGTCTGATATCAACTTTTTTTGTTATACAAATACTATTCACATAATATTACAAGGAAAAAGAAAAAGGTCCGTACATTCGAAACTGTCTTAGTTCCCTGCACATTCCCCCTTTTTCAATCAAGTTGTTCAATATCATACTTCATTCACTAGGGTATCGTTACTCAACCTTAAGGAGTTGCTTAAAAAATCTTTTAGTACCGCATATCCTTCCAGTTTTACCAACATTTCTTGTGAACAATAAACCCAATAATTAAAAATTGTAGGACCTGCCGCAACCTTTTCTACCGTTTCCATAAGCGGACCTAATTCTTCAATCAGTTCTCTACAACTTAGCCTACCAGCAATAACAATTTCTTCTTTCCCCTCTAGTTCTAACAACATCCACAAATAATCTATAAATTCTATTTTCGCTTTTAAAACCAAGAATTTTTTCTTAGGGATCATTTTTTTCCCATGCAATTCTTGACCTTTTGCAAAATGCGTTAAAACATCCATCTCGAGTTTAGAAGCAGTTCCTGTTAAACCGATTTTTTTAATTGATTTTTCTTCGATCAACTTTTTTTTTGACGATTGGATCGATGAACGTTTCCTTGTTTTTATAGGCTTGGATCCCTTTTTTTGACGATTAAGTACAAACTTATGTACTTGAGTTTTTTTCTGCCCAGTAACTCGTTTGTCTATCTGGGTCGTCTTTACTGAATCTGTCTTTGTTTCGAGCACTGCCTGCTTTTTATTTTTAGAATCACTTTGGCTATCTGTCATTCTATAGTCCACTTGACTCATTTGTTCTTTGATTGTTTTACTGACCTTTATAAGTTCAGTCTTAAGTAACTCTCCAGAATCTAAAACAATTGACTCATTTTTTACAAGTCTGTCTTCTAAAAGCTCCATTTTTTGAGTCAATTGGCTGAACTTCTCTAAAGCTCCATTAATTTCAGCTTCTTTTCGCTTGTATTCCTCTTCTTTTTCCTGTTTAATCACGTTATCATAGGTTTCGATGATCTCTTTCGCACACTCTTTTAATTCTCGCAAGTGCTTTACATGGGTTTCTTCATAAAAACCGATAGTAAATGTTAAGACAATATAAGCAGTTGATGTAAAGACATTGATTTTTTTGATAACTAATTCATTATTTTTTTCAGTCCACGTTTCATACACTCTCTTCGTGATCTGCTCAAGCTCCATCAATGACCGAACATCCTTTTTAAAAATCAATTTACATGAAAGATACGCTTCGTTTGGTGTAACCAAATGCTTATTGAAAAGTTCTACTCCCAAAAGTCTCGGATTGACTTTTTGATGAAGTATATATTTTTTTATTATTTTTCTTCCTTGTTTCTGGGTATTTTGCTCAGCTTCGTTCATGTCCACCAACTCCTAAAATCGCTATACTGTAAATCTCTTTTTTGATTTAAAAACATTGATCGATAACTGTTCTGAACTCAACACTCAATTTTGGATAGGTATCACTATAATTAAAATTAGATCCTTATTTGTAAGATAGCAGATTATAGTTATTTCGATTGTTTCCCTTGTTCTTGTATCTGTTCTGAACTTGCAGGTCGTTTTTTCTTTTTCCTAGCTCTAGCTTTTTTATTTATCTTTGACTTACTATTTTGCTGAGCCTTTTTGCTGTTCCGATCACGCTTTTTCTTTTTTTGATATAGTATTTCTTCATAGCGTTTCTCTTTGCGCTTTCTCGAAATTAGTAAAATCAATAAAAGTAATAGTAGTATCACAAATGTGATTATAAAAATGATAGTGTATAGCATTATATGTTTTTTTTCTGAGTTTATATTAGATGTAGCAGTTTTTTTGTTTTCATTTTTAGTAATTTCGAGTTCTTTATCCCATTTCCATTCTTGATTGGTTGCGTAAGATTTTGCAGTCAGCTGAATTTTGTAATTTCCCGCTTGAAATCCTTGCTTTTCTCCATCAATAATAAAAGTAAAACTTGAATTTGGGGCCATTCGATGGCCCGTCAACCTACTTTGCTGCAAAATCTTATCTGAGCCTTTTTCATAAACTTTTGCGACATACTCGATATCTTCTAAATTCATTGATCGTTCATTTTGAATAGTTGCTTTTAGACTATTTCGATTCGCCTCACTTAAGGAGATCAGCTCCAACAAATTCAATTCTGCTTCAACTGGGGTGTCTGTCTCCGTTAGTTTTACAGCGACTATATATGTTTTTTTCGCCTGATTTTTCTTAGTATTGGCATCTTTTTCTTCCGTTATCTTTTCTGAAGAAACCACTTTGATGCCGCCCAGGACCATTCCATCAAATTGGTGTTCAGGCATTTTTAAACGAACGGTTGCTACGATCGTTTTATTTGCAGGAATGACCAATTCCGACTCAGTAGTTGCAATATCTTTTAAAGCAATTTCCAAACTCTTATCTCTCGCGACGATTTTTGATCGATCAGAATAATCTATGTCCCCAGATTCATTTGTCGTTGCATTATTGATTTGTAAGGAAACCTGTTGTTCTTTGTCTGAGGTATTGATCAGCTCTAGCTTCAAATCCTGAGTCTGACCTGGGGTCATTCTAATATCATAATAGGTTGCTTCTGGATTATGCTGATTTTTCGGTAAAACCGGTTTTACCGAAATAGCCATCCCAGTTTTAGATCCAATCAATAAAAATGCCAGTGATAGTAGAAAAATTCCTATCACTCTAATCAAGCGAAGTGTTTTTCGTTTCTTAATCATTGAATTTCAAACTCCCTGCATAGTAAAATCTTATGTACATACTTGATGAAAAATCAAACATAGCAACTGGTGAAATCAATTGATTTCCTCTTGATATACTGGCGGGTATTATCTTACTATCCTTGATTATTTTATTGTTTTAGCCCTATTCACTTTTGGGATTTTTTTCCTCAGTACTCAGCAGATACTTTAAAAAATTATGTAGTAGCGGATGGGAAAAGCCGACAATTCCCAATCCTTTTTATTTCTTTGGATAGATTGTTAGTGTAAATATAACAGCTCATCATAATTGTTAGTCATCTATTAAGGATTCTTCGTTTAATACGATCTGTTCAAGTAAATAATTTTCTCCCTGTATCAGATCAAAATATGCTGCTTTATTTAGTATACTTTCATAGTCCATCTTCATGATCCGAACATGAGGCTGACGAAACCATGACCTTTTCTTAATTTTTACTCGTGACTCGATCAGCTTACACTCATCTAAAATTAAATAAATTTCATTTGTTGATACTGAATCTTTAAAACTTCTTACTTGTTCTCTTTCATAAGTCAACTGATTATCAGAAATTGTCATCTTTTCAGATTTTGTCACTAGTTCTTTGTTCATCATCCATGATTGCTCCAAAAATTTAGCTTTTTGCAACAATTGAGAATACTCTCTCAAATCAATTTTCAAAATTTGATCCCAATTCTCATTTTCATCACTACTTGACTTACTTAATTCTTTCATAGCCCTAGACAGATTTTGCCGCTCCATTTGATCGATGACAACTTCTAACTTTTTATTGGCAAGCCGCATTCTTTCTTTTGCGTATCTTTCTCTACTGACAGCTTCTTCTATTTTTAGTAAATAGTTCTCATCATGTTCACTGTACTCTATAACTTCCGTTTGCTCTGAAACCTCAGAATTAGTGACCTTTAAAGGTTGAATAAATTTAGAGACAAGCCTTTCAATTTCACTAACAAAAGCCTCCAGCACATCCCCTTCGTTATCGTCTGGTAACTGCTGGCTCAACGACTGCAGCAAGTTGACCATAAAAGGAAATCCTGTCTCTCTATAAGCAATAGGAACAAAATCAATATAGTAAACAACACGATTGTCTTCTTTTTCCTTCGAACCGCCTATCCAAGCAATTTGTGGGAATGTATGAATCAACTCATCCAATAAAGCAGACCAGTCGAGATCAACATAGTCTAATGTAATCTCAACATGTTTAAAAAAAGAAATTATAGTGTGGAACTCTTCAAAATATTCTTCCACTTCTTTTTGAGGGTAAGGGATTCTTTTATTTTTCTTTTGGAATATTTCTTCGCAAATATAATAAATATCCCGTAACATGTCATCATCAAAAAGGCGTTCACCTACTGCTGGAGAAGCGGCTTGATAAATGTCGACCATAATATTTTGATAAACCACTTCTTGATCCCCTTCCCTTAATCTAGTGATTGATCCGCTAATCGGCTTGATTTACTCAATAAATCTTCCATCAGCACACTTGTTTCACTTTGTAGGCGAAGAATCCGTGTATGATAATTAGCCGCTTCTTGATTGATCATTTTCAGCTCGATTGAAGCTTCTGAAATTGCTTTTTTGGTTTCATGTCTGGCAGCCTCTACCGTTCGATCAGCCTCAACAGTGGCCCGTTCAATAATCTGTTGTGCTTTTTCTTTTGCTTCCATCAATACTTCCGCAATTTGATTTTTCATTTGATCTTGTTGACGTAGTTGCTTTTCAGTTTCTAAGTTTTTATTTCGTTCATCCAACAATTGTTCATCTAATTGCACTCTTAACTCTTCTAATTGTCTGACTTGCTCTTCTAGTGAAAGGATTCTTTCTTTAGACTTAGATGAACTTGTCAAACGCATTGTCAACTGGTCGATTTCTTGTTGTTTATTTTCAACTTCGGCTTTTAGTCGCTCTGCCATTGTTTTTTGGCGTTGTACTTCTTTTTGGAACTGCAGATTCTCACTATTTAAGTGTTCAATTACCGTTGCTTGTTCTTGTTGAGTTTCTTGCTCTTGTTTTCTCATAATATTTTCCGAACGCTCTCTTTTATTTGAAGTTTCTGGACGACTTTTTTTAGGGGGTTCATAAGATTCTTCCTCAAATTCATCATCGTCATATTCGTCGTAGTCATCATACTCGTCATATTCATCGTAGTACTCTTCGTAATCCTCATCATGGTTCTTTTTTTTTTTGCTTTTTTTGTTAAATATTGCCAAATCTCCCGCTCCCTTTCTTAACTTACCCTGTTTGAGTTAAAGACTGCCGACTAGCAGTTCTCGTATTTTTTCATCATTTTGTTCATCTAGTACAACAAACTCTTGGTTCAAATAGTAACCGATTCCTTTTTTATTCAAAATAAATGGTTCAAAAATCGATGTTTTTTCCATTATCTTTTGTTTGATGCGATTGATTAGATTGCTTAGTAAAGCTTGTTTATTTTTTTGCTTGGCATTCGTCCAAATGGCTTCGCATAATGATTGACTTGAGAAGACCCTTTGATCAGAGTTAATAAAGTGTTCTAATACTTGATGCTCTTTTTTAGTCAATGGAATCAGCCAATTATCAATAATCAATGTACGATCTTTTAATTGGAATGAATATTGTTTTTTTACTTTTACAACATTTGAGAATGGACTAGTATTTTGTGAAGCCCCTTCGTTATTTCCAGAATGACCTACTGCCCTTTCTTGACTATTTTTACCTGTACGACTGGCGCTCTCCTCAAAAATAGCCGCTAATTTACTTGCCAGATCAGTGACCGATATTGGATAACGAACAAAACTCACATTCGCATTATTAAGGTATTTTGATTTACTAACTTGTTCTGACTCAAATGTCAATACAACAATTGGTTTATTCAGTAGTGCTAGATTATCTAGAAACGATTCTTTCAACCCACTGTACATAGATTGTTGATAAATGATAAGATCGAAGTTTTGCAGAAAATAGAACTCCTTATCTTTTGGTTGAGTCAATATATCTTTTGAAACCATTATTTCATAATCCATATTCAACAAACTATTCTGCAACAGTCCATTTGCACTTAGTGTATCAGTCAATATAATAATTTTTTTCCTCATACTAGTAAATCCTCCTCTTAGTTTTTATATATAGTAAATTCCAACCATTTGTGTTTGATAAAATTCCTAACTTGGGAAATGTACCTTGACTTTTAATCGCCATATTTCACCTAAACCTGTTACATAGTAGATAATAGGAATTTCCTATTCTTATATAAAATAAGAAAAAACATTTTAAATGTATGGTATATAGCTAGTTCCAAAATTATATTGACGGTCTAATGACGGTCTATTTAAGAAAAACCTAAAAAAAGATTTTTTAAAATAATGATTATTATAAAAATAAATAATTCGATAATACTTTTATAAATGAAGATGGTAACGATGATTCTGTCTATTCATTTTCTGTCAGTCTTACTTAAAATACAATTCTACCTAGCGATTTTCTTTTCAGATTTTTTTGAAGAGTTTATTTTTTTTAAGGAATTTGAAAAAAATCCGGAAAATTAAAGTTATTTCTAGCTTCTTATTTTTTAACCACCTCTTTTCAACCCATTTAGGTATTTATATAAATATAAAAATTGTTACTTTATTAGATTGCGTATACTCAAAACATAATTTTTATCGTTTTAACAAGGTAAAGTTATTGATCCAAATCGATATTTTTGACGGTTCATTTGACGGCGTATAAAAATAAGTAAATCTATATAAGGGTCTTTATTAATTATGGGAGACAGAATAGTTAGGTGTAATCTCCATTATTTTTATATAATAATTTGTCTATACATCACTATTTTATTGTTAATTACATGATTTACCTTTTAAATAAACTGTATTATCCATAAATTAAATATATTGTTATTTTTTTATTCCTCATTGACATGTCCAAATTATTTATTGTATACTCGTAATATGAGTATTTAAGTTAAGTACCTAATAAACAAGAGCTGTACGCTTTAATTTGAACAATTATATATTTTTCTTATTTTATATAAAAACAAGAAAAAATATGTTATTTTTCGATATAATAATTTTATTAAATATTTTACTAATACTAATATATATTTTTTAAATTCCATACTTCACCCCTTAAAAAAAATAAAAAGCGTGAAGCAAAACTAAAAAGTTTTGCTTCACGCTTTTCTTTATTTGATTAACTAAGCTTCATCAAAATGTATCTCTAAAATATCTAGAATTCTTGCTAAATCTGACTGTGAAAGATACTCGATCTCAATCTTCCCTTTGCCTTCTTTTTCTTGAATAGCGACAGTCGTACCAAATTTATCCATTAAGCGATCTTCACTTTCACGGATGTAGTAAGGTTTATCTTTGGTATTTTTCTTTTCTTTCTTTGGAGTTTTCTTACCCTGATTTTCATTTAAATCATTGACTATTTGCTCCAATTGACGGACCGTTAGATTTTCCGCAACTACTCGTTTAGCCAAAGGTAAAATCAGCTCTTTATCTTTTAACCCTAGTAAGGTTCTAGCTTGTCCCATTGATAAAATTTCGCCTTGAACCATTTCTTTGACTTGAGTTGGTAATGTTAGTAGACGTAAATAATTGGCAATATAGGGGCGGCTCTTTCCTAAACGTTCAGCAACTTCTACTTGAGTCAGTTTCAAGTTTTTCATCAACATATCATAAGCTTCTGCTTCTTCCAAGGGATTTAAATCTTCCCGTTGTAAATTTTCTAAAACAGCTACTTGCATCATAGCTTCTTCATCAAATTCACGGACGATTGCTGGAATAGTTTCTTTATCTGCTAATTTTGATGCACGGAAACGGCGCTCACCGGCAATAATCTCATACCCTTTAACTGCTGACTTTCTGACAATGATCGGTTGAAATACACCTGATTGTTGAATCGAGTTCGCTAATTCCTGAAGGGATGCCTCATCAAACGTTTTTCTTGGTTGATAAGGGTTTGGACGCAGTTCATTTAAGGGAATTTCTAAGACTTCTTCTTTTTGAACATCAACATCTTCCAAACTAGCAAAATCTTGAAACAATGCATCAATACCTCTACCTAAACCTTTTCCTTTACTCATTATCCAACACTTCCTTTGCTAGTGCTTGGTACACTTCGGCACCACGTGAACGGGGATCGTAATCAATAATTGACAAACCATGACTTGGTGCTTCAGACAATCGAACATTTCTAGGAATGATCGTATCATAGACTTTTTCACGAAAATACTTGCGGACTTCTTCAACTACCTCAGCCCCTAAGTTGGTTCTAGCATCGTACATGGTCAACAAGACACCTTCAATACGCAGTTCTGGATTAAAATGTTTTTGGACTAAACGAATTGTATTTAATAATTGGCTCAACCCTTCTAATGCATAATATTCACATTGAACAGGAATCAAAATCGAATCACTTGCTGTAAAAGCATTAATCGTTAAATGCCCTAAAGACGGTGGACAGTCGATCAAAACAAAGTCATAGATATCATTTATTTCTTCTATAGCAGCTTTTAATCGAGATTCTCTGGCCATCATCGAAGTCAATTCAATTTCTGCGCCCGCAAGCTGAATGGTTGCTGGGACGATATCTAAATTTTCTCTAGAGGTTTGCTGAATCACATTTTTGATTGGTTCTTCATTCACTAATACATCATAAACATCAGTTGCAACGTCTGGTTTACGGACACCGATACCGCTTGTTGCATTTCCTTGAGCATCAATATCGATCAGCAACACTTTCTTACCATAGTAGGCAAGACAAGCACCTAGATTCACAGTGGTCGTGGTTTTACCCACGCCGCCTTTTTGATTCGCTACAGAAATTATTCGTGCCATTTGTGTCCCTCCATCTTATTTGATTGGTTGTTTATTGGGTAATCCTGGTTTTCTTGGATATTTTTTAGGGGTTTCTTTTTTCTTTTGAATCACAACGATATGACGCTCATCATGTGTGATTGGAAGTTCAAATGAAACTTCCTTTTGAAATTTACCACCTAATGTAGCAATTGCAGGTTTTGCTTCGTTGATTTCTTCTTCACTTTTAGCTGCCTTTAAGGCTAAGAAAAACCCATCTTTTTTCACTAGCGGCAGACAGAGTTCACTCAACACATTTAAACGAGCAACAGCACGAGCGGTTACATAGTCAAACGCTGCACGAAACGCTTCTTTTTGCCCAAACGTTTCCGCACGGTCATGATACAAAGAGACGCCTTCCAATTGCAACTCGTTGACTAATTCTGTTAAGAATGTGATTCGCTTATTCAACGAATCAACGATCGTTACTTGTAAGGTAGGAAAAACGATTTTTAACGGGATACTAGGAAACCCTGCTCCTGCACCCACATCACAAATCGATTTATTCGTTGAAAAATCTTCAAAAAATGCCAACGAAATAGAATCATAGAAATGTTTTAAATAAACTTCTTTCTTTTCTGTGATGGCGGTTAGGTTCATTTTTTCGTTCCATTCAACGAGTAACTCAAAATAACGGGTAAATTGTTCCATTTGGTGATCTGATAATTGAATCCCTTTTTGGCTTAATAGTTGTTTAAATTCTTCAGGTGTCATATGTATCCTTCCTTGCGTGAAACAGAAAATGTTTCACAGTTGTCTTTTCTTACTTTAACGCAAATAGAGATTTCTTGCAATGTTTTTAGCAAGATTTATAGCAGTTCTAATAAAATGTTTCTTTCTATTATATGCATAAAAAAATTACCTGTTGTCAGCCATAAAAAAGAAGCTGTTCCTTAAAACCTTGAATCGGTTTAAAGGAACAGCTTCTTTTTTATTTTTAATCGCCGCCAGCGGTTATTTTTATTTTTTGATTGTAAATTGGCTCACGGTTTATCAAATCGTCAATTGTGCCAATTTTGACCCCTTTAGAGTAATAGCCATCCAAAATACCTAGTTTTTGGAAAATCGTTTGTTTATACGCAATTTCGGCATTCCATTCAACGGTATCTAGAATAGCTAATGCTGAATGGATAGCTTCCATCCCCGTTTCCCCACCTGTGGTTATTAAAACCCCATGACTATCCAATAAAAATTCATGCGGTAACGTTTTTCTCGCCATCGTTTTAATATGATTGCTGACGATTTCTGCTAATTCTTCTGAACAATTGGGCTCAAACTCCAAGACTTCAATATATTCTACTTTCTGAGTTGCCTCGGTCAAGTTAGGCATATCTAATCCACTCGTTGCCCAAAACATACTATTCGGGGCATGGGCATGTAAAACTGACTTGATTTCAGGGTTTGCATCATAGACTGCTTCATGCATATTGATTTCTCTTGTTAAACCACCTTCTCCTGCAACAACTCTTCTTGTGTGAGGTTCTACCACTAAAATCTGTGAAGGAGAAACATGCCCAAGATATGCTTGAGACATCATAGTCGGCGTCATGATGATGTACTCTTTCCCGTCTTTATCCGTTGTTTTAAATGAAAAATTGCCCCCAGCGACATTCGTATTTTTACGTTCAAAAATCAGTTGTACGATTTTTGCCATATCTTCTCTTTCACGTTCAAATAAAATTCTTCCATCTGCCATGATTCATTACAGCTCCTTCTTCTTTTTTAGTAAATTCCCTGTACGGATTGCTTCTTTTGCCGCATCCTGTACAACTTTATATTCTTCATATTTTTGCTTTTTTCGTTCATCATATTCTTTAAAAAGTACTGCATTACCATTTTTATAAATATAAAAAGAAAGGATCATGACTAGAAAATACAATGGCGTGATGTTGATCGATAGCGCCAATATAAACAGTAAAATATCCGTAAACAGCAACAGCATCCATTTTCCTTTTTGATCCATATTATCCAGTCCTCTCTGTGCTTCACTTAATCTTTCACTTCTTCATAACGCGCACTTGGCACAGGTTCCTTTGCCATATACTTGTATAACCAGATGAACATAGCGATAAAGATAATAAATCCGACAATTGCTGCAAGATTCAAATTAGCTGCTTCTGCAAATAAGATTCTAAATTCTGGACCTTCGATCGATGACCACGTAATACTGCCACCCTTTAAGTCCACCGCACCTGTTTTTTTCGCTAATCCAGTCAAGACTGGTGCAAGATAGGTTGCGCCATATAAATAAAGTGGTGTATAAATAATGCCCAGTGTGATCATACGGTAAAGATTTCCTCCCGTTAATAGTAACCCTCCAACAGCAATCGAATAGTTGATTATTCCGGCAAGTGGCAACACCTGATTGCCTGGTAAAATCATGGCATACCCAATAAAAATTGGTACCAAGATAATCGCAGTCACCCAAATCTCAGAACGACCAGCTAAAATCGGCCAGTCTAATCCTATATAGACTTCACGATCCTTAAACCGTTTTTTCATCATTTCTGACATCGCATCAGCCAAAGGTGAGAGTGATTGCATAAACATTTTACTGATCATTGGAAATAACGCCATTGCTGTCGCTACTTGAATCCCTAAGTTTAATGAACCAGAAATCCCATATGCTGCGCCAAATCCAAGTAACACACCAATGATGAACCCCATCACACTATTTTCAGAAAAAATTCCGATTTTTGCTTTTAAAGCCGAAGTATCAGCTTTTTTGTTAAAGAACGGAATCTTATCCATCACAATATTGACTGGTAACATCAATACTGCAGAAATGTTCATCAAATGTGTGACAGTCACTAACGGAATCCCCGTTAAATCCTGAATATGACGTTGGAACATATCCCCCATTTTTAATTCTAAAACCACTTGTACAACCGCCGCAATAAAGCCTGCAACCAGCGATCCACTAATAAAATACACCAAGTAGGCAGTTAACGCCTTCCCCCACACATTCCACATATCAACATTGAGCGTTTTCGTTAAGTTCAATAGAAGCATAATAAAGTTAACACCTAAGACAACCGCAAAAAACACAAATGCATACGACCAAGACCATGTAATACTTGCCGCACCCGTCCAGCCTAAATCAAGAGCGGGTAAACTAATGCCCGTATTTTTAGCCATCGCTTCTGACGCTGGACTAACAGCATCTGACATAAATCCGATCACCATGCTCATTCCAGTAAAGGCAACACCAAGCGTAATCGCTGACATAAAAGCTTTTTTCAGCGGCATTCGAACGATCAACCCGATAATCAGGATAATCAACGGAACAAAAATAGCAGATCCTAGGTTCAATATATAATCAATCACAGATTGAAAAATTCCCATCTCTTTTACCTACCTATCTTTTTATTTTTTTGGTATGATTAGTTTGTATCGTTTTAATTTAGATTGTGAGCTATATGTTCTCATTGTCTATTAGAGTTCAGATTCGTCATAATCTGAGCTCTTTTTTTATTTCTTCGTGTCGTTAACGATTCCTTCATAAATTTCATCCAGACCCATACCAGTCAAAAAAGGAACCCCAGCATAGACGGAAACGCCTAATTTTTCAGCTTCTTGTAGTACTTCATCATCAGGTTTTGCAATATAAACGTAAATACTAGCACTTGGTAATTCTTGTAAAATCGATTTATAGTCCACTGCTTCAACCGGATAATCAATCGCATCTGCATCAAACTTACTTTTGATTTTTTCTGCTACTGTCGTACTCGTCGCCACTCCGCTCCCACACGCCACAATTAATTTTCTAGCCATTTTTTACTTCCTCCCATTGTTTTATGAATAAATTGAATACGCCTTCATTTTCAGTCGTTTTTTTATACTCCGATACAAATGCTTCATTTTGAAATAAGACCATTAACTCCTGTAGCAAACCAACTTGTTTTGAGGGTTCTTTGATGCCTAAGAAAAATAAATCTCTCACCTCCATTTCTTGATTGTCTCCCATTTGTTTAACTCTGATTGGGTTTGTTGTTCTAACAACATATATGAAAGGCTTCTCAATATATTCTGTGTCTGAATGAGGTAAGGCTATATTGAGATATTCTGTGATCAAGCCCGTTGGAAACCCTTTTTCCCTAGTTTTGATCCCTTCTAAGTAGCCATTATTAACATACCCCGCTAGTTGTAGCCGCTCCGCAATACATTCAAATAATTTGTCTTCATCTTGAGCAGTCACATTTAAATCAATTAGCTCTGGTTGGAACATTTGCTTTGTACTCATTATTCTTCTCCATTCTATACATATTTAAACTTTTTATGTTCAACTTTGTAAATATATGTTAAACTTTGTTTATACAAAAAGAATACAACTTGTATAATGGTTTGTCAACGCTTTCTTTCGATTGTTTTTTGTTCGTTTTACGTTTAAAATGTAATAGATAAACATTTTCGAACAAAAAGGAGACCTTTTTATGTTAAAAAGAGAACGACATGCCCATATTTTAGATCTATTGGAAAAAAGCACATTTATGACCGTGTCCGATATAGCCACAGAACTACAAGTTTCAGAAATGACGATTCGTAGAGATATCACGGAACTAAGTGATTCTAATCAACTAGTTCGCTTATATGGAGGAGCACAGAAAATCGATCGTAAAGACAAAGAGCTGGCTACTCACGAGAAAATCAATCTACATATCGAACAAAAAGAATATATCGGTAAAATCATGAACTCTTTGATCCAAGATCACCAAGTTGTTTTCGTTGGTGCTGGAACCACGATTTTATATGCATTACCTTTTATCAAAAAACAAAATTTGATGATCGTTACCAATAGTTTGTTAGCCTTTAATTACATTATTGCGCACACAGACTATCGCATCTTATTAACTGGGGGGGATTTTACACCGATCACAGAAGAATTTATCGGAGAACATGCAGAGCAGACTTTTGAAACAATCAATATTGATATTGCCTTTGCAGCAACAAATGGCATCTATAACAACAATGTAACGACTTCTAACTATTTAGAAGGTGGCGTACAACGTGCAGCTTTTAAAAATGCAAAACAAAAAATTGTCGTGGCAGATAGTACCAAGTTTAATGTTAGTGATGTCTATACGTTTTATAAATTATCTGATTTAGACTACGTGATCACTGACAATAAAATCGATGAACCAACCTTTAATTTCTACCAATCTTATGGAAAATTGTTAAATAAACCAGTTAACTGAAGGTTCTCGGTTCTTTCAGAACCTCAGCTTAGCTTAGTATCTGAAGGAGAGAAAACAACAATGATTGTAACAGTGACACTAAATCCATCAATGGACTCGATTTATTTTACCGATACCTTTACTCTGGGTGAGATGAACCGCTGCAGTAATCCGATCAAAGCAGTCGGTGGAAAAGGAATCAACGCCGGAAGAACTGCAGCCATTTTAGGCGGGAACGTGACGGCAATGGGCGTTTTGGCGGGTCTCAATGGGGAGTCTATTCGTACAGCACTTGAACAAGAACCCTTTCAAACTATATTTCTACCCATTGCTGGAGAATCAAGAAATGCAGTAACTGTGATGGATCGCCAAAAAAATCAAACAGAAATCGTAGAGCTTGGACCAGAAATTACTGCTGAAACCGCAAAGAAGATTATAGATCAAGTAATCGATTTTTCATTGGAACAAAAAAAAAGACCGATCATTGCTTTGTGTGGGTCAGCCAACACAAAAAATGAACGATTATACCACGACTATTTACAACAGTTAAACGAGCAACTTGGAGCCAATATAAAAGTCCTAACAGACATTTCTGGAAAACAACTACACAATACCTTAAAAAGCCCGATAAAACCTTATTTTATCAAACCGAATATTCATGAATTCGCGGAATTACTAAACGTTTCTATTATGACTAAAAATGAAGTCATCAAACAGCTGAACCACCCTATATTACAAGGAATTCCCTTTATCCTAGTTTCTTGTGGCGGTGATGGTGCAATTGCGAAATATCATGAGCAGATTTTTGATATTACCCTACCGATGATCGATGTCATCAACCCGACTGGTTCTGGTGATGCAACCGTAGGAGGTGTAGCATTTGCTTTAGATCAAGGTTTTTCTATAGAAGAAACACTACGGTATGCCATGGCTTGTGGAATGAGTAATGCCCTTGAGCAAGCAGTAGGATATGTTTCTATTGAAAATGTTGCGCTACTGAAAAATAACATTATTATCCGAGAAGTATCAGAAATGTTTCACGTGTAACAATGGCTATAAAAAATTAAATAAGGAGCTGACCGTTAAAGAGAATGGTCAGCTCCTTATTTTCAATCACAACTTAGAACAGCGGAAAGCTTGCTCTTTTGCTAAATAAAACGGACGTAAATACCCCACAGTGTTGGACAATGGGATGATATCTTCACTTAGTTCGATATTCAATACTTCTTTAAGATAGCTTCTTCGTGCAGTGATTCGCTGCCATAGTTCAGGGTAATCGGCTTCAATTTGTCTTTGCAACTTTTTATCAGCCAAAGCTACGCACTCTTCAGCACTTACGCCTGTATAGCCTGCCACAGATGGAATAATATCGATTTGTAAAATCATCCCACTTTTCAATGTTTCTTCAGATCCGGCATAAATCGGTGAAGACATCCATTCTTCATCTGAAACTAAATGACCTGGATTCAAAAGCCAATGATAATCAGCTTTAGGAAAAACCGACTCAATGGTTTGATAAAGTTCATTGCCTTGCATGCCAATTTTGATTGTTTCTAACCAAGCAGTCACAGCTTGATAATAGGGTTTGGCAACTCTCTCTAGATAATCCGGTTGATTTGCTGGAAGTTGCGTCGCATTTTCTATAACGAAACCAGTTCGGCTAGATAACCCACCTTTAAAGGCAGTGGTTAAAGACAATGGGTCGCCTAGTTTGACTTGCTTATGTGTTGGATAAACATTAGCATATTCAAACCGTTGTCCAGTTGCAGCAATCGTCACAACTGTATTCGTTTGTCCTTCTGCTGTTAATTCATTCCCTAATACAGCTTCCGTCACCCCTACTTCAACCGCATCCATTGCTTTCAAAATAGAGCTGGATGCTAGATTAGCACCATATTCATAATGAGCCACTTCATTCGCATTATTGGTTGTACGAGCACCTTGATCTCCTCGAATAAACAGATGAGCTGCATTTTTGAGCACAGCTTGCGCATTTTTACTTGTTAAAAGTGCTTGGATAATAAAATAAGGTAAATCAAAATACGCTTCGTTATCCGATTCAGTAGTAGTAAACATTTTCCAGCCTACTACGCCAATTTTGTGCTTCTTCGCTAAGCCAATTGTTGTAAATATAGTTTCCAGTCTTGCTTCGTTATCCATTGGTTGGTTTGGCAAAGAAAACAGCGGAAAATGAATCAATTGATTTTCAATTCGAGCAACTTTTGCCATTTTCAAATTTTCATTTCCCAGGACGAGTGTACACTCTCCTGTTGCATCTAAGATGAGCAGTCCTTCTTCAAAACGAGGGATAAAGCCTGTTAAATACTCAAAATTACCACCATGTTCTTTATCCGCATAAATCACGATACTGTCAAAACCTTCTGCTTTCATGTTTTCCAAGACTTTCTGTTTTCTTTCGAGCATCGTTTCATCTGTTAAATATGTTGGAGCAACATCGGTAAAAATCATCGGCTTTGGAACTTTTGTTAGTTGCACTTCTTTTTTCATTGTATTGGTTTCCCTTCAAATTAAGCTTATTTGTTGTTAGCATTCATTTAGACGCCTTTTTTGCTCTCCCTCAACAGTAAAGTTTGCTTCATCCAACCAAGATTCCAGTCGATCTTTCCTGTCAGCCCACTCACTATTGATAATTGAAAACCAAGCAGTGTCTCTGTTACGCTCCTTATAGACCAATGCATTACGAAAAATCCCTTCAAAGGTAAAACCTAAACGTAAAGCTGCTTTTCTAGAAGGTTCATTTAATGCATCACATTTCCATTCATACCGTCGATAACCTAAGTCGTCGATTGCGTAGCACGCTAAAAGATATTGGGCTTCTGTGGCGATTCGTGTTTTCTTCAATTGATCAGAATAGATAACAAAGCCGACTTCAATCGTCCCGTGTTCTGGATTTGTCCGCATCAAAGCCAATGTTCCCAATGCTTTTCCACTAACCTGATCAATAATTACATAATGAAATGGATCTTGTGATTGACTGATTGTTTTTAAATAAGTAGCAAGTGCCGCTTTACTTTCAAACGGCTCCATTGGTAAATAGGTCCAATTTTTCGAAGGACTTGTCGGTCCGTAAACATGATACAAATCTTCAATATGTCGGATAGGATCTATTTTTTCTAACCGGCAATACGTCCCTTCCAGCAGCACTTTTGTTGGATATTCTCTTCTAGACCAATCCTTTACTGCATAACCGATTGGCTGATGATCTGAATTGTATTGATTCTCTATTTTCATCTGCTTTCCTCCATTGCTTTCTATAGTATAACAAAAAATAAGAACAGTACTCTATAAAATGTTTTTTACATTTTATTTAAAGCCTTCTACATTTTTAAATATTATAACTTTTCTCTGAAATGTTCTCATTTCGTAAAATTTTTGAAAATCCCTGTAAAAAAAATATGCTATGATTAGAATTGATAAAAATAAAAAGTTTAAAAACGATTTATTCTATATAAACATACATTTTTAATCTTAAACTCAAGGGAGATGAACCATTGAAGATTGCATTGTGTGGTAACGACCAGAAAGATATGGGAAGAATTGAGAGAACCATTTTGCTACACACTTCTCAACCATATGAATTTGATTTTTTTATTAATGGTGAAAAATTAGTACGCCACCTTAATGAAATAGAAACAACTTATAAGATTTACTTCATTTCTATTGGAATGACTGAAATGGACGGTATGGCTCTAGCACGGCAAATCCGCACTTTCGATTTAGAAGCACTGATTATTTTTATAGCGGATAACAATCAACGGATGCCTGAAGTATTTAAAGTCCAAGCATTTGATTACTTATTAAAGCCGATAAATCAGAATGACTTGCTAGAAACGATCGAGCGAGCAAATAACTATTTTAATGCAATCCAAGCTTATTTTGAATTTTCATTTAATCGAAAACATGTTGTCTTAACGATGAATGAAATCATCTACATTGCCAAAAGCGGGCGGATTGCCTACATTTACACAACAGAAAAAGTCTATAAAACATATTTAACGATGTCTGAAATCATTGGTAAACTAAACAAGGATTTATTTGCTCGAATACATGGCAGTTATGTAGTGAATCTAAATTACATTGTTGAAATCACCAATAATGAAGTATTCGTCAAACAATTTAAAGAGGATATACAACAAAAAAGCAACAGCTCCTTACCGATAAGTAGAACCTTTAAAGATGAGTTAAAGGAAAAATATGCAACTTTTCTCAAAACAAGAAAAGCATAATGCTATGGGCCATTTTAATTAAAAATTAATCATAAAAAAACTATATTATTCTTGAAAAATCTGTATTTTTTACAGATTTTTATTTTTCAGACGTATAGATAACTATAGAAACCACAGGAAGAAAAAAAATCACCTAAAAGATAAGTTATAATTCTATTTTTTTTGTTATTTTTTACTTAAAACACGCAACTTTTTACATCAAGTATTTATCGAACCTTTTTTATGGTAACGTTTATATAACTAGTGAGCATTATTTTGCTTTCTAAAAAACAATTTGGAGGAATGAAAAATGGCCGGCGATAGAATTAAATTATCCCCACAAGAACTAAGAACTTCTGCAACAAAATATACGGATGGTTCAAACCAAGTCAACGATATTTTACAGAAGCTACAATCTGAACAAGATACAATCCAAGGTAACTGGGAAGGTAGCGGTTTTGACAGCTTTAACGATCAATTTACTGCTTTAAAACCAAAAGTATCTGAGTTTGCTGAATTATTAGAGCAAATCAACAAACAATTAAACGAAGTTGCCAACATTGTAGAAGAAACAGATCAAAATATCTCTTCAGCAATCGGAAGAGGTCTATAAGAACCACATAACTGAGGAATAGGGAGGGCACTTGCTCCTCACTGTTCCTCTTTTTTTAGGAGAATGATAAATGAACAGTAAAAAACTATATTATATGTTGAAGTCTGTTTGGATGGTTGTAATTTTACTTATTATGCTGATATTTATGAACCGAGATTTTACTGATATATCTGCAAACAAAGCTAAAGAAGAACAAGATATGCGGTTAAATATTGCACTAGTAAATGAAGATAACGGTGTTAACAAAAATAACATAGACTATAACTTAGGCGCAGATTATGTCAAAAAAATTGAAAAAGATGCAACGTATAACTGGTTTACAGTTAGCCGAGGAATCGCTGAAAATGGCTTAAAATCCGGCACTTATAACTTACTCGTGACAATTCCAAGCAATTTTTCAAGTAAACTTTTAGAACTAGATAGTGAAGCACCTGAAAAAGTCCAAGTCAACTATAAAATCAACGCCAATGGAAATGCTACGTTAGAAAATGAATCTAGAAGTGTTGGTCGCAAAATCGTTAATGATTTAAATCAGCAACTTGTTGATTTATATGTAGTCAGCATCGTTGATAATCTATATACCGCTCAGCAAAATATTGAAAAAGTCTATACAAACCAAACAGATTCCGTTAGCAAATTCCAAGATATTTTGTATCAGCCAACAATTAATTTTAAAGAATATCTACCTGGCATTACTTCACAATCTCAAAGTGCCTTACAAGCCAATGATTTACTGACAACTACCTTGATCGATTTTATCAAAAATCCGGAATCATTAGTCAGCAGTCATCAAGATTTTTCAACATTACTAGAGCAATTGTTAAAACAACGTGCTGATGGCAAATTATCATATGAAGAATTTGTCAAAATCTTAACTTCGATGGATGACAGCGTGTTAAGTTCAGAAACCAATAAATTATACAGTACGCTTGAAAACTTGAATCAGTCATTACAGGATGACTTTATTGCTTCAAATGACGGAAATGGTCGTTATATCGAGCAAATGAATGCTTTGAATGAACAGTTATTAGCGTCTAAAGCAGATGTAGAAAAGCAAATCGAGGACTTAGAAGGAATCGAAGATAAATACTTCGATACTTATAGTGAAGAGTTCTTTAAACAATTTAGAATCAACACAGATGAAGCATCTAAAGTAACATTTGGAACTGTTTTGAAAAAAATGAATTACTCATCATCACTAAATAATATAAGCACGTTTAATGATGAATATCTTTTAAGCATACAAGAACGTTTAAACATTTTACCTTACAAAATTGATACCGAAGATGTTAATGAAATGAACGAGATTTTTCAGTATATGGACGTACCTTACAACGATGGTGAGCCACTGAAAACGATTAGTAGAAAAACAGAACGCATCCAATCACAAGTAGAACGAATAAACGAAAAAATTGAAGCTGCTAATGAAAAAATCATAGAAAATAATGAGCTAAATAATGATACTGCTAAAACAATCGTCCCTCTAGTTTGGAATACTGATCCAGAAGTTGTGAAAGAAAAAAGTTCTTATTATCAAAATCTCAGGGAAGCCTATATCAAACTACAAGATG
The DNA here is from genome assembly GCF_002148425.2 of Enterococcus sp. 12C11_DIV0727. NCBI lineage: Bacteria > Bacillati > Bacillota > Bacilli > Lactobacillales > Enterococcaceae > Enterococcus > Candidatus Enterococcus lemimoniae. The sequence continues at coordinate 2,384,428 of NZ_CP147248.1, read as the reverse complement.
CTAAAAAAAACGTATTGGATCCCACAAAATATGGAAATAGAAAAAGTTTCATAATAAATACTGAAAACTTTAATCGAGGAACATTCAGTATCTCTAATATAAGTAACCTCAACGAACTAGGGATCATTGACATCAGCTTTGATCCAGACGGAACAATTCCAGTAACAGAAAATCATGAATACCCTATTGAACGAAAAAACGACAAAATCACTGTTTATTATAGCTTTGCTACGACCTATGATGAATATTCTAGACAAGCACCATCATTTAATGTCGTAATAAAAAAAGAAACAGAACCAACTGCCGAAACTCCTGTACCAACAACTACTGTCACTGCATCTCCTGTTTTTAAAGCTCTTACTAATGAACAAGAAAGCAGTGCTAGCAAAGAAAATACAGCAGAAAGCACAACGGCTTCTGAAAATAACGAACAATCAGCTGAAAGTGAACCTGAAACCACTGATCAGAAAGCTCAACCTGAAGTCAAACAAGTGCAGCCAGCACCCCGTCAACAAAAATCAACTACAGCTACTCTCTACGTAGCTGAGTGGAACCAAACGATAGATACAACAGCTTTTCTAGATAGAAATTATCAATTAGCAAAAAGAAGCTACTCTGAAGAAGTTGGAAAAGTGACTGAATTATATAATAGCGTAGCTGAAGAACTTAATAACTTCGACAAATACCCATTCGATGTCTTCAACAACTTATTAGACATGAACATGACTGAAATGTTCAAACAAGTGCTTAACGGCACCTTTGCAACAGGTCATTACAAAGATCAACACGAAAAACTTGAATCTCTAAAACTACAAGCTTCCGATATCGATCGTCAATCCGAACGAATCGGAGAAAAACTGCAAGATATCCAGGGCAATACCATGAACTTGAACGAAAATGTCAAAGGACATTTAGCACAAATTGCGGATTGGCAAAAAAACATGTCGGAAATCACCACGTCCGAAACCAAAGTTGCTTCTGACAATACGGCTACAGATACCGAAATCTCTTCAATCGATTCCATGCTTGAATCCATCAAAAAGCAAGCAGAAATGGTTAAAGAAGCCTCTGACATGAACGTCAAAGAAGCGGAAAGTGTGAAATCTGTCTTTACCTCATTTGATAAAGACGTACAAACGGCGCAAAAAAATGGTGAAGATTTATCTGCTAATGCTGATGTCATCATGGATAACCTAAACAAAGAACTCGCAAACAACAATGATTTCGTCTCCGCCTTTATCAAAGTATTGAACAATGCTCATAAAGACGGCGTGCCAAATAATACTTTATTGCAATTTATCGCGAACCCAGTTAACGGAAAATCAGAAGCTACGATCAAAACAACCGAAGTTAATGAGCCGTTCACTTGGATCTTGATCATGTATACCTTGAGTTTATTTATCGCTTACCTATTCGCAACACAACCTGTTACCAGAAAGGTTAAAAATAAATTCAAAAAAGAAAAACTATGGCTAAAAGACAACATGTTAGAAACTCTGTTGATCAGTTTAAGTGCAATTGGGATTGGCTTGATTTTAAGTCTATTGAGTATCAGTGAACTAGGCATCGTCAAAGAATCTCAAATCGTTTGGGGCATGATGATCGTACTATTTATGCTGATCTTCTCCTTATTGAATCACTATGCATTAAAACAATTCCATATTGCCGGTTTTGCCTTAAGTCTTTTCCTATTTATCAGTTATGTCTTTGTGACAAACGCAATTGGGAAAACGAAAGGCAATAATCCGATGGTCGATCTTATTCGCTCCATCAATCCATTGTCAATCGGTGAAAATAACTTAGCCGATATTTTGGCAAATAATGCGTTGAATATCGTTCAGATCATTTTATATCTATTAGCGATCGCAGCCTTGATCGTATTCAACATCTTTATTTGGAAACCCAGACGGAAAGCGAAGGAAGTGGTCACAAAATGAAAAAACTGATTTTCTTATGCTTGGTAGGAATCATTGTCTTTTCCTTTTCTGATACAGCCCACGCAGAAGAAACCTTACTTGATAACAACTTAGAATTACAAACAGATCGGTTGAATAAAGAACAAGTAGATGATGGTAAAACCAAAAGCTTTGCCGCTGAAGATCGCTTATTCGAAGCTGAAATGATCCAAAAAACAGCCGACGCCAAAGCATTGGAAGAAAAACAAAAACAAGAAGACATGTCTAACCTATTTTTAACCAAAGCAGCAAAAGTAAAAGAATTAGATCCTACTCAGCTATTTGTAGCCAACGGAACGAAGCAAGCAGCAGTCAAACGAGAAGAAACAGAAGCCACAGTTTCTTCTCCTCCTGCATTGTTTCCCTTAATTTTAGGCTTAGCCTTGGTGACCGTTGTCACCTTACTTTTGTATCACAACAGAAAAAGAGGACAAAACCATGGCAGATAATACAGAACATATCAATATCACCTTAATGTATCAAAAAAATAAAGAAAAAATGGTCGATCTACGCATCCCGAATAATATCACCGTTTACCGCTTTATTCGGGAATTAAACCAAATTTTCGGCAAAGAAAAAAACGTTAAAAAATACCAAATCAAAGTTTTGAACAAGGGCATTCTTTTAGATGAAGAACAAAAACTAAAAGATTTTCCGATAACAGACGGAGATATCATCGAAGTGTTGGGAGAATAAATGATGGAAAATATGAAGGAAGCAACTGTAGCAATCATAATTGAAAAACATACGTATGAATTTAAGAAAACGAGCGAAAACTGGCAGCTTGCCTTGAGAAAATCCGAAGTCCAAGTCAGTGAGGAAAAAGATTTGGCCCTACTTAAAGTCGCTCACCCACTCTTGATGGACACAAGCATCCACTGGGAAGAAGACGCCGTGACATTCACCTACGAATTACCTAAAGAACGGATTACCTTTAACGAATTAAAAGCTGGATCAAAAGAAGACAAACTACGCGCCATGGCAAACATGGCAGCCGTTGAACAGCTTTTAGATTTACCACTTACCTTCTTTATCCACCCAGAAAACCTGCTGTTTGATTATAACCTACAGCCTAAAATTGCTTACCGTGGACTAGACGGAAAAATGCCGCCGAAAGTCACCAATAACGACTTACTATTAAGACAATACAAAAGCTTGATCATCGCCTTATTTGAGAAAAAAGATGACTTTACTAAACTCTATGAAGGACAACTAGAAATCAAAAAAGGCTCCGAATTTGTTCAAACCATTTTGAAAAAAGAAAGCTTCGAAGAAATCAGACAATATTTGGTACAAATGTACGATCAAACCGTAGAGCATGCGGCCAAAACAATCAAAAAAGTCAGCAAAACCAAATTCCAAGTGATGAAACAATTATCGATTTGGATGACGGTATTATCTGCTATTTTAGTGATTCCATTGGTTTATTTACTATTTTTCCGTTTACCATTCTTAGATCGGATGCAAAATACGGACACAGCTTTCTTGAAAAATGACTATGAAGCCGTGATCACAACCTTAGAACCCGTGAAAACAGCAAGTATTCCTTTCACGCAAAAATATGAATTAGCCTTTAGCTTTATTCAAGGGGAAGCCTTACAAGAGCAACAGAAAAAAGTCATCTTAAACAACGTAACCCTACGTTCTGATGAACATTACCTAGATTACTGGATCGAAAACGGTCGAGGAAATCTGGATGAGGCTCTAGATGTAGCGAAAAACTTAGAAGATTCCGATTTGATTTTATATGGGATCACACAAAAAATCGAACAAGTCAGAAAAGATACGAAAATGACTGGTACCGAAAAAGAAGAAACCATTGGCAAACTAGAAGCCGACTATAAAAAATACAAAGAAAAACGTGACGAAAGTGTGAATGCTGCGGCTGTTGCTGAACAAACACAAGGATCGACTGCTCAGGAGGGAAACTAGATGACCAAGACACAAGCCATCATCTACCTTCAAGGCTATCGCTACCAATTGACCCTTGATGAAGACAAAACACAACGGATCGGTTCAGATAATCAAGCAGCTCTTCACTTACCTTTACTGACAGAAGCAGACGAATTGACGATCGACATGAAAAATGAGTGGACACTAACCCACCAAGGACAAGAACAAACCTTAACCCTTGGCTCTCCCCTCACCTTTTCATTAGCCGACGAGCAACAAGCAACGATCATTTTAGCGCCTGTAACGAAACTACATGTATTTGACCTATTAGATAAAAAAGAACTTATTTTAAGCACCGACAAAGGGGCAACATTAGAATTACCAAATGATGATTTAGCACAGCCCCTTGCCGCTATTTTGAAAAAACAAGACGATCAATGGTTGTTAACGGTGCTTTCTGGTGAATTGATGATCAATAATCAATTGTTTACAGGCACAGACTACTTACTAGGTAAAGGAGACGAACTGTCCTTCCTACACCACACATTGAAAGTCTTTACCCATGAAATCCATGCGACAGAAGGGACGATCATTAAATCAGATTTATGCGAAATCTATACTTCTCGTTACGATGTCTATGAAGATTATCCAGATTTCCACCGTTCACCACGGATCATTTACCGTGAACCAGAAGAAAAAATCACGATCAATGCCCCAAGTGAGCCAAACAATAAACAACAAGACCAACTGATCAAAACGATTTTACCACCGATCGTGATGTTGATGGTCACTGTGGCAATGGCCTTCTTCAGACCAAACGGCTTATTCGTCTTAGCTAGTGCTGCAACGACGTTGATCACGATTATTTTCTCAATCACTAATTACTTTAAAACGAAAAAAGAACACAAACAAAGCTTGATTGATCGTGAAGTGAGCTATAAAAAATATTTAGTCGATAAATCGGTGGAACTACACCAATTAAATCAAGAACAAAAGCAAGGGCAACTCTACCACTATCCAAACGTTTCAGAATTATTGGATATGACGAAAACGTATAGCCCAAGAATTTATGAAAAAACGCCGTTGCACTTTGACTTTCTGTTCTATCGTTTAGGTTTAGGAACACTTGGTTCATCAAGTGAAATTACCTATTCTAACAAAGAACGTGGTAAAGAAACCGATGATTTAGAAAAAAGCGGTTATGAGCTTTATACGAAGAGTTTAGAGCTAGAAAATATGCCGATCGTAGCCAACTTAGTCAATGGACCTGTTGGGTATATTGGGCCTAGAAACTTAGTGCTAGAACAGCTTCATTTACTCGTCAATCAATTATCAGTGTTCCATAGTTACCATGATGTACAATTTATCTCAATTTTCCCAGAAGCCGAAAAAAACCTTTGGGAATGGATGCGTTGGTTGCCTCATGCAACGATGCAGGATGTCAATGTACGTGGCTTTGTCTATAACCAACGGAGCCGTGACCAAGTCTTGAATAGTTTGAATCAAATCTTGAAAAACCGTAAAAATTCCATGGAAGAAAACCGCAATAGCCGAGATAGTACCCTCTTCTCCCCTCATTATGTGGTGATGATCACGGATGAGAAGTTGATTTTGGATCATGTCATTATGGAATTCTTCAATGAAGATCCCAGTGAACTTGGCTGTAGCGTGATTTTCGTGGAAGATGTCATGAGTAGTTTATCGGATAATATCAAAACCGTTATCGATATTCGTGATCGTAACACTGGGGTGCTCTTATTGGAAGAAGGCAAATTGATGAACAAATCGTTCCAATTAGATCACTTCCCTGCTGAATTTAATAAAGAGCAATTGCCACGATTGTTGGCGCCATTGAATCACTTACAAAACTTGAAATCAAGTATTCCTGAAGCCGTGACCTTCTTAGAAATGTACGGCATTGAGAAATTTGACGAGTTTAATGTGACGCAACGTTGGGCTGAACATTCTCCACATAAAACCTTAGCTGTACCGCTTGGTTTACGTGGAAAAGACGATATTGTCTACTTGAACTTACATGAAAAAGCCCACGGGCCTCATGGGTTAGTCGCTGGTACCACGGGTTCTGGTAAATCGGAAATCGTACAAAGTTATATTTTGAGTCTGGCCGTGAATTTCCATCCTTATGATGTCGCTTTCCTACTGATTGACTACAAAGGTGGCGGTATGGCGAACTTGTTCCGTAATCTTCCTCACTTATTAGGGAGTATTACCAACCTAGATGGCGCTCAAAGTATGCGTGCCTTGATTTCCATCAATGCCGAGCTAAAACGCCGTCAGCGCCTTTTCTCGGAGAATAACGTGAATCATATCAATCAGTATCAAAAATTATATAAAAATGGCGATGTTTCTGAGCCTATGCCTCACCTTTTCCTAATTTCGGATGAGTTCGCCGAGTTAAAATCAGAACAGCCTGAGTTTATGAAGGAATTGGTTTCTACGGCTCGGATTGGGCGTTCATTGGGGATTCACTTGATCCTTGCGACACAAAAACCAAGTGGTGTGGTCAATGACCAAATTTGGAGTAACTCGAAATTTAAATTAGCGTTGAAAGTGGCAGATAAAGCCGATTCAATGGAAATGTTGAAAACACCAGATGCGGCGGAAATCACCCAAGCTGGGCGTGCCTACTTACAAGTGGGGAATAATGAGATTTATGAATTGTTCCAAAGTGCTTGGAGTGGAGCCGATTATCAGCCTGAGAAGGATGACCAACAGATTGAGGATCATACGATTTACCTTGTGAATGATTTGGGTCAATATGAGATTTTAAGTGAAGATTTAAGTGGCTTGGAAAATGCGGATGATGTAAAACAGATTCCAACTGAGTTGGATGCCATTATTGATGGGATTCATGAAGTGGCGGAACGTGAAAATATTACCCCACTTCCACGTCCTTGGTTACCACCATTGGAAGAGCGAATTGCTTCTTCTACCCTTCATCCTGTGGACTTTAGAGAAGAATGGTTAACAGAGAAACAGCCGCTTGAACCTGTGCTTGGTGTGGTAGATGTACCAAGTATGCAGGCGCAGAATACGTTGCGTTTGAATATGACACAAGAAGGTCATATGACCGTGTTTAGTAGTCCTGGGTATGGTAAGAGTACGTTTATGCAGACGGTTGTGATGGATTTGGCGCGAGTGCATAGTCCAGAAAGATTGAATGTGTATCTATTGGACTTTGGAACGAATGGACTGTTGCCTCTTAAGAAATTGCCGCATGTAGCCGATACGATGAGTATTGATGAAGAAGAGAAAATCGAGAAATTTGCGAGACGGATCAATGATGAATTGAAACGTCGTAAGAAGTTGTTGAGTGAGTTTTCTGTGGCTAGTTTGGATATGTATGAGCGAGCTAGTGGCAAAGAAGAACCGATTATTTTGATTCTTTTAGATGGATTTGAAGGAATGAAAGGGGCCAAGTTTGAAGAGATTCTTGAAAAAGTTATTACACAAGTAGCTCGTGAAGGTGCTGGGATTGGGCTTCACCTATTACTTTCTGCAGGACGTCAGAATTCAATGCGCATGACCCTTTCAAGTAATATCAAAACACAAATCGTGTTGAAGATGATTGATGATTCAGAACCTAGAGCGATTGTTGGACGGACAACATTGACGATTGATGACTTACCTGGTCGTGGCTTGATTAAATTGGAAGAACCTGAGTTATTCCAAACCGCCCTTCCGGCTGATGGTGAAGATACATTACAAATCATTGAAGCGATTCAAGAAGAAGTTAGCCAAATGGATCAACATTGGACAGGTGCTAGACCTGAACCGATTCCGATGGTACCAGAAGTGCTTTATTTTGAAGAGTTCAAACAGAAAAAACAAGTTCAAGAATTATTAACACAAAAACAAATCCCAATTGGTTTAGAATTCGAAGCCGTTCAACCTGTATCAAGATCAATCGCAAGCTTAAACCAATTAGCTGTTTTTGCACCAAAACCAGAACGACTACTTTATTGCTTAACAAGTATTCAAAATTTCATTGTTGATTCTGGTCACTATCAATATGCAATTTTAGATGATCAAGAAGAAAATTTTGCTAAATATCGTGGTGGAGCCGCTCACTATACTTCAAACCGCTCAGAATATCCAGAAATATTCCAAAAATTGGTAGAGTTTTTAGAAGATCGTGAAGATGACTTTGAAGATATGAAAGAAGATGGCGAAGTTGCAAATATGAAAGAGTATCTAACAAAAATCAAACCATTTGTCCTAGTAATGCCAAATATCTCGTATATATTAACCGAAATGCCAAGGGAAATGGAGTTAGCTTTTGTAAAAATATTACAAAATGGACCAAAAATGGGTATATATCTTCTATTCGGTTCATTGTTCAATGGAATTACTGGCTACGACGATGCAAGCAAACTATTGAAGACCATCAACAAAGGAATTGTTTTAGGAAAAGTAGCAGATCAAAACCAATTAAAAGCCTCAAACTTAGGTTATCGTGAACCTCAACTTGATGATACAGAAGGATACTTCGTAGAAAATGATTTTGCTGAAAAAGTAAAAATATCATTAGGAAGATAGAAATCTGAAAGGAGAAACTATATGTACTTTTTTGTAACCAGAGAAAGCGAAAGAAAAGCAAATCAATATGAACACTTGTGTAATAAATTGGACAAACGCATTCGTGACCATGACAAGCACATGAATAACGCAAAAGAAATTTTTTCAGCTTATAAAGGAACTGTATCAAACTTTTCAAATTCAAAAATTCCATCCAATCACTTTGACCCAAAGCGAGAAGAATTAACAGAAAAGTTAAGTACGTACATTAGCCAAGAAGAAGCGAAAAGCGTCAGTCTTACCTCTGCAAAAAACCAAGCAGAAACAAGAAAAAACTATTATATCAACAAAGTAAACCAGGAAGTTGAACAAGAACGTCAAGCAAAAGAAGCAAAAAGAAAAGAAGCAAAAGAAAAAGCTGACAAAGCTAGAAAAGAAAGGGAGCGTGCTTAAAAGATGGGATTATCCAAATTAGATATCACGGAAAGTGAAGTCACTACAGCAATTAGCTCTGCCACAACTTTAACACGCCTACTAGGCGACTCAAACGCGAAAGCAAAAAGCTTACTAAGTAAAGTACAGAGCTCTAAATGGGATGGTGAAGCGAAAGATTCCTTCATAGCCTACCTAAGCATTGTTCAAAAATATCATTCAGATATGCACAAAGCCAGTAAAAAACAAACGAAAGCTCTAAAAACAATTCCAACAGGAATTTCTGGTTACGAAAGTCATGGTGAAGTATCGAAGGTGAAAAGCTTATGATGACCGAAACAAAAGTAACACGAAATGATGTTTTCCATTTATACGAATTATATTTAATGGCTGAAGCTACAGAAAATGAAGTGATTTTCGGCTTACCTGACAAAAGTGTCTACGCTATTACTGATCCACATTATTTAGAAACAGCCAAAGAAGCTATTCAAGAAAAAGGTATTTTAGATGAAGAAGGTCACATTTCTGAGGGCGGATTCTTTGTTATAAAAGCCTTACAAGAATATGCAACTTCTAAAAAATATGTTCAGCTAAATAATTTAATGATTGCTTTTAGTGAAAGTGAACCTGATGAACTAATTGTGCTTACCGAGGTAGAAAATCAAACCTATTATCAGATAAAGGTGATTGATAAACGCCTTGTGTTGAAAGATTTGTTCGATTCACTACCAATTATTCAACGAGAACCTCTATCTGATGAGACGGAGTTTACCTTGAAAAAACTCAGAAATCGCGAAAGAAGATCCATTTTAGAAGAAGAGGTCGGAGAAAATGTTCTTTCCATTGCAGTTTTCGACACAAATGCAGGACAAACAGAAGAAGAATTCGCGCAATGGCTTTATTTTATGGAAGAAGACAAACTTTGTGCGGTTAATGTTGAGGAGGAATCCTACTATCGAGCCAGTCAGTATTGGCTAATGAAAGAACTGTTTGATAGCTTAGAAATTCCTTACCCACAAGAAAGTGAAGGAAAGTAAAAGAGGGACTGATATGGCACAAAACGTAGATATAAACATTAGTGATATTGAAGATTTTGGTGCAGATTTAATGGATATTCTTGAAACAATCGAAGAAGCTTGCAAAGAAGCACAAAAAATCGGGAATTTAAAATTTTATAAAGAAGGACAAGCAAAAGACGCCGTTAGTAAATTAAAAGACATCCCAAATAAATATGCTTCTGTTGCTGAACATTATGGCAGATTGCTACAAATAACTGCATTGACTTGGGAGCAAATGAGCGAAATGGACACAGGCATTTCTAACGGCATACAGGCTGCACAGAAATAGGTAGAAAAGAGGTGAAATAATGGCAGATGTAAAGTATACTCAAAGTAGCTGGGAAAAAATGGGACGTGACTTAGGAAATTTAATTGGTTCTGGATGGGGTAAAGGTGTTCATGAAGAATTAAATGATGTCACTAAAAATCTAGAAAAAGCAGAAGACAATATCGCAACCTATGACGAAGATGGGATTATCAGTTTCAGTCATACCGATCGTAGTAGTCAGTATAAAGAAATCGGTGAAAAATTAAAAGTACTAAAAGATTTTACAGGGCAAGTTAACACTATTTTATCTACTGAAATCGACGATCCTTTCTATAAAGAAATGGATGCCTATGTAACTGCTGTAAGAGATTTAGATATCACAGAATACTCTGTTTCTAATAGCTTAGGAATAAAAGAAACTAGAACGGCTTACGCTATGGGAAGCAACATGACGTATGAGGTAAAAAAAGATAAAATAAATCTTAATGATATTTTAAATGGGGACAACCCAGTTGGCAAAGCGATGGTTGACGAGTGGAAAAACTATTTAAAAAACAATCCTGGCGCAAAAGATTTATCTTATGCGGATTATCAAAAAGCAGCTCTTTACTCTGGAGCGTTTGAATACGAATCTATTTCAGATGGACAGAAGAAAAAAGAATTTTGGTTCAACATGGCTGCACTTGCAACGACTGTTGTCGTAGGAATCGTTTGCCCACCAGCTGGTATGGTTTTAGGCGCTGCGTTGGGTGGATATGAAATGCTTAATGCTGGTATTGGTAAAGACTTAATAAGTGGACGTGAATTGGGCACTGGTGAACGTTGGTTCAGATTTGGTGCTGGAGCTTTAGGTGTCTTTGGTGGTGTGAAGGGACTAACTTCTTTCAGTAAAAATATTAGTATGGTTAAAGGTGCTTCATCCACTAAGATGGAACATGTTGTGAAGATGATGCAGAATTCTAGCCGTAGTAATTATAAGGGGATAATGAGCCAAGCGAAAGCTCTTCAGGCTGCTCAAATGGCTAACAGCACTGCAACTAGGGGGAAATACGCAAATAGGTTAGATTATTTACATGGAAAATATGGTAAAATGTCTAAAACAGAGTTAAATCAAAGAATGAATTTACGTGGCGAGACAATGCAAGAATTAGAAAATATCAGAAAAGCCACTAGTAAAAATAAACTTGGACCTGCTTTTGCAGGAGCATTTGATAAAACTACAGGAAAGTATAATTTTGCAATAAATAATTATGACGGACTCCCACCTAATAAATGGGCTCCACAGTTAGAGAAACTTTTTGTAGATGTTCCAGATCATGTAAAAGGTTCTTACGAATTTACAAAGGGATTTGGTTCTCATGCAGAAATATATGCCGCCAATGAAGCGCTATTAGCGAATCCTAATGCTAATATTAAAGATATTGTAATTAATGTAGTTAGAACTGGTCAAAATAAGGCAAAACCAGCAGGAATGATGTTTACTCGATGCCCTCACTGTGCTTACTTACTAGAAGGATTTGATATAATATCGGAGGTGTCAAAAGTTGGAAGATAAACAAACTGATAAAATTCTAACAAAAAAATACATTTTAGAACATGGAACTAATTTTGAATACTTAGCTAATGGTGGTAAACACGGCTTAGAGATAGTCGAATTTGATGAAAATGATAATGAAAGAGTGTTTACTGGTTTAGCTTACGAATTGTATGAGAATGGCAATTTAGAGTCTTATATGTTTGTTAGAGATGGGATTAAACAAGGTGCAACAGTAAGATTTTATTCTAATGGTAATATTGAATCCATTAGTAACATGATTGATAACGTTCCCGAAGGAAAAAGAATTGAATATTACGAGAATAGTGCTATTAAGATTGAAGAAGAGCGAACAGGTGGTTTTCTTATGACCTTTGTCAAATATGATGAAGATGGAAATATTATAGAAGAAAAGAAAGAACCTACAGATTTCGATAAAATGATGGTTAGAAAGTTCGGTTGAGAAATAAAAATGATAGAAATGCAAGAACAATTTAAATTAGAACAAGAAAAATGGTTATCAAAAATTGATTTGCATAATAAATTTCAAATTAATGATCTTAAATTTGTTGCTGGAGTTGACTTAGCATACTGGAGCAAATACGGAAAAGAGTATGGTGTTTGCTGCATTATCATAATAGATTATGTTACAAAATCTATTGTTGAAAAAGTGAATTATTACGGAGAAATTGAAGTTCCTTACATTTCTGGCTTTTTAGCTTTCCGAGAACTACCACTGATTTTAAAAGCTGTAGAAAAATTATCTATCAAACCAGATTTGTATATGTTTGATGGAAACGGCTATTTACATGCTAGACATATGGGAATTGCTACACATGCGTCATTTTATTTAAACAAACCAACAATTGGCGTAGCAAAATCTTATTTAAAAATTGATGGAGCTGAATTTAAAGAACCTAAAAATGAAGTTGGAGCTTTTGAATTCATACAAACCCAGAACGAGATATACGGCTTGGTTCTTAGGACAAGAAAAGATGTAAAGCCTATTTATGTTTCTTGTGGTAATTGGATTGATTTAGAAACAGCTAAAAAAATTACCCTTCACTTTGTTAACGAAAAAAGTCGGCTACCTATAACGACAAGATATGCAGATTTAGAAACTCATGAAATAAGAAGAATATATAAATTAAGATAAATGAATAGTAATATATTTACTTTAATTTTACGATATACTACTTTAATAGTTTCATGAACTATTAAAGTAGTATATCGCTATAAAAAATCATTCTAGGAATGATTTTTTTATTTTTAGTTTTTAGTAATCAATATCAAGAAACCAAAAATACTGAAAGATTTCACAGGACAAGTTAACACTATTTTATCTATTGAAATCGACGATCCTTTCTATAAAGAAATGGATGCCTATGTAACTGCTGTAAGAGATTTAGATATCACAGAATACTCTGTTTCTAATAGCTTAGGAATAAAAGAAACTAGAACGGCTTATGCTATGGGAAGCAACATGACGTATGAGGTAAAAAAGATAAAATAAATCTTAATGATATTTTAAATGGGGACAACCCAGTTGGCAAAGCGATGGTTGACGAGTGGAAAAACTATTTAAAAAACAATCCTGGCGCAAAAGATTTATCTTATGCGGATTATCAAAAAGCAGCTCTTTACTCTGGAGCGTTTGAATACGAATCTATTTCAGATGGACAGAAGAAAAAAGAATTTTGGTTCAACATGGCTGCACTTGCAACGACTGTTGTCGTAGGAATCGTTTGCCCACCAGCTGGTATGGTTTTAGGCGCTGCGTTGGGTGGATATGAAATGCTTAATGCTGGTATTGGTAAAGATTTAATAAGTGGACGTGAATTGGGCACTGGTGAACGTTGGTTCAGATTTGGTGCTGGAGCTTTAGGTGTCTTTGGTGGTGTGAAGGGACTAACTTCTTTCAGTAAAAATATTAGTATGGTTAAAGGTGCATCATCCACTAAGATGGAACATGTCGTGAAAATGATGCAGAATTCTAGTCGTAGTAGCTATAAACAAATTCAAGTAGTTGCTAAAACAATGCGCACACATTCAATTATCAAACAAACAACTTGTAGTGGTGACGAACTAGAACGATACTTGCGAAATCATTGGGCCGGTGGGGATCAAATTGCAGATGATTTCTTAAAAACTGGGAAGTGGCCAGAAAAAATTCAAGTGCCCAAATCATCAAGTGTTCTAACGAAAAATGGCGCTATTGATTGGGCTCAAGTACCCAATGACGGTTTTGTTTTAGATGATGCTGGTAATGCTATTAAAAATGGTCACACACCTGAGATTGGTACCCAATTTGATCGCTATGGTTCAGCAGATGGTCGTTTCACCTCACCATTAGAAAATGGAAAAGTATACGACTATGATCAAAGGTCATTGCCTTTTATAGAAGAAATGTCCAAATATCATAAATATGAGGTTACTGGTAATTTTAACGATATAGTATCAAAAATTGAGAACGCAGATACAGGATTAAAAGAAGTTATAAAATCCTATATGATTGATAAGAGTTTAACATATGATGACTTAATAATCCAAGCTAGTGATATTGCCAGTGGTTTTGGGTCAACTGGCGGTGGTATACAATGGCAAATGCCACTACCTCTTGAAATGTTAACTGACCTAGGACTGATAACAAAACTTTAAAGGAGAATCGTGCATGGAAGAAAATGAAGTTAATAAAATAATACAAGATGAAGGACTAACAAATTTTAATCTATTTGAAAAACATCCTGTGAAAGAAAATGAAGTAGTAATAAAAAAAGAAAATAAATCTTGGGAGGTTTTTTCTACTAGTGAAAAAGGGAGTGCAGAAGGTATTAAGGTATTTCAAAATGAAAGTGAAGCATTAGATAATTTTACTGAACGATTAAGAGCAAAAAATAAGGTATTAGAATATTTCAGAAAAAAAGGACTATAGTTTTCAAAGTCAAAAATTACTTTTTAGTAATTTTTGACTTTTTCTGTTACACAGAAAAAATTCAAGTTTCGAAATTATCAAGTGTCTTAAAAAAAATGAAGCTATTGATTGGTCTCAAGTACCTAATGATGATTTCGCTTTAGATGATGCTGGTAATACTATCAAAAATAGGCATATTCCTGAAATAGGTTCCAAGCTTGATTGATATGGTCCAACTAACGGACGATTTACTTCGCCATTAGAAAATGGAAATGGATTTAATTATGATCAGCGTTCAATGCCTTGTGTAAAAGATATGTCTAAATATCATCATTATGAAGTTACTGGAGATCTCAATAAAATTAAATCTTACATTGGAATTTGTAATGACCCTCGGCTGTACAAAAAGCAATAAATTATATGACAAAATATTATTTATCATCTGAACAGTTAATACTACAATCTGGAGAAATAGCTCTAGGATTTAATTCTGTTGGAAGAGGAATTAAATGGCAATTACCTATGCCAGCAGACTTATTAGAAAAATTAGGTTTATTAAAAATTGTGAAATAGGAGGAGTACTATGAATATGGAAGAAGTCAAAGAGACTATAAAGAAAGAAAATTTATCTAATTACAGTCTTTTTAATCAAGATAATCCAAAAGAAAATGAGTTAGGAATAGCTAAAGATAATAATTCTTGGAAAGTCTATGCACGTAATGAGAGAGCTACCGAGGAAGGTGTGCATTTTTTTGATAATGAAAATGATGCATTAGATAGTTTTGTAAAAAGACTACGAGCTAACAAAACTTTGGATGATTTGAAAAGGTAGCCACTTACAATAAAATTCCCTTGAAGTAAAACAGAATGTATCAATATTTTGTCTGCCTACTTCAAGGGAATTTTACAATTTCTGATTATTACTACTATCTAAGTATTCCTTTCGAGCGTTTTCTAAATCAAATACCTGTTTCAAAAAAATAAGTTCATGCAGTTTTTTGTTACTTAGATTGTCTATATCTAACTCCGAAAGAAGAAGTTTCCTCTCCTTCTCTAACTTTACTTTATCAAATTCATCGTCTTTACTGTCTTCCAAAATATTTCTATGTAGTTCATTAAATGAGGCTTGTTTCCTCAAAACATCCAAAACTATATTTTCAGAAGTCTGACTAAACTCAATATCCTCACTAAAAAGAGTCTCAACAGTCGTGCCTAATGAAGATGCAATCGCGTAAAGAGTCGTACTCAGAGGAATTGTTTCTCCTTTTTCGATCTTTAAAATACTTTGCTTCGTTGTTTTAGCATTTTCTGCCAGTTCTTCCTGTGTCATGCCTCTGACTTTACGTAATTTCCTAATATTGATTCCTAATTGCTCCAAAATAGCACCTTCTTTCATGTATTACTATACTAGGTTTTACAATATTTTTCAAAAAAGTATTTAAATATTTACTTTTACTATTGATAAAGTAAACAGTAATATGTATAATAAGAGTATAAAGTTAATAGAGACATTCTTTTGTATAGGAATAATTATTATCTTATATCCTATAAGTCTACAAAAATACAGGAGATCCTATTTAGAGGAGGTGATCTAATATGAACTTAAGTAAACAAGTATATTTATTTTGAATTCATAAACTATTAAACAAAAAGCAGAGCTCTAAAAATTAAGAAACGAATTTCTTAAATTAAAACTCCACCCTCAACAAGTTGAGTATATCATACATTTAAGAAATTCTCCAAAAAAACTTAAAGGAGAAACTCAATGAATAAAATACAACCATTAAATATTAAAAATGATAAAAATCAACCAATTAAAAGTATCAGCCACCAAGATATCTACTCATTACATGACCTTTTAGAACAACTTAATTCTTGGCAAAATGCACTGAATCTACTAAATCATTATTTTAGTGATAAACAAAGACCAGTAAACAAGAAAAAAATTGCAAATAATTACTATGCATGTTCTCAAATTTTCTGTGCATTTCATAACGACTTTTCACAAGCATTGCAGGAAATGGAGAAACAAATTACAGAGTTGAGACAAAAAGAAAAAGTTAAATATTGAGTCATTCTTAAAGTAAAAAATTACTATTTTCAGTAGTTTTTTACTTTTTTCTTTTATCTCACTAATATTATTCCCTATTTTGTTAGTATTACACAGAATACAGCTAATAAAACCTTAGCTGTGCCTTTAGGTTTACGTGGAAAAGACGATATTGTCTACTTGAACTTACATGAAAAAGCCCACGGGCCTCATGGTTTAGTCGCTGGTACGACTGGTTCTGGTAAATCCGAGATCGTGCAGAGTTATATTTTAAGTTTAGCCGTGAATTTCCATCCTTATGATGTGGCTTTCCTACTGATTGACTACAAAGGTGGGGGTATGGCGAACTTGTTCCGTAACCTACCTCACTTATTAGGGAGTATTACCAACCTAGATGGCACTCAAAGTATGCGTGCCTTGATTTCCATCAATGCCGAGCTAAAACGCCGTCAGCGCCTTTTCTCGGAGAATAACGTGAATCATATCAATCAGTATCAAAAATTATATAAAAATGGCGATGTTTCTGAGCCTATGCCTCACCTCTTCCTAATTTCGGATGAGTTCGCCGAGTTAAAATCAGAACAGCCTGAGTTTATGAAGGAATTGGTTTCTACGGCTCGGATTGGACGTTCGTTGGGGATTCACTTGATCCTTGCGACGCAAAAACCAAGTGGTGTGGTCAATGACCAAATCTGGAGTAACTCGAAATTCAAATTAGCATTGAAAGTGGCGGATAAAGCCGATTCAATGGAAATGTTAAAAACACCAGATGCGGCAGAAATCACCCAAGCTGGGCGTGCCTACTTGCAAGTGGGGAATAATGAGATTTATGAATTGTTCCAAAGCGCTTGGAGTGGGGCGGATTATCAGCCTGAGAAAGACGATCAACAGATTGAGGATCATACGATTTACTTGGTTAACGACCTTGGTCAGTATGAGATTTTAAGTGAAGATTTAAGTGGCTTGGAGAATGCGGATGATGTAAAACAGATTCCGACTGAACTAGATGCCATTATTGATGGGATTCATGAAGTAGCGGAACGTGAAAACATTACCCCACTTCCACGTCCTTGGTTACCACCGTTGGAAGAACGGATTGCTTCTTCTACCCTTCATCCTGTGGACTTTAGAGAAGAATGGTTGACGGAGAAACAGCCGCTTGAACCAGTTCTTGGTGTAGTGGATGTGCCGAGTATGCAGGCGCAGAATACCTTGCGTTTGAATATGACGCAAGAAGGTCATATGACGGTTTTTAGTAGTCCTGGGTATGGGAAAAGTACGTTTATGCAGACGGTTGTGATGGATTTGGCGAGAGTGCATAGTCCAGAGCGGTTGAATGTGTACTTGCTTGATTTTGGGACGAATGGACTGTTACCTCTTAAAAAATTACCGCATGTCGCAGATACGATGAGTATTGATGAAGAAGAGAAAATCGAGAAATTTGCGAGACGGATCAATGATGAATTAAAACGTCGTAAGAAGTTGTTGAGTGAGTTTTCTGTGGCTAGTTTGGATATGTATGAACGTGCTAGTGGGAAAGAAGAACCGATTATTCTTATCTTGTTAGATGGATTTGAAGGTATGAAGGGTGCGAAGTTTGAAGAGATTCTTGAGAAGGTTATCACTCAGGTCGCTCGTGAAGGTGCTGGAATCGGGATTCATTTACTTCTATCTGCTGGTAGACAAAATTCAATGAGAGCGACTCTTTCAAGTAATATCAAGACGCAAGTTGTATTGAAGATGATTGATGATTCAGAGCCAAGAGCGATTGTTGGACGTACCACATTAACGATTGATGACTTGCCTGGTCGTGGCTTGATTAAGTTGGAAGAACCTGAGTTGTTCCAAACTGCTCTTCCAGCGGATGGTGAAGATACCTTGCAAATTATTGAAGCGATTCAAGAAGAAGTGAATGACATGGATGAACATTGGACAGGTGCTAGACCTGAACCAATTCCGATGGTGCCTGAAATATTAACAGAAGAATACTTCGTAAACATGCCAAGTGTCCAACAAGATTTAGCAACACCTAACTTATTCCCAGTTGGGATCGACTTTGAAGAAGTACAGAGCGTTTCTTGGGATAGTTATAGAAGCAACCTCCTATTTGCTTACGGAAAAATACAAGAAGCGGAGCAATTCGGTAAACAACTCTTGTCTCAATTATTACAAAAAGAACACCAAGTTATTTTACTTGATACAGCAAATAGTCCTTTATATGAGTTACACGATAAAGTATCGGCACTAGCAACAGAAAAAGAGCAGTACCATGATTTACTAAATGCTTTAAAAATACGCTTAGAAGAACGTGAAGAACAATATACAATTGAAAGAGAAAAGCAAGGTCAACTTTCTCCTACAGAGTTTTATAGAGGTTTGAAACCTATGTATATTTTACTAAACAATGTTAATAAGGTCGTTAGTGAAATGGATACCCTAAATCAAACTTTATTGGTAAAATTATTAACAGAAGCACACCAAGTCGGCATCTACTTTGTTTCAATTGCAGATATTTTTGAATTATCAAAAGGATACGATGATATAAGTAAAGTTCTTAAACGAGCAGAAGAAGTCATTTTAACTGTCCGATTAAATGATCAAAGTATCTTTAGTCCAGGCAATAAAAACTATAAAGAACCTATGTTAGCAGAGGATGAGGCCTATTATCTAATAAATAATATGGCATATCTATTTAAACAATGTAAATAGCTTGTAGAAAAAAGAGGTGAAAAAATAGATGAGTTCAGCAGATTTACGAAGTGCTATGAATTATGTCAGTCAAGAAAAAGCAAATTTAGTAACCTTACAGTCAAAACTTTCCGGGAAAAATATGCCCGGAAAGATGTCTGTTACAAGGAATACTGATGGAATGGCTGGAACAAAATATAAAGACCAACACACTGGGGTAAAAGAAAGTTTCACTACATTTAAAAGTAGCGTAATTAGTGAAAAGAGCGCTGCATTAGAAACATTAGCCGCTAAAATCGGCAAATTAGAGACCGATCTGGAAAATCTAGAGGTACAGTATAATGCAGCTGTTGCAGCTGAGAAAGCCGAAGCAGAGAGGAAAGTTGCTGAGGCAAAAGCGAAAGCTGAAAAGGCAAAAAGTAAATGATTAAATAAAGGAGGGATAAAATGGCTGTAAAAATTACTCAAATAAATGATCTAAGTGAATTACAGACGAAAATTAGTCAATATAGTACATCCATGTCCGATGCAGCAAATGCGGCTCAAACAACCTTTAGTTCAAAACTGGATGGATCAGAAGCAGAGTCTGTTAACCAATTCGTTGGTGTAATGAATCAATTGAAATCTGACGCATTTGCTCAACTTCCGCAAGCCACCACAAACTTTGCACAAGCGCTACAAAATTATCATTCAGCGTTAACAGGGGCGGGGTTTAATAACCTAATAAAATCTGTAAAACCCACAGTAGAAGATGAATATTGCCAGAAGGTAACCAGTACTGAATATCAAAAATTTGAAGAAAAAGCAAATGGTATTAAAACTGTTATCAATGAAATTGCAGGAGTCTTACCAGAAGTATCAGATTCCAAAATAGAAACTCATTTAACTAGCCTTCAGACTGAATTACAAAATAAAACAAATGAGATTAAAACTACACGTTCAACGGTACAAGAAGCACAAACTGCTTTTAAAGCGGCATTAGAAGCCGTAACCGCTGAATTAACTCAGTGTGTTTCCTCTATCGAAAATACGATGAATATTACAGATCCAAAGAGCGGATTAAAGCCAGCAAATATGATAAAACTTATTTCACAGGGCTTTGGTAATGCTATAGTTTCTGGTAAAATGAATAAAAAGGATGTAGAAGCACTAAATTATTTAGGTGAAGGCGAATATGACAAGCTATTCAAACTAGATCCAAATCAACTCAGCGATCAGCTCCATGGTGTTTTAACAAATAAAGTAATTGATCAAGTTACTTTGGGGGAGGATGCTCCGCCTGATTTAGAAAAATTTTTGAGTGCGTTACTTTCACAAACTGGTGAAGGTGCACAGGCTAGAGTTGCTAAATATCTAGAAAAATTCTCAGAACAAACTGCGCTCCAATTTGCACAGCTTAGTGCAATTCTAATGCTAGATAATAGTGACCCCGATTTACTTTCTAGATATGATAAAGTAAGAGCTGTAGATACTCTTTTTGAATCATTATATGTTTTAAATCCAGTAAAAAGGTCTATGGAAGATTGGGGCTTTGGTTCTCAATGGGTAAACTACTATTCTAAATTAGAAGGTTTGCACTTTGGAACCGACGGTGATGTTTCTTTTGATTTAAAGAATTATAAGTCTCTTTCTGGATATGAGGAATATGGACTAAAAAATGGCGTTAAAGAAATTGATAGTATTCGTTATGATGATGCCTTCGAATTCTCTAAAGCACAAGATAATCAAAGATTAGCAGAGCTAAGAGTTAAAAAAGCGCAATTTGTTAATGAAGTCCTTCTAACTTCCGCAAGTGTATTTTTAGGAATTTTTGCACCTGAAGTTGCAGGTGTGATTGGCATCGTTTCAGCAATTGCTAATGCTGCTGGTACTGTCAGTGGTGGGTTGAATCAAACTAAAAGTATGAATGAATTGTTCGATAAAGGAATCATCAATTATCAAAAACAACGCTTTGGAGATGATGAAAAAGGTTTTAAAGCCTGGGAAAAAAATTATGAAAATAATAAAAAAACAAGAATTCGAGGTGGTGCTGGAGACATCATGGGTGGCATTGCAGATCTATGGTCTAACTGGGATCAAATGGCTAAAGATATTGATGCGCAAGAAATGAAAATTCTCCACAATATCTTAGATATTGGTGGACTGGAAATTTCAGAGAATGATACAATCACGCATACCATACTAACACCTGTTGATAAAATGACCTTTGAACAACAACTTAGACTTATAGATTTTACAGAGAACGGATATCAAAGTTTCTTTGATCAACTGGATACTAGTGCTGAACAAGATATACTCAACGCCTTAAAAAATAAAGGGAAGAAAAATGAAGACATCCTCCCCGTGATAGATTTCATTAAAAATGGCGGGGATCTGTCCAAAGTAAATATTGATCAAATTCAAAACGTTTTAAGGGATGCAATTAAAAATACAAATTTAAATAATAAAGAACAACTCGCTAAAGATGCAAGTAGATGGTTTATGGATCCTAAAAACAAATAGACTTGGGGAGAAACTGTACATGAAAAAAAAATATATTTCAATACTTATCTTAGTCCTCGTTATTGGGGTCGTCATCTTCCTTTTCCTGAAAGAATCAAAAAAGAAAGAAGAGTTTGATATCCTAAAAGTTACTGAGCGATGGATTACTGGTTCAAAACCTGACATCACTGGAATAGATTGGCTAAACAACAATCAATGGTTACTGGTAAGTGCAAAAAGTCCAAAATTACCCAAGAGTTATTATGAAGATAATAAAAGTATTGAATATGAAACGACTTCCCCAATTATTGGGCTAACAAAGTTAATTCTAATAGATCAAGAACGTTTTTCTTCCATGAATAGTGGAGATAAACCTGATTTTTCTGTAACATATCATTTAGATGTATATTCAATTGAAAGAAAATCAATAAAAAAAATGAAGGATATAGATTTACAAAAGAAAGTTAAAGAAATAGACAAAGATTATACCATGGACAATATATATGATTTTACTTATGATGAAAAATTTGTTCGATTTTCAATTCAAGGACTAAAAGAGTTTTACTACCTTCGTTTATCAGACGAACAGATTATAAAGGAATCTGAAATGGATCGAGAGATACTGAAGAAAACTGCTGAAGAAAAACAAGTTCCAAAAGAATATAAATTTATTTCAGCTACAAATTTCCAAGATAGAAAAATTGTTGATAATAGCGGATTTTTTGTTTCATTAACTAACCCTAATCAACAAGTTTT
This sequence comes from Enterococcus sp. 12C11_DIV0727, assembly GCF_002148425.2. Lineage (NCBI taxonomy): Bacteria > Bacillati > Bacillota > Bacilli > Lactobacillales > Enterococcaceae > Enterococcus > Candidatus Enterococcus lemimoniae. Next base: position 2,361,863 of record NZ_CP147248.1, on the reverse strand, counting down.
AATAGGAAGTAAAAAAGAAAATTCAAAACTAATTGCTTTAGAAGAACAATATCCAGAAACAAAAAAAATCTTTGATACTGACGGATTTGGTTACATCAACTATTCTCAAGCTCCCCCGTCTGCAGAAGAACTTGCAAAACTGTTAGTTCCCAAAAATACAGATCCTTGGGAAGATGTAGTTCTTGATTCTAAATATAGTAAAGATAACGAAGAACACACTATTCACTCCATTGAAGAATTCTTAAAATGGTATTCTGAAGAAGAAAACTAATTGTTTAAACTCTAAACAACGTGAGGTGAAAAAATGCAAAAAATTGAAGTAGGAACTATAAAAAGTACACTTATATCAAATGATTTACCAGAAATTATGGAGTCTGTTAGCACTTCAATAACAGATGATAGCAAATCAGTATTAGAAAGTGCTATGAAACAACTAGGTAGCTGCAATAAGCAACTAGGTAAAAGTTTAAAGCAGCTTAACACATATGTTGACAGTATGGCTGAAGCGTTCGAGGATGCTGATAAGCAAGCAAGCGATTTAATGAATCAAAATACTGCAACTTTGGTAAGTAGTTCTAATAGCCGTTCAAGTGGCACTAAAGGATATTTAGAATTGATTTCGTAAAAAATAGAGTTAATTTCATTTGCTGAAATTAACTCTATTTTTTATCTATCTTCAGAAACAAACTCCATAATATCCCCTGGTTGACAATCAAGAGCCACACATATCCTCTCAATAACATCCATCGATACTTTTTCATTTGCAGAGAGCTTCGCTAAAGTAGCCGTTCCTATCCCTATTTCTTTACGTAGTTGTGTTTTTGTCATTTCTTTATCTATCAACAACTTCCATAATCGATTATAAATTATCGTCATCTGCCTTAACCTCCCATTTTCTACTAACTATATCCTCAGTATAAAATGTAGATATTCCACAGTCAACATAATAAATTCGTTTAATTGAACAAATAATTCTTAAAACGGAATAAGATCGTTGACGAAATATTCTATTTGCGGCATTATATATTCATTAAAGCGAATATTAAATTCTTTTTATTGAACACAAAGGAGGATTGACTATAAACAAAAAGAAGCAGAGCTTTAATGATTAAGAAATGAATTTCTTAATCATTAAAACTCCACCCTAGACGAGTTGAGTATATCATACATTTAAGAAATTCTCCAAAAAAATTTGAAGGAGAATCACAATGAATACAATAAAACAGTTAACTATTAAAAATGACAGAAATCAACCAATTAAAAGTATCAGCCATCAAGATATCTACTCATTACATGACCTTTTAGAACAACTCAATTCTTGGCAAAATGCCCTGAATCTACTAAATTATTTTTTAGTGATAAACAAAGACCCGTAAATAAGAAAAAAATCGCAAGTAATTACTATGCATGCTCTCAAATTTTCTCTGCCTTCCATAACGACTTTTCACAAGCATTGCAGGAAATGGAGAAACAAATTACAGAGTTGAGACAAAAAGAAAAAATTAAATATTAAGTAACAATCAAAGTGAAAAATTACTCTAATTAGTAGTTTTTTACTTTTTTTGTTAAGTGTAAAATATTTATCCAGTCTTTATGTTAAACTTAATATAAAGACTCATTTAGAATGTACGTTAGATATGAAAAAAAACGAAGCTAGCGATATTAAATAAAGAAAAAATAATACTTGAAATGTGTTCGTAACTAATGAAAAAAGAAACCTTAAAAGCATATTCCGATGGCAATGTTACCTTAGATGATTTTGTGGAGCGATTGATAACAGATAAAAGATTGCGTGAGTATTTTAAAGCTTAGATCATGTTTATATATCTAGAGCTTAGTAATACAGCTTCTCTTAACTTAGATAAATTAAAATAAAGGGCTGATAAACAATGGGCAAAGAAAATTTTAAAATTATGAGGAAATCTACTGAAAATAAAAATACAATTTATGAAGATCCATCTTGTATCGTGAATTGCAATGTTGCAGACTTTAGAGATGAAGTTTATTGGACAATTATATTATCCGTCCATACTAACGAGACCATGCAACAAATACAATTGACAAACGAACAAGAATTAGAAGTCTATAGAAGAATTAATTATTTGACGTTGAAAGATTTAAATAAACAGATATATGTTAGCAGATTAGGTTTTATAGAAGAAGCTCCTCAGTCCTTAGACGTCCCTTTATTAGATTGGAAGTGAAGAATTGTCCTCAATGGTAAGTAATCTAATTAAATTTCGCAATCTAAAAAATATTGAATATCATTGTAAACAAGTTTTAAAATTAATTAAGAACAATTATCCAAATGATAATTCAAACTATAGCTTAGCTAGAATTGAACGTTCTATAAACCATATTCTAGAACAAATCGACGGTAGTGAAACAATTACTAGTACGATTAATCTCATGGATTTAACAAGACATTTTGTTGATGATACTGGGAATTATAACGATCCTATATTGATAGAGCTCGAACATGTGTATCAAAAAATAGAAAAGATAAAAAAAGAATCATAGCAGCTCTAGGAGGAACATAGTGATGACACACTCTCAATCTAAACAATTTGGAACAGATCAGATTCTATTGAAACAAGAGGGAAAAGAACTCTTAAATGAATTAAATTTAAGAATTAGTGATTCGACTGGTATTCATAAAAAATTATATGAAAAAATTTATTTAGAAGTTCGCTTAATGACTGGTACTATTGAAAATAGTAATCAAAAAAAGGGCAGAATTTCCTACCATAGATTCATAGTAGATCAGTAGGATTTTTCAGACGAATTAGGGATTAGGCTATTAAATTTTAAAGAACAGTATTTGAACTTAAAAAAATGAGCAATAACTACACCAACACAACAAAAAGGAGCAAAATGAACTCAAATCACACACATAAAAAACACATACACTTTACCAACCCAAACTTGCTTAAAATAATCCTTTTTCTCACTACCCTTTTCCTATTCACACTCTCCACCCCACAAACCAGCTCAGCCGAAAGCTTCTTCGTCGACGATCAAGCTAGTCTATTAAGCGACGAAACAAAACAAGCGATCATCCAAGCAAACGAATCAGATTTCAAACAACTAACTGGTCATCCACAATTTGTTCTAAAGACCATCAAGAAATTACCCAAAAATGAAACGATCGAAACCTATGCAGATAAAACCTTTCAAACGTTAGGAATCGGCAATAAAGACCTGAATAACGGCTTTTTATTTGTCATTGCAGTATCTGATCGGAAATATCGTTTAGAAGTTGGATATGGTGTAGAAGACGTGATTACAGATAGTATGAAACGTGACATTGTCCCCACAAGTGTGGAACAATTATTTCGCGAAGAAAAGTATGATCAAGGTTTGACGATCATCAGTCATAATATCATTTCTATCGTTAACGAACGTTATGGCAATTACGAAGTAGCGAAAAAGGAAGTTCAGGATTTAGAACAAGCAAGTAATTCTTATGTTGAGGGACACTATCACTACACAGAACCAAAAAAGAGTTTTTTTGACTATGTTGAAATTGTTCTAAGTTTTATTATGACTCATTTTATTGCTCTATTGCTCATTGCTGTAGGGATTATTATAAGCTACTTCTATTTTAGAAGCTTTTTAGTGAAACGCCTTTCAAAAATGTCTCTGTTTGATTCGATTCAAGAATTAAAAGTAAAGACATTGGGAAACGTTGATTTAAGTGAAAAAACACTGATTTCTCAGATCGAATCGTCACCTATTTGGATATTAATTCTCTCAAATTTTGCTAAATATCAATACTTACAACGCTATCTGGCAAAAATTTTATTTACAAGCGACATAATAAATTACTCAATTGAGATAGGAAAATATCGAACCCATCACTTAATAACTGCGAATAAAATGATTTACTACAAACTCTGTCTAGACATCAGCCAACGGTACTATGAAGAATATTCTCAGCATCTAATTGATTTTCTAACAGAGCCGCAGAAAATCGAGCAAGCAACAAAACAATTACGCTTGCAACTAAAAAAATCAGATAATGACTACTTAGAAATGTTGCAAACGATCGTTCAAGCAAGAGTTACATTCGTTCAAACAAGAAAGATTGTACAAGTCTACGTAAAAGCACATGTATCAAAGTCCTTTTACACAAAACAAAAAGAAAAATTACTCGTTTTACTCGTTTCATATCATCTGCTAAAAGGGAAAGATACTAGTAAAGAAGATTTTTTAAAAGAAGCTGGCAACTTTGAACAAGCATTACCTAAAGCTTTTAAAAAAGGAGAACGAGATTTCAAAAAAATTGAGTCAACTTATTATCCAAAAGCGATCCATGATCTTGATAAATGTTTATTTTTAGGAGAAATACCAGGAATCAATTTTGCTGACTATCAGACATTGCAGCATTTTAGTACCTCAAGTTATCGAAGTAGCAATTCTGGTGGTTCTTCCAGTAGTGGCGGAGGAGGAAGTTCCGGTGGTGGTGGATCATCTGGCGGTGGTGGTTTTTCTGGTGGCTGGTGACTTCAAAAAAAGTGGACAATTCTCAGTTTTTTCTGATCATTGTCCACTCTTTTCTATTCACTTACCTAATCAATTCTTCACCGCAAACAACGCTTCAGCAATTCCTGGCACTCCACAAGGTTCGCCATAATTCTTATGCGTTTGGATTACAGTATATTTTTTTCCTTGATACATAACTTCTTCCCCTTGATAATACTGAATCGGATTCAAATCTGTTCCCAACTTAAACTCAAGTGTAGAAATAAAACGACCAAGATAATCTACATTGGCATCAAATACACCCGTCACCCCTGCAAATTCTACCTGAGAACTCCATTGCCATGCTGCCGTATCTGAATGTAACAAGTTCTCATTCGACGGTGATTTTGGCCATTCTGCAACCCAACTATTTTCCTTGCCTAAAACTGGAAATTCCAACCAATTGTTCGTAAACCAGCTAGCCATACTATAATGGATCACATGATTAAACCCGCGTTTATTTAGTTGGTTTTTAAAAGCTGTCGATGTGATTGTAACGTCTGCCGGAATCATTTCCCCTTCTTCTGCATCATTGACCATGATCGTTTCTGGATTTAACCCAAGTTCTTGCGTAAAGTCCGCAAAGTAATTGGCTTCTTCCACCGCTTTTTGCTCATCCACAAACCAAGAATAATGATACGTTGACACTGTCAGTCCTGCTTTTTTAGCATTTTCAATTTGAATCTTAGCAAAAGGATTTTTATAAGTCGTGTATTCTGTCAATTTTACGACTACTCCTTTAACCCCTTGAGCATTCATTTTTTTGTATGCATCTACAGATATTTCACCATTCCAAGAAGAAATATCGATAAAATCCGCTCTTGGAAGATGCTCTTGTGTGTATGGTAATGAAGTTTGTCGGCTTTTGCTAGACTGCTCGGCCTTCTTTACATTATTTCCCATAACATGATTATTGGTATCGTTGATCATTCTGTCTTGTGCAAACACTTGTGTACTAGTAGAAAATAATACCGCACCGCCTAAGCATGCAAACACTAAATTCAATAACACTTTTTTCATAAAAATAACCACTCTTCCTCTTAAAGACTTAGTAGATAAACTTACTTACATCTTTACATTAACATGTTTTTATACCTCTTTTAGCTCAAAACAGTAGCTTCTATGTAGTTTTTTGAACAAAATAAAATAACGTTCGTTACAAAAAAGATCATTCTCTTTCTTATAGTGAAAGAAAATAATCTTTTCTATTTTTAGTGATATTCCCGTTCATGCTTCAACAACCACTTCTTCCGCTCCAAACCACCGCCATAACCACCTAAACTACCATCAGTCTGAATCACGCGATGACAGGGAATAATAATCGCTAACTGATTAGCGCCATTCGCATTCCCCACGGCCCGCATCCCTTTTGGGTTACCGATCGTAGCAGCCAATTCTTTATACGAAGACGTTTTACCACGATCAATTTCGGTCAACGCTTGCCACACACTCTTTTGAAAATCTGACCCTAAGCATAGATAGGGTGTTTGAAATTCATCCAGCTTCTTTTCAAAATACAGATCCAATTCTGCTTTGATCTGTTCATTGATCTTGGTCTTACCTGGGACGATGGAAGCATTCAGTCGATTACGTAGGCGTTCAATTTCTCGTTCCAAGCCACGGCGATCCACAAACTCCAATAAATACAGATAGTCATCATCCGCAATACTCATCATTGGGCCTAAAATCGTATCGATCCAATCGGCTGATAATATTTTGATTTCTTTCGATTGTTTTGGATTTCTACCCATGATTTTTGAAAAAGCATCGTAAAAACCACTTGGTGAATCATAGCCGACATCCAACTGCGTATCGATTCGTTTCTCCCCATTTTTGATTGATTTCAAGGCCATCCCCATCCTTCTTGAGCGTGCGTATTGAACAAAGGTCATGCCATACACTTTTTTAAATTGTCTTCTAGCAGTCATTGAGTGAATACCCAACTCTGCGAAATCTTGGTCTTTCCAACGTTTTTCAGGATTTTCTTCGACTAATTCCACCATTTGCTGCACTAAAAGCGGGATTTCTCTTGGATAAGATAGTGGTTTACAGCGTTTGCAAGGACGATAACCTGACAAAAGTGCCTCTTCAGCAGTTTCATAAAATGTACAATTTTCATACTTCGGTTTTCTTGCAGGACATGTTGCGTGGCAAAAGACACCAGTAGAGCTGATCCCAACAAAGAAAATACCATCATATGTTGAATCTTTTGCTAGCAAGGCTTGATAGTAATGCTTTTTTTCTTTTTCGCTGATCATTGAGCATTCCCCTTTCTACTTTATTCTAAATAATTCAATCTGATCTTGCTCCTCGTATTGAGCTAAGTCAGCCAGTAACGATGTGTAAAATGTAATTAAATCGTCTGTTTCATATTCATTATAAAGCATATAGATCGAAGGTCCAAAGCTGATTCTTGAAATTCCTGTATCTAAATAATCTGCAATGGAGTCGTTTTGGAGATCTAGCATAATATTGATCGGTAACGTAATGGCTGCTGCTATTTGCTTAAGATGTTCTTGGTTTTTCAACCCTGGAATAAAAATACCGTCGATTCCATTTTTTTCATACGCTTTGATTCGTGCGATCGTTTGATTTAAGACTTGTTCATTTTGGTTGTTTGCAGCAATATCGCCACTAAAATAGGTATCTGTTCTTACGTTGATAAAAAGGTCTTTTTTCATGGCGTTAGTTTGTTGCTTGATGGCTAGTAGACGCTCACTTTGTTCTGCTTTGGAATACAGGGTTTCTGTATTTGGTTTTTTATCTTCAATATTGATCCCGATGACACCAATGTTGATGAGCGCTTCAATATTCTTTGCCAGCTCTAGTCCATTTGTAGCATATCCTGATTCAATATCTGCGGTAATGTAATTGTTTTGGGTATCCATTTGTCTTATGTAGCCTAGTAGTTCATCAAATGGCATATTTTCACCATCCTGATAGCCGTAATAATCTGACATTGCGTAACTACCTGTTGGAATTAAATTGATAGTTTGGGTCGTCAGCTCATCGGCACTGGCTACGTTCCAAATATTTAGTAAGACAAGTGGTTTCTTTTGTTGGTGAGCATTTCTGAAATGGGTTGTTTTGGTTTCGTTCATTGATCATCAGTCCCTTCGTTTTGTAGCTTTAGTGTACTGCTGATCGATAGAAGGTTCTTTCGAAAAATGAACATCAATTTTTTATTTTGATTTGGGGTTTGGTGATTTTCTAGTAGGGTGGCTTCTCTCTTCACACGCCTTGCATTGTTAATCATCCATTCTGGCGGAGCCAGTCATGGTGATTCACAACAAATAACCCACTCTTTGGGGAAGAGTGGGTAAAAGGAGTTAAAAAATGAAAAAGTGTTTTGTTAGGGTTGTTTGTTTGGTATGAATTTATAATAACCTGAAAGTGTGACTATTTTGTGTTGAAAGATAGGTTTCTTTATTACGATTGTTTGTCAGAAATCTGAAGTTTTAATTTAACTTACACAAGAATTAACAATTAAAACGCTACATTACTTTTAATCATTCTTTTGATCAAAAAAATTGATACAAATCATCAAAGCATGTACTTCGAAAAGTTTATTAAACATATTCTACATTTTATATCAATTGTATTCAAAAATCATATAGAAATCATATAGCATTTTTTCCACTTTCCTTAATTCTCTATAATACTCCTCACATAAATGGTCATATTTCCTGAACTTTATACAAAAATCAAAATAATTTTCTTCCAAGGTAAAAATTCTCTATCACCAAGCTATTTAGTACTTTTTCTAGAAAAGACCATTCTATAATACTTATTTTTATTATTATACGTCATTTGATTATCAAAAAATTGCAATTACAACGAAAAACGTGATAAATGTTTAACTTAAAAATAATGTAACTATACATTAAAATAATGTATAATTACATTTGATAAAACATGCAATTCATTAAGGCTTTATTTATTTACTATATGAATATTATTAAAAAAAGAAAGGTAGTGTGATTTAATGAATGACTCATGGAAAAAAGGTTCGTTTAAATTTATGTTGCTTTCTAGTGTGGCTCTCATAGGTTCTGGTATTCCTATACATGCACTGGCTGCAACAGTAGAACAAAAGTCATCTGTTCAGAAAGCGTTGGAAAAAGATTATAAGAGCATATTAGAAGAATACACCACAGCAAAAACAGAATATGAGGATACAAAAAAAGCATATGATATTGCCTTAGAAGACTACAATACCTCCAAAAACGAAGCTGATAAAACCTATGAAATAGCTGATCAACTTAAAACGACGTTAGACGGATTAAAAGAAACGTACAAAAAACAGTTAATGATTTTCGAAGAAGCGACAATGACTTATAACTCACATAAAGCTACATATGAAACAAATAAGTCTAGCTACGAAGCACATATTGATACTTACAACCAAGCAAAAGCTGCCTATGAAACAGAACAAAAACGTTATCAAGACACGGAAACAACTTTTCTCGACATGCAAACAGACTATTTAAGTGCTCAAGCTGAATACGAGCTATTGAACAAGGATGCTGAGGAAAAAAGAACAAGCTACGAAAATTTAAGAGTGGAATACGAAACAAAACGAAAAGTTTACGAAGATGCTGCAACAGCTTATAGAACCATTCAAACAGCATACAATGATGCAAAAAATAAGTACAATACGCAACTATCAGACTATAATTCGCAAAAACTTTCTTACGATACCTTACTTAACAACTACACTAATAAAAAAACAGTGTATGATACTAAAGCTACAGAATTCAACGTAGCAACAGAGGTATACAATACCTTAAAAACAGAACTTGAAACAGCAAAAACCAGCTATACCGAAGTAAAAACTGACTATGATAAAGCACTTGAGAAATATAATGTACTACTAACTGAATATAATGATACAAAAACAACGTATATAGCGGATAAAGCAACTTATGAAAAACGTTTATCAGAATTAACGGTGACCATAAGTGATTATGAACGAAAACTTACTGAGTATAATAAAATTAAAGAAGAATATAACATTACAAAACAAGCGTACGAAAAAGCAAAAACAACTTATGAAACTTTATCTAGTCAACTTAAAGAATTAGCCATTCAATATGAAACAGAACGTACGGCCTATGAAACCGAAAAGACAGCCTTTGACCAAAAAACGAAAACATATGAAACTGCAAAAACAACTTATGATCAACAAAAATCTGCCTATGATGCTAATTTGATTGCTTATGAAACTGATTTAGCTACCTACAATGAAAAAAGAGCAGCCGCTGAAGCCATTCTAAAAAAGTATGAAGAAGGCACAGTGGAATATTCAACAGCTTTGGCCTCTTATAATGAAAATAATACTCGTTATAACGAAGTGGACAAAGAATATCAACAAGTAAAAGAACAAGTTAAACAACTCAATACAAAGTTCAAAGACGTACAAACAGCTTATGACACTGCAACAGCTGATTATCAAAAAATTGCCACTTCCTATCAGTCTATTAGGCAACAATATGATACTCTTTTAGCACAATGCGAGCGAGCGAATACTGATTATCAAAAATTGGAAAAAGAGTACCAAACAATCAGTACGAACTATACACAAGTAATCAATGTCTATGAAGAAACAGAATCTGCCTATCAAGCAGCAGTCACAGAGTCTACTGAAGTAAAACATCAATATGACCTGTTAAAAGAAGCTTATGATGCTGTATTTGCTAAATTTACAAGCGGATCAGACGCTTTTGACATCATAGAAGCAAAATATAACGAGGCGAGCAAAATATATGATGCTGCTAATAAAAAATACGAACTAGCACGTGCCGAATATGACCGTCTTTTACCAGAATATCAAACACTATCAGAGGAATTAACTACACTAAAATCAGAATTGGCTGCAGCTAAAGTAGCTTTTTCAAAATTAGGCGAAACATTAGAAACAACTACAAAACAATACACCGCCTTAGAAACTCAATATACTAAAACAAAAGAAACTTATGATAAAGTAACAAAACAATTTGCTGCTTTAGATGCCGAATACATTATCGCCGAAACAGCCTATACCACAGCGGCAACTGCCCTTTCTAAAGTAAAAGAAACTTTTTTACTACGCGAGAAAGAATATACAGATTTAGCTGCTTACTATGTTGGTCTAAAAACAAAATATGAAGAAACTCTGAAAACCTATAATGCAACTCAAATCAAATTGGGTGAAATGACTGATGAGCAAACAGCTCACGAAAAAGAATTCGCCGCTGTTTCAAAAGAGTACACAGACTTGGGAAACTCCTTTGAAGAGCTTCATGAAAAGTATAGCGGAGTTAATACAGCCTACGGTGCTGCAAATGATGCGTGGAAAGCCGCTGATAAGGACTACCAACTAGCTGATGGAAAATTAAAAACTCTCACTGTCAATTACGATAAAGCTCTTACACTCTACACAAATCTAAAAACTAAATATGATCTTGCAAAGGAAAGTTTCACCACAGCAGCAAAACCATATGAGGATGCTCTTGCTGCTTATGAGAAGGCGGTTGTTGCTGAAGGTGAGATTAATGCTGCTATTACTGGAATGAATAACATTCTTGATGACTTTCCAGCTGACAAAATAACGCAAGAAAATCTTGATAATATTCCTGCTGACTTAGCATTGTGGCAAACTAAATACGAAACAGCTAAATTAGCTTTAACTAAAGCACTAAATGAATCGTGGCCAGTCATTATGGACTATCAAGACAAAAATGATAGTTACAATGCTAGTTCTATTAAACCAGAAATTACCCAAGATCTTATTTATGGACCAGAAGATTTTCGGTCTAAATTAGTAAATTTCATTGCTGAGGCTGAACATGTGATGGAGGATAATATTAATAGTTCTAAAGTGTATCAGAAATACTACCAATCATACAAAGCTTATTCTGATGCTTTCGATGTATACACTAGAGGATGGGGTGTAGGGAACGCTGGAGATCCTGACGATGAATTAGATTCTTGGATCGAAATTATTAACACTGCTGGAACCTTAGATTTCACTCCTATTGGCTATCCGAAAGAACGATTACAATCATTAAATACATCGAAGGATTGGGATAAATTTGTATCAACTTATGATTCAATTGCAGGTGGAGCAATTGAGAAACTTACGAATTATTCTAATTATCTAATGAGCGTTTCTGATAAATGGACAGTAGCAAATTCAACCATGGCTACTGCAATTGAAGAATTCAATTTAGCAACAGGCAACAATGTTAAAACACCTATAAACTTAGATAGAATTCCGACTTCGGTCACTACAAGTCTCAATGTTGCAACTGGAGCTTATCAAACAAGCTTAGATGCTTTTTATGCAGATCCTTATATTGAAGATGTTGGTTTTTCTCTATATGACTGGATAGAAATGGGGGGGGGAAGTTCAATAATCAATTGGCGAATGAGTACACAATCCGCGCTTGGAAAGGTTAATCTTCCACCTATTGATTTAAAAACAATTCAAACTGAATTAGATTCGCTAATACTCAAAAAAATAAATACTCCTGAAATTCCAACAGTACCAGATATGCCTGAAATTCCGACAAAGGCAGTAGGAATTAACACACCTAAAAAAGTCGAAAATATAACAGAACCAACAAATCCAGCGCTTGCACCTGCTGCAGCTTCAACAAAAATTATTGAAAATATCACAGGAATCAACTTACCTGCTTTAACAGATAAACATGCATCTACTCCTCCTAGTTCACTTGTAGAACTAGGTACTTCAGAAAATATAACTGATGTGGAATTAGATAGCGAAGAAGCTGAAGAAAGTATTCAACCTGATGCTCCTGTTGAACTAGAAGCGTTGGAAGATGTTACAGAGGTCGATCCTTTAGAGCAACCTGAAAAATTAGAAGAAGCTCCTATTGTTAACGCTCCAGGTATTCCAGAACTTGTAGCACCAGAGACTGTTGACCCAATAAAAACGCCTATAAAACAACCAATCGAACTTGCTGCACCAACGAAACCTACTGTACTAGAGGCTCCTCTCGCAGTCAATCTAGCCGAGGCGCCAGTAGCTCTAATTGATCCCAAGAAAAAGGAAGAAGCAAAAGGAGCTATTGTTCTAACAACTACTACGTTCGATGCAGTCTCTGATTTTTCAACTAAATCACTACCAAATACTCGTTCTGAAAGAAGACTACCAAATACAGGAACAGAATCTTCTCTAATGGGACAAGGAATGGGGGCCTTTATGGCAGGTGCCGCTGGATCTCTCCTTTTCTGGAAGAGAAGAAAAGGAAAACAAAGTAAATAGAATTTGTCTTCTAAATACAATAGACGATTATAAAAAATAAGCTGAACCACAAAAATTCAAAGAACAATTTTTGTGGTTAGCTTATTTGATTGTTTGTCTGTTTATCATCTATTCTGGTGGAGTCCGGATTGTTAACACAAGAGATTTATCAGCATCCACGCTCTCTTATTCACTTTTTCTTTGGTTTAGGTTTTTGTGATTCTCTAGTAAGGACACTTCGCTCTTTTTGGTCGCCAAGTATTGTTCATCATCCATTCTGGCAGAGCCAATCATGGTGATTCACAACAAATAACCCACTCTTTGGGGAAGAGTGGGAAAAGGAGTTAAAAAATGAAAAAGTGTTTTGTTAGGGTTGTTTGTTTGGTATGGATTTATAATAACCCGAAATTGTGACTTTTTTGTGTTCAAAAAGTGGCTTCTTTATTACAATTGTTTGGTGAAAGTCTGAATTTCTTTTCGTTTTATATAAGTTGCCAATTAGTTGGTTGTTCTTAATAAAGCCTGTGTAGTCCAAATATGCTAAAAGTGATTTCAGCCAATTGATACCATTTAAATTACTCGCCAAACCTGAATAGCCAACAAATATTGTTTTACCATATACTAAAACATCGCCACCTTCTAAAAATGGTCTAGATTCCTCAATTAAACTATCCCGAATCGGCAAAATTTCCAAGCGGCGATGGGCAAATCTCAAATTTCCTTCAATGACGAAATGACCAATGGTAAAGAATTGATCTCTTGAAAAGAAATTAGCATAACCGCGCCTACTCTGCTTTCCTAACTCTTTTTAACGGAGCAAATCCACTCTCTCTAAAGTTTTTTGTCATTAATCAGCACTCTATCTATCCTTACTTTTCCACCATTATAGCAAGATTTCCTTATTTTTTATAGATAAGACCTTTTCTAAATGTGTCGTCTCTCATTTGATCAATTGAAAAAACCAGATCCCCACGTTGTATCTGTACGACCGTCATCTGGTCCAACCGCTACATAACGCCGTGCACCACCATGACTGATATAACTGATCCAAACATAGCCATTGCTATGAATATAATGATCATAGTAGATCGTCATACCAGGTAGATAGTAGTCAAGTGCGGGACTGATCGCATCGTCCGGATTAGTATCTTGGCTGACTGCTAATTTTCTGTCTGGATAAAAAGGTCCCGTCATTGAGATTAAACCAACCAGTTGTTCTTGCGGCACGGGCTTGGGCGTTGAAGGTGTCGGCTGTGGTCTGCTTTCATTTCTTCCATAACGATAAATCGTCATTGCAGGACAACCGTTTAATCCCCAAATCGTATCATGGTTATTGATCGTGATGCCATTATAGCCATAATTGCAGTGAATGATGTTATCTTGATCATCTATAAAAATCCCTGTATGACCAGCTCCTCCTCCTGATGCTCCACGATTTCCCCAAATAAAAATATCTCCTGTTTTAGCTGGATAATTTCCAGTTCCATCTGCTTGTATCTTAGTCCAGCCAGCATTTTCTAAATGGGAGAAAAGAGTATCTGTATTGCCCATCATTCCAGAGTTTAAGAAACCACCATTAATCAAAGCGAGATAAACAGCGCTAGAACAATCATAGCTGTTTGGTCCTAACCTTGCATTCATCGAGTAAGTGACTTTTCCTTTTCGATCGGTCATCCATTGAATCATTTTTTCTATATTTTTCATTTTATTCACTCCTTGTTTTAACTTCTTTATGTGTTTATAACTCATAAAATTGTTTTTGCAATTTCTTGAACGTTTTGAAGAAGTTGTTCATCTTCCATCCAATTTTCAGCTTGAATCCACTGGTAAATCAATTTCATCTTTTCCCGAGTTTCAGGATCTTTAGTGACTGCTTGGTCGGATTCCATCAATTCGTAGACAAAGGTGTTGATAATCTCTACATCCAGTTTCGTTTGCATTTGAAGAATATATGTTAATGGCGGATTCCAGTGTTGGCTGGCAGCTAATTTAGCTTTTCCTCCAACTAAATCTGACCAGTTTAATTCTTTTTTTATTCTTATTTCATCGATTACTTGCCAGAAATCTTCGACTGTTTTGATTGTACGCATCGGTTTTACTCCTTTGGTTTCGTTAATATTAAATATTTGGCTGACTTTCTTTTATCTACCTATTTCGATCTTACTCTATTTTTATGTATATAAACTTTTAACTTACTGTTAAAAGTCTCCCGAAAATCTGTTACATTTATTTAGATAGCAATCATCAAATGTTTCACATGAAACAAAAAAGGAGGGAGCTTCGTTATGAGCTCCCTCCTTTTAACTATTATTCGGCTTGTTCGGTATTTTATGTCTATTACTAGTTACTATGTCATAGCGATGTTTTAAACGTAAACGAACTACATTCTTTTTTAAGATTGTACTTTCGCTATCTTCCCTTGTTCAATATAAACCATCAAAATCGAAACATCAGCCGGGTTCACTCCACTGATTCGGCTTGCTTGGGCAATTGTTTCTGGTTGGATTTTTTGTAATTTTTGTTTCGCTTCAGTTGCCAAACCGTTGATTGCAGAGTAGTCGATATTTTCTGGAATTCGTTTAGCTTCCATTCTTTTTAGTTTATCGACTTTTTCTAACGCTTTTTTGATATAGCCTTCATATTTTAGTTGAATTTCAACTTGCTCAATGACTTTATCATCCAACTCTACTTCAGAAGCGGGGATAAATTGGGTCACTTCATGATAGCTCATTTCTGGTCGCTTTAAGAAGTCTCCAGCTAAGACCCCATCTTTCAACGGAACAGAACCTTTTGCCTCTAAGAACGCTTGTACGTCCGCTGTAGGCTTCACTCTGACTGAATTCAATCGCGCGATTTCAGCCTCGACTGCTTTTTTCTTTTCAAGGTAAGCTGTATATTGTTCCTCTTTGACTAAACCAATTTCATGACCTTGTTCGGTTAAACGTAAATCGGCATTATCATGACGTAAAATCAAACGATATTCAGCTCTTGAAGTTAGCAAGCGATAAGGTTCATTCGTCCCTTTTGTCACCAAATCATCGATCATCACACCGATATAACCATCACTACGTTTCATCACAAATGGTTCTTTGCCTTGGACTTTAAGTGCTGCGTTGATCCCAGCAATCAATCCTTGTCCAGCAGCTTCTTCATAACCACTCGTACCATTGGTTTGTCCAGCTGTAAATAAGCTATCAATGACTTTTGTTTCTAAGGTTGGACGTAATTGATGTGGTACAACGACATCGTATTCGATCGCATAACCTGTGCGCATCATTTCAGCTTTTTCTAGACCTGCAATTGAATGGAGGATATCTGTTTGAACATCTTCTGGTAAGGAAGTTGACAAACCTTGGACATAGACTTCTTCTGTGTTCAATCCTTCTGGTTCTAAGAACAATTGATGACGAGGCTTATCAGAGAATCGAACGATTTTATCTTCGATTGATGGACAATAACGAGCCCCCACTCCTTCAACAATACCAGTAAACATCGGTGCACGATGTAGATTATCTTGAATGATTTCATGCGTTCCTTCATTCGTATACGTTAACCAACAAGAACGTTGCTCTAAATTATAAGCATCATCTGGCGTACTGAAACTAAAGTGATTCGGTTGCTCATCACCTGGTTGTTCTTCTGTGACAGAATAATCGATTGTACTAGATTTTACACGTGGCGGTGTCCCTGTTTTGAAACGATCCATTTCTAGTCCTAGTTCTTTTAAGTGATCCGCTAACCCAATCGATGGTAATGAATTATTGGGACCTGAAGAATATTTTAGTTCACCGATGATGATTTCACCACGAAGTGCTGTTCCAGCTGTGATGATCACGGCCTTACTTTGGTACTGTGCACCTGTTGTTGTGATAACGCCTTTGCAAATACCATCTTCTACAATCAAACGTTCCACGATACCTTGGCGTAATGATAGGTTATCGGTGCGTTCGATTGTGTGCTTCATTTCGGTAGCGTAAGCGTGTTTGTCCGCTTGGGCGCGCAAGGCTCGAACGGCCGGACCTTTTCCTGTGTTTAGCATCCGCATTTGGATGTATGTTTTGTCTATATTATGACCCATTTCACCACCCAGTGCATCGATTTCTCGCACAACGACGCCTTTAGCCGGTCCTCCTACAGAGGGGTTACATGGCATAAAGGCTACCATATCTAAATTAATTGTTAGAAGCAGGGTTTTACTGCCCATGCGAGCGGATGCTAAGGCGGCTTCTGATCCTGCATGACCTGCTCCAACTACGATTACGTCATAAGATTCTGCTTTAAATTGGTTCATCGACTCTTCCTTTCTATTTTCCTAAACAAAATTGACTGAATAATTGAGTGATCAGTTCGTCTTGAACACTGTCCCCGACAATCTCACCTAAATAGTCCCAACAGCGGGTCATATCCATTTGAACAAGATCCACTGGCATTCCAGCTTCAATTCCACGTATTACTTCGTCTAGTGCTATCGCAGCCTGATCTAGTAAAGCAATATGGCGAGTATTGGATACGTAGGTTGCATCTTTTTCTCCTGTTTGGCCGCCGAAAAATAAGTCTGCGATTTTTAATTCTAATTGTTCCATCCCCGTATTAGATAAAACGGATACTGGCAAAATTTCTTCGTCTTTCACAAGCTGTTTTAATGCTTCTCGATCTAGTTGTGAAGGTAAATCCATTTTATTTAGTAAGATCACACGTTTTAAGCCTTCGGTTGCAACTAATAGTTGACGGTCTTCTTCTGACAGTGGTTCATTCTGATTTAAAACCAGTAAAATCAAATCTGACTCCGCTAACGCTTTACGGCTGCGTTCTACCCCAATCCGCTCTACGATATCTTCTGTTTCTCTGATACCCGCTGTATCGATCAATTTTAGCGGTACACCACGAACATTGACATATTCTTCGATCACATCACGTGTTGTGCCTGCAATATCTGTAACGATTGCTTTTTCTTCACGTAGTAAATGGTTTAATAAGCTTGACTTTCCAACGTTTGGACGACCGATAATCGCCGTACTTAACCCTTCACGTAAAATTTTCCCTTGTTTAGCAGTTGTCAGTAAGCCTTCGATTTGGGCTTTAACAAAGCCTGCTTTTTCAAGTAATAATGTTGTTGTTAATTCTTCAACATCGTCATATTCAGGATAGTCGATATTTACCTCAACTTGGGCTAACGTTTCTAAAATTTCCTGTCTCAGTGAACGGATCAGAGTAGATAAATTTCCATCTAATTGATCTAATGCGACATGCATTGCCCGATCCGTTTTAGCTCGAATCAAGTCCATCACAGCTTCTGCTTGAGATAAGTCCATTCGACCATTTAAAAAGGCTCTTTTTGTAAATTCACCTGGTTCAGCTAAACGTGCACCTTCTCTTAAAAGTAGCTGTAATAATTGATTCACGACCACGATTCCACCGTGACAATTGATTTCAACTACATCTTCTCTAGTGAATGTTTTTGGAGCTCTCATCACAGAGACCATCACTTCATCGACCAAGCTGTTTTCTTTCGGATCAAGGATATGACCATAATGAATCGTGTGCGTCGGCACATCTAGTAATTGCTTACTGCCTGAACGATAAACCTTATCTGCAATAGTAATTGCGTGGTCTCCACTTAAGCGGACAATACTAATTGCTCCTTCGCCAGGAGGTGTTGAAATTGCGGCGATCGTATCAAATTCTAGCGTTATTTGTTGCATGATTGACTGAGTTCCTTTCGTTAATGGATTGAGCTGTTTTTCGCGTAATAATTACTACGTAAAATAACTCCTATCTTATTTCAAACTATGTATGCATCTATTTTTGGCTACAAAAAAAGCGCCCACTCCACCCCTATTTTTTCAGGTTGGATCTAGCACTTTCACTGCATCAATTCCTATTAATTTCTTGACATAGAATAGCATATTTTCTTATTTTTCGCAACATTATTTGTTTGCTATAAACGTTCGTTAACGTTGCATTTCTTCTAGTTTATCTTTAAAATAAACTTAATAATGCGAGGAGGTTCCTAAAATGAGACAAGCTAAAAGAGATGAGTTAAATGAGCAAGAATTAGAAAATCGTTTAAATGGAATCACATTATCTACAGGAAATGTCAACAAAAAGTATATCCTCCGTGATATTGTTTTTGCGACTGATCGAATTGAAACAGACTTATTTTCACCAGACGTCAACCCAAATGATGTGTTCAGCGGTGTTTACCGTCAGTTAAAAGTCATTGCCTTTGAATATGAAGCGGACGCGGTGATTAATTGTCATTTTGAAGAAAAATATGTGGAATACCAAGGAAAATGGGTCGTGGAAATATTTGCCTATGGCACTGTAGTTCAATTTACCCAAACGAATATTGGTTGATCAATCAAAGAAAAACGGGAAAAGTCTGTTAGCTTTTCCCGTTTTTTAATTAAACCATTGTATGAAACGCGCCAACTAGCATCCCGACAACAGGAACCAAGACCCAAACCCAACTTGCCCAAGCATCCTTATTTTCTTCTTTGATTGTAGCTAATTTTAGACGCAAGTTTTCATTTTCCAATTCTAATTCTTCAATTCTGTTTGTTTGATTATTCATAATGATTTCTCCTTGTTAGTTGATACCCTTATTATGCCGGAAAAATCCTGTGTTCGTTAGATTCATTTGTCATAAGCTCTTATGACTTTTGTCATATAAGCCTATTTTTTTAGACAAAATAAAAAACCTGATCCTAAAAGAACCAGGCTGGAAGAAGCACGAATGCTTCAACTACTTTATCATCGTATTTTGTACGTTGATAAGAATGATTTCGTTTAAAATATACTTTGTTTGACGGTATATGTCAATGTATTTTTTAGTAAAGTGATCCAATCTAAACAAAAAATCTCCCTTTAAAAAAATACTTTTTAAAGGGAGATTTTTATTTGTATTAGTAATATTTTTTCACAGGTTCAACGACTAAATAGCGGTATGGTTCGTCGCCTTCTGAATGTGTTTTGATATGATCGTCTTTGCTTAATGTAAAATGGATTTGCTTTCTTTCAAATGCTGGCATTGGTTCTAAGAAAACGGGACGACCTGTTTGCTTCACTTTTTCGGCCGTTCTTTCTGCCAAGCGTTGTAGGATTGCTTGCCGTTTTTCACGGTAATCACCAACATTTACTACTACAGATAATTTATTCTCTGCAACACGATGAACGAATACTTGCGCTAAATATTGCATGGCATTTAAGACTTTACCATGTTTTCCAATCAAGATTCCTTGTTTGTCGGTATCCAAATGGAAAACCAACAAACCATCTTTACGTTCTAAACGGACTAAAGCAGGTGCATTTAATTCTTTTGAAATTTTTGTTAAATACATTGCTAGTTCTGTGATTGCGTCTTCATCTGCTAAGTTTTCCAAGACCTTTGATTCAGAGGAATCAGATTTAGAAGCTAGTAATTCTTCAACAGCTGTTTCAGTTTTTACTTCCTCATCTGTCACAATGATATCTTCAACTGTTTCGGCAACTGCTTCAGCGATTTGTTCACTAACAGTTGGCTCGATCGATACTTGAGCTAATTTCTTACCAAAGCCCAAAAAACCTTTTTTAGCATCTGCGATCACATTGATCTCTACTTCTTCTTTTGACAAATTCAGTGCGTGCAACCCTTTAGTTGTTGCTTCTTCAATTGTGTTTCCCTCATAAACCGGCATCTGGAAAACCTCCTTTTATTTTTTCTTATTTTTTTTCTTAGGATTCATTGCTTTCTTCAATGCACGTTCGCGTTCTTTTACTTGTCTTTCAGCTTCTGCACGTTCTCTACGAATCTTGAATGGATTATTGATCAATAATGTTTGACCTACTTGGAATGCGTTAGAAACTACCCAATAAAGCGATAATCCACTAGCTAAACTCATACCCATAACAAAGATCATAACAGGCATGACAAAATTCATGATTTTCAATGAAGCATTTGATTCGATCTGGCTCATGCTTGTTAAATAAGTGCTAGCAAAGGTAAAGACTGCCGCAAGGATCGGTAAAATCAGATATGGATCGGGTTGTCCTAGGTTCAACCATAAGAAACTACCTTGCTTCAATTCTGGTACACGAGAAATCGACTGATAAAGTGCCATCATGATCGGCATTTGGATCAATAATGGTAAACAGCCTGCATAAGGGTTTACATTATTTTCAGCATATAGTTTTTGTTGTTCTTCACGGAATAAACGTTGTGTTTCCGGATCTTTTGATGAATATTGTTTTTGCAGCGCTTTTAATTTAGGTTGTAATTCTTGTGTTTTGCGCATACTTTTTGTTTGGAAATGCATCAATGGTAATAAAATAATCCGAATCACTAATGTAAATAGGATAATCCCAATACCAGTATTTGCCGAAATGGATAAAAATTTGATCGCTTCAGCGAAATAATAGACAATGTAGCGGTCCCAAATTCCTGTACTGCTCTCGTTAATCGGGGCGGTTCCACAGGCAGACAGCACAAAAACAAGTGTAACTAGACCTGCCATCAATAATAAGCGTTTATACTTCTTCACAAAACTGTTCCTCTCTTATTTCAAAATTTTTGCAAGTTTTAACACATGGATCACGTTACTATGGATTTCTTCCGATGTTAACTTGTCAACACCAGGTCTTGCGATAATAATAAAATCACAAGTCGGATCAATCGATTCTTTTAACTGGTAAATCGATGTACGAATTTTACGCTTAACAGCATTTCTGACAACAGCATTCCCGATTTTTTTCCCTACGGAAATTCCTACTCGAAAATGCTTTTGTTCTGGTTTTTCCAATACATAAACAACAAATCTACGATTGGCACAAGAACGTTTATGCTGAAAGACTGCTTGAAATTCTTTTTCTTTTTTTACTCTATAGGATTTCTTCATCTGCATCCCTTTGTTTCTTTCTATCTTTCTTTTTTACTCACTCTACAATAATAGCATATTTCGGTCATTTTTTATCAAAATTAAGGGAAAATATCTAGAGATTTTGCGAATCATGACTCTAAATTCATATAGTATCATTTTTCTGATCTTTTTTCACTTTATTTTATGGGATTATGATATTTTCCGAGGTTGATTCGTTTTTAGAGAATGGTTGTTGTTGATTTTTCCGGCTGATTTAATTGCTATGTTTTTGGTTACTACTATAATAATGATGTTTATAGTGTTTCAAAATAAGAGCTCTATCTTGAGCTGTATATTTAGTCTCACTTTCTTTCTGGATTTAGGTTTTCGTGATTCTCTAGTTGGGAAACTTCGCTCACTGCGTTCGCCAAGTATTATGAATCACCATGACTGGCTCCAACAGAATGGATGATTCACAACAAAAGAACCCTTTATTATTTCCACACATACATTGTGAAGATAATAAAGGGTTCTTAGTTTGAACTTGATTCGTTATTTAAAGTCAACATACATTATGCTGAAATAACTTTTCTGCCTTTACGACGTCTGCTCGCTAATACGTTGCGACCATTTTTTGTGCTCATGCGTTTACGGAAACCGTGAACTTTTTGACGTTTGCGTTTGTTTGGTTGATACGTTCTTTTCATCTCTTGTTCCACCTCCTGAAATTGTAACTATCCATCAATACATAGACATACTTTGATAGTATACCTAGTATTAGGTCCTTTTGTCAATAAATTTTCTGGAATTAATTTTCCTTCTTTGCTAAATAAGTTATCCACAAAAAGAAAAAAGTTAGGGATAACTTGTGGATAGTTTTTTTTTGTGAATCGTTCATTTTTAGTTTTCGTTAGACTTTTGCACAAAAAAACAGGGTGTTTAAAAGTTATACACATCCGTTTTGAAAATTGTGTATAACTTTCAAAAAAGCCTGTGTTCCGTGGTTTATTTTTGCAGAATCTGTTGTGGATAAATAAATTTAATCAGAGAAATCCACGGTTTACTTTCGCTTTGTGGATAAGTTTATCACCCTCTGTGAATTTTTTTTCCACAATTCACAATTTGCCTGTGGAAAAAGTTCTGAAAAAATGCTAAAATTCTATTTGCTTATCTATTTATATTTGTTCTGCTTTTTTATATAGAAAAAATTTATTTAGCTTTATGAGCTTTTATGTTGAAACATGCCAAAAACACAACGAAGAAATGAGTTGATGTTGAATGATACACGGTGAAACAAAGTAGAACGTTATTACCATATGTTATCTAGCTACATGGGCTAACTCTTCGGGAAAAAGATAAAAATAGTTTGTGGTAAAAAACACCACAATCGATTTTTCCTATTTTCCTCTCAGAGTTGAACGAGCCCGCTACGCTTTTATATTAAGGAGGTCACCATATGCCCGATATGGAAAGTTTCTGGAAAGATCTAGAAGATACTTACCAATCTGTTTTGTCCGCACCAAGTTTTGATGCATGGATAAAAACAACGCAACCGCTAAAGTTGGAGAATAACCAGTTATGGTTAGAGGTTCCTTCTGCTGTTCATAAAGACTATTGGGAAAAGAATTTAGCCGCAAAAATTGTTGAAACTGGCTTTAAATTAACTGGTGCTGAAGTGATGCCTCATTTTGTGGTTACTGGCGAAAAAGAAACGATCCCGGTTCAAGAAGAAAAAAAAGCCCCTGTGACACAAGAAAAAATTGCTGAACATGGGAAAAAAGCTTTATTGAATCCGAAGTATTCTTTTGACACATTCGTTATCGGAAAAGGAAATCAAATGGCACATGCTGCAGCATTAGTTGTAGCAGAAGATCCTGGTTCTATTTACAATCCACTATTCTTTTATGGTGGTGTTGGTCTTGGAAAAACCCATTTGATGCATGCTATTGGTCACCAAATGCTGCAAAATCGCCCCGATGCCAAAGTGAAATACGTCAGTAGCGAAACATTCACCAATGAATTCATCAATTCGATCCAAACGAAAAATTCAGAACAATTTCGTAAAGAATATCGAAATGTTGATCTGTTACTAGTTGATGATATTCAGTTTTTAGCTGAAAAAGAAGCAACTTTAGAAGAATTTTTCCATACCTTCAATGATTTGTATAATGAAAATAAACAAATCGTACTAACGAGTGATCGACCACCAAATGATATCCCGAAATTACCAGAACGTTTAGTTTCTCGTTTTGCTTGGGGATTGTCAGTCGACATCACACCACCTGATTTAGAGACCCGAATTGCAATTTTACGGAAAAAAGCAGATGCAGAACGACTGGAGATACCTGACGATACGCTAAGCTATATTGCAGGTCAGATCGATTCCAATATCCGTGAATTAGAAGGCGCTCTGGTTAGAGTTCAAGCCTTTGCAACGATCAATGGTGAAGATATTACAACTAGCCTTGCAGCTGATGCACTTAAATCTTTAAAATCTGTCGGCAGCCAAAATCATCTATCCATTTTACAAATTCAAGAAGAAGTGGCAAAGTATTACCATATTCAATTAAAAGATCTCAAGGGCAAAAAACGCGTTAAATCGATCGTTGTTCCTAGACAAATCTCAATGTATCTTTCTAGAGAAATGACCGATAACTCGCTACCAAAAATTGGTGCCGAATTTGGCGGAAAAGATCATACAACAGTGATTCATGCTCATGAAAAAATCCAGCAATTAATGGAAAAAGATCCCACGATCCAAAAAGAAGTTGGGGAAATCAAAAACTTGCTTAATTCATAGCCTGTGGATAAAAAAGCAGAAAAGTAAAAAGTTTTCCACAAGTTATACACAGGTGGAAAACTCCTATTTCATTTCGTTTTCTGACTTTTCCACAGAATTAACAGGACCTACTACTTTTATTATTTATTTATATATAAATACAAAACTGTCTCAGTAAAATTTATGCTTTTAAAATCAATTAAAAAGGAGTTCATTTATTATGAAATTAACCGTAAAAAGAAATACATTTTTACAAGAATTGCAAACTGTTCAAAGAGCCATTTCTTCTAAAACAACGATTCCCATTTTAACAGGTGTAAAAATCGTTTTAACCGACGAAGGTCTGTCGTTAACAGGTAGCAATGCCGATATTTCGATTGAAAGTTTTTTAAGTAAAGAAGACGAAAAAGCTCAAATGACGATCGAGTCAACAGGTAGTATCGTTTTACAAGCTCGTTTCTTTGGTGAAATCATCCGCAAATTACCTGAAGACATGTTCACATTAGAAGTATTGGACAACAATCAAGTCGCAATTACTTCAGGGAAAGCTGATTTTACTGTTAATGGGTTGGATGCAGATAATTATCCACACCTTCCTGTAATCGATGCTAAAAATCAAATTCAATTACCTGTTCACCTGTTGACAAAAATTATCAATGAAACAGGATTTGCTGTATCACTTCATGAAAGTCGTCCAATTTTGACTGGAGTTCATTTTATTTTAGACGATCAAAAATTATTAGCTGTTGCGACTGACTCCCATCGTTTAAGTCAACGGATCATTCCGATCGAACAAGCAGCTGAGAATTTCAATATTGTGATTCCAGGAAAAAGCTTGACTGAGCTTTCTCGTTCATTTACCAATGAAGAAGAAATGGTTGAAATTAGTATCATGGAAAACCAAGTATTGTTTAAAACACAGAATATGTATTTCTATTCTCGTTTGTTGGAAGGAAATTATCCTGATACAAATCGTTTGATCCCAACAAGCTTTAATACAGAAATCGATTTTTATGTTCCAGAATTACTATCTGCTATCGACCGTGCTTCTTTGTTGTCACATGAAGGTCGTAATAATATCGTTCGTTTAGCAATTGCTTCTGACTCAGTTGTTCTTTATGGAAATTCTCCAGAAATAGGGAAAGTAGAAGAGCCACTAAGCTATGAAAAAGTAACTGGTGATCCGTTGGAAATTTCTTTCAATCCAGATTATATGAAAGATGCTCTGCGTGCTTTTGGTGATATGAGTATCACAGTCAAATTTATTTCTGCGATTCGTCCATTTACTTTGGAACCAACAGAAACTGATTTAGACTTTATTCAATTGATTACGCCAGTTCGTACGAATTAAAAAAAAGAGTGTATGAAAACCTGCATTTTAGGTTTTCATACACTCTTTTTCTTATTTTAGCTAATGCGAGAAAAAAATACTCACCTAAAATTAGCTTTATTCATCTAATTTTTCATTTTGCTCCTCCTATAATAAGTCATCAGCAAGCTTTTCATATCTAACTTCAAAACGTCTCTTCCAGTACCTGTTAAAGTATAAACTCGTCGGTGCTTATCTTCACCAGATATTTCACGTATCCATTTTTGTTTTAATAGATTCTCAGTTGATTCATACATACCCACCTTTATATAGAATCGAATTGTATATGTCAATTGCTATTTTAAATAAATTAACGCTTGTGGAATTTTAGAATAGGAACATTTGTCTATTTATTTAACTAAATTGAAAACACTAAAAAAAATTTCTTTAGCCCAAACTCACAAATTTCTCCTTAAAATGCATTTTAAGCCTTTTTTAATCGTTAGAATATTTTTTGTCGATTAGATTCAAAATTGCTTAGAAAGAAAATTAGACGGATAAATTTGTTTTTTGACGTAAAAAAGAGTATAATATTAAGAGTAAAAGTGAAAACAAAAAAGAGGGATGCATTTTGAAAAAGACGATTGTTTTAGAAACTGACTACATGACACTAGGTCAAGTCTTAAAAGAAGTCGACGTTATCAGTAGCGGCGGTGCTGCTAAGTGGTACTTAGCTGAGAATAGTGTTTTTGTGGATGGGGAATTAGAGAATCGCCGCGGTAGAAAATTATACGCCGGTATGATGCTCGAGATACCTGAAGAAGGTACTTTTTTTATGGCCAAAAAAGGCGAGGTAGTCGATGAGACTGAATAAAATCGAGGTACAGCATTATCGTAATTATGATGGGCTGACCTTAGATTTTCCTAAAACACTAAATATTTTCTTGGGGGAAAATGCACAAGGTAAGACGAACCTTTTAGAAAGTATTTATGTTTTAGCCATGACACGTAGCCACCGAACTAGTAACGAAAAAGAACTGGTTCATTGGGATTCCGATTCGGCTAGAATTAGTGGTGTCATCGAAAAGAAGACAGGGACCGTACCATTGGAAATCATTATTTCCAATAAAGGCCGCAAGACCAAAGTCAATCATATTGAACAAAAACGTTTGAGTTCGTATATTGGTCAGCTAAATGTCATTTTATTTGCGCCGGAAGATTTATCGTTAGTTAAAGGCTCACCCCAATTACGTCGAAAGTTTATCGACATGGAATTAGGCCAAGTCAATCCGATTTATCTATATGATCTCGTTCAATATCAGTCTGTTTTAAAACAACGTAATCAATATTTGAAACAATTAGCTGAAAAAAAACAGTCAGATCATATTTATTTAGATATTTTGACGGAACAATTGGCGGAATTCGGTGGAAAAGTATTATTTGCCCGTCTAGAATTTATCAAAAAATTAGAGCACTGGGCTAATTTACTTCATAAAAAAATCAGCCATGAAAAAGAAGAATTAGCGATCGACTATTTTTCAAGTATCCCACTAGATAAAGAAAATTTTTCACTAGAAGAGATCCAAAAGCAATTGCTGCAGAGTCTACTTGATAGCCGAAAACGAGAATTGTTTAAGGCGAATACTTTTTTAGGTCCTCATCGAGATGACCTGATTTTTAATGTAAATGGACAAAATGTCCAGACGTATGGTTCACAAGGACAGCAAAGAACCACGGCTCTTAGCGTAAAGCTTGCGGAAATTGATTTAATGTATTCAGAAACAGGAGAATATCCTGTCTTGTTATTGGATGATGTCATGAGTGAGTTAGATAATGAACGACAATTGCACCTGCTAGAAACGATTGAAGGAAAGGTTCAAACTTTTTTAACCACAACCAGTTTGGATCATTTAAACAATAAATTAACTGTTGAACCAGACATATTTTATGTTCATCAGGGAGAGATAGAGAGGGAAGCAACTATATGACAGAAGAAGAAAAGAATATGAAAGAACGTGCCCAAGAATATGATGCCAGTCAGATTCAGGTATTAGAAGGTCTTGAAGCTGTTCGTAAGCGTCCTGGTATGTACATAGGATCGACGAGTTCAGAAGGTTTACACCACTTAGTTTGGGAGATCGTGGATAATTCCATCGATGAAGCGTTAGCTGGTTTTGCGTCAAGTATCCAAGTTGTAATTGAAGAGGATAACAGTATTACAGTTGTCGATGATGGTCGAGGAATCCCGGTTGGTATTCAAGCTAAAACAGGTCGTCCAGCAGTAGAAACAGTCTTTACCGTTCTCCATGCCGGAGGAAAATTCGGTGGTGGCGGATACAAAGTTTCTGGCGGGCTTCACGGGGTAGGTTCTTCCGTTGTTAATGCACTATCAACAACATTAGACGTAAAAGTCTACAAAGAAGGCAAAATCTATTATCAAGAATTCCATCAAGGTGCTGTTAAAGACGATTTAAAAGTGATCGGTGATACAGACCGTCATGGGACAACGGTTCACTTTGTTCCAGATCCAGAAATCTTTACAGAAACAACGATTTTTAACTTCGATAAATTAGCAACACGTGTGAGAGAATTAGCATTCTTGAACAAAGGTTTAAAAATCTCGATCGAAGATAAACGTGAAGAAAAACCTGTCTTAAAAGAGTATCACTACGAAGGTGGGATCAAGAGCTATGTTGAGCATTTAAATGCCAATAAGGATGTTTTATTCCCAGAGCCCGTTTTCATTGAAGGGGAACAACAAGACATTATTGTAGAAGTTTCTATGCAATATACGGATGGCTACCATACTAACTTATTAAGTTTCGCTAACAACATTCATACGTATGAAGGTGGAACCCATGAATCAGGTTTTAAAACGTCATTAACGCGTGTAATCAATGATTATGCTCGTAAACAAAAGATCATGAAAGAAAATGACGAAAACCTAACAGGGGAAGATGTTCGTGAAGGTTTAACAGCAGTTATTTCTATCAAACATCCAGAACCTCAATTTGAAGGACAAACTAAAACTAAATTAGGAAATTCAGAAGTTCGTACGGTTACAGACCGTTTATTCTCTGAGTATTTCAATAAATTCTTGATGGAAAACCCAACAGTTGGGAAACAAATCGTAGAAAAAGGTCTACTTGCGTCAAAAGCCCGAATGGCTGCTAAACGAGCACGCGAAGTAACCCGTCGTAAAGGTGCCCTTGAAATCAGTAATTTACCTGGTAAATTAGCCGATTGTTCAAGTAAAGAACCTGAAAAATGCGAAATTTTCATCGTCGAAGGGGATTCAGCCGGCGGTTCAGCAAAACAAGGTCGTAGCCGTGAATTCCAAGCGATTTTACCGATTCGTGGGAAAATCCTAAACGTTGAAAAAGCCAGCATGGATAAAATTTTAGCGAATGAAGAAATTCGTTCACTATTTACAGCGATGGGAACAGGTTTTGGTGCTGATTTTGATGTATCGAAAGCGCGTTACCACAAATTAGTAATTATGACCGATGCCGATGTCGATGGTGCACATATTCGTACACTATTGTTGACGTTGTTCTATCGTTTCATGCGCCCTGTTGTTGAAGCAGGTTATGTTTATATTGCTCAACCACCTTTATATGGAGTCAAACAAGGAAAAAATATCACGTACGTTCAACCAGGGAAAAATGCTGAAGAAGAATTGGCTCAAATTTTGGCCTCTCTACCAGCTAGTCCAAAACCAAGTGTTCAGCGTTATAAAGGTCTTGGGGAAATGGATGACCATCAATTATGGGAAACAACCATGGATCCTGAAAGACGTTTAATGTCACGTGTCAGCATTGATGATGCGATTGAAGCCGATCAAATTTTTGAAATGCTGATGGGAGACCGCGTTGAACCACGCCGAGCATTTATTGAAGAAAATGCCCATTACGTGAAAAATCTAGATATTTAATTAAAGAAGGAGATAGATTCATGAGTGAAGAAATGAAAGAGAACATTCAAGACGTCAATCTGACCAGTGAAATGAAAGAATCCTTCATTGATTATGCGATGAGCGTTATTGTAGCTCGTGCGCTACCAGATGTTCGTGATGGGTTAAAACCAGTTCACCGCCGTATTTTATATGGAATGAATGAACTAGGTGTGACACCTGACAAACCGCATAAGAAATCGGCCCGTGTTGTAGGGGACGTAATGGGTAAATATCACCCGCATGGTGACTCGTCAATTTATGAAGCCATGGTTCGTATGGCGCAACCATTTAGCTACCGTAGTATGTTAGTTGATGGGCATGGAAACTTTGGTTCTGTCGATGGCGATGGAGCAGCTGCAATGCGGTATACCGAAGCAAGAATGAGTAAGATTGCTTTGGAAATGTTGCGTGATATCAATAAAAATACAGTTGATTTCCACGGAAACTATGATGACTCTGAACAAGAGCCAGATGTATTACCAGCGCGTTTCCCTAACCTTTTAGTTAACGGAACAACAGGGATCGCGGTAGGGATGGCAACCAATATTCCACCTCATAACTTAGCTGAAGTAATCGAAGCAACTAGCTTACTGATGGAAAACCCAGATGTTACAACCAATGAATTGATGGAAGTATTACCTGGACCTGACTTCCCTACAGGTGGTTTAGTCATGGGGAAATCTGGTATCCGTCGTGCTTACGAAACTGGGCGTGGTTCGATCACTGTTCGTGCTAAAGTTGAGATCGTTGATATGCCGAATGGTAAAGAGCGTATCTTAGTATCAGAATTACCTTATATGGTCAATAAAGCTCGTTTGATTGAGCGGATTTCAGAATTACATCGTGAAAAACGAATTGAAGGAATCACAGATTTACGTGATGAGTCCTCTCGTGAAGGAATGCGTATCGTAATCGATGTGCGTCGTGATGTTAGTGCTTCTGTTATTTTGAATAACTTATATAAGATGACAGCATTACAAACCTCTTTTGGTTTTAATATGTTGGCAATCGAAAAAGGCGTTCCAAAAATTTTAAGTCTAAAAGAAATTCTTGAAAATTATATCGAACACCAAAAAGAAGTGATCACACGCCGTACGGAATTTGATAAGAAAAAAGCAGAAGCTCGTGCTCATATCTTAGAAGGATTACGAATTGCTTTAGACCACATTGATGAGATTATTTCAATCATCCGTGGCTCAAATTCAGATGATGAAGCAAAATCATCATTGATTGAACGATTCGAGTTTTCAGATCGCCAAGCACAAGCGATTTTAGACATGCGTCTACGTCGTTTAACAGGTTTGGAACGTGATAAAATCGAGAATGAATACCAAGAATTATTGAAATTCATTGCTGATTTAAATGATATCTTAGCTCGTCCAGAACGTGTTGTTGAAATCATTAAAACAGAATTAGGTGACATTCGTGATAAATATGGCGATGCTCGTCGTACTGAATTATTAGTCGGTGAAGTTTTAAGTTTAGAAGACGAAGACTTGATCGAAGAAGCTGAAGTTGTGATTACGTTAACGAATAATGGCTATATCAAACGTGTAGCAAACAGCGAATTTAGAGCACAGCGCCGTGGTGGTCGTGGTGTTCAAGGAATGGGTGTTCATGATGATGATTTCGTGAAAAATCTAGTTTCTTGTTCAACTCACGATACGTTACTATTCTTTACGAATAACGGAAAAGTTTACCGTGCTAAAGGATATGAAATTCCAGAATACGGTAGAACAGCCAAAGGAATTCCTGTAATCAATATGCTAGGAATTGATTCTAGTGAGAAGATTCAAGCGATCATTGCTGTTGAAGGACAAGCAGAAGAAGGACATTATCTATTCTTCACGACCCGTAAAGGTACGGTTAAACGTACAGCTGTTAAAGCATTCTCTAATATTAGAAGTAATGGTTTGATTGCAATCGGTCTAAAAGAAGAAGATGAACTAGTCAACGTCGTTTTAACTAACGGTGAACAAAACATGATCATCGGAACACACAATGGTTATTCTGTGACGTTTGCTGAAACAGCCGTTCGTGATATGGGTCGTACTGCCTCAGGTGTACGTGGTATTCGTCTAAGAGAAGATGATTACGTCGTAGGAGCCTCTCTATTGGACGCTGACACAGAAGTATTAGTGTTGACGGAAAATGGTTACGGTAAGCGGACAAAAGCCTCTGAGTACCCTGTGAAGGGCCGTGGCGGTAAAGGAATCAAGACAGCCAATATTACAGCGAAGAATGGTCCATTAGCAGGACTTACAACTGTTCGTGGTGATGAAGATATTCTAGTAATCACTAATAAAGGTGTCATTATTCGTTTCAATGTTGATTCAGTTTCTCAAACAGGACGTGCAACACTAGGGGTTCGTTTGATGAGAATGGAAGAAGACGCAAAAGTGGTGACGATGGCAGTTGTTGAGCCGGAGCCAGATGAAATCGTTGAGGAAGTTGAAGGTGTGGAAGTCGTTACTGAAACTGAAACTGAAACGCCAGAAACAGACACAACAACAGAAGAATAAATAAGAAAGAACATTTCAGCGAGACGCTGAGATGTTCTTTTTTATTTATCGTTGGTAAATTCGAAAAAAATATAATATCGTTTTTGTTTTGTTTTGAAAAAAATATGATTATAATAAAGAGTAATAAGAAGTGAGAGGTAAAAAGGATGACACAAGAAAAATTATTACTATCGAAAACTTTTTCAAAACAATTAAATATTGGAACGGCGTTATCTAACTTTATCGAAAATATACTAGAAATATTTGGTGGTAAGACAACCGTTTATGAGCGTAGACCGATTACCTTTTCAGAGTATCTTTATGTCGAAATGATCACTTTTTCAAATGGTTTTCAAATTAGAACTAGCTTAAAACGAAATCCAGAGACGTTTGAAATCGAAGCATTTGCTTACTCTGAACCAAACCATGTTTATTTAGCTAATCTAACCACAGAAGAATTAAATTTGATGCATTCACTTGTCAAAAAAGAAAGAGAAAAAATCTTGAATCAAAAATATTCAGAAGTGGATCAAAATGAGCTAGATGTGATGTCATCTTTATTTATGAAATTAAAAATCATAACTGGAGAAATTATGTAATTATAATAAAATAATATAAAAACAAAAGCATCTGGGGAAAAATATAATGTTGATTAGTCTTTCTCTAGAATTAACCTTGAATTTAATTGATGTAAAAAAAACTTTTTTTTGGAATGAGAATAAAAAAGCTGGTAAGTTAAAAATAGCTACACTATTTTAACTTACACGCTTTTTTATTTTTCCGTTCGTTTAAGCAAGGTACAACGACCAACGCTGATCAGATTTCCAGTTTCATTGAAAATTTTTCCTTCCCACACTTGCAAGGAACCGCCAATATGATTTGGTTGGGCTATGACTGTCAGAACGCCCTCCGCGACACTTTTTAGGTGATTGACTTGTAAATCAACGCCGACAGCATAAGCATTTTCTTCTGAAAACTGTTCATTAGCACCTAAACTACAGGCTGTTTCAATTAAAACACCGTTCATTCCGCCATGCAAAATTCCATAAGGCTGTTTATGAAAATCCGCTATTTTCATTGTTAGCACAACTTTTTCTTTAGATTGCTCAGTTGTTTCGATCGTTAAGTAGTCTAGTAAGTGCATAAAAGTCAGTCCTCTCTTGTTATTGTTCGATCAATTCTAGAAATTTGATGACGTTGTCTAAAGCTAATTCATGGTAACTTAAAGAATCAAAGTAAAATACTTTTTCTTTAGGATAATTCTTGCAATCAAACTGTTTCTGTAGTCCTGGTACACAGATAATGGCATCAGCTTCTTGAGCAATCACATCAATATCGGCTATTGAATCATCTAAAGCGACTAGCCAAGGACTATTTTTTGTTTCAAGGGTTTTATTTAATTTAGTTACTAGTTTTTTTTGTTTAAACATCCCTAAAATTGAACCATTCGGTAGTTTACTTTTTCCGAGCATCGGCGTACTTTGGTACACTACAACAGCTTTATTCATAAAATCATCTCCTTTTATTGAAAGAATTACTCTTAATTATGATAGTAACCAAGTTATAGGATGATCACAAGTGATTTTGTATAGTTTAATAAATTTATGCTTAGAGAAAGTATCTATTTTCTGCTTTTATAGTATAATTTAATTTTATATCGTTAAGTAGAAATGGGAGGATTTAAGATGGGCTGTTTAGGAAATATTATTTGGTTTATTTTTGGCGGATTTTTTGGTGGGATAACGTGGCTTTTAGCGGGCATTCTTTGGTGTATTACAATCGTTGGAATTCCGATTGGCTTACAGTGTTTCAAGCTTGCAGGGTTAAGTTTTTGGCCATTTGGCAAAAGAGTTGTCTACAGCACAAGTACAGTTTCATTTTTAGTGAACATTCTTTGGCTAGTTTTCAGCGGATTTTGGTTAGCAGTAGGACATTGTGTCAGTGGAATTATTTTATGTGTAACGATTATTGGGATTCCATTTGGGATGCAGTCGTTTAAATTAGCTAAATTGGCGTTAATGCCGTTTGGAGCTCAAGTTGTGCCTACTAATAGTGTTTATATGGAGTAGTTTTCGAAAATGGAATGGACTGATATAAATCGGAGTAGTAGATTTTGTATCAGTCGTTTTACAAATAAAAGGCCAAGGAAGAAACGTAACGTTTTTTTCTTGGTCTTTTATGCATTCCTTGACAATGAGAAAAAAAATTGTTATATTTTCATTTGGACAAAGTGTAACGATTACGTTTTAGACGATCGAAATCGGAAAGGAGTAGCAAGATGAAGGCCTAAACAATTAAAAAGGTTAGCCAAATAAACCTTTTTAATAGTAGTAATTATTTTAAGATACGACGCATCATATAATAAAACGATTGAGGAGATCAGAAATGAAAAAGAAGTTAAGTCTTATTATCGCGATTGCAGGGCTATTTTTACTAGGTATTGTTTTCACCGCCTGTACCAAATCAAAAACTGAGACAAAAGAGAATAAAGAACAAAAACAATTAACGATTGTTACTTCATTTTATCCGATGTATGAATTTACTAGAAATATAGTTGGCGACGTTGGTGAGGTGACGTTAATGGTTCCAGCAGGAACAGAAGCACATGATTATGAACCTTCTGCAAAAGACATTGCCAAATTACAAGATGCAGATGCCTTTGTTTATAATAGTGAATACATGGAAACTTGGGTGCCTAAGATGGAAAAATCACTAAAGAATGTGACGAGCATTAAAGCAAGTGAAGGCATGGTTCTTTTACCTGGAAATGAAGACCACGACCATTCAGCAGAGGAGAGCCATGAAGGACATTCTCATGACTATGATCCTCATCTATGGTTGAGTCCATTTCGAGCAATCAAAGAAGTAGAAACAATCAGAGATGAATTGATTAACCATTTTCCAGAGCAAAAAACAACATTTACTAAAAATGCGGCCGATTATATCGAACAATTAACGGAGCTTAATGAGCAATACGAAGCAAAATTAGCGAATGCCAAACAAAAGAATTTTATCACCCAACATACAGCTTTTTCTTATCTGGCATTAGATTATAACCTAAAACAAATTCCAATCGCAGGAATTTCTCCTGATCAAGAACCACAGCCTTCTCGGATTGCAGAATTGAAAAAATTAGTTGAAGAAACAGGAATCAACTATATCTATTTTGAAGAAAACGCAAATGACCGAGTAGCGAAAACTTTAGCAAATGAGACGGGTGTAGAATTACTTGTATTAAATCCGTTAGAAGGACTTACCAATGAGGATATGAAAGCAGGCAAAACATATATTAGTGTGATGAAAGAGAATTTAGAGGCGTTGATAAAATCAACAGAAGTTACCCCGAAAAAAGAATTAACTGAAACTGCCGTAAACAAGACAGTTTCAAATGGATATTTTGATGATAAGGATGTTAAAGACCGTGAGCTTTCTGATTATGTAGGTGAGTGGCAATCGGTGTTTCCCTATTTAGAAGATGGCACATTTGATCAAGTATTTGATTATAAAGAAAAACTAACGAAAAAAATGACGGCAGAAGAATACAAAGCCTATTATCAAAAAGGATACCAAACAGACGTGGATCGAATTGATATTAGCAAAGATGCCATGACATTTATAGTAGGGGATAAAAAGTATTCATCGAAATACAAATACGCAGGCAAAGAAATCTTAACTTATAAAGCAGGAAATCGTGGCGTTCGCTATTTATTTGAAGCTACAGAAGACACGCCTTACAAATATGTTCAATTTTCAGATCATGGAATCGCACCGTCAAAAGCAGCACATTTCCATATTTATTTTGGCGATGAAAGTCAGCAAAAATTATTAGAAGAAATGGATAATTGGCCAACATATTATCCTGTTAATATGACTGGTTTTGAGATTGCGCAAGAGATGTTGGCACATTGATAGGATGTAAATAGTTAAGTATAAACATTTTTTATAGTAAAAAATTAAAATAGACATGTGATCAAAAAAGCAGCTTTCTGAAAGAATTGTTCTTTCAGAAAGCTGCTTTTTATTTATTCTATTTTATATTAGTTCAATAAAATTGATTTATTAAGTCTGTGTTTATGCTATTTTTGCTCCTTTCGTATCCGAATATTATAACAAAGGACTGCTGCAATACTTACAGTGATTAAAGCAGAAAATAACTAGATAATTATTGAGCTGTATGCTGGAATTCCCCAAAAATGGCAAATGCATAATAGACTATTTTGACTTGAAAAAAGCTATGGATGACTCCGCCTACAGCTCTAGCGATAATAATGTAAATAAATGTTTTGCGATATGGAACGATTAGACCATATATAATAGGTTCTGTAATACCACTAATTTCAAACTAAAAGAACATTGCCTTTGGAGAAATACTTAGTATTTTTCGAGAAAGGTTTTCTATTTTCGTAAAAAATCTTATTTGCTTTTATCATTCTCTAAACCGTCTATCATTCTAAAATATCCATATTTGTGTATAATAGAAGCATTGAAAACTAATTTAGCTGTGTAAGCTAACTCCCAAGGGAAAAGAAAAAAATTGAGTGAGACAAAAAACTCAGTCATACGTTCCTATTTTCAGTCAGAGCTAAGCGGCTTGTTCCGCTTTTAAAATTATAAGGAGGTTTCCTCATGAGAAACTGGACAACGATCAAAGAATACGATGAAATTTTATTTGAACAAGAAGGTAAAGTAGCAAAAATCACGATTAATCGTCCTCAGGTGCATAATGCCTTCACACCAAAAACGGTTATGGAAATGATCGATGCTTTTAATATTAGCCGTGATAAACAAGATGTTGGTGTGATTATTTTGACAGGTGCAGGCGACAAAGCGTTTTGTTCCGGTGGAGATCAAAAAGTCCGTGGACATGGTGGCTATGTAGGAGAAGATAGTGTTCCTCGTTTAAATGTACTAGATTTACAACGCTTGATTCGAGTAATTCCAAAACCTGTTATCGCAATGGTCAAAGGGTATTCGATCGGTGGGGGAAATGTCCTTCAACTGGTTTGTGATTTAACGATTGCAGCAGATAATGCTAAATTCGGTCAAACTGGGCCAAATGTAGGTAGTTTTGACGGCGGTTATGGTTCTGGTTATTTAGCTCGTGTAGTGGGTCATAAAAAAGCCAAAGAAGTTTGGTTCCTATGTAAACAATATTCAGCTGAAGAAGCATTGGATATGGGGTGGATCAATACGGTTGTCCCATTAGCGGAAATTGAAGATGTTACGATGGAATGGGCAGAAGAAATGTTGAAGAAAAGCCCTCTCGCATTACGTATGATCAAAGCTTCTTTAAATGCTGATACCGATGGACTAGCTGGAATTCAGCAATTAGCAGGGGATGCAACGTTGCTTTATTACACAATGGATGAAGCAAAAGAAGGCCGTGATTCATTTAAAGAAAAACGCGACCCAGATTTCGATCAATTTCCTAAATTTCCATAAAGGGTGAAAATCATGAGTAGTTGGCTGCAAAAACAAGTAAATGAACGACCCGATCAGCCTGCTTTTTATTGGCAGGATGAAACATGGTCATTTGCTGAAGTTGGGCAGGAAGTCAAACAGTGGGCAGATACATTTTCTATGAAAATTCCCAGTAAAGAAAAACGAATCGGTCTATTTAGCCGTAATTCAAAAGAAATGTATTTTTCAATTCTTGCTCTGTGGGCGTTAGGAAAAGAATTGGTTTTGCTAAATACACAATTAAGCATACAAGAACTTCGTTATCAATTGACGGATGCTAAGGTAAATCAGGTAGTGGTTGCTACGGAAAGTTTGTCCTTTTTTGCTAAATTAGATTTTTTAACTGTAACTGAAATGATACAGCCTGAAACTAACCTTTTATCAACAAGTGAAACCACTCCTGCCTACAATCTTGATGCAACAGCTTCGATCATGTACACATCAGGTACTACAGGGAATCCCAAAGGTGTTGTGCAGTGTTTTAGTAATCATTTGGCTAGCGCTTTAGCAACGCAAGAAAACATGAAAATCACAGAAGCAGATTGTTGGCTATGTCCAGTCCCCTTATTTCATATCAGTGGGCTGTCGATCATCATTCGTCAATTAGTATTAGGCTGCAGTTTACGTTTATATAGTAAATTTGAGGCAAAAGCAGTGACGGAAGATCTAGCTGATGGTCAGGGAACGGTGATTTCGGTCGTGGCGGTCATGTTGCGGGAGTTGCTAGAACATTATCCTAAGAACGGCTACAGATCAACTTTTAAAGCGATGTTGCTTGGAGGCGGCCCGATTTCACCTAAAGCATTGGAAAAATGCGAAAGTTATGGTATTCCTGTGATTCAGTCATACGGAATGACTGAAACCTGTTCACAAGTCGTGGCTTTAAGCTTTGAAGATGCTGCGAAAAAAATTGGTTCAGCAGGTAAACCGTTGATGGGAATAGCGCTCAAGATTGTTGATGCTAATGAAAAACAGCTAGAGCCTAACAACGTCGGTGAGATTCTATTAAAAGGGAAAAATGTCGTTCGTCACTATTTAAATGGTGAACAATGGCAAACCGTAAAATGGACGCCAGATGGCTGGTTCAAAACGGGGGATATGGGGTATCTGGATGAAGATGGCTATCTTTATCTGGTCAGTCGTTTAAGTGAGTTGATCATTTCAGGCGGTGAAAACATCTATCCTACAGAAATTGAACATGTTTTACAAGAATTTCCCGGAGTAAAAGAAGTTGCAGTCGTTGGCGAGCCCGATGAAAAATGGGATGCAGTTCCTGTAGCGTATATTGTTGGTGCACCAACGATTACAGCAGAAATGATAAACGCATTTGCAAAACAATATTTAGCAAAATATAAACTACCTAAACGGGTTTATTTATGCCACTCGCTACCAAAAACAGCTAGTGGGAAATTAGCGAAACACCGTTTAACAACAATAGAAAGGGAGGCTTTTTTAAACAAATGAGCATTCCTAAAGAATTAGTACAAGCTTTTGAAAAAGGCTATCGACAATTTAGCTGGGTCAAAGAAATAAATGAAAACCAAGATTCTTTGCGTACTTCTTTTGAGAAGGGGCAAAAAAAATATAAAAGCGAACGTTTTTATTGGCAAACACCAGAAAAAAACTTTACGCTAGTTGGCTTCGGTAAAGCAAAAGAACTGACGGATGATCAGGCATCTTTTGAAAAAGTCGATGCATTTATTTTAGAGGAAAAAGCAAAAATTTATCAAAACAACTTTATCACGGGTACAGGTGCTATTTTGTTTGGTGGTTTTGCTTTTGATAGCAAACCAATCGAGCAAAATGATTGGGGGCGCATGGAGCAAGGGCTATTTTATTTGCCAACCTTTTTACTGACAGAAATCGATGGGAAACAGTACCTTACAATGAATTTCAGTGCTGAAACTGAAGATGCATTACAGCAAAAGTGGCAACAACTTACAGAAGAGTTTGCAAGCGTTATGGAAACTGAGAAAGTTGCGAAAAAAGAACCTGCACAAATCAAAGCAGAAGAAATTGCGGTTTCAGAGTGGATGACGGTCGTTGATGATACTGTAGCGAAATTGCGAGAAGCAGGTCCGTTAAAAAAAGTTGTTTTAGCCAGACGGATGGAAGTGAAGAGTAATCAACCCTTTCAAGCAGAGGTTATTTTACAAAATCTCCAACAACAGCAAACCAATACGTATTTTTTTGTTTTAGAATCAGATGAACAAATCTTTGTTGGTGCGACACCGGAATGCTTATTAAAAGCTTCTAAAGAAACCTTTTCAACGGCTAGTATCGCAGGTTCTGTTTCACGTGGAACAACCGAAACTGAAGATGACTCACTAGGTCATTATTTGCTAAATGATTTGAAAAATAAGCAAGAGCACAAAATTGTTGTCGACAGAATCATCAAAGAATTAGAACAGATGACAGGGACTTCGATTCAAGCTACAACGCCGCAACTATTAAAGAATCGTGATATTCAGCATTTGTACTTACCGATCGAAGGAAAGCGGAAAAAAGCTTATCGATTCTTGAAGGGAGTTCAGCAGCTACATCCAACACCAGCATTAGGTGGAGAACCAAAAGAATTAGCTATAGCGTGGCTTAAGGAGCATGAACAGTTGGATAGAGGATTATATGGTGCTCCAATCGGCTGGGTTGCGATTAAAGAAGATATTGGCGAATTTGCCGTAGGGATTCGTTCAGCAGTGTTTACGGGGGCGATTGGTTATTTATATGCAGGTTGCGGGGTCGTTAAAGATTCTCAAGCAGAACAAGAACGAATCGAGACAAAAATCAAATTTCAACCGATGTTAAGAGGAATAGGCGGGGAAGATCGTGACAAATCAAAGTGATATGACAAATTATTTACAAACCTTTGTTGAAGGAATGATCAGTAGTGGTGTAGAACAAGCTGTGATAAGTCCAGGTTCACGTTCCACACCACTTGCTTTATTATTGCATCGACAAGGACAAATCGAAACGTTTACCGAAGTGGATGAGCGATCAGCAGCTTTCTTTGCATTAGGGTTAAGCAAGGCAAGTAGTAAGCCGGTTGTTTTATTATGTACTTCAGGAACCGCTGCGGCAAATTACTATCCAGCAATTTGTGAAGCCTATGCTAGTCATATTCCGTTGATCGTTTTGACTACAGATCGGCCACATGAATTACGTCAAGTTGGTGCGCCGCAAGCAATGGACCAATTTCACTTGTTTCAAGGCCATGTCAAAGAGTTTATCGAAATGGCTATCCCAGAAGGCACGAAAATAATGTTGGATTATGCTTATTGGCAAGGAATGCGAGCGACAGATACAGCATGTCAAATCCCTAAAGGTCCTATTCATTTGAATTTTCCATTACGAGAACCGTTATTACCCAATTTAGATCGATCATTGATCGCTGAAAAAACAACTACCATTTTGGCAGGTAAAAAGCAACTGTCAAAAGAACAGATAATCAACTGTGTTGATGCTTGGCAAGGGAAGCAAGGCATTTTAGTGGTCGGGGGCAATCATACATCAGAAGAAGCTGAAGTATTTATTCAATTAGCCGAAACCTTAAACTGGCCAATCATTAGCGACCCGTTGGCAAATATCACAGCATGCGGCAAAAACAGTCCATTAATCATGAGATGTGCGGATCTTTTTATCCAAGAAGTTGAAATGATCCAATATCCAGAAGTAGTCGTTCGCTTTGGAATGTTACCTATTTCCAAAAATACAATGTTTTGGCTACAATCACTTGAGGATAAGACTACAATGTATTTTGTTGATGAAACAGGTGAGTGGCAAGACCAATTAAAACAAACACAAGTTGCGATCCAAGCCGAAGAACAAACTTTTATTCAAGCAATCATTAATAAAGTTGAAACAAAAACCGTGGACTCATGGAGTAATCAATGGATGACTTGGCAAGAAATAACAGAACAGCAATTAAATGAACTTAGCGAAATGAAAACATTAAACGAAACATCAGCAAGTCTGCTTGTCCATAAGAAAATGGCAGATAACGGTCAGTTGTTTGTTTCTAATAGTAATGCAATTCGCTTTCTAGATCGGTTTTCAACAGCTGAATCAAATCATTATCAGTTATTTGGAAATCGTGGGATCAATGGTATTGATGGGATTGTCTCAACTGCTTTGGGGATGTGTGCAATAAATCCAGAGCGTCAGAATGTATTGTTGATTGGTGATTTGGCGATGTATCATGATATGAACGGGTTATTATTGGCTAAACGTTATAACTTACCATTGACGATTATTTTACTGAACAATAATGGCGGCGGTATTTTTTCTTTTCTTTCACAACGTCAGTTAGCAGTGGAGGATTTTGAACCAATTTTCGGAACACCGATCGATTTAGATTTTTCTTTAGTTGCACAATTGTATGACGCAAACTATGTTAAAGCTGAAAGTTTAGAACAGTTGGCGGTATTGTTGGAAAAAACACAAAAACAGCCTGCATTTCAAATTATTGAAGTTGTTGGTGAGCGTCAAGAAAACGTTCAACTCTACGAAAAAGTAATGATGAGATTAAAAGAAAAGCTAAGGGAAAAAGAATGAATGCAACGATAAATGGAGTAAACTATTATTATGAGTGGTTTTCAGAGTACAAAGCGAAACGACCAACAGTGGTTTGCTTTCATGGATTTACTGGTACTAGCCAGACCTTTGCGCCTGTTTTTCTAAAAGAAAGAGAGCTCAATATTTTAGCGATTGATTTGATCGGACATGGAAAAACCGACTGTTATGTCCATCCATATCGCTATCAGATGGATTGCTTGTGTCAAGATATTGCCATATTGACTGAGCAGCTAGGTATTTTCAAGTTTTCGTTATTAGGCTATTCAATGGGTGCTAGAGCTGCTTTAGGATTCGCCTACTTATTTCCTCAAAAGATTCAGCAACTGATCTTAGAAAGCGGATCTCCAGGTTTAAAGGGGAAAACAGAGCGAATACTGCGCAAATATTCTGATGAACATTTAGCTGGTTTTATTATGAGTCACTCTATCGAAGCTTTTGTTGAGAAATGGGAAAAACTACCTCTTTTTGCTAGCCAAAAAAAATTATCAATCCAAGTTCAGGAAGCTGTACGACAAGAACGTTTGGCGCAACGAAATTTTGGACTTGCCTGTAGTTTGTGGTTTATGGGGACCGGAGTTCAGCCAGACTTTTGGCCAGAGCTAGATAAGTTAAAAGTACCAACTTTGTTAATAGTTGGTGAATTAGATCATAAATTTCAACAGATTGCTGCAAAAATGAAAGAAAGACAGCCCGCTTTTTTGATTGAAATTGTTAGTAACACAGGTCACTGCATTCATTTAGAAAAACCACAGACGTTTGAGAAAATCGTTATATCATTTGTCACTAGCTCATCAGAAGACAGCTAACAACTTAAGGAGGACATACAATTGAAAATTCATCGAGTTGACTGTTATCGTGTTCGGCTACCGCTAAGGATTCCCTTTAAAACAAGTTATGGTCTTTTAGCAGAGAAAGCTTTTGATCTTGTGTTAGTGACCGATGAACTGGGGAATCAAGGAATTGGCGAACTGGTTCCATTTGAGCAGCCCGATTACATAGAAGAGACAATTGACACAGCTCGTATCATACTTCAAAAACATTTAATTCCTTTACTGGATAATGTAGACATCCAACATCCTAAAGAAGTAGCACTGCTTTTTAACGAAGTAAAAGGAAACTACATGGCTAAATCTAGCCTTGAAACAGCAATTTGGGATTTATATGCTAAACGAAATGGAAAAAGCTTAAAAGAGTATTTTACTGATACTAGAGCACAAATTCCTGTAGGTGTCAGCGTCGGTATCCAGACGGATTTGACTAAATTATTGGATCAAATTACTAAATATGTAGGACTAGGATACCAACGAATTAAATTAAAGATACGTCCTGGTTATGATTTAAAACCAATTGATGCTATTCGGAACAAATTCCCTGACTTACCATTGATGGTTGATGCTAATTCAGCCTATGCCATTTCAGATATCTCACATTTGAAGCAATTAGATACATATGATCTAGCTATGATCGAACAACCTTTTGCAGCGAATGACTTTTTAGACCATGCGCAGTTGCAAAAAGAACTAAAAACGGATATCTGCTTGGATGAAAATATTCGAACACTTAAAGATTGTGAATTGGCCTTTTCTTTGGGAAGTTGTCGGAGTATAAACTTGAAAATTCCTAGAGTTGGTGGACTCACAGAAGCAATGAAAATCGTTGAATTTTGCAAAGAAAAAGAATTACTAGTCTGGCTAGGCGGA
This sequence comes from Enterococcus sp. 12C11_DIV0727, assembly GCF_002148425.2. Taxonomy (NCBI): domain Bacteria; kingdom Bacillati; phylum Bacillota; class Bacilli; order Lactobacillales; family Enterococcaceae; genus Enterococcus; species Candidatus Enterococcus lemimoniae. Next base: position 2,317,981 of record NZ_CP147248.1, on the reverse strand, counting down.
ATGTTTGAGTCTGGTGTGGGTAGAGCGCTGAATTTACAGTTTGCCTCTCAAAAATTATTTACTTTTCCGGGAGATATTTCGGCTTCTGATCGCTATTATTACGAAGATATTATTACGGAACCATTTGAGATTCGAAAAGGGGAAATTAAGGTGCCTGATGGATTAGGAATTGGTGTTTTATTAGCCCAAGAAACGTTATTGAAATATGGAACTTACAACTCCTTATTTGTAAAATAAAAAGAATCACAAACTAATTCTTTTGCTTAGTTTGTGATTCTTTTTTATGCTAGACTTTTAATTTTCTTTCAGTGCTTTTTCAATTTGCAATCGTTGGACTTTCATCGTTGCTGTACGAGGAATTTCATCCCAATCCATAATAATCGGTTTGTTCAAGTGAGGTAAATCAGTCACTTGTTCCCACCAAGCATCCCAGTCCATTCCTTGTTTTGGATCAACGGCTAAGATTGGTTGAGGAGAGTTATCCTTCGCTCGAACAATGATCACTTCTTGAAGAAAATCAAGAGCATCTAATAAATGATCCTCAATCGCCAAATTACTATCGATCTTATCAATCAAATCGACTTGACGGTCTTTAAGGAATAAATGTCCATTTTCATCCATAAAGCCATAATCACCACTATCCCACCAAGGACCAAAAACAGTTGCTTGGAAGCGGTCATCTTCTTTAAAATAAGTTAGCGCACGTCCTTTAGACAAGAACTGGATATGTCCATCAGTCATAGCTGGTAAAACGTTACCTTTCTTATCCGCGATTCGTGCTTCAGTTAAACCTTCTAAACCAACCCCCATATCACGAGCGTCAGATAGTTTAAGTGATTCTAAAGTATGAGCTTTTAAGATCATTGGACCACATTCACTTTGACCATAAACTTGAAGGAAAATTGGGTCATTTTTTTCTGAAGCTTTTAAGAAGCTCGCCATCGTGGCATTATTAATAGCATCAAAAGTAGAATGATAATAACGAACGCTTGTAAAGGCTTCTGGCTGTCTTTTGGCTAGCGATGTCCACTGAACAAAATTATTAGGATGAGTTTCTAGAGCGATTGGTTGATATTTTAAGAGCATTTCTGCTACGGAGTCACTATTCGATATCGATAATGGCATCATCGGGAAACCCATAGCCATCAAAGAAGAAATCCCAATATTGAAACGAGAGTGAACAGGCGAAATATGAAATCCAACCAGTTTTTTCTCAGCGATTTTTGTAAAGATTGTTTTTTGCCATTTTGTACGCCACCCCATAGAATTAGCAGAGTGACAGATTAGTTTAGGAATACCAGTTGTACCAGAGGTATGTGTCATGTAAGCAATCATATCTTTAGGTAATTCTACTTGAGGGACTTCATTAGCTGGTGCTTGTAAAAGGTTTGCCACTGAAATTTGTTTTTCGGGTGAACTATTTTTTACTTTTGCGATTTTTGATGCCGTTTCTTCATCAAATAGGATAAATGGATTTTCCAAACGATCAACAAATACTTCAATTGTTTCAGCTGGGAAATGATAAGAAATCATCGCTGGAACAGCACCTAAATAAGAGGCGGCAACTGCTAACAGATACGTATCGAATTTTGAGCTTTTGAAAATGATGATTTTATCTTCAGCCTTTACGCCTAAACTAGCCAATTGATAAGCGCGGTTTAAGATCGCTTCATGACTTAATTGATAAGTGTAATTCGTTCCAAGTTCAGGAAAAGCTGGTAGAGGTTCATCATGAATAATAGCTGTTTTAGGGTTATTACGTGTTGCCTCAAGATAATTCGTGTACAGGTTGAGCGGTTGGTATTCTAACAATTGATTCAATGTAACAGCATCCTTTCAAACTACTTTAGATTATTTGTGTAATTTCGAACAAGGATAGTATACCACGAAAAATAAATAACCTAAATCATAAGTAAAAAAGTAAAAAAAGCTGATTTACACGTATATTAATAGTAAGACCTGAGAGAAAAATGATTGTCAAAAAAAATGATCAAAAATTGCGAAGAATACTTGATTTTATCAGCTTTTAGCTGTATAATGAAACATTGTGAGTAGTCTATATATTTTAGATAACTCTCCTTGCTCTTAGCAAACTAAGAGCCTAAAGTCCATAGGGAGGTGAAAATCAATGAGTCAAGTTACGAATTATGAAGTTATGTACATTATTCGTCCGAACATTGATGAAGAAGCAAAAACTGCTTTAGTAGAACGTTTCGACACGATCTTAAAAGATAACGGAGCTGAAGTTATCGAATCAAAAGATTGGGAAAAACGCCGCTTAGCATATGAAATGAACGGATTCCGTGAAGGCATCTATCATATCGTTAAAGTATCTTCTCCATCAACTGCAGGAGCAATCAATGAATTTGATCGTCTTGCTAAAATCAATGACGATATTATCCGTCACATGATTATCAAGGAAGAAGTTTAATCAAAATGTTTCACGTGAAACATTGGGTTGACGAAAGGAGATGTTTAAATGATTAACAACGTTGTATTAGTTGGAAGACTAACAAAAGATCCAGATTTACGATATACCTCTAGTGGTTCTGCAGTTGCGACATTTACTTTAGCGGTAAACCGTAACTTTACGAATGCGAATGGAAATCGTGAAGCAGATTTTATTAACTGTGTGATTTGGCGTAAACCTGCTGAAACAATGGCAAACTATGCGCGTAAAGGTACATTATTAGGCGTAACTGGTCGTATTCAAACTAGAAATTATGAGAATCAACAAGGTCAACGTGTATACGTAACTGAAGTTGTTTGTGAGAATTTCCAGTTGTTAGAGTCTCGTTCTGCTTCAGAACAAAGACAAACAACAGAAGGATCAGATTCGGCACCAAGTTATAATGCTGGTGGCGGAAGTAGTTTTCAACCACAGAACAATAATTTTTCAGGACAAAACAATTTTAATCAATCATCCTCTCAGTCTAACAATAACGGTATGCCTGATTTCGATAGAGATTCTGATCCATTTGGTGGAACAGGCTCGACTATTGACATTTCAGATGATGATTTACCATTCTAAACGAATTTGATAGGAGGGAATAAGAATGGCACAACAAAGAAGAGGCGGACGTAAACGTCGTAAAGTCGATTATATCGCTGCTAACCATATTGAATATATTGATTATAAAGATATCGAATTATTAAAAAAATTCATTTCTGAACGTGGAAAAATTTTGCCACGTCGTGTAACAGGTACTGGCGCTAAGAACCAACGCAAATTAACAATTGCAATCAAACGTGCACGTATCATGGGCTTATTACCATTTGTTGGTGAAGAGCAATAATATAGAATTACTTAGAGATCAAAGGACTAGTTAGTTCTTTGATCTTTTTTTAGTTTAAATGTAAATAACTGTGAGTGTGGATTTTGAATGTTTCACGTGAAACATTTAGTAACTCGCAGAAATCACTTTTTTATGCTAAAATAGCTTTATCTGCAGAACATGGAGGAGTCCTTATAATGAAAAAAAATGGAATGAAACGGATTTTGGGTTCTGTATTCGTTCTCTTTTTATTAGAAGTAATGTTGCTTTTCTTCTTATCTAATAAATACATGATTATAGCTGGTTTATTAATACTCAATCTCGTATTGATCAATCGGATTTTCTACTTAATCAAAAAAATTGAAATATCTAATACAGAAAAAATCAGAGAAGCAAGTACGATTGCAGAAAAGTCATTAGATTATGCTTTTAATGAAGTGTCTGTTGGGATTATAAATTACGATCCAGACACAAAAGAAGCAAAGTGGTTAAACCCGTTCGCGGAAGATATTTTTCATAAAGATGGGCAAACACTTATCAGCTCAGAATTAATACAAACCTATGTATCACGAGCTGAAAAAGGTAAAGATATATTTAAAGTTGGTGATCATGTATATCGTTTTAATATTGATACAAATCAAAATACGATAACCTTTAAGGATATTACAGAAGAGAGTAATTTGTATCAAGAAAAATTGGAGATGCAGACAGCTATTGGAATTGTATCAGTTGATAACTATGATGATATTACAGATAGTATGGACGAAAAAGAAATCTCTTACTTGAATAGTTTTATTACCACAATGGTTTCTGATTGGATGGATGAATATCAAGTTTTTTATAAAAGACTGAATGCGGAACGTTATTTCTTTATTGCGCAGTTAGAAGATATCAAAAAAATGATGGACACTAAATTTCAAATTTTAGATAAGATCAGAAAAGAATCAAGTACAAGAGAGATAGCAATTACATTAAGTATGGGCATCTCATATGGTGGTGAAACATTAAGTCAAACAGGAAATACCGCCCAAACAAACTTGGATACAGCATTAGTTAGAGGTGGCGACCAAGTCGTAGTTAAAGAAGCGAAAGATAATGCTAAACCAATTTTTTATGGTGGTAGAACAGCTTCCGTCGCAAAGAGAACACGAGTTCGTTCTAGAGCAATGAGTACAGCAATTCAAGGGATTTTGGCAGAGTCATCCGATGTTTATATCATGGGACATCGCTTTCCTGACATGGATGCGATCGGTTCAGCTTTTGGTATGGCACGACTAGCTAAATTTCATCATAAGGAAGCTTGGGTCGTACTAGATAAAAATGAAAGTATTCCTGATGTTGACCGAGTAATGGCTGAACTGGAAAAATATCCTGAGCTGGCGAAGCAAATCATTACACCAAAGGAAGCAATGAAACGAAAAACAGATAGCAGTCTATTGATTATGGTTGACTACCATAAACCGTCACTTTCGATCTCGCAAGAGCTATATGAACAGTTTGATAAAGTCGTAATTATCGATCACCATCGTCGTGGGGATGAATTTCCTGCTAAACCATTGCTGGCTTACATTGAATCATCTGCGTCATCTGCTTCAGAGTTAGTAACTGAATTGATCGAATACCAAAGTAACGCTCAAAGAAGTTTGGATAAGCTTGAAGCAACCTTATTATTAGCGGGAATCGTTGTGGATACAAAAAGTTTTAGTGTCCGGACAACGGCACGCACCTTTGATGTGGCCAGTTATTTAAGAACTTGTGGAGCAGATTCATCTTTAGTACAATATTTATTAAGCTCAGATTTAACTAGTTATTTGGAAATGAACAGTTTGATTGCTCAAAGTGAATATGTTACACCTGACACAGTCATTGTAACTGGCAGCGAAGAGAAGGAATATGATAGTGTGACTGCAGCGAAAACGGCAGATACATTATTATCGATGGTGGGCATCAACGCGGCTTTTGTAATAACAAAAAGAACGGATAAGCAAATTGGGATCAGCGCACGAAGTAACGGGTCGATCAACGTCCAACTGATTATGGAAAATTTAGGCGGAGGTGGTCATTTTACGAATGCTGCGGTACAATTAACAAATGTAACAGTGACTGAGGTAAAAGAGCAGCTACTGAAAGTGATTCAACAAAATATAGATGTAATGTATGATCCAGCTCCATAAACTTCTATGCTTTAAAAATAAGGAGGAATAATAGTATGAAAGTTATTTTTTTACAAGACGTTAAAGGTAAAGGGAAAAAAGGAGAAGTCAAAGAAGTACCAACAGGTTACGCTCAAAACTTTCTAATCAAAAATGGTTACGCTCAAGAAGCCAATAAAGGGAGTATCAGTGCTTTAGCTGGACAAAAGAAAGCACAAGATAAACATGAAGCAGAAATTTTAGCAGAAGCCAAAAAAATGCAAGAATTTCTAGAAAAAGAAGAAACTGTTGTAGAGCTTAAAGCGAAGGCTGGAGAGGATGGACGTCTCTTTGGGTCTATTCCTTCAAAACAAATCGCAGAAGCCTTAAACAAGCAATATAAGGTCAAATTAGATAAACGTAAGCTAGAACTATCGCAACCGATTCGTTCGCTAGGCTTTACAAAAGTTCCAGTTAAATTACATCATGAAGTAACGGCAACGATCAAAGTTCATGTTGTAGAAGAATAATGAGTAAAAAACAGAGGCTAACCTCTGTTTTTTACTTATTCCCAATCAAAAATGAAACGATAATGTCATTGTACATTTCGCTTGTTTCTTGTTAAAATAGAAAGACTGAAAAGCGTAATTTTAGCTATAGGAGAGAAAAAAATGAATGAAGTATGGCAAGATCGAGTACCGCCCCAAAGTATGGAAGCAGAGCAGGCCGTTTTAGGGTCGGTTTTTTTAGATGCTGAGGTTATTATCGATGCTTTAGAATACATAGAACCAAAAGATTTTTATCGCCGTAATCATCAATTGATTTTTCAAACTATGCTGACCTTGAATGATCGAAATGAAGCGATTGATGTCATTACGATCAAAGATCGTTTGGAACAGGAAAATTTATTAGAAGATGTTGGTGGTTTAAGCTATTTATCAGATTTAGCGTTGGCTGTACCAACGGCTGCTAATATTGTGTACTATGCGAAAATCGTCGAACAAAAATCATTGCTTCGCAATCTGATTCAAACTGCTACAGATATTGTTACGAAAGGGTTTGAACAGGGAGAAGATGTTGAGACTATTCTGGATGATGCAGAACGTAGTATCTTAGAAGTTTCAGAAAAAAGAAATAGAAGCGGCTTTTTGTCGATTGCAGATGTCTTGAACACCTCAATCGCCAACATTGACCAACTGTATCAAAACGATGAAGACATTACTGGATTACCAACAGGTTATCCAGCCTTAGATAAAATGACAGCTGGACTACAAGCAGAAGAATTAATCATTTTAGCTGCTCGTCCAGCCGTTGGAAAAACAGCCTTTGCCTTGAATATCGCGCAAAATATCGGGACTAAAACAGACCGTTCTGTTGCTATTTTCAGTTTGGAAATGGGGGCGGAATCGTTAGTTAACCGGATGCTTTGTGCGGAAGGTTCGATTGAAGCGGGACACTTACGAACTGGTCAGTTATCAGAAGAAGAGTGGCAAAACCTGATCATTGCAATGGGAAGCTTATCTAGAGCACAAATCTATATCGATGACACACCAGGTATTAAAATTACCGAAATTCGCGCGAAATGTCGTAAACTAGCACAAGAACGCGGCAATCTTGGTTTGATTTTGATCGATTACCTGCAGCTGATTGAAGGAACTGGTCGTGAGAGCCGCCAACAAGAAGTATCTGAAATTTCTCGTCAATTGAAGAAGTTAGCAAAGGAATTGAAAGTTCCTGTTATCGCTTTATCTCAATTATCTCGTGGTGTAGAACAACGTCAGGATAAACGTCCTGTGTTAAGTGATATTCGTGAGTCTGGATCGATCGAGCAAGATGCGGATATCGTAGCTTTTCTTTATCGCGATGATTACTATGATCGTGGGGAAGAAGGCGAGGATGGTGCTCGTGAAGAGCCAGAAATCGACAATGTGATCGAAGTGATTATCGAGAAAAACCGGAGTGGTGCTCGAGGAACTGTCGAACTGTTATTTATTAAAGAATTTAATAAGTTCGCTTCACTATCACCGAGAGAAGAATTCTAAGTATGAATAGATAGAAAGATAGCCCAGGTAAGTGTTTACTGACAACTTACCTGGGCTATCTTTTTAATTGAAATCGGCCTTTAAAAGAGAATATTTATTTAAATCTCTAAACTCATTATACATAATAACTTCTGCTTTATCCGTTCCAACAAAAGAGAAACCACTTTTAAGGGCAACTGCATTACTTGCTTTATTTTCAGTATCAGCTCGGATACTTAATTTATTTAACCCCATATCTTCAAACCCAATTGCACAAACCTTTTTAACTACTTTTGTCATAATACCTTTGTTGGTTTGAGATGAATGAAGCCAGTAACCAAGTTCAGCCTTTTTATTGTTAGTATCAATAAAATGTAAATCAATACAGCCAATTATTTTCTGATCAAAAGCAATAATAAATAAGCGATCTGTTCCTTTGGCATAACCTTCTAATTTCATCTTGATATAATGCTCTTGCGGTTCAAAAGAGGTTGAAGAATCCACAAAATCAAGGAATCTCCTCAAATGATTCCGATCTGAATCAACAACTTCAAAAAGTTCCTGAGCCATATCGAGAGTTGGCTGGACTAAAGATAGAGATTCGTCAATCTCCAAACAAAAAGAATGTTTCATATCCCGAATGTACCTCCTATTTAAGTTTATAACATATTGTTTATGATTATAACAAAATGAAATTTCTTTACAAGGAAATAACCAAATTTTCGTTTTTTTATCTGATGTAAAATCATTTGAAGATTAATGTTCGTGTTTTGCTTTGTTTTTTAATTTTCTAAAAAACAATATTCGATTTTTCCTTGAAAGCGTTCTGTTTTATTGGTACAATGAATCAGGACAAAATAATTTAGAACGAGGTGTTCGAATGTCATCAGTTGTAGTAGTCGGGACGCAGTGGGGCGATGAAGGAAAAGGAAAGATCACAGATTTCTTAAGTGAGAATGCTGAGGTCATCGCACGTTATCAAGGCGGAGATAATGCAGGTCATACCATTAAATTTGATGGTGTTACTTATAAACTACATTTGATTCCTTCAGGTATCTTTTACAAAGATAAAATCAGTGTGATCGGAAATGGCGTTGTCGTTAATCCGAAATCATTAGTAAAAGAACTGGCATATTTAAAAGATAATAATGTAACCACAGATAATTTACGTATCTCAGACCGTGCTCATGTCATTTTACCTTATCACATCCAATTGGATCAATTGCAAGAAGATGCTAAAGGCGACAATAAAATCGGTACAACGATCAAAGGGATCGGTCCTGCATACATGGATAAAGCAGCTCGTGTAGGGATTCGTGTGGCAGATTTATTAGATAAAGAAATCTTTGAAGAACGTCTAAAAATCAATTTAGAAGAAAAAAATCGTCAATTCGTCAAAATGTTTGATAGCGAACCTATCGCCTTTGAAGACATTTTTGAAGAATATTATGAATATGGTCAACAAATCAAACAATACGTAACAGACACTTCTGTTATTTTAAATGATGCATTAGATGCTGGAAAACGTGTTTTATTTGAAGGTGCTCAAGGCGTTATGTTGGATATTGACCAAGGAACGTATCCATTTGTGACATCATCAAATCCAGTTGCTGGAGGCGTGACGATCGGTAGTGGTGTTGGTCCTTCAAAGATCAATAAAGTCGTTGGTGTATGTAAAGCTTACACTTCACGTGTTGGTGACGGACCATTTCCGACAGAATTGTTTGATGAAACAGGAGAAACAATTCGTAAAGTTGGGAAAGAATATGGTACTACAACAGGACGACCTCGTCGTGTGGGTTGGTTTGATACTGTTGTGATGCGTCACTCTAAACGCGTATCAGGAATCACGAATTTATCATTGAATTCGATTGATGTGCTAAGTGGTTTAGAAACAGTAAAAATCTGTACAGCCTATGAATTAGATGGAGAATTGATCTATCATTATCCAGCTAGCTTGAAGGAATTGAGCCGCTGTAAACCGGTTTATGAAGAGTTACCAGGTTGGTCAGATGATATTACTGGGTGTAAAACATTAGCCGATCTACCTGCTAATGCAAGAAACTATGTTCACCGTATTTCTGAATTAGTAGGTGTACGTATTTCAACATTCTCAGTAGGTCCAGACCGTAATCAAACAAACGTATTAGAAAGCGTTTGGGCACAAATTTAAATTTAAAAAGCAAGCGAGAGACAAATTATCAAATGTCTCTCGTTTTTTATTCATCTTTCTCAAAAATATGTCCTTTTTTAGTCTGATTCTACTCTAATAAAACATGAGTAACAATCGATTATGTGTTAAAATAGAAAAACAGTTAGGGAGGACTTAAAAATGACATTTAAATTAATGACAGACTCATGTTGTGATTTACCATATACATATTTAGAAGCAAACGATGTTGATTTTATCAGTATGACGATTCAGTTAAATGGGAAAGAATTAGTCGATGATTTGGGGAAGACATTTGATTATGACTGGTTTTTACAAGAAATCAAAACAGGCGGCATGCCGACAACTTCTCAGGTAAATGTGGGACGCTATATTGAATTTTTTAGACCCTTTGTAGAAAAGAAGATACCGATCTTGTATTTAGCTTTTTCTTCTGGATTAAGTGGTTCGTATCAAAGTGCGATGCAAGCTGTCGATATATTGAAAGAAGAGTACAATGACGCTGAAATTTACGTTATAGACACGAAAGCAGCTAGTTTAGGTGAAGGTTTGCTAGTCAGCGAAGCTATCCAATTAAAAGCAGATGGTCATTCTTTAGAGGATATCCTACTATGGTTATCGGAAAATAAAATGACCGTGCATTCGTGGGTCACAGTGGATGATTTAAAGCATCTGGAACGTGGCGGCCGAATTTCCAAAGCGGCAGCAGCGATTGGTGGGTTAATGAGCGTCAAGCCGATTATTGTGGTAGATAAACAAGGCAAGTTACAAAATGTTGGAAAAGTTCGAGGACGTAGTAAAGCCTTGAAAAAGCTAGCAGATGAAACGGTCAAAGAGATGATTGAACCATTGAAACAAACTGTATTTATTGCTTATGCTGGTGACTTAAAAAGTGCAGAGAGAGTCAAGACCTTGATCGAAGAAAAAATTCAGGTCAAAGAAATTTGTTTGTATCCCTTAGGTCCGACAATTACTAGTCATACTGGAAATGGTTGTGTTGCAGTTTTTTCAAGAGGTGAAAAAAGATAAAAATAAAACACTTAGTGCATTCTTTGTGACGAAGTGTTTTTTTATAATTACTTATACTTTTATTTTGGATCAATAAAGCATATTATATTACTATATATTTTTAAGACTAAATCTCTATGGGAGGTATTTTTATTGAATTTTTATGGTATAGATTATTTGGAATCGCAGTCTAACCTCAATGATTATATTAAGTATTTTTTTATTTTTGGTGCATTGATTGTAATGATTATTGCGTTTAGTTTGTATATGCGTCACCGTATTCAGACGAAATATCGAGATTTGAGTATAATCACTTTTTTACTACTATTGTTTTTACTAGGTGTTCAGTATTCAGATTATACACAAAATCAAAGTAAAAATTCACAATCATCTCAAATGGTCAATTTTGTGAAGCAGATTTCAAAAGAAAAAGGTGTGGACAAAAAAGAAATTCTTGTAAGTTCAACTCAATTAGTTGATGGAACACTCGTGAAAATCGAAAATAGCTACTATAAGACGACTTTAAGCACAGATCAAAATTCTTATGTCTTGGAAGAAGCATATTTGATGAATCCAGATATTATAATTACGAAATAAGTTAAAATAGAAAGGAAGATAGCATGCAATTATATAGTCCAATAATCATCAAACTTGGTTTAGGAATTATTTGTTTAATCATTCAGATTAATTTAATGGGAAAAGGCAATTTAGCACCTTCCTCAGCAATGGATCAAGTTCAAAATTATGTTTTAGGTGGAATTATAGGTGGGGTAATTTATAACGATTCAATCAGTGTATTACAATTTGTTTTGGTATTGATTATTTGGACGTTGCTTGTATTGACTGTCAAGTTTGCAAAAGAGCATAATCGATATGTAAAGTATGTTGTAGATGGTAGACCAATCACTTTGATCAAAGATGGGAAAGTTGATGTGAATGAATGTCTGAGGTGTGGAATTTCAGCAAATGAATTAATGTTTAAATTAAGAGCAAATGCCATTTACGAAGTTGAAAATGTTAAAAGAGCTGTCTTAGAGCAAAATGGCCAGTTGACTATGATAGAATTCGGCGACGAAAGTATTCGGTATCCAATTATTGTGGATGGTCAAGCAAACTATGATGTATTAGAATTAATCAATAAAGATATTGAATGGTTAACGGATCAAGTTCAAAATGAGGATTACAAAGGAATCAACGAAATATACCTAGGAGAGTATCTTTCAGGTAAGGTAAAATTATATGGATACGAACAGAATAAGCAATAATAGATAAAAGATGAAGGTTTACATATAAGACATGTAAACCTTCATCTTTTATCTATTAACATTTTAGGTAGATACTTTAATGATATTTAAGTGAAGAGGAATAAAAGAGGCTGGAGAGTGCTTTCTGTCCTCTTTGTATCATCGAAAAAATTGATATAGTAAATAAATAATAAAGGAAGACTAAAATGTAACCATACTCTATATTGAAATTTTGCAGAGATTTATAAAAAAGGAACACAAGGCAAATAATGTGTGATTCTAATACTAGGAACTAAAGGTTGTGCAATTCAAAAATTTTCTGAAGATAATTAGTATGGTCATTTTCTAACTAAAACAGTAACTGAATAAATACAGCTATTAGAAAATTTAAATGACTTTAGTCTAAAGAATTTTAAAAGAATGCGACAACCTTTTTTTATTTCTCTTAAGGATAATGGTAGCTGAATTATATTAGCTGTGGTTGGGTTTATAAGGTAAACTACAACTCTTCTGTACTGAACAGACCTATTTATCCTATTCAAAAGGATACTTCCTAATAAATAGTGGATAAAAATCAGAACTCATTTCAAGTAGTGATACTTCGCGATGAGTACAAGTCAAGCTAATTTGATTTTTAGGAAGATAAAAATAAGTTTTAGGGGAACCTATATAACCTTTTTTCGTTTTTACTAAACAATAAAAGTTGACTAAGAAATGAGAATTAACACTCGTATTGATAAAAAAAACATTATATGATTAGCAAATATTATTTTTTATCAAAAAAAGGCGGGGTTGTTATGAATAGTATTAATTGGAACGGGTTAAAAAATGCTGATGTACAAGAAAGACTGCAGAAGTTTGGAAAGAATCGTTTAGAACAAAAGAAGAAAGAGCCATTTCTCTTAAAGATAGTGCACATTATTATGGAACCAATGTTTCTTTTACTTGTAATAGCAGCTTTGATTTACTTCTTTTTAGGGGAACCACAAGATGGGTTGATTATGTTGATTTTTGTAGTGGTCATTATTGCAATTGAAGTTATTCAAGAATGGAAAACAGATCAGACTTTGAATGCACTCAAAGATTTATCTGCTCCTAAAATCAAGGTTATTCGAGACGGAAAAATATTAAATATTTTGAGTGAAGATTTAGTACCTGATGACTTAATGTTAATTGAAGAAGGGGTCAAAATACCAGCAGATGGTTTTATTATAAAAGCAAATGACCTTCGTGTGAATGAATCTTCTTTGACTGGTGAAGCGGAAGCAGTGTGGAAAAAAATATCAGAATCAAAAGAGAAAACAATCATAGACTATTGGCGAAAAGATTATGTTTATACAGGAACCCTTGTTACAACTGGTAGTGCTACAATTTTAGTAGATAAAATCGGAACTAAAACAGAATATGGAAAAATCGGAAATCATCTAACGAAAATAGAAAAGAACAAGACTCCCTTAGATAAGCAAATAGAAAAACTAGTTAAAGTATGCGCGATTATAGCTTTTGTTTTATTATTACTCGTAGCAGTGGTTACATTTTTTAATGCTACGAATTTGAAGGTTGTCGATCGCATGATTCAAAGCATTTTAGCAGGAATTACCATTGCAATGGCGATGATACCTGAAGAATTCCCAGTTGTGCTGACAGTGTTTCTTTCAATAGGAGCGTGGCGACTAGCTAAAAAGAAGTCATTGATTCGTAATCTCGCAGCTATTGAAACAATGGGAGCTGTTTCAGTTCTGGCAGTGGACAAAACTGGAACTATTACAGAAAATAAAATGACGGTCACAGAAACAGCTATTACTGAAAATGAAGATCGCTTTGTACAAATTGTGGGGTTAGCTTGTGAAACAGATCCTTATGATCCAATGGAAGTCGCTATTTTAGAATATGCGAATAGGAAAGGGTGGTCAAAAGATCGCTTATTTTCTGCAACGCTAATCACCGAGTATCCGTTCACAGATGAGTTGAAAATGATGGGACATGTTTGGAAAAGGGACTCTCAAATCATGATTGCGGTAAAAGGTTCTCCTGAAAGTGTTCTTAATAGATCCAATTTGTCGGAGACAGAAAAGCAAGCAATTTTAAAGCAAATCAAACTTTTTGCTCAAAAGGGATTGCGTGTTTTAGCTGTAGGGGAACAAGCTGTTTCTTCTGAAACTGAAATCCCAGAAAGAATTGACGCGTGTTCGTTACAATTTTTGGGTTTAATAGGATTAACTGATCCACCTCGAGATGGGATTAAAGAGAATATCTTACTTTGTCAAAACGCAGGAATTAATGTAATCATGATTACAGGTGATAATGGCGTAACTGCAAGAGCAATTGCAACACAAGTAGGAATATTTAATACGGATCATACTATAACTGGAGCACAGATCGATGAGTGGTCTGAGGATGAACTAGTAAAGAAAGTCAAGCAAACAACTATTTTTTCTAGAGTAACGCCTGAACATAAAATGAAGATTATTCAAGCGTTCAAGCAAAATGGTGAAATAGTGGCTATGACAGGAGATGGCGTTAATGATGCACCTGCTTTAAAGTATGCAGATATTGGTATTGCTATGGGGGAAAGAGGTTCAGAGGTTTCTCGAGAGGCAGCTGATTTAATTTTGATGGATGACGATTTTTCAACAATTGTAGACACTATTAAAGATGGTCGAAGAATTTACGATAATATAAGAAAGGCAATCGGATATATTTTTGTGATTCATATTCCAATTGCTTTAACGGCATTGATGGGTCCCTTATTAGGAATACCACAAGCCGCCTTGTTCTTACTCCCAACGCATATTGTTCTTTTAGAACTTGTGATTGATCCTACTTGTTCAGTCGTATTAGAAAGGCAACCAAGTGAACCAAACAGTATGGCACGTCCGCCAAGGAATCCAAATGAGACTATTCTATCAACAGGATTACTAGTTAAAAGTTTTATACAGGGAATGATGATTTTTTTTGCTTCATTTGGAAGTTATTACATGACGCTCCTAAAAGATCCAATGAATGATGAACTAGCAAGAACCATGGGACTAACTGTTCTGATTATTGCGAACATATTTTTAGTACAAGTAAATAGTTCTAATCATTTGTTAGGAATACAAACTTTCTTAAAATTGTTTTGGGACAAAGTAATTTGGACCATTTTAGGTGGGACTTTGGTCATATTGATTGCTTTGATCTATTCACCCATCAGCGGATTTTTAGATTTGGCAGCATTAAGTTTAAATCAGTTTCTGCTTTGTGTATTTTTAGGGATGCTGTCGGTATGTTGGTTTGATGTAGTAAAAATCGTTAAAAATAGAAAAGAAAATGTGTTACTTCATAGAGAGAGTAAGTAGCCATTAGTTAATAAACTATTTATGAAGTAGAGGTTAGAAAATGGAGTATAGCTAATAAGCCATTTTTCATTTGTAAGGGCACGACGTAAGTAGCTTAACAATTAAATCTTACTACTATTACAGACAGAGGTATGCTAACGCATATCTCTGTTTTAATTAAGTAGTGAAGTTAGAAAAGATGCGAAAATTAAGGGTATTTTCAATTAAAGAATACTTTTGAAGTTATTAGTGTCAAATACTCAGTAAAAAAATTTGTGTTACCTAATAAAATGCAATAGAGAACTTCATAAAAGATTTACATTAGAAATACATGCAATACATCATGATAGTTTACACTAAGTTCAAATAAACAAGGAGGTAATTTTTTTGAGTATTTTTAAAAGAATTGGTCAAAGTATTTTCAATCTAAAAAAAAGAACTATAATCCTAAGTATATTATTTATTGTTGTTTCCGTCTTTTTAATTTCAGGAGCTGCTATTCAAAATTCATTGAAGAAAGTAATGAATGAAACAAAAAATCAAGTGAATCCAATTATTTCGGTCGAACTTGATTTGGATGCTTTAATGAAAGAAATGTATGGTGGAGAATCAAGTAGTGATAAACAAAATATTGATGAAGAATTAGTTAAAAAAATCAGTAATTCTCCCTATATCAAAGATTTTTCTGTCTATAGTAATGCAGCAGTAAGTACAGAATTTTCAAGTGCTGAATCCACGAATGTACCAGATCAGGCTCCAAAAGGATATATAACACCAACAAATGATTTATCGATTTTCGACAGTACGAATCCCGATTTAGCTAAGACTAAGATAAAAGTGGTCGAGGGGAAATTACCCGATGATTCTGATTTAGAAAATCCAATAATGGTATCAGAAAAGTATGCAAAAGAATATCATCTTAATGTTGGGGATTCATTGAAGTTAGATTTAAATTCAGGATTTCAGGAAGAAAAAATGAAAAAAGAAATGAACGCAAAAATTTCAGGAATTTATACATTAACAGAAGATAATGATCCAGTTTATTTAAAGAAAGAAAAAGAAACATTTTATTCTACACGAAAAGTATTGGATGATGTTAAAAAGATTCAAATTCAAGATGAAGAAATAAGCTCACCAATCATGAATTATGAAAAAGTAAAAGTTGAACTAAAAAATCCAATGGACACGGATAAATTTATTTCAGAAATCAAATCGGGTGGTGGTGATTTTTCATCTATTAAATTTAATAGTACCTATGGTCAATATAAAACAATCAGTAACATGATAGATAAAATCATGAATATTTTTTCTGTTTTACAACTGATTATCTTTGTAGTAGCTGCGGTAATCGTCTCATTGATCATGTTACTGTCATTACGTGAAAGAAAGTATGAAATAGGATTACTTTTAGCTTTAGGTGAAACGAAGTTTAAAATACTGCTACAAATGTTTTTAGAAGTTATGACAGTATTAGTCGTTAGTTTTATGATTGGATTTGGTATTTCCAATTTCATTGTGAATCCAATTGCAACTGAAACGATTAATCAAGAAATGCAACAAACAATTTCAGACAGTAAACATGAGCCAATGATTCAGCGAGGACCAAATTATGTTGAAGATACAAGTGTAAAATTAGGGACAGAAATTCAAATTCAGAATCAAGATAAGGTTCAGAATATGAGGGTAGCAGGATTTATTTTCCTGATACTGTTGGGAATCATTCTATGCTCAACAACAATTCCAACACTGAGGATTCTAAAGAAAAGTCCAAAATCAATTTTATCTAGTACAGAATAGGGAGGAACAGCATGCTTGAAGTCAAAAAATTATCTTATCGTTATAATGATCAAACGATATTGAAAGATATTAATTATTCATTCGAAAAAGGAAAAATATATTCAATTGTCGGAATCTCTGGCGTTGGGAAATCAACATTTCTTTCTTTGCTATCGGGATTAGAATTTCTCCAAGCAGGACAAGTTTTTTACAATCAAAAAGAAGTAAGCAATTACGTAGAATATAGAAAGTCAATCAGTTATATTTTTCAATCCTTTAACTTAGTACCATATTTATCAGCAATTGATAATATCAAGTTAGGTTTAGCAATCCATCAGAAAAAAGACAGAAGTGTTTTTCCTTTCATTCAAACGATTCTAAATCAGTTAGGTATTAAGGGAGAAAATCAAACCAAGAAAAGTGCCCAATTATCCGGTGGTCAGCAACAAAGAGTGTCGATTGCCAGAGCGGTTGCTTTAGATACTGACTTAATTATCGCCGATGAACCGACAGGAAATCTAGACAGAGGAAATGCTAAAGAAGTGATGAATCTATTTAAACAATTAAAGGGAAAGGGAAAATGTCTTATTATTGTGACACATGATCCTATAGTAGAGCAACAATCTGATGTAGTATTGACTATTAAAGAAGGTCAATTAGTTAAATTAAATTAAATAATTTGTTATTCTTTAATAGAGGTGAGGGCTATGAAAGCAACAATTTTATTAATAGAAGATACAGATGAAATCAGAAATGGGTTAGATTTGAGTTTAAGAAAAGAAAATTATAACGTATATGCTTTTCCAAATGCAGAAGCAGCATTAGATTCTTTTGAATCAAATCATTACGATTTAATTTTACTCGATTTAATGTTGCCTAAAATGAATGGAGAAGAGTTTTTAGATAGAATAAGAGAGTATCAAATTCCTATAATTATCATCAGCGCATTAAATGATGAATTTACGCAAATCAATCTTTATCATCGAAAGATTGATGACTATGTTGTGAAACCATTCTCTGTAAATATATTATTATTAAAAATTGATGCTTTATTAAGACGTATCGAAACAAATACTCAAAACTCGTCTAAAAAAATACTTTATAAAAATATTATGATTGAAATAGGAAATTATATTGTTGAGAAAAATGGTGAGAAAGTTACGTTAACTGCAAAGGAATTCGAAATTCTTCAAGCAATGTTGCTCAATCAGGGCAAAGTTTTTTCTAGAGATGAATTTTTAACGGCACTTTGGAAATATGATTATTATGTTGACTCAAGAACAATTGATGTTCACATAAAAAATCTACGTAATAAATTGGGAAAAAATTTGATAAATACTCTCAAAGGAGTGGGTTATCGAATTGAAAAAGAATAAGGCCCTCCAGTTGTCAACAAAAGTCGTTATTGTTTTGTTTTCCATAATCATGTCTCTTATCGTATTTTTTATAGTGATTGGTGTGATTACTTTAAACTTAGGGAAACAAATAGAAAAAAAGCAACAAGATATATTCGATGGAACAACTACTCAAATACGCAAAATTATTGAAAAAAATCGAGATTATAGCTATTTAAGGCCTTTTGTAGTCAATGGCTATCGAATAATTATTACAAACGAACATGGCAAAACTATTTATCCTCGAGATGATTCAGAATCTTTCAATCAAGAGTTGGATGTGTTATTAGTACCAATGAGTGGGATTGTTACAAATTTCAAGGTAAACGAGCTAAATGTCTATATCAGTTATCCTATTCAACTAACACCACCCGATATCAGCAAAATTATATTGAGCTCAATTCCTTATGTTTTATTTTTGGCGTCTTTTAGCATTGCTATCATTATTACCATCTACGTTTTTTTATATAAGCGTGAAAGAAAAAAACTAGATGTCTTATTTGACCTTACAAAACAAAATGTAACGAATGATGAAATAGCTAATCTGAATTTAAAGCTGAGGTTAGAGGAATATGCAGAAATCGAATCACAAATAAAAGAGCTTTATTCAGAATTAAAACATGTGCAAAGTAAGCTGGAGAAAGAAGTTCAACTCGTAAAAAAACTGGAATCCAATAACTCAGCGTTACTAAAAGGAATGACACATGAAATGAAAACTCCTCTTATGTCGACGAAATTATTGATTAACCAGTTAGAGAGTTTAAATAAAACGAAGGCCAGTCGTGATATTTTGATAGAGCTGAATAATCAGACCAATAGTTTAGACCAACTAATTAGAGAAATACTATTTATCAGTCAAAAAAGTAACCTAAATTCACAATCAGAACAGTCTTCGATAAATATTATAGATGAGGTTATTCAAAACTATGAAATACTGATAGAAGATAAAAAAATAACGATCTGTCGTGAGTTTAAGAATGATTTCTTTATGGAATTAGATACAAAGATCATTGAAAAAGTTTTTTCTAATTTAATAAGTAATGCAATAAATTACACGTTAGAAGGTAGCATAATATTTATAGAAGTCAATGGAGATAGTTTAACGATTAAAAATAGAATATCAGAGAACTATATAGTTGATGTGGAATTGATTGGTCAACCTTTTGCAACGTTTGATTCGACAAGTGGTACAGGTTTAGGAATTTATCTAGTTGAAAGGATGCTTGCTAATTCAGCATATATTTTGACAATCGAAGTTCAAGAAAATATGTGGTTTGTCGCAAAAATAAGTAAAGCAGAATGATGATTATTTTAGAAAAAAACATTAGGAGTGAGATAGAAAGATATTTTTATGGTTGATGTTTAAAAATTGAAAGATAAGATATATATGGTATGGGTGTTAATTTAATTTGAATAATTCTTAAATAGTTTATTTTAAAAGGTTTATGTCAGTGAGAAATCACTGACTTTTTTTATGCAAAATAATAGAAAAACAACCTACTATTCTTTAGAATTAAGTCGACTAAAAATAATCATAAGGCGTTATTAAGATGTCTTATACAAAGCTTACCGAAAATTCTTTAGATATTTTAATCTAAGTTATTGTTTTTATCGAAAGTAATAAACAAAAAATGATTCAAAAGGAGCTATTTTGGCATTTTTAGTCTATTCTTTTAGTTCTTAAGATGGTTGGAAAGGAGCGAGAGGGAATTATCCATTGGAGCTTTATAAGTAGTTCGATTTTATTGAACTTTTGAAACTTGGCTGTATTTAAAGATGCTCGTTGTTTCTTGTCCCTTTTTATTTTATATCCAACTGATTGAAGTAAGGATGCTTGATTTACTACTTAAGAGGAAAATAAGTTGAAACTGTTCTTTTTTGTGTTCTTATCAGAATCCTATTTATATTATAGAAATTGTGTGAGTTACTAAAAAAATGTTTTCTCAACTATTTCTATACTGTCATTAGCATTAGGTGTAATAAAAAATGCTCTGGTATTCTCAAATTTCAATCAAAAAGCGTCTACAGGAGAAGACCGTTGGACGCTTTAACTATTATTATAATGTGTTCGATTTTTTTCCAATATTAGTTGATAAAGATTCTATGTGAGTAGTGGAATATAACTAAGTAATGGATACTATTCTCATTTCTTATTTCTACGACAAATAAGAAATAGATTGTTTGTTTACTGTTCCAAATAATCCAGAACTTTTTTTGACCATTTCTTTGACGGAGTTATTAACGAAACAATTTTTAGTGGACTTTCAAAAATAAATTATCTATTGTTGCAATTGCACTTATCCGGTTTTCCAATAATGAATCCGCATAGGTATCTAGAGTTAGCTTGATTGAATGATGTCCTAATATTTGGCTTAAGCTAGCAATATCCACCCCTTGCTCTAAGCAACGTGTTGCGAAGGTATGTCGTAGCGAATGAAAGCGAATGTCCGAAAGTTCTAGTTCATTGACCACTTTTTTAAATCGGTAATTTATCGTCCTCGGTTCTGTTAACCCACCATTACAGCAAATTACATATATCCCTTGTGAATATCTTTGTTTTTCCAACAAGTAGTTTCTGAGGTTTTCTGCTATAGGAATTACCCGGGTAGAATGATCAGATTTTGGAGACCCAGCAACGACTTTAGTTTTTTTCAATGATGTACTTTCATTGGTAATTCGGGTGATTGTTCGTCTGACGTGAATTAAGTTTTTATCAAAATCAATATCTTCCCATTTTAATCCACTAATTTCTCCAATTCTCATACCTGAATACAATGCTAAAAATACAGGAGAGCATTTTTCTTCTGCTAACGCCAACCTTTCAATTTTTCTCTGATCTTCTAAAGTAAGTGCATTTATTTTTTTGGTTGTAGTTTTGGGGAGTATAATGTTATCACATGGATTTTGGAGTAAGTAGCTCTTTTTAACAGCTGTATTTAATGCTTTCTTTAAAATATTAAAGACATTTTTAATAGTACCAGAAGCAAAATTTTGTTTAGTAAGATGATAAACAAATTCTTGAATAATTTCTTGTGTAATTTTTTGAACTTTTATATCACCTAATTTTGGTAAAATGTGACGTTTGATCAGTCGAGTATAATTCGAGTATGTTGTAGGTTTAACAGCATAACTCATCGTGGTCATCATCCAATTTCCAATGAATTCTTCAAACGTCTCATTATAGCTAGCAACAGAACAATTCGAGGTGAGATATCTAGCTTTAATAAATGTTAGTTTTTCTTTCACTTCTAAATATTGCTTGCCATATATAGAACCATAAATTATTTTTTTATCTGGTGTCCGTTGTTTAATATATCTACCTTCCCAACGTCCATCTTTTCTTTTATAAATATTTTCACCTTTTTTGACCATATTAGATTAATCCTTTCTTGTCTTGACAATTTTTTTGACGGCTTATCAGAGGAAAAATCAATTCTTTTGAAGAAAAAATTCAAAAACATTGAGTTTTTCTCTTTTTTTTTAAACTTTTTTGAAATTTTCGATAGAAATGATTATTGACTTTGAGAGATTTCTCAGTTAACATAAATGTGAATTTAATTAAACAGATAAATTTAATTTTTTTTTCACAAATTTTTACTTTTTCTTATTTCTTATTTGTCGTAGAAATAAGAAATAGGCAGCAGTAAATCAAAAGGGTTGTTCAGATAATTCAAAAAGCACTCATAGTCTACATTATAGAGGAATTAATTTTTTTTAGCAGTATATTTAAGGTGTTAAGGACTCTAATAATAAGCCAGCTATGAGTGAATAATATGTCAATTCTTATCAGAAAGGGAGCGTTAAAAAAAATGTATAAAATAGGCTATGTATCGTTGCCGAAAGAAGATGAAAATCAAATAAAAATTTTTTTTGAAGACAATCAACTTTCATTGATAGACTTAAAGAAAGAGGATATTATGAGCCATTTAAATGAATTAGATGGTATTTTAATAAAAAAAAATGATGTCTTGAGCAATACAACAATATTTAGATTGCTGATTGAAATAAGAAAAAAAACGACTAAGTTTTTATGGATTCTTTCTGGAGTAAAAGAAAACAATGAGCGTTCTCTATTCCTTGAATTAGGGGCTAATATGGTATTTGACAATTCTAATAATTTAGATGAAGTTGCGTTGATTCTCTCAAATAGCTTATGTACTGTGAAAGGCAACAAGAGTGAACAAAATATTTTCAGCGAAAGCAGTCCGAAAAAGAAAAAAAATGAGACCTCTTTTAAATTAATACCTCAAAATCTTAGTGTGCTTTTGAACAACGAAGAAGAAATTTACTTAACGAAGCAAGAGTTTAAAACACTAGAGATACTTTACAGACATAGTAAAACAACGGTTACATATGAAGATATCCTAAAAGAAGTTTGGAAAACAACAAGCAATGAGAATTACAGAAAATATCGTATAAGTAACTTAATATTTCATTTACGTCGAAAGCTAGATGAACATACTGGAACACATACTTATATTAAAACAGTTCGTTCAAAAGGGTACATGTTGGATATCTAATAAAGGTAAACTACTTAACTGTCATGGCGGTCGAAATTGTAAGGACGAATAATTGTCTTTACAAAGATGATGACGGTGACAGATTAACGGCCAAAAGGCTATTCTTTCTTTGAACGAAAGTGATATTGCTAAACGAGAGAACGCACTCTATCGTTTTTCTCAAATAGTGATATTTCAGTAAAAGAGAAGAAATAGCTGGTACATTTTAAAGACGAATGTACAAATGAATATAAATGAGGGGAGATGAGAAAAATGAAAATCGGAAAAAAGTCTTGGTTAGTTTTTGGTATTTTCCTGTTTGCTTTAATGTCATTAGTTTTTTTATCAAAAGCTAATACATCAACTATAAAAGCAGAAGAAACATCCGTTAGCTCAGGGACTGTAGATATAAGCCAATACGATCCTGCTACAGTAAAAAACGTAGCAACATGGGAAGAGTTCATTAAGGCACTTGCAGACACAAGTATCGCCGGCATAAATATAACTTCAGGATTTGCAGTACCAGATAATCCAAGAGCGAATTTAACTAGTATTTTAACTGGTGGAACATCAAGCAATGCAAGTGGTACTTCCCAGTATGTTTATATGGGAGTAGCCAATATTGGTCGTAAAGTTGTGATTGAAGGAAACAATAACACAATTGATTTTGGTTCTATTGCTCTGTGCTTTTACAATAATACTGGAGCATGGGATTTTACTTGGCAAAATCTAAATGTATACCATGGGAATATTTATGGTTTTACAACATTAAATGATTTAAGTGTTGCGAATCAAAGAGCATCAAAGATGACCTACGCTAATTTAAAAGATGTAGGGAGTCAGATGATCCACTCACCCTATACAGATGTTGTATTATCGGGAAATGAAGTAAGTACCTTACAGCAAACTTCATATACTTCTCCTTATAGAACAAACTGGCAAACAACTGACGAGATTCAAATCAATTTTATGATTACAAACTTAACAGTTGCAGAAAATACTACAGTTACTATGAGCACTCTTCGTGCAGGAAATATCCACTTATTATCTGGTGGTAGTCTGATCATGAAGAAAAATTCAACTATGAATGTCACTGCTGGACAAAATGATTTAACAGGTGAAGGTGATGCAAGTCAAACCAATCTTTTCATAGCTGGTGGTAATTTAAGCTTGGAAAATGGGGCTAATCTAAATTTAAATCCTAAGCCGAATTATGCTGCACTCTCTCTCTATCAGGCAAACAGCTCGGTTAATATTGGAGAAAATGCAAAAATTGCGGTTACGTCAAATGGGCATACAGACAATAGTAATGGATACAACAGGAATATCATTTATTTAGCAGCTTCTTCTTCATTGATGGTGGATAAAAAAGGTTCCTTAGATATTAAAGCAACAGGAATGGTAGCATCTAACTCTAACATTATTCATGTTAATGGAAATGCAAGTTTCACGGTCCAAAAGCAAGGAACATTTAATGTGATAAGTGATAGTACATCACAAGCACAAAATCTATTGTATTTTGGTTCAAATGGCTCTACTTTCCAATTCGCAGATGCACAACGAGTAAACCTACAAAGAACGGCTGCATTAGATGGTACTGCTACGACAAACGGGCTAATTAATATTGCTGGTAGTGGGGGTAAGCTAGATGTAGATATTCAAAAGGTGAGCATGTGGAATAGAAATAATTTCTCTGACACGCCTTCAAACAGTTGGACACCTATGTATGGCATGCAACTAAGTTATAACACGTATACGCCAACTATCAGTAGTGCATCGTCATTAACTCAGGCAAATATAGATAGTTTTAAATCAACGTTTACGACGAGAAATGTCCAAAGGGTACTTTATGAGTATATTCCTGATGTGAAAATAAGTATTTTAAGTAAGGCAACAGATAATGTGAATTCTACAGATTCAACGACAGTGTCAGGTACGACAAACCCTAATGCGTATGTAAGATTATCAGATACACCTGCAGCAACTGGTGTGGCAAATGTGTTCTTGCCATCTGAGAATACAGTAGTGAGTCCTGTTACAGCAAGTGCAGAATCAGCGTTTACAGATAATTTTACTGTTCGTGCGGATTCATCTGGTAATTATTCATATACTCTACCAGGTGGAAAACGTTTCTTAGCAGGAACGACAATCTCAGCTTATTCTTTCTTAGATGGTAAAACCGATACTGCAACTCAAGTTGTTTTAGATGTTACGCCACCTAAAGGAGATCCTAGAGATTATCATATTGGTAAAGGGGACGGGGTACCGGATCCAAGTGGGTTTGTTAAAAATCCAACTGATACTAATCCGGTTCCACAAAATTATACGTATAAATATGCACCAGAAACGCTTGCGGTAATAAATACACTAGCAGGTACTGTTGGCGAGCATGAGGTTAAAGTCATATTAATGGATAATGCATTAAATGAAACAGTGATAACCTCAAAACTCATTGTCCATGAGACAACAAATAGTATCGATGCACAAGACATCACTTTGGAAACAAAAGTAATTAAAGATATGACTGAAACCCAGTTAAAAGCACAAATTTTATCACAAAGTGGTGCTTCTGCACATAAAATCGTTGATGGTGTTTATACAGACTTAACGGACAAGGTTCAGGTAACAGATTTAGCTGGATTGACACCAAGTAAGACCAGTGGAACCTATCCAGTTGTTCTTACAGTGAAAGCAGCCGATTCTGGTTTGGCAACAGATATTACTAAAGTAGTTCAGGTTACTGTACATCTTTCGGAGCAAAATATTAACGTTCAGTTTCTTGACGAAGCAGGTAATGCATTGAATAATGTCGTTACCATAAAAGGGAATGTTGGTTCTACAATAGACTTAACGAAAGAAAAAACTGTAACGGATGCTATTGCTTCTGTCCTTGCAAAACGTTATGTATTGGAAAGTTCGGGTCGTCCAACTAATGAAACAGCAGTTCCAGTTGTCTCGGAAGAATCTACAGTTTCGTATACGTTTCAAGGAACATTATCCATATATTCAGGTCCAACAGAAATTAATTTCGGTAGTCATGAAGTTAGTTGGAAAGGAACAAAAGATAATAATCCAACCTACGATCAACCATTGGTGATTTGGGATAATAGGAATAATCTTGCAAACTGGAAATTATCGGTGAAACTTGAAGGAGAACTAAGTATTCCAAGCAGCCCAACGCATATTCTAAGTGGAGTATTAAGCTATCAAACAGCATCTGATAAGAAAGTACTATCAACAGACGCTCAAGATGTACTTCAAGCAAAACATGATGCATCAGGTCAATATGATGTTTCAACAAGAACTTGGGGACCTGATAAGCAAGGGCTGCGACTAGATGTTCCCTCAGGTGCAGTGAAACTGACTGGAGAGTATGAAACAACTTTGATCTGGCGAGTAGAAGAAGCATATTAAGCAATAGGGGGAGAAATAAATGAAGAAAATGTTAAAAAATCGTTTCTTATTTGTCTCTATATTCTGCTTAAGTTTATGCTTAGCTACTTTTTCACCAGCTTATGCTGAAGAAATAGGACAGATACAAACAAAGGCTGGTGTAGGATTTTATGAATCCAGTACCTCTAGCTCATCAAGTAGTAGTGATTCAACTACGACGTCTACTACAACATCTGGATCAGAGGTCATCACAAAGCCAAAGGGTAGATTGCCATCAACAGGTGAATTAGTTAGAGCAAGCTTGAGTATTAGTGGTGTGATTCTAATTATTTTGATCTTGATTCTATTTTTACGAAAGAAAAAAGAGAAAAAGTCAGCAAGAAAGGAGCGTTAATGTGAATGAAAAAACAACGTAGAGTTATCCTTATTGCTGCAATAATAGCTATTGGAATTGGCATTAATCCATCAACAGTTTCTGCAGAAGCAAAGACAGACTCAGGTAGTGGGACAGTGAAATTCACTGGCGAGCATCCGAAAGAAATTGTTGATCCTGAGAATCCCAGCAAACCTGTCAATCCAGGAACATCACCATCAACGGATGGTCCTTTAAGGTTTGATTTCGTTCCAAAACTAAATTTTTGGAGTAATGAAATCTCTGATAAAGATCAAACGTATTTTGCGAACGCGCAACTATTTCTTGATGGAACAGGTGCACGTGGAAATTTCGTCCAAATTTCTGACTATCGTGAAAATAAAAGCGGTTGGAGCTTGCAAGTTCGTCAAGAAACGCAATTGAGAAATGAAACTACTAAAAATAAAGAATTAAAAGGTGCAGTGATTTCTTTCGATCAATCTTGGACAAATTCGATCAATGACAGTACGTATGCACCTATTGTGTCAAAAGAAGTTATCCATATTAATAATATTGGTGAAACATATGATTTGGCACAAGCAAAAGCTGGTACAGGTGAGGGGACATGGGCAATCATCTTTGGTGCAACAATTGATAATGACCAAAAAAGAAAAGATACACTTAGTCCGAGAATTGATCCAAAAGGGCAACCAATTCTTGATCCTGAGTTCAACAATCAACCAGTTTATCAAAATAATGCAGTATCTTTAACCGTACCGGGTAAAATAAAAAAAGATCCGGTACAATATGAAACGGTGTTGACTTGGGTATTATCCGAGTTGCCATAAATTAAAACAAATCCTAGGAGGAAACAAAAATGAAATTAACACACAAATTATGCGGAGCAGCATTATTAACAGTAGTCGGTGTAGGTCTAGCTTTACCATCAGCAACAAAAGCTGACGGAGGAGATGCAAAAGTACACTCTTCAACAGGTAAAATAAAATTCACACAAGAGGGTACTGGAACAGATATTCCAACACCTCCTGAAACAGATGGACCTGAAATCACACAACCACCGGTAAACCCAGATAATGGACCTTTGAAAGTAATCACAATCGCACCTCTAGATTTCGGTACAAATGAAGTAACAACGCCAACAAGTAATGGATGGGAATATTATGCTAAAACATTCAAGGCAGCTGAAAAAGATAATGCATCAAACATTATAGAAATGCCTAACTTTGTAACGTTTAAAGATGAACGTGCAGATGATCTTGCAAACAAATATACAGTAACAGCGAAAGCAACGACTTTTACAAACACAGGCGGTAAAGAACTAAAAGCTGCAACAATCACTTACAACAATATCCGTTTAACTACTACAGGTGACCAAGGTCAAATCAATCCAACAGCGGCACCAACTACACAAACATTAGCAACAGACGGAACAACACCATCTACATTTGTAACGCAAAATGCTGATGATAAAGGTTTCGGACGTTTTGATCTAGTATTTGGTAAAATCGCAGATGGAAACGCAGATAAATCTGTAAAATTAAGTATTCCAGCAGCAAATAATAAATTATCAACAACAAGTGAATATACTTCAACAATCACTTGGACAATTGCTGACGCACGTTAAAAAATAGTATAAAAGTAAGGTTGAGCAGGATCATCAAGGATCATCGGTGATGATCCTGTTCCCTTTTAAAAGAAGGATTGTGATGATAATGAAAAAAACGTATTTAAATTGTATTACAATTATTTTATACATAGTAATTGCTTTGGTTATCACCCCGGCATCTGCTTTTGCCAATGAAGGTGATCAAAAAGCTGAAGGCAGTGGATTTAGTTATAAAGTAATCTATCCTGAAAACCAACATAACAAAGTGGGATACTTTGATTTGCGAATGAGTCCTGGTCAAAAACAAACGGCAGTAATTCAATTAAGTAATAGTTCAGATAAAGAAGTTATCATTGATATCGGGTTAAATGGTACAAAAACAAATAGTAACGGTGTACTTGAAAATGGCCCCTCTAACTTAGAAAAAGATGCATCATTGAAATATGATTTTGCAGATATTGTAAAGGGGAAAGAATCGGTTGTAGTACCGCCAAAACAGACAATTGATTACAATATTGAAATCACAATGCCCGATTCTTCATTTGATGGGGTAATTTCAGGCGGTATTTATATGATCGAGCGCAATCAGGAATCTGAAAAACAAGATGGGATGATCAAAAATAAATACGCCTATTTGATAGGCATGCTATTAACCGAAACAGATACAGAAATAAAACCAGATTTAACACTAAATAAGGTTTATGCTGATTTAAAAAATTATCGTAACTCTATTATTATCGATTTTTCTAATACAAAACCTGCTTATTTAGATGATATGACAGTAGATGTTCAAATAATGGGTGAAAAATCTGATGAGGTATTGTACGATACAAAACAAACGAAAATGCGCATGGCACCTAACTCCAAAATAAAATTTCCTGTGTCAATGAATGGTGACAAAATGGAGCCAGGAAATTATCGTGCTCATATTTTAGTGACAGCAAAAACTGGCGAAAAGTGGGAATGGGAGCAAAAATTCACCATAACCAACGAAGAAGCAGATAAATTTAATCAAGAAGATGTAAGTTTACTACAAGAAAATCGTATTAATTGGCAATTAATTTTGATGATTATTTTTATTGTCTTGATACTAATTATAATAATCTATTTGATTGTTCGCTCATTAAATAAGAAAAAAGAGAAAAAAAGAATTAAAAATAAAAAGAAAACAAATAAAATTAAGAAAAAATAATATTAATGGGGGGATAGAAAGATGCTTTTATTGGACTGGGTATTTATTGCAACATTATCAAGTGCTATCCTCTTTGCATTGTTTTCTTTATTCTGTTTCTTTCGCTTGTTTCAGATTCGCAAACAGTTAAATCAATTATCTCTTATAAGATCAAAAAATACTCGAAAACGGAAAAAAATCAGACGAAAAATAAAAAAAACAACTGTAAAGCTAAAAAAGCAAAGGCGTAATCTTTTAGTATTTTCTATTCTGGCAATTTGTCTGTGTGCAACAGCCTTTTATTCGCGATACTATCAAGCCACAAATTTAGGAGAACAAGATTCTGATGGGATTGTCCAAGGCTATTATTTACTAAATGAGACAGTTAATCAAATCAATCAGTTAAGTGAAAATAATAATTCTGAAAAAGTTGAAAATAATTTAAGAGAGCTAGCGGCAAAGTTATCAAGTTTTGGAATGCGCGGCGCTGACGGCAGGTTAACATCAGAAGGACAACGATTATTATCAAGGTATTACAATCAAATGAAAGAGCTAGGTTTAAATTTAAACAATCAAAGTAGCGAAATGGTTGATAATCCAGAGAAACGTGAAGAGTACATTAGTGTGATACAGAAAACACAAGCCACTCAAAAGAAAATAATTGAATATTTCAAGGTAAATGAACAGGCATTACAGCAAAAAAAATAATTGGATGATGACTATGTCAAATAGAAATTATAAAAGAAAAAATAAGAAAAATGCTAGGATTAATCCTATTGCATCCAAAAGTAATAAAAAGAAATCAAAAAAGAAAAAAATGATGAAGAGAAAAAAAAGAATGATAGAGTTTTGGAAAGAAATTATCATAACGGTAATGATAGTGTCTATTCTCTTCGGAATTCTATCATTAACGGTTTTTACTTTGCCAAAAGTAGAAGGATATAGTATGACGCCTACATTGAACAACAATGATCGTTTTTTTGTTAATCGTTTAGGAAAAGTCCAACGCTTTAAACTTATTTTTTTTAAAATCCCAAATAGTCAAGAGACATCTATTAGACGTGTAATTGGTTTGCCTGGTGAAAGTATTCAATATAAAAATGATCAATTATTCATTAATCAGCAAGAAACAGTCGAACGCTTTTTACAAAAACAGTTAAATCATGCCAAACAAAATGAAGAACTAGTAACAGATGACTTTCAGTTACAACAGTTACCGAATGTAAAATACGATACTATTCCAAAAGA
The DNA here is from genome assembly GCF_002148425.2 of Enterococcus sp. 12C11_DIV0727. NCBI lineage: Bacteria > Bacillati > Bacillota > Bacilli > Lactobacillales > Enterococcaceae > Enterococcus > Candidatus Enterococcus lemimoniae. The sequence goes on along the minus strand of NZ_CP147248.1, from coordinate 2,287,354 downwards.
TAAATACTTAGTCTTAGGAGATAATCGACAATACTCTACAGATTCGCGTTATTATGGCTTGATAGATGAGAAGGATATCATAGGTATTGTTGAGATGCGAATCTTACCTTTGCATCGACTAGCAAGTTTTTAGGTTAAAGGACATAAAGGAAAGGAAGAAGTCTTCTGAAGATAAAACGAAATCATTATTCAAGCTGCGAAGAGATACCGAGCAAGCATTCTAAACTTACAATAAAGAATGCTTTATTTTTTTTGTGGGTTTGTCTTTGTTTAGTATTATTATTTAAAATTAATACGCATGTTGTAAACGGTTCTTCAATGATTCCGACTTTTACAGAAGGGGACCGTATTCTAATCGATAAAGGAAAAACACCTAAGCGGTATGAACTTGTTACGTTGGATCCATTAAAAAAACCGAAAGAGTCATATATAAAACGAGTGATCGGTATCCCAAATGATACAATTAAAATAGACAAAAACACTCTTTATTTAGAAACAGAGGATAATAAAATCGTTACAGTAACGCTTGATGCGTCCGTTGCGAATGAATTAAAAGGATTAGAAAAGATTCCAAAAAACAATTATTTCGTAATGGGAGATAATCGAAACCATTCAAATGATAGTCGTTCATTTGGACTGGTTTCGATTAAACAAATAGAAGGAGTAGCATTTTTTCGATATTATCCATTAAACCGTATAGGATTAATTCAATAAAATTACTAGTCAAAGTAGGTGAACGAGTATTATGGACAAATTAAAAAAGATCCAATCATTTCGTATAAACAAATATGCTCTAGCAAGTGTTGTTATCCCTATTCTAATTTTAAGCAGCGTCTATTTTTCAATAGGAATCTACCCTGGAAGTAAAATAAGTATACTAGCGAGTGATTCATTTGGCCAGTATTCCAACTTTTTTGCAAATTTTAATACAATGATGAAAAGTGATCAGAGTATTTTTTACACTTGGTCAGGTTCGTTAGGATTAAACTATTTATCGTTTATTAGTTATTATCTAGGTGGCATTTTTACACCGCTTGTTTATTTTTTTGATAATCAAAATATTCCAGACTTTGTTTATTTTCTAACATTGATTAAAGTAGGGGCTATAGGCTTATCTTTTTGGTTCTTCTCGTCTCGAACGTTTAATATTCCCAAATGGGGCAATCTGATGCTTAGTATTAGTTATGCTTTAATGGGATTTACTGTTGCTAATTCAGAAGTTATTATGTGGTTAGATGGCATACTTTACTTACCGCTAATAATTCTAGGAATCAATCGACTAATGGATTATCATCGTCCTAATTTATTATTTTTAAGCTATTTCCTCTTATTTATCTCTAATTTTTATATTGGTTTTATGGTTGGTGTTTACTCATTTCTCTATTTTTTAGTACGATTATTGACAAACAGAAAACACTATATAAAGAAAAGCATTAGTTATTTAGTTACTTCCCTACTTGCTGGTGGCGCATCACTGGTTGTCCTGTTACCAACAATGATTGATTTAAAAACAAATGGAGAAGCTTTAACAGAAATAACAAAGTTAAAGACTGCCGCAACAGGTCCATGGGATTTAGTAATAAAAAATATGATTGGTGTATATGATACAACGGGTTATGGCTCTATACCGTTTATTTATGTAGGACTTTTGCCAATTGTATTTTGTTTCTTTTTTTTCTTGAGCAAAAAAGTAACACGTTTAAATAAGCTATTTTATGGGATTTTATTATTGATTATTATCGCTAGTTTTTATTTTGAAAGGCTAAATTTATTTTGGCATGGTTTTCATGCACCCAATATGTTTCTTTTTCGATTTAGCTTTTTATTTTCTTTTACAATATTATTATTGGCAGGGTATGGTTGGTCAAAATATAAAAAAGAAGATTTTGAAAAAATTGTAAATATTATCATAGGATTACTAATAGTTTTTTCAATAGTTCGTGTTGTAACTGCGAAAGGTGAAAGATACGATTATTTAACGTATACGTCATTTATTTTAACATTGATCTTTTTAGCAAGCTATTTAGTATTATTTTTTTTGCATCATAAAGTAAAAGGGAAACTGACTATTTTGATTGGTCTTTTTGTAAGTGTATTCGTTCTGGAAATTGGGATCAATACGGTCTATATGGTGAGAGGGATTGATAATGACTGGGGATATCCAGACCGATCTTTATATGATAAAGATTATGTAGCAGTTCAGCAGCTAGTATCACAAACTGAAAAAGAAAATACTCAGTTCTATCGATTGGAGAACCTAACGGCACTTTCCAACAATGAAAGTTTTCGTTACGGATATAGTGGTATTGGGATGTTTTCGTCAATTAGAAACCGTCATTCATCTAATTATATGAACACATTAGGATTTCGTTCAGCAGGTACAAATTTACAAGTTTATTATCAGAATAATACGTTAATTCCAGATGCACTGATGGGTATAAAATATAATGTCTCAAACAAACCTTTATCCAAGGCAGGTTTTGAGAAAATTGGTGAATCGGGAAAGAACTATTTATATAAGAATCAAAATGCATTACCTATGGGGGTATTAACAGATGAAAGAGTGTACGAACAAGATATTTCTTCAGATCCAGAACAACTATTGTCAGTTCTTTCAGGTATAGACAATAAATTTTATGAGACACTCTCTCCCGAAATCGTTAAGATAGAGAATGCAAAGGTAACGAAAGAATCAAAATATGGAAAAGATATACTTGTTTTAAATACAAAAGAAAAAGAGAAACCAATTGAAATTGAATGGAAAATTAAAATAGATAAGGCATCACAAGTTTATATAGATTTATTACCTGCAAGTTATGAGAACTTAAGCCCATTGAGAGTAAAAATAAATACAGATAAACAACAATCAAACACACCCATGACCAAAACGGGGCAGTATTATTCTCTGGGAAATTATCAAAATGCACAAGAAATAACTGCAAAAGTAATTTTTGAACATACGGATCATTTAGAATTATTTGAACCAAAAGTATTAAGCTTAGATACAGGAAAATTTGTTGAAGCCACTAAAAAAGCACAAGAACAAGGTGTAGAATTTAAGGTATCTGGACGAAAAGCTACTGCTGAAGTGGTTACTGAGAATGAACGAGTGCTTTTTACAACAATTGCGGCTGATAAAGGTTGGAAAGCTAAAATTGACGGAAAAGAAGTGGCTATCCGTACAATCAATGATGGCGTATTGAGTATCCTTGTTCCTTCAGGAAAACATCAAATAGAATTTGAATATTTACCACAGGGATTTAAGTTGGGTATGATACTTTCAATTTGCTGTATAGTAGTGTTTGTTAGTTATTCATATTTGCTGTTTAGGAATAGCAGAAAGTGGTAGTCTCATTAGATAGTTTAGAAACTTCTATTTGATAATTATCTGGACAATAGATCCATTAAAAAAGATCATAGACTATGAAGTCATTCCAAAAAGGGAATCTTTTGGAACGACTTCAATAGTCTATGATCTTTTCTATTGACAATAAGTTATTGTTCTATTGATATTCCCCTTAATATTCACTAGAAAACAGTTCATCTAATTGTTTTTGAACGTCTTTATTTTCCAAAAACTCATCATAAGTTGTATCTGCACGGTCAACGACACCTTTATCGGATACAGCAATAATGCGGTTCGCTAATGTTTGAATAAATTGGTGGTCATGTGAAGCAAATAAAATTGCGCCAGTAAATGCCATTAATCCATCATTCAAAGCTGTAATTGATTCTAGATCCAAGTGATTGGTAGGATCATCTAAAACAAGAACATTTGATTTAGACAGCATCAATTTAGATAACATCACACGAACTTTTTCGCCCCCAGAAAGGACGTTAACTGATTTCAGTACGTCTTCTCCAGAGAATAACATTCTTCCTAAGAACCCACGTAAGAACGTATTGTCGTCTTCTTCTTTACTTGCAAATTGACGTAACCAATCTAAAATCGTTAGATCAGTATCAAAGTCTTTGCTGTTATCTTTTGGTAAGTATGCTTGCGTTGTTGTAACGCCCCAACGGACACTACCTGTATCAGGTGTAATTTCTCCCATGATCACTTTAAATAATGTTGTTGTAACGATATCATTATCAGCAATGAACGCTACTTTATCAACGTTATTTAAAGAGAAAGAAATATTGTCTAAAATTTTCTTGCCATCGATCGTTACAGAGACATTTTCCACGTGGAGTAAATCATTTCCGATTTCTCTATCTGGTGTAAAGCCAACGAATGGGTAACGGCGTGATGATGGTTGAATATCATCTAAGGTAATTTTATCTAACATCTTTTTACGAGAAGTTGCTTGTTTTGATTTCGATGCATTCGCACTGAAACGAGCGATAAAGTCTTGTAGCTCTTTGATTTGTTCTTCTTTTTTAGCGTTAGCATTTGATTGTAATTTCGCTGCTAATTGGCTTGACTCTAACCAAAAGTCGTAGTTACCAACATATAATTTGATTTTTCCGAAATCAAGATCGGCCATATGCGTACATACTTTATTTAAAAAGTGACGGTCATGGGAAACGACGATAACGGTATTTTCAAAGTTGATCAAAAATTCTTCTAACCAGTTGATTGAACGAGTATCCAAACCATTGGTCGGCTCATCTAGTAGTAAAACATCAGGTTTACCAAATAGTGATTGAGCAAGTAATACTTTGACTTTTTGACCCGCTGTCAATTCACTCATTTTTTGGTCATGAAGACTTTCAGGGATATTCAATCCTTGTAGTAAAACAGCTGCTTCGGGTTCAGCTTCCCAACCATCTAACTCAGCAAATTCACCTTCAAGTTCAGCCGCTTTTATACCATCTTCATCAGTGAAATCTTCTTTCATGTAGACAGCATCTTTTTCTTTCATTACTTCATACAAACGTTTGTGACCCATAATAACTGTTTCTAGAACAGTATTGTCTTCAAAATCAAAATGATTTTGTTTCAAGATAGCTAAACGCTCATCAGGACCTAAAGCAACATTCCCAGTTGTTGGTTGGATATCACCAGATAAAATCTTTAAGAATGTTGATTTACCAGCGCCATTAGCACCAATTAAACCATAACAGTTACCAGGTGTGAATTTAATATTTACATCATCAAAAAGTTTGCGGTCAGAAAATAGCAAACTTACATCATTTACAGTAATCAATTGTTTTCCTCACTTCATATAGAATAGTTAAACCTCTCTGCATTATAGCGAGGAAACCCACATTTTTCAAGGAATTTCAGACTTTTTCAGAAATACCTTATAGTTTTTACCAAAATGAAGGGAATTTAAAAAAGAAGTGTTTCATGTGGAACATTCTAATAAAAGGTTATTAGTATACTTTTGAAACGATACACTGTATGATACACATAAAAATAGTGTATCGTTTATCGGTTACGCATAGATTGTTACGAGCTAACAATCACATTTATCCCTAAGAGGTAAAGTTCTAAGGATTGCCCTGAAACACTATGAAAAAATTGAACAAATGGAGAGTAGTACCTATTTGTTGAAGTAATCGAGAAAACGATAAATTATGAATGAGGCAGTAGATGAACTCGCTACGTTTTAAAAAAAGAAAGGAGAGACCAATTTGAAGCGTATTGAACGAATTTACCTTTATGTAAAAGAACAGACTGAAAATTTAACACCTAGTGATGTTTCTTTAGGCGGCGGAGTAACGACAGGAGAAGTTTCAGAAACTTTAGATATCCAAAGAACTAATGCCAGCAAAGACTTGAATCAGCTTGTTCGAGAAGGGTTATTAGAGAAAACGGACGGGCGTCCAGTTAAATATGTCGATAAAGCGATTTTTAAATATCAGCCGTTGTCTAAACCTGTCATGAGTTATCGGGAAGATAGTTTAGTAAATGGTCAAAATACTACCGCAGAAGAGCTACATAAGCCAACGAAGAAATTTGCTGGAGATGATATTTTTAAAGGAATGATCGGCTCAACAGGAAGTATGCGAACGCCTGTTGAACAAGCGAAAGCAGCTATTCTCTATCCGCCAAAAGGGTTAAATTGTTTAATTACCGGACCAACGGGATCAGGTAAAACCTATTTTGCCCATGCGATGTTTCAATTTGCGCTATTGAATCATGTGATCGATCCAGATAAAAAATTAGTTGTTTTTAACTGTGCTGATTATGCTCATAATCCTGAATTATTGATGTCTCACCTTTTTGGTTATGCTGAAGGCGCATTTACAGGTGCGACGAAGGCCAAAGAAGGGATCATTCATGAAGCAGACGGGAGTATTTTGTTTCTTGATGAAGTTCACCGTTTACCACCAGAAGGTCAGGAGATGGTCTTTTATTTTATGGATCATGGCACCTATTCAAGACTTGGTGAAACAGTCAAAAATCGTCATGCAGATGTACGGATCGTTTGTGCCACGACTGAAAATCCAACCTCATCTTTATTAAACACTTTTGTCCGAAGAATTCCGATTATTATTCAGTTACCAAATTTTATCGATCGTCCGGCAAAAGAGAAAATTGATTTGCTAAGAGTCATGATTTCAATGGAAGCTTCACGCATCCAGCGTAAAATTTCCTTATCCGAGGATGTAGTCAAAGCGTTGATCGGCAGTGTGTCTTATGGAAATGTTGGTCAGTTGAAATCGAATGTTCAGTTAGTAACAGCTAGAGGGTTTTTAAATCATATTGACCAAGATGAACTAGCAATCACGATCGATGAGCTGACAGACAGTATTAAAGATGGCATGATGCAACTGGCAAGTAATCGGGAAACCTTAGCTGAGCTCTCTAAGTATTTAGAACCGCAAATGATTGTAGCACCAAATGAACCACTAGTTACGATTCAGTCAGATTCCTATGAATTACCGTATAATTTATACGAAATCATTGGAGATAAAGCAGCCTTATTAAAAGCGGATGGTTTAGAGCAAGAAGTGATCAATAACTTTATTACGACAGATATCAATGTCCATTTAAAATCCTTCTATAAAGATCATGGTTTTACTTTTGATACGGAGAACAAACTAGCAGAAATCGTAGATCAACGGATTATTGACGTTACCAAAGAAATTTATAATTTCGCTAAACAAAAACTAAATTATAATTTTCAGTCAAATTTTATTTATGCGATGAGCTTACACATTAGTTCGTTTTTAAAACGAATCCAAAATGGCGAAGAGCGTCAGCATCAATTAAATGAAAATATCAGAAATATGGTGTTGGATTATCCAGTAGAATTTGAAACAGCCCAAGAAATCAAAAGAATCATTGAAATCAATTACCAAATGAAGATCCCAGAATTTGAAACCTATTATTTAGCAGTTCTCTTGATTTCACTGAGGGAAAACAAAGATGCAGGACGAATTGGGATCGTGGTTGCAGCACATGGAAAAAGTACCGCGACAAGTATGGTGCAAGTTGTATCACAATTGTTGAATGTTGATAACTTAAGGGCAGTTGACATGCCTTTAGAAATGCAGCCCAAAGAAGCGCTGCGTCAAATTGTCAATGTAGTGAAAGAAGTCAATGAAGACAGCGGTGTGATTCTTTTAGTCGATATGGGCTCACTTGCTACTTTTTCAGATGAAATCACACGGCAAACAGGCATCGACGTTCGTACGGTGGATATGGTCACGACCCCAATCGTTTTAGAAACTGCAAGAAAAACAACATTGATCGATACACAGTTAGACACACTATATGATTCATTGAAAAACTTCCAAGGTTATGCGGAGATCCACCAAGAAAGAGAGCTGGATCCGTTAGCCCCTTGGAAAAAACGCGTGATCATTGCGATCTGTGCTTCTGGTGAGGGGACAGCCAAACGGATGAAAGAAATGATCGAAGCCGCTGTGCTACCACAGTTAGACCTAGAATTAGAAGTATTACCGTTGTCTATTATAGATATGCAAGAGCAACTTGTTGCGATTCAAGAAGAATATCGCGTTATTGCGGCAACAGGAATCACTGATCCTAAAATCGCTGCACCGTTTATCCCAATGGAAACATTTTTCTCAGGTGAAGCTGAATCTGTGATCAATCAGTTATTGATGGATAGTGAGATTTATGTGGAAGCTCAAGAAATGGACGAATCAGTTGCCCGAAAAATCTGTATGGATTATATGGAAGAAAGTTTTACTTTTATCAATCCTAAAAAAATCATCAATCCATTATGGGAGTTTGCAGATATCATTCGAACAAAATTGGATTTGCAGTTGGATTATTCCTTTTATGTGAATTTAGTCATGCATTTAGCTGGAATGCTCGAAAGAGTGCTACAGCATGATACATTATCACTTACTCAAGAAGAATTAGATCAAATTACATCTGAGCCTAGCTATGACGTGGTGATGAAAGCGGCACTATATCTTAAACAACTATTCCAATTAGAATTACCAATGGAAGAAATTTATTATATTATTCAACTGATTAAAAATACACAGTTGAATCAAATAGAAAATACAGAAGATACACTAGGGGCGATACACCAAGGAGATACACTGTTTTAGTGTATCTTCTTGGTGTATTTTCTTAAATAATCCCTTAGTTTTTCCTTTTGATGTACAATACACTAATTTTGGCACGAAACTTGCTTTAAATAAGTCGACGGATGAAATCTGTTCGTTACGTAAGCATTTTTGAATACTTTAGCTAATTTTGCTAGTCGTTATTTTGGCAATAAATGTCAGAGCATAGTATTTTATTAATAAAGTATTAAGAATGTGCTAAAGGAACTAATGAAATGAAGGAGAGCAAGACATGATGGATATTCGTTTAGTGCGGATCGATGATCGTTTGATCCACGGACAAGTAGCGACTGTCTGGACTAAAAGCACCAATGTAAACCGAATCTTAGTCATTAGTGATGCCGTTGCTCATGATACGCTGAGAAAAGCGTTATTAGTACAAGCGGCTCCACCCGGTGTAAAAGTAAATGTTATTACGGTCGATAAAATGATCGAGGCTTTTGCAGATGCGCGTTTTGATAATTTAAAAGTAATGCTGTTGTTCACAATTCCTGAAGATGTCAAACGTGTAGTTGAAGGGAATGTAGTCTTTAACTCTGTCAATATTGGTGGTATGAGTTTTACAAGTGGAAAACGAATGATCACAAATGCTGTTGCGGTCAATAAAGAAGATATCGCAGCATTTAAGTATTTGCATGATCAAGGGATTAAATTGGAAATCCGCAAAGTCGTTGCAGATAACCAAGTGGATATGATGGAATTGCTGAAAAAAGAACAGTTAGTATGAGTCTTTTTTCAGATTCTATATAAATGGCGTGACAGACTGACTCGATGTTCATTATCGTAACTTATGCATAGAATTGGAAGGAGTGATCCGATCGATCGAATGTTGACGTAGTATCGTTGAGTAATAGTGGTCAGCGAAAATCATCTGACAGATTGCAAGAAGTAATTGAAGACACAAATTGAGTAACGCATTTTTTCTTTTTTATATTTTCTAGTCAGTGTTTTCATCTGTTGGTGATTTAGTGATAAGTAGTTTGAAAAAAATATAGGAGGTATCAAATTATGGTAGGAATTATTATTGCTAGCCATGGGGAGTTTGCTCAAGGCATTTTACAATCCGGTTCCATGATTTTTGGCGAACAGGAAAAAGTACAAGCAGTTGTATTGATGCCTAGCGAAGGCCCAGATGATTTAAAAGCCAAATTAAAAGCAGCAATCGCAACGTTTGATGAAGAAGATGAAGTATTGTTCTTAGTCGATTTATGGGGAGGAACACCGTTTAACCAAGCAAACAGTCTGTTTGAAGAACATAAAGACAAATGGGCGATTGTCAGCGGTTTGAACTTGCCAATGTTGATTGAAGCATATGCGTCTCGTTTTTCAATGAATTCTGCTCAAGAAATCGCAACACATATTCTTGAAACAGCTAAAGAAGGCGTAAGAATCAAACCTGAAGAGTTAGAACCTGCTGAAGCACCAAAAGCTGCTGTGGAAGATACTCAGCCAAAAGGTGCATTGCCTGAAGGTACAGTAGTAGGCGATGGCAAAATCAAATTTGTTTTAGCACGTGTCGATTCTCGTTTGTTACATGGACAAGTAGCGACAGCTTGGACAAAATCGGTTTTACCAAACCGCATTATTGTTGTTTCAGATGCTGTTTCTAAAGACGATCTTCGTAAAAAATTGATTGAACAAGCGGCTCCTCCAGGAGTAAAAGCCAATGTTATTCCAATCAGTAAAATGATTGAAATTTCAAAAGACCCACGTTTTGGGAATACAAAAGCATTATTGCTGTTTGAAAACCCAGAAGATGTGGTAAAAGTAGTTGAAGCAGGTGTAGATATCAAAGAAGTAAATGTTGGTTCTATGGCACATTCAGTCGGTAAAGTCGTAGTAAGTAAAGTATTATCAATGGGACAAGAAGATGTTGAAGCTTTTGAAAAATTGGAAGATTTAGGCGTTAAGTTTGACGTTCGTAAAGTTCCAAATGATTCTAGCGCTAACATGGATGAAATCCTGAAAAAAGCAAAACATGAGTTAGCAGAAGCAAAATCAAAATAACTTAAAAATTCAAATGAAAATAGGAGGCTTATCATGTCTATTATAACAATTATTTTAGTAATTTTAGTTGCCTTTCTAGCTGGTATGGAAGGAATTCTAGATGAATTCCAATTTCACCAACCGTTAGTGGCGTGTACCTTGATCGGTTTAGTAACAGGTAACTTGGAAGCCGGGATCGTTCTTGGCGGAACTTTGCAAATGATCGCACTTGGTTGGGCGAACATCGGAGCCGCAGTAGCACCGGATGCGGCCTTAGCATCTGTTGCATCAGCAATTATTTTAGTATTAGGCGGACAAGGTGTTAAAGGTGTTCCTTCAGCAATCGCGATTGCTGTACCTCTTGCAGTAGCTGGTCTTTTCTTAACAATGATCGTTCGTACACTTGCTGTACCGATCGTGCACATGATGGATGCGGCCGCTGAAAAAGGCGATATCAGAAAAATTGAAATGTTACACATTTTAGCAGTATGTATGCAAGGGATTCGTATTGCGATTCCAGCAGCAGCTCTTTTATTCATTCCAGCAGAAACCGTTCAATCAGCATTAGAATCAATGCCAGCATGGTTGACAGAAGGTATGGCTATCGGTGGTGGTATGGTTGTGGCTGTAGGTTATGCATTAGTAATCAACATGATGGCAACCAAAGAAGTATGGCCATTCTTTATCATTGGTTTCGTTGTAGCGGCAATTTCTCAATTAACATTGATCGCACTTGGAGCCTTAGGCGTAGCGTTAGCATTGATCTACTTGAACCTTTCAAAAATGGGTGGTTCTTCAAATGGCAACGGCAACGGCGGCGGAGGCAATACTGGTGATCCGCTGGGCGATATCTTAAACGACTATTAAATTAAGAGGAGGAGAAGAGACATGGCAGAAAAAATTAAATTAACGAAAAAAGATCGTTTAGCCGTTGCATGGCGCTCTACATTTATCCAAGGTTCTTGGAACTATGAACGTATGCAAAATGGTGGTTGGGCATTCTCAATGATCCCAGCGATCAAAAAATTATATAAAACAAAAGAAGATCGTTCATCTGCACTAAAACGTCACTTAGAGTTCTTTAACACTCACCCATATATTGCTTCACCAATTCTAGGTGTAACGTTAGCGCTAGAAGAAGAACGTGCCAATGGCGCACCTGTTGATGACGTAGCGATTCAAGGTGTTAAAATTGGGATGATGGGACCTTTAGCAGGTGTCGGTGATCCAGTATTCTGGTTTACGATCCGTCCAATGTTAGGTGCCTTAGGTGCTTCCCTTGCAATTGGCGGAAACATTCTTGGACCAATCATTTTCTTCTTAGCTTGGAATATTATCCGTTGGTCATTTATGTGGTATACACAAGAATTCGGTTATAAAGCAGGTTCTAAAATCACAGAAGACCTTTCAGGCGGTTTACTACAAGACGTCACTAAAGGAGCTTCGATCCTCGGGATGTTCGTACTGGCAGCCTTGGTACAGCGGTGGGTATCGATCAAGTTTATTCCAATCGTTTCTACAGTTAAGTTAGATAAAGGTGCATATGTTGAATGGGACAAACTACCCATCAATGGCGAAGGTCTACAAAAAGCATTTGAAGAAGTTGGCTCAGGTAAAGCTCTTTCTGCAATGAAAGTCACAACATTGCAAAACAACTTGGATCAATTGATTCCTGGACTAGCAGCGTTACTACTTACATTCTTCTGTATGTGGTTATTGAAGAAAAAAGTATCACCAATTGTTATTATTCTTGGCTTATTCGTAGTCGGCGTAGCTGGCCACGTAATCGGATTATTATAATCTGTCTATGAGTTTTATGCTTGGGGTAAAGCCATTCGGTTTTGTCCCAAGTTTCATTTACATAGCTTAATCGTTTAAAAACACATATAATGATAAGTAACATCAATCACTGAGGAAATGGAGCAGATAAAATGGTTCAATCACTGAATACACAAGTAGATTTCATAACAGATGCCACCGCTTTTACTGGCCTTACAGATTATGGAAAAATTATGATCGGCGACAAAGGCTTTGAATTTTACAATTCACGTGATAGCCGTAAATTTGTCCAAATTCCATGGGAAGAAGTTGATTATGTGATTGCTTCAGTCATGTTTAAAGGAAAATGGATTCCACGTTATGCGATCCAAACCAAGAAAAATGGCACATTTACGTTCTCTTCTAAACAGCCTAAAAAAGTACTTAGAGAAATACAGGAGTATGTAGCACCAGATCATATGGTGCAGTCTTTAGGATTTTTCGATGTAATCAAACGAGCTTTTCGCTCAATTGGCAAGAAAAAATAAAATAGCCTAATTCAAAACTTGTTTGTTTTGAGTTAGGCTGTTTTTTTTTAGCTGGAGCTAGCTTTGTTTCTCTTGTGTATAAAATTGAATAGCAGGCAGGACAAATAGTAGCAGTAGAAGCAGTGTTGAGAAGATAGCTTTGCTACCTAATGATAATGTAGCAGGGTTTACTACTCCTATTAGAACAGTAAATTCTAAAATAGCTAGAATCACAGTAGGGATGATTTCAAAGAAGCTACTTTTTTCTAAGTAATATCCGACTAAAATAATGCCAGATAAAATCAAGAGGATCAAAGCAAAGGTTTGATGTGAAAGGATGATTGTTTGTCCGATACCGTTTAATCTAGCATCAATGATGGGGACTAAAAAAATCGCTAACCAACAAATAAAAGCAAGTAGAGCAAAAAAATAGCTAGTCTTTTTGGAAAAGCTGTAGTATTTCACCATGGCAAGGATGAAAAAAATGGCCGCAACAGACAATAAAATTGGCAGACCCGTTTTAAAGAAACTAATCGCTATTACAGGCTCTAGAAGAATAGTAATTAAATTAAACTGTAGAAGCAAAACAAAGATCAGCAGAACAAATTTTATTAAAGATCTTCCAGAGCTACTTGGTAGTTCTGCTAAAATATTGTCACTGATTTCTTGCGGATTTTTTCCGAAAAATTCTTTGGCAGAAGTCCCATTTTTTTGTGCATCCAAAATATCTTGCAAGATTTCTAAGAGAATTTCCTCTGTTTGTTGTTCATCTTTATTCACGTTTACGCGGATATAAACAAGAATCTCTTCATAGTATTTCTTGTTTTCTGGATTAAGTTGCTTTCTTAATTCATTATTTTGTTTGATCATAGCTTTTGTTTTCATGTTCAGCCCTCATTTTCCATAATGTGATTTACTCCTGTTGAAATCAGTGACCATTGCTTTTCAAATTGAAGAAGATAGGTTTCCCCAGCTGGTGTTAAAGAATAATATTTTCGTTTGGGTCCATCAGTTGAGGGGCGCATTTCCCCAACGATCAAGTGTTGTTTTTGTAGTTTTAGTAAGACTGGATAAATACTTCCTTCACTGACCATATTTAAACCGTACTCTGATAAAAGAGTGATCATTTCGTAGCCGTAAACGGTCTTTTTTTGAATGATTTTTAAGATGCAGCCCTCAAGTAATCCTTTTAGCATTTGCGTTGCATCCAACTGAATTCCTCCTTTAAGGTTAGTATCTTGTAATACAATATACCAAAAAGCTACTATGTTGTAAAGCAACATAGTGGCTTTTTAGGAAAAAGTTTGTTTAGAAGTGTTTGACAGCGAGGACAAAGTAAAATCGATTGAGCAGAAATGGCAAATAGTTAAGTTGAAAGTCTGTTCGATTCGTATACAAACTTAACCTAGAGGACTTTATTTTTGACTAGACCAATATTTAGGAGTACCATAAATTTGTAGGGGAAAATAAGACAAAAGGAAGTGGATATTATGAATGAAACAAGTAGAAAAGGAATAGACTGGGGTTCTTTGATTCTAGGAATTCTGTTTGTTTTAACAGCGTTATTATCATTTCAAGATCCAGCTGGAAACTTGATTGCTATCGTGTTGGTTTTCGCTATATTTGCGATTTTAAAAGGAATTTTTGAAATTTTCGCTCGTAACAGATTAAAAGAATTAACTGGCTACAAAGCCTATGCACCAATTATTTTAGGTGTGATCGATGTTATTATCGGGGTGTACTTTTTATTTAATTTAAATATCGGTGTTGCAGCTTTACCATTTATTTTTGCAATTTGGTTTATTTTTGATTCTGTATTTGGTTTATTTACGTTAGATTTGGCCAAAGCAGTTAGTCCTGGCTATTTCTGGTTCACTTTAATTGTTGATATTTTGGGCATCATTTTAGGGATCATGCTATTGATGAACCCATTATCTTCAGCACTAACATTAAGTTTTCTAGTTGGATTTTATTTTATGCTTTTTGGTATCACGCATATCGTTTACGCATTTAGATAAGACAAGGAGGAATAAGTTATGACAAATTATGCAGAAAAAGAAGTAAAATTAGTAGAAAAAATCGGGAAAGAAATGGATAAGTTGGACGTTACTCTTGGGAAAATGGAAGATACGGACAGCAAAATCAAACATTTTTTTGAACAAGAAAAAGCCCTTCATGAAGTAAAATCAATTATCCGTAAAGAAAATAAAATTGAAAAAGAAGAACAAAAAGCACAGGATAAAGCAGTTGAAGATGCTGAAAATTGGCTCGATGATCAAGAATCATTGGTATATAAAATCAATGATGAAATCGATAAGCTAGATACAACATTAGGCAAAATCGATAGTGATGAAAATAAAGTAAAAAGCTATTTAGAACAAAAAAAGGCAATTCATGAAATTAAAAAAATTGTTAAGAAAACAGAAGAATTAGGATAATCTCTGATTTTTAAGCGAAAGTAGAGGATGGGTTGTTCAACCCATCCTCTACTTTTTTAGTGTAAAAATACGGTATAATAGAAAAAAACACGAAGGAATGACCATATGAACTACCACCGTTTTAAACTACCAGGAGCCTACTGCCCGAAATGTTCAAGGAAAGTCGAATTACTTTTTTCAGAAGAAACTTCAGCATTACCACAGTTTTATATCTGTTTTAAATGTAAAACCATTGGACAATTCGGTTTAGGTGAATTATCTGCTAATGAATTTCCAGCTTTTTCTACTGAAAGAAAAAAAGAAATCAAAGAAATTATTGAAGAAATTCCAGATAAATATAAGTATAAAGCGCAGGGGAGTCAACTGCGTCTTGAAGAGAAATCAGATACCTACACAAGACGTTGGCTTAGTCTTTATGAATATGAAAAAGCCTTTGGTGAAGAGCTAGGGTTTGAAACGATTGATTTTAGAGAAGATAAGCGTTTGTGTAAATGGTGTAATCAACCATTAGAAGGTCGACGCAGATCATTTTGTTCGGATGGTTGTAGCCGAAACTACGGTAAAGCGACATTTTTCAAGCGGGGAATTTCCACATTACCATATAGGATTGCTAGTAGAGATCGATTTTACTGTCGGATAACAGGGGAAGATTTGGCGATCACAAATCGTTTTGGTGTCAGAATTCCCGCTAGTAATCAGCAATTAGAAATCCACCACTTGATTTTTGTATCTAACGGCGGTAGTGATCATGAAACGAATCTTTTAACTGTCTCTAAACAAGTTCATAAAGAGTATCACAAAGGTGAAATAAACACAGTTCAGGCAGTTGAAAAAATCAAAGCGGAGCAATTGCTACGACATAGCGATAAAATGTATACAAAAAAATAGAATAATCATTATAATTCTCAAAAAATTAGACTATTTCCTAGAAGATTGAGATAAAACGCTCTACTTACTATAGTAAAATGGAAAGAGTGTTCAATAACTTTCAAGGGGAGAATATAATGAAAAAGTTAGGATTAGTATTTTTATCAGCAGTTGCTATTATCTCATTAGCAGCATGTGGAGGAACTGGATCTGCTAAAAAAAGTGGAGACGATAGTAAGACAGAGAAAAAAGCTGCAAAATCTAAAATCGCATCTATTACGATCGATGAAGGAGAATATGTACTTCCAAAAGAAGAAGAAGCCGAAGATGGGGAAGGCTTTCTTGCATTAAAAGTAACAATCAAAAATGAAACAGATAAAAGCCTAGATATGAGTGCAACGGATATTATGCTTTACGATGAAGATGATAGTAAGATCGAGTCACTAAGTCTTTATCTAGACGAAAGTAAAACACCACTTCTTGCTTATGAAAAAATTTCTGGGAAGAAAAGTAAAACTGGTTATGTAGTATTTCCAGTAGAGAAAAAAGCAAAATACAAATTACACTTTGAACCAAGAATTTATGAAGTAGAAAAAGAACCAAAACCGATTATTCTTGATGTGAATGCTTCTGAGTATAAAGATCACAGTGAAGATGCAGAAAAAGCTGTAACTGCATTTGTGGATGAAGTTTTCTTGGCAACTGAAAATGAAGATTACAATAAACTTGTAGCTAACGATCGTGATGCTTCCGTCAAAAATTTTGATGAAAACTTTAATAAAGCAATCAAGAAAAAATTCTACGACTATAAAGTAACCGATGAAGAAGGCTTAGCATTGGCAAAAGTCTTTAGAGAAGACAATGCCAAAATCGCAACAGTCAATTATGAGCTTGCTTCTTATTTCCCAGATGTAGCTGAAGTAACAGTGAACGTGGAAGGATTATCATTTAAAGAAATGAAAGATGAGATGGAAGCTGTAAATAAAGAATATTATGAATCTCATAGAGATCAAGAATATGATGAGAGAAGTAAAGCTGCTCAAAAAGCAGAACTTGATAAACTTCCTGAAATCTTCAAAAACACCAAACCTGTAAGTATTGATAGTTATGGTGATGGTTTTAAAGTAATCATCAAGAAAAAAGAAGATAAATGGGAAATTCAAACGAAGGGTTCAATCAATTATTTTGATAACCTTGAGCAAGCCTTCCGTGGAGATATGAGTAAATAAATAAAAAAAGATCGAATCTAGTTCGCTATGAGCTAGATCTGATCTTTTTTATTTATCTATGAGAGCCTAGGACATAACTTAAAAAGTTATGTTTCAGGCTCTTCGTATCCGAATAAACGGTGGGAGCAGAAGCAACCCCTTCGGAAATAAGCTGAAATTCACAAAAATTTGAAGAGCAATTTTCGTGAATCCCTTCTTATTTCTCGGGGTTAAACACTCCTGTCCCAACCTCGAATTTGCTACCATGTTTAGTAATATCTACGACGATTATTTGACGGACCTGAAATCATCCGAACCAACCAAACAGCAATAGCTACAGGAATCATGATCTTAATAGCAAACCATAATAAACCGCCTAAAAGTCCAAGTACAATACTCAAAACAATACTTCCTACAAAAAATAACCCGATAACCATTAATATATTCATTAGCATTGATTGTTGTCTCATTGTTAAAACCTCCATTTTTTCTCTCGTTGTCTATGAATAAAGTATAGCAAGAATCTTTCTTTATGAAATCCACCTTTAGGCTGATTTTCTCTCCACCCTTAGACGGGTCATATTCATTGCAATTACATAAAAAGTACGTAAAATAAAAACGAGGAGATGAAATCATGTCAAAATCAAGACTAGAGGCTTTTACAGATGCAGTTATCGCAATCGTGATGACCATTTTAGTTTTAGAATTGCATCAGCCAACAACAGATACTTTAGCTGGTTTAGCGGGAATAGAACGAAAATTATTTATTTATGTAGTGAGTTTTGTGATGCTAGCAATCTACTGGAACAATCACCATCATATGTTTCAGTTAGTTCATAAAATAGATGGACGTGTATTATGGGCGAATAACTTTTTCATTTTTACACTGACACTAGTGCCATTTGCTACTGCCTGGGTCGGTGACTTTATAGATAGTTTGATTCCACAGCTGACATACGGCATAATGACACTATTAGCGAATATTTCATATTTGATCTTGACTCGAGAGTTGATTCGGGTAAATGGCAGTGACTCTACCCTTGGTGAACTGTTCCAACGTTATAACAAATCTTACGTAAGCATTTTTTTGAATATCTTAGGTTTGGTATTAGGTTGGCTGATTCATCCTTATTTTGTATTGATTTTAAATATCGGTGTGTTGATTATGTGGATCATTCCAGATAGACGAATTGAAAATCAGTACAAAGAATAACTATAATTATATATATAATAAAAAGATGAAACAGACTGTTTTTTGGTTTTTTCATCTTTTTTTATTTAAATGAAATTTATTTGCAGTTTTAAACGATAGTTATTCTCATTTTTTTACGATATTTAAACATTTTGTGAAAACAACTAAGGTTGTTTTTAGGGTAAAATTAGAAATGATTGTTAAAAAAAAGCGTAATGAACATAGAATTAAAAAAAGAGCATAGAGGGGATTAGAACATCAGTCATTGATGTCATGTAAATCCAACTAAACTGTTTCCACAAAGTTTTTTGATAAAAAATGACCGATTCAATCTGATCAGCTTTCACATAAAGTTGATGGTCTGACTTTCAGGGGAAATGTTGGTTCCAGCCTCAATAAGTATAAAAAGGTGTTTTTAAATAAAAAGGTAAGATACAAGTCAAAAAGGGGCCGTTAGTACATATGGAAAAGTTGAATCTTACAAAGAGTACAACAGAGAATAAAAAAGTTTTTTTAAGAAAAGAAATCGAAGCCAACCGTTTAGGTGAAGAACTCTATTCGGATGATGTATTAAGCCAGTATTCTGTCTATCTAATCAGAAAATTTGAGGTTTCGTCTGATTATGATCAGCCAGAACAATTCGAAGCTCTCTTAGTGGATCTTCCAGAGCAATTCAATCATGAATTTGAAGATTGTGTTGCAAAAAATCTTTATGTGAGGGTAACGCAAAAAGCTGTCTATGTGACATTACTATTAGCCTTGGCGCATCCACTCAGCAAGCTACAGATCAGTGATCTACGTACTTGGATCAGCAGCTTAGAAGTCCCAGAAATGCCTTTAGAGCATATGACTGGTTTTTCTGAAGAGGTACCAATAGAGATGGTAAAAGGGTTACAGGAAACCAATAGCGAAGTCTTACTTTTAACAGAGATGATGAATCAATTCAGTGAAAATCTGAATGATATCTACAAAGAAGTCCAATCAGTGAAAGATAAAAGAACGCCGCCCGTGGTCAAAGTAATTCCAAGTAAAGTTGCTGCAAAAGAGGCATTGGAATCTGAAAATGCGAAACAATTAAACAAAGTAAACGAAAAAATTGCGCAGCTAACAGAAGAGTTTTCAACCTTTAAAACACATGTGACTGATAAGTTAGCTAAACTACCGAAGCCAAAGCAACCGCCAAAATTCAAAATCACATTTGGTTCAGGAGAAGAATCAGGGCCAACCGTTGAAATGCGCATAGAAGAAGCAATCAAACGGATAGATTTACTGGGCCAAAGAATGAATCATTCAGACCAGCAAGTGACCAAATTAAAACAGACAATGACAGAAAATAAGCAAGAAAAACGACCAAAGCTGAATTTTTCTGTAGCGAAGCAAAATACTGGTGAACAAAATAAATTAGCTGATAAATTAGCAACGACGAGTGAGGAAGTTACAACGATTGCTCGCCAATTACAACAAATCGATGAAAAATTGACTACAGTAGAATCAACTGTCTTAGATGCGAAGCCAGACTCTGAAGTGCTAGCTAGAATTGAAAAAGATCACGGACAATTACAAGAGACAGCATCGGAAACGGTTAAGTTAAACCAAGTCATTGATCAGTTAACAACAAAACTTGCCACGGTTGAAACTGTATTGACCACAGTCAAAAAAGAAAAGAAAAAAATTCCTACAGTAAGACTGACCAAAAGTGATTCGGCAAAAAAACTAGCGGAACAACATCAAAAAGATCAGGAACAATTAAAATCAAATGCAACAGAGATCAAAAAATTAACTCAAACAGTTGGTAAAGTAGATGTTCAATTGATCAAAGCACATCAAAAAATAGCTGAATTAGAACAAAAAATGCGCCAGACAGCCGCTG
This sequence comes from Enterococcus sp. 12C11_DIV0727, assembly GCF_002148425.2. Classification (NCBI taxonomy): domain Bacteria; kingdom Bacillati; phylum Bacillota; class Bacilli; order Lactobacillales; family Enterococcaceae; genus Enterococcus; species Candidatus Enterococcus lemimoniae. Next base: position 2,267,012 of record NZ_CP147248.1, on the reverse strand, counting down.
CACCAGCGGCTAAAAAAGAGCAAACAACAACGATTCAGCAAACGCCTTTTGCAAGAAACAATTCGATGATCGGACCAGTTGCACCGCCAGTTTCTAAAGCAGTACAACCAACTCAAACAGTACAAGAAAACCGGAATTTCCCATCAAAAGAGAGTTTTTTACAAGCCAATAGACCTATGAAACCTGTTATGGCTACCGATGAAGAAAGACCAACAGTCACATTAGCCATCGAAGAAATGCTGGACCGAGTTTCTGAAAAACACCCGCAATCAATAGAAATAAAAAGTCCTTGGACATTGGATGAAAACTACAGTCAAAACCTTAACAATGCTCAAGAATCGCAAGGGTCATCTTTACGCCGCTTGAAAAAATTAGAGTGGGATATCCATTCATTTTTCCAGCAAGGAAGAGGTGTGGGACATAAAGGGATGATGCCGAAAGCTGATTTTTACACCAATATTCGTAAAATAGAAGTACTGCCATATCTATGGGCCTCCATCTATGAGCGAGAAAAGAAAGATATTTTATTAGGAAACGAATTAAGCACACAACAATTGATCAATGACTTGAATGATTTTTTAGAAGAGGTAAATATACTTTCTAAAAAAAGAAAAGTTATGGGTAAATGGATTTATTGTCCTAAGGAAGTGGAACAAAAAATGGAAGGATATAAACTATTAAGCGAATATTTGGAAACGTATCTTGCTCGACAAAACGAGGGAAGAGCGTAGAAGAGGTGGGATCGACTGTTTAGTTGATCTCATTTTTTGTTTAGTACTATAAGTTTCTAAGGAATAAAGCGGATAAAATTTAATCAACTTTAGCTTAGTTTGTTTAAATATAGAAACATTGATTTTCTAAATGCTGATTAACTGGTACAATAAAAGTAATCAAGAAATTAAAGGTGCAGATAAATGATAGGATCATTGATTACGAAAAAGAAAATAGCGAAGATCTTTAAAAAACTTGTTGGTCAAATTGGATTTGAAAAAGTAACGATCGCAAAAATCATGCAGGAAAGCCACATGCGGCGTCAAACTTTTTATGACTATTTTCAAGACAAGTATGAATTGGTGGACTGGATTTTCCAGCAAGAGGCAATTGAAAAAATTGAAGATAACCTTGCTTATGAGGCGTGGCAGACTATAGTAGAGAATCTTTTTATCTATTTTGAGGAAAATCAGCTTTTTTATCGAAGGATTCTACAATTTGAAGGTCAAAATTCATTTCAAGAATATTATACACAGCATTTAAAAGCATTGATCAACCAAGTTCTGGTGGTTAAAAACAGATCTGAAGGAGAGCTTAAGGAATCGGACCGTTTGTTTTTGGAAGAGTTTTATGCAAATGCCTTTGTTTCATTAACGAGCAAATGGATCATTGGAGGATGTCAGGTTGATTCACATCGATTTGCGGAGCAGATGAAAATTGCCTTTTTAATGGGATTTGAAGAAAAACAATGAACAATGATGTATATGTGGAAATTACATTATTGTTCATTGTTTTTTGTTTGGGACTGAGAAGTTCATTCCACTTTCTTATGATCTAGCTACATGAGGCAGCCCTATCGATAAATAGACAAATACCAGTAAAGATAAGGACCATCTTTTCTGTTATTTCCTAATTTGCTCGAGGGTTAATCGCCTCATTCCGCTTTTCTGTGATCTAGCTGCATGAACTAGCTCTTCGGAAAAAAGACAAATCCTATTAGCGACAAAAAAGCGTCACGAATAGGATTTTCTATTTTTCAGTCAGAGCTAAAAGAGTTCATTCCGCTTTTCTTATTTCCAGCCAAAAGCATCAGTTGGTGCATTCAAATAATCTATCCATTTTTCTTCTTTAACGGTTAATAGTGTTAATGAAAGTCCGTTGGTATTATAGGCGGTTAAAAAATTGCCAATTCGTTTGTAAACTACTTCAATATCTTCAATATCCAACAATTGTTGGACGTCATTCATGAAAATACCTAGCTCAAGTAAAGGGATTCCACCTAAACCGTTTACCAAGACAGCCGCTTTGTTTAATTCGTTTCTTGGATATTGTTGTTTTAACTTATTAACTAACTCGATTGCGATCCTTTCAGAAGATTGCATTGTCTCAATACGATAACCAGGTTCTCCATGGATGCCGATGCCAAAGTACATTTCATCTTCTGCCAATTCATATTGTTGAGGGATCATCCCAATAGGGGAAGCGGGTGAAAAAGCGACTCCTAATGTTTTGATTTGAGAAATTAGTTGTTTACCTAGTATTTGTAGTTCGTCTAAAGAGTGGCCAATAGTAGCGGCGGCTCCGAGTATTTTATGAACAAAAACAGTTCCAGCAACTCCGCGTCGTCTTTTCTCAAATGAACCACTTTCAATAGAGCAGTCGTCATCAACGATGACATGGGAAACGAGCAGACCTTTTACTTTGGCTAGTCGTTCAGCTTCAAGAAAGCTTGCTAAGTCCTTTTCAAAATTTTTGATGATCAACAAGGTTCCGCAACCATTGTAAGTTTGCTCGATAGCTTGTAAGATCTCACCACTAGTTGGTGGCTCAAAGATCGCTCCCATTATGGCACAATCCAGCATATTTTCACCAATATAGCCGATATGAGCTGGCTCATGTCCGCATCCTCCTCCACTGATTAGGACTACTTTATTTTCTGCGATTATTTTTTTAGTGACGATGCCAGTTTGAGGTTGCCAGTTTAATTTGTCATTATATGTATAGACGATCCCAGCCAATAATTGCTGCCGAATATGCCCGCTTGAATTGATTAATTGCTTCATTGAGCCACTGCTCCTTTTCCATTAATATCAGTTTCTATTATACGCTGTCTTTTAAGCGAAAACTATAGTTTAGAAAAAAATCAAAATGAAAGCGGACACATAAACTTGTTTGTCCGTTGCAACTTTTTTCATATACGAGTATTGTAAACGTATACAATAAATATAAGTGGAACAAGCTCGTTCAGTCTCGACAGAAAAATAGGAAAATATGATTGAGGTGCTTTTTGCCTCACTCATATTTTATCTTTTTTCCGAGAGACTAGCTTGTGAAGCTAGATAAAATAAAAACTGCACAAGTTCGATCAGCCACAACAGAAAAAACAGGAGGGAATATCATGAAGAAAATTATCAATCAAGCTCAAAACGTAGTTCCGGAAATGGTACAAGGATTTGTCCGTGCTCATCAAGAAAAAATCGAGCAAGTACCAGAAACATTTGTTTTAAAGCAAAAGGAAATTGGTAAACAAGTTGCTTTGATCAGTGGTGGTGGTAGTGGGCATGAGCCAGCGCATGCTGGATTTGTTGGCTCAGGTATGTTGCAGGCTGCAGTTTGTGGTCAGGTATTCACATCACCAACTCCTGATCAGATTTTTGAAGGAATTAAAGCGGTCGATCAAGGGCAAGGTGTTGTAATGGTCGTAAAAAACTATTCTGGGGACATTATGAACTTTGATATGGCGAAAGATTTAGCTGAAATGGAAGATATCAAAGTTGGCACAGTGGTTGTGGATGATGATATTGCAGTTGAAGACAGCACATACACTCAAGGAAAACGTGGTGTAGCAGGTACTGTTTTAGTTCATAAGATTCTAGGCGCAGCAGCACGTAATGGTGCATCAGTTGAAGAATTAGTTGAATTAGGAGAACGCGTGGTTAAGAATCTAAAAACAATTGGGGTTGCTTTGACAGGCGCAACAGTTCCTGAAGTAGGAAAGCCGGGATTTGTATTAGCAGATGATGAAATTGAGTTTGGTGTTGGTATTCATGGTGAACCTGGTTATAAACGAGAAAAAATTAGACCATCTAAGGAGATGGCAGAAGAATTGTTTTCTAAATTAGCAGCAGCATTTCAATGGAATAAAGGAGATCAATTCGCTATTTTAGTGAACGGATTAGGTGGGACACCTTTGATGGAACAATACATTTTTTATGATGATGTAATGAGTTTGTTAGATGTTGAAGGCGTGAAGGTTTCATTTTCAAAAGTTGGCAATTATATGACTTCATTGGAAATGGCAGGAATTTCTGTAACGTTATTGAAAGTAGAAGATGATTGGGTAGCAGCGCTGAATGAAGACGTTGATACAGTAGCTTGGTAAAGGGCAATCTAGATTGAGTATTGCTATGTATAGTTTGAAAAACGGAGGGGACTTTAATGTTCACAGTAGATAATCTAAAAAAATCATTACAATTATTCAAAGAAAAAATCGATAAAAACAAAGACTACTTAAGTGAGCTGGATACACCAATCGGTGACGGTGATCATGGTAATAATATGGTACGTGGTATGGATGCTGTTAGTGAGAGTTTGCAAAGTAAAGAGCCTCAAACAGTGCAAGATGTCTTCAAGCTTACTGCAATGGCTTTGATCAGTAAAGTCGGCGGAGCTTCAGGTCCACTTTATGGAACAGCTATGATGGAAATGGCCAAAGCTGCTGCAACAACTTCAGATGTATTACCGATTTTAGAAGCTGGCTTGGCAGGAATTGAAAAACGTGGCAATAGTAAACCAGGTGAAAAAACCATGCTAGATGAATGGGCACCAGCAATCGAGGCAATCAAAAAGGATACGTTAACAGAAGCCTTACTTGAATCGGCGGTAGAAGCAACTAAAGAGATCACTGCAACCAAAGGACGTGCTTCTTATGTTGGTGAGCGTTCCATTGGACATATCGATCCAGGAGCAATGTCCAGTATGTATTTCTTTCAATCTTTAATGGAAGCGGGTGTCTTTGATGCGTAATGGTGTAGTGATAGTGTCTCATGTTAAAGAGATCGGTGAAGGTGTCGATCGTTTGATCAAAGAAGTTGCGAAAGATGTTCCGATAACAGTTGCTGCTGGATTAGAAGATGGTGCAGTAGGAACTTCTTTTGAAAAAATCATGGAAGCTTTTGAAAAAAATTCAGGCGAAACATTATTCGCTTTTTATGATTTAGGTAGTGCCAAAATGAATTTAGAAATGGCAATTGATATGACGGAAAAGGAAGTACTTTTGTTTGATACGGCTTTAGTAGAAAGCGCTTATACAGCGGCCGCGTTACTGCAGGTAGATACACCGATCGATGCCATAAAGGAGCAATTAGCGCCTTTAAAAATAAAATAAGATAAGAATAGGAGTTTTCAAACATGAGAAAAGCGTTTATTAGTCCAACGAAATACGTTCAAGGTGAAGATGAGTTATTGAATTTAGGTTATTTTGTGACAACATTTGGCAAGAAAGCTTTGTTGATTGCCCATGCTGATGATGTGAGTCGTGTAAAAGACAAATTAGATAAAACAGCTGAAACCTTTAATATTTCTTTTGTAGAAAGTAATTTCCACGGAGAAGCCTCTCGAGTTGAAGTGGCTCGTTTGCAAAAAGTGGCGGAAGAAAATGAGTGTGATTGTGTAATCGGTCTTGGCGGCGGTAAAGCGATCGATACTGCAAAATGTGTGGCAGAAGGGCATAACTTGATCATTGTACCTACGATCGTTGCGACAGATGCGCCAACTAGTCACTCAGCAGTGCTTTACACAGAAGATGGTCAATTTGATGATTATGCTTACTTTGTGCAAAGTCCAAGTGTGGTGTTGATCGATACAGTGGTAATTGCGAATGCGCCAACGCGTTTCTTGGTTTCTGGTATGGGCGATGCGTTATCTACTTATTTTGAAGCAAGAGCAACCCATAATTCATATTCTAATGTCAATGCTGGGTTGCCTTGTGGCGCACGAGAAGGTGTCTGTCCACCAGCGAAAGGAACAAATACAGCGTTGGCCTTAGCTAAATTATGCTATGAAACAATTCTAGAAGATGGTTTAAAAGCCAAAGAAGCTTCAGATAATAATGTGGTAACCCCTGCATTGGAAAACATTATTGAAGCGAATATCTTACTTTCAGGTTTGGGGTTTGAAAGTGCTGGTCTGGCAGCAATCCATGCAATTCATGATGGTTTGACTGTTTTACATGATGCACATGGCGCAACTCATGGTGAAAAAGTGGCATTCAGTACGATTTGCCAGCTAGTTTTAGAAAATGCGCCGAAAGCTGAATTATATGAAGTATTAGATTTTGCTTTATTGATTGGTTTACCAGTATGTTTGGCGGATTTAGGTGTAAAAGAAATTTCGGATGCGGAACTAACAGAAGTCGCTGAAAAATCATGCATCCCAGAAGAATCGATCCATTCAATGCCATTTCCGATTACTGTGGATCAGGTCAAAGCAGCGATTATTGTAGCGGATAAAATTGGGACGGAATACAAGAATCATTAGTATTAGTAAATAGATAGAAGTAGTCGTTGAGCTTAGTTATTTAAGTTTAGCGGCTATTTTTATAGAAAATAGTCGATTTCAAGAGCTAAAGTGGAAAAATAATTCGTTATACGCTAACATATAAAAGAAAATATATTATAGAACTGGATCATAAGAAAAGCGGTGAACAAATGAAAAACAAAATAGACCAGTTATTTCATTGGATGAAAGAGCATAGTTTATTATTAAAACTAATATTTCTTGGTTCTGTGCTGATTTTTGTAGCGAATCAAGTAACCCATATTGTACAGGGAATGACGTGGGAAGATGTCTTTCATACAATGGGACAACAGAATCGTTTTCGGATTCTCGGAATGATTTCAGCAGGCTTGATTGGCGTTTTGCCGATGCTTTTATATGATTTTGTAGTTGTAAGTGTACTTGAGGAACAAGGCAAGCCTAAAATGAACCGCTGGGAGTGGTTTGTGTCTGCTTGGGTCACCAATACGATCAATAATCTTGCAGGTTTTGGCGGTGTAGTTGGGGCAACGCTACGGGCTAATTTTTATGGAAAAGATACGCCGCGTAAAAAAGTTGTTGCAACGGTCTCTAAAGCGGCTCTATTTATGATTTCTGGTCTGTCGATCCTATCGTTTATTGCGTTTGTTGATGTTTTTTTTATTCGACCAGATAGCTTATTCCGAGAATATTGGGTTTGGTTACTTGCCGGAAGTTTGATTGCGCCAGCATTATTACTATTTACGCAATTAAAAAAATATACTTTATTTAAAGATTTTTTTCCGAAAGGAATATTTTTATTGTTTGGTGCTTCATTGGGGCAATGGCTAGGTGCGATGTTTGTCTTTTTAAGCGTGGGGGCTTTGATGCAAGTCGATGTATCACTGGTATCAGTTTATCCAATGTTTGTGATCGCAACCTTGATCGGAATGCTGACGATGGTGCCTGGCGGAATGGGTACATTTGATGTACTGATGATTTTAGGCTTATCTCAATTAGGTGTGAGCCAATCGACAGCTGTTGTATGGTTGATTTATTATCGTTTATTTTATTACGTATGGCCGTTTATGACTGGAATTATTTTGTTTATTCATCAAACAGGAATCAAAATCAATCGATTTTTTGATAATTTACCGCGGATGTTTTCACAAAAAGCGGCACACTTTATTTTAGTAGCGGCACTTTATTTTGCTGGGATCATGATGGTTTTATTGTCTACGATCACAAATCTATCGAATGTTAGTCGACTGTTTAAACTTTTATTGCCGTTTTCTTTTGATTTTTTAGATCAAACGTTTAATATGCTGATTGGTTTTTTACTATTAGGACTAGCCAGAGGGATTTCGATGAAAGTGAAAAAAGCCTATTGGCCAACGATTGGATTATTGATTTTTGGAATCATCAATACCATTTCCAGAACAGCTTCATGGCAATTGGTTCTTGTTTATCTGGTAATTCTATCGGCCGTTTTTTTAGCAAGAAAAGAGTTTTATCGGGAAAAATTTGTCTATTCCTGGGGTGCATCAACTGTTGATAGTATTTTATTTAGTTTCTTATTCATTATTTATGCTGTAGCGGGGTATTATAGCTCTCATCCAGATAAAGTAGGTCCGATTCCTCACATGTTTTTGCTATTTCCATCGGATGATGTCTGGCTATCTGGTTTGATTGGATTAGGAATTTCGATGATCGGTTTGATTACGCTCTACCAATACTTGGCAGAGACGTCCAAACATTTAGGTGATTCGTATCAAGGAGATCGTTTAACGGCTCTGATTGAGAAATATGGAGGTACAGAGGGCAGTCATTTACTGTATTTAAAAAATTACGCCTATTATTATTATCAAGAAAATGGTGAAGATGAAGTCTTGTTTGCCTATCAGATCAAAGCCAATAAGTGTTTTCTTTTGGCTGACCCTGTTGGAAATCAAGAGAAGTGGGCCAAAGCTACGCTAGCATTTATGGATGCAGCTGATCTGCTTGGATATCAAGCGGCATTTTATCGAGTTAGCGAAAAATATACCATGATCCTGCACGATTTAGGGTTTAATTTCATAAAAGCTGGTGAAGAAGGACTTGTGTGTATTTCTGGTAAGGATAAAGCCTCAGTTTCTTTTGCGCCTGATCGGATGGAGCTACAACATTTAACGAATTTAGGGTATACATTTAGGATGTATCGTGAGCCTATCTCAGCTGAGCTGTTCCAAGAATTAGCGCATGTGTCTGAGGAGTGGTTAGGTAGCCAACGAGAGAGAAATTTTGTCTGTGGTTATTTTGACCAAGAATATTTGGGGCTTAGCGATGTAGGGGTTTTCCGAAATGAACAACATGAAGTGATCGGCTTTATTTCAGCTAAACCGATTGTTCAAGGTCTTGAAATGTCCTATGATTTGCTTCGATATCGTGAATCAGCACCGAAGTATACTGCAGATTTCATGCTAACGCATTTTATCACAGAATATCAAAATCGTGGCTATCGCTCGGTTAATTTAGGAGCTGCACCGCTAGCGAATGTCGGTGAAACAAAATACTCATTTTTAAATGAGCGTCTGATCAATATTTTTTATAAGTATGGCGATCAATTGTATGGATTCAAAGATACGAGAAAAGAAAAAGAACAATATGTTACGAGTTGGGAATCCAGATATTTTGCTTATTCAAAACAAAGTAATGTGCTCTTTGTTTTTATTCAGTTGGCGTTATTGATTGAGCGAAGTAAAGGTAAAGTTGCTTCACTAGTTGAAGAGGTCATGACAGGATCATAAAAGAGGGGTGAAGGAAGCTAGAAATGGTTTCATTCACCCTTTTTGTACTGCTTAAGTCCCACTAGTAAAAAAATGTGAATAGCGTATAATAATTTAAAAGGAGGTTTTTTTGGATGAATAGTATGCAAGTGAGAGTAAGCACGAAAGCTAAATTAGCAGAAGAATTAGACAAGAAGACAGATGAAATTATCGTTGAAGGTGATTTCAGTCAAAGTATTGCTGAAATCAAAAAAGGCCAACTAAATGATACCGATATGCTAGGATTTGCAGTGGGAAGTTGTGGATCAGGTATGATCATGGAGTATGGGATCAGCAAGTTAATGGATGTTTTTGATCCTGCTGCAAAAGAAGACAAAAAAATTCGGAGACAAATTGAACGATTATATACAATCAAGCGTTTAACGCAGGAATCATTTTTACTGCATTTAAAACAATTAGATTATTAAAATAGAAGAAGGCGGGAAAACAGGCACTTTTTCTGTTCCCCGCTTTTTTATAAAAAAAGGGGTAGCTTTAGTTCTCTGAAACGAGCATGGGAGAAAGGCTTTTTCAGATAATTTTAGTTGAAAAGGAAGGATTACGTAACGTGAAAAAAACAAGAAAAATCATCATCGATACAGATCCAGGGATCGATGATGCAGTAGCAATTGCAGCGGCGCTTTTTGATGAAAGGCTGAACGTTAGATTGTTTACGACTGTTGCTGGTAATGTCAGTGTAGATAAAGTAACCAAAAATCTACTTAAACTGCTCGCTTTTTGGGGGAAAGAAGTTCCGGTGGCAATCGGATCAGATCGGCCATTACTTCGTGAAGCGATCAATGCAAGTGATATTCATGGAAGTACTGGGATGGATGGCTATGAATTTTCCGAATCAAAGTATGAACTATTAACAAAAAACCATGCAGTGATTGAGATGTATAAAGTATTGATGGAGTCAAAAGAAAAAACAACGATTGTGGGGATCGGTCCGCTTACGAATATTGCTCTTTTACTTCGAATTTATCCAGAATGTGTGGAGAGAATTGAAGAACTGGTAATCATGGGTGGTTCTTTGGGCAGAGGAAATTATGGAATATTATCTGAGTTTAATATTGCTGCAGATCCAGAAGCGGCTAAAATCGTATTTGAAAGTAAGATTCCATTGACGATGGTAGGCTTAGATGTTGGTGAGAAGGCGTTAATATTACCTGAAGATCGTATACAAATCAAAAAAATGAATAAAACAGGTGATATGATTGACCATTTATTTAGTAACTATCGTGGTGGCAGTTTAGATACAGGATTAAAGATGTATGATGGTTGTGCCGTGGCCTATCTATTAATGCCGGAAATGTTTGAAGTTAAAGAGTCTTATGTGGCAATTGAAACACAAGGTAGTTTGACTGCTGGTGCTACTTTAGTTGATTTGGCTGGGTATTTAGGGAAAGAGATTAATTGCCGAGTGTGTGTGGATATTGAGGAAGAACAATTTAGGCAGTGGTTGTTAGAAGCGATTGAGAAGTGTGCTTAATCGCTAGGCTATAAGACAAAAGTATTGGTTATACAAGAGGTTGGGACAGAAGCGTTTAATCCCGAGAAATAAGAAGGAATTCACGAAAATTGCTCTTCAAATTTTTGTGAATTTCGGCTTATTTCCGAAGGGATTGCTTCTGCTCCCACCGTTTATTCGAGATCAGCTTGTTTAACAAAAAGAGAAGCGACTCCTGTCCCAGCCTCTTTAACGTCTATTTTACAAATTCAAGCATCATAAAATAAAAAAGCGTAGCTAGTAGGAATAAGATATAGGCACCTGTGACCATTCGACTTAAATGAACACTCTTCCATTTGTTAGAATAGGCTTTTTGAAAAGTTATCATCAACATAGATAGTGTAATAATTGTTACCAAAATAGGTCTAAAATTAAAAAACATATTCCAATGTGGAGACAGTGTTGTTATTTCTATTCTTGGTAAAAAGTAATAGATGATTATCGCTAAATTAGTGCCAAAAATTGAAATAGGTTTTGCTTTGTTCATATTTAGTCCTCTATTCTAGTATAAGTTTGTGTTTGAGCTAATTCAAAATAGTTTTATAGATAAACTGTCGCTTAGTAGGCTACTTTCCTATTTTAATGATAATATATGATTTTTTACTCGTCAATCCTATATGCTTGTTCTAAGTGTTAAGAATAAAAGAAGTTGGTGTAATAAAAAAGAAGGAGCTTCACAACAAAGCTCCTCCACTAAAGATCATTTTAACGTTTTTTTCGTTTCCTTTTTTTAGGTTTTACTAAAGTGAGTTTAGGTTTATTCGTAAACCGTACATAAACCACAAATCCCCCAATACAAACAACAAACAAAATCACACCAGGGATAAAACCTTCCGGTAAATAAACAAATTCAATCGTATGCTCACCTTGTGTTACGGGAATGCTGACAAAGGCTTTTTTAAACGCTTCAATCGGTACCTTTTTTCCATCCACATACGCTTTCCAGCCTTTATCGTAAGGAATCGTTGTTAAAAGGACTTGATCTTTCTCAGCGTTCACTGTACCGACAGCTTTTCGTCCTTTAGCAGTTAGATCAGCGCCTTTGGCTTGGATTGCCTGAACAGATGATTCAAAGGCTTTGGTATCTAAACCGACAACTTTAGGTTCCATAAAACTAACGGCTGTTGTGCCATAAAAGCTTACTGTAAAGGTAACAGTAGTTGGTTTATCGTAATAGCCGATATTGTAATACTGTCCTGTAATATTGATTTGTGATTTTTGGCTAACACCATTGACCGACATCGTTGCACTTGAACTTTCTAGTTGAGCGAAATCTGTTGGGAATAAGCTAAGATACGCTTGAGTATTAGCTGGTACATCAACTGTCCAAGTAATATCTTTAGAAATGTTGTTTTGAATTTCTTTATAGGTTACTGATCCAGCATTTTGCTCGATTTTAACATTTGTTTTATTAATAATGGTTGGTTGATAAAATTTGAAATAATTTTCTTGTTTATCAGATAATGCATTGAATAACTCCGTTTGACTGGTTAAGTTATCGTTGGCGGGCTGTTTGACTTTATAAATATCTTTATCAGCTAAAAAGCCTAATGGCAACGCATTACTATTTTCGTATAATGAAAATTTATCTGCTTTGTCTGTTGGGAAAAAGCCAAATTTCAAGGGATCACTTTCCGAAATATTGTATTTGATTCCAACAAGTGAGTCCATTAACAACGTATTGTTGGGGTAGCGAATGTTCAAACCAGTTCCTCTAGAACGGAAACCTAAGTCATTCAAGTAAGAAGAAGAATGACGATTTCGGATAGAAGAAAACAAACTGACTCCGCTGTACCCGTAATTAATACTATCGTTAGAAGAAACAGGATTTAAGTTTTCCAACCGATAAAAAGAATCATTTTCTTTTTTCGTTTTATCCACTAATTTTTTGATTGATGGATAAGGCTCAGAATAAAGGCTGCGTGAAGCATAGTTCCAATCATCCAGAATACCTTTTAGCATTGTATTAGTATTGATGAATGCCTCTGTTGAAACGAGTAATACTAATAATATAATCAGATAGTGCATCGGTATTTTTTTCAGTTGATAAAAGACGATACTAGCTAGATACAAAAGTAAAAATAAAGCTGTAATGACAAAGGCCGAAATCGGAACATAGTCATAACTTGTGGTGTTTTTTGTACCTTCCGCTAAGGCGAAAATAGCGATCAACATAATCGTAGAACCTGCTAAGACGCCGAGATCATCTGTTTTAAATTTTTCAAAGCCGTATCCTGCTAATAAAACCACTAAGAAAGAAAATAAAAAACTATAACGGAACAAGAACATATTCGGTGCGTGCATCCCGTGCCAAAATAGATTCAACGGCGTGATATAAAAGCTAGCAATCAAAATGATGAACAGGCTACCAAATAAGAATTTGTTTTTCCGTGGAATTTCTTTTGTGACAAAGTAAAAGATACAGAAAATTAGTGGAAGAAGACCAACATAGATAAACGGAATCGAACCATATTTGGTCGTATCATACACACCGATCATATTTTTCATGACGATATCCCAAAAAGCAGTGGCTTCTGTTTTAAACTGAGTGACTTCAGATAATGTTTCGCCATTTGCACGTAAATCAAGAACAGCGGGCAGCACTAAAATCATCGAAGCGCCTCCTGCTAAAAGAGAAGTCAGACCATAAGGAATGATCTGTTGTTTGTATACTTTCCAATTCGTCAACATTCGAGCGATAAAGTACAAGAATGAGAACACACCAATCATAAAGCCCATGTAAAAATTGGAAATGAACAAGAGCAGATAACTGACAAATAGCAGTGTTGGTTTTCGTTCATCCATCAGACGATGAATACCGAGAATAACCAAAGGCAGATAAGTAAATGCATCTAACCACATGATAATTTCAGAATGCGCGGTTGCAAAAGACATCAAAGCATAAGGTACACTAAGCATGACATGTCCCCACTTAGGCATTTTATAAGTGTTCTTAGCAAAGACCCAAAAAGCCAAACCAGCTGAACCAATTTTCAGTAAGGTGATCAGATACAGAGCATCCGGGATATTTTGGTTTTTAAAGAATAGGACGAGTGGGGTAAATAGTCCACCTAGGTAATAAGAAATCAGGGAAAGATAGTTTAATCCCAGCGATGCATTCCATGTATAAAAAATGCTTTGTTTACCATGTAGCATATTGTTAAAACTAGCGTGAAAATTGGAAAATTGTGAAAAAGAATCACTGGCCATCACACTTCGGCTACTACCGGGGTAAATACCAATACTTAAATAAACAATGACCATCACAAAAAAAGGAATAAAAAAGCTGGCGGTCATATAAGGCCAGTTTTCTTTGATAAATGCTTGCATTTTTTTCTTCATAATCGACCTCGCAACGTAATAAATAGAATATATATAGTTTAGCATATCCGCTGAAAAATTGATTGTCAGAAAGAAAAAATTAAAGAAATTCAAAAGGTTTTACGGAGGTGTCACTTTTTGATTTACATGACACAATAGACGAATACACCTCAGTAACAGCTGTTCTTCTCAATATAATGTAAGTTTGTGCCAGTTCTCGATATAAAATCTATGCTATTCAAAAAGAAACATTACAAACGTTAGCAAGTGGCGATCAAATCAACCTGCACGAGCTATAAAAACACCGCAATATGAAACATTGAATGAAGTAAAAAGAGCAAGATTTGTGGATAACTTTTCACAAGTCTTGCTCTTTTTTTAAAGGTATTGTGTAATTCTCTCATATCCTTGTCCAACATCAGCCAGTGAATGTGTATCAGACCCATAAACAAATGGAATGCACAATTCAATAGCTTTTTTAGTTATCCACACCTGTGGATAAGTCTGTTGATAACCCTGTTTATAAAATCCGGCAGTGTTCAAATCTAAGCTATATTTTTCCTGCTGTACACATGTCAAAAGGGTGTGGACAAGTGTAGTATTTTCGGAAGAATAATCAGTTGGTTCATCAAAGAACTGTTCAAATTTTTGGCACAAGGAAATATGACCTAAGCGAGTTGGTTTAAAAGGACCTAAATCAGCATCTAAAGAGGCTAAAACCTTTTGGTAATAACGTTTTTGAGCATATTCAAAGCTTCCTAAATAGTCAACGACACCTGTTTTATATTCTTCAAATGAGTAATCAATTCCGCGCAAGCCATCTTGTCCATCAAGAAAATGAACAGATAAAATACCATCATCTGTTTGCGGTCCATATTCTGCTAAAAACTCACGTGTCCAATCTTCAAATTCTGAAAAATAATCTAACTCAAAGCCAATGTGAATAATCATGTCAGAAGCATACTTTTTTCGTAAGCTATTCATCCTTTTAAAATAGTTATCCACATCATTTAAAGCCATCGAGGCAGTTTTCCACACCTCAGGGTCTCCCGCTGCAAATTTTTCTATACCCTTAGGTAAAGGAGCGTGTTCTGTAATGGAATATTCTTTAAAACCTAGACGAATTGCCTGTTGAATCAATTGCTCAGTATCTTCCACTTTTCCATGTGGACAATATTCTGTATGCGTGTGACCATCACGTTTCATACGAAAACCTCCCAATTACTTATCTGTTTTTTTCATACCTATTTTATAGGCTATCCTATAACGTTCATTCTGTCCAACAGTGTTTAGAAGAAAGTTACTGTTTGTGTAAACAATAGAGAATTTAGTGATAATTTCAGGATAAATATTTTTTAAAAATTAAAATTTTAATCATTATTTTTTTGTTATATAATCATTATTATAGTATTTTTTCAAGCTATTCAGAAAAATAAATGATTAAAGAAAAGGGAGGTTGGGGAAACCGTTACTAATTTCAAAAAGGTAGTGTTTTTCAGTAGATAAAAGTAAGTTGTAGATGGTTATAGAAATAAAAAAATAAAACTATTTCTTGTTTTTAAATGAAACGAGAAATAGTTTTATTTGATAAAAATTTGTTTAAGTTAAATACATTGTATTGGTTTATTTGAAATAAATCAATAGCTTTATAATAGAAAAAACTGTTTTATTTTCTCAATTTTTTTAGGTTTCTTAAAAAAAAATGAAAAAACCGACGATATTCAAAGGAAAGATGGGGTATTTTTTACCGCCGTCAATTAAGCCGTCAACTATTATAAGAAAGGATTTGATTATTTTGGCTAAAGGCGAAAATATTTATAAAAGAAAAGATGGACGTTGGGAAGGGCGTTATCCTAAAGCTCGTAAAGCAGATGGGACGATCCATTATGGTTATATCTACGCCCGTTCTTATCGTTCTGTAAAGGAGCAGTTGATTGAACGAAAAGCTCAAACCGCACTATTCTATTTAAAATCAGCAAAGGAATTTCAGGGAACTTTTGGAGAGTGGGCAAATATTTGGCTGAATGACATCATGGCTGTAAAACTAAAAGAGAGCACATATGCTAGTTATAGCAATAACCTTCAGATACATATTTTTCCACTATTAGGACAGCGGGCACTCAAAAAGATTACTACTTCTGATATGGATCAATTAGTAAAAGGACTTTCTAAATCATTGTCAGCCAGCTCTATTCAGATTGTATTCCGAATCGTCAAGAGTTGCTTTGAAGCAGCTAGAGAACGTGGTTATATTTATCTGAATCCTTGTGAACAGACGATGTTACCTAAAATTAATAAACAAAAAATCCAAGCACTGACGCGTAATCAACAAAAAGCAGTAGAAATAGAAAGTCAAAAAACAGCCAAAGGATTGCCTGTTTTATTAGCATTGGAGACAGGTATGCGAATCGGTGAAATTTGTGCGTTGAAATGGACAGATATTGATTTTGAGGAGTCTGTTTTACGTGTTCATAGAACAAAACAGCGGATCGCAATGCCAAAATCCTCAAGTCAGCGCACTAAAATCGTTGAAACAGCACCAAAAACAGCTAATGCCAATCGATTGATTCCACTTTCTTTAAAATTGAAAACAGCGTTATTGAACTGCAAAGCACAATCGAATTCGGAGTTTGTTGTGACTAGCGGGTCTCGTTCTGTTGAACCAAGAACGGTCAGCTATCGATTTGAGCAAATCAAAAAACGCTTAGGTTTATTAAATGTACCCTTCCATGCTTTGCGACATACGTTTGCAACTCGTTGTGTAGAATTAGGTGTAAATATTGCCGCTATCAGTTCGTTGTTAGGTCATTCCTCCATAAAATTGACTTTGGATACATATACAAATTCTTTTTTTGAAGAGCAAAGAGCGGCTATCGATAAATTAGCATGTTTATAAATAGTGGAAACGTTACTAATTTTCGGACTATATAGTAGAAAATTAGAGCCTTTTAAATAACGTCAGTTATTTAGAAGGCTTAAGAAATGACTCAACGGCAATTGTTTTAAGAACTATATTCTTTTTTTTCGCCGTCAACTTCCTCGTCAGAACGAGCCCAAAATGCTTAAAATTAGGCGGGAATTAAGCGTATTTCTCGTTTCATTTAAAAATGAGAATCTTTTACTCATTAAATCAAAGACCCCTAATGAAGTCAATTATTCTGATTAAGGCAGGTTTATTTGTCATGTTTAAAAGAAAAAGCGCCTCAATAGAAAGGAGGTGAAAACAAAGATGTTAGGTAAAGTAAAAAGAGTTATTTTTTCTGCACTGACTTTTTTTGTAGTAGGTGTGCCGTTGCAGGCAGAAGCGTTAGGGTATATTGATGCGCCGCAAAGTGTTCCTTTAGATCAGATCTTTGTAACGCCTAAAGGAGCAAATAGTTATGTAGAAGGAAATAATGTTATCATCACGGATAAAAAAATAAGCCAAATCGGGAGTATTTTTTCCACAGAGCAAAATAAAATGGATTTAACCAAAGATTTTTACTCTGAAATGTACATTTACATTGATGGTGATGCAGACGGGATTGCATATGTGATGCATAATGATCCAGATAAAATTGTCAATTTTTCTGGATTAGTCGGTGCTGGTTTGTCCATTTATGGTGATAAGGTTGTTTATGGATCGCCTAGTCAAATTGGCGGAAAACAATTGAAAAAAAGTTTTGCCATTGAATTTGATACTTACTACAACGGTGATAGTTATGATTCTGGTCTAAATAGAAATACAGATAAAGGACATATTGCTTATTCTTTTCCAGATAAACTTTCTTCTTACAAGTACACAAGTCCATCTACTACGATAACTGGAATCAACCATTCAGGATTACAGTACCCAACGTTTAAGCTTGGGGATGGACAGTGGCGTTTATTAAAGATTCAATGGACTGCTTGGAATGCTAGTAATGTTGGTAATTTGACCTATACCTTTGGTGATTTAGCTCCTATTTCAGTTCCAATTTCTAGAGATACTTTTGGGACAGATAGTGTTTATTGGGGATTTACTGGTTCAACGGGTGCTTTTTCTGAAAAAGCAGTAGTTGCATTCAAATCAGTACCCGGATTAGTAAATTATACTGAAAATGTTGAGTTTATGAATGGTAAAGGACAAAAAATTCAAAGTATTACGCAAGATTCAGAAGTAACGGTGCATTATTCGGGACAATATACGGGTGGTAAGCAGAGTATGATTCAACCCACTTTCAAGTTTACGTTATCACCCAATCAAGTATATCAGCCAGGGACGTTTCTTTTAAACGGTGCTCCTGTAACACCTACGTATATCAATAATGAACTAGTGGTTCCTCTTTCCAAAGACTTATCGGCAACGACTCCGTTGGTTGATATTCAATTTAAAGTGAAGGATACCAAGGTGACAGATGATGCAAAATTGACACTAACCGCACAAGCAGTAGCTAAAAACTTTATTTCTGGCAAAGATGCTTCATATGACATCACATACGATCGAGAAGCCCCTCTTGGTATTGGAAAATTAACCTTTATTGATGCTGGTGACGAACAAGCAATTACTGGAGCTCCTGATTATAGTGCCTTTTTATTACACTATGAAGATGACTTTTCGCCAAAAGATAAAATCAAGATCAACTTAAAGGCGGGACAAGATATCGCAAGTATCGTAAAAACAATTGGTCCTAGTAGCTTCCAAGTTACTCTTACAGATGAAAAGGGCAACGCGCGTGATGTGACGATTCCAATTTTTATTCAAAATCAAGAGGTAGTCAAAAGTAGTCAATACATTATCTGTGGGACAGACTTTAGTGTTGCGGCAAAAGATTACCCTAAAACAGAAGCTGCATTACTGACCTTGATCAAGGAAAAAGCTGATTTAAAATTGTGGCAGTATAATGAGCTGTCTGCAAATCCAATAGATAAAAATAAGTTGAATTTGACGATTGGAACCTTACCTAAGCCACCTGAACTTGCGGGTGCTGGTGTTTATGAAGTAACCGCTTCTTATGGTTTGGATAGTACGAAAGTCGATAAAACAATCAAGGTTACCGTCACCCAAAGTTTTGCCACTGTAAAAATTTCTTTTGTTGACGAAAAAGACCAACCAATCATCGAAGATTTATCATTTGAAGCAACGATAGCTGATCGTATCGACTTAAGTCAAAATACTCAAGTCATTGAAAAACTTAAAGTGGTCAAAGGCCTGAATTATGTCTTAAACACACCGCCGCCAGATGAAAAAAATCTTTTGATCGTTCCAGAAGGTGTAACGCGAAAATATACGTTTAAAGGAACGTTGTTTATTGAATCTGCACCTAATACGATTGATTTCGGTGATCAAAAAGTGAGTGGTAGCAATAAAAAATTCGATGATCCAAGCTATGATCAACATTTGATTATTTGGGATAATCGTTCAACCTTGGGTACTTGGAAAATTACGTTAAAACAATCACAGGATTTTAGTATTCCAGGAGATCCTACGCATCATTTACCCAATGCCTTAAGCTATCAGACGACTACTGAAGAAAAAGTGATATCTACGGATTCTCAGGAAGTCTTTCGCTCAAAACACCAGGCTGCTGGAAAATATGACATCAGCGAAGAAACGTGGGGACCTAAAAAACAAGGGTTACGTTTGAATGTGCCGGTCGCATCTGTTAAGCAAGTAGGAAAATATGAAACAACACTGACTTGGCAAATAGAAGAAGCCTATTAATGGAGGGAAGACTGTTATGAAAAAGCATCGAATTATTCGTTATATTCTAATTCCTTTGATTTTTCTTGCCGTGTCTTTCGGTACGATTAATAAGGGCTGGGCAGCTGAGGAAGGCGGGCAGGTACAGACAAAAGCTGGAATCGTTTTAAAAAAATCGACTCCTACGACTGAGCAAACAAGTGACGCAACACATAATGGTTTATCACCTCAAGAGAAAAAGCCGGCTGGGCGACTGCCAAACACTGGTGATTTAATAAAAGTCAGTTTGCTGTTCACAGGTGTTATTTTAAGCTTACTTGCATTGATTCTTTTCTTTTGGAAGAAGAGACGTCCTGTGAAAGGAGAGCGTGATTGAGATGAAAAAAGAACGACTCGTCAGTTCCCTACTATTATTTGCACTATTCGCAAGCCCGTCAATCGCTAAAGCGGATGCTACTAACTTCTCTGGTGATGGAACGATTGAATTTAACGGGAAACATCCTTTGCAAGTGATGGATCCAGAACATCCAGAAAAACCTGTTGATGCAGGAGTAAGTCCGAATACGGATCGCTTATTACGTGTTGATTTTGTTCCTCAAATCAATTTTTGGGAAGCAGAAATTTCTGATACAGATCAAACATATTATGGAAATGCTCAATTGTTCAAAGATGATACTGGAGCAAGAGGTAATTTTATACAAGTATCTGATTTTAGAAATGATAGCCCAGGTTGGACGTTGCAACTAAAGCAAGAAACACAGTTTCAAAATAGTGCCAACGGTCAAAGATTAAACGGTGCAGTGCTTTCGTTCGATCAGTCTTGGGCCAACTCAATAAATGATCCTGAGACAGCACCTAAAGTGTCTAAAGAAGTGATTCGGCTTTTAAATATTGGCGAAAGCTATAATTTAGCTGAGGCCAAGCCGAATATGGGGGAGGGAACCTGGGCGATTATTTTCGGAGCCTCTGTAACGAATGATAAAAAAAGAGCAGACACGCTAAAACCGAAATTGGATGAACAGAATAATCCAGTCGTTGATCCTGCGTTCAACAATCAACCAATTTATGAAAATCAAGCGATTTCTTTATTTGTACCTGGTAAAGCAACAAAAGAGCCAGGAAACTATCAAACGGTGTTAACTTGGATAATATCTGAGCTACCATAAATCAAAAAAATTCTAGGAGGAAACACACATGAAATTAACACACAAATTATGCGCAGCTGCGCTATTAGCAGTCCTTGGAGCAGCAGTATCCTTGCCAACAGCTGTACAAGCGGCAGATGATCCATTGAACTGGAGCGGAAAAGGTACGATCAATTTTAGTGAGGATGATGGTGAAGACAAACCAGTTGATCCAACTGACCCAACGAAACCGATCGATCCTGAAAATCCAATTACAGAACCACCAGTTAACCCAGCTAAAGGACCTTTAAAAGTTATTGCGGTGACTGATTTAAATTTCGGCGACAATAAAGTAACGCCGGCTTCAGGTAATGGCTGGGAGTATACAGCAAAAGCCGCTGAAGTTGTCTATAAAGATGGTACAAAAGTGGTTAGTCCAAACTTCGTACAATTTAAAGATACTCGTGCTGATAACCAACCTAACAAACACACCTTGACAGCAAAAGCAACAAAATTTACGAATACAGAAAAACAAGAGTTGAAATCAGCTCAATTGAAATTTGGTAACGTGAAACTAATCAATGCAGCAGATCAAAACCAAGTCAATACAGCTGGCGTTCCAGCAACACAAATTGTTGAAACTGATGGAACAACACCAACAACTTTTGTGACGCAAGATGTTGCAGATAAAGGCTTCGGTCAATTTATCCTACAATTTGGAGATAAGGCTGATAGCACTGAAGCAGATTCTGTTAAATTGTGGGTCCCTTCAGCAGGCAATAAATTATCAACAAGTAGCGGCTATTCTTCAACAATTACTTGGACGATTGCTGACGCAAGATAATCTAAACAAAACATAAAAGTAAAATGAAGAGTGGGAACAAGTTCGTCATTATTGGCGCACTTGTTCTCATATAAAAGAAAGGGCAGTATGGAATGAAAAAGAAAATCTTAACGTGGCTGGCAATTATTCTATACATAGGGGTCAATAGTACCTTTTTATCCACAACAGGACTTGCTGCTAAAGAGGATGGCAGTGGCTTTACGTATAAAGTCATCCAGCCTGAAAATCAACATAATAAAGAAGTCGGCTATTTTGACTTACGTATGACACCAAGTCAGGAGCAAACTGTCACGATCAAAATGAACAATAGCTCCTCAGCAGAAATCACCGTAGAAGTCGCATTAAATAGTGCTAAGACTAACACAAATGGTGTCGTCGAATATGGTCCCTCTAAACTTGAAAAAGATAAATCTTTAAAATATGATTTCGCCGATCTAGTAAAAGGTGAAAAGACGGTTAAAATTCCTGCTAACCAAAGTGTTGATTATACATTAGACATAAAGATGCCCAACGCTCAATTTGACGGTGCAATTTCTGGCGGAATTTACATGATCCAAAAAGGACAAACAGAAAGCCAAGATGCCATGATCAAAAATGAGTACGGCTACTTAGTTGGCATGATTTTAACTGAAACAGATACAGTGATAACGCCAGAACTGAAGCTCAACACAGTTTTTGCCGAGCAGCAAAACTACCGTAACGCCGTTTTTATCAATTACTCAAATATAGCACCTGTTTATCTTGATGATATGACCGTTGATGTTCAAATCATGAAAAAAGGTTCGGATGAAGTACTATATGATACAAAACAAAATAAAATGAGAATGGCACCTAACTCACAAATCAATTTTCCTGTTTTGATGAATGGTGAAAAAATGCAGGCGGGCGATTATCGGGCCCATATTTTAGTCACAGCAGAAAATAACGGTAAATGGGAATGGGAACAAGAATTTAAGATCACAGATGAAGAAGCAGATAAATTTAACCAAGAAGATGTCAGTTTATTACAAGAAAGTCGAATAAATTGGCTGTTGATCATTGCATTAGCGCTAGGTGGAGTCGTACTGATAGTGATCATTTTCTTTACAGTCCGCTTCTTTAGGCAAAAGAATAAGAAAAAAGCTAGAAAGAAAAAGAAATCAGGCAACAAAAAAAGGTAATGTTGCAAAGCAAAGAAAAACGTTGTTTGGTGATCCAAAAAAATGGCAGATACAAAGCAAACGATTGTTAAAACTGCCCATCTCTGGGGGATAGAAAAATGTCGATACTAGATTGGCTATTCATTGGGATACTTTCAACGGCTATCCTCTGTATTATTTTCGCAATTGTTTTTTTAATTTCTTATTTTCTAACAAAAAAAGAGAGGTTCAAATTAAAACAACTTCGACCAAAAAATAAAAAAAGGCGCAGAATTCTTAAAAAGAAATCTCGTATGTTAATAAAAAAAGGCAAAAAGCAAATTCAATTGGGGCTGATGTTCTTACTTTTAGGTACAGTCTTAGCAGGTGGCGCCGCTTTTTCCCGTTACCACCAAGCGACAAATTTAGGAGATCGTGATTCAGACGGTATTGTGGAGGGGTATTATTTATTAAATAAAACATCAGAACAATTAGCATCGGTGCAAGAAACACCCAATGTTGAGAAAGCAAGAAAAAATTTACGGGAATTAGCTGCAAAGTTATCTGGATTTGGGGTTCGATATGCGGATCCGAGGTTGACAGTAGAAGGACAGCAATTGCTAAATCGCTATTATTCACAAATGAAGGAAATCGGGCTAAACTTGAATAACCAATCGGTCGAAAGTCTGCAAGAAAAAACAACCTATAAAAATTATTTAGCAGATATCAAAAAAGTACAAACGATCCAGAAAAAAGTTTTTACGTATTTCAATGTGAATGAAGCAGCTTTAAAGCAAAAGAAATAAAGGGTTTAGGGAATGGCTGTGAGGCTAAATGAGTAGAAAAAAATTGTCCTATAACAAAAAAAAGCGTAGGCGTAAAAAAAGAAAGATACGCAGCATTCAAGAGGTTAGTAAGGAATTAGGCATAACGTTTTTAATAGTACTATTATTGCTCTTTTTGCTCTCTAGAGTATTTTTTACGCTACCAAAAAATGAAGGCTATGGTATGCGTGATGAGCTAAATGATGGCGATCGGGTTTATGTTGATCGGTTGGGAAAACGGAAACGTTTTTCATTGATTTATTTCAAACAGCCTGATGGAAATGGTACTTCGATTCGCCGAATTATAGGATTACCAGAAGAAAAAGTTAGTTATCGAAATGATGAACTCTATATTAATGATCGGTTGGTTGTAGAACGTTTTATACAAAGACGGCTAGTACAAGCCAAAATAGAGAACGAAGTAATCACTGTTGATTTTGATTCAAAAGACATTTTAGAAACAAACAATGGCATAATTCCGCAAGGGAAATATTTGGTACTTGGGGATAACCGACATTATGCTACCGATAGTCGTTACTATGGTTTAGTTGATGAACAAGCGGTAATTGGTACTGTAAAACTGCGCTGGTGGCCATTTTATCAAATTAGGGCATACTAAAACGGCTATGGATCAAAAGAGAAAAATTTTCTATTGGAGGGGTAGACATGTATCGTATTGGCGTAGTAAATTTCGAAGGTAATACATCGGAATGGGAACAATTACAAACGATAATACCAAGTGAGTGGACGTTGATTCCTATAGTTGAGGATTCAAAAGACAGGTATGACTTGATTATTATAGTAGAAAATAGTTTGAAACAAGTTGGGGAAATCTGTGGACAGTTGATACAGGTGAAAAAAGAAGCAGATTCTCTGATTTGGATTTGGTCAGTAGTTCAAAATGAGATGAACCGAATGGTCTATTTAAAACTTGGGGCCGATGGTGTAAAAACAGACAGCTTAAAGTTAGAAGAGTGGCTGCTGGTTGCAGAGAACGCATTAAAGCGTAAAAAGGTAATTAGCAATTTACAAACTGAAAAGACAGTTCAAGAAAGCCGTTGTGAAGGGATTGTTTTAAATCACCGAAATAGAAGTGTTGTCGTAAATGAAACTGAAGAGGTTCAATTGACTAATCTTGAGTACAAAGCCATGGACTTGCTGTTTAAAAATATGGGCAAGACTGTGACTTATGAAGAGATGTACCAAGTGATTTGGGAAGAAGAAGAGAGCACGGAGCGGAAATTTTACCGTATTAGCAATTTGATTTTCCATATTAGGCAGAAGTTTATACAAGAAACTAGTGCAACCGAAACAATTCGAACTGTACGTTCAAAAGGGTACGTGTTAAATGTGTGAGAGGATAAAAATCAAAAAAGGGTGTGGGACAAAAGTAAAAAGCACTTTTGTTTCACACCCTAAATACGAATAAACGGTGGGAGCAGAAGCAACCCCGAGAAATAAGCTCCTGTCCCAACCTCTTTTTTGATTATTTCCGATATTGCCCATCACCATAAACGATATATTTCGTAGAAGTCAGTTCTGCTAACCCCATTGGTCCGCGTGCATGTAATTTCTGAGTGCTAATACCGATTTCTGCACCAAAACCAAACACAAATCCATCTGTAAACCGTGTTGAAGCATTAGCATAAACGGCTGCTGCATCAACTTGCTGTAAAAATTGTTGTGTAGCAAAATAATTATCACTGACGATACTTTCAGAATGTTTGGTATTGTAGCGATTGATATGGTGAATTGCTTCATCTAAAGAATCGACGACTTTAACAGCTAAAATGTAATCATTAAACTCTGTTTCCCAATCTTCTTCAGTAGCTGGAATCGCTTGTTCAAAAATCGCTATTGCCCGTTCGTCCGCACGCAATTCCACCTTGTATTCATTCAATGCCTTTTCGATCACAGGTAGGAAAGCTGCTGCCACATCTTGATGGATCAATAACGTTTCTGCTGAATTACAAACAGAAGGTCGTTGGCATTTTGCGTTGACGACAATATTTGTAGCCATCTCTAATTGGGCCTCTTTGTCAATATAGACATGACAATTACCAGTTCCTGTTTCGATCACCGGAACAGTCGCGGTCGTTAAGACGGTTTTGATCAAATTAGCGCCACCACGTGGAATCAAAACATCTAAATAATCATTTAATTTCATCAATTTTTGGGCTGTTTCACGAGAGGTATCATCAACAAATTGAATCGCAAACGGCGAAGCTCCTTTTTGTTCTAAAGCTTGCTGTAAAACTGTAACAAGGATTTGATTTGAGTGGAATGCTTCCTTACCACCACGTAAAATCACAGCATTACCCGTTTTAAAACATAGGCTTGCCGCATCTGTTGTCACGTTTGGACGAGATTCATAGATGATGCCGATCACGCCTAGTGGTACACGTTGTTTGCCGATCATTAGGCCATCTTCATTTTTCCACATTTTATCTACTTCACCAATTGGATCAGGTAAAGTTGCGACTTGGCGGATGCCATCAGCCATTTCTGTGATCCGTGCTTCTGTTAATCGTAAACGATCTAGCATTGTCTCTGTAATCCCGTTTTCTTTAGCAGTAGCTAGATCTTTTTGGTTTTCTAGTAGAATCTTAGCGGTGTTTTTTTCTAATTCAGCTGCCATGTGCAACAATAAATCATTTTTTATTTTTGTATCCAGCAAACCTAGTTGATAAGCTGTTTCTTTTGCCTGTTGGCCTAGTTGCGTCAAATCAGTCATCATCATTTTCCCCCTTTTTTTAATTGTCATGAATAAGAAACTAGCGAATAAATAAGGTTCCGATCATTTCACCATCTAAGATATCAAAAATAATCTTAGGGTGTTGTCCGTTTGCTAAAACCATAGCGCTATTATGTTCTAAAACGCGTTCTGCAGCTTTTAATTTGCTGTACATACCACCAGTACCAAAGCGGCTGCCTTTGCCTCCTGCTAGTTGTAAAAGTTTATCATTGATCTCGTTGATTTCAGAGAAAAGTGTTGCTTCTTTATTGATCGTTGGATTAGCAGAGAAAAAGCCGTCAATATCGGATAGCATGATCAAAGCATCTGCCTGGATCAGTTGAGATACGATAGCTGATAGCTGATCATTATCGCCAAATTTTGTCAGATGATCTAATTCATCGATCGCTACAGTATCATTTTCATTAATGACCGGAATGATGCCCATTTGTAATAATTGTTCCATCGTATTGGTCACATTTTTTCGGCTTTCTGGATATTCGATCACATCTCTAGTTAATAGCAGTTGGGCAATTTGCTGGCTATAAGTCAAAAAACGCTGATTGTAAATATTCATCAGTTCAGCTTGTCCAACAGCAGCCACTGCTTGTTGTTCTGGAATGGTCGGGGGTCGTTTGTCCATGTTTAACTTATTCAACCCAACACCGATCGCACCAGAAGAGACTAAGATGATTTCTTTACCTTGGTTGCGCAAATCGGATAGGGTGAATGCTAATTGATCAATGGCACTTAAATTAATATTACCATTGGGGTAGATCAACGTACTTGTTCCTACCTTGATAACGATTCGTTTTGCATCTTTTAATTGTTTTCGCATGGTTGACCTCACTTATTTCCTAACTTTTCCAGATTATTTTATATAAGGCTATTATCTAGCCATTTCCGTTTATTTGCAAGAAAGCTTGGACAAAAAAATTTGCTTTTGTCCAAGCTTTGATTTTATTCTTCTATTTTACAGCTTTATACGTCATTTGTCTCTAGGTCGTGCACAAATAATCCACTCAATAATTTAGGTTCAAACCACGTTGATTTTGGCGGCATGATTTTTCCAGCATCGGCCACATTTAATAAATCATCCATTGTAGTTGGGTAAATAGCAAAAGCTGCTGTCCACGTACCACTATCAACTAATTGTTCTAATTCTTTCATTCCACGAATTCCACCGACAAAATCGATCCGTTTATCGGTACGAACATCTTGAATGTCGAAAATCTCCGCAAATACATGATTTTGTAGCAAAGAAACATCTAAACCATCAACAGGATCATCAGATAAAAGCGATTCTTTAGCAGTCAATGTATACCATTGTCCATCTAAATACATACCAAACATTTTCGGTTGGTCAGGTTTTCCTGTTTCGGTTTTTGTAACTGAGAAATTGACGCTTAGACGTTCAAAGAAATTTGCTTCAATTGGAACATTGACAACCCGATTATAATCTAAAATCTCCAGTTCTTCTTTAGGAAAAATCACAGATAAGAAGTAGTTGAACTCGGCTGTGTCAGTTGCATTTGGTTGGGCTGATTTTTTCTTTTGGCCAACTTTTACCGCTGATTCTGTTCGATGATGACCATCAGCGATATATAATGCTGCTACATCTTGGGCAAAAGCTGTAACTAGTTGATCGATTACTTCTGGTTGATCGATCAGCCAAACACGATGAGTGACCTCATGGAAACTAGTAAAATCATAGACTGGCTTATACGTTTTTTTCCATTCATCAGTCACTGTTTGGATTTGTTCATTTCGACGATACGTTAGAAAAATCGGGCTAGTATTAGCATCACAAGCTTCAATATGGCGAATGCGGTCAACTTCTTTTTCTGGACGGGTAAATTCATGTTTTTTGATTCTACCATTCGTATAATCAGTGATGGAAGTACACGTTACGAGTCCTGTTTGAGCACGTCCATTCATTGTTAACTCATAAAGATATAAAAGCGGCTGGTCATCTTGTATTAGCCATTGTTTTTGTAAAAAAGTTTGTAGATTGTTGGCGGCTTTCTCATAAACTTGATCATCATAGGGAGAAAGTGTCTCTGGTAAATCGATTTCTGCTTTATCGATATGCAAATAAGAATAAGGATTATTTGCACCGAGCTCTCGTGCCTCAGCAGAATTCAAAACATCATAGGGTAATGTAGCGATTTTTTCACTGAATTCAGTTGCTGGGCGAATACTCTTAAAAGGATGAATCATAACCATTAATAGCTCACCGCCTCAGTATTTTTGATTGTGCGTACGCGGATGATATTTTCAGCAGCTTGAATTTTCTCAGCGGCAGCATTGATTTTTGCTTCATCTGTTTCAGCAATATCAACAATCGTATAGGCGTAATCATCACGACTGCGGTTGATCATCGTATCGATATTGATTTCTAAATTTGCGATTTCTGTTGAGATTTGTCCTAGCATGTTCGGAACATTTCTATGCACGATCGTAAAACGGAATGGTGAATTAAAGGCCATTTCTACAGTTGGAAAATTGACAGAACGTTTGATATTTCCTGTTTCTAAGAATTTTTTCAACGTACGTGCGGCCATTTTGGCACAGTTGATTTCAGCTTCTTCTGTAGAAGCACCTAGATGAGGTAAGACTAAGATTTTGTCATTGTGTAATAACCGTTCATCAGCGAAGTCAGTCACAAAATTGCTGATTTCTCCACTATCAAGAGCTTCGATCACAGCAGTAGTTTCTACTAATTCACCACGAGCAAAATTCAGCAAAACAGCATTTTCTTTCATTTGTGCTAATTGTTTTTTACCAATCAAATGATGGGTATTTTCAGATAAAGGAACGTGAACAGTCACAAAGTCACAGGTTTTCAAGACTTCATCCATGCTTTGTGCTCGTTTAACACGGCGCGAAATGCTCCAAGCAGTATCAACAGAAACGAAAGGATCGAATCCAGTCACTTCCATACCTAAGCGATAGGCATCGTTAGCAACCATAGCGCCAATCGCGCCAAGACCGATCACACCTAGTTTTTTGCCTTCTAATTCAGTACCAGCAAACTGTTTTTTCTGTGCTTCGGCTTGTTCTTCAGTGTCTGTTCCTGTCAACGTTTGAACCCAATTAGAGCCTTTTAAAATCGGGCGAACAGATAAAAGCAAGCAGGCAATAACCAACTCTTTTACAGCATTGGCATTGGCTCCTGGAGTATTGAAAACCACAATACCGTCTTCGGTACATTGTTTAACGGGAACATTATTCGTTCCTGCACCTGCACGAGCGACAGCTAGAACAGAAGCGGGAAAGGCATAATCATGGAGTTTTTCACTGCGTAAGATAATTCCAGCAGGAGAATTTGATTGATTGATCGTAAAGTTCTCTTCGTTAAAACGAGCTAAACCAACAGGTGCAATTGCATTGAATGTTTTAATATCATACATCTATTTTGTGCCTCCGTTTTCTGCTTCAAATTTTTTCATCAAATCAACTAAAGCTATAACACCCTCTTTAGGAAAGGCGTTATATAAACTAGCGCGCATACCACCTACAGAACGGTGACCTTTTAAGTTTTCAAAACCTGCTGCTAAGGCTTCTTGGTTGAATTTTTTATCTAGTTCATCGCTTCCTGTAATGAATGGAATATTGTTGATTGAACGGTCTTTAGGCGTTACAGGTGAAGAAAATAAAGGTGAAGCATCGATGGCATCATATAAAATCGCTGCTTTTTCTTTATTTTGTTTTTCCATTTGACGAACGGCGCCTTGTTCTTTGATCCATTCAAAGACAAGTTTTGCCATGTAGATGCTATAGGTTGGTGGTGTATTGTACATTGAGCCATTTTTCGCATGGATGTCATAATCTAACATGGCGCTAAGAACATCTGCTTGCCCAATCAAATCATCACGAACAATCACAACGGTCAGTCCAGCTGGCCCAATATTTTTTTGCGCTCCAGCGTAAATCAAGCCAAAATCAGCTACATTATAATCAATTGATAAAATATTTGAAGACATATCGGCCACAATTGGTACATCACCTGTCTCAGGCAACTGATAAATTGTAGTCCCTTCGATCGTATTATTGGTCGTAATATGAACGTAAGCTGCATCTTGTGGAATATCTTCTTTGTGGATTTCAGGAATATAGGTAAAATTTTTATCTTCACTTGAAGCGATGACTTGAACATCGACATTCGTGATTTTTTTGGCTTCACTAATTGCTTTTTGCGCCCATGAACCAGTATTAACATATACAGCTTTTTTATTTTGCGCCAAGTTTAAAGGAACCATAGTAAATTGCGTACTGGCGCCTCCTTGTAAAAAGAGCACTTTATAATTATCAGGAATAGTCATTAATTCTCTGAGTAAGGTTTCAGCATTTTCAATGATCGATTCAAAAAGGGAGGAACGATGACTCAACTCCATCACGGACATACCGCTGTTCTCATAATTCACCAATTCGGATTGTGCTTTTTCCAATACACTTTTAGGTAAAACGGCGGGACCTGCTGAAAAATTGTAAACAGTTTTCATACATCTATCTCTCCTTTGATATGATCATTCATCTACTATTGTATAGTAAATGTGAAAACCATTATAACAGAAAGCTTAGATTAAAAAAAGATTAAAAGTAAATTTCGTAAAATTTTTCACAGAGGTTTTCATTTTAAAAAAGTCAAACATGTTTATAAATTGGTAAACATGTTTAAATCTGTCTGAAAGCGCTTCTAGTTCTGGCTTTTTTCAACTATAATGCACATGAAGAAACATCGGCCGAATCTTTCTTCTACTGTAAATTTTGAAGTGTGTAACTCATTAATAATTCAAATTGAATTAGAACTGTACCAAAAAATAGCTGAGGGTAAAAATCTTGATGGGAGCTCGGAGAATAAGTATTTGTACTGATAGAAAGTGTGGACAGTTTGCTGATGGTCGATTGATCATTGCCGACAAAGCAAATGCTTTCTAGTTCATTGGCTTGAGCGATTTCTGCTAGTTCAAACATTCTACCGGTATTACCGGAATTACTGATGAAAATCAACAGAACATCATCTTGGTGACTCGCTCTTAAAAATTCTAAATGACTATTAGAAGTAGCCCTAAATCCATAAAGATTCAAGTATTCAGAAAAGTAATTGGCTAAGTTTTGTGAGAAACCAGAACCTAAAATCATGATGTTTTTATCGTGGTACTTTTTTAATAACGACAAAAAGGCTTCACCATAAGTTGTGATCACATCATGGTTTTCAAGCCGTTCTTGGCTAAGGTTGAATTTGCTAATATAAAAAACCAATTCACTATAACCTGTAAAATTCATCTTTTTAGCCATATTAATGACCGTAGCCGTGGATACAAAACTTTGTTTCGCAATTTCTCGAATACCTAAATTCTTTAATTCTTGGCGATGCTCAGCCATATACCTTAAAATTTGAACCTCAGTTTTATTCAATTGGTATTTTTCTGCAAGACTATCGATATTCACATGAATCATCCTTAAAATCATTTTAGTTAGGAGTATTATAACATGACAGAACAAGAATATATCAATGATCCCTGGGCAAGAGTTAAAACTAGAAATAATTTAAATGGCGATGAAGTAGTCTCTGCTTTACAAAAGTCGATCCGCCGTGGTAATGAACGGGCAGCATGCGATTTTGCTTATGAAATGTATATCACTTCACCCCAGTTTGAAGAAAAATTATGGCGTCGGTTGCTGGCAATTTCAGTAGAAGATATTGGGATGGGCAATGAGAATGCTGCAATCATGGTCAACAATTTAAATCAAATGCGTAAAGAATTTCAATACAATGAATCGGATCGCGCGATGTTCTTTTTCCATGCGATTCGTTACTTATGCCAATCAGAAAAAGACCGTTCTTCTGATTTGTTAAAAAATATCGTGATCAAAAGTTTTGCAATGGGGTATGTCCCTGAAATTCCTGATATTGCGTTGGATAAACATACTACTCGAGGTAAAGAGATGGGACGAGACTCAAAACATTTCTTAAACGAAGCGAGCATTGTTATTCCCCAAGCGGATGTGACGAATGACTATAAAGAAGAATATGCGAAAATTATTGATCGTTATGATCCAAATGAAGTTGTTGAGTCAGCTTTTGAGTTTAACTCTTGGCAAGTCTAAGGAGGACACCTGATGAAAAATTCAGCGAATGCGAAAGAATCTATTGTAAATCGATTAAATGATGTTTTAAGTCCGTTTGCCAATAAAATCGGTAATCAACGGCACCTTAAAGCAGTGTCTACTGGAATGATGTTTGGGTTACCGTTTATCGTGATTGGTTCTTTTTTCCTGATATTCGCTAATCCGCCGATTAATATGGAGCAGTATGATCCTGCACATGCAGGACTGTTTATGAAATTTTTGGCTGTTTGGAAAGATTTTGCTGTTGCTAATTATGATATGATCACCGCACCCTACAATCTGACGATGGGGATCATTGGCTTGATTAGTGTTTTTGGGATAGCGTACTCTTTATCAAATGAGTACAAACTAAATGCTGCAATGAATGGTATGGTCAGTATGGTAACATACTTGCTCGTTTGTACACCTGTTAAAGAAGGAACGATATCGTTAGCCTACTTAGGAACAAACGGTTTGTTTGTAGCTATTATCTTAGGACTTTTAGTCGTTGAAGTTAGCCGTTTTTTTGAAGTGAAAAATATTAAGATTTCGCTGCCTGATACAGTACCGCCAATGGTTGTGACATTTATCAATACATTGATTCCTTTATTGACGAATATTGTGCTTTTTTATGGCTTGAATTTGGTTTTCTTAGGGCTGATCGATCAAACATTCCCTGATGCCGTCATGTCTGTGTTGACTCCAGCCGTTAATATTGCAGGAAGTTTAGGTGGTTTACTGTTAATCGTCACTCTAGGCAATGTTTTGTGGCTATTTGGAATCAATGGATCATCGATCATTTTTCCAATCGTCTTTACGCTGGGAGTGGCCCAAACTGGTTTGAATGCAGAACAAGCTGCCAATGGAGAAGCAATGACACATTTGATGAACTTGCAGATGTTTCGGATCTCTGTTTTAGGCGGGGCTGGAAATACGCTAGGCTTAGTTCTTTTGATGATGTTTAGCAAAGTGCCGCAATATCGAACGATTGGGAAATTATCTTTCGTTCCAGGAATTTGTTCGATCAATGAACCAGTTATTTTCGGATTGCCAATTGTGTTTAATCCGATTTTAGGAATTCCCTTTCTGATCATGCCAGTCATTTCGCTATTTTTAACCTATTTTGCTCAAAAAATCGGGATGATATCGCTTGGGTTTATCGTTGATCCATCATTTACTCCATTTTTTGCTCAAGCATACCTGGCAACGATGGATTGGCGGAATATTGTTTTTTATGTATTTTTAGTTGTTTTAAGCATGGTGGTTTATTATCCATTCTTCAAAGTTTTTGAAAAAAATCAAACGAAATTAGTAGATGAAGTGTTATAAACAGAAAAAAGTTAATGAAAAGAGATGTCTATTGCATAGTTTATGTTATAGGCGTTTTTTTCTATTAGTGGATGATTTCACTTTTTTCATTATCATGGTAGACTACCAACATAACAAACCGTTTCAAAGGAGATCAACGAATGTCTAAACTAAAAGAATTAGCCCGCAATTGTTTGCAAGTGGCGCCGTTTATTTTATCCAATACAGTTATTTTCATCCCTTATTTTTTATTTCTGAGTTTAAGTGATGGTACGACGATGGAAAGAATTTTACCTTTTGTGCTTTTTTATACCTTTCGCATGACGGGCATCTTTTTGTTAAAAAGTTTTAAACTAGCTTTGACCAGTTTCAATGTGCTGATCATTTCTATCCTGATTGGTGGTGCCGGGTGTTTGATCGGCGTGTTAGGTCAATTTTATTTTCCAGCCTATTTGTTTTCGGCAGTTTTACTAGGGCTTAGTGCCTCATGGTTGCCTGCCGCTAATACCACAGTTAATTATCATGAGAAAAGGCAGGGTTATTCAGCTTTGACTGGTAGAAAATATCTTTTTATCCTATTGCTATTAGGTGGGGTGATCGCTTCTTTGATGCTGACGAAAGAATTAAGGATTCCGTTGGTTTTAGGTGAATATACCTTGTTGTATATAGCTGCCTACCATACTGTAACGCATTATCCTGACTATGAAATTGATTTTAATGAAGTCAACCAACAAGTGGTATCGCTTAAAGAGTTCTTTTTATTTCTAGGATTTTTTGTTTTATTGTTATTTATTCGTTCGGCTCGACTTCTGTTTGATCCTCAGCTTTTAGATGCTGGCATTATTGGTTTTTCTGGTTTATTTTTGATCACAGCTTGGTATTTGAACCGACAAAGAAAAATGTGGAAACTACCGATATGGCTAAACTTACTAACATTTGCTAATGGAATGTGTATGAACTTTTTGCTCCTTTTTGGCACGTTCTATGTTTCACTACGCTTAGGGATCGATCGCCTGACTGTTAATCTGTATGTTCCATATATTTTGGGGATCATTGCTTCAGCGATTGTTATTAAATTTTTATATCGTTTATTGCCTAATGTCGATCCGAGAATCATCCATCTTGGTGGATTTATCTTTTCGCTATTTCTGTTACTATTTCTGCCGCTTTTTCCGCTTGGAATTTTCCTGCTAAGCTGTTTTATCAGCGCAACTGGAAACTTTTTAAATCAAGAATATTATCAGAATGAAAGTTTACCGCAGGATACACGGATCATCACTAAATATAGTACACAAACCAAAGGTAGTGTGACCCATCAGTTACTATTGATGAGTGTTTTGTGGTTATTAGCAAAGCAAGCGCACCTACCAGTTAAAACCGTTTTACAGATTACTGCACATCGGACTCATAACCCTGCTGCCCTTCAGGTAGTTGAATATGTTCATGTAATAAGTATCATTGGGCTAATGTTATTTTTTGTTTTTATTTTTTATGAGGTGTTAAAAGAGAATAAACGTCAATTTGATGAACAAAATGAATCCAAATGATGTGAAAACATTAAAAAAGCACAAGAGAATAGTAAAGATACTATAAAACTAAACAGGGAATCAGTGTAGTATGTTAAAATAGAAATAGTTTACAAGTAGAGGAGATTTTTGATGAAACAACGAGGATTTGAAATTATTACGGATTATTCAGACCAAGGGATCACGATTCCGCAGCGTGCGACAAAAGGTGCTGCAGGTTATGACTTTGAAGCAGCTGAAAGAGTTGTTGTACCAAGTATTTGGCAGCAGCAAGCACAAGGCGTTGCGCCAAAGCCAGTTTTAGTTAAAACAGGAATCAAAGCCTACATGGCTGAAAATGAGTATTTAGAATTGGTTAGTCGCTCATCAAACCCATTGAAACGTTTTTTAATGTTAGCGAATGGTGTGGGTGTGATCGATCGTGATTATTATAATAGCGAAGGCAATGAAGGGCATATCATGTTCCAGTTTTTAAATTTTGGCTATGAAGAAATGATCATCGAAAAGGGTGAAAGAATCGGTCAAGGAATCTTTAAGCCATTTCTTTTAGCAGATATTGATGACGTAGAAAACGAACGTACAGGCGGTTTCGGCTCTTCGGGTAAAAACTAAGCTAAATTCACTGGAAAACTGCGTATTTTACAGTGGGAAGTCTTAGTCTAAGCGGCCTAAACTATGGTAAAATAAAGAATACATCAAAATGAGGGGATAGCATATGGCAAAAAAAGCAAAAGTTCAATTTGAATGTCAAACGTGCGGGTATATTTCCCCCAAATATTTAGGACGCTGTCCAAATTGCGGACAGTGGAACACGATGACAGAAGAGATCATTCAAGATACGACAGATCGTCGTGCTAGAGTGAGTTTGACTGGTAAAAAAACACAACCGCAACGTCTAGCGGAAGTAGTACCTAAGAAAGAGCCAAGAGTTAAAACGAAGCTGGTAGAACTGAATCGTGTGCTAGGTGGCGGTGTAGTTCCAGGCTCACTTGTTTTGATCGGCGGTGATCCGGGTATTGGAAAATCTACGCTACTTTTACAAGTATCACAACAACTTGCAGAAATCGGCGGCAAAGTCTTATATGTTTCCGGAGAAGAGAGCGCCGAACAAATCAAAATGCGTGCGGAACGTTTAAGTTCGATCGACACGGAATTTTACTTATACGCTGAAACAGATATGAATGAAATCGCTCGTGCAATTGAGAAATTAGAACCAGATTATGTGATTATTGACTCTATTCAGACGATGACGCAGCCAGATGTAACGAGTGTGGCTGGTAGTGTAAGCCAAGTCCGTGAGACAACTGCTGAATTATTGAAAATTGCCAAAACCAATGGTATTGCGATTTTTATCGTCGGTCATGTGACCAAAGAAGGTTCCATTGCAGGCCCACGTATGCTTGAGCATATGGTAGATACAGTTTTATATTTTGAAGGTGATAAACATCATACGTTTAGAATCTTAAGAGCAGTCAAAAATCGTTTTGGGTCGACTAATGAAATTGGTATTTTTGAAATGAGAGAACATGGATTGGAAGAAGTCGCCAATCCGTCGCAAGTTTTTTTAGAGGAACGACTGGCGGATGCCACAGGTTCAGCAATCGTTGTAGCAATGGAAGGAACGCGGCCGATTTTGGTTGAGGTGCAGGCTTTAGTTACACCAACTATGTTTGGAAATGCTAAACGAACAACCACAGGGCTAGATTTCAATCGAGTTTCATTGATC
The DNA here is from genome assembly GCF_002148425.2 of Enterococcus sp. 12C11_DIV0727. NCBI lineage: Bacteria > Bacillati > Bacillota > Bacilli > Lactobacillales > Enterococcaceae > Enterococcus > Candidatus Enterococcus lemimoniae. Next base: position 2,230,172 of record NZ_CP147248.1, on the reverse strand, counting down.
ATGGCAGTTCTAGAAAAGCGGGCTGGCTTACTCTTGCAAAATCAAGATGCCTATTTGAAAGCAGCAGGCGGTGTCAAAATCAATGAGCCGGCAATCGATTTAGCTGTAGCAGTCAGTATCGCTTCCAGTTACAAAGAAAATGGGACCAAACCAACAGAATGTTTTATTGGTGAGATCGGTTTAACTGGCGAAATACGTCGTGTGAACAGCATTGAACAACGAGTACGTGAAGCACAAAAGTTAGGGTTTACCAAGATTTATTTACCGAAGAACAATTTAGGTGGTTGGACGCCACCAGAAGGAATTGAGATTGTCGGCGTTGCCACAATTGGAGAAACCTTAAGAAAAGTATTCAAGTAGAGTGAGAGACAGAGATCGTGGTAACAAACTAAAGGCGGTCTCTCCTGTCATTCTTTAAAATAAGTATGACTATATTGGAGGATGAATCTATGCAAAAACGTGTCATCACACTGCTGATGGTCGTTGCTGGTGCAAGTTTAGGTATCTCATTATTACCGATGGCTTGGGACATGGCAAAGCAGGCAGATAACACATGGCTGAACAATAACTTTACTAACAGTTTGATTGGTGCACTTATTTTCTTCATTTTATCGTTAGGGTTAGCAAAGTATATTGTTTCAGGTGTGAAAAAAGTAGAAGCAGCATTAAATGAAATGAGCTTGACCTATTTATTATTTGGGAGTGTGGGCGCAATCATTGGGTTGATCATCGGAGCGATTATCTCGATTCCTATGTACAATTTGAATATTCCGTTTGTAAATAGCGTTTTACCCATATTAGTGATGATTATTTTTGGTTATTTAGGTTTTCGTATGGGCACAACTCGTATTGATGAATGGCGTAAAATTTTTACTCCTAAGCAAAAGAAAGTTCTAACCGAAAGTGAAGGCGAAGTGCTAGATCGTAGAGTAGAAGATCATTTCCATAAGTATAAAATTTTGGATACGAGTGTAATTATTGATGGTAGGATCTACGATATTGCTAAGTCAGGCTTTTTAGAAGGGGTTATTTTGATTCCTAATTTTGTATTGTATGAATTACAATATATTGCAGATTCTGGTGATAGCTTAAAACGTGTTCGTGGTCGCCGTGGATTGGATATTTTAAATGCATTGCAAAAAGAAGATGGGATCTCTGTTGAAATGTATGAGGGTGATTTTGAAGACATTTCAGAAGTAGATAGTAAATTGATCAAACTAGCAAAACTGTTGGATGGTGTAGTCGTAACCAATGACTATAACTTAAATAAAGTTTCAGAATTTCAAAACATTCCTGTCTTGAATATCAATGCTTTAGCCAATGCAGTTAAACCAGTCGTGATTCCAGGAGAAACGATGAACGTAATGGTTGTCAAAGCTGGAACAGAGCGTCAACAAGGTGTGGCCTATTTAGATGACGGCACGATGGTTGTAGTTGAAGATGGACAGCATTACATGAATGAACATATTCAAGTTGTTGTGACTAGTGCCTTACAGACGGCGGCGGGTCGGATGATTTTTGCAAAACCTGCACATTCGGGTCGCGGAATCGATGATCGTAAAGAAGAACATAAAGCCAATGAAAAGAGCTGAAAATAGAAATAAAGCACTGGATTATGAGGTCATTTTGTTGGGGGCTGGACAAGGGAAACGAATGGGTGCCAGCCGTAATAAAATTTTATTGCATTTGATCGGTAAACCAGTTATTTCTTATTCGTTAAATACCTTTTTAAATGATCCTGCATGTAAACATATTATTTTAGTGACACAAGAAGATGAACAAGATTTATTGGCAGCAGTAGTTAAAAAGGAGAACAAGAAAAAACATCCTATAACGATCGTCTCTGGCGGATCGGAGCGACAATACAGTGTTTTTAATGGATTAAAGGCATTACTTGACCCTAAAAATATTGTGATGGTTCATGATGGAGCCCGACCTTTTGTAAGCTTAGCGCAATTAAAATTACTCCATCGTAAAGTTCAAGAAACGAGAGCTGCTATTTTAGGTGTGCCCGTCAAAGATACAATCAAGCGTGTCGTTGATGGAATCGTTGAAGAAACAGTTCCACGTGAAACATTATGGCAAGTTCAAACGCCACAAGCCTTCTATGGAGCGGATTTGTTAGCTGTGCATGTTTGGGCACAACAAGAAGACTATTTAGGCACAGATGATGCTTCACTGATTGAAAAATATAGTGATTTACCTGTCTCAATGGTTTTGGGAAGTTACGAAAATATTAAATTGACGACACCAGAAGATATGTTGATTGGTGAAGCCATCGTCAAACGAAGAAGAAACTAGGTGGAAAATATGATACGTATTGGACAAGGCTTTGATGTTCATCAATTAGTAGCTGGACGTAAGCTGATCATTGGCGGCGTGGAGCTCCCTTTTGAAAAAGGATTATTAGGGCACTCAGATGCAGATGTATTACTGCACGCAATTACTGATGCAATTTTAGGCGCTGCAGGGCTTGGCGATATCGGTCATTTGTTTCCCGATACAGATCCAGAATTTAAAGATGCCGATTCGATCAAGTTATTACAAGTAGCAAGTCAAAAAGTTTTGACTACTGGCTTTACTATTGGCAATATTGATTGTACAATTTTAGCAGAACAACCAAAAATGAAGCCTTATTTAGAACAAATGAAAGAAAATATCGCTAAAGCATGTCAGATTGAGCTAAATCAAATCAATTTAAAAGCCACAACGATGGAAAAAATGGGTTTCATTGGTCAAGAAGAAGGAATGGGAGCGATCGCGGTCGCTTTACTTGATAAATAGAAAGAGGAATGCACAATGACAAAAGTACGTGTACGTGTACGTTACGCACCAAGTCCAACTGGACACTTGCATATCGGAAATGCAAGAACTGCTTTATTCAATTATTTATTTGCCCGCCACAACGATGGTGACTTTATTATTCGTATTGAAGATACCGATCAAAAGAGAAACATCGAAGATGGAGAGAAAAGTCAGCTAGAAAACTTAGCTTGGCTAGGAATGGATTGGGATGAGTCTCCTGAAAAACCAGGTGAATATGGTCCTTATCGTCAATCAGAACGTAGCGAAATTTATCAACCTTTAATCGATCAACTGTTGGTAAGCAATCGTGCATATAAATGTTATTGTACTGAAGAAGAATTAGAAGCTGAAAGAGAAGCGCAACGTGCTCGCAGTGAAATGCCTCATTATTCAGGTAAATGTGCAGAATTGACACCTTCTGAACAAGCCGAAAAAGAAGCGCAAGGACTGAAACCAGTTATTCGTTTCCGTGTACCAAGAAATACGTCTTACACATTTGAAGATATGGTCAAAGGCGAAATCGTTTTTGAATCAGATAATATCGGCGGCGATTTTGTTATTCAAAAACGTGATGGCATGCCAACGTATAACTTTGCAGTAGCAGTGGATGACCACATGATGAAAATCACCCATGTTTTACGTGGAGATGATCACATTGCGAACACACCAAAACAGTTGATGGTCTATGAAGCATTCGGTTGGAAAGCACCAGAATTTGGTCATATGACGTTGATCATCAACTCTGAAACAGGGAAAAAATTAAGTAAACGTGACGAATCGATTTTACAATTTATCGAACAATATCGTGAACTTGGCTATTTACCAGAAGCAATGTTCAACTTTACCGCATTATTAGGCTGGTCACCAGTTGGGGAAGAAGAAATCTTCTCACAAGATGAATTGATCAAAATCTTTGATCCAGAACGTTTAAGTAAATCACCAGCTGCATTTGATGGAAAAAAACTTGAATGGGTCAATAACCAATACATGAAACAATTAGATTTAGATGTTTTAACAGATATGTGTCTTCCGTATTTAGTAGCAGAAGGTAAAATCGAAGCACAACCAAGCAGTGAAAAATTGGAATGGTTGAAAAAAGTTGTTAGCCTATACCAACCACAAATGAGTTATGCGGCTGAAATCGTCAATGTATCTGAGTTGTTTTTCAATGAACACCCAGTTTTAGATGCTGCTGCGAAAGAAGTTCTAGCAGGAGAAACAGTGCCGGCAGTCTTAGCTGCATTTAAAGCTCAATTGGAAGCAATGGATGTTGTTGATGTCCCAAGTATCAAAGCTGGGATCAAAGCAGTCCAAAAAGAAACAGGCGTAAAAGGTAAAAATCTATTTATGCCAATCCGTGTAGCTGTTTCAGGACAAATGCATGGCCCAGAATTAGGCGATACGATCGAACTTTTAGGAAAAGAAAAAGCTTTAGATCATTTAAATAACGTTTTATAATAAAAATATGTAGAGAAGAAGAAGTAAAAAAGAGCGCGACTTTAGAGAGACTGTGGATGGTGAAAACAGTTGTCAGTACTTTTTGAAATGCATCTTTGAATAGTTTCAGCGATATGTAGCTGAAAACGGCCAACAACCGTTATCTGTTTTGAGGCAGGGAAACCTGTGAAAAAAAGTGGAACCACGCAGAAGCGTCTTTTGAACGGAATTATTTCGTTTAAAAGACGCTTTTTTGTTTAAAATAAAATGAAAGGAGTAAAAAATATGAGTTGGTTAAAGAGAGCTGTTAAAGCAGTCAAAAACAATGATCCGGCAGCACGTTCAACATTAGAAGCTTTACTGACGTATCCAGGCTTGCACGCATTGTTTTGGCATCGTTTTTCTCATTTTTTATATAGACACCGCTTGTTTTTATTAGCGAAAATCCATGCACAATTTTGGCGATTTATAACAGGAATTGAGATTCATCCCGGCGCGACGATTGCACCAGGTGTTTTTATCGATCATGGTATGGGTGTCGTAATCGGTCAAACAGCTGAAATTGAAGAGGATGTTGTTTTATTTCACGGTGTAACATTAGGTGGGACCGGAAAAGATACAGGAAAACGTCATCCGACAGTCAGAAAAGGGGCCATGATCCATGCACATGCACAAATATTAGGTCCTGTTACAATTGGCGAACGAGCTAAAATCGGAGCTTCTGCCGTTGTTTTAACAGATATTCCTAATGATGCCACAGCGGTAGGGATTCCAGCAAAAGTTGTTAGAATCAAAGGAGAAAAATTGGAGGTAGCTTATGATTCAAATTTATAATACATTAACAAGAGAAAAAGAAATTTTTCAACCAATCGAAGCAGGGAAAGTCCGGATGTATGTTTGCGGACCCACCGTGTACAACTATATTCATATCGGTAATGCCCGCAGCTCAATGGCTTTTGATACGATTAGACGTTATTTAGAGTACCGCGGCTATGAGGTGAATTATGTTTCGAACTTTACTGACGTAGATGATAAAATCATTCGAGCAGCCAAGGATCTGGGAATCACAGCGCCAGAAGTTGCAGATAGATTTATCCATGCTTTTGAAGAAGATACCAATATGTTGAATGTTAAACCAGCAACGCTTCATCCTCGTGTGATGGATCATATGCCAGACATCTTAACATTTATTCAAACATTGATTGATAAAGGGTATGCTTATACTTCACAGGGTGATGTCTATTATCGGACACGTAAGTTTGAAGGGTATGGTAAACTTAGCCACCAATCAATCGATGAATTAGAAGTTGGAGCAAGTCAACGAACTGGTGTAGAAAAGGAATTGAAAGAAGATCCTTTGGATTTTGCTTTATGGAAAGGGGCAAAAGAAGGAGAAATTTCTTGGGATTCACCGTGGGGAGCGGGACGTCCAGGCTGGCATATCGAGTGCTCGGTCATGGCAACGAAACATTTAGGTGATACAATTGATATTCATGGGGGCGGTCAAGATTTAGAGTTTCCTCACCACGAAAATGAAATTGCCCAAAGTGAAGCAAAAACTGGTCAAAAATTCGCCAATTATTGGATGCATAATGGTTTTGTTACGATTGGTGAAGACGATGAAAAAATGAGTAAATCTTTGGGGAACTTTGTTACAGTTCACGAACTAGTCAAACAAGTTGATCCTCAAGTGTTGCGTTTCTTTATGGCAACGACTCAATATCGTCGCCCGATTCGCTATAGTGAAACCACGATGAAAGAGGCTGGCGTCAATTTACAAAAATTAAAAAATGCCTTTGAGAACTTGTCCTTTAGAAAAGCGGATGCTGCTATTCAAATGGATGAAGATAGTCAGAAATTACAAGAACTAGCAGATTTAGAAACACGTTTCACGACTGAAATGGATGATGATTTTAATGCGGCAAATGGGATCACTGTTGTTTACGAATTGGCTAAGTGGCTGAATCAGTACAGTGAGCAAGAAACCGTTTCTACGATCGTTACAGAAAAAGCACTAGAACAATTCTCGCAATGGTTAAGTATTTTCGGTATTTTCTTCTTATCAGAAGAATTGTTGGATGACGATATAGACCAATTGATTGAAGAACGCAATCAAGCGCGTAAGAATCGCGATTTTGCCCGCAGTGATGAGATTCGTGATCTATTAAAAGATAAAGGAATAACCCTGGAAGATACAGCCCAAGGAACTAGATGGAGAAGAAGTGAATGAGAGATTACACGCAATTAAATGGTTTAGCTTTGGCTTATGTGGGCGATGCGATCTATGAGATTTATATTCGTGATTACCTAGTAGAGCAAGGACAAACGAAACCCAATATTTTACACCGTCAGGCAACGCATTATGTTTCAGCGAAGGCACAAGCCTTTTTGATCCAAGAAATGCTGGGAGAAAAATTATTGTCAGAAAATGAAGAACTAATGTACAAACGCGGCCGTAATGCGAAAAGCCATACTTCTGCTAAAAATGCAGATATCACAACGTATCGTATTGCAACAGGTTTTGAATCATTGATGGGCTATTTACATCTGACAAAACAAACAGAGCGTTTGGAAGAATTGATCGATTGGTGTATAAAAAAAGTAGGTGAAAAAAATGAGAAATGATAAGAAACGCCCTTTCAAAGGGAATAAGCCGCAAAAAAGTCAGCCGTTTAAAAAAGAAATAGTCAGAAAAGAGCGGGAAGTTTCGCAAGAAGAGATTGAAGATAACTTTGTCTTTGGCAATCACGCTACGATTGAAGCAATCCAGCAAGGTCGAGGAAACAAACTATTTCTTCAAGAAGATAGTAAAAGTGAAAAAGTTGAACACTTAAAATTATTGGCAAAAGAAAATGCTGTGCCTGTTAAATGGGTTCCTAAACAAAAACTAGATACAATGACGAATCATGGTGTCCATCAGGGGATTGTATTGGCGATTACAGCTTATGAGTACTTAACGCTGGATGAATTACTCGATCGTACGAAAGAAAAGACAGAGGTCCCATTTTTCTTGATTTTAGATAGTCTAGAAGATCCTCACAATTTTGGTTCGATCTTGAGAACAGCAGATGCAACAGGTGTAGATGGAATCATTATTCCGAAGCATCGTGCTGTTGGTATTACACCTGTGGTAACAAAAGCATCGACTGGTGCAGTTGAGTATATTCCTGTTGCTCGTGTAACGAATTTAGCCCAAAGTATCACAACCTTAAAAGAAAATAACTTTTGGATTTTTGGAACAGATATGAAAGGGACGGATTATCGTCAATGGAACACTAAAGGGGCGATTGCGTTGATTATCGGAAATGAAGGCCGTGGTATGAGTCAAGGGCTGCATAAAGAAGTGGATGAATTATTAACGATTCCAATGACAGGACACGTTCAAAGCTTGAATGCCGGCGTTGCGGCTGGATTATTGATGTACGAAGTCTATCGTGGACGTAATCCGCTATAAAGAGTTAGATAAATGGCGAGAAAAAAGTAATTTTTTTCTCGACCTCATACATAAAGAAGGTGACAAAGCAAATGAAAAAACAGTTGCTGATCGTTGATGGCTATAACATGATCGGTTCTTGGCCAGAGTTGGTTCAATTGAAGAACCAAAATAAGCTTGAGGATGCTAGAGAGGTTTTGCTTCAGCGTTTATCCAATTATGCGAAATATGAGGATTTAGAAGTAATGGTTGTTTTTGATGCACAGTTTGTTCCAGGAATTCAGCAGACATATAAAAAGTATCGCTTAACGGTGATTTTTACCAAAGAAGAAGAGACTGCGGATAGTTACATAGAACGAGTAGCTGGTGAACGAAATGATCGGCTAACCCAAGTAACTGTAGCAACAAGTGATTTAGCGGAGCAATGGCTAGTTTTTTCCAAAGGTGCATTGCGAACGTCAGCTAACGAGTTGTACAAAGATGTTCAAAAAACAGAACGCACGATCGCAGTCCATGCGACAGATATCCATTTTCAAGATTTTCGACGAAATTCTCCGTGGAATATCGAACAATTGTCAAAGTTGTCCGATAAACTGGACGAATTATCTAACAACAAAGATTGACCCCTTGATTTCTCCGACTTTTATTGAAGAAAATGTTACGCTTTTTCCAAGCATTTTGGTAGAATGCTTGGAAGGAGAAGGGTATTTATGAATAAGTACAATGATATCTTAAAAGGGGACACCGTGGGATTTGATCATTTGTATCGAAAATATCATCCAGTGGTGTACAAGTTTCGGAAAAAGTATTATCTGAAAGATTTTGATCGGGAAGATTGGCTGCAGGAAGGTCGAATTATTTTTTATCGATCGCTTGAAAAATATGAAGAAGCACATAATGCTTCTATCGGGAAGTTTTTTAAGTCAAATTTTGAAAATCATGTTCGCAGTTTGATCAGAAAGCAATGCGCTCTTAAACGAACGATCGATACACAATCAGTCTCACTTGATCAAAAAATAGAACATCAGGGCGAATCATTTTTTGACTATATCGAGACGGAAGAGCCTGATGTTTTAGAGCAAATGATCATTAGGGAAAAACTGGAACAATTGCCGAAAGTCTTGTCGCCGTTTGAACGAATTACATTTGAAGAATATATAAACGGCAAAGAACTAGATGAAATTGCAAAAGATACCGACAGTCGTGAAGTTACGGTTAGAAGTGCATACGACCGGGCAAAAAAGAAGTTGAAAGCGATTATTTACGATTAAATGAGAAAATTGTTATTTTTCACATTAAATAATTATCCATTTATAAATTATAATTAGTTGCATTTCATTTTCTGCTATGGTAAACTTGATATTTTTATCGTTCTGTGGTACAATGGAAAATGAGGTGAATGCAATGCCAACAACTTTAGCTTCCATTAAAAAAGATCTAGAATGTCGTATCGGCAGCAAAATCACATTAGTTGCTCAGACCGGCAGAAAGCGTCAAACAGAACGTAATGGTATTTTGACAGAAACGTATCCATCTGTCTTCGTCGTAGATTTAGATCCAGATGAAAACTCATTTGAACGAGTTTCTTATAGTTATTCTGATGTGCTAACACGCACAGTAGAGATTGAATTTGTCGGTGAAGCAGTTTAACAATGAGTCTATTTTAAAAGCAGAGCTAAAGCGGAAACGCTTTAGCTCTGCTTTTTTGACTGTTTCTACTTAGATCAGGATAATTTACTATCATTGCAGGCTTTAAACGATACTCTGATTTTGTCGGTAGCACACGGTGGGCAAGTAGAAATATTCCGTGATTTTTCAAAAAAGCTATGTTAGACTTTCAGTAGATTCAAAAAGGAGGATATGTAATGAGTGAACAAGAAAAGGTCAAAGAAGAACAAAAACAACCGGATTTACTGGCTGAGAAAATGATAGGAACTAGGACGATTATTATTTCAGGCGAAATCAATGAGCAAATGGCAAAAGAAGTTTGTACACAGCTACTGTTATTAGAATCAATCAATGATGAGCCAATCAATTTGTTTATTAGTAGTAATGGTGGTCATGTAGATTCAGGTTACTTAATTTTTGATATGATCAACTTTATCAAACCGAAAGTCAATATCATTGGTTCAGGTTGGGTTGTCAGTGCAGGGGCACTTATTTACTTATCTAGTGAAAAAGAACGCCGCTATTGTTTGCCAAATACACGGTTTATGATCCACGAACCTTCTGGTGGCACACAAGGTCAATCCAGCGACATGGAAATCACAGCGAAAGAAATCATCCGTACAAGAGAAAAAATTAACCAGTTGATTGCTAAAGAAACTGGCAAAGATATTGAGCAAGTCAAGAATGATACGGCCAGAGACTATTGGTTGAGTGCTGAAGAAGCACTTGATTATGGGATCGTTAATAAGATCATCAAGAATAGAAGCGAGATCGTTTAATCGCAAAAACAAGAAATAATCAAAAAGCGTGTATTCCAAGATAATAGAGGGATAGATGTTTTTTTATGTTCTATTTGAAAACCGTATCAATTTTTATACAAATATATACTTCTCTAACAACATATGTTAGAATTTAAAAGATTGTGAAGATGGTTAGGTAATGAGATTAGATAGGTGAAAAGAATGGAAATCATAGAAAAAGCGCCCGCAAAAATCAACTTGGGGTTGGATGCTCTCTATAAAAGACAAGATGGTTATCACGAATTAGAGATGATCATGGCTAGTGTAGACTTAGCCGATCGGCTGACGTTTGAGTTATTGCCGGAAAATGAAATAATAATCGAAACCGATAGCTCCTTTTTACCAGTGGACAGAAGAAATCATGTGTATCAAGCAGCAGAATTGCTGAAGGATACCTTTCAACTCACTCAAGGAGTCAAAATATATATAGAAAAAAGAATCCCTGTTGCAGCAGGATTGGCTGGCGGTAGTAGTGACTGTGCCGCTGCCTTACGAGGTTTGAATCGTTTATGGAACTTAGGGTTATCTCTAGCAGAACTTGCAGAATTAGGCAGTAAGATTGGCTCAGATGTCCCGTATTGTATTCATGGAGGTACTGCTTTTGTGACAGGTCGTGGGGAAAAAATCGACTTCTTACCTTCAATGCCTCAGTGTTGGGTCGTTTTGGTAAAACCTAAGATGAGTGTTTCAACGAGTTCGATTTTTGGCAGTCTATCATTTAATAGTATTCAACATCCTGATATTCGTGGGTTGAAACAAGCGATTGAAGCGGATGATTATTTATTGATGACAGAAAAAATCGGGAATGCGTTAGAAGGTGTGACAATCAAACGTCATCCGGTGATCCAACAAATCAAAGATCGAATGACGAAATATGGTGCAGATGCAGCACTTATGAGCGGTAGCGGACCAACGGTTTTTGCCTTATGTGAGAAGAAAACGCGCGCTCAACGGATTTATAATGGCTTAAAAGGCTTTTGTGATGAAGTGTATATTGTAAGAACGTTAAAATGAAAATTTTAAAATTTGAATATAACTAAAAAACCACTCAATCGAGTGGTTTTTTAGTTACTACAAGTGATTTAAAACGAAATATGTAGCTGCCGTTGGTAATACATGTTTCCTAACATAATTTTTGTAGTAGAACGATCGATACGATAAAAAATCGCATAGTTTTTCCCAATTAAAATTCTATAGATTGGGTTATTAAAATTGTAAATGGCTGAGATTTCTTCATGCATTTCGGGAACTATTTTGGTTAGCTCAATGGACTTGTAAATAGATTGAACAAAAGTTGTGATTTTTTCATCAGTAAAAAAATATTCTTTTGACCACTCCTGATTAAGTTTTCTAAGACTTAAACGAAAGCTCTCAGTATACTCAGCAGAAAGAGCTGTCATGATTGATCTCCCCAATCATAATGTTAGAATTCTTCCATAATTTCAGCTTCTGTCACGATATTGCCTTTTTCAAAGTCTGCAAAGCCTTCTTCAATTAAACATCGGTCATACTCTTTTTGCGCCTCGGATAGATCTAATTGAATAATATTCCCGATTTTTCTAACTTTTATTTTGTGCATAACCATCACTCTATTTCAATCTAATTATAATGTATCTATAACTGTTTAGGAAAAGATAAAACAGTTTCAACGACATAATTATCTATACTTGACCGTCTCCGTATATAGGAATAAATTATTTTTTGGTTTTCTCTTGACGTTCTCTTTTTCATCTGGTAAATTAGTTTTGCCAATAAATCGTAAATATTACTATTTGAATAAGACAAATCGAAATGGGGAAAGATAGATGAGAAAAAATAGCTGGAAATATCTGGTAGGATTGTTATTAATTGCGGTAATTTTTACATTAACAGCCTGCGGTCAAACAAATAAACAAGAAGAGTCTGGAAAAAGTGATACAATAAAAGTTGTGTCCACATTTTACCCAATGTACGATTTTGCGAAAAATGTAGTGGGAGATGCAGGCGATGTTCAATTATTAATCCCAGCTGGAACAGAGCCCCATGACTATGAGCCGAGTGCCAAAGATATTGCAAAGATCACAGATGCGGATGTGTTTGTCTATAACAGCCATGAATTAGAAACTTGGGTCAAGGATGTTTTGGAAAATGTTGATGAGAAAAAAGTCGCTGTTGTTGAAGCTGCTAGTTCGATCGATTTAATGGCAGGTGCAGCCCATGACCACGATCACGATGAAGAAGAAGCGGATCACGATGAGCATGACCACGATCACGAATTAGATCCGCATGTTTGGTTAGATCCAGTTTTAGCACAAAAAGAGGTTGAAGCCATTCGTGATGAGTTAGTGAAAAAATACCCAGAACAAAAAGCAACATTTGAGAAAAATGCTGCAACTTATATTGAAAAATTAAAAGCCCTAGATACTGAATACCAAGAAGCTTTTAAAGATGCTAAAAACAAAACGTTTGTAACGCAGCATGCTGCATTTGGCTATTTAGCAAAACAATATGGTTTGACACAAGAATCAATTGCTGGAATCTCTCCAGATCAAGAACCTTCACCAAGCCGTTTAGCAGAGTTGAAAAAATATATCAAAGAGCACAACGTATCAGTGATTTATTTTGAAACATCGGCATCATCAAAAGTCGCTGAAACATTAGCTCGCGAAACGGATGTGGAACTAGCAGTTCTTAACCCGCTAGAAAGTATCACTCAAAAAGAACAAGATAAAGGTGAAGATTATATCTCCGTAATGAAAGCTAATCTAGAAGCTTTAAAGAAAAGTATCAAGTAAACAAATAAAGGCGGGATAATAAGCATGATGCTGTTATTCCCGCTTTCAATTGTGTAGTAGTCAAAAGAAGGAGAATGGACATGCATTATCTAGAAGTCAAAGACCTCACATTTTATTATGATGATGAGCCAGTCTTAGAAGATGTTTCATATTATGTCGATCCAGGTGAATTTGTCATTCTCACTGGTGAAAATGGTGCGGCAAAATCAACCCTGATCAAAAGTACGCTGGGTTTGTTAAAGCCAACAAAGGGTGAGATCACGATCGCCAAAGAAAATAGTGCGGGCGAAAAACTAAGTATCGGCTATATTCCCCAACAAGTAGCCTCATTTAATGCGGGATTCCCAAGTACGGTGCTCGAATTGGTTCGTTCAGGACGTTTTCCCCGTAATCGCTGGTTTAAACCTCTTACGAAAAGAGACCATCAACATGTAGAGAAAGCTTTGAAAGCAGTTGGTATGTGGGAGATGCGGCATAAACGGATCGGTGAACTTTCAGGTGGACAAAAACAACGGATCAGCCTGGCTCGTATTTTCGCGACAGACCCTGATTTATTTATTTTAGATGAACCAACAACAGGAATGGATGAAACGTCTAGAAATGAGTTTTATCGTTTATTACGGCATAACGCTCATGACCATGGAAAAGCGATTTTGATGATTACTCACGATCATGAGGATATCAAATCCTATGCTGATCGACAAATTCGTTTAGTTCGGAAGGAGGATTCACAATGGAGATGCTTTCATATGAGTTCATGAGAAAAGCCTTTTTAGCAGCAACCTTTATTTCCGTGATTGCCCCAATGCTAGGTGTATTTTTGGTAATCAGAAGACAATCTTTAATGGCGGATACTCTTTCTCATGTCTCTTTGGCAGGGGTAGCTTTAGGGTTTTTCTTAAATTGGAATCCAGATATCATGACGTTGGTCGTCGTGATTATTGCAGCAATTATTTTAGAATATCTACGAATGATTTATAGTACGTACTCGGAAATTTCGATTGCGATTTTAATGTCTGGTGGCTTAGCGCTAGCTCTGGTGTTGATGAACCTTAGCGGAGGAAATTCAGCGGCTAGTATCCAGTCGTATTTATTCGGTTCAATCGTGACGATCACTTGGCAGCAGGTCGTTATTTTGGCGGTGTTGTTTGTTGTATTAGTGATTTTGTTTGTTTTATTTAAACGACCAATGTATGTTTTGACGTTTGATGAAGATACGGCACATGTGGATGGGTTACCGATTCATTGGATGTCGATGTTGTTTAACGTGATTACAGGTGTAGCGATCGCAGTTATGATCCCTATTGCAGGGGCCTTATTGATATCTGCGATCATGGTCTTACCTGCTGCGATCGGGATGCGGATTGGCAAGGGATTTAACACGGTTATTATCATCAGTGTTATTATGGGATTGATTGGCATGCTAACAGGATTGACGGGGTCTTATTATTTAGAAACACCGCCAAGTGCCAGCATTACCTTGATTTTTATCGGGTTATTTATTCTTGTCAGTATCATTCGTAAACTAATGGTGACGATGCAGCGGAATAAGAAAATGAGTCAGAGATAACTAGAGTTGAGTCAAAAGAAGATAAGGAGAAAAACGAAAGTTTTTATCCTTATCTTCTTTTTTGTTTCATAAATTGCGAACTATTTTTCATTATTTTAAAAAAATGCTCGATTTTTTTTGTAAAACACCCTATAATAGGGAACGATAGATTGTAAGGGAGTATCATTTATTTTACCTATTAAAAAATAATGAATAACGAACCTATAAAAAAATAAGGTCTAGTAATCATACTAGCGGACAGTAAACCTTAAAGGAAAGAGGAGAAGAAGTGACAGATTCTAAAATTCGGAGAAGCGAACGATTGATTGATATGACACAGTACTTACTGGATCATCCCCATACATTAGTTTCTTTGACTCATTTTGCACAGCGTTATAAATCAGCTAAATCATCAATCAGTGAGGATTTGGCGATCATTAAGAAAACATTCAAACAACGAGGTACAGGAATTCTTGAAACAATTCCAGGAGCTGCTGGTGGTGTACGATTTATCCCAGAAATTCCATATGAGGAGTCAAAAGAATTAGTCATGGCTTTGTGTGAACGTTTATCTGAACAAGATCGTCTGTTGCCAGGAGGATATGTGTATCTTTCTGATTTATTAGGACAGCCGGAATTATTGCGCCAAGTTGGGAGAATCATTGCTTCTAAATATTTAGGTGAACAAATCGATGCAGTCATGACCGTAGCAACTAAAGGGGTACCGATTGCTCAAGCTGTTTCTTATTACTTGAATGTTCCGTTTGTGATCGTGCGTCGTGATTCAAAAATCACGGAAGGTTCAACGGTTAGCGTGAATTACGTTTCTGGATCATCTGAACGTATCGAAAAAATGGAACTGTCAAAACGTAGCTTAAAACGCGGTTCGAGAGTTTTAGTAGTAGATGACTTCATGAAAGGCGGCGGAACTGTTAATGGAATGAAGAGCTTGATCGAAGAGTTTGAAGCCGAACTTGTCGGGATTACCGTCTTTGCCGAGTCTAAATTTAAAGGCCAACGCGCGATTGAAGATTATACGTCATTGCTGTATGTAGAAGATGTAGATACACGGACGAAAACAATCAATGTAGTTCCTGGGAATTACTTTAATGAATAAAATTAAAACCAGACATCAGAAATGATGAGCTGGTTTTTTTGTTGATATTATTGAGGTTTAGTTTGTTTTGTTTCTTCTTAAATAGACAAGCCCATTTAGAATAATTAATGATCCGCTAAGGTATAAAATAGAGTGTGTGGCAGTTTCTCCCGTTTTAGGAAAGTTCTTGCTGTTTTTTGAAGAGGTTGTTTTTTGTGCTGTTGGTTTTCCAGTGTTGCCTTGATTTGTATCTGTTGTGTTGCCAGATTCTTTATTGAAAATGTAGTGATAAGTAACAGTTTGTTTAGTATCAGTTAAAGTTCCAATCGCATTTGTAGGTAATTTTGTCTCATCTAGCGTATAGCCTTCAATGATTCGTTTATAGGCTGTCATTGAGACATCATAAGCTGTACCAATCATCCCGCTGACAATTTTGGAATCAACTAGTTTTTGACCATTTTCATCTACATATTGAACGGTAAGATTTTGTGCTATCTGTTGATTTTTTTTGTACGTAATTTTGTTTCGTCTAGCGTATAGCCATCGATGACTAGTTTGTAGGTATCTGTTGATGCATCATAAGGTTCGCTAATCATCCCGCTGATTGGTTTGGGATTAGCTATTTCTGTCCCTTCCTCATCAACATAACGTACTGTGACATCATGGGCTTTGCTTGGATTCTTTTTGTATGTGTAAATCAAGAGTTGTGCTACTGGACTTATTGTACCTGTAGCATTTGTAGGTAACTTTGTTTCATCTAATGTGTAGCCTTCAATTGCTAGTTTGTAAGTATCTGTTGAAGCATCATAGGGATCGCCCACAATACCAGAGATCGTTTGTTTTGTTAAAATCTCATTTCCCTGTTCATCAAGGTACAAAACAACAACTTCCCCACTAGGTTGTGGATCAGCTCTTTTCTGAACAATGTATTCTCCAGAAAATTTATGTGCTAGTTGGGGATAATTTGATGGATTCTCTACATTGGCTGGAATCACAAAATTGGTTATTCGATCTCCTTCTTTTAATACAATATTATCAGGGAGCGTGAAGGTAAAAGAATATTTTTCTTCATCTATTTTTGTAACGGTATAATGAAACATCTGATTACCAGAGGTCGTACCATTGTAATTTTTACCATTAATTGCGATCCAAGCAGCACCGTCGAATGTACTGACAGAAACCTTTTCTCCAGAAGGCAAAGTGCCAAACGCCGCCAGATACCCTGAAATTTGTGTTTGACCTTCATAGGGTGTATCTAATGTAGGGCCTTCAAAAACTAATTGATCCACCGCATAGGAAGCTTTTGGAAAACACGTCATAATTAGCAAAATAGCAAAAAAACTGATTAAACTAGCGATTTTTTTCATTTTTTTATCTTCTTTTTTTTATTATTATTCATTCAGTATATATGAAAAAAAGGAAAAATAAGATATAGGCAAAAATAACCGATTTTATTTAACGAAATTCTCATTTAGGTGTATAGTTAACCTGTAAGCATATTTATCCATTTTCTCACACACGATGAGAAACTGAATGAATCAAATGAAAGAAGGCCAACACAATGGAAAATCAAGAAAAAGTTCAAATTTTAAAAGACATCGTTACAATTAAATCGGTCAACGGCAATGAAAAAGAGGTCGCTGAGTATCTAAGTAAGTTATTCAAAAAACACGGGATCGACTCAAGCTTTTTAGAATATGACAAAGATCGTGATAACCTAATTGTTGAAATTGGGAACAAAAATAACGAGAAAGTTCTAGCATTTTCTGGACATATGGATGTCGTTTCAGCAGGAAATGTTGCGGATTGGACTTCTGATCCGTTCAAACCTGAAATTCGTGATGGGAAAATGTACGGTCGCGGCACATGTGATATGAAGAGTGGTTTAGCTGCTATGGCCATTGCGATGATCGAATTAAAAGAAGAACATGCTGCCTTTAATGGACGCCTACGTTTGATCGCAACAGTGGGTGAAGAAGTTGGTGAACTAGGAGCCGAGCAATTAACGAAAGAAGGCTACGTCGATGATGTAACCTCAATGGTGATCGGTGAACCCTCTGGTTATGCTGGAATCGTTTATGCACATAAAGGTTCAATCAATTTTAAAGTAGAGTCTCAAGGTAAAAATGCTCACAGCTCAATGCCTCAACTTGGGGTTAATGCAATCGATCATCTAAATGATTTCTATTCAAGAGCGAATCAATTATTCCGTAGTGAAACCCATACAGATGCAGTCTTAGGTGATTTTATCTATAACGTAACGATGATTTCCGGCGGAGAACAAATCAACAGTATTCCAAGTGAAGCCAGTCTACAAGGAAATATCAGAACGATTCCTGGCTATGATAATGATGTTGTAATCAAAAAAATGAACGAACTGATCGATGAATTAAACCAAAAAGACACCTACCATTTAACGTTAAGTATCGAAGCAAATAAAATTTCTGTGAAAAGCGAAAAAGATTCTGATATCGCAAAAATCGCCCAACAAGTAGCGAAAAAACAAGTGAATGTGGATATTCCAATGGTCGGTGTTTCTGGTACAACAGATGCTGCTGAATTTACCAAAGGCAAACAAGCTTTCCCAGTAATTATCTTTGGACCAGGTAATGAAACGCCTCACCAAGTAGATGAGTATGTGGATGTGGATAATTATTTGGAAATGGTGGATATTTATAAAGAAATGGCTACGAGTTATTTAGTGTAATGGATATTTGAATCGTATTAAAAGTATCGTAGTTCCCCTTTTTCAGTGGTAAATTGAATTTTAAAATCAGAAATTAACTAATGTTGTATTAATAAATATAAATTTCTTGAGTTTTAAATGAATTAGATAATAGATAGCTTCTGCTTTGGAATTAAGTAATTAAACTAAAACCCGTACAATGCATTTTATGCATTATACGGGTTTTAGAAATTTATCAAAGGCTCTGCCTTTTTTTACTGATTAGTAGTATTATTTAAGTTTTGCAAACTTATTGAACCCTTGCTTCTGTTGCATCTTTTGCTTTTGCTACACCGTTATTTGCCATTTTTTTTGCTTTTTCTGTTTGTTCACTTGTGAAATTGCTTATTGATTCTGTCGCATCACTTAATCGATCTTGAACAGTTGTTGAATCTTCTTCATATTGTTCTTTTGATTTTACGTCTGTTACAGTTACATTCACTTCTACTACTTTAAGAGAAGTCATTTTTTCAACTTCTCTAGAAATAACCTCTTTAATTTTTTCATACAACGCTGCGATATCTCTACCGTATTCAGTTACAACATCTAAATCAACTGCCACTTGTTTTTTCCCTACTTCAACATCGATCCCAGTAGTGACGTCTTCTCTATTAACAAGCTTGTTAGCAACGTTTGAGAAAAAACCGCCTTCCACTGTCAATAATCCATCGACTGATTCTAACGCAATCCCGATTATTTTTTGGATTACTTTATCATCATAAGTAAGTTCACCCTTAATACCATTTACACTTGCTTCTTCTTTTTTTGGTAGATTTTTGTTATCCATATCTTCAAATCCCTTCTTTTAGTTAATTATTTATAGTTTTACTTTCTTTTATTAGAAAGAAAGATATCTATCCATCCATGCGCAGTAGCATACCATCCCACAAAACCGCCAAGAATAACAAACACGATAATTAGAACGGTTTTAAAGAAACCTAAAGTCAACATTAATAGTGCAATCAATAAACCTGCTAGTGCACCGATTATAGGTCCTTTATGTGTTTCCCATACCTCATTCATATATTTCCTCCTATTTTACACGTTGAACATTTTCTGCTCGAGGCTTTTCAAATTTAATTTTGATTGAAATTTTTACGCCTGTTCCAATCAAATCATGTAGTTGATTTTCTAACTTTTTACTCCATTCGTCAGTTTTACCATATAAATCTGAAACTATTTGAAAATCACCTTTAACTTTTATCTTTATCTTTTTTTGACTCATTGTTGCTTTCACATTTGGATTTTTCATCAATTTCTCTGCTGTCAATGACTCAGAGACGAATCCTTCTACCGCTTTTTTACTGATTTTTAAATGACCATCTGATTTTGTAAATGAAAATTGACTCACTCTTTTTGGATAAAATAATGTAATTAATACTAAAACGAAAAAGATAATCAAAGTAGCTACTGCAAGATAGAATGCAATTATAGGTAACCAAGTACCAACTAATGGGTAGTCATCCAGACTTAAAAAGTAAAATGGTATAGATATATATGTTTGATAAGAAACGACGGCTGAAAAAGATAAATACATAAGTAGCAAAAGTAAAAACGTAATAAATGTTTTTTTTAATTTACTCAAAGTGAACCTCCTGTCAGTTATTGTATGAATTCAACTATACATTTAAAATAACAGCTTTGTTTCTATTTTGTCAAAGACTATGCACTTAAGTTACCATATATCTAATTAGTCTAGTTAAGTTAGATGTAGATTAGCTTAGTTTAAATAAGCAAACTTATGATGAAGGCCCATATTAATTTGATAATAAGATAAGATGTGCATAATAGATTTATCATTTCAATCATAATTCAATCATCAATTTTGTCTAGTTACATGAAAATATTGATTTTTTAAAAACATCCGAGGGGATGTGCGCAATCAGAGTTTATAGTCAAAATGAAGATAAGTTTTGGGATGATCACATGGCTTACAGATCGCTTTGGGGCGAGACGAGGAAACCAGCCACCGCCGAACAGATAGCAACGTTTAAACGAGCTGAACACTTTGCCAGTAAAGGGCGTAAGTTGGATGAGTTTAAAGGTTGGGACACAGTTGCCTTTAACGGCGTTGGGAAAACAGTGATAGGTACAAATGATGACTGTGTTGTTCTTTGTGATACAGCTATCAAGAAAAATAATCCTGAGTTGATACTCATCCAAACAGCCGAAGAACTGCAGGAGGTAGAGCATGGAGAAAAAGTGTAAGAAATGTGGAACAAAATTACTGGACTGTGATTGCGGACAATGCCACGTTTGCCATCCGGAAGAAATATGCGAAACATGTGGCGGCTGCCATATAGATCATTGGGAAGCTGGGGATTGTTGGTCATCGGTAAATGACCCTGACTACGATCCGTGGGATATATAAACTAACTAAACGAAGGGAGTAGGAGATTTCCTGCAGGACTAAAAAGCTTTTTACTCCTTTGTGATTATATGATTGTATGGGCGCTTTTCGACAGTGGAAACGGATGCTATAAACGCTCTGCTGAAAAATTCGATGACATAGAAATTTATAGCATAGGCTTGGATATAGAAAACAAGAACGATCACTTTATACATTTAAATTTAGCTGATTACTCATATATGTTTGGAAACAATCAGATGTATGAGGTTCTGAATAAACTACCAAAACCTGACTTGATTATAGCTAGTCCTCCGTGTTAGTCTTGGAGTGTTTGCTAGTGCCTTAGCGGGGGGAACGCCTGTTGGAAAAGGGAAGATGTATCAGATAACTTATTCCAACCACAAATACAGCCAAGTCCGTTTACCGAGAGAACAAAATTAGATTATCAAAATTCGCATAATAATTTAAATTACGGTAAGCAGTTCATCAAGAGAGTAAATGGCGAACTAACTGCTTATAACACGATTGAGATAATTAAACGGTACGATCCAGAGTATTTTATTATTGAGAATCCAGCAAATAGCAAGCTGTGGGAATACGTTGAAGATGTTATTGGCTTTCGGCTGCCATATAAAAACTTAACCAGGTATAACAATTATGATTACCCACTTCAAAAGCCAACTAAATTCGCAAGTAACATTCAACTAGGACTTAAAAACGAAATAATTAAGGCTGATGTTGAATGGGGAAGTTTTTCAAAAGATTACAACGAGCGATCAAACATTCCCGAAAAGTTAGTTAATGAAATATTTGAGAAAGTGATAGCAGCATATGAAGGCAAGAGGACGGTTGCCGTTAGATTGGATGGTGATAGCTGATGATTAAAAACATACTAGATGCCTGTTGCGGCAGTCGTATGTTTTGGTACGACAAACAAAGTAAAGATGTCCTGTATATGGATTTCAAACAAGTTTTTGACGAGTTAAGATGATATTAAAAGGTTGATAGAGCAGAATTTTTATTTTTGGTATTTTAACAAAATAATTAATTGACAATTTTTATTTTTTCAAAGTGTTTGTAAATTTTTGTACTTGCATTTGCAGGATATACAAAGATAAACCAAGCTTGGAATTGAGATTTATCAACTTCTATTTTAAGGTCAGATTCCAGAAGAATTGTACCTATCAAAATAAAAGAAATTAGGATGCTTAAAATTTCAAGCCAAATCGAGTATCTATCTACAGATAGATCTTTAAATGATATTGATTTTTGTGATAATTTACTTGCTAGTATGCAGAAAATTACACCTACAATCAAGTCGATAAAGAAACCTAAAATGATAATCTCAGTGAAATGGTTTTCAGACATAAAAACGTTAAAATGGTTGTCAAATATCAAGAAGACTAACCCACATATAAGCAAATGCATAAGAGCTGCTAAGAAATTGGAAAAGAATCTATTTAATATGTTTGTACTATTTGAACTCAAAATATTATTACATCTTTTAATTCATATCAACTTTAATGTAAAATAAACCAAACTAAACGTTGGATGATGTGTAAAGATAATCTGGTAAATAAGTATAAAAGAGAGTGAGTAGCAACAGATTGTATGAGTGGTCATTAGTAGGAGAATCAGTAGCTCAAGAAGTTACAAAAATTGGCTGAACTGTCTAGCGGGATTGTTCAGATTGAGTGGAAAGAACTACCTAAACAGCCAGACTTTAAAACTAAAGGCGACAAACGCAAAGGCACCATGAGCAGGCAGAAGGCGTTTGGTGGATTGTTTAAATGATATGTTTACATCGTTTAGTAGCTAGATACATTAATAGAAATGGATTGAGGATCCCATACATCATTAAAAATATTCCTATTATTTTTATGTCGAGGTGGTTAGTAGCGATTACAAATGTGACGAATCCTAAAAAGCCAAAAGCAAAAGAGAATAAAAATGACAGGAATACTAAAAGACCCGCTAGAAAACGGATTCTGTAGAACAAACTAATATAAAAAGTTATAAAGGCTAATAGACTTCCGGTGAAAAGTATATCGAATGAAACCATAGTAAACAGTGTGAATAAAACAAACGTATTAATTAAAATAGAAAATATAGTCAAAAATCTCATCATATTCAAAAATAACAACTCCTTTTCGGAGTAATTATATCATAGAGAGAGGTAACGGATTGAGAACATCAACATTTAACTATATCAAAGACATCCTAGCGGATTATTACAAAACAGATGAATATATCAAACAGCGCGAGGATGAGTTACGTTATCCTCAACGTGAATCTAATCTTAACGGAGATATCAAAGGTACCAAAGCGAGTTATGACAATCAGGTTAACTTGATGATTACGATTGAGCAGGACAAAAGGTTAACTAACTTAGAGCGTAATAAGCAAGTAGTTTCTAATGCGCTTGATAACTCCGATAAAGACACAAGGACAATTATTCATGAGCTTTATTTAGTAAAACGACCAGTGTATACGATGGACGGTCTACTACAAAGTGGTAAAGTTTTTTGTAGTAAAAGAACAGCGCAACGATTACGAACTGAATTTTTTGAAGAAATAGCTAATGCTTTAAATCTTGATACATGAAGATGGCAAGAAAATGGCGCCATTTAATATAGATATAATGATATATTGATATTATGAAATATTAAGATAAACCATTCAAAGCAAACAATTACACACACAACTAATTTACGATAGTTGCTTTAGTTGGTTATCGCCACTCACAGGTAAATACCTAGTTTACAGCCTGTGGGTGGGTTATTTTTATACTAAATGACTGACGAATTCATATATTAGATGGGCACCACCTAAAAGAGCAACCTCGTATAAAAGATCCTTTGAAATTAATTGAAGTTTTGAAAGCAATTTTTTTAGCATGGCGAACATCTCCTTGTTTTAAGTTAATAAATCTATCATAAACTAATAAGCTAAAATGAAACTTAAATGGTGAAACTTTATAAAACGAGGCAAATCGAATTAATACTGACAGATCAAAGAGTCATCGCATACGCGGTGGCTTTTTATATTGGGAGAATACTGACAGAATTGCGATAGTTTGAAAGAATAAATATCCTTTAAACTAACGTTGTAAGATATTACAAAAACAAATGTTAGGAGGTAATAATATATGGCAAAAACAATTGGAGAAGTAAGGAATTTTCTCGACAGTCTTGTCGGTAAAGTGACTGTTGATAAATCTGACAGCGGTTTAAGTGGTCAATGCGTCAGTTTGATTAAAAATTTGCTTGAATTTGTTGGGGCACCTAATCCGTATGCTGCACGAGGAAATGCAAAAGATATTCCAAACACGTATGTTTCTCAAGGAATCGCAAAAGTTGGAACAGGCACACTCAACATAGCTGTTAGCAGAAATGGTGGCGGTGGCTACGGGCACGTTTGGGTAAAAATCGGTTCTGATAGTTGGCAAGCAAACTGGAATGGCTTTGCTGTTAAGAAGAATGTTGGGGAAGTCCCTATTACAGATATTTTAAATCTAGACCAATGGATTTCATCAAGCAACACATCGACTCCAGACGAAAAAGCGACTACTTTAAGTTCTAATGGGGAAGCATTAATCAAGAAATTTGAAAATTGTATCCTTACAGCATATGATCTTGGTGATGGAATGATTACTATTGGTTGGGGACATGCAGAACCAAAAGGGCAAACAAATTTAGTCGCTGGAGTAACAACGTGGTCTCAAGCTCAAGCGGATGATCAATTCAGAAAGGATATATCGGGTTATGTAAATGCAGTAAACAACTATTTTACTCGTTCTTTTAATCAAAATCAATTTGATGCAATGGTGAGCTTTACCTATAATTGCGGTACAGGGGTCTTTAAAAGAGATAATTGGGATAAAAATGCTTCTAATAGTTACATTACGGAGTCATTCGCTAATTACATTAATAAAGGATCACAATTTGAGGAAGGCTTAAGACGTCGTCGTCAAGAAGAAATTAATTTATTTAATACGCAAATAAGTGAGAATGAGGAAAATAAACTAAATACAGAGGAGGAAAAAGAAATGATGAAATTAACAGTTGTAGATGGGGTATACAAAGGAACTAAAGGTTATCTTTACAATGGACGATTTATTGTAGGTGGAAATACAGGGGATTATAATATCATTTATAACAAACTAAAATTGATGGAATCACAAGGGAAAATTCAACCAATTGATGAAGTCATTAATGGTACGGAATATGAAAAGCTCATTAATGTTTTTCCGTCATATAAAAATTCAAAATAAACAGCTACTCGCTTTTAGTAAGAGATTTCCAATTTTTAGTCATCGCATACGCGGTGGCTTTTTATATTACATAAACCGTCATTCGTGGCGGTTGTTTTAGTTTAAAGAGAAGGAGGTGAACAACATGACAGCAAAAGGAATGAATAATCGGCAAAAAATATTTGTAACACAATATTTAATCGACTTTAATGCTACACAAGCTGCAATCAGAGCAGGATATTCAGAAAAGACAGCACGTTCTCAAGGACAGCGTCTGTTGACAAATGTTGACATTAAAAACGCTATTAAAGAAGAACGTGAAAAAATTCAAGATGAAAACATCGCTACAGCAAAAGATGTTGAGGAATTCCTTTCTCAAGCTATGAATGGCCAAATTGATGAAGAGGTCTTGATGGTTGTTGGCGCAGGAGACGGCGTGGGAGATGTGGCTCGAGAACGTAAGGAGCTATCTGCTAAAGACCGGATCAAAGCTGCAGAACTATTGGGTAAGCGTCATGCGCTGTTCACCGATAGACAAGAGATTGATGCAACCATCAGAACAGATAAGCTCGATAGTATTTTACAACAATTAGGTGATGAAGATGACTGAGTTGATTCTGTCACCTAAGTACAAAAGATTTCTTAAATATGACACAGACGTTGAGTTTCTTGAGGGAACCACAGCAGCAGGCAAAACAACTGTAGGGGCTGTTAAATTTCTTTTTAAGGTTGCTGAATCAAATAGGAAACTGCACATCATTAGCGGCTTAGATTTGGGAACAATCGAAAAAAATATTATTCAATCCGAATTAAGAATTATTGATATTTTTGGAAGCTTAGTCACCTACCACTCTAAAGGGAATAAGGATCACAGCTTGCCTCACCTGAAATATCAAACCTCTAACGGAGAAAAAATAATATATGTGCTTGGTTACGATAACAAAGCTCGTTGGAAAAAGGTTCTTGGTGGTCAATATGGTTGTTTGTACATTGATGAAATAAACATTGCTGATATGGAGTATGTCCGAGAAATATTTATGTGTGCTGATTATGTGATGGCAACTTTAAATCCTGATGATCCAGAGCTACCCATTTACCATGAGTACATTAATCATGCCAGGCCATTACCTGAATATGAAACGGATGCACCTAGAGAGATTAATGATCAGTTGAATCAGTCACCTAAAGAAGGATGGGTTCACTGGTTTTTTGGTTTTTCCCATAATGACGGCTTAACTGAAAGAAAGAAGCAGAAGATAATATCTGCTGTACCAACGGGAACGAAATTATACAAAAATAAAATTCTCGGTATCAGAGGTCGAGCTGAAGGTCTGGTGTTCTCCAACTTTGAGTACAAAAATAATGTGATTACTGAACAAAAAGCGATGAGTAAGAACTATATATACTTTTCTTGTGGTGTGGATACTTCCTACTCAGCACAATCGAATGATACAATCTCATTTATATTTCAAGGGATCACTGACATAGGTGAAATAGTGATACTTGAGGAAGAAGTTAAAAATAATAAAGATGAAAGAACACCATTTTCTCCAAGCGATGTAGCAGTAAACCTTATTCAATTTCTAGAATGATGTAGAAAAAAGTGGGGATTTTCTCGGATGGTCTATGTTACGTTGTAAGCAATAATAGTTCGTTACGAATGTCTTTTTTATTTCTCCTAAAAACTGCTGAATAAAATGAAGTTTCAAGTTTTTATAAAAAAAGTCTTTATAAAGTTGAAAATAAATGACATTTGAATTAGAATTGAATTGTATTATTATTTGAAAATGATGAAAAAGGAGGGGTTAGGAATGATGAAGTTTGGTTATGTTAGAAAAAGGAAAAGTAGTAGCCTGTTTTTACTAACTATTTTATTATTATCTATCGGGCTGAATATCTATGGAACAATTGCTTTTGCTGATAAAGATACACCTGCACAGCAAAATATTGGTTATGATAAGTTAATAGAGGCTCATAAAAAAAGTGAAGCGACTGTAAATGATCTAAGTAAAAAAGCGTTTGAAGAGAATGTCAAAGCCCAATTAACAAGTAGAGGATTTGACACAACTGGATTTGAAGAAAATACTTTTGACGGAAATCAAGAAATTCGGTTAATTGTGCAACTTGAAAAAGCTGCGGCAGTTGAAGAACTACCTGATCCCACAGGAAGCAAAGCGTCCGTTCAATCAATTGAACAAGCGACAGAGGATGTTATTGAAAATCAATCGACAGTAAAAAAGAAAATCGAAGCTTTAACGGGGAATAAAAGTGATCGAGCTTTTGGTTACTTGATCAATGGTTTTTCAATTGATGCGAAATATAAAGATGTTGATACGATAAAATCTATTCATGGAGTTGCCTCTGTTTCGGCTGCAAAGGTCTATCATCCAACCTCAATCGATTCAAATCAGCTGGCAAACGTTCAGCAAGTATGGGAAAACTACAAATTAAAAGGGGAAGGAATGGTTATCTCTATCATTGACTCAGGCGTTGATCCTACACATAAAGACTTACGTTTATCCGAAGAAACTAAAGAAAAAATTTCCCTACAAGTAGGAGGACAAAGCGCAAAAAATTTGGGGTATGGACAAGCCTTTACTAGAAAAGTTCCTTATGGTCACAATTATGCCGATAATAATGAGGATATTATTGATACAAATCCTGGAACGGGCATGCATGGGATGCACGTTGCAGGGATTGTTGCCGCAAATGGTATTGGAGAGGATCCTGCTAAAGCAGTATTAGGTGTTGCACCAGAAGCACAAATACTTGCAATGAAAGTCTTTCCAAATAATACGAGGGTTGCAACAGCCTTAGACGATGATGTAATTGCGGCGATTGAGGATTCAGTAAAACTAGGAGCTGATGTCTTAAACATGAGTTTAGGTTCTGTTTCAGGTGCCGTGGACCCAGATTCTCCAGAACAATTAGTCATACGACAGGCTGCTGAAGCAGGTGTGTTGTCTGTGATTTCGGCAGGGAATAGTAGTATTAGTACTACGGACAATACGAATGTTGATCCACAAAATAAATTAGGAACAATAGACACAGGAACACTTGGTTCACCAGGTGTTACGAAAGAAGCTTTAACTGTTGCTTCTGCAGAAAATACGTATATTACAAGTGGTGGCTTGCTGGTTCAACTAGTTGATACAAACGGGACGAAGCAGCCCTATCACATGGAGACCTCAACATCACCTTCTGGTGCAATCGTCTTTTCTAATCCAACAACTGAAAGTACAGACCTACTAAAACAAACAACCGACTTAATCGATGTTGGAATCGGAGCAGAAAGTGACTATCGATCGAAAGATGTTCAAGGAAAAATAGCATTAATTCAACGTGGGACAATCAATTTTTCAGAAAAACAACGTAATGCCAAGGAACATGGAGCAATTGCTGCATTTATTTATAACAACGTTTCAAATAGTCCTCCTATGGGAATGCAAATCGAGGATCTTAACTATTTAACTTTAAGTTTAACAAAAGAAGATGGGGAAGCACTTGTTAAACTAGCGAAAGATAATAAGAATCAACGATTTAGTTTTGATAGCGGTGAGTTTCAATTTGCAAATCCCAAAACAGGTAAAATGTCTGATTTTTCTTCATGGGGATTAACACCCAATTTAGAATTTAAGCCGGAAATATCAGCTCCTGGAGGGAATATTTACTCGACAGTTAATAACAATCAATATAAAACGATGAGTGGAACGTCAATGTCTGCTCCATTTGTTGCTGGTTCCCAAGCACTTATTTATCAGGCCTTGAAAAATGGAAAAACCTCGCTGTCTGGAACAGATTTAACCCGTTTTGCAAAATTATCTGTGATGAATACTGCATTACCAATGTTGGATAAAAATCATAATGAAGTGATTATTTCACCACGTCGCCAAGGTGCTGGGCAAATAAAAGTGGACAAAGCAATCGAAAATACGACGTCCTTGACTGATGCAGTTGATGGTGATGGTGCACTGGCACTAAAACAAGTTGGTCAGGAAACCACGATTTCTGTTAAACTGAAAAATAATGGAAATAAAGAAGCCACATACCAATTTACGGACTTTGGCGGTGTTTATACAGAAGCACAAACCAGTACTGCTGAGGTCTATGAAACCAAAATAAAAGATGCGAAAATGCTAGCGAGTCAGAATAAAGTAACGATACAACCAGGTCAAACACAAACGATTCAGCTCAAATTAAGCTTACCCAATTCGTTGTCGAAACAACAATTTGTAGAAGGCTACATCGGATTTACAAGTGATACTCAACCAGATTTAACCATGCCATTTGTTGGATTTTATGGGGATTATAGTTTAGCATCTGTGATTGATGCACCAATCTATGACGCAGCGTCAATTCAAGGATTTGGTTTTTTTACAGATAAGAACAATACTTTCTTAGGTTTGAAAAATAATACGATTAATCCTGATTTAGTTGCTATTTCTCCTAATAAAGATGGTCGTAAAGATGAAGCAAAACCAACCTTAAACTTTTTACGAAATGCTAAAAGTGTTACGTATGAAATTGTAGATGCCGATAAAAAAGTAATTCGACGTTTGGCTGAGGAAAAAGGAATTCGTAAAGACACATTTAATTCTAGCATGGGGCGTTTTACGTCTCATACGATTACAAGTGCTAATTGGGATGGCACCACATTTAATTTGAAAACTGGAAAAAATGAAGTCGTACCAGATGGACAATATCAAATGAAAGTAGTCGCTAAGGCCGATATTGTTGATGCGAAACCTCAAGAAATGTATCTGCCAATAAAAGTCGATACTGTCGAACCAACGATTGAGCAAATAGCCTTCGATAATGCTAATCCAACAGCAAAATTAAATGTAAATCTGACAGATGAATTAAGTGGTGTAGATTTAAGAGCAGTCACTGTTTCTGTTAACGGAAGAATCGAAACGTATGATCTTAGCAATCAAACATCAGGACCTATTTCGATTCCGCTAGTCGCATCTCAGCAACCGAGCGAAGGTCAGAATCAAGTCGAACTGCTGATTACGGATTATGCAGGAAATTATGCTTATCGAAATCAGTTGATACAACAAGGGACAAAGGCTGGGTTAGTCCTTTTCAATCTATTTGAAGATCAAGTGATTACAAGCAATACCGCTAATTTTTCAATCACGAATCAAACCTTGTTGATCAATGGTTCATATCCTCAGGAATTATTCGTTAACGGAGTTAAAGCGACAAAAAATGAACAGTTATTTGAAGTAGTTGTTCCTGTGACAAATGACACTAAAACGATTGTCTTTTCTACGGATAGTGAGGGTCAAACTATTATTAAAGAAGTTCCAATCACTGTATATAGCAAATTGCCTGAGTTATCCATTACGGATCCCATAGAAGAAAATAGTATAACGAATCAATCGATATATACCTTGAATGGAACAACAGGTAAAACAACGAAAAAACTAGAAATAGAGCAAACAAGTAGCAGTCAAAAAGTTGATTTGACATCTCTAATTCAAGCAGATGGTCACTTTAAAACAGATATAGAATTGGTTCATGGTCAAAATTTAATTTCGATTTATGCGACAGATGAGTATGGGAATCAAACCGTAGAAGAACGAATTATTACAACCTCAAGCTACCAGCAAAGAGAGATTCTTGTATTAGAAAATATTAATATAAGTAATATCACTATCGTTGGTGTGGGCAACCCTGATTATGATTCAGCGGCAGAAACTTATACAATAAAAGGTCGTTTGCGTGAAAAGGTCGATCATTTTACAATCAACAAACAAGAGGTTTCTTATGATCCCGATACATTGACCTTTAGTTTCCCTATCAAGCTAAAACAAGGAAAGCAAAGTCTAGCCTTTTATGTCCAATCAGACCAAAAAAATAATGGAAATCCTTTTGTCAATGAAGGATACTATGTGGTCGTTGATACAGTTTTGCCAACCTTGCAGATGGATAACTTGACAATAGATGAAAAAGGGAACTATTCAGTCTATACGAATGAAAATCCGTTTCATTTAAAAGGCTCAATTTCAGATAATTTTTCAGGGTACAAACTCTTTGTAAACAATGAAAACATTTATTCGGATGTCAATTACAATACGTTTGATGAGAAATTTTTTGAGGGTAAACCAGCAGCTGCATTTGATTATGAAGTCCCTGTAACAGAGGGAGAGAATCACCTACAAGTTGGATTAACAGATAGTATTGGAAATACAACAAGTAAAGCTGTTTCAGTCTTTTATAGCAATCAAGCACCAAAAGTACCTATTGTCACGGCAAATAATCAAACTGTAACAAATCAATCCGTTAAACTAAAAGCTACTGCCGAACCGAAGACCACAATCTATTATAGTTTTGATACTGAACGTTATGAGCGTTATACAGATGAAATAGCTGTTGTAACAAATCAAAAAGTATACTTTTATGCAGTAGACCAGTATGGCAACAAGTCCGACATAACAACTTATGAAGTAAATAATATTCAAAGTAGTATTGCGGCGAAACCGATTATAACCATTAATGCTAAAACGCGGAGTCAGAACGCGACACTTCCTGTACAAGTTACAATTACGTATGACAAAGAATTGACAGAAGAACAAAATCGTTATACCCATCTTCGTTATAGTCTGGATAAAGGCGTCAGTTATCAATCGTATACAGTGCCATTTGAGCAAGCAAAAGCAACCGAAATCTGGGCTCAAAGCTACGATGATGCTGGGAATGAGAGCGAGATCGTCAAAGCAGTTATATCATTTCCAAAACCAGAAGAACCAACAGATTCTACAGAAAATACTCAACCAGATAAGTCGTCGACAGAGACATCGGGTAGTACTAAGCAATCTGATGGAAGCAACAGCTCGGAGCAATTACAACAAACGGGAACATCATCAGGGAATCCGTCAGCTGTTCAAGGTGGGATAAACTCTTCAGTTAAAAGCTATGGAATAACAGATCAAACTAAAAAAGAACGTAGTACTTATCCTAAAACAGGAGAAGCTCAGAAGAATGCAATAAGGCTCATTGGCTTTGCACTTGTTCTTCTAGTATGTGGATATTACTTCAGAAGAAAATTGAAGAATAACAAAATTTATTAAGAGTATAGGAGGAGAAATCAGAAACTTGAAGCGATGATTAAAGTAACATTTTTAGTGCTTATATATCACAGAGACTAAAACGTTATTTATTTTATGAACAAGAAAAAACAAACAGCTGTTTATCATGTGATAGTAGAAAAATGGTTGGAAGTTTCTGAACGATAAACAGCTATTTGAAATCCGCAGGTTCTGCAGGCCTGCGGATTTTTTACACAACGACCCTATATCCGCCATATGGATCATTGTTAATAATGATGAATTCAAAATCGAATACGATAGTTGCTATTCAAATGAATGAAAATGTAGAGACATATTGCTCGGTTTTTGTACGCATTGACTGGGCTGCCTGTTTGAATGAATGACAACTAGCTGGTAGGATTCGACTCTAAACCCATCAACTAGCAAGCACAATTGGTAGAATGTAAATACGCAAAAAACGTATTTATAAAGGAGAACAAAGTACTTGCTAGTTATAAAAAGAGCGAAAAAATACGGCATTAGCGACTAAACTAATACCGTGCAAAAGTGCAATAAATAACCACCAACTGCTTCAACCCACTCAAATCTGTAAAAAGTACTAGTATTTCTTACAAAAATTGAGTAAAATGAAAGAGTCGATATGAAAATATTGACTAGGGCAACTTATATTATTAGTTTACGCTGATAATATGAGGCTCTGTATGAGTATGTCCGTCCTTTAGCAGAGTGCCTTTTTATTTTGTTTTTCGCTCTAATAAGCAACTTCCATAAAACAACTTTTAATAATAAAAATTTAAACTTGGTGAAAATGAGCTTTTACAAGAAAGATAGCCTCCCGGGATAAGAAGGCTATCTTTTTATTTTCGTATTATTTCAAAAACATCTCTATTTTCCTCACACCAATTTCCAAATACTTCATAAACAGGCAGAAGACTTCTTCCGAGACCTGTAAGTAAATATTCTACTCTAGGCACATTTTCATTGTATTCTATTCTTGAAATTAGCCTGTCCTTCTCTAGGTGTTTAAGTTGGGCTGATAATGTCTTATGGCTAACCTCAGGAATTTTTCTTTTCAGCTGTCCATATCTAATGTTAGGATTTCCGCTCAAGTGATAAATAATTTGTATTTTCCATTTACCACCTATCATGGTTAATAATTTTTCTATATTTTTAAAACCATAATCTTCAACAGTGCATCTATTTTCTTTTTCTGATTTCAAATCTCAACCTCCAATGGGTACTTACTTTTTTGTGCGTAATTGTGCTATCCATCTTAATATTATATACTCAAACTAGTTAATAATGAAGGAGAATACGATGATAGAAGTACTTAGTATAATAATTGCAATCAGTTTTTTTCTCAATGCTTTGCTTCATCTACTATTAATATTTGGTTTTCCTTTTGGTGAATATGTACTAGGTGGAAAAAATATTGTGCTACCATTCAAAATGAGAATTATCAGCTTTATATTTTTGGTTATCTGGACGATTGTCGGTATTAGTTATCTTAACTATAGTCAATTAATTTATATCCAGGTATTTAATCGATTTGACAGAAGCTTAATTATCTTAACGACTGTATTCCTTTTCTTCGCCATTTTTTCTAATGGGTTATTAACTAAAAGTAAGAAATAACGTAAAATAATGACACCATTTAGTCTTGTGGCTTTTGTGCTTAGCTGTATAATATTGTTCTTGTAGTTTCTAATGATGAAATACATAATCAAAAAAGGAGAACGTAATGTATTTAATTAAATATACTAATATAGCAATTGCTTTTCTAATAGAAGTAGCTGCTATATTTATTTTAGGATATTGGGGGTTCACTCTTCAGTCTAGTAAAATTATTCGTGTTACAGTTGTTTTACTAGCACCAATATTGATGATTATTATTTGGAGTATTTGGTGCGCACCATCTTCAAACTATCGCCTTGAGGGATTATGGCTCGTGATATTAAAATGTTTGCTCTTTGGAATTGTAGCATGCTGCTTATTTACTATGAAACAATCTTCTATAGCAATCATTTTTGTTACTATCGTTGCCATTAACCTTGGGCTTAGTAGCTATTTTGGAACGCTTTGATATTACTATTGTATATGAATTATGCTCAATCAGATATTTTGTTTTAGCAAATATGTTATAATTACCTGATGTTAAACACAAAAAAATGATATTAGTCAGCTACTAATACCATGAAGCGTTCGTTAAATAACCATTCACTATTATTATTGAGTAAGCAAAAAAGAATGGAAATCCATTTTTACTTTTAGTACAATAAAGATAGTCAGTAAGAAATTATTGACGAGGCAACTTGTATTATTAGTTTACGCTGATAATACAGGGCTCTGTTTGGAAGATTACCGTCTTCTGGCAGGGCGCCTTTTTTTATTTTATGTTGTAAATTTATTCTAACTTAAAGCAGTTGGAATAGTCAATAGAATTTTTTTGAACAATTTAAACAGTCAAATTTTGGCTAAAAAAACGGACAAGTTTGACAAAAGTAGTGGAATTTTGAACATTTTACTTGTATTAATGACTGTCTGAATTATCGCCCAATAATGGTTCATTTTGCCATCGAAAATCACGATTAAGCATTATAAATACTTGCTATTATGATATAATAATTAATGCAGAGAAGTGAAAAGATGATTGGCTAAATCTCTTGGAAAATGGTGATGCCTGATGATTAATGGCTGTGTCTCTGGAAAGGAATAGAGTTGTCAGGATATGAAGCATTAACACTTGCGATTAGTTTTGCAATGTTAGGAGTTGCCATATTGAAATTTAATCAAAAAAAATAAACCATTTTTTTAACTTTAGCAGGTTAAAATGGTTTACTTTTACCGTTTAATCTATAGCCGCCAGCTTTTTACTGGTACTATCTACACCAGAGAGGTATGTTAGCGCATATCTCTCTTTTCATTGTCATTATAACACGATTTTTTTATACGCTAACAAAGTTAAGGAATGAATGTTGTCAGTACTTTTTTATATTTGAGATGAACTATATCCAACTAAGTTTTTTATTCTGTCATCAAATTTGAAAAATCAAAGATCATGCTGACAATCTGTGCCGTTTCACCAATTTCTTTCAACGTCGCTTTTTCTATGAACCGAACATTTCTTTCTGGAGCAGTAAAATCAAATGTTTTAACTTGAAGAGGATTGATGTATCCAGTTATTTGATGATTGGTATCTAAAGAAATAAAATGATTTTTTGTGTTTTTCGTAGACGTTATTGGACAAACTGCAATCATTCCAGTTACGGCATTATATTCATCACTGCTAATAACAATGCCTGGCCGTTTCTTTTGAATTTCACGCCCAACGCTAGGGTCAAAGTAGATTACCACGATATCTCCGCGTTTTGGGGTATATCCGTGAACACTAAAAACCATTACATTAATTCCCTTCCAGCAGAATCTTCAGGGAACCCTTCTCCAACTTCTATCTCTTGATTGTTCTCGAAAGCTTCTTTGAATAAGTTAGACTGTTTTTTAATGAACGTTATACTCTCGTCTTCACCTTTGACGGCGACATAATCAATATTTTCTTCAATACCAAATTTAGCGGGTATTGTTAACACAATTGCATTTCCTTGTCGTCTTGTTTTCATGTTAGATCCCTCCGTATCATTTCTTTTATTATATAGTAAAAACAAAGTGAATACAATGTGATTACTTTTCTTACGAGAGAAGACTAGGCTGATTTGAAAAAAAATAATACTTTTTAGTGTGAAAATAAAATGAGCATAATCAAACCAATTGAAGCTTGGTTGTGCTCGCTTCAGGTAGAAATATTGTATCAACAAGAATTTATTCCCACAATAACTTTAAACAGCCTGCAGAAATTTTCAGACATTCAACTTATTTTTAAGTGCTTCTGTCAAAGTCTGAGAAAAATTTATATTTTCTTTTTCGGCTAAGTCATTGATCCATTCTGGAATTGATGTATTTTTTCTTACAGATTTTGAATGGAATTTCCTTCTATATTCATCTAGATCCAAAGTAACCATTAAAACGAAATCAGTTTTATTGTCTAATTTTATTTTTCTTGGATCAGATGTGGTAGGCAATTCTGTTTTATTATAGATTGCCAAACCTAACGCTTCTTGAGCCATTTCTACGGCATGCTCGATACCGTTACCAAATGTAATTACTTCTGGGAGGTCAGGAAATGTAACGTTATAGTTATTTCCTTCTTGATTAAAAATTGCTGGATATACAACTAGACTGCTCACTATAGTATTCCTCCTTTGTTAGCTCAGTTTTTTTTAGATCTTTTTGATAGAGTAAATCATTTTAGTTTAAAGAGAAATAGCCAGTCAATCTAATAATGCCAACTAGTAAAATAATTCGAAAAAGTAGGAGATCAAAAAAATAAAAACCTAGAGGCGATTTCCTCTAGGTAATGTTTTACTTCGTAAATTTCACATTCTGAACAAACGCTTCTAACTCTTCTCTGCGCTCGATATTATGGTTACATTTCTCACTATCATAGCAAATATAATTCCCACGCTTTGTGTACATCCCATCACCAGATTCTTTCACTTTAGACAGAAACATCGCAACTTCTGACGTTTCATGGCAAATCGGGCAGATGCCCTTCTGAGTCGTAGGAGCAATTGTTCCGGAAACACCGACGAGCTGTCCGTCGATTGAAGCGATAATAAATTTCTGCTGTTTCCCACTGTCATTCCAGCTGTAAAAGGTATAATCACGCAAATCCATCATTTCCCACTCGGGGATTTTTAATTTCTTCGTCTTTTTAAAAAGCTTTGTTAGTTGTTGTTTTGAAGGCAAATCAAACGGAATCACCGCTTCTTTTAACTCTTCCAAATAGTGTTCCAGTCTAGGCTTAGAAGTCGCAGCTTCTAAAAATCCTTCTAATAAAGGCTGTAACTGATCTTTATCTGCACCAAACTGTTCATTGATTTTCTCAAGAACGATCGCTTGCAGTGTTTTGATTGTATTTTTATCATTTACAGATAAATGAGCTTGTAGCAAAATATTGGCTTGTTTTCTAATAAAATTAAATTGATATGGTTGTATTTGTTTATTCATAATGGATTTCCTCTCTATCATTCAAGTGATAAAGTACTTTGCGTAAAGGCAATCCTTCAACAACCAAAGCACTTTATTATGTCAAACCTGAATGGGCTTTTGAATGAGATACGTGTGTTTGTTTAAGTATCATATTATCACCCCCAAAATAAAAGCGAAACGAGCTCGTTCAACCTTGACAGAAAAATAGGAAACATTGAATGTGATGTTTTTTGTCACAATCCATTTTTTTTCCGAGACCTTCAATCCTTAGAGCTTTAGCTCTTAGGAATTGTTGAGATCGAAGCGGAGCGAAGTGGTTAGCTCGTGTAGCTAGATAACATATAAGCATATATATTATAACGCAAATCCTCAAAATTATAAATTGGTATAGCAAAAAAGCAATTGGTTCAGTTGAAAAACCATAAAGAGTAAGCTAAACTAAAACATGGTGCATAAATTGAAAATAAACGATTGAAAATAAAACAATTCTTAGGAGTGAAGCAATTGGAAAACAGATATGTCATTATCCTCGCTGCCGGTAAAGGAACACGTATGAAATCAACACTTTATAAAGTGTTGCATCCTGTCGCTGGAAAACCAATGGTAGAGCACATCATGGATCAAGTCGAAAAAACGAATCCAAGTGAAGTTGTCACGATCGTAGGTCATGGTGCAGAAGCAATCAAAAGCCATTTAGGCGAGCGTAGCCAATATGCTTTACAAGCAGAACAATTAGGAACAGGACATGCTGTGTTGCAAGCAGAATCGCATTTAGCAGGCAAAAAAGGAACAACGCTGGTTATTACAGGAGATACACCGCTTTTGACTTCTGAAACATTAGTGAACCTTTTTGATTACCATCAAGGTAAAAACGCCAGTGCGACGATTTTAACAGCGCATGCGGAAGATCCAACGGGATATGGTCGTATCATTCGTGATCATGTAGGCATCGTTGAAAAAATCGTGGAGCAAAAAGATGCATCTGAACAAGAAGCTCGTGTTCAAGAAATCAATACTGGGACATTTTGTTTTGATAACGAGGCGTTATTCAATGCTTTATCTAAAATCAATACCAACAATGCCCAAGGCGAATATTATTTAACAGATATTATTGAGATCCTTAAAAAAGAAGGCAAAACTGTCGCGGCCTATCAAATGGCTGACTTTGAAGAAGCGATGGGAATCAATGATCGTGTAGCTTTAGCTGAAGCGAATAAAATCATGCACCGTCGTTTAAATACGATGCATATGAGAAATGGTGTATCCTTTATCGATCCTGATTCAACTTATATCGATGAAGGTGTCGTGATTGGTTCAGATACAGTAATTGAAGCAGGGGTACATTTAAAAGGGAAAACAGTGATTGGGGATGATTGTTTCATCGGTGCACATTCTGAAATCGTTGATAGTGTAATTGAAGATAATGTGAAAATCACCCAATCAATTGTCGAGGAAAGTATTATTCGCAAAGATGCAGACGTAGGCCCATTTGCTCATATTCGTCCAAAAGCTGAAATCGGCGAACGTGTTCACGTTGGTAACTTTGTGGAAATCAAAAATGCAACGGTGGCAGAAGATACTAAAGTCGGACATCTGACTTATGTTGGGGATGCTGATTTAGGTAAAAATATCAATGTTGGCTGTGGTGTAGTTTTTGTGAACTACGATGGTAAAGACAAACATCGGACGAGCATTGGCGATCATGCGTTTATTGGATCAGCGACAAATTTGATTGCACCTGTGAATGTTGCAGCGAATTCAGTTATCGCAGCAGGTTCAACCATTACAGATGATGTAGCTGAGTTTGACTTAGCGATTGCTCGTGCAAGACAAGTGAATAAAGAAGGCTATGGGAAAAACATGCCTTATATGAATAACGAGAAATAAGAAAAAAGATGACTGCACTTGTTTGGCAGCCATCTTTTTTAGTTATCCTATTTTCCGTTTACGATTATATTCATAGAAACTATAACCAGAAAGACCAATGATAAGGATACCTAAACCACCATAGGTAACAATTTTTTCACCCATTTTCGGGTAATTCACTGTTTTATCACTAGGTTTTGCTGGTTTTAGCTCATTCGGTTTTGTTTTATCTGGATCTTTTGGATCAGGATTTGGTACAGGTTCGGGTTTGTTTTTCTTATTGAACTCAGCTTCTGAAATGGAGACGATCCGTTCACCTGGAAAGGCTTCTTTGTATTGTGATAAGTCAATATTTGTAGCAGCATCATATAAACGAAGGTTTGCACCTTGTTTTAGATGATTGATCAAGACTGTGTCTAAAGAAGGGCCTTCTTCACGCTCGCCGCCTAGCATATCATAGCCATCGCCGCCAGCTGCCAAGTAGTCGTTTGTCGCCATATGATAGGTTGCTTTTTCATCGATTGGCGCGAATTTTCCGGTCGTGCGGTCTTGAACTTCAATTTGCAATACTCGTTCTCCAACAATGGTTTTATCTGTCCCGTTGCCTTCGTCTGCTGGCAGTAAAGAACCTTTTTTAGTTGAATCATAGTGTACACGAATCGTGCTGGAAACATGAAGGAAACCGCCATTTGCACCAAGTTTAGGCTGATTAAAGTCATCTAATATGATCTTACCATTTTTGTCTTTTTGAGCCATAGAGCGAAGGGATAATTCAAACATATCTTTGACTTGGCTACCTGTAACACTGATTTGAGAGATACTATTTCCAAACGGCATGACGGCAATAACATCACCTAACGTTACTTTGCCAGGTTCAATATTTGCTCGGATACCGCCACCATTTGTAACAGCGAAATCGGTTTGGCTTTTAAAGCCGTGTTGTCCATAAGTCCACATGGCATCTCCAATCAAATTCCCTAAATTGGTTTCTCTAGTTCGTACATTATCGCGTTCTCCATTGAATTGATAAGGATTGTTTTCAATTACAACCTCTGAGCCCCACTCTTCAAAATTAGCTTTAGCTTGATCAACTAATGCTT
Source organism: Enterococcus sp. 12C11_DIV0727 (assembly GCF_002148425.2). Classification (NCBI taxonomy): domain Bacteria; kingdom Bacillati; phylum Bacillota; class Bacilli; order Lactobacillales; family Enterococcaceae; genus Enterococcus; species Candidatus Enterococcus lemimoniae. Next base: position 2,190,216 of record NZ_CP147248.1, on the reverse strand, counting down.
TGACTGCAGGATTTTCCTCTAAGCTAGCTAAAGATTCTGCTGGTGTTAAGGAAGCTGTTTTTTTGCTAAGGTCTGTTAAGTCAACATCTACTAAACCGACATTGTTCAAGTAATTCCCTGTTTGGGTATACATGACGTTTCCAAACTGTTTGCCGCCATCTACAGCTGTATGTGAATGGCCATCTAAAACAGTGATATTCAAATCAGGATATTCTTTACTTAATGTTTCAGCCAATGTATCGCCACGCCATTCATGTGGTGTGGTTTCGTCGATGCCTAAATGACCTGTTACAACATAAGCAGTAACCGCTTCGCCAGAATCTTTGATTGCGTTGATTGCTTTTTTCGTTTCAGCGATTGGATCGGCAAACGTCACACCTTTTACATTGTTTGGGTGAGTTTTCGTTGCTGTTTCTGGTGTCGTTACCCCAATAATTGCGTATTTCTTCCCAGTTTTTTCAACGATTGTGTAAGGTTCAAAGACCAGTTTTCCATCTTTAAATGTGTTGTTGGATAAGATTGGAAAGTTCAGTTTGTTCTTATATTCCATGGCCGTATCAAATCCAAAGTCAAATTCATGGTTACCAACAGCCATCGCATCGTAGCCCACTTCATTCATGACAGCTGCCATATCCATTCCTTTAGAGAAATTGGAGATCGGCAAACCTTGGAAAACATCTCCTGCATCAATCAAAAGGTCAGGTTGTACTAAATCTTTGTACGTTTTTAATCGAGCCATGCCTAAAACATCCTTGCCGTTACCTTCTAAACGTCCGTGAACATCGTTTGTATGCATGATCGTGATTGATTCAGGTGAGAAGCCAGCATTGAGAATATCTTGTTTTGTGATTGGTTTGACGTTAGGCGTCCGACCATCGGCAGCAGGTTGTGTTTGTAAGGTACCATCATTCACTAGTTTAACAGCTAGATCACGCCAGTTTTTATTGAAATGATAGCCAATCACTTCCCAGTTATTTTCAATTTCAACTACGGGATCAAGAGTTTGTTTTTCACGTATATAATCAGCGATCAAACCACGAAGTGTTTCTGGATCAGTGGATTTGATGGGTTCTTCCGTCACGAGACCTTGTGTTAATAATCCTTCATAACGATAATTGTTCATAGCAATGCTATAATTTGCAGCCGGGTCAACTGGTTTTTCGTCGATCGTTGGATTGATTATACGCTGTCCATGTGGTTTAGAGATATCGATTTTATAAGAAATTCCAGAAAAAACATCATAGTTGTATACACGGATTTTTTCGTTAAAACTAATAGTTAAATCATCTGGACTAGGCGTATTGTAATAATCCGCTTGATTTTCCATGTATGTTAAAAGATTTTCCCCAGTGATATTGACACTGACTAATGTATTAGGATATTTATAAATATCAAAGATGTTTGAGTATGAGATATCTCCTGCGTTTAATTTACTATCTGCTTTAAAGAGAGCAGAGGCAGCAAGCTGTGAACCAGTTGCTTTTCGTTGAACATTGTTGATCAGAGAAATCATGGCAGTCGGACGCAGTTGCGCTTCTGGAATTCCTTTTATTTCTTCAGGCGGTAAAAAGTCGCCAGTCGCTGTTCCAATTTTTTCTGAGATAAATTCTCTCGTTTTATCATGGTATTCTTTCGTTTCTGCTTTTAATGTTTCATCTGCTGGGACAGTTTTAGTACTTATGATGGCGGGAACACTGTTTTTGACGTGCCATTTGTCTCCAGTTTTTTCGAGATCAAGGTCGATCTTAATCATTTCGGTTCCGGTATCTTTAGGACCAGCGACAGGAACAGGGCCATTTGGTCCTTGGATTTTTTCTGCGAAAGAACGGTGATCATGGCCTAAAATATACGCATCGATACCAGAGACATTCGTGATGACTTGATCGGCACTTGCAGCCGGATCAGAGTTTTCACGTCCAGCATGGATCGAAGCAACAATGATATCCGTATCGTTTTTTAGCTCAGCGACGGCTTTTTCTGCTTCTTCTTTCAAAGGATTAAAGTAAAGGCTGTCAACTTTCGCACCATCCCACAAAGGAATTTGCGGTGTGGTTAAACCTATGATACCAACGGTTAAGTCTGTGGTACCATCACCATCTAGGTCAACAGCTTTTTTCGTGGTTCCGCCAACAAAGCGGCTTCCTGAGTCTTTGACATAGGTGTTTGCAGATAAGATTGGAAATGCGGCTTCAGTATCAAGTTTTGTGATTAAATCCAAGCCAAAATTGAATTCATGGTTCCCCAAAACCATGGCATCATATTCCATATAGTTCATTGCTTTGATCATTGGATTTGGTTTCGCTATTAAAGGCGTTTTATTGTAAAGGTCATCCGTTAAAATCGTTCCTTGGTTCATATCGCCATTATCGATCAGAATCGTGCCGTTAGGATTTTCTGCACGAATGTTATTCACGACAGAGCTGACCTGAGACAATCCAACAGGTGTTTGCTTATCATCTTCATATGACCAGTTCCATAGCTGGCCGTGGACATCTGAGGTACCTAAAATGGTAAGTCTCTGTGCTGTTCCTTCTTTATTGGTTGGAGTAGTGGTCTCTTGTTCATCCGGTGTTGTACTTGAAACAGTAGATTCTGGTTGTGTTGTTTCTGAGGTTTGTTGCTCGATTGCGAATGCAGTTGTGGCGCTAGTGCTTGCTAATAAGGTGGAAACCATCAATACTTGTAACCCAAGTTGTACTTTTTTCAAAACAGACTTTTTCACAAAATTCCTCCTCAAATTATAAGCTGAATGAGCTGTTTAGTATCGGTGGAAAATAATGGAAACTGATTGAAGTGTGTTTTGTTCAGTCAGTTTTTATCTTTTCCACGAGACCGCAGCTCATGAAGCTAGATAATACGTACTTTTAGTTCCTTAGCGGTTTATAAAAGGATGATAATACGCTTTCATTTTTATCAACCTCCTAAATAGTAATATATATTTTTAACCTTGTCATTAGAAATTACGCTATTTTTTTAAAAGAAAATGGCAAAATCACTATATTTTAATGTTACTCATTTTTTTCGTGTCCAGAGTTGTGCATTTTTATTAGAAAATTGTATTATTTTGGAGGAATGCCCCAAAATCACTTGATTTATTTTGAAAAAGTGACTACTATTTATAAGGAAACTATTGTTCAGTACAAGAAAGTGGAGGTCCTCATGTCAAAACATTATTTTGATCCTAGATTGAAAATCTTTTCTCTTAACTCGAATCGTCCATTAGCAGAAAAAATCGCTGCAGCTGTCGGTGTCGAATTAGGAAAATCTTCTGTCACTCAATTCAGTGATGGTGAAATTCAAGTAAATATTGAAGAAAGTATTCGTGGTTCTCACGTCTATGTCATCCAATCAACAAGCAGTCCAGTCAATGATAATTTGATGGAATTATTGATTATGATCGATGCCTTAAAACGTGCCAGTGCAAAAACAATCAACGTTGTGATGCCTTATTATGGTTATGCACGTCAAGATCGTAAAGCGCGCGCTCGTGAACCGATCACAGCGAAACTTGTAGCAAATATGCTTGAAAAAGCAGGAGCAACTAGAATGTTGACATTGGATTTACATGCCGTTCAAATTCAAGGATTCTTCGATATTCCAGTCGATCACTTGATGGGCGCTCCATTAATCGCAGATTACTTTATGGAACATGGCATTCAAGGCGATGACGTTGTCGTTGTATCTCCTGACCATGGTGGTGTGACACGTGCCCGTAAACTTGCGGAATACTTGAAATCACCAATCGCAATCATCGACAAACGCCGTCCAAAAGCGAATGTTGCGGAAGTTATGAATATTATTGGACATGTAGAAGGAAAGATCTGTGTCTTGATTGATGATATGATCGACACGGCTGGAACGATTTCATTAGCAGCTAATGCGTTACAAGAAGCTGGAGCAAAAGAAGTATATGCGTCATGTACACACCCAGTTTTATCAGGACCAGCATTACAACGTATTGAAGACTCTGCTATCAAACGCTTAGTTGTGACAGATTCTATCTATCTTTCTGATGATCGTAAAATCGACAAAATCGATGAAATCAGTGTTGGCGAATTAATTGGTGATGCCATCAAACGTATCCATGAAAATAAACCAGTTAGTCCATTGTTTGAAACGAAACGTAAATAGTATTAAATAAAAAACATTATTTTGTCTATCAAAATAGTGTTTTTTTCATTTATTACTTATCAAAATAGGCAGATAACAGGAGAAGATTGGATTTGAGAGTAGTTGGATCAAACCAATATGCAATGAATTGACTAAGAAAACGGTTTACTCTGTTTATTTGTTAAGAGAAAGAGAACCATTGATTTGTCTGAGAAATAGCAAGTTCAACTTTAGACAATTAGTGGAAAAAATAGTGATTCAAAAGGAAAGCCACTTGATAAACTGAACTTATTAGAAAAAAGTCAGGAGAAAAAATGAAAAGAGAAAAATATGAGATTTGGGGTTTAACGCTCCAATTAGTCGTTGTAGCAATTGCACTAGTCTATTACTTTTTTATATACAGATAGACGGAAAATTTAGAGTAGAGGGAAGGTAAGTAAATGATTTTGAACATCAAAAGAAAACTTGGTGGTGTGATGGTTCCAAAAAATAAATGGTCAACCAAGCTGGAAACAATCAAAGTTTTACAAGCACCTAAACAAATCATTTTACCAATGAATATGCACATCGGTAAACCGGCAAAAATCGTTGTATCCATTGGGCAAAAAGTGAAAATCGGAACACTGATTGGAGAAAAAGACGGTTTGATTTCAGCCAATATACATAGTTCAGTTTCTGGAACCGTTGAAAAAATCGAAGAAAGAACCATTGGAAATAGTGAAGTATCCGTTGTGATCATCAAAAATGATTTTCAAGATACATATGAAGTACCTCGTTTAATTAGCGAAAACATAGTAGAAACAATCAAAAATAACGGAATCGTCGGTATGGGTGGAGCTGGTTTTCCGACCGATGTAAAATTTCTTTTAAAAGAACACCAACAAATAGAAACATTGATCATAAATGCAGCGGAGTGCGAACCTTTTGTCACGGCTGATCGACGAATCATTATTGAAGAACTTAATGAGTTTATCGAAGGAATCCGTCTCATTCAAACAAGCTGTTCCATCAAGCAATGTGTGGTTGCAATCGAACGTTCATCAGAAGAGGCGATTCAAAAACTAAAAGAAAAAATCGATGATAAGCACATCAAGTTAGCCATTTTACCGAATCATTATCCTCAAGGAGGGGAAAAGATTGTGATCAAAGCTGTCTTGGGAAGAGAACTGCCAGTTGGGAAATTACCGATTGATTTAAATGCAGGGATCATGAATGTTTCTACGGTGTTAGCAACGTTACATGCATTGAAAGAAAATCGCCCATTAATCGATCGCGTAGTAACTGTTTCTGGTACCCCAATCAAGCACCCTCAAAATCTACGTATCAGAATTGGTACGCCAATCGAGCACGTAATTGAAGCGTGTGGCGGTTTTATTGAAAGCCCGATGAAAATGATCAATGGTGGTCCAATGATGGGGAAAGTAATCCAAAGTCTAGACGAACCAGTAACCAAAACAACTTCTTTGATCCTTGGATTGACTCGAGAAGAAGCGAAAATACCTGAAGAACAAAATTGTATTCGCTGTTCAGAATGTATCAACGCTTGCCCCGTTAATTTACAGCCTATTTCGATCAGTAACGCTTATCGAGCAGGAGATATCGAGGAAACGAAACGATTAGGTGTGTTGAATTGTATCGATTGTGGCGCCTGTTCTTATATTTGTCCGTCAAAAATCGATATTTTAGGTGATATTCGAGCAGCAAAGCAGAAAGTATTGGGGAGTCGCTGATGATAAACACAGAATATACAAGTACAGGGCCATTTATGGGGCCTCATATTAGAGAAAAATGGACATCTCAGTGGATCATGCAACAAGTGATGATTGCTTTGGTATTTCCAACTATTGCCGCAACTTACTTTTTTGGTTGGTGGTCGCTCATCATGGTGTTGGCGAGCATCGTTGCGTGTGTCGGACTTGAGTTTATTTTTCAAAAAGTCGTTTGGAAGAAAGGAACGATCAATGATTATAGTGCCGTGATCACAGGTTGGCTATTGGCGTTGACATTACCTGTTACCGCACCTTTATGGACGTTACTTATTGGCGATTTTATTGCGATCATTGTAGTAAAACAATTGACAGGTGGAATTGGTCGGAACTGGTTGAATCCAGCTGTAGCAGCCCGAGTGTTGTTGAAATTATTCTTTTCACCATGGATCACGAATTGGGTTACACCGCAACCGGATGTTGTGGCAACTGCGACACCATTAGTTGATTTAGGGAATTTTGCGAGAGAGATTTCACCGACAACGCCTGATTTAGTTGATTTGTTTATGGGGTTTGGGTTAGGTGGCCCAATTGGTGAGACGTGCAAGTTCGCTTTGCTTTTATCAGCGAGTTATTTGATTGCGCGAAAGATTATCAATCCGTTGGTACCAGTTATTACAATGGCTTCATTTTATGGGGCAATTTTATTATATAGTTCATTTAATTTTGCCTTTACGAGTGCTCATTTGTTAAGTGGAGCGTTGATTTTTGCGGCGGTCTTTATGGTGACGGATTATACGACTTCACCGTTGACGGATAAAGGGAAGTATATATTTGCGCTTGGCTGCGGTGTACTAGCAGCAATTTTGCGGATCAGTATGGATTTACCTGGGGGAATCGGGGTCGCGATTTTAGTAATGAATTTGTTGGTACCTGTAATCAATAAGTACACGGTGTCACGGATTTATGGTGAAAGCTAGTAAAATAAGATATGACATATGATAGCCCTGCTTATAAATAAATCGTATACCCAATCAGATTGATTTTTACGATGATTTTTGCTCTAATTATGTTACAAAACGATACCAGTTTTTCCAACGATACACAAAAATCACTCTATTCTTGGTAGAGTGGTTTTTGTTTACATTTGTTATGATTTCAAATGTGTGGGTTAGATAGGCAACTTGTTTTAGTCATTGTCTTTTTCATCTAACCTATGAGAAATTAGTTGAATCACTAAACCTACAAAAATAGGCGCAATAACTAATGATACCAATTTATCCAACAACCCTCACCCCCTTTTGGGGCAAGTTGGCGACAAAATTATAGCATGTGAAGTAAAAACGACGGAATAGACTTATGTTTTTTTAGAAAGTAAATTCGATTATTGTCCATCTTACTGGAACAATTTGAACGTACAGAAAAAAAGCTAGTGGATCTCTTGACAGATCCACTAGCTTTTTTCTATTAATCCTTCTCCAATGCGGCCATCTGTTCACCGTACAATTTTCCATCATACATCTTGAAAAATGGATAGTAACAAATAATCGAAACAGCTAAATTAATCAGGGCAATCAATACAGCTCTAAAATCGCCACCAGTTCCAAGAAACGCCCCAATTCCCACAGGCGAAATCCAAGGAATCCCAGTAATCACCTTATTCACTAACCCAAGAGAAGAAGCAAAATAGGCAATCGTCACATTGATCAAAGGCGTTATAATAAACGGAATGATCAAATAAGGATTATAAACGATCGGTGCTCCGAAAATCACAGGCTCGTTGATATTAAACAAACCAGGTAATACAGCTGCTTTACCCAGAACTTTTAGCTGATCAGATTTTGCCGCAAAAATCATCAGCAAAACCAACCCCAACGTACTGCCTGCACCCCCAATAAAGATATACATATTGACAAAGTCGCCAGCGAAAATATTTGATCCGCCATCAATATTTTCTGTTAAAGCCACTAATAAAATCGGATTGATAAAACTATTCTTGATCACGGCTGTTCCATGAACCCCAACAGCCCATAGCAGATGGATCAATAGCATGATCACAATGATTCCCAACCAAGAACCTGTTAGATCTTTAACGAACTCAAATGGTTTTGACAATAATCCATGTAAATCGGTATGGAACACCGCTAAAATTGTATTGATAAATAACATCACAAATGCAATAAAGATGGCAGGAATCAATGAAGCAAAAGCTTTACTTACACCATCAGGAACCCCTTCAGGCATTCGGATCGTAATATTTTTTTTCACACACCAACGATAAATTTGAGTAGCAATCACAGCTGTAATGATCCCAATAAAAATCCCAACGCCACTAAAGCGAGTGACCCAACCACCAAGTGCAATTCCATTATAAACAATCGATGTTTCACTTTCCGCTTGAATCAGCTGGGCACCGCCATCGACGATATCTGTTTGCACAATAGTCATCAAAAAAGCAAATAACCCCAATATCGCTCCAACAAAACTACTCAGCCCATCACTTTCTTCTTTCCGGTAGATATCGGTTAAATAATAAGCTGTCGCTAAACAGTAAAAAATGGCGATCGACCCAATCGACATCGTGGTAGCCACACTATAAATTGGCGCAAATTTCAAAATCGTATTCTCAAAAAACGGAGCTAGTGGCGGAATGATTTGCGGCAAATTATTGATGATCAGAAAAATCGAGCCAACAATTGTAAAAGGCACCGTAATGATCCCAGCTTGCATAATCGCTCGAATAAAGCGTAAATTCGCAACTTTATTCAAAGGCGGCATCAATTTTGTTTCTAAAAAAGTAAATACTTTATTCATTTTTTTCTCCTTTCTTTATGAGGGCAGTTGATTGGTTTTGATCAAGGATTTGTACCAATAAAAACTATCTTTTTTATAACGAGTGAGTTCTTTTTCATCTTGCTCTGTACGATCTACATAAATAAATCCATAACGCTTGCTGATACCTTCATGAACACTGATTAAGTCGATTGCCGACCATGGGCTATACCCAATCAAGTCAACACCTGCCTCAATAGCTTGTAAACATTGGGCAATATGTTGCTCTAGATAGTTGACACGGTAAGAATCGTGAATTTTACCATCTGCTGTTAATTCATCTTTGGCACCTAAACCATTTTCGGTAATGATGATTGGTAAATGATAGCGGTCATAAAGAGTTTGCAAAGTAGTTTTTAACCCATCAGGATCGATCGTCCAATTGAATTCATTTTTCTGCAAATAGGGATTGGTAAAGCCTTTATAGAAGCCCCATTCCATAATGTCTTCACTTTGCTGATCACTGATACCATTGGCCATATCATTTTTTTCGGTTGGTTTTTCTACAGTGACAGTGGTGTAGAAATTCATTGCCACAAAATCTGGAAAGTGATGTTCCATCAAATCTTGATCTTCAGCAGCGAATTCAATTGTGATATCGTTACGGTTTAAATAGTCTTTAAACACAGCGTTGTAACGACCAAAGCAAGAGAAATCAAGATAAGCCCAGTTCCGAACGCTATTAAAATAAAGTGATGCTTGGTTATCCATCGGTTTACTCGTTGCTGGATAGACTAGGGAAATGTTTGGTACGGGACCAATTTGTCCGCCTTCGATCAATTCATGGCATCGTTTGAATGCATATTTTTCAGCAATCATTAAATGATGGAATTGTTGGTATTTTTCTTGTAGCGGAATTTCTTTCCCTAGAATCTTTTTATCGACTAGCAACATGATGTTTGGCTCGTTGATCGTTAGCCAGTGTTTCACTCGGTCACCATAAGCTTCAAACAGTGTTTCAGCATAAACTTTGAAGGCCTCTACGGTACTGCGATTACTCCAACCACCTTCGTCTTCTAAGGCTTGGGGTAAATCAAAATGATTTAACGTGATATATGGCTGAATGTTATATTTTAATAATTCATCGATCACATCGCTATAATGTTGTACTCCTAGTTGATTAACTTCGCCCCGTCCTTTTGGGAAAATTCTAGTCCAAGCAATGGAAAAGCGGAAGATCTTGATTCCCATCTCAGCTAATAAACGAATGTCCTCTTTATAGTGGTGATAATGATCCACAGCAATAGTAAAATCTGCAATTTCATGGTTATCTCTTTCGCGAGTATCTTGAACGCTTAAGCCTTTACCGTCAGCCTGATATGCTCCTTCTGTTTGGTGGGCAGAAATAGATGCGCCCCATAGGAAATTTTCTGGAAATGTAAGTGTCATGTAGGTTTCTCCAATCAATATTTTTTGTAAAGCGTTTTCTTGATTTTAGAATAAGCGATTGTTTCACTAAATTCAATGCAATCTAAAGAACTGTTCATGAAAGAATTTATATGAACAGTTCGAGTAATACGGTTAAGATGAGTTTAGGACTTAATACTTTGATCCATATCCCAGTCAGTCAAAACCCAAACGTCAATTTCCTTTTTAAATGGTGGTGTACTCGCCTCGATAATTTGCGGTTTATAATTTAAGCCGATTTATTCAAATCATTTAAAATGTAAAAAAGAATTGGAATCTTTACTTTCTAGTTCTTTCTTTATTTCATAAATAGTTACTCAATATGCTCCAGTCATATTTTGAATGAGCGTTATTGGTGTCCGTTTTATTGTATCATATCTTTAATATGAAGGATTAACTGAACATAGATTTCGTTATGATTATTTGAACACTATATAGCTAAAAATGGTGGGAGAAAGTGCAGAAAAGGAAGTGTAAAAAAATAGATAGTTACTGTAAACTTCACCATGCCCAATTTAAATATATTACATTTAAATAAAGTTTAAATAGATTTTGTTGTAAAATAAAATAATTTATTTTGAATTTCTCCATACTTGTGTTTAAATGAAATAATAATATCTTTAAGGGGGATTTATATGCATAAGAAAAAGACTCTATGTTTGTTAGCAGGCTTTGTTTTTTTTCTCTCTTTTTTAAGTAGCTCAATAGTACTGGCAGCTGAAGACGATTCAACCAGTACTATTGTGTATAATTATGCTTCAATTGATACGCTGACGGATGAACAAAGAAATAACATCATACAAGGGAACCCCAGTGAAACCAATCTACACGATAGTGAAAACTATTTATTTGTTTATCAAAAAGAAGATTTAAAAACTGAACAGAATAAAAACAGTAATGTTTCTGGAAATAAAATGCTACTGAAAACAGGAGATACTGGCTCTAATAAGGGATTAGTTACTTTGGGTTCTGCTTTTATTTTGGGAAGCATTGTCTTTTTTAGTTGGAAAAAGAAACAAAGAAAGCATTTTTTATTAATCTTTATTTTCTTAGGCGGAAGTGGATTCACAAGTTCGTTTGCTTATGCAATAGAACAAGAGTATTTGAGAGAACCTGTATCTGTAATTGCGCCTAAAGGAACGAAAGAGACAAAAAAACCAGAAGTTATATCAGGCTACACTTATATAGGGTATATTCATACGTTTGATAACAATAATGTTCCCATTCCTGAAAAAAAAGGAACAGTAATCGTTAATTATCAAAATGAGAACGGAGATACACTAATCCCTAGTGAAATCTTAGAGGGAACTCTTGGGAAAACATTTGAAACAACACTCAAAGATATTGAAGGTTATAGTTACAAAAGAGTAGAGGGGAATCCAAAGGGGGTCATTAGTGAAACAACTCAAGTTGTAACATATGTGTATACAAAAGTGCCTGTTGCGGAAGGAAACATTCTTATTAATTATGTGGATCAAGAAGGAAATGAGATACATGAATCACAAATAATTAGTGGGAATATAGGCGACCTCTACGACGCATCCACAGACAATTATCAGTTGAAAATTGAAGGATATACATTAGATACAACAAAATTACCAAGTAATATTAAAGGGGTAATCAAACAGCAAAAGCAAGAAGTAAGATTTGTTTACAATAAAGAAGTACAGGACGCTACAATTACCATTAAGTTTATTGATAGTGATGGGAATCCGTTTACTCTGTATAATTTAATGACGTATAAAAATGGTTCTCTTATCCCTAGATACCCTAATCTGGATAAATATCATATGCAGTTAGACTATAATAAACAACTATACAACCAAGGAGAACAAGTACCTAACATTGTTTTACAAAGTAAAATAGATGAAACATATTCTTTACCAGAGAAAATGACATTCAAGATATTAGATGCAGAAGGAAATGAAGTGTCACAAGTTGGTTCTGTAAATGAAGATACAAGTTACAGTGGAATAAGGTATTGGCAAAATTATAACCAAATACCAGATAATCGAGAAGGAATTGTTGATTCTGAAAATATAGTAATAACCTATAGAATATTAGCTTATGTATTCTCGACTCCACCTGATGAGGAATAATCCCTTAAAAATCCTCATTGTAAAATTGAAATATATGTTGTTCGTCGGAATAAGCATTGCGTAATTTAAAAAAAACAGACAAATGTAAGACTATTTATCGAATAAAGAAAGAACTGGAAAATTAGAATGCCAGTTCTTTTTTACATTTTTAGATAATAGAATCAGTTTTAGCTATATAGTGTTCAAAAAGTCATAACGAAATCTATGTTCAGCTAAACGTTCGTATTAAAGATATAATACTGTAAAGCGGAAGCCAATAACGCCCATTCAAAATATGACTGGAGCAAATCGAGTAACTATACCAGAATACTTAATCTTGATGAGATAGCAGAACTGAGTAAAAACTGATTTAAATTCTAAAGAACGTATAATACTTGAAAGCTCTAAGAAAATACTATTAGTTTCTTTAAATCCTAATCTAAGTCAAAAAGAGTGAGATGATCAGTCTTTAGGTGATTGGGTAACTAGTAAAGATAAGAAAGATAATATACAATATATTATTAAAGTAAATTCTTATAACAAGAAATTAGTTATAATGAAGGTGGCTAACCCGTCTTTAATGGTAAATAATCGAATTAGATTTGATAAAATGAAAGTAATTTATTTGTTCCCAAAAGCGAAGTTTCAGAGCTAACGTATCTGTTAAAGGAAGCTCAAGATTGGAATAATCAAAATCCTATAAAATATCTATAGCCAGTTAATAAAAATATTTAGACCTGTAAACAATTTCTGTAAAGCTATATTCCTGAAGCGATAAAATTTTAATAGAGGAACCACAATAAGGTATAGGTAATGGATCATTTTGTGAAACTTGCTGTTGTAAGGTTTTTAGTGTTCAACAGAGTTACTCAAAATAAAGAGTCATGATAAATAATTTCTTTGTCCTATTTTGTTCATTCAGGTATCTATGCTAAAAGTATTTGTTACTTATAAGTTTTTTTCGTTACAAAAATACTGAAAATATAGATTCTTTATACAAAAATGTCGATATCCTTTCAGAACCAGAATTTGAGAGAGCTTTCATTGTTCAAATCAAACTGCTTGTCATTATGGATGTTTCTTGCTATTATTAGTGAAATTATACGCAAGCGAAACTATATGCATTATTTGGAGGGAAATTATGAGAAGAAAAATATTGTTATTTATGTTATCAGTTATCTTAATATTTAGTTTGGGGTTTACTAATGTTTCTGCTGATTCATCTGATATTGTTAACATTCCAGATGTTAATCTTAGAGATACTGTGAAGAAAAGTTTAGGATTAACTTCAGATTCTGATTTAACCAAAGAAAACTTGTTAAAATTAACTGAAATTAGTTCAAACAATAATAATATATCTTCGGTGGAGGGGCTTCAATATGCTTTAAATCTGAGGAGTATAAATCTTGCTCATAATTCTATTGTTGATTTAGATCCTTTAAAGCCTATTTTTATGAATTGGCAGGAATATGATACTTCATCTTATTTTGTTGTTAATTTAGCTAATAATGAAATTTCAAGTTTAGAAGTTTTTCAAGATATTTCTTCTCTACCTACTTATTCTGTTTTTCATTTTGAATCTAATCAGATTCGCGATTTTTCTCCTATGTCACATTTTCCAGATAATACTTTTTATGCTTCATATCCTAATGATCAAACAATAATTCTTCCTACAATTCATTTGATGTCTAGTTCATATTCTTTTAATATTCCATATTTAAATACGGGCTTTCCAGAATCTAATCAACAAATTGAAATTTCTTATGGTGGAACAGTAAATAATGGTACTGCTCAATGGAACAATTTAACAAAAGATGGTGAATTGAGCGTTAGTCATTCTAATTATAGAGATGGTCCTTTCGGATATAAAGTGACATATATACAACCTTATGTTATGGAAAAGGCTAAGGTTGTAGCCAAATATGTAGATAATAAAGGGAATGTCATTTCTGGCGATGTTGTATTAACTGATAATGTTGGTGAAAAATATACAACCGAACAAAAGAAAATTGTAGGTTATACATTCAAAGAAGTACAAGGTAATGCTAGTGGTATATTTACTGATCAAGAACAAACAGTAACATATGTATACACGAAGAATTCAGTAGCTGGAGGAACCGTTACAACCAGATATGTCGACGAAAGTGGGAATCCTATCTCTGAAAATACAGTCTTTACTGGAAATATTGGGGAAAGTTATACAACAGAACAAAAAATAATTGCGGATTACACCTTTAAAGAAGTGCAAGGCAATCCGACAGGTACATTTACTGAAGAAGAACAAACCATCAATTATGTTTATAAGGAAAATAAGAAAGAAACAAACAATACCACAGGCCCTTCGTATAATGATCAATTACCAAAGAAAAATGAAACAAGTAACCAAAAAATGTTACCGAAAACCGGTGAGAAAGAGAACCGTGTCCTAATTATAGTAGGCATATTATTATCAAGTTCATTGCTTCTAGTTTTTTTCTATAGGAAAGAAACAATCAGGTAAGTGGATATAGGTACAGAATAAATCAACGTCAGCAAAATAGATAGAGAAGACAGTAATCAATACCTATTTTTTAGATAGGCACAATGATAGTAGAGAGCAATCAAATGATGATTGCTCTCTTTTTATATGGGTAGGTAACTATTAAAAAATTACTCAAGAACATTAAAAGTGGATCTCTGTTTAGTTGTCTTTCTATCAAAAATCTATTAGAAAAAATTATATTCTCATTTGTATAAAATATGAGTGGATTTAAATTTCCAATTAAAAAGATATAAAACCTTAGAAGTATCGATTGAATATAATCAGGCAACAATAATCAGGATATTAGAGTATCAAAAGTTACAACCATAATTTGAACAAAAATTGAGCTGACGTAAAAAAGTGTGTTAGTTTTTTTAAAATGAGCCTATACCAAAAACGGTTGTTTCTAGATGAGGTGTAAAGTGACTATTTGTGTGCCAAATCAGTGAGTAGTTAAAAGTGATCTTACTTGGATGTAGCGAGACCACTTTTTCTAATATATGTGTATGTTACTGATGAGTATTTGACAAAAATACGTTGAATCGGCAGTAGTTAATTGGAAAATTCTTGAAAATAGTCATTTTTGATTGATTACTATGATATTAAGTCCAATTTTTAGATTTTGAGTAAAAAGATACTGATCTTTTGATATAGTATAACGTAAGTAAAAAATTTGTGGGGTGCCACTATGTGAATTGTTATTGGAACTTGTATATCAGCTATTGTATTACTATTGGGTATTTAGCCTTCATCTCATTGGAAAAAATTATTAATCCTTTTATTAGAAGCATGTTGAAAGTAGTTGTTATAATAGTTTTCTTTGTATTTAACTCAGGGGAATAGTTTATAAATTTCAAGCACGATATACGAAAAGGCTAGTTACTGCTACCGCTAAAATCATACTCCCAAAAATTTTTTTCATTTTTTTCCTCTTTTTTTAAATTATTTTTAGTAATCAGATTAAAAATCACTAAAAATAATAATGACTAAATAATTGACCTTGCTTAACGTGCTTGTTTCATGTACTAAACAGTTACTTATATAATTTACAACAATATCTTTCGAGTTATTTGGCACAAGATAAGAATGCATTTCAATAAATAGCTATTCTTCTCAATATGATATGAGTCTGTGCTATTTATCAATTGATATATAAGAAGAAAAATGCAGATGGTATAGCAGCTACTGCATAATATCAATTTTGGCTATAATTTTTTTAACCAGTTAACACTTCAATCGGGATTCCTTGAGCTTGATATTGACTTAAAATAGCCGATGAAATTGTTGCGTCTGTATAAAGTTTATCGAATAAAAATGTTCGATCAATCATAAACTGGCTGACTGTTTCTAGATTGGCGGCTGAGGTGTAAACAATTTTTGGACCTTTCGTATGTTGAAGCATGGTGCGATAAATAAAAGATTCACTCAAATTTTTTGTTGTCACTTCATGAGAGTTGAACCCAGAGGCCTCAATAATACATAGATCAGCTTGGACTTTATGAAAGGAATGGGTCGCAAAATCACCTACAAGTGCGTGAGACTCACGTTCCAACTCTCCACCACAAATGGAAATGAGGGCTTTTTTCTGCGGATGCTCAATAGTAAGGGCAGCAGCATCATTTGTTAAAATACTAATATCAAGAAAGGCTAATGCTTGGATGATCTCTGTAGAAAAAAGTCCTGCTCCAACAAAAATCTGAGCTTGTATCGGTAAAGAAACGGTGAGCGCATCTACGAAAGCAGTGACTGGAAAGGGGACTTGTTCTTGTGAAATCCTCTGTACGGACAGGGGCGTTTGAATTAATTTTACGCCGCCGTAAAAGCGTTCGATCATTTTTTTCTTTTCTAAAAAGAGCAGATCACGTCGAATGGTTACAGCCGAAACGTTAAAAAGTGTGGCCAATTCCTTCACTGTTAACTGTTGTTCTTGTAGCAACTGTTCAATTATATTCTCTCTGCGTCTAAAGACATCGCCTTGACTTGTTTTCATTTTTTCCTCCAATCATATTAACCGATTATTTTTAAATTACCCATAGTATGACAATTTTCCGTCCGAAAGACAACTTGTTTTAACATTGATTTGATGATATATTTTGTTAAACAAACACAGTAGGAATTAGTCTAGCTGGATAGGCTAGCCCGTTCTGTTTTTACAGTAAGGAAGGTCACATTTATGGGAGAATCGAAACAATTTCCCTTTCACTTAGCATTGATGAAAGTCAGCTACGCACCACCCCAAATAAGCGATTATTTAACGTTGTTCTTAATGCTTAATGGCAGTATGGTGGTCACAGTAGGGGAAAAAGAATATCAGTTGAATCAAGATGATCTATTTGTCATCAATCCGCGCCAGCAGTTTCAAGTTAAAAGCACGGATAAGAATTTGTTGTTATCGTTGCGGATTGCTAAAAAACCAATTACACCGCAATTTAAAGAAAACTGGTTGCCGTTTATTGAGTGTTCGACAATAGGTTCAGAAGCAGAGAGTTCTGAAAAATTTCAACAATTACGTGCAGCACTGGCACATTTAATGGCGGCATATTTTAAACAAAATGAAGAAACTGAGCTGGAGATCTATCAGCATTTCTTTACAGTCTTGTCACTATTAGTTAAAAATTTTAAAAAAGAGCGATTTCAAACTCCACAAATTACAGAAGACTTAGCAGATGATCGGATGAATCAATTATTGGAGCAGATTCAAAAGAATTATGACCAGCCGATTTCTCTAGAGTCATTAGCAGAAACGAGTGGGATCTCTTACTATCATTTATCCCGTTCGTTTAAAAAACAAGTTGGGGTCAATTTTACTGAATATCTAAATCAAATTCGGTTGATGCATGCTGCTGAAGCATTAGTTTTAACAGCACAATCGGTAATCAAAGTAGCGTTGAATAGTGGTTTTTCTAATGCTAAGACATTTCATCAAGTCTTTAAAAAGCAATACGGATTGACACCTGCAAATTATCGAAAAAAATATGCTCTTGCAAATGATCAAAACGAGCGAGGGGGAGAAGCGGCAGATTATCAAGAAATAACTGGAGCTGCGGCTTTACAAGAATTAGCAAGATATTTGGTAGAGCAGGATATTGAAGATGAAAATGCTGCGATTGAGCAACGTTTGCAGTTAGCTTTACCTAAAGAGGTGCAGCCAAATTATCACAGCAATAAAAAAATTATCAAGATCGGCCCTGCAGGTGAAGGTTTAGCCAATGGTGTGCAACGGGAATTGTGTATTTTGCAAAAAGATTTAGCGTTTGATTTAGTTCAATTTGAAGGTTTTTGCGAAGAAACCAATTTTGAAAATGATGTTTTATTAGTATCAGAGTATATTTTAAATAATCAATGGGTTGATTTTTTAGTGAAAATTCAGTTAAAACCAATGATTCAATTGTATTTACCTGAAAACTATACTGAAAAAGCAGATGTACAGTTATGGTGTGATAAGCAATTGAAAATTATTCGTCATTTTCTAAATCGCTATGGTAAAGATGAAGTAGAACAATGGTATATTCAATGGTCCTTGCCGAAAGTCAATAGTGTTTGGAGCGAGGGAAGTCGCTGGGGATATCATTATTTTTACCGTAAGTTGAAGCAGTTGGTACAAGGTTGTAAAATGGGCTTGATGTCCTTACGATCGCTAGATGAAAAAGAGTATCAACAGTATCAAGCCTTTATTCAGGAGCAAGAATCACAACGCTGTTTGCCGGATTTCATTAGTTTTCATGCAGACCCCTATGCATCAACTTCAATCAAAGATCAACATGCGTTACGTTTTAAGGAGTATCAGCAAGCAATCTTGAATAGAGTGAAATCAGTTATTACTGCAAGTCAACCTGGACAAGAAACGGTTCATTCAGAGTGGGAGCCAGAATTATTTTTAACTGACTGGAATACGTTGGTTGGGGAAGGCAATACTTTTTCGGGTACTTTTTTTCGTTCAGCATTGATTTTAGAATCAATTATTGAATTGTCTAAAGAAGTGACAGGAATTGCTTTTTGGCTAAATATCAAAGTCAAAGAACGGCAAACTTACACAAGAGAAGATAGCAGTCTGTCTGTTTTTCTATATGAAGAGCTACGGCGTCCATTATTTTTTTCACTACGATTTTTGAATCATTTAAAAGGTGAGCTGGTTGCTAGTGGTGACGGTTATCTGTTGACCCGTAATCAAGGACAGTATCAATTATTGCTGTACAACTCTAGTTACCTAGATCCATTGTATTCAGTGGATACTTTTCAAGTTCAGTATCAGACCAAAAAAGTAAAGATTCACCTGAGAGATCTGCCAGTAGGAAACTATTTGATTCGAGAATATGTGCTAGATAAAGATCATGGTGGAATCTACAATGATTGGATCAGAGTTGGTGGACAAGCGGAGTTGGATCATGAGTTGCAGAAATATCTCGAACAGAAAATCGTGCCAAAATTTGAGTTAAAAAAAGAATTGATTGATTCATTTGGGTATGAGTTAGAAACGACATTGACGTTGAATGCTTGTCAGTTGTATTTGTTTCAACCGTTGTATTAAATAGGCCAAACAAGGGAGGAGAGCATTTTGAAGATAGTAGACCAAATATCAGATTTTTTGGATGATCGACGAAGAAAAAAGCATCAGAAAATTCGGCAAAAAAATGAACGATTGCGTGCGAATGGTCAAGTAACGACCAAAAAAGGCTGGGGGAAAATGGTAAATACTGGAACTGGCGGTATTAATCAAGATCCGAGCACAAGAGTTTATGATGTTGCTCAACAACAAAAGAACCTCTCTGAAGAGCATGAAATCAAAGAGCGGCGTTCTGGAGAGGTTAAAAGAAAGTAAGTCACTTGAAGATGAGCAGAAGAAAGAGCAAAAAAGACCTAGTCTTTTTTGCTCTTTCTTCTCTCTTTTTTCTAAAATTAAAAATATTGATACTGTATCAAGCAAGTAAAGTAATTTCTGTTTGTGAATTGTTTCGTATAATGAATTTATGGAAAACGTTTTCTTATATTTGAACATTGGAGGAATAAAATGGAAACACAAGTTGAAAAAACAGTAACGAACAAAAGTAGTGCTGGGTTGATCTTTGCACTAATGGCTGGGTACTCGATGATTTACATGGATAAGAGTATGATTTCTACAGCTGTTTTACCAATGGCTAAAGAGTTTAATTTGGATGCCGGACAAACGGGTATGATCATGTCATTCTTCTTCCTAGGCTATTCACTAATGCAAATACCTGGTGGTTGGTTAGCAGATAAAATTGGTGCCAAAAAAGTATTAATGTTGTCACTTGCAATTATTTCAATTTTTTCATTCGCATTTGGGGCCGTTAGTAGTTTGATGTTATTCATGGTCATTCGCTTTTTTGCGGGTCTTGGGCACGGTGGTTATCCACCTAGTTGTTCAAAATCGATTGCGGATAATTTTCCACAAGAACGCAGAACGTTTATTCAATCATTGATTCTTTCAACATCTGGGATTGGTGGAATTTTAGCCTTTACCTTAGGAACGAACTTGATCAATGCCAATTGGCGTTATGGGTATTTAGCATTGGGGACAATGTTTGCAGTAGCGTTGGTACTTGTCGCAATTTTTGTACCGAATAAAGCTGTTAGTACCAATGCTGGAAAAGGCAATAAGCCGGCAATCAAATTTAGTCAAGTTATCACAAATCGCAATGTCTTAGTATTGTTTGTTGCGATGTTGTTGTTGAACTTCCTACTGTATGGAAATATGTCTTGGTTGCCAAGTTTCTTAGCACAAAAATTTACACTAGATATTAAAACGATTGGTTACTTACTTGCAGTGAATGCCATCTTCCAAACAGCAGCAACGATGTTTGCAGGGGCGTTATTATCTAAGCTATTTTTAGGAAAAGAACGCATGTTTATTCTTAGTGCTACAGTCTTAGCAGCGATTCTAGTGGCAGCGTTTGTCGCTTCAAATAATTTAGTGTTATCAATGATTTGTTTGATTGCAGTAAGTATGGTTTCAGTTAGTGCCTTTACAGCGATCTTCACATGGCCACACAAAATCATGGATCCATCGATCATTGGTTCTTCTATCGGTATCATCAACACTGGTGGAACCTTAGGCGGATTCTTAGCACCGATGATTTTAGGACAACTGATTAAAGCTGCAGGTGGTTCATTTACGTTAGCATTCGGCTTTATGGCAGTAGCCAGTCTACTATGCGGACTTTGTGTATTAGGAGTGAAAAAAGAAGCGTAATGTCAGACAAAAAATTTAAATACAAAAGTGCCTTTGATATTATCGGTCCAATCATGGTCGGTCCCTCCAGCTCTCACACAGCTGGAGCGGTCAGGATCGGAAATATGGCAAGAGAGCTATACAAACACACGCCTAAAAAATTGATCGTAACATTTTTTGGCTCATTTGCTGAAACGTATAAAGGACATGGTACGGCTGTTGCGATCGTTGCAGGTGTTTTAGGCTTTGAAACCCATGATGAGCGTATCCCAGATGCAATCGGAATTGCGGAAAAACAAGGGGTTGTGATTGAATTTTTAGTTAGCACCAAGGAAACAGAGCATGCGAATACGGTCAATTTAGAGCTGAGTGATGAACAAGAACAATTAAATTTGACGGCTATTTCAATTGGTGGGGGCAGTATCCAATTAACTGAAATCAATCATTATTCCACTTTACTGAATCAAGATCAAGGGAATGGCTTAGTCTTTACCATCAATCAAAAGTCAGCCCTTCCATGTGTGGAGGATGCATTGGAAAGTCCTGCTTTTGTAGAAGTTCAGCAATTAAATAAAGAAACAGTTTTCTTTGTTGAAACACTTAGTGATATCAGTCAAAAGCTAGTAGCAAAAATTAGAGAAATACCGGGAATAACAGCAGTAATGCCTACGACCGGCTAAAATAGAGGACGTGAATTTTTTGTTTGAATCAATTAAAGAGCTCGTACAAAGAGCACAAGACAATCAGTGCACCATATCTGAGATCATGATCGCTCAGGAAATAGAAACATCTGGCCGAACTAGAACTGAGATTATGAATCAGATGAGGTTGAACTTAGAAACAATGGAAGCCGCTAGTGCTAAGGGGATTCAAGGGGTTCGTTCACATTCCGGTTTAACAGGTTACGATGCAAAAAAACTACAAGCATATATAGAGAAGAAAAATGTGTTGACCGATGATATTTTTGTTAAAGCGTTATGTTATGCGGTGGCGACTAATGAAGTGAATGCAGCAATGGGGATGATTTGTGCCACGCCCACAGCAGGTTCAGCAGGAGTTGTTCCTGGTGTTTTACTAGCCTTTAGTGAGAAATTTGGCTCGACACGTGAAGAGATGCTGCACTTTTTATTTACAGCGGCAGCTTTTGGTTTTGTGACAGCGAATAATGCGATGATTTCAGGAGCAGAGGGTGGTTGTCAAGCTGAGATCGGTTCGGCCTCAGGAATGGCAGCTGCGGCTTTAGTCGAAATGGCTGGCGGCACTCCTGAACAAGCCAGTCAAGCTTTTGCAATTGCGTTGAACAATCTGATTGGTTTGGCTTGTGATCCTGTTGCAGGTTTAGTCGAAATCCCCTGTATCAAACGAAATGCTGGTGGCACTTCTAATGCAATCAGTGCAGCAGAAATGGCATTAGCAGGGATCGTAAGTGAGATACCTGCAGATGAAGTAGTTGAAACAATGTATCGTGTTGGTCGCAGTATGCCAGCAGATATTCGAGAAACTGGTATTGGCGGACTAGCAGGAACTAAAACAGGGAAACGTATCGCGAAAGAATTATTTGGAATCGATCGCTAATTAAAATAATAAAAATCAAGGAAAATAAAGAAAGGAAGAACATAAGAATGGATGCAAAACAACAAATTTCACAATTAATCGATGCAAAGAAAGACCAATTTATCACAGCGGCAGATCAGATTTGGGGCACACCGGAGACGAGATTTGCGACAACTGAATCTGTAAAACCCTTTTTAGAAATTTTAGAAAAAGAAGGTTTTTCAATTGAGAAAGGCGTTGCCAATATGGAACATTCTTTTGTTGCAACGTATGGCAGTGGCAATCCTGTTATTGGGATTCTAGCAGAATATGACGCGCTAGGAAATCTAAGTCAAGTCGCTGACCTAGGCGAGCAAAAAGCAGAAAATGACGGGGGCAATGGACATGGCTGTGGTCATAATTTACTAGGGACAGGTGCTTTAGCGGGGGCTGTCGGTGTCAAAGATTTGATGGAACAAGAAAAATTAACGGGCACAATTAAATTATTTGGTTGTCCAGCTGAAGAAAGTGGCTACGGTAAAGCTTTCATGGCTCGAGATGGCGTATTTGATTGTTTGGACGTTGCACTTTCATGGCATCCAATGGATACAAGTATGGCTTGGGGCTTGAGTAGTTTAGCTGTTTATCAAATCTATTATAACTTTAAAGGGATATCTGCTCATGCCGCCGCCGCTCCTGAACAAGGCCGCAGCGCATTAGATGCAGCAGAATTGATGAATATTGGCGTACAATTTTTACGTGAACATATCATTGATGAAGGTCGTGTTCACTACGCATTTATGGATGCTGGCGGTGAGTCTGCCAATGTGGTTCAGCCAACTTCAAGCTTATACTACTTTATCCGCGCACCAAAAATAGAGCAAGCAGAAGAAATCTACAAACGTGTGAATAAAATTGCCGAAGGTGCAGCTTTAATGACAGAAACAGAGCTTGAAATCGTATTTGATTCAGCTTGTGCCAACTATTTACCAAATCAAGCAGTAACAACTGCTATGTATGAAAACTTAACAGAATTTGGAAACATGAACTTAACATCAGAAGATCAAGAATATAGCCAAAGATATTACGATAGCTTAAATGATGCAACTAAAGCAGGTTTAGTAGCCAGAGCAAGACAAAGTAATCCAACAGCTAGCGAAGAAGAGATCAAGCGCCTTGGAACGATGCCAGTCTTAGATCAAATCGCACCATTGTTCTTTACAGATGCGACTTCTGGTTCTACAGATGTGGGTGATGTTAGCTGGGTTTGTCCAACAGCTCAAGTGTTGATTGGATGTGAGCCTCAAGGAACGCCACCTCATTCATGGCAATGGGTTGCGAATGGCAAATCATCAGTAGCCCATAAAGGATTGTTGGCAGCTGGTAAAACGATTGCCACAACTGCGTATGACCTGTTGACTAATCCTGAGCTAGTTGCAAAAGCAAAAGCAGAACACTTTGCCACAGTTGGTGGTAAAAAGTATCAATCAGCGATTCCGGCTGATGTAATGCCTAAATAAAAATACTTGATTAGAGAGGTTAGAGGAGAAATTCATCAATGGATGTATTTTTTCTTTAATCTTTTTGTCGTTCCATAGCCATTTTTTATTGCGAAATATAGTATGCTGTGTTTATAAATTGTCACAGACAGGAGCAACCACATGACGAAAATGGAACGTCCAGATGAACGTAAAGCGCTGGAAATTCTTAGAGAAGTAGACCCTGAAAAATACCAAGCAGCAATTCTTCTAGGTAAACCAGATATTCAAAATCCTAAGCAAAACATTGGTGTAGAAGTCACCCAATCATTAAAAGAAAGTGTTTTGAAAGCATTAAAACTTGATGGAACCAATGTACATAACGATGGACAAATCCTTGAAAGTATTAAAGAAAGATATGGGAATGATGTCCTTAGAATCAGTTTGCCATTACCAGATAGTACTAAAAAAGCAATCGCTATTTCAATCGCAAATTGGCACTCATTGTTCAACTTGATCGAAGCTTACGATAATAAAGTGGAAAAATTGCAAAGTGGTAACTATAAGCTATATCAAGAAAATAACTTATTTATTTTTGTATTTGGGGAAGATGAAAAAAGTATCGAGCAACTCGCAAAACATATCTATCGAAATCAGACGGGTAGACAATAAGATTTTGTGTATGTTTATAGTCAACCCAATTTTTATAGGATCGATCGCCAAATGAATATAGAGATGAAAAGACTGTCTGTTTAGAGGTCTTTTTTTATTTAAACTTACAATAACTTAAAAAATAACACGAAAAACTTATTAATATGCAAAAATGATTTTATTTGCTATACTCAAAATAAAGTTATCTAGCTTTGTGAGCTGTTCTCTTGGGAAAAAGATGAAAATATAATGAGGCAAAAAGCACCTCAATTAGAATTTCCTATTTTTCTGTCAGAGTTGAACGAGCCCGCTACGCTTTTAAATTAGGAGGTAGCTTATGAATCAAAAAGAACGTATCGCTAAAATTTTAGAGTTACTGCAAGAAAAAGAAAAGTTAGATGCAGCTGAATTAGCCGATTATTTCCAAATTTCTAAAGATAGCATTCGCCGAGATATCTTATTGATTGTCAACGATGGGTTAGCAGAAAGATATCGTGGCGGTATTACATTGCCAATTATCAAAACGAAAATCGAAGATTATTCTAAGCGTTTAGTAATCAATAGCCAAGAAAAACAACTAATTGCTCGTGAAGCAGCTCAGCAAGTTTTGACGGATCAAACGATTTGGTTAGATGTTTCAACAACTGTGCAATTTATTGCAAAAGAGCTCACCAAAGAAAATGTGTTGATTGTTACAAATTCGATTGACAATGCGATATCGGCAACGCAAGTAAATGCCCAACAAGAAGTTTATTTGCTTGGGGGATATTTTAATGCTAACTCTCATTTACTGCATGGGACATCGCTCATTACGCAATTAGCTAATTTCTACTTTGACATTGCGTTTATTGGCGCATCCGGCATCAATGAAACGGGACTATTTTATTCAGAATTAGAAGATATCGAATTAAAAAAAACAATCATCAAAAATGCTAAACGGACATGCGTTTTGCTCGACAGTTCTAAAGTTAGAAATACATCCAATTTTAAATTAGATTTCTCAGATATCGATTTGATCATTACAAACAAATCACTACCAGAAACGATCACCGCACAGTTAAGTGAAGCTGATGTCCAAATTATGCTTGTAAAAGGTGGAAAAAAATGAAAACATTAATCCAAAATGTAACGATAAGCAAGGAAACAGGCTTAGAAGTGGTTGATATTCTAATTGAAAATGAAACAATTACAGAGATAGAACACTCTGACAAACAAGCCTTTTCTAAAGAAGTCACGGACCAACAGCTGGATGGACAAAGTCAGCTACTGATTCCAGGAATGATCGATGTCCATATTCATGGTGCGAATAATTTTGATATGATGGATGGTACGACAAAAAGTATTCAAGAAGTATCAAAAAAATGCTTAGAAACGGGCTGTACAGGCTTTTTAGTTACTTCAGTTACGTCTTCTTTAGAAGCTTTGTTGACCATGATCGACCGTACTAAAGAAGTGATTGGACATGAAGTGGGCGCAAAAATTTTGGGAATTCACTTAGAAGGACCCTATCTAAATGTTAAAAGAAAAGGAATGCAGGATCCAAACTATTTAAGAAACCCTGATTTAAACGAAATGGCGACTATTTTTGAACGGGCTGGCAACTTGATCAAAATGGTTACAATAGCACCAGAATTACCTGGTTGTTTGGAACTGATTACTTATTTAAAAAAGAAAAATGTTGTAATCGCAATTGCTCATTCTGATGCAACCTATGAAGAGGCTCAAACAGCTTTTCAACATGGCACAACACATATCACCCATTGCTTTAATGCAATGCCACCAATCCATCACCGGGCACCAGGTTTGGTTACGGCAGCTCTTGAAAATGATGCGGTTAGTGTTCAGGCAATCATTGACGGAATTCATCTACATCCAGGAATCGTCCGACTGTTGCATAAAATAAAAGGTGCGGACGGTATGGTGTTGATCACGGATGCGTTACAGGCGATGGGCGTGGGAGATGGTCTGTATGAATTTGGAGGTCATCAGGTCACTGTTGAAAAGGGCGTTGCACGTTTAAAGGATGGCACGTTAGCATCCAGCACAGTCACAATGAATGAAGCACTTAAACTAAGTGTAGAGATGGGGATCCCGTTAGATGATGCAATCAAAATGGGTGCAACGACTGCGGCGACTATTTTAAATGAGCAAAAGCTTGGGAAGATTGCTGTAGGCTATGATGCTGATTTAATTCTTTTGGATGAAGACTTTAGAGTAGTAAGGACCGTCTTGAAAGGAGGTTGAGACAGAAGTGTTTAATTCCGAGAAATAAGAAGGAATTCACGAAAATTGCCAAGAATCACAGTAAGTTTACGAATTGATGATGATTGGTACCTACTTGGTGTTTTTCAAATTTTTGTGACCAGGTAGGTACTGTGCAACATCAACTCGTTCCTCATTCTGTTTTACAGCAATCTCAGCTTATTTCCGAAGGAGTTGCTTTTGCATCTACGGTTCTCGTTTCACTATGATCCTCGAAGCATGGAGGACCGTTTACTCCCACCGTTTATTCAGACACATTATTTTTATAACAAAGAAGCGCATGAGAAAGCTTAAGCTCATGCGCTTCTAGTCAGTCGATAGGTCACTGATTTAATTTATTTTTCTAGTCTATTTATCGGGTAACAAACTTCGGTTATATAAAGTTCTTCCTGTTCTTCAGTCGCTGGGCTAGAATGATAAATAGTAAAGATAGTTCCAGTAAGTTCATACTCATTTACTTTCAGCCAATTCTCCATATCCGCATGAACCGTTGGCATAGTAGCATAAGAACCATTGGTCACGACAGAAGCAATCAAACCAGGTGAGAAGATTTTAGTCTTTGGGTAGACGTGTTTAAGCATTTCGGGAATGCTGATCATGACTTCGATTTCTATATTACCAGAAGCACTGTTATGAAAGACTGCAATCGATTGACCCAGTTTAGATAGGTCTTCTGTCCGTATTGTAGAAAAGAGTTGTTGCCAAAGCTGTTCCTCTTCGTAATAAGAGGTAACTTTTTGACGATAAGTAAGTACGCGTAAATCATTCATTTTTTTTGTTTCTACGGGATAATTCATCCCCACTTTTTCAGAGGATTTCTTTTTTTCTTCTAGCCAATCTAAATAAGTAAGTTGCAGCTTTTTTTCCGCTAATTCAGTTTCAAGTTTTTTTCGATGATTGGCTAAGTAGTCTGTTTGATCGTCCTCATTCTCTAGAAGTGTTTTGATTTCTTTTAGTGGAATACCAACATTTTTTAGTGAAAGAATTCGATTAGCCTGATTGATTTGTCCAGCTGTATAATAGCGATAATTATTTTCTTGGTGGATGATCTCGGGTTTTAACAAGTCCAGTTTGTCGTAATGTCTGAGCATACGTGGACTAATAGTTGTTAGTTGAGAGAACTCGCTGATTTTAAACATATTTTTGCTCCTTAGAAGAGTGAGTCAGTTTTTATTAGTATACTATTTTTTATTTGCGTCTGCATGCTTGACTTTAACATTATGGTAAGGTTTAAAATAGAACCAGAGGATGACATGAAAGGAGTGCAATTATGCGTACATACGAAAATAAACAGGAATTGATCGCTGAAATCAAAAAAAGATATGAGAAATATGATGCGGAGTTTGAACAAGTCTCTGAAACGTTAAAAAATAAACGAATTGAAGAGGTAGATAAAACACCTTCTGAAAATTTATCTTATCAGCTTGGTTGGGTGAATTTGATTTTGCAATGGGAAAAAGAGGAACAGGCTGGAAAAATAGTAGAGACGCCCGCACCAGGTTATAAATGGAATAATCTTGGTGGGCTGTATCAGTCTTTCTATGAAAAATATGGTCAGTACAGTATTGCTGAACAAAGAGTCATGCTGAGTGAGTCTGTCAATGAGCTTTGCATATGGTTGGAGTCACTTTCTGATGAGGAGTTATTTGAGCCAGGTCAACGAAATTGGGCGACAACAAAAGCTATGTGGCCAGTTTATAAATGGGTTCATATCAATACGGTGGCACCATTTACCAACTTTCGGACAAAGATTCGCAAATGGAAAAAAGTGGTTTTAACAGCATCATAAAAAAACGAGTTTAGGATAAAAGTTGGTTCTCTATTTGCTAAGCACGTTAATCCCGAATAAACGGTGGCAGCAGAAACAGCCCCTTCGGAAATAAGCCAGCATTCACAAAAATTTGAAAAGCAATTTTCGTGAATGCTGGCTTATTTCTCGGGCCTGAACACTTCTGTTAACAACGATAAAGACAAAATACTAGCGGAAGCGGAAAACTCCCGCTAGTATTTATTACTCTTGAATTGAATCAACAATTTTCCGATAAGTGTTATCAAACTTAAATACAACTTCGATATTCTTATCTTCTTTGACGTGAATTACTTCTACAAGGTCAAGTAAAATTGCTCGATTCAATTCAGTTACATTTTTATGTTCTCGAAAAACTTCTAAATAAGGGGTGATTTCATCACGCTTATTTGTTTGTTCGTCAAGTTCATATTTAATATTTTCAATAACTTGTTTTAAGTGTGAAATTTTCTCATCGAAAGATAGCTTCATGCGTCTGTATTCATCTTTTGTCAAAACCTCGGTTTTCCAATCAATGTAAAGATTATCCGCAACACTTTCAATTTTAGATAGCTCTCTTTGCTTGCTTTGTAAAGACTTCTCTAGACGTTTAAGGTCGGAACGGACAATCTTCTCACGCTGATTCTTGTTGAGGATTTCCTCAAGATTGCTAACAGTCTGTATCTGGTTTTGAATGGCGCCTAAGACTGCCTCTTTTATATCAGCCTGCTTAATTCGGTGAGCAGAACAAGCCTTTTTTGACTTGGATGAATAAGTAGAACAAACATAATAAGTTGCCTTCTTCTTTACGTTCTGTTTTGTCGTGTAGCGAGTTATTGACCTGGTCATTGTTAAGCCACAATCTGCACATTTTAGAAATCCAGAAAAGAGGTCAACCTCCCATTTATTCTTCTTAACTCGATGTCTCTTTTGACGAATAAATTGAGCTTTCTTAAACAAATCTTCTGAAATAATAGGTTCATGGGTGTTTTTGACAGTAATCCATTCTTCTTTTGGCACTTTTTCACTTTTTTTAAGGATAGGGCTAGTTACTCTAGTTTTGCCTTGCACCATATGACCGATATAAACCTCATTGTCTAACGTCCGCCTAATAGTTGACGAAAACCACAGCCCATCATTATTTGGATACACACCTGTAAAATTAAAACCTCTCTTTCGTTTATAGGAAGCGGGGCTTAGAATCCCTAAGGAATTAAGTTTTTCAGCAATCGCTACTTGGCTCAAACCATCATAGACATACCAATTAAAGATATTACGAACTGTTTCAGCTGCTTCTTCATCAATGTAAAGTTTATACTTCGTTTCCTCCGTATTGCCTTTGACATAACCATATGGAACAAATCCACTAACAAATTCGCCCTTATTCATCATCATCTTGAATGTCTTACTCACTTCTTCTGAAATCATGATTGGATAGTTACCATTAAACATTCCGTAAAATTCAACGTCCATTGCATAAGCTTGTCGAGGATTTAAGAATGTATCAATATAAGGTGTGTCAATCGTGATAAACCTAGTTTGGTATTGCGGAAAAATCTCCCTTAAATATTTTGATTGGTCGCTTGAATTACGAAAAGCACGAGAAAGGCTTTTACAAATAACGGTATTAACTTTTTTAGTCTCTACATCCGAAATCATACGCAGAAATTCAGCACGATGAGTGGTCGTTACACCACTAATGCCATCATCAATATAGGTATCAATGATTTCATAATTTGCGTTAAATTCATTGTCTAGATATTCAAGAATAATTTTCCGCTGATTAGAAATACTTTGACTTTCGTCTTTGCCATCTTCTTGAGAAAGTCGCAAGTATATTGCGACTTTCCACACTTTTTTAGTTGTCAATGTTCTATTCTGCGATTCTCTAATTTGTGTCATTTATTGACCCTCCTTAGACTCGCCCATACATCCATTTTACCATATTTAAGCCTATTTTTCAGCACTATTCATACCTTTGAAGTGCTTTTCTAGCAATGTTTCTAGACTTTCTCCACCTTCTGTAAACTTGATAAAAACAGTGATTTCACCAACTTTAATTTTAGTGGTTTTTTCTGGTAAATCAGAAGAAACGGGTGCTTTTTTTGGCTGAGCATTCTTTTCTTGGTTTTCGTTTTTAATCCTCCTCCTTGTGGTTGTTATACGTCAATGTTTCCAGTTCGTCCATTGTTATTACTCTAAAAATTCGTTCAGCATTTGGAATAGCTTCATTGATATGCCTTGTTAGCTGGTCTCGCCGTTTTTCACTTGGCGTTATCCAAACCACCCACGGCAAAACGCCGTTTATTCGCTGTTCAATACCTGAATTGTAATAAATAAGGTATTGTTTACATTTACGAATCACACGTTTCGGACATTGTGTCGCCTGATCTAATTCATAAAAAACGAAATCTTCCGTTTCATCATCTACGGCGAATCTGGCGAATAGGTCGGGTTTTAGGTAGGTTGGAGTAGTGCCATTTTTCATATAGGTGCGCCAACAGCTCGGCTCAAAAGTTACTTGTAAATCATGAATCTTATTCAAGCGGTTCATTTCATGTAGTCGGGTATAAGTTTCTGTAATTGCTAAGGTGTGTTCTAAAAAAAGAATATTAGGTTCATATAATCTTTTTCTAGTGGCATTTAGTGTCATATCGTCTAGTCTAAGAAATTGATAACCTGCCGATGTAATGCCGTAGACCATTGAGCTAGCCCCTCCACCTTTACCACCTAAGCGCTGGTCAAGATTGTCAATCAAACCAAAACCTTTTAATCGTTTCAGTTTTCTATTACAAGTTCTAAGGTTGGTTGATTGTTTCTCATTTTCAGTAAAATATATCCGTTGAATTTGATTTGCCGAAGCAAATTTTACTTGGTGAATTGTTCGCACAATTTCAATTTCGCGCGAGTCTAGTATCGCCGACAGGCGCCGAAGTTCGTTCTTAGTTATGCGTTTATTTTGTTTGTCAGTCATGATGGTTGCCCCCTCGGGAGAGTTTCTATTTATACATTAAATTAGAAAAAATTATAAATAGAAAGTCCTCGCCCTTATTTTTATTTAGCTACGTTTTACCGCCTTAAAGAAACCGTCGCTCGTTGAGGCGGTGAGACAGGCGGTAAGACAGTTATTTGTCTGCTTTTTTCTTCGTTTTTTTGCCTATAATTAGGTCAATATCTAAGTTTTCTAGTTCGTCATTTGCTGTGTCGTTTTGGGTCATTAAGTCAATATATTCTTTTTCAATTTCATCAATATCCCGTCCATATTCTAAGGCACTTTTTGCGAAAACGTCCGCATGGTTGTTTCTAATTGCTGGACGTGGAGGCAACGTTTTTCCAGAAAGGAACGTGGTTGTGCTTGCGTTGCTGTGGTGCTTGTAGTAAATTGTCCTTGAGGGTGTCAATAGAATGTCATTCTCATGCAATTCGGGCGCAAGGTCGGCTAAAACTTTGGCGTCCGTTTTGCTTGTTCCGAAAATTATTTTGCTTCGGCAGTTGCTTAAAATTATTTCCCTCATTTCTTTTGATGGTAGTTGGTCAAGGCTCTGATTTACGAGACAAAATCCACATTTTAGCCCTCGTCCCATGCTCAATATGTCCGAAAAATTTTCGGCACTTTGCTTAACAAATTTTTGAAATTCATCGACGAAAATTAGCACAGGTATTTTATCTTCTTCCTTTATTTCGCTCCGACGTTGCGCAATTGACCAAACTGTATTTATTAAGAGACTAGCGCAAAGCTCGCTAACTGTTTTGCCTGTTAAACCTTCACTTAAGGGAACCAATAACGTTTTTCCTTCCTCGAAAATATGCTTTTCAATATCAAATTTTGGGTTGGCTTGTCCTAATGCTCCTCTGGTTGTTTGGCGCATTAAAAGTAAATTTAAACGTCTTAGAGGCGCCGCTGTTTGTGCTTTTTGTTCTTTCTCTGGTAAGGCTTCAAAATTCGTCCAATAGCTTTTCAAATAGACATCTGTTATTTGCGAACATACGCGTTTCCTAAACGAAGAGTTAGATAGCAGGATAGGAAGGTGAAGCAAGGTCATTTGCTCCTTTTTATACTGTGCTAGAGTAAGCAACCCCATTGTTAGCAATTCTTCCGTGTACACTCCGAAGTCACCACCTTTGAACAATCCTCTTAAACTGCTCAAAACGACTTCCGCCGCCAGTTCTGGACTTTTCCCGTCAATCTGGTTTAAAACGTTAATTCCTAATGGTCGATTAGAGGTTATATCCCAAATAATAGTGTCTTTGAGTTTTTCCTCTGGTATTTTTTCAGCTAATGAGGAAATTAGTGAAAATTTTGGATCAATTACAATGCAACCAACTTTGGCTTCTTTTGAATTTTTCAGACTGTTATCAATCGTAGAAAGCACGAGATTCTCAAGCACGGTGCTTTTTCCACTTCCTGGTGGTCCAATAATATATAAACCTCTTAAATTATCTTCAACTGGCAGATGTAACGAACGGCGAAAAGCTGGGTCTTCGTTCATCGTTTCGGCGAACGCTCGCATATTTTTTACTGGGTCTTTCATACCAATCGGAGGCAATAAAATCTTAGGGTGAATCGGTGCAATTCCGCTTAAATCTTCTTGTCCGATAGGTGCTAACATTAAATTTGCCAGTTCCAAAACGGAAAGTCTCGGATATTTCCACGGTAATTTAGCATTGTCTATATTTGCTGGTTCTTCTGGCTGGAGAGAAAGCTTATTTCCACCAGTTTCAAGCATTTTAAAGACAGATAGCACACTGAGAATATAGCTTTTAGCTTTGGCTTCATCTTGTGAGTGAGCGCCAACTCTAACCAGCGTTCTAAGACGGTGTAATTTTACTTTGTTTTTTATGGCGGTTCTAGTATCGCCAGAAGCAGTTGGCGGAGTGCCATTACTAATTATTTGCCACCAGCTAGCGCTTGGGTCTGGGACGTTTTTTGGTAGTTGTTCTGGTGGAAGACTAGAAGCAATAACTAACTGAATCACTATTTCATCTTTTGAGCTAGCTTGCGCCATTGTTGCCAGCATTACACGGGCTAATTCCTCCGCATGGTCGGTTCTGAGAGAAAGTATCGGTTTGGATATAGAAAGCTTTCTAGCAACCTTTACAAGCTTTCTGGTGGCAGTGCTAGGCTTTAGTTTTGCACCAAAATTCACTCCATGCGTTTTAAAGATTCGTTGACTTTTGGCGAACTCATCTCTTTCTGTGGCTAAAAAATAGGATATTTTCCCACTAGTGGCTCGTATTTCAAAAATAATTGGTTTTCTTGGTTCTGATGTCGCCAAGTGGTGGACGAGGTTTTGAATATTCTCAAATTCAATCGGTCGAGTCCATGACAGCTTGCGCCATGACAGATGGTCTATTTTCTTCATGAAATCACCGCCAGTCTTTGATTTTTTTCACTTGATAACCAACTACTAACAACACAATGAATAGTGCGAGAAATAGCAAGGGCAACCAGATTTCGGCTAACATCTTGATAGCGATATTTAAAGCAAGACATGCAATAAAAATACTTGTCGCCCAACCAACTAATTTGCTTTTCAAGGAAATCACTTCCTTTTTTTCTTTGTCTTCTTTTGTCATTCATAGTCAAATCCTTTCTTGTTAAATATGACTTTGGCAATTAAACCTTACTATTTCAGGAAAGTAAATCTTCTCCACAAGTGCTTAGGGTAGCGGCTGGACAACTTGAAACAGATTGAACTGTATGATTAGTGGCGTATGCATTTGACTATTGTTTTATTAACAACGGGAAGATATTATCATGGTGGTTCGTCAGGCTCTTTTGTCTCGGTTCCAAACATCTTTTTAGCTCGTTTGGCTTGTCTGTCTTCCCATTGCTTCTTCTGCGATTTTTCCTTTAATTCTTTTCTTAGTTCTTTGTTCTTTACGTCTGGTTCGCCAAGTCCTGTAATTTTTCCGAATGGCTTTCCCCAGTATCTATAGAATTCAGCAAGTAGTTTTAGGTCGGCTTCATTTCTGATTTCTTCGTATAAGTCGTTAAAGTTGTAGGATTTCATGGTTTTCACTTCCTTTTTTAGAATAGGGCTGGCGGATTAACCAGCCCTCAAACATTTACAAATCATTGACATTTTTTCTTTCTCGATTTGTTGGTGGTTCAAAATCTTGACGGTGGGCTTGGTATTCTTCTTTAGCAACATTCATGGATTCTCTCATTAAATGGTGGTAAGCCTGAAAAGCTTCTCGGTTGAGGTCGTCAAGCTCTTTTTGTAAGGCTTCACGCTCGGCTTTTACTTTTTGCTTCAACTGAAACAGTCCAAAAGATGAGAGTAGTGACAACGCTCCTAAATAAACTAAATACAACATGAAACAAATGAATAAAAAACCTATTAAATTTCCCATTTTTACCACCTTGCTAGCTTGTTGCTAGCCCCCATGACATAAGAATCAACAATGTGGGCATATCTGCCAGCAGCTTGAGGCGTAACTTGATTTAGATGTGCTTCTAAAGCCGAAAGCGTGCCGGCGTGTTCTAATGCAGTATGAGCCAGATAAGCTCGTCCTTCCTCGTGAACTTTAGCTAATACCACTTTCTTTACTTCGTCTGCTCCTTGCTTCTGTAATGCCCATTTAGTAGCTCTTGGCAGATTGTCGATTTTGTCTTGATTGAACATACTTAATTCGTTATCCATTTTTGTTTTCCTCCTAATATTGTTTTTGTCTGTTTAATCTACTCAGAAGCTAACCACCGACGTCGTTTATATATGGTTAGTTTCTAAGAGTGATTACTTAATTAAAGTTTCTTGCTTGTGTAATAGAAGTAGATTAAAAATCCTATTACTAATACGAAATATGGGCTGAAAGCTAGTAAAGCTATTAGCATGATCTTTTCCTCCTTTTTCTTTTATAGATAAGCGCTTTTCATTGTGATATTATCAAAAGTAAATGTGAAGATATTTATACAACAAGATTTTTGCTAGCAGATTCTTGTTGATAACTGAATTGTAGCTCAAAAATGGTTGAATGAATTGACGATTGATTGACGATGATTGACGATTTAAAAGGAGGCTGAAAAAATGTTTAGTTTTAGTTTGTTTTGTAAGACTTTTTCTTTGCACGAGAAAGGGGGAAAAGGAGAAATAGCGAAACAATTATCATATATTCTTGCGCCAAAATATAAAGGAGCAGATGAAACTTTTATTCGAATGTTCAATGGAGAGCATAAATGTAGAGATTTATATAAAGGGATAAATGATATTTTAAGTGCTCAAGATACAGTAATTGAATTTCCGAATTACATACATAAAGTTTCACAAAAATTATCAGATAAACGAAATAGTTTTAATTTTGAGACAAATAAAATCGATGAGCTTAATAGTATAATTGAATCAAGTATTAATCTTACTAGTTCAGTTCAAGAGGGGCTTTTAAAATCTTACAAAATCAATCGAAAGAAGAAAGTATTTGTTTTCCTTGCTGAGGCTCTTTACTATTCCGTATGCGCACAACACGGGAGACTGCCTGAGTATAAAGAAGTAAAAGGACGATTTTCTGAGAAGTATCAAGAGCTACTTACACAATCGCCTTATGCATTAACAAACACTTACAAAGAACGTACCGAAAAAGATGAAATATGGGAAGCATTAATTGACGATAGCCAAAAAATTATTTTAAAAGGACTTTCAGGGATTGGGAAGAGTGAGTTCGCTAAAGATATCTGGAAAACTACCAGAGAGTCTGAAATATGTAATTATCTTGCGTGGATTAATTACGAGGGTGATTTAGAATCATCTATATATAATCAATTTCTAGACTTAGTTGATGAACCGCTTGAAACAAAAAGAAATAAGCTAAATAAAATGCTAAGAGAAATGGATAATGATTTATTCATCATTATTGATAATTTTTATTCAACTGAGGAAAAAGATAAGTTTCTGATAGAACTTAGCGGAAGAAATTGCCATGTTTTAGTGACTACAAAAGAATTGCTAAATTATTCAGGATTTGAAAATTATGAATTGGGAAGCTTATCAGAAGAAAATTGTGTTTCCTTATTTAAAAACTACTATACTCTGGAAGACGATGAGTCAAAGATGAACTCAATTATGAATTCCATAGGTCGTCACACATTATTGCTTGAACTTATGGCAAAGAATGCGTATGTAGAGGAGTTTACTTTGGATGAACTTATAGAATTGATTTCTGAAAATGGTATAGATTACAGTGATGTAAAAGTTGATTCTACTCATGAATTTTTGTTGACAGAAGAAACAATTATTAGACAAACACAGCTTCTTTTCTCTTCAATGCAAAAAAGATTAAGTGAAGAAGAAATAGATTTACTAATAAAATTTGCAATCTTCAAAACACTCCCTTTTAATAAAAAGTTAATCGAAAAGTGGTTTGAATTGAGCGATACAAATTATTTGAGCCGTCTAGAAAAACTTGGATGGATATCATGCGAATATCGTGAATCAAATAAGTATTATTCAATTCATCAAATTCCAGCCTATTGTTTGTTGAGTCAATATAATTTATCTTCCTTTTTTGAGATTTTCATAGATAGAATGTTTAGTGTAGCAGATATAGGAGATTCTAAACTAAAGGATTTGGCTTATTATATGACGTATGTACAAGAATTTCTCGAAACCTTTAATAATTTGAATTATCCTATAGAGTCAATTAGCATTCCTTACTATGAAATTCAAAAAAACATGATTATGCTTAATATATTGGTTGCACAAGACATAGTAAGGTCAACTGAAAAAATCGTTAATGCTAAGAAGTATGTAAATTTCGTAGAGAGTAACTTATCGAAAATGCTTATTGATAAAAAAAAGGACGGATCTATCCCAGAAGATGAATGTATCTTTTTATTTCATACTTTATGTTTTTTAGGTAATAATTATATGGATATTGGAAAATCCAAAACTGCAAAAAGGCTTTATGAGTTGGCACGAAGTTTGCTGGTGGAAGAAAATAAATCTGAGTATCTAATATATTTAGTGAATCTGTTTAATTTATATCAAAATGATGCAAATTATGAATCTATTTTAAAACATATTAACACTATGCTTACTTTCATGTTAGAAAATTTCAATGAATCTACAATAAGAAGAGAAATTATTGTTACGTTGGTCTCTATAGCGGATTATCAAATTGAGGTAGGACTAGATTCATTTGCCGAAATGTCATTAGAGCTAGCTTCTACAAAGCTTCAATTTAGTAGAAATGAATTAGATAAAAATACTTACATCCTTTTTAATGCTATAATTACTGAACAACAAGGCTGTTTATGTGTCATAAGGAAAGATTATGAAGAGGCAAAAAATTTTTTCTCCTCGGCTTATGAAGAAATTAAATATCTATTGGGCGATTCACACCCTAAAACTGTTAAATTGGCGAAAGCTCTTATATCATTGGATTCTACTTCAGGTTTTTCAGAAGAATAAATTTTATAAGAATCTGAAAATTAATGCTTTTCATCAAATATGTTATCAATAAATGAAATGTATCCCTACTAGTCATTTAACGAAAAGTAAATTTGCACATATACAGGGCTTCAGTTTAACAAAGCTTATGCTATATTTAAATGAGAGAATTAACAATACAGTGAAGCAAAAGAGTTTATTAGATATGCTTGTACCATAGCCAAAGAACAGTCTGGAGAAGACTAACCTATTTCTGCTGAAACCATGATAGAATACCTCGTATTTCGAGAAACTATAAATAACGATGTAAACCCTGGCGGATTGACATTATGGATATAATATGTTATATTAAATAACGTAAATATTTATTTCGTAACTTACAATTTAATAAGTTAATCCCGTCGCTGGGTAGAAATTCTTAACGGAATCTACTTAGCGACGAGTAGGTTTAATATGTCAAAAAAGGATGATTTGATATGGAAAACCTGCGAAAAAAGGATATCATTGTTTCTCTTATCTCTTCTGGTGTTGATTATTTTACGATTGCAAAGGCATTTGATTTGAAGTTTAATAAAGAAGCCGAGGAAACAGGCGCCGTTGATATTGGCATAATTCCAACTGACCCGTATGTTATTAAACGGGCGAGAGAACTCTCAATTTTCGGTATAAGCCCTATGATATTAAGTGAAATACTTGGAATACAAAAAAATGAATTGGATAATTTACAAGCTTCAATAGACATGGCGATAGCAGTTGATAGTCTAATAATGAAAGGGCTTGAAGAGCATGGATGTCCTAATTGTAGTGATATTTTAACAGACAGTTATTGGCTATAAGCACCTTCCAGCCCTCACCTGAACCTAAAAAATTCAGCGAGGGCTTTTTCTTTTCCCTTAAATTAGTAATGAGAACATAGCAAAACAACCTTGTCTGTTTTTTGGACAAGGTTGTTTCTTTGTTTAGTGCTATTTGTAAGGTCTTAATGGGGTTGGTGTAGTTTAATTATACTTTCTTTCTCTTAAACCATGCAAGTAAAGAAAGCATTGTTAGAGATAAGCCAGCAATAACGACATTAGTTGTAGACTGTTCGCCAGTTTGTGGCAAACCGTCTTTGCTTGTGTTATTGCCAGTTGGTTTAGTTGTTGCGGTATTACTAGTTTGGTTATTATTATTGTTGCTTTGGTTATTTGTGTTGCTTGTTACGTTGTTCATATTGTTAGACGCTCCGTTGTTGGAGTTTTTTGGGTCTGTAGTGCTGTTTCCTGTACCATTTGAGCCGTTGTTTTCTGTATTACCGCCATTTGAGTTATCTTCTTTTACTAAGCCAGCAATAGCTAAATCTAGAGCTTTTTGAGCTTCGCCAATTTCAGCTTGAGTGCTGTTTGCGTTGGCTAAGACATCTTTTGAGTTTTGCAAAGCTTGTCTTAGTACGTTCATTGATTCTGCGGTATAGCCTGATTCTGCTAATTTAGATTCGGCGCTTGTAATAGTTCGCTTCAACTTAGCAATACTTTGTTGTAGTGGAGTTTCGCCACTGCCAACTTTTACTAATGCTTTCATGGCTTCGGTGATTGTGTTAGTCCAGTCATAAATACTTTGTTGAACAGATTCTTTATTTGAGCCAGTTAAAATATGGTCATCTGGAAAGTTGCAAATTGCTTCAAGTGAACCGACAATTCCAACAGAATCTTTAGGATCAAGCATTTCTTTCATTTTAGCCCATGATTCGGGTCTGTAATCTGATTCCATTAAGCTATTATATTGAGCTAGAACTTCTTTAGCTTTGACTCTGTCAAGTTCACCAGCTGTGAATGACTCTTCTGGTTGACTGGCATTAATTTCATCCCCTAAAGCCTTCAACTCTTCTAAAATAGCTGGCAATTTAGGTAATGAATACTCATACCATGCTAATAAGCCACCCTCTGATTTAACTATACCTTGAATATGGCTAATATCATCAAACTTGTAGTAAATTGTTTGTAGCTGGTCTTCAAATTTTGTTCCTTGTGCTTTTGGCGCTAAC
Organism: Enterococcus sp. 12C11_DIV0727; assembly: GCF_002148425.2. Lineage (NCBI taxonomy): Bacteria > Bacillati > Bacillota > Bacilli > Lactobacillales > Enterococcaceae > Enterococcus > Candidatus Enterococcus lemimoniae. The sequence continues at coordinate 2,150,253 of NZ_CP147248.1, read as the reverse complement.
TCCTCGTGAAGATTATATAGTTCGGTGAATAAATCATCTATTTGCTTATCTTTAACAGGATCACGATGTTTTTCAGAAGTCGCACTCATGTAAGTAAAAACAAACTCTTGTGTGCCGTCTTGGATTATTTGAGCCGAATATTCGCTTGCTGTTCCTGGCAAAAGGTAATAACCATACCAGTTAATTGCTTTAATCTCTACGGTTGAATCCTTAACAGCTGTTTCTGATGATCTTGTTGAATCAACAAGATTACCGTTATCATCTACGACATTACGCACTACATAATAGGTGTAGATTTCAGATGCTTGGATAGTTTCAGTGTCTTCTTGCGATTGTTCCATTAAAACGGGCGTTTCAATTGTTTGCTGTTCGGTTGAAGATTCTTCGATAACTGTTGGTTCTTCTGCCTGCATTTCCTCAACAACTTCTGGATGGACTGACTCGCTTGTCTCAGTTGTCGCTGGTATTTCTTCTACCTGTTCCACTGGTGGGGTAGCTTCTGATTCGTCGGCTAGTGCTTTAATCGTCCCGATTGCCAGCGGACAAACCAGTAAACCGACTGTTAAAAGTTTTGTAGCTTGCTTGAATTGCTTGTTACGCCTAAGCCTTGAAATTCTTGTGTTTTTCACTTAGTCATTTCATCTCCTTGTTTTAAATTTTAAAACCATTTGTTTTTTTACTTCCTTGTTTTTGGTTTTCACCTCCGTTACTCATCTCGTTATAACGAACGAAATAAGAAGACAACAAAAAAACGCCAGTCCAACAAGGTATAAACCTTATTAAATCAGCGTTTTACAGTCAGAAAAGTATATGTATAATTGCGAAATTAGTTATCTTTTTTAGACGTTCGATATAACGAGGAAAGATATAAATGGTTTCAATAAAAATTTTACCACATATAACTAGAGTTTTAAAGGGCTATTTTACAAGCTTTCGGCGCTTTATCCCGCTGTCTTTTACGGTTTTATAAATTGAACTTTCACTTACCTTGAGACGCTTTGCTATAGTTCTTACTGGCATTGAGTTCAATTGGTATAGCTCTAATATTTGTCGTTTCTTTTTATCTGGAAGAGCTGGCTTACCTAGTATTGCGCCGTTTTCTTTAGCTTTCCGCAAACCTTCTTTTGTTCTAAAGCTTATATTATCTAGTTCAATTTCTGCCACATATCCAAGAACCAAGCAAAGCAAGCGTCCAGTGAGTGAATCTGTTTCAATGTTTTCTTGTAGACTAACTAATTTAATACTGTGCTGATTTAGCTCGTCAATAAGAGAACCTAGTTTACTCATACTGCGAGTTAGTCGGTCTAGCTTGTAGATATAAAGAGAAACGTGTTTGTTCTTACTAGCTAGGTATTTAGCAAGCTCTAAAGTTTGGTAGAGTATGGGACGGACGTTGTTGCTACCACTTTGTTTTTCTGTAAATAGTATATGGCAACTAGCTAATGCTTCTGTCTGAATTTCGACACTTAGACGCTGGCGATCGTCTAGACTGCTAACTCTAATATAGCCGATTTTTACCTCCTCCAACTTCTCTAGTTCCTTTACTTTCTTTTTCTGCTGTTTTTCCATGTTGAAAACCTCCAGATATATTATTTTGTATTACATATATATGGTAAAACGAAATGGAGGGAATGACTAAAAGAAGATATAGAAAAAGCCCACAATCTCAATGATCGCAGACTTTCATTTTCACTCAGTTAGCCGTAAAGTTCTCAAGTTCTTCTATTAAATAGTGTTTTATGGAACACTGGCTTTAAGCTGCAAGGACTAACTACTTTTTCTTATGGAAAGTGTTTTAGTTGTGGTTATATCATAGGTGTTCGGTTTTGCGATTAAGTTTTATTTTCTTTCTTATGGGGTGTATTTATATATTTATTGTTACATCTATATAGTAAGGCTTAATAGTTGGGGTTGTGAGGTTTTGCTACAATAATGTATGATTTGCTCTTTAATATTTATTTTCAAAATATTATTTAATAGATAATTGCTATAGTTAATATTTGCTAACATGATATAATAAATACAAATTTAAAATATTCATTAATTTAGAAGATAAGGAGTGAAGCAGGAAATGAAAAAGGTTGATTTTCATATTCACACATTGCCTAACAAGTTTAGCGATGTAAATTTTGAATTTTCATTTGAGTTTTTAGAGTCTTACGTCAACGATATGGGGCTAGATGCAATCGCTATCACTAATCATAATCTATTTGACATCGAACAATACGAAGACATAAAAAGTAAACTTCCTTGCATTGTTCTTCCAGGTGTCGAAGTAGATATTGATAACGCTCATTTGTTAGTTTTATGTCCAGAAAATAAGATTGATGTGTTTAATGGTCAATGTCTAAAACTGAATGAATCCATTAATGATACTAAAAAGTGGATTGAGTTTGAAGAGTTCGAGGAAATTTTTTCTAATTATGAAGAATATCTTTTGATTCCTCACTACAAGAAGAAACCAAAGATAAATCAGACCACTCTTAAAAAATTTGGTAACAACATTTTTGCTGGAGAAGTAAATAGTCCAAAAAAATTTCAAGTTGTAAAGAATAACCCTAATGACTTAGTACCAGTTTTATTCAGTGATTTAAGAGTATCAAAAGATAATTTAAATGAGTATCAAAACAATGAGAGAAATAAAAAATTTCCTATCAGACTAACTTATTTAGAAATCGAAGACATTAATATTGGAAGCTTAAAACTAATCCTTGGAGATAGAAGAAATGTCTTTTTGTCTAGCAGTAAAAATGATGACTTATTTCAAATTTTATCTGACGGAACTGTAGCATCTACAAAATTGAATTTAATTGTAGGAAAACGTTCTTCTGGTAAAACATACACGTTAGATCAAATTATTGAGTCTTTCTCTTCTGAAAACGTGAAGTATATAAAACAGTTCCAGATTACGAATGAAAGTACTGACAAAAAATTTGAACAGGTTATTAAGTCCAAGCAAGAGAATATTGTGGAAAACTACTTGTCTCCAGTCAAAAATCTCATCACAGAGATGATGGAGATTAGTCACAGTTACTCTGATGAACTAGAAAAATACCTATCATCATTAATCGAATTTGCAGAACAAGAGTATTTGAATGATGAGTACTCTAAACAAAGATTGTATACCGAAGTTAAATTTAACCCATTAAAGCCTTCTGAACTAAAGAAAGTGATTGATTCCTTAATTAACTTATATACCACAAAAAACTATAAAGAAATGATTTCAGAATATATTGATGAAAGTAGTTTGAAGCAACTTTTAGATAAAGCAATTATTAAATATAGGTACTTGTATTTGGAATACAAGTTAAAAATGGAAGTAGATTTAGTCTGTTCGGGGGTTAAAAAGGCATTAAGTAATAAATCGTCAAGAAATCTTATTGATGAAATAGATTTCTATAAAGCGTACAAGCAAGATGAAATCATTCGTAGATTTGACCGAACTATTAATGATTTAAAAAAAGAAAGTGTTATTAAGGAAACAAAACTAAATAGGTTCAAGTCTATAGTAAAAAAACAACCATTCGAAAATGCATCAGAGATAAGAGGAGCTTTAAAAACAGGCGCTGGAATTGCAACTGAATTTAAGAATTTATATGAACAGCCGTTTCATTTTATTTTATCCTTAAAAGATAAAGGTATTCCTGAAAGTGATTTATATAAAGCCCTTTTCAAAATTCAATATAGCGTTGTAAACAAAAATGGCTCTCCTATTTCCGGAGGAGAAAGAGCAGAATTCAATTTGTTAGATAGTATTGATGATGCTAGGAATTATGATGTTCTACTCTTAGATGAACCCGAAGCATCATTCGATAATGTTTTTATAAACGAAAGTATAATTCCTAAGATAAATGAAATATCAGAGAATTCAATAGTGTTTGTTGTAACACACAATAGCACTATGGGGACACTGATGAACCCAAATCATATTATTTATACTGATTTTGACGAAGATGAGTTTGAAAATGGCGTAGAAAAGGAAGAATGCTATAAGGTCTACACAGGAGCATTTTCATCAAAGGAACTAAAATCTCAATGCGGAAAAACTATGAAGAACTTTGTTGCATTGATTTCAACTATGGAAGCAGGAGAAAAAGCATTTAAGAATAGGAGAAGAATATATGATAATCTTGAAAATTGAAAAAGGAAATCCCACATTTTCTATCGATGGGACAAAATATGAAAATATCAACAAAGTTGATAAAAATACAATACTCAATCTAATGAAAGTAATATATGAAAGCGAGCTAACAGATATTTCTGATTTTTGTAATACTGATATTGAGACAATTCAAAATCCAGCTGATAAAATTGTATATGAAAATATATTAAATAATTTAGAGGATTTTATTTCTAAAAGAGATGTGCTGAAGAAAGAAGTTAATGAATTATACAAGGAAGTGGACTCTCTATAGCAATTAGTATTTTTTGATTTCATCTTGGTAAAATGTTGTATCTTCGAATACCATTTTACTGAATGAGCTAATAGAAATAAATAGACCTTCTTTTACGAAGGTCTATTTATATGGGCGAGTCCATCTTATTTAGTATTTTTATTTGTCCTTATGAAAGGTAACACTTCTGTCCCAACCTCTTTATTGGTCAATCAATTGTTCTACATCTAATTCAGTCATTGAAGCAACTTGCAAATCAGCACCAATTAAAGTTTCTGTCGCAGAAAGCCCAACTGCATACATTCCGGCGGCTTTGATTCCTTCGATACCTGCTTGGGCGTCTTCAAAACCGACGGCATCTTTTGGTTTGACGCCTATACTTTTAGCAGCCTTGACAAATATTTCCGGATCGGGTTTTCCTTTTATCAGTGTTTCGGGGTCAACAATATGTCCGAAGAACTTAAGAACACCTAATTTATCTAAAATCATCGGAGCATTTTTAGAGGCTGAAGCAATCGAACAAGGAATAGCATGCTCTTTTGCTTGGACTAGAAAATCGTGAACACCTGGCAGTAAGTCTGCCTCAGAAAGATCGGCCAAGAGTGTAACATACTCATCATTTTTCTTTTGAGCCAACGTTTCTTTTTCTGTAGTAGTAAATTCGTTTTCCTTGTGTCCATAAGCTAGAATTTTATCCAAAGAATCCATCCGGCTGATGCCTTTTAATGTTTCGTTGAAGGTTTCATCGATCGTGATACCTAATGTTGCGGCTAAGTTTTTCCAAGCAATATAGTGGAATTTTGCAGTATCTGTAATAACACCATCTAAGTCAAAAATAAATCCTTTTTTCATGTGTGTGCTCCTGTCTGATCGTTAATAAGTAATCACTTTTTCTTTATCTGCTGTTAATTGGTAAGAATGATTTTTAACCATTACCGTTGTGTCCTGTGAGGAACAAATTTGAACGGTGTTTTTTGAAATAGTTAGCTGATAGTGAATCCCTTTGTGGTCAAGATTAAAGCGCATGTCAGTCCATTTTTTTGGTAAGTTAGGTTGGATCGTTAGTTGTTTCTTTTTAATATCGACCCCAGCATAAGTAGTTAAGGTAACATAAATTGTTGCAGCCATTACACCAGTATGGATTCCTTCCGCGGTTGTCCCACCTTGAATATCCTGATAATCAGAGTACAAAGCTTCTTGATATAAAGTCCAAGACAAATCGTGAAAGGCAACTTCTTCGGCTAATTGGGCATGAACGATTCTTGAGAGGGTTGAACCATGAGACGTTCTATTTAAGTAGTATAATAGATTTTTCTCAAGATAATCTGTGGGTAGATCATAGCCAAGTTCCTCTAAGATTTCATCTATTTTGTCTTTATTTAAATTATAGAACAACATTAAAGTGTCGGCTTGCTTTGAAACTTTATAATCATCAGGTGACAGACCTTCGGCTTTTAAAATACGGTCCATTCGGTAAATGTTGCCGTACTTTTCTTTTGCTTGCTCCCAATCGATTTCTTTTAAATCAAAGTATCCTTCATATTGAGCAATAATCCCGTCTTCATCGACTTCGATGGATAAACGTTTGCGAATATCTTCCATTTTTTTAAAATTTTCTTGCGTAGTTTCTGTTTTAGAAAATAATTCTGTTTTTTCTTGCGTATTTAATAGTGAAAGGATGTTTTCCAATTCTTCAAATAACCAAACAACCATCAAGTTTGTATAAGCGTTGTTTTTTAAGCCGCTTTCAGTGCTGTTAGGATATGCTTCGTGAAATTCATCTGGACCCATGACGTTAGCGATTGAGTAACGCTGCGTAGTTTCGTCCCAAGTTGCTGCACTACGCCAGAAATTAGCGATCTCTAACAACATTTCTGCACCGTACTGTTTGATAAAGCAATCATCACCAGAATTATTCCAGTACATCCAGACATTGTAAGCAATTGCTAATGAGACGTGGCGCTGAAGAACACTATGATCTTCACCCCATTCACCATTTAATGGATTCAAGTGTAGTTTTTGTGTATCTTCACTACCATCCAAGCCGGACTGCCAAGGATACATAGCTCCCTCATAATGATTGTCACGAGCATTTTCTTTCGCTTTCCCTAAACGGTTATAGCGATACATTAAAAGCTGCTTCGCTGTTTCTGGAAAATGAAGGATATAAAAGGGCAAGATAAAAATCTCATCCCAGAAGATATGACCGCGATAAGCTTCGCCGTGCAAGCCACGAGCGGTTACAGAAACATCTAAATCATTGTTATTAAACGGAGAGGCAGAGACTAATAAATGATAGGCGTGGATTCGTAATAATTTCTGTGACATTAGATCCTCTGAAATTTGAATATCTGATTTTTTCCATAAGCTTTCCCAAGCACTCTTACTTTCAGCAAATTCTCTGTCAAAATAAGTCGCAAGTGAAGGGGGATTTTCCCAACTTTGTTCGGCTATTGAAGCTGTGACCTGAACATGCTTTTCAAGCGTGTAGATGTTATTTTCTTTGGCAGTAAAAGGAATCGTTTGCTCGATGCTTTCTTTGCAAATAGTATTTTTGATAGCAGCTGTATCAAAAAAATCACCTGTAATAGTAGCAATTTGTCGAACGTTTATTTTTGATTGATTGGTTTCGATCTCAATCATTGATTTATTTTTTTCTGCAAGTAACTGTGTAATGTGGAAGTGCTTTGCGGTTAAATTACGATAGCGTTCTACGTTGTAATTGTAGACTGAGCCATCAGTTGTTGTTTTGACTATGATTTTTTTAGAAAAGTTCAATGGTTGAATCGAATAGCGGATACTATAATGATTTTTTTGAGCCATATTGACAATTTTCTGTGCAGTAATTTTTAATTGATGTTGATGTGAGTCTTCAATGATCATATGAGAAGTGAACAAACCTGTTTTTAGGTCTAAATTTCGGTGTAAATAGTGTAAAGTGGCATTTTCTAAATGTAACCATTCGTCTGTTCCAGCTATCTGAATACTAAAATATTGATTATTCGGTGTGTTGACAAAATCTTCATTTTCAACGAGTTGACCTGCGACTTCGGATGTTTCTTCATTATAGAGTCCTGCGATGTAAGTAGCGGGGTAATGGTCTTTGGAAAGAGTCATCTCAGGTATTGTGCCACGCAAACCCATAAAACCATTACCGATAGTCAATAATGATTCAACAGAATATTCTTCTTTGCCTGGTGTATAACCAAAATAGTCTAGATTCCAGGTTAAATAATCAAATTTCTTTTTGAATGCTGCGGCTAAATCAGTCTCTTGGCTCACTTGTGAGGCTGTTAGGATCGGGATATTTAATAATTCTGAAAATTGTTTAGTAAGATTCTCAAGGCCAGCATTTAATAATGATACTTGTTTATTTTTAGTATAAAATTCAGGTGTGATAGCGTTAAAAATAGCTCCTGCCACAGTTGGAAATTGCTCTTTGATTTGTGCAGCTAAGACTTCTCCCGTTTGGGGAAATTCAAAATCAGAAAAGGCGAGTGTTTGCTCTAAGAGTAAATGTTGCTGATCTTTTGCTTGAACATGTAAAGCGTTTGGTCTAAGTGTAAGGGATAAAAAATTCATTTTAATACTCCTAACTAAAATTTATTTCAACTTGTATAGACATGTTTGTGTTTTCGTTTACATTATAGTATGGATTGCTTGTAAATACAAGTGCTGAGGTCAAAAAGAATTGGTGGGGATTCACTGCTTACTTAGTGAGAATGCTATTTTTTTAGGCGAGAATATGCTATCATTTTCTTTGAGTATCCTAGGGTGGAGGGATGGACATGAATAAGTTTCATGATATATTTTTAGAGCTTGAAAAAGGGATTTTAGAAGGTAAGTATCAACCAGGAACATTACTTCCAAGTGAAAATCAATTGGTTGAACAATATTCAGTTTCACGTGAAACTATACGTAAAGCCTTGAATTTACTGATCAATGCTGGTTATATTCAAAAGAAACAAGGCAAAGGTTCGATTGTTTTGAATGTTCGTAAGTTTGATTTGCCGATTTCTGGTGTGATCAGCTATAAAGAATTACAAAATGCACAGCAAATCCATAGTGTAACGAGAGTTGTGGAACTACAAGAAGCGCAGGTCAGTGAAGCTTTAGCACGTTTGACAGGTTGGAAAAAAGGCGCTGCTGTTTGGCGATTAGTTAGGCAACGGGAAATCGATGGAGAAGTGGTTATTATTGATATCGATTATTTATTAAAAGAAATCATTGAAATCTTGCCTAAAGAGCGTGCGGCGGATTCAATTTATGACTATTTTGAAAACGATTTAGGTTTAGCAATCAGCTATGCTCAAAAAGAGATCACAGTCGAAGCTGTGACAGAAGCGGACCAAAATTTGATGGATATCCATGGTGATACCCATGTAGTGGTTGTACGTAGTGTGGTAAGTCTAGAAGATACACGTTGTTTTGAATACACAGAATCCAGACATAGATTAGATAAATTTAAATTTGTCGATTTTGCTAGACGAAGAAAAGCTTAAGGAAAAACTGATTATTTCTAGGAGATGAAAAACTGTGTATATAGGAATCATTTATTTTATTGTCATTATTTTAGCGAATACGGTTGGCGCGATTTCAGGAATGGGCGGCGGTGTCATTATCAAGCCTGTGTTGGATACACTACATTTTCATTCGCTCGCAGCAATTTCTTTTTATTCCAGTGTGGCTGTTTTTACGATGTCGATCGTTTCAACAATGAGGCAGCTGAAAAATGGGTTGAAGTTGCAAATTCCAATTGCGATATTTGTATCTTTAGGCTCTGTAGTTGGTGGGATTTCAGGAAATACAGTGTTTGAGTTATTATTGCGGCTATTTTCAGATGAAAAATATGTTCAGTTAGTTCAAATCATACTGACGATTGTGACGTTGTTGTTTGCGTATTTCTATACAAAAATAGGTAATGAATGGTCATTAGAACTATCACGCCCTGTTTGGTACGTGATAGTTGGGTTGTTTTTAGGATTCATTTCCACCTTATTAGGAATCGGTGGCGGACCGATCAATGTGGCTTTATTGATGCTGTGTTTTGGCATCCCAATCAAAGAAGCCACTGTTTATTCGATCGTAACGATTTTCTTTTCACAGGCAGCAAAATTAGTAACGATCGCGCAAGTTACTGGTTTTGAACGCTTTGATCTATCAATTTTGTTGTATGTGATACCTGCGGCTATTGTGGGTGGTTTTGTGGGAGCATTGATCAGTGGGAAAATTTCATCTGAACGTGTAACGCAAGTTTACCAAGTAGTGATTCTGCTAGTATTGTTATTAAATTTATGGAATGGAATTCAATTATTTGTTTAATTAGGGAGGGTTCAGGATGGATTATCACGCGAAAAAGTTTACAGAACTAACAACGAAAGAATTTTTTGAAATAGTGAAACTGAGAATTGCTGTTTTTGTAGTTGAACAAAATTGTCCTTATCAAGAGGTGGATGATGCGGATGAACAAGCATGGCATACTTGGCTACAAGAAGGATCAGAAATTGTTGGTTATACCCGGATCATAGATAAAGGTGATACAGTGACCTTTGGCAGAGTATTGATCAATCCAGTTTATCGTGGGAAAAAATTAGGGAATAAGCTTCTAGAAGAAACATTAAAAGTAATAAAAGATAATTATCCAGAGCGACCAATAATCATTGGGGCTCAAGCGCATCTTACAGATTTTTATGGTGCTTTTGGGTTTGAAGAGGTTTCTGAAGTATACCTAGAAGATGATATTCCTCATGTAGAAATGAGGAGAAGCTAAATAAAAAAAGTTGATCTTCATGAAATTGAAGATCAACTTTTTTTATTAAAATAGCAACTAAAACTGTGGGTCATTAAACGCAGTTACATAATGTAGAAATAAATATCCAAGCCAAAGTACACCTAATAAAAATACAACTCGAGCGAGCCAACTTACCTTTAAGTTCAATTGCCAGCCGCCTTTTAGGAGTGCAAAACCGATAGCGCAATTAAAAATAAGAGTTCCCACACGTGGGTAGCTACTTTTCAAAATTACTTCTCCAACGAAAAAAACAAAAATCAATACGTAGATAGGATAACTATCTTTAGCCCAACTTTCCCCCGTACCATTTTCTCTCCTAATTGTAATGTATAAATTTGGTATACAATAATGACTACGTAAGGGGATACGTTTCAAAGCAAGATAATCCGATCTTTTCGTTATTTCATATCAAAAAAACTCTTCCTAACAATGCGAAAGCATTTATAGGAAGAGTTAAGTTTGTTTGTGTTGATCAATGTTACTCTTTAGTGTTTTCAGTAGTTTCTTTCATGACACCAGTTGCTTTCGCAGTATTTTGCGCCGCTAACAAATCACGGATTTGTTCTAATAAGTCATCTGTTGTAGGACCACTAACTTCCTCTTCTGCAGCTTCTGGTGTTTTCTTCATTTTGTTAACAGCTTTGACAATCAGGAACAAAACAAAAGCGGTAATTAAAAATGTAATAAGTGCACTAATGACATCGCCAATGTTGAACGCTACGCCTTTCACATGAAAAACTAATGCACCGAGTGCATCATCTGCGCTTTTTTCTCCAGTAGTCAATACGAAGACTAAGCTAACGAGTGGTGTAATCAAACCATTAACGATTTGTGTCACGATCGCTGTAAAAGCAGAACCAATCACAACCCCAACTGCTAAATCAAGCACATTTCCACGCATAATAAATTCTTTAAATTCTTTGATCATAAGTCTAACCTCCCTTTCTCAAATCCAGTATACAGAAAAAGTAAAAAAAATTGAAATGAAAGACTCTTACCACAAGGAAAGACAGTTGAGCTGTGCTATAATTAAATGGATGTAGAAAACCTTAAAAAAACATTTAAAAATGGCCGGATGATTGTATTTTATATCAGGCTTTATTATGATGAAGAGCAAAGAGGAGCTGACAAGATGCCGATCACATTAGCACAAGGAGTCAACTTACATGTTGTTCCAACAGAAAAATATAAAACGGTACGTATTTTGGTTCGTTTTAATACGCGTTTGAATAAAGAAACGATTACGAAACGGACGCTTTTGTCCAGTTTACTGGAAACAAATAGCTTAAATTACCCAGATCAAGTGAAGCTTAGTGAAAAATTAGCTGAATTGTACGGAGCTAGCTTTGGGATCAATGTCAACAAAAAAGGCAATTTACACTGGTTAAACCTTTCAATGAACTTGGTCAATGATAAGTATTTAGACAACAGTCATGTTTTAGCAGACGCTGCTGACTTTGTGAAAGAAATTTTATTTTACCCTAACATTATTGATGGGAAGTTTGAAGCTGAAACGTTTCAACGGGAGAAAGAAAATTTAAAAGCTTATTATGAAAGCATTTCAGAGGATAAGCAAGTCTATTCTTCATTAGCCTTACAAAATCTATATTTTGGTCGTTCTGAAGATCAAAAAGTCCCGAGTTTTGGAATTATTGCTGATTTAGAAGCTGAAACGGCTGAAACGATTGCTGCTTATCATCAACAAATGCTACAAGAAGATCAAGTAGATATTTTTGTTCTTGGTGATGTGGATGAAGCACAAGTTACAGCACTATTCAGCAAGTTACCATTTGAGGACCGTGCTTCTGGTATTGCAGATATTTTCTATACGCAGCCATCACGAAATGTGATCGAAGAACGTTCAGAACAAGAAACGTTAGCGCAGTCCAAATTAAACTTAGGCTATCATACCGACGTATATTATGGAGACGAGAACTATTTTGCCTTGCAGATTTTCAATGGTGTATTTGGCGGATTTCCTCATTCTAAATTATTTATGAATGTCCGTGAAAAAGAAAATTTAGCTTATTATGCATCAAGCAGTATTGACACTTTCCGAGGGTTTTTAAGTGTTCAAACAGGTATTGATGGCAAAAATCGTAACCAAGTTTTACGCTTGATTTCTGTAGAACTAGAAAATATCCGACAAGGAAACGTGACAGATTTAGAGATTGAACAAACGAAAGCTATGCTGAAAAATCAATATTTACTGTCTTTAGATAATGCGGGAGCTGTTTTAGAGAATGAATATTTGAACGATTTGATTCCGCACCTTCGTTTAAAAGATGATGAATGGATCCGCCGGATGGAAGCTGTCACATTAGCTGATGTTCAGCGAGTTGCCAAGTTAGTGCAACTACAAGCCATTTTCTTTTTGGAAGGAGAAAAAGCCGATGCATAAAAAAGAATATCCGCAAATCAACGAAGTCCTATATACAGAAGTCCTAGAAAACGGCTTAACTGTTTATTTGTTGCCTAAAGCAGAATACAACAAAACGTATGGCTTGTTTACGACTAATTATGGTTCGATCGACAATGAATTTGTGCCGATTGGTGCAAAAGATTTTGTGAAAGTCCCAGATGGGATTGCTCATTTTTTAGAACATAAAATGTTTGAAAAAGAAGATGGTGATGTTTTTCAACAATTTGGTCGCCAAGGAGCTTCGGCGAACGCATTTACAAGTTTTACTAAAACGAGCTATCTCTTTTCAACGACTGACCAAGTAGAAAAAAATTTGGAAACCTTGATTAATTTTGTTCAAGAACCTTACTTTACAAAAGAAACAGTAGATAAAGAAAAAGGAATCATCGGACAAGAAATCCAAATGTATTTAGATGATTCTAACTGGCGCTTATTTTTTGGGACACTAGGCAATTTATATCCCAAACATCCGTTGCATATTGATATTGCAGGAACGGTGGAAAGTATTGGTGAAATCACTGCAGAAGATTTGTATACTTGCTACAATACCTTTTACCATCCTAGCAACATGACTTTATTTGTTGTCGGCAAGATGGATCCGGAAGCTATGATGACCTTTATTCGTGATAATCAAGCGGCTAAAACCTTTACGAAAGCTGAACCGATCAAACGTCATTTTCCTAAAGAAACAGCTGCAGATATCATTAAAGAAAGCTCTTTGGAAATGGCCATAAGCCGTTCTAAAGTCATTGTAGGCTTAAAAGGCTTGGACGAAGTTCCAACAGATGGAAAAGAATTACTTAAATATAAAATAACCGCTAATTTATTGTTCCAATTGTTATTTGGCAATACGTCACAAAATTACTTAAATTTATATAACGAAGGTTTATTGGATGATAGTTTCGGCTATGAATTTAATTTGGACCGTAGTTTCCACTTTGCGGATTTTGGTGGCGATAGCGATCAACCAGAAGTGTTAGCTGAACGGATCGAAGAGATTTTATTGACAGCCAATGAGAGTTTGGAAGTAACCGAAGAAAACTTGTCATTATTGAAGAAAAAGATGATTGGAAAATATTTCCAATCGTTAAATTCACTAGAATATATCGCAAATCAATTTTCACAATCGCTCTATGGAGAAACAACTTTGTTTGACACACCTGAAGTGATTGAAAGTGTCCAATTATCTGATGTGAAAAATTTGGCACAAACCTTGATCAATCAAGCTGGGTTAAGCCGCTTTTATATGTATCCTAAAAAGTAGATTGAATAGTATGTGAGAGCAAGTAGTTGAGCGATTGCTGCTAAGTTTTAGCTAAGTATTCAAGACTTGCTCAAGCTACTATTATCAGAATCAAAAAAAGTCCGATATTTAATGACAAACTTTCAAAAATGTTATCCTCATTGGGAATTTTTTATGGTATGCTTAGATGAGTTAAGTAAAGTAAATCTTCCAGTATTTTGAGTAATTGCCTATTAGAAGATCGGTTATTTTTTACTCAAAGGTTTTACATAAACTAATGATAGCTAGAGAATACTAGATTAAGAGAGAAACATGATTACTGCAATAACAGCTTGATTCAATCAAGCTAAACTTATAAATTAGAAAGACTGGAGAAGATGGACGAGTGGCCAGCGTAAATATAGGAAAAAAATTAAGAGATGCACGACTGCAACGCAATATGTCATTAGACGAACTGCAGCAAATTACTAAAACACAAAAGCGCTATTTGATAGCCATCGAAGAGAATGATTTTGATTCTATGCCAGGAACATTTTATGTACGTGCGTTTATTCGTCAATATGCAAGTGCAGTTGGATTAGACGGCAACGAGTTAGTAGAGATTTATGATGGAATAGAAGAACCAGAAGACATAGAGACAGCAATCCAATATCAAACCTTGGATGAATCAAGAACCCAAGTGTATGATGAAAACAACCAAACGAAACGTTTTATGCGTAGTTTGCCTGCGATTATTTTTTCTTTGATTGGATTAGCAATTGCAATTGTTGTTTTTTATATTACATGGCAAGATCGGCAAACAAGCCCGATGATTCAGCCGCCAGCTTCTGAAATCATTAGAGAATCTGAGTCAACATCGAGTTCTGCGTCAAGCCAAGCTCCTGCATCAAGTACAACGGAGTCTTCAAGCTCAAGTTCTTCATCAGAACCGAAAGCACCTGCAGAAGTCAGTTTTGTTAGTGAGTCTGGTCCAACGGTGAATATGAACGCGACTAATTTAGCTTCTCCTGCTAAGCTTGAATTTAATGCTGTGACGGGACCTTGTTGGGTGGGTGTTTATATTGCAACAGCTGCTAATAATGACAACGGCTATTTTTATCAAGAAACGATTCAGCCTGGACAACCTAAATCTGTTGAAATTCCAGCAGGAACTGCGCAAGTTGTTGTTAGTTTAGGTGCTTCTGAGTACATGGAATTCAAATTAGACGGTCAAAAAGCGGAGTTTAATCCTAACAATACAGGAATTGGGTTAAGAAATATCAATATGGCTCTTGCATATGCACAATCAGAACAATCAACACAGTCTCAACAACCACAATAAAACTACGTTTATAGATAGAGATGAGTGAGAAAAATAGGTGATGAACAATGAATGGTCGTTCCCTGTGTTTTTCTCACTTATTTATTGAGAGTTTCTTTCATTTACTTAAACATCATTTAGGTGCAAAAAAATCTTTTTTCGTGACACCTTCTATGAGATAACGTAAAATGAGTAGGAAAAGAGAGGGGCAACAGGCATTGAACTTACCAAATAAATTAACCGTTATTAGAATATTCATGATCCCGATTTTTATTGCTGTCGTTAGCATTCCAATGGACTGGGGCACACTAACCATAGCAGGGACATCACTAGCAGTCACTCAACTAGTTGGCGCAATTATTTTCGCAGTTGCAAGTTTTACTGACTGGTTAGATGGAAAAATCGCACGTGCACGAGGGCTAGTGACAAACTTCGGTAAATTTGCAGATCCATTAGCAGATAAAATGTTGGTAATGACAGCATTTATCGTTTTAGTAGGGCAACAAAAAGTGCCAACTTGGGTAGTAGCAATCATTGTATGTAGAGAGCTTGCTGTTACTGGGTTGCGTTTACTATTAGTTGAAGGCGGCGAAGTAATGGCCGCAGCTTGGCCAGGTAAAGTCAAAACGGCAACACAAATGGTTGCGATCATTTTATTATTTATCAACAATATTCCGTTTGCAGCTATTGGTTTTCCTGTAGATCAAATTATGCTTTATATTTGCTTACTGTTCACAATTTATTCAGGTGTTGACTATTTTGTGAAAAATGCTGATGTATTTAAAGGATCAATGTAAAGAGTAATTAGACAAAATTTAGAGAAAAAATCTAACTTTTCTACTCACTTATGAGTAAAAAAGTTAGATTTTTTTATTTTCTATAAATTATTTTTGAGAAAATAAGCAGCTGTATCCCTTGATAAATCACTCTTTTTCATAAATTTCGACAGGTGTATAAAATTTTGATTCTACTATTTATAAAATAATAGTTTACTTTATAGAGAACTGTGGGTATAATTTGTGTATCGGAACTATTATTATATAAACAGTAGTATTCGAACAAAAAATAAATTGGAGGAATTTATAATGAACAAATTTGTAAAAGGTGCAGTAGTTGCTGGTTTAGCTTTATCAATCGGAGGAACAGGATTTTTAGTAACCGCTACGCAAGTACATGCTAACTCAGCTCAACTTGTAGATAACACTGCAAAAATCAACGCATTGATCCAAGAAAAACAAGAAGTGATCAACAAGAAAAAAGTTAGACGTAATCCACAAGAACAAAAAGCTTTAGGCATTCGTATCGGTGAAATCGAACGCGAAATCCAAGCATTGAAAAAAGGTGGATCAACAGGTGGTTCAACTGGTAACACAACAACACCATCAACTCCAGGTGAAGATACAGCATCAAAAATCGCTGCATTGATCCAAGAAAAACAAGAATTGATTAACAAGAAAAAAGTATCTCGCGATAAAAATGAACAAAAGGCTTTAGGCAAACAAATCGATCAAATCGAAAAAGAAATCAAACAACTAAAGAAAAATAAATAATTACCCCAAATACTAAAGACTAATACTAAATTTTCTTACCCAAATTTGTGTGAACTTCATAAAAATATGCTTTTTATGCATTTATCACTTAAAGGTCTAGTTCTAACTAATATTCTTCGTTCAAAGTCTCAGCTAATGTTGTTTCAAGAGTAACAATTTTTGATAAGACCTTACTTTATCTGGAAGTCAAATCAAGCACTGGTTACTCAAAGAGTTAACCACAAAAAGTTGAACGGGGGGAGCCAAAAAAACAGCCGCCTACGAGCAGGGGCTGTTTATCTTTGTTATTCAATTAAAACCATGGACCGATGACGATTGTATAGATGCTTAAAGCAATTCCTGCGAGAATCAGTAAGACACCTAGAGCCAAAATAGGGCTGAATTTGGTCGTTCCAGTGGTTTCTTTTTTAAATAGTTTGGATAAGGCTATGACTAAAAGACCTAAGATAATCAGTAAGCCATTAACGAAAAAGGTCGATAAACCGTTCTTTTTCTTAGTATTTTGAAGGAAAGTCCCGTTTTGTAGAGCTCTCAATTTTTTTGCATATTTAAATGAAACACTTGGCACTTTGATGGTTGGAGAAACTTGGGCAAGTCCATTGTCCATCGTTAGTTTGTCAGTTGATAATGTGAAGACAGGTTCGGTATTTTTTTGAATAACGCCATAAAAGTCTTGATCCAAGATCACTTCTTCTTTGTTGATCGTATGATTTCCTGTAGCAAGTAGTTGTTTGTATTCATAAGTAGCAAAAGCACGATCAAAAATAGCATTACCAAATGCGTGGCGCTGAAGTTCGCCTTCTTGGTCTTCCCAATCGCCAACACCTAAGACAATTTCAATCAAGCGTGTATCTTCGCGTTTGGCAGTAGCAGCATAGTTGAAGCCGCCAGTTGGGCTTGAACCAGTTTTTAAGCCATCGGCACCTTCATAACCATAAGCAAGACCAGGCAAGGAATAATTATGATTTTCTAGGACTTCAGCATAAGGCGTATTTTCCATGATCGTGATCTGGACGGGACTTGTATACTTCACGGTATCCGGATAGTTTTTCAATAAATGATAAGATAAAATAGCTAAATCACGAGCAGTGGTTACGTTGTCTGCATTTTGGTCGATTCCTTCTGGTTTATAATAGCCGTTAAAAGCACCCGTTTCAGCTCCGCTACAATTATAAAAGGTTGAGTTGGTCATGCCAAGTTCTTTAGCTTTGTCATTCATCATATGAATAAACTTGGATTCATCATGAGCAGTTACAAGGTTCGCTAGCATGACGGTGGCAACATTTGATGACTGGACAAGTGTCGCGTAGAGTAGGTCACGAACGGGATAGTCGACACCTGAAACGATTGAATTGTTACTTAACTCATAAATCTGTGAAATCGCTTGGTCGTTATCTGTTGCTTTGACCGTTGTATCTAACGTAAATTTACCTTGCTCAAGTGCTTCAAAAACAAGGTAGACAGACATCAGTTTAGCGATACTAGCCGGGTTCCATTTTAAATCAGGATTGTCTTCCCAAAGAACTTGACCAGTTTGAGCTTCAATGACGATCGAAGCTTTTGGCTTATAAAATTCATTTGTTTGATAGCCGGCATTTTGGGTGATTGTTAGAATATCTTCTGCAGCATAAGCGCCGGTTGCAGTTAAAATACCTGAAAAGTAGCCCATGACTAATAAGAACGAGCAGATTTTCAGTAAAATAGTTCTGGTTTTCATATAAACATCCTTTATCATTAATCTCACTGTGTAGGTTTTTTCAATAAACGTTAACCATGTAACCTTGAATTATTCCTTATTTGGTCGGAAAACAGGATAGCCATCCTTAATTCAAGACAATAGATTTTATTTTGGTTGGCTTTATTGGATATAACGTTTTGGAGATGAGTATATCCAATTTATTTTCTATAACTACTTTTATATTTTCTGAAAGGTAGTCAGTGTATTCTAACAGATTTTAGTACTTTTTGTCAGAAAATAGAGATTTTGTTAGAAAACTCTAGTGGGATTTTCTAGGTTTGTTAAGATTTGATCGTTGTAATTGTTTGATTTTGTTTTAAACGAGGGTTTATTATTATCGATCAATCTATCATAGCTGATTTCTATGTAATTCTATAAAAAGTATACCACATCTATTTTACGTGAAAAGCGAATAAAAAGGTACGCTTTTTGTATATTTTTAATAAAAAGTAATTTTCGAGAAATTTTGGTATACTTGAACAGATGGAGGTGTTTGTAATGAGAAGTGAAGAAATGATTGCTTCAGAGTGGTCGGATTTTTCTAAACAAGTATCTAATAGTATCCAATTATTCCCTTTTTATGAGACACATACATTAGCAAGGCAAGTTTTTAGAAAAAAAGTACGTGACAATGAAAGTACAGCTTATGTGATCTATAAAGGTAAGAATCCTTATTTATTTTTAACAGTTGAAATAGGAAAAATAACGAATCTGTTGATTTTAGAAACCGGAAAAATCAGTTGGAGATCAGTTTTTTTAGCGATAGATCTATTTTTTAAGCAGACTTTTCAGCTGAACAGCACATTTGTTTTTCCACAATCATTGCCCCTATATTTACAAGAAGTGTTTATAAAATACGGGTATACGGTGACAGAAAATAAAGTAGCTAGTAAATGTTTTTCCTATCGAACGGCCTTAGTTTTAGGCGGTGGAGGTGCTAGAGGTGCCTATCAAATCGGTGTTTGGCAAGCATTGAAAGAATTAGCTATTCCAATCAAGATCATCACAGGGACGTCAGTTGGTGCACTGAATGGCGCGCTGGTTCTACAAGATGATTTTGAGGCAGCTAAAGATATGTGGGAGAAGATTGATACACAAAAAATTCTATCTTTCCCAGTATCAACAACATCTGGTGATACATTAGGAGGAATGATGAGTCAAATTGGCTCATTTACTGTGAATGCGATCCAATCAAATGGTGTTTCAACAGAGCCATTGCAAAAACTGATCCACGACACTTTTTCACAAGAAAAAATGCAGCAGGTCACAGCTGATTTTTATTTGGTCACAACAGAGCTGCCCAATATGATGGAAAAAAATATTCATTTCAATACCTGTCCGAGTGATCAATGGCAAAATTGGTTATTGGCATCGGCTTCCTTTTTTCCAGCTATGGCGGCAACGAAAATTGCTGACAAATACTATGTGGACGGCGGCTATCGTAATAATATTCCCGTAGACATTGCGTTGCGTAGTGATGCAACTGAGTGCATTATTGTGGATGTGAAAGGGCCAGGCATCACCAAACCAGTAAAAATACCAGCAACAACTAGTTGTTTGACGCTACAGACACCATGGAGTATGGGAGCTGTACTATTATTTGATGGTGCTCGTTCAACAAAAAATATTCAATTAGGCTATTTAGAAACAATGAAAGTCATCGGGCGAAAATATCTTGGCTATTGGTATACATTTGATGAGACAATCAGTAGTTTAGAGGTATTTCAACAAGCATTTTTTACCTTTGTTAAACAGACGTATCAAATTGAACTATGGCATACGGCAGAGCAGAAAAATAAAATCTGTAAAAAATTGCGTAGAATATATAGAGACAGGGTGTATACCGAAAATGTCGGGATGGTTTTAGTTGAGCTGTTAGCAAAGACTCAGGAAATTTCAGCTTCTAGACTGTATACGATGCAAGAATTAGTGGCGCTTTTACAACAAAGTAACCATGTCAAAACGAATTTAGTAGAGAACATTGGGATGATTTCTGTTCAAGAATGGTTGAAGAAATACTATGAAGATTACTTTTTACTTTCTGATAAACAACAGTTAGCATTAATGAACAATTTACTGGATTCAGATGAAAAAGAGAAACCGCAACGTATCGCTTTTTTACTGGATAAATTACCAGCTCAGGCGCTACAAATTTTAATGAAAGAATTTATATTACAAGGAGTGGATCAATAATGGCACAAGATTTTTCATATGAAATCGTAGAAGAAATCGCAGTTTTATCGGAAAATACTCAAGGGTGGCGTAAAGAATTTAATTTAGTTAGTTGGAATGGGCGTCCGCCAAAATTTGATTTAAGAGACTGGTCGGCCGATCATGAAAAGATGGGCAAAGGGATCACCTTAACAAACGAAGAATTTGAGATATTATCTAAAGCAATAAAATCAATGTAGAGAGGACACCCTGTCAATGAAAAGTATGACTGGTTTTGGAAAAGAAACATTTTTAAATGACACGTATCAAATCGATGTCGAGATCAAAAGTGTCAATCAGCGCTTTTTAGATATCCAATTACGAATGCCTAAAGAAGTCAATCCGTATGAAATGGCTATCCGTCAATTGATGAAAGAAACGCTACAACGTGGTCGGATCGAAGCCTACATCAATATCAAGCAAACGGGCAGTGGCAACAAGGAAGTGCAAGTACATTGGGAGCTGATCCATCAATTATTGGGTGAGATTAAGCAAGAGCTGACAGCTAATTATCCTCAATCAGAATTTAATCCTGGGCAAAATATCAACCAACTACTGAATAATTCAGATTATGTTGAAGTGACTGAGAAACAAGAATCTGATGAAACCTTTGGCGACCTCGTTTTAGATTCTGTTAGAAATGCGGTTGAACGCATTGATGCCAGCCGTCTGCAGGAAGGTCAAAAAATCCAGCAAGTTTTGACTGGATATAGTCAAGAGTTCATCGATTTGGTTCATGAATTAGCCGGATTTGTGAAAATCTATGAAAAGGATTACCGTGAAAAATTTGAAGCAAAACTAAATGCTTGGTTAGGTGAACAAGTAGACGAAGCTCGTCTACTGACAGAACTTGCGATTTTGCTGGAAAAAGGCGATATTCATGAAGAATTAGATCGTTTAGCGATACATGTGGACAAACTACAAGAATTATTGTGCCAATCAGAACCTGTTGGCCGAGAATTAGATTTTCTGATGCAGGAGATGAACCGTGAAGTTAATACGATTGGATCTAAATCTAGCCCAATTGAAATCAAAAATATTGTGGTTCAAATGAAAACGATCCTAGAAAAAATCCGTGAGCAAATCCAAAACGTCGAATAATGGGAAATCGTTTGTGATTCTATTTTTTAACGTTATAATGAAAGAGAAGAAAGTAAAGAGGTGACTATTTATGTCAAAATATTATGATGTAACGTTCCATGAACTAAGTGGGAAATCAGTAGTAAAAAGAGAGATTATTTCTGATAAAGATCCATTTAAAGTGTGGGAAGATGCTTGTGTGTCATTTACAAACGAGGTTTTTAATATTCGAGTGAATGAAGAGGCCTTTGTAACATTGAACCGTCGTTTTGTTGTCCGAGTGGACGTTCAAGAGGTAGATGGTCCTGTGGATAAAAAAATCAAACGCCATGATGAAATCATGGGTGTTGTGAATACTTTATCGAATATGGGCTTTTAAAAGATAGTTTAAAGAGGCCGAGATAAAAGTGTTTAGCTCTGAGAAATAAGAAGGAATTCACGAAAATTGCTCTTCAAATTTTTGTGAATTTCAGCTTATTTCCGAAGGAGCTGCTTTTTTATCGCCGTTTATTCGGATTTAGAGAGCGAAACAAAGCTGATCTTTAGCTTTGTCCCGCTCTCTTTGTTTTTTATAAAAATAGAAATGCGCCAACTGCTGAAAGCACTAATAGAGCGCCTAATGTAAAGAATAAACGAGTTGTAGGTGTGGCTATTGTGCGACTACCACGTTTAACTCCAGCAATTCGTTTTCTAAATAGTCTTGAACAAATCAGGAATAGTAGACCTAGACCTACTAGAAGACTACTGATTAAATAATTATGCTCTTTTTTTGGTGTTTTTGCTGATTGACTAGTTTTTTTGGCGTTTGTTTTATCTGAATTGTTATTACCTGTTTGTGTCTCAGAATCTTGATAGCTGACACTTTTAGCAGGAATATTCGGTGAAACTTGACCGAGTTCACTTTTCAAAGAAAGTTGACCATCTGCTAGAGTGAAGCTAGGCTCACTGTTCTTTTTGACAAAGCCATAGAGATCCTGCTCAAGATTGATCTCTTTTTGCTCGATCTTGTTTGATCCTTTAGAAAGTAATTTTTTATATTCATACGTAGAAAAGGCATGGTCTAAGATCGCATTTCCAGCTAGATGACGCTCGTATTCGCCTTCTTGATCGGACCAAGAACCTACGCCTAAAATAACTTCGATTAGTCGGAGATCCCCTTTTTTGGCTGTCGCAATATAATTGAAACCGCCAAGCGGGCTGGATCCGGTTTTTAAGCCATCTACGCCGTTATAACCATATTTCGCACCAGGTAAGGAATAATTGTAGGTTTCAAACGTTTCTTCATAGGGGGTATTTTCCATCGTTTTAACAACAGGTTTACTAGTAAATTGTAAAACATCTGGATATTTTTTTAGTAGGTTGTAAGTTAAAATAGCTAAATCTCTAGCAGTTGATTTGTTTTCGCCATTAGGGTCGATACCTTCGGCTTGATATAAGCCTTCAAAAGAACCGATTTGTGCACCGCTACAATTAAAGTAAGTAGTATTGTTCATGCCTAATTCTGCCGCTTTATCGTTCATTTTACGAATAAAGCTGGCGCCATCATTACCAGAAACAAGATTTGCCAACATCAGCGTGGCAACATTTGATGAAGGAACTGCAACCATAGAAAAGATATCACGAACAGGATAATGAACACCTAAGGCGATTTTGTTATTGCTTAATGCATAGATCTGTGAGATTTTGACATCTGTTTCAGTCGCTGTGATCGTCGTGTCTAAATCAAATTTTCCTTGCTCCATCGCTTCAAATGCTAAATACATTGTCATGACTTTGGCGATACTGGCAGGACTCCAAGCTAAATCTGGCTGCTCTTCCCACAAAATCTGGCCGGAATCAGCATCAATCACAATCGAGGCTTTTGGACGGTAGGCTTCTTTAACGGGAAAGCCTGTTTTTTCTGCAAATTCCATTAAATCCTCTTGTGCATAACTTGTTTGAGCAAAACTTCCAAGTAAAATACAAGCAATCAGTAGCAAGCTGCTGATTGTTTTCAAAAGTGTTATTCGTGTGAACATAGAGTTAAATCCCTTCGTTTTTTTAATTCTTTCACATAATTAACTAGGTTAGTTCTTTCTTTGTGAAAATAAGTAATAACTTTATTCTACTTGAAAAACCGGGGTGCTGTATACTCTTTTTAGAAATTTTCCTTAAAAGAATTGCTCAAACCATATTTCAAAGTTGAATGAATCATTCACTGAATAAACATGAGATTAGATTGCTAAAAGTTAGAATTAAATGGATATTCGCTTTTTTCTAAAAATTTATGGGTAAAGCCTTGAAAATTACTGAAAAAAAGTGCATTATAGAACTAATACTTTATTGATATTTAGCTACATTGGTAGCTTATTTTTAAAATTGTTTAGCTTTATGAACCAATTCTTCGGAAAAAAGATGAAAGCTGTTAGTGCCAAAAACTGGTACGATCATCTTTCCCTATTTTTCAGTCAGAACTAACCAGGTTCATTCAGCTTTTAACTTATCTAGCTTTACAGGCTAGTCTCTTGGGAAAAAGATAAAATCTGATTGTGGCAAAAAGCGCCAACCTCATATTTTTCTATTTTCCAGTTGAGACTGAATGAGCCTGTTCAGCTTTTAATGAAAGGAAGTCATCATGTCAGAGCGTGGGTTATTAATTGTACTATCGGGTCCTTCTGGAGTTGGTAAAGGAACGGTACGCAAAGCAATTTTTGATAGTGAAGAAAACGATTTTCAGTATTCGATTTCTATGACTACCCGTAAAATGCGGGAAGGGGAAGTAGAAGGGGTAGATTATTACTTCCGCACAAAAGAAGAATTTGAAGCAATGATCGAAGCTGGCGAGATGCTAGAATACGCACAGTATGTAGGGAATTACTACGGAACGCCGCTTTCTTATGTCAACAAAACGCTTGATGAAGGAAAAGATGTCTTTTTAGAAATCGAAGTCCAAGGTGCTGAGCAAGTAAAAGAACAAGTGCCGGATGGGGTCTTTATTTTTCTAACTCCACCAGATTTAGCTGAGCTTAAATCACGGATCGTTGGTCGTGGTACGGATGATCATGAAGTGATTGAAGAACGAATGCGTGTGGCTCGCGCAGAAATCGAAATGATGGCATTATATGATTATGCGGTTGTGAACGATGAAGTTCCATTAGCTGTAAAACGAATCAAAGAAATTATCGCGAGTGAACATTTTCGCGTTGATCGAGTAATTGGCAACTATATTAAAATGTTGAAGGAGATGTAGCCTTATGATGCTAAAACCATCTATTGACTCATTATTAAAAGAAGTACCATCAAAATATTCACTTGTGATCTTAGCAAGTAAACGCGCTCACGAATTAGACGAAGGTGCACAACCAACACTAGAAAGTTTTGAATCTGTAAAAAGCGTAGGTCAAGCATTAGAAGAAATCGATGCTGCAACAGTAATCAATGATCCTCGTCCAGAAGAAAAACGTGAAAGAATGCGTATGGCAAAAGAAGAACAAAAAATGAGACACGAACAAGAACAAAAAGAACTTGAAAATCGCATCCGCGAAGAAAAAAGTTTATAAAACGATGGAGACTGAGGTAAAAACTTCGGCTCTTTGTCAATAAATGTTGGTAAAAAAATCAAAGAATAAAATCGTTTGTCAGGACTCCTAGAAGATTTTTTCTAGGAGTTCCTATGATTTTATTCTTTATGATGTTGGTGAGAAATCACGGGCATTTTTTTTTGCAAAAAAATGGGAAAGACACTTTTTTCCTTTATGATTGGTTTTCGTTGACTTAATTATAAAGAATATCAAGGTGTCTTTTCTATCGCTAACTTTATCAGGTGAGTTAGTAACATTGCAATTAATGTGAAAATATCTTAATTAATCACTCTCTGATCGCTTTGTGAATATAGGTGGTTAATAGTTAGATTCTATCAAGAACAATGTAAAAAATTCTATTTGGTAGTATTCAATCAATATTTAAGAATATTCTTGCTTCTTTGTAAAATTAGTGAATATAAGCAAACTGAATAATATAATTTTGTACGTTAGCATTTTTTAAAAAAAGGTTGATTTTAATTTATATTAAGATATAATTAGTTTATATTGGTGAGTGGGATTTAATTTAATTTTCTTTTTAAATTAATTAATTCCACATCCAATTTTAACCAAAAATATTCAAGATGAGAGGAGAAGTTGATGAAATTAGTTGAAGTTAAGGAAATTAAAGGAAACAAACCTGTTGCATCTCAATCAAAAGCATCATATACAAGAACTTAAAAATTTATTTGAGATAATTAGGTCTTTAATTTTTCTACCCTATTTGGAGTAATGCGCTTGAAAAATTTTTTTAATTATTTCAAGTGCATTATTTTTATTCAATACGAATTTTGTTGACGAATATACATTTTTATGGACGATTTTTTAATAATTTTTAATAGTGTGGCTATGTATAAAAAGAAAAAAAGCTTTTATTACTTTGAAGATGTAGGAACGAAACTGGACTCTAATGACGAAGGATATTTGGCTAATTTTCCTTTATTTAATTCCAAAAAGGAAAATGAATGTGTTTCTATATTGAATCACGATGTTGATATGGATATTTTTATTATTAGAGATTTGTCAAATTTTGAATCTTTTTACGAGAACCGTAAGCTAGATAAAGTTACTATATTAGAATTTTTTGATTGTTATTTATTGCTAAACAAGGGGACAAACATTTGTTTAAAGTGTTTCATTCAGAGGTATATTGAAGGGATTGAAGATGAAATATCTTCATTTTGTCCAGAGTTGTTTAACGCAAAGTTTTGTTTTACTACTAATCTAACAAAGAAAAATGTGAAAAAAATTTATAGTCATATACAAAGTAATACCATAGTTTTATACGAAAAAGGGAAAAATTCATCGTATATTACATTTATTCAGTGCTATCCTAATTGTGTGACACAAAATTTCGTTAAACGACAGTTAGAGAAACCGATGGAATTATATCAAAATACAGGATTTAGAAAATATTCTGTTAAAAATTTTGACGATTATATTGGTCGCTGTTCTCCAGTCAAAGAAATACAAAATTTAATCGGAATAGATCCTATTTCTTATCCCGTATTTGGAGCTGTTTCGGCTTGTCAACGAAACGAAACGAACTATCGGTATCATGGTGGTAAAGGATTGACTGAACAGCAAGCCAAAATGAGTGCAGTAGGCGAAGCAATTGAGCGATACTGCGCAAGGCAGTTTGGTTATGAAAATATTCTATTTAAAAATGTGAAAGAGTTGAATCGTGCAGAAGCTAAATATTTAAATCCAAATGTGCTGTTCCCTTTTGAAGAACTCGAGTACAAAGATGAAAAAAGTTACGAATGGGTTGAAGGAGTAGATTTAAGGACGAAAAAAGAAATACTCATCCCAGCTAATGTTGTTTTTTTCCCTTACAACGCTGATACGGAATTACACTTTACTAGCCAAAGTACAACAGGGTTAGCCAGTGGGATTACTGTAGAAGATGCAATTTTACAGGGAGTTTGCGAGGTTTTTGAAAGACATAACTATTCTATTTCTCATAAAACCTCAGATATTAAAGGAGAAATAATTGATTTGAATATTGATTATGCGAGTTTTTTTAAAGATATTAGTTGGGCTCAAAATATGGTAAAAGATTTCAAACTTCACCTAACCTTATTGAATGCAGAACATGGTCTTTATACAGTTCATTGTGTGTTAGAGTCAAGAAAAAATCAGTTTCCAAAATGCTCACATGGTTCGGGGGCCTCTTTCAACTTAGATACTGCGATATATCGTGCTATTTGTGAATCCTTACAAATGAGAACGTCGCAAATAATATTAAACAAAGAAGATAAATTGAGTGATAGTGAGTATCTAGTATATAAAGAATGGGGGGATGGCAATGAGAAGTATTTCTATACATTCTTGAACAACAACGAACGTAACATAATGGAAATTACTAACGAAAATAAAGAGACAAGAACGCTCGTTCAACAACAGTCAACGCTAGAAGCCTTCATTAATAGTTCGGATTTTAATTTTTATGTAGTTGATTTGAGTCGAGATGATGTTCCATTAAAAGTAGTGAGAATTATCGTTCCTGAAGCACAAGACATTGATAATACAAATAGAAAGATTTCTCCATTATTAAAAAAAAATGGTTTCAATAACTACTTACCTATGTTTTCTTAAAAATAAGTTAGTAATTGGGAATTAAAATAAATGAAGAAAGGACAAAAAATGTATAAAATAAATTCAGATGTTGTTGTAGAAAATGAAGGAAAATTAATACGAATTGATGGTATAGAATTAAGTTTTACAGAAGACATTACACAGTTTGTAGACAATATGAACAATACCCTGAAAAAAAGTAGGTTATCTGAGGACACAAAGCTATTATGTCAATTAATTGATAGTGGTATTATAACTATCGAAAATGTTGATCATTTTCCAAAACACATAGTAAATACTTTTTTTTGTTTAGAACTCAATAATCTAAGATTAGATATTTTATCTAATAAAAGAAAAATTGGGATTTTTTCAGTTCCTTATTTTGAAGGTAGTAAGATCCCTATGCACATAGAATCAATTGAAAAAATGAAAAAAGAATCTCAAAAAATACCTAACATTAATTTTTTTGCATCTAATACGAAATGTTCTAATATAGATGTGTCAGATTACGGTACGCTGAACTTTATTAAAGGAGAGTCTTTGAAAAAATTAGAATATTTTTCCAAAAGTATCATGAGATCAAAAATTCTTCCTATTTTTGTGGGAGGGGATCATAGTATTACTTATTCGATAATTAAAGGATTATTCGAAAATTCCATTGAAAAAATTAGAATTCTTAAGTTTGACAGCCATAGTGACTTTGGCGATTTTGGCGATTTTATTCATCACGGGAATGTTTTTAATTGGTTGGAAAAAGATTTTCCTTTGGAAATAGTAAATTTTGGAAACTACACTCCTATGGTAGAAGAAGAAGCTGAATATGTCTCAAAAAAATCAATATCTTTTTCAGATATAAAGAAATTAATAGGCTATCTTAAAGAGAATAAGATGAAAACTTATATAAGCTTTGATATTGATGTATTAAATTCCAATATTATGGGAGGAGTTAGTTATCCAAATCCTCAAGGAATAAATTTATCTTGTATTTCTTATTTTATAAAGCATTATCTAAGAGAGTCTAATGAGGTAATTGGAATGGATTTTGTTGAATATAACAGTTTTTTTGATAATAATAATACATATGCATACACTAGTGCATATGTATTATATATGATATTAGACGGACTTCGTCAAAACGAGGTAACTTAAAATGAAAGATAAAGTTAAGGCATATTATATTCTCAGCTCTTTTATAGCTATTGCTACGCAATTGTTTTCTGCAATACTCTATATTTTTCTAATAAATGAAAATTATTCGTATACAGAAATTAGTATATATTTATCTTTATTTTGGCTTATATGTACAGTGTGTGAGTTGCCAGGTGGTGTTTTGGTGGACACATTAGGAAGTAAAAAAATTATGCAAATAAGTTTTTTATTGAGAGGTGTGGGCTTGGGGATATTAATTGTTCCCAATAATTTTCCTTGTTTGTTACTTTCTGCTGTGTTGACTGGAATTGCAGAAGCATTAGCATCTGGATCTGCAGAGACATGGATATCAAATGAAGTAAAAAAAGATAATTCTAAACAGTCCATTCAACCAATTTTGGCTAAAAATAATATAATATCTCCATTTTTTGGCATGCTTTCAGGATTCATTGGAGCACAGTTGCTACCAAAAATTAACATGAAATTACCATTTATCATATCTGCAATTATGTTTATTTCTTTGTCGTTGTTAGTTAAGACGCTTATTCATGAACCTGAGAGGAAAAAACGAGATATAACAGAAAAATCCTCAGTTACTAATATGTACAAAAGAACTATTAGAAATAGCATAGTAGACATAAAAAAAGTAAAGTATTTTTGGTTTTACATGCTCTTGTTTGTGATTCCGTCAATCCTTGATATAGGTCCATCAAATCAATGGTCAGTGGTAATAAATGAGAATATTAGTCAATTAATAACAGGTTATTTTTGGGTAGCAATTGGAATGGTGACTATTTTATCAAACGTAATTATAACAAGATACTTCAATAATGAAAAAACATCTACGATTAGTGTAATCTATTTTTTTATAGTATTTGACTCTATAATACTGATACTGATTTCACTGAGTTATATTAATGCTTTTTTTATTTTAATACATGTATTTATTTATGGTATTTTGAATACTCTTATTATGGCGTATATTCATGATCATATTGTTGAAAATAATAATTCTAGAAATTCGATTATTTCAACTTTTTATACATTAGAGGCATTAATAGTTAGTGCATTACTACCAATTAATGGGTATCTATCTGACAAATTAAATATCAAACAAACATGGCTCATATTTGTTGTTTTATCTATGGCTTTAGTGTGGATTCTGACTATAAATTTAAAGAAAAGGAGTATAGGGAATACTTATGACAGAAAATAATGATATCGAAGTTAAATTTTTTAAAAATAGGATTCTGCAACAAATTCCGAAAAAGGAGAAGAATAAGATAAAGGTGCTCAATTTTTTTTGGAATCAGTTTGAATTCGAGACAGTATATACCGAATTGGAAATCAACAAAATTATTAAAAAGCATTATTCAGATTTTTCTTTAATTAGAAGATATTTAGTAGATTACAGATTTTTAAAAAGAGATAGTTATGGGAAAGAATATATTAAACTTAGAAGGGAAGTTACACGTTAATGCCATCAAAAAAAGATATTATTGTTAGGACACCTATTTTACCTCTAAAAATATTACATTTTATGGAATGTGAGCCCTTTAATCAGATTGAAAAATATGTATATAATAAATTTGAAAAAGATATAAAGTTACCATTTTTATTTTGTAACCTAAATACTGATTCTCATATTATTAAAAAAAAAAATTGTTTTCTAGAGCTTCTTACAGGGTAACTCAGTATAATGGATTAGCAAACGAGTATAAATATACGTTAAAATCTGGTTCAATAGAACAGGAAAATTGTACAAAAGAAGTTTGGAAGTTTTGTTCACTGGATGAGTTTAATGAGTCACAAAAAATTAAATTAAACCCGTTATTAACAGAAGATGCTCAAAATAATTATATAATTCATGCTAAATTAGATACGAAGAAAAAGGTACTGAGATCATTTTTTGTGGAATATATTGTAAAGTTATTAGAAAATCCATGTGAGTTTCATTCTCTAAAGATGAAGCTTAGGAGTCAATTTGTTAATTTGGATTTATCAGAGGTAGAAGAAGCTTTAAAGACCTTAATTGAACACGAATTTTTGGTTTTTGATAGAACTATTCGCACAGATACAGGGAAGAAATTTTTGCACTGTATGCCCAACAAAGATGCTATGGATATCTCTAATATAATCAACAAGAAAGATTTAGAACGTACAGAATCATTTATTAGAAATTTACTAGGTGCTGTAATATATGAAAATTATTATGAAGCAGTTGAAGAATTCTATGATACCTATAATGACAAATTTATTTCCCTAAAAACATTAATGGAAAATGAACAATTAGTTTCTAAAATTTTGAGTGTAAAAACTTCTATCAATAAAAATAGTGACTTGATTAATAATATTCACTCTCAAGTTGAAATCTTAAAAACTGTATCTGGTAAAGATGTAATAATTGATAAAAAGTTAATAAAACGCAACTATCAAAAAAATCATTTAGCCGAAAATCGCGGATTTGATATCTTTTTTAATCTATACAAAATGAACACTGATAATGTAGTTATTGATATAGATACTGGTCAAGGAATTGTCCCGGAAAGTGATTCACATTGTATCTTTAATCATGACGAAAAAAGTGATGTATTACTAGGAAATAATTTCAACGATGAGATTTTGGCTTTTTTGAAGTTCAAAAATACAGAAAAAAATTCAAAAACAATAGAAAATAGTAATATTTTTGATTCAATATTTATAGGTTTACGAGAGAATCATTTTGTAGTAATTGATGAAAATAAAAATGATCTCCATATATCTAAAGGTACTACAATAGACTTGAAGTTTTTTCCAACACCATATATAGTCCTTCTAATTTGTTCGAGCGTATCTAATTTATCAGTAAACTTTAATGATATTCTATCTACATCAGAATTATTTTTCCATCCTAGAGTAATGCTAGATAATATTATAGTTAGACGTAAGACATGGAATCTATCCATGCTACTAAACACAACCATAAATTACGAAGAATTCTATCATAACATAGTTTTATTGAAGGAGAAAAGGTTGATCAATGACATATTGAGCATGTGTAGCGGTGATTGTGAAACATATCTTAATTTATCGTCAGAAGATGACTTGAAATATATGTATAAATCTCTGAAATCTAATTCAAAAATTTTATTTAAAGAAAATCTTCAAGAATACTCTCCTTTTTTCTTTAATAATGATTGTTATAGTAATCAGTGTATAGCATCTTTTCATGGGAAGAAAAGAAAAGAAACACTCAATATTAATAAGGAAAATATTGATGTTGTAGTTGACAATAAGCATACAAATCTAGAGGTTGATTTTTATACTATTAATATACAATACAATAACAACGTGACTACCTCCGAAATATACGATTGTATAAAGATGGTCATTGAAACTTTCTTCATAGACGAGTTTTTTTGGGTAAACTATAAGATAAAAGAAAATAAAAATGAATGTCGTTTTAGAATAAAAAAAGACTGCGAAGGAATAGTTTCGCTTATTTTAAGTAAACTAGGAATTGAGAATGTATCTATACTTGTAGAAACGTATGTACCAGAATATTTTAGGTATTATTGTCTGGGAATAGATAATTTTTTCAAACTGTGTAATCTAGACTCAAAGATTACTATTTATGAATATAATCCTGATTCTACAATTAAAGACACCATGATTAATACAAATACATGGTTAAAAGCATTTGTAGAAAAGGATTTAAATTCTGAAATTGCTATTCTAAAATTATTGATAAAAAGTCATAGAGTATATAAATTGGGAAAGGAATATACTACTTTCACAAATCAATTTAATAAAAATAAATATAAAGAACTAAGTACGTTTATTAGTAGTAACTATTTGTACAATTTGAAAAAAGAAGAGATAGCGGCTTTAATTCATATGAGCAATAATAGGGTCCTTGGACCGGATATAGAAACTGAACAAAAGATTTATAAATTGTTATTATCTTACAAATTAGAGTGCAAGCATAGAGAGGGGAAACATTGAATTCTTATGAGATAAAATGCGTTGTGGAAGAGATATCTAATTTACACTTTTTGAGAGACAAGAATATAGTACCAACTTCGGTAAATATTAGTTTAAAAACACAAAGAAAAGCTTTGTTCAAACAGAATAAGTTACCATACATTTCACATCTACCTATAATGAATTGTACAAATGAAATACAGCTATGCAATGATATGAACGATCAAATGAATGAATTGATATCACAGAATAAAGACTTTGACTATTTAAATTGGAGAAATTCTTGTTTGTTGCCGACAATAAATACGGTGCTTGACATACCTATTTATTTGACAGAAAAAACTTCAATTTTTAATGATGATAAGTTTGGTAAGATTTATACTTCAAATAATATTATACAAGAGCTTGAGGTATTTTTTTTAGAAATTAAATATCCACTGTTATATTCAATGGAAAGATTCCAGTTTTATGATTCTTTTGATATGCGCTCATATTGTGTAGAACTCCCATGTTCTAAAAGCAGTGTAATACTCTTAAGCAATGCTGATACTAATATTGAAAGATTTATCTATGCAGCTCATGAAATTGGACATGCTCTTTTTAATTCTATGAAGTATGATAAAAGGGTGATAGTACCTATTGAAATAGATGAGATAGCTGCTCATTTATTGGAACTATTTATAGTTAGATTAATTTTAAAAGAAGATAATATTCTAGATTACTACAAGCTGGATTTAAAAAAAAGATTAGTGAATAATTTAGTTTATACTAAGTTTCAAATGGAATTATATAAAAATCCTCAGATGGTAAAAAGTAACAGAGAAAAAGACATTCTTTTAAAAAAAATAGCGAAGTTATACCATATAAATAATGTTGATAAACAGTGTTGGAGTCAAATACCTAATTTACTTGATTTTCCTTTTTACAGTGGTGCCTATATTTTCCCACAAGTGATATCCTTATCAATACTGAAAGAAGATACCAGAGATGTTCAAAAAATTTTTCTAAGTATCATCAATTTTTTAGACATTTTAACGAAAAAAAAAGACAATAGAAATCTAACTGGCATTTTTGAAGACTTTTTTGATACTACTTTCTGAGGTAGTATTGAAAAAGTCCCTTTTTTTGTAGCTATTCATTCTAATAAATTATCAAAAAAATTAAAAATATTGAAGAGTTTTATCTCAGTTTTTCTTTATTTTTAGGAGCACCTGTGTACTAGCTTTATGTAATTTTTTTAAATAGAAATCAGAAGAGCAAGACAAAAACAAGATTCTCTAGTACAATAGGCAAAGAAATAACCAAATACTTAGGATTCGTTTTAATTTCAACGAAATAATAATAATAAAAATGGAGGAGTAATTATGAGAAAAGCGGCGCAAGTGATTGTTGATGTACCGACGATGCAGACAGACCAACCGTTTACTTATTTGATTCCTTTTAACTTAGAACAACAATTAACCGTTGGTATGCGGGTAGAAGTTCCATTTGGTAATGGAAACCGTCATTTACAAGGGTTTGTTTTAGCGATAGATGAAGTCTCTGACGAAGTAATAGCGGCGCAAAAGTTTGAATGGAAAGAAATTCTATCTGTTCTAGATTTAAAACCTGTCCTTAATACGGAATTACTGGAATTAGCTGACTACATGAAAGAGAAAACATTTGCCTTTAAAATCACCTGTTTACAAACGATGCTGCCAAGCGTAATGCGTGCAGATTATAGTAAATACATATATTTAACGGATGAATTAGAAGAAACAATGCAAGATGAGTTATTTTATGGCTTAGATGAAATTGCTTGGGAAGATGCTGTAGCACGGAATATTTTACCGCAATTGATGCAACTTAGAAAACAGCAAAAAGTCGATATTCGCTACGAAGTGAATACTCGAAATAGAGTCAAAATAATCCGCTATGTTCAAGCGTTAAAAAATGTTGAACAATTGGAAGAAGCACGAATGGAACTTAGAAAAAGCTCACAGAAAAAAGAGCAATTGATCAACTACTTACAGCAAGTAGGTCTAGAAAAAATGACCACGGTCAAAGAGATGAAAGAACTAGGATTTAGCACAGCTGTTTTAAATGACGGAGCAAATAGACAGTGGCTGACCTTTATCGAAGCCGAAGCCTATCGTGATCCATTTGCAGACCATACATTTGAAAAAACAACAGCATTAGCCTTGAATGACGAACAACAAAATGCCGTAAACAACATTCTGGATTCAGTCAACCAAGAGATCAGTCAAACCTATTTACTAGAAGGCATCACTGGTAGCGGGAAGACAGAAGTCTATCTCCAAGTGATCGCGGAAGTCTTGAATCAAGGAAAAACTGCCATGATGCTAGTACCTGAAATTTCATTGACACCACAAATGGTTTACCGCTTTAAAAGTCGGTTTGGTGAACAAGTTGCAGTGATGCACAGCGCCTTATCTCAAGGAGAGAAATATGATGAGTGGCGTAAAATTGAACGTGGTGAAGCACAAGTTGTAGTAGGCGTACGTTCGGCGATTTTCTCTCCTTTAGAAAATCTTGGAGTAGTTATCATTGATGAGGAGCATGAAGCCAGTTATAAACAAGAAGAAACGCCACGTTATCATGCACGGGATCTTGCCATTTGGCGAGCTGCATATCACAATTGCCCAGTGGTTTTAGGCAGTGCAACACCTTCGCTAGAAACACGAGCTCGAGCACAAAAAAATGTCTATAAACGCTTAGTACTATCAAAAAGAGCCAATCAAACAGCCACGTTACCCACAATTGACGTTGTGGATATGCGTGAAGAAATCCAAAATAAAAATACGTCGTCCTTTTCAATAGCACTACAAGAAAAGATCCAAGATCGTTTAGCTAAAAAAGAACAAAGTGTTCTGCTGTTGAATCGTCGAGGCTATTCTTCTTTTGTAATGTGCCGAGATTGTGGCTATGTATTACCTTGTCCAAACTGTGACATTTCGCTAACGCTGCACATGGATACGAAAACGATGAAATGCCATTACTGTGGTCATGAAGAACGTATTCCTTATCATTGTCCCAACTGTGGCGGTGATAAAATCCGTTATTATGGAACTGGAACGCAAAAAGTGGAAGAAGAACTTAAAGCATTATTCCCTGAAAGTCGTGTTTTACGGATGGATGTTGATACAACAAGACGAAAAGGTGCCCATGAGAAAATTTTGACAGCCTTCGGTAATCATGAAGCAGATATTCTGCTTGGAACACAAATGATTGCTAAAGGATTAGATTTTCCAAATGTAACCTTAGTCGGTGTCTTGAATGCTGATACGGCACTTAATTTGCCAGATTTTCGTTCGAGTGAACGGACATTTCAATTATTGACCCAAGTCAGCGGTCGGGCAGGACGCGCTGAGAAGCCGGGAGAAGTAATCATTCAGTCTTTTAATCCTGAACATTATGCAATTCAGTTAGCGAAGGCTCAAGATTATGAAGATTTTTACCAAAAAGAAATGTACGTCCGCCATCGTGGCGATTACCCACCATTTTATTTTACGGTGCAAATCACCGCAAGCCATCCTGAAGAAAATCAAGCGGCCAAGCAGATGTTTGAAATAGTCAAAGAATTAAAATCTGGCTTGTCTGACCAAAGTATTTTATTGGGACCAACACCAAACGCTATTATGCGTGTTAATAATCGTTATTTTTACCAAGTGATCATTAAATATAAAAACGAACCGAATTTGCAAAATATCTTAAAAAAAATACTGACCGATACTCAAAGAGCAACAGCACACGGTTTAAAGTTATCAATCGATGCTGAGCCAATGAATTTTATCTGATTTATAAGAACTGTCAAGAATCACAGTGAGGTAATAGAGCTGGGATGATTGATTTTAAGAAAGGAAACTCTATGCGCTATCCTATAGTGATACACCCTAATGAACGCCTAAAACAAAAAGCAAAACCGGTGACAATGATCACGGATGAAACAGTGAAACTTCTAGAAGATATGTACGAAACGATGATCGCCCATGATGGGATTGGTCTAGCAGCGCCACAAATTGGGAAAAACTTGCAATTAGCAGTGATCGAAGTGGATGATGAAACTGGTTTATTTGAGTTGATCAATCCTGAAATCATCGAGCGAAAAGGCACAGATATCGATGTGGAAGGCTGCTTAAGTATTCCAGAAACCTATGGCACAGTTGAACGAGCAGATGAAGTAACCGTTCGTTACTTTGACCGTGAAGGACAGGAGATCGAAGTGACCGCCTATGGTTATCTCGCTAGAGCATTTCAACATGAAATCGATCATCTAAATGGTGAATTATTTATCGACAAAATCATTGATCCAATCAAACCAGAAGATTTAGATGCATATATGGAGGAACATTTAGATGACTAAATTAATTTTTATGGGAACACCCGCATTTTCAGTCCCGATTTTAGAAGGATTAATCGAAAACGGTTATGAGATTCAAGCAGTCGTGACGCAGCCAGATCGCCCCGTTGGACGTAAAAAAGTAATTACGCCAACACCTGTGAAAGAAGCGGCAGTCAAACATGGATTACTTGTTTTACAGCCGGAAAAAATCTCAGGTTCACCTGAAATGGAAAAAATTATCGAACTTGCGCCTGATCTGATTGTGACAGCCGCTTTTGGACAATTTTTACCAGAGAAAATTTTAACTGCGCCAAAACTGGGAGCAGTCAATGTTCATGCGTCATTATTGCCAAAATATCGTGGCGGAGCGCCTGTTCATTATTCGATCATTGAGGGAGAAAAGGAAACAGGTGTCACGATCATGGAGATGGTGAAGAAAATGGATGCTGGAGATATCCTTTCTCAAAAAGCGATTCCCATCACTAAAACAGATGATGTTGGGACGATGTTTGATAAATTAAGTCTTGTGGGGAAAGAATTATTGCTGGAAACATTGCCTAAAATTTTAGCTGGTGAAATCACGCCACAACCTCAAGATGAAAATGAAGTAACGTTTTCTCCGAATATCACGAGAGAACAAGAACAAATCGATTGGCATAAAACAGCGGAGCAAGTCGACAATCAAGTACGCGGTATGCGCCCGTGGCCGACAGCTTTTACTACCTATAATGGAATCAATTGGAAATTATGGGATGTTACCCCTTTGGATGAAACGACAAATGACGTTCCAGGAACAATCATCAAACGTAGCAAAAAGGAATTATGGATCGCCTGTGGAGAAGGGACCGTTCTTTCTGTCAACACGATTCAGCCATCCGGCAAAGGAAAATTATTTATCCAAGACTTCTTAAATGGCGTCGGTAAAACAGTCGCAGAATCAGATAAGGTGGGCTAGTCAAGATGGGAAAGAAAATACCAGCAAGAGTAAAAAGTTCTGTCCGCTATGTGGCATTAAGAACGATTGAGCGCGTTGATAATGGCGGTGCCTATTCAAATTTATTATTAAACGAAATGATCAATAAGTCTGCTTTAGGAGAAAAAGATAGTCGCCTATTCACAGAACTAGTGTATGGCACGATCAGCCGAAAATTGTTATTAGAATATTATCTAACGCCATTTATTACCAACCCTAAAAAAGTCGATAGTTGGGTGAAAAATTTACTGAGTTTATCAATCTATCAATTAGTCTTTTTAGATAAAATTCCTGATCACGCCATCATCAATGAAGCTGTTGAAATCGGGAAACACCGAGGCAATGTTGGTATCGGTAAATTTGTGAACGGTGTACTTCGGGCATTTCAACGAGAAGGAGCACCAAGTTTAGACAATATCAAAGATCCTGTCGAACGCCTATCAGTAGAAATCAGCATGCCCAAATGGCTGACGGAAAAGTTAATCAAACAAATGGGATTGGAAGAAACAAGAAAATTAGGGTTGTCGCTTTTTGAAAAAAGTCATGTTAGTGGTCGTGTGGATACACGTGAAATCAGCATTGAAGATGCGTTGAAGGTTTTACAAGAAGACCATATCGAAGCCCAAGCTAGTCAAGTTTCCCCTTATGGTGTGGTTGCGGATAAAGGCTTTTTAGCTGGAAATTACTTGTTTGATGCAGGGAAATTGACGATCCAAGATGAAAGCTCGATGCTTGTTGCCCCAGCCATGCAAATCGAAAAAAATCATGTAGTTTTAGATGCTTGTGCGGCGCCTGGTGGTAAAACAACACATATCGCAACATTCCTTGATGCAGCACAAGGCGGTCGTGTGAAATCTTTAGATATTCACGATCATAAAATCAAGTTGATCAAACAAAACGCTGATCGTCTCCATGTAAAAGACGTCGTAGACACTGAAAAATTAGATGCACGCAAAGTTGGAGAAGAATTTCCAGCAGAATATTTTGATCGGATTTTAGTAGATGCACCTTGCTCTGGATTAGGGTTGATGCGTCGTAAACCAGATATTAAATACAATAAAGCAGCACAAGATTTTGATCAATTACCTAAAATTCAATTAGAAATTCTTGAAAGTGTTGCCCCAACGTTAAAACATTGCGGTATAATGGTCTATAGCACATGTACGATTGCCGAAGAAGAAAATCAAGAAGTTGTTGCAGCATTTTTACAAAAACATCCAGAATTTAAAAAAATAGATGTCAGTGTTAGCGAGGCTGTAGAGCCTTCTGTGCATGAGCAAATGCTCACGCTATACCCGCATCAATTAGGCACGGATGGATTCTTTATTTGCTGTATGCAGAAAGTTTGTTAAACGAGGTGAAGCATAGTGGAAATCAATTTTCAATCAGATGTCGGACGGAAACGCAATACCAATCAGGATTATGCTGGTTTATTTGAGAACCAATCAGGAGTTTCTCTAGCTATTTTAGCAGATGGAATGGGCGGTCATCAGGCAGGAGATGTAGCGAGCCAGATGGCAGTCAATAATCTTGGTGAACGCTGGCAGGAAAGTCTAATCGATACATCAGAAAAAGCTGCCCAGTGGCTGATCAAAGAAATTCAAGATGAGAATAAAATGATTTATGAAAAAGGTCAGTCTCGCCCAGAATATTTAGGAATGGGAACGACGATTGTTAGCGCCGTTTTACTTGATCAATCATTTGTGTTGGCGAATATTGGTGATAGCCGAGCTTATTTAGTTCGTAATGGTGAATTGCGCCAACTAACAGAAGACCATTCTTTAGTTAATGAACTAGTAAAATCTGGCGAAATTACTCGCGAAATGGCGGCCAATCATCCACGTAAAAATGTTTTAACACGTTCATTAGGCATGCCACGGATGGTAGAAGTCGATGTTGCTAACCATCTTTGGGTACCAAATGACTATATTTTGCTATGCTCAGATGGACTGACAAACATGGTTTCAGAAAAGGATATTCTGGCTACTTTACTTTCAGATAAAACATTAAATGAAAAAGTTGAAACACTGATTGCAACTGCTAACGAAGCAGGTGGGGCGGACAACATCACTGTCTTAGTGATCCATTTTGACGAACAGAAGGAGGAAAACCAATGATCGAAATCGGCAGAAAATTGAATGGTCGATATCATATTATTGGCAATATCGGCAGTGGCGGTATGGCAAATGTGTTTTTAGCACATGACTTGATTTTAGATCGTGACGTAGCAGTTAAAGTGTTACGTTTTGACTTTCAAAATGATCAAGCCGCGATTCGCCGCTTTCAAAGAGAAGCCCTAGCCGCTACCGAATTGGTTCATCCAAATATCGTCAGTGTCTATGATGTAGGCGAAGAAGATGGGTTACAATACTTAGTAATGGAGTATGTGAAAGGGATGGATCTAAAACGATTTATTCAAACACAATACCCGATTCCTTATGCAAAAATTGTTGATATCATGGAACAAATTTTATCAGCAGTTTCACTAGCGCACGAACATAGAATTATTCATAGAGATTTAAAGCCACAAAATATTTTGATGGATGAAAGTGGTGTTGTTAAGATCACCGATTTTGGGATCGCCATTGCCCTAACGGAAACATCTATCACTCAAACCAATACAATGCTAGGCTCTGTGCATTATTTATCTCCTGAACAAGCTCGTGGCAGCATGGCGACTAATCAGTCGGATGTTTATGCAGTTGGGATCATCCTATATGAGATGCTAACAGGTAACGTGCCATTTGATGGAGAGTCAGCTGTAACGATTGCCTTGAAACATTTCCAAGAAGAGATGCCTTCAGTTAAAACAGTTGATCCTAATATCCCTCAATCCTTGGAAAATGTGGTATTACATGCAACAGCTAAAGACCCAGCTGACCGCTATAAAACGGCTGAAGAAATGTCACGTGATTTATATACTGTATTGGCTGCTAACCGTTTAAATGAACCTAAATGGCAACCAACAGGATTGATGGGTGAAACCAAGATCCTAACGCCGATCACAGACGAAATGGAGATGCCCTCTTCCTTCAATTCGATGGAAACACCTCCAGAAGAGCGGAATGAGCATGAAGAGATTGAAGAACAGGAAGAGGCCGCAAAGAAGAAAAAAAAGAAGAAGAAACGGGTAGTCATCGTAATGATTTTATTGGCATTAACGTTGATTATTGGCGGATTATTCTATTTTGCAGGACGCGGCAGCAGCGAAGTCAAGGTACCAAATGTTGAAGATAAAACAGAAACGCAAGCGCGTAGTATGTTAGAAGATGCTGGTCTGGAAGTTAAAGCAGAGGTAAAGCAAATACAAAGTGACGATATTGAAGAAGGAAAAGTGGTCAAAACAGATCCTGAGATAGGTTCGACGGTTAAGAAAAATCGTGAAGTTGAGCTATATATCAGCTCTGGAAATAAAAAAATCAAGTTAGCTGATGTTACAGGCGACAGCTATAAAGACGCTATTGAAAAACTCGGTGAACAAGGGTTTAAAGAAAGCCAAATCAAAATCGTAAAAGAGACAGATTCTAAAGTAGATGAAGACAAAGTTATTAGTCAGACGCCGAAAAAAGGGGAAGAAGTTGACCCGAAAACAGATGAAATCACATTGGTTGTCAGCAAAGGACCAGATGATATCTATTTAGCTGACTATGCAAGCTTAGGCTATAGTTATAATAATGCAGTAACGGAATTGTTGAGTTACGGGATCAAAGAAAGCCAAATCACTCGAGTAGATCGACCAAGTGATACAGTGGTTAAAGATTTAGTCATGGAACAAAATCCAGCAGCGGGTAATCCATTTAATCCTAAAAAAGGGAAAATCACATTGACTGTTAGTTCTGGACCAGATAAAACAACAACGACTAGTTCTGAATCAAGTACAGTAGTTTTAGGAAGTTATGCTGAAAGTTACACATATGATAACGCAGTCAATGCTTTGACTAGCTTAGGAATTAAACAAAACCAAATTTCAAGAGTTGATGAAGCAAGTGACTTACCTAAGGGAACGGTTATCTCACAAGATCCAGGTGCAGGTGCGACCTTTGATCTTAAAAATGGCAAAATTACATTAAAAGTGAGTTCTGGCCCAAGTAATGTTAGCGTTCCAAACGTTATGGATCTTTCGCAAGCAGATGCTAAGGCACAAATAGAAAGTAGTGGTTTGAAGTATATTCAGGGATCTGGAGATGCTTCAAAAGGCAAAGTGATCAGTGTATCGCCAAGCGTTGGTGATAGTGTTGCTAAAGGCACCTCTATTACTGTTAATTTCTCAAGCGGAACTGACTCAACAGGTAATAACAATAGTTAGAAAATAAGTTGAATCCCCTAAAATCCGAATAAACGGCGTGGGAAAGTCAGGCACTCCATTTCATTTCGATCACATCAATCTCCAAGTATCAAAGATACTAAGAATTGAAGGCTTCGACAATTTACTAAAAACCGCACAATGCGTTTTATGCATTGTGCGGTTTTTAATTCAATTGCTAAAACCTAAACGACTTTTGCTACAACCTCTTTTTTTATAAAGAATATTGATTTATCTTGCCCTGCGTTTAGCTTTTCTTCAACCTATGGTAAAATGAAACCAATAGAGACGAGGAGGTGGCATTTCTGAAAGGTCAAATCAGAAAAGCATTAAGCGGTTTTTACTACATTTATGCAGATGGTGCAACATTTCAAACTAGAGCACGTGGAAATTTTCGGAATCGAAATATCACACCGTTAGTGGGTGATGAGGTGATGTTTGAAAGTGATAATCCAACAGATGGTTATTTGCTTGAAGTTTTTCCAAGACATAATGAATTAGTGCGTCCACCAGTCGCAAATGTGGATCAAGGTGTGGTCGTTATGAGCATGGTCGAACCTAATTTTTCTTATAACTTGTTGGATCGCTTTTTAGTTACATTAGAAGATAAAGGAATCGCTCCGATCATTTATTTGACAAAAGTTGATTTACTGAACGATACAGAGAAGGTCAGTGTCGCAGCTGTTCAACATGTCTATGGAAAAATCGGTTATCCTGTAATTGCTGCAACGAAAACGAATGACGACGAAGCAGTTCGGACTTTGGAGCAGTATTTTCCTGAACGTTTGACTGTTTTTATGGGGCAATCTGGTGCAGGGAAATCAACCTTACTAAACAAAATATCTCCCAATCTACAGCTAGCTACTGATGAAATTTCTGAATCATTAGGCCGTGGGAAACATACTACACGTCATGTGGAACTGTTGCCATTGTATGATGGACTAGTCGCAGATACGCCTGGATTTAGCTCAATCGACTTTTTAGAGATGGAAGCAACAGAATTACCTAAACAGTTCCCAGAATTTGTAGAAGCTTCAGCATCATGCAAGTTTCGTGAATGCATGCACCGCAAAGAACCTAATTGTGAAGTGAAAAGACGCGTAGAAGCTGGGACAATTGCGCAAACACGTTATGATAATTATCTGCAGTTTTTACTAGAAATAGAAAATCGCAGACCAATTTATAAGAAAAAATAAGGAGTGGCTTTAATGAAACTAGCACCATCGATTTTAAGTGCCGATTTTGCCAATTTAGAAAGAGATATTCAATTAGTCGAAAAACTAGGAGCCGACTACATTCATGTGGATGTGATGGATGGTCAGTTTGTACCGAACATTACCTTAGGACCTAATGTGGTTTCAGCAATTCGACCAGTGACAAAATTACCACTGGATGTTCATTTAATGATTGTTCAGCCGGAAAACTATATTGAAGCTTTTGCTAAAGCAGGAGCCGATATTATCACCGTTCATGAAGAATCAACACCACATATCCATCGTGCTATTCAAATGATCAAAGCCTCAGGTGTGAAAGCAGGCGTTGTGATCAATCCAGGTACACCGTTGTCAGCGATTGAATATGTGCTGGATTTAGTCGATCAAGTCTTGATCATGACGGTCAATCCAGGATTTGGTGGACAATCGTTTATTGAAAGTTCATTAGATAAAATCGCTCAATTAAAAGAGTGGAAAGAAACGAAAGGCTATACGTATGATATCGAAGTTGATGGCGGTATTGTGCCAGAAACAGCCAAGCTTTGTAAAGAAGCAGGTGCCAATGTCTTTGTGGCAGGTTCTTATATTTATGATTCAGAAAGTCCAAGAGATCGTATTGATGCATTGAGAGCTGTGTTAAATTAATGAATATTTTGCTTGTGGCTGGCGGTTCGCCGGATGAGTGGCCGCAGTTTGACCCGAAAGAGTTTGACTATTTCGTGGGTATTGATCGAGGCAGTTTATATATCGTAGAACATGGCTGGGTATTGAACATAGCAGTGGGAGATTTTGATTCTTTAACGCAGGGTGAGCAAGAACGGGTTCAAAAACAAGCGCAAAAATTGGTACAAGCGCAAGCGGAAAAAGATGATACTGATACTCAATTGGCTTTGGCACTGACGGTTGAATCATTTCCAAACGCTGAAATAACGATTATTGGTGCAACGGGTGGTCGCCTAGATCATTTTTTAGCTAACTTATGGTTACCCTTGGAACCACGTTTTCAAGCATTTGCGGGTCAAATAAAGGTAAAAGACCAGCAAAATAGTATTGCCTACTATCTTCCTGGCAG
The DNA here is from genome assembly GCF_002148425.2 of Enterococcus sp. 12C11_DIV0727. Taxonomy (NCBI): domain Bacteria; kingdom Bacillati; phylum Bacillota; class Bacilli; order Lactobacillales; family Enterococcaceae; genus Enterococcus; species Candidatus Enterococcus lemimoniae. The sequence continues at coordinate 2,105,371 of NZ_CP147248.1, read as the reverse complement.
CTATATCGTGAAGCAAGAAACGGGTATGAATTATTTAGCTTACTGTTGTTTTACACCAGTTAAGAATCTGACGTTAACCGAAAGTAAGTATACGTTGGATCATGTAGATGTAGAGATTCCAACTTCTTATGCAAGTAATGAGTTTGTGGGAGCAACTGCTGGAGTGTCATTTGATACTGGAATGATAGCGGTGATCCAAAGTCGCGATAAATAAAAAAGCTGAACGGCATGCCGTTCAGCTTTTTGTTTACGTTCTATTAAACACGCTCGATTTTACCAGATTTCAAAGCACGAGTTGACACCCAAACTTTTTTAGGTTTACCGTCTATTAATACACGAACTTTTTGCAAGTTAGGTTTAACAGTACGTTTAGTAGCGTTCATTGCATGTGAGCGGTTGTTGCCGCTGCTTGTCTTACGACCAGTAAAATAACATACTTTTGCCATTTTTAGTTTCCTCCTTTGCTTTGATCTCGGAGCGATAGTTTTCAGCTCATACTAACTTAATTTATCATAGAAAGCAGTTTTTTGCAAGAAGATTTTCAAATCAGTTTGACATTTTCACACAAACGATGTAAATTATACAATTATTGGCAAAATAGATGAGACGCTCTATAATTATCTAGATAAGTTCCTTTTCATTGAGGTACGGCTATGTTAAAATATTATAGAAGAAAATTGGGCAATTGTGCTCTTTAAGGAGGCTTTCATCAATGGCTGTAAAAATCAAAACACCAGCAGGCACCATTGAGATTACCAATGAGGTTATTGCCACGGTCGTTGGCGGTGCTGCGACAGATATCTACGGAATCGTCGGTATGGCTAGTAAAAACCAAATCAAAGATAATTTAAATGGCATTTTGCGTAAAGAAAATTATTCTAAAGGTGTTGTCGTACGTCAAGAAGAAAATGGCGTTGCGGTCGACGTATATACTATTGTAAGTTATGGAACAAAAATTTCTGAGGTTTCTAGAAATGTACAAGAAAAAGTAAAATATAACCTTGAAACACTACTAGGCGTGACGTCTAATTCTGTCAACGTATTTGTGCAAGGTGTTCGTGTGTTGCCTGACTAGGTAGCCAGCTGCTAGCAAGAGTTTAGCTGGACTTGATCGTTTCACTTTTTATTGATCTAGCTCCACGAACCAGACCTCTCAACAAATAGATAAAATGCCGAAAAGACAAAAAGCATCTTTCCTGCATTTTCCTAATTTGTTCGAGGGCTAAGCGGTTCGTTTCGCTTTTCTATGCAGCAGTGAATCTCAAAGGAGGATTTTTTAGGTGAATGTAACAGAAATCAGTGCAAGTCAGTTCCAAGAGATGGTTCAGGCAGGTGCGAGTCGTTTGCATGTGAATGCAGAGTATGTCAACTCATTGAACGTTTTCCCTGTACCCGATGGTGATACAGGAACAAATATGAACTTATCTATGACGAGCGGAGCGAAAGCTGTAGCCGATTCTCGTTCTGAGAAAGTCGGAGAATTAACAACTATTCTTTCAAAAGGATTATTGATGGGCGCTAGAGGAAATTCTGGTGTTATCTTATCACAATTGTTCCGTGGTTTTTCTAAACAAATTCCAGATGTTGTGACGTTAAACGCAAAAGATTTAGCCGCAGCCTTTACTCATGGTGTTGAGACTGCCTATAAAGCAGTAATGAAACCAGTAGAAGGAACAATTTTGACTGTTTCCCGTGAAGCTGCTCGTTCTGGTGAACGTAAAGCGAAAGAAACCGATGACTGTATTGAAGTGATGGAAGCCGTTGTGAAAGGTGCTAAACGTGCTTTAGCCAAAACGCCTGATCTTTTACCAGTCTTAAAAGAAGTCGGTGTGGTCGACAGTGGCGGTCAAGGCTTGTTATTTATCTATGAAGGCTTCTTAGAAGCTTTGTCTGGTGAATTTTTAGCAACAGAAGTTTATGAGCCAAGTCCTGGTGAGATGGATGAAATGGTTAATGCGGAACATCACCGTGGTGTCAGCGGACATGTTGCAACTGAAGATATCAAATTCGGTTATTGTACAGAAATCATGGTTCAAATCGGTGAAGGTCCAACTGTAGACAGCGACTTCGATTATGAAACATTCAGAAACTATTTAAACGAATTAGGGGATTCTCTACTTGTTGTAAATGACGATGAAATCATTAAAGTCCACGTCCATACAGAACATCCAGGTGAAGTGATGAACTACGGACAAAAATTCGGTTCATTAGTGAAAATCAAAGTCGATAACATGCGTTTACAGCATGAAACATTAGTTGAACACGATGCCAAAGCAGCAGTTGCTCAAAAACCACGTGTTCCATTTGCAGTGATTGCAATTGCAGCAGGTGAAGGTGTACAAGCATTATTCCGTAGTCTTGGCGCAAGCTACATCATCAGCGGTGGGCAAACAATGAATCCTAGTACTGAAGATATCTTGAAAGCTGTTAAAGAAGTCAATGCGGATCAAGTTATTATCTTACCTAACAACAAAAATATCTTCATGGCAGCTGATCAAGCAGCAGAAGTAGCAGATATTCCAGTAGCGGTTGTTCCAACAAAAACAATCTCTCAAGGAATGACAGCAATGCTTGCATTTAATGATCAACAAACACTAGAAGAAAATAAAACAACGATGACAGAAATGATCGAAAGTGTAGTCAGCGGGCAGGTAACAACAGCTGTACGTGATACAACGATTGATAATGTTGAAATCAAAAAAGACGACTATCTAGGGATGATCGACGGTAAAATCGTAGTTTCTGAACCAGATATGTTTAAAGCATCATTGGACACACTAAAACGCATGATCGATGAAGACACAGAAATCGTCACGATTATTGTGGGTGAAGAAGGTACAATGAAAGAAGCTGAAAAATTTGTAGAAGCATTGACTGCTGAATATGAAGATCTAGAAACAGAACTTCATGAAGGTGGACAACCAGTTTACCCATACCTGTTTTCAGCTGAATAATAGATGACTTATCGAAGCCAGACACTAGTTGTTTGGCTTTTTCTATATAAAATAAAAAAAAGAGCGATACTATTCGTATTTAATAGATGATACTTGTCTAGCTTTATGAGCCAGACGTTCAAAAAAACAAACAGCGTAGTCCGCTTTTAAAGTCAGGAGGGAATTCAATGAACTTGTCAGATGACATTGGCATGTTAACAGGTGTTGGTCCAAAACGTGCAGAGAATTTAAAAGAATTAGGTATCCGGACAATAGAAGACTTATTGTCTTACTATCCGTTTCGTTATGATGACATCCAAGAAAAAGAATTAAATGAAATTCAAGACCAAGAAAAAGTTACTCTAAAAGGATTAGTAGTATCGGAGCCAGTCGTGAGTCGCTATGGGTACAAAAAAAGTCGAATGATGTTTCGGATGATGCAAGACCACGCTGTGATTAACGTTTCCTTCTTTAACCAGCCATATTTAAAAGATAAAATCGTGATGTCCGAAGAAATTGCAGTTTATGGTAAATGGGATGCAAAACGAAAATCATTGAACGGCATGAAAATTTTAGCCGCAAAAAATGATGGAGAAGACTTTGCGCCGATTTATCATGTAAATAAAAAAGTTCGGCAAAGTAGTTTGATTCAGTTGATTCGTGTAGGATTTGAAAAATATGGCGACCTTATTCAAGAAATTCTACCAGAAGAGTTATTGGAAAAATATCGTTTAATGCCAAGAAAAGAAGCGATGTTTGCTATGCACTTTCCAAGTGATCCCGAAGAAAGTCATCAAGCAAAACGACGAGTAGTTTTTGAAGAATTCTTCCTATTCCAATTAAAAATGCAAGGGTTAAAAAGACAAGAAAAAGCGGAACAAAATGGTTTGGTCATCCAGTATGACGTGGATCGTCTAAAATCATTTACCCAGAAGCTGCCATTTGAATTGACTGCGGCCCAAAAAAAAGTAACGAATGAAATTTGTCGGGATTTAATGAGTCCAAATCATATGCAGCGTTTACTGCAAGGAGATGTCGGAAGTGGGAAAACAGTTGTAGCAGCTATTGCTTTGTATGCCACGATGACAGCAGGGTTTCAAGGGGCTTTGATGGTGCCGACAGAGATTTTAGCACAACAACATATGGAAAGCTTACAACAGCTCTATAATCCCTTAGAAATACGGACAGCGCTGCTAACAGGATCGACAAAAACCAAAGAGCGTCGAGAGATCCTTGAACAATTAGCAACAGGTGAGATCGATATTATCATTGGCACTCACGCATTGATCCAAGAAGACGTTTTATTTCATCGCTTAGGCTTAGTAATCACAGATGAACAGCATCGATTCGGTGTGAATCAACGTCGGATCCTAAGAGAAAAAGGCATGAAACCAGATGTGTTATTTATGACAGCAACACCGATTCCGAGAACGTTAGCTATCACAGCTTTTGGTGAGATGGATGTCTCGATCATTGATGAAATGCCTGCTGGTCGGATTCCTATAGAAACTCGTTGGATTCGTCCGCCGCAATTAGATACGGTTTTAGAATGGATGGAAAAAGAATTGGCTCGTGGGCACCAAGCATATGTAATCTGTCCGCTGATTGAAGAGTCTGAAGCACTAGATGTTAAAAATGCCACAGAAATTTTTGAACATATGTCTGCTTTTTTCAATCCTACTTATCAAGTTGGTTTACTTCATGGTAAAATGAAAAACCAAGAAAAAGAAGAAATCATGCAGGAGTTTAAAGATAATAATCTTCAGCTCTTAGTTTCGACAACTGTAATTGAAGTTGGAGTTAATGTTCCTAATGCTACGGTGATGCTGATCATGGATGCTGATCGTTTTGGTTTGGCCCAATTGCATCAACTTCGTGGACGTGTCGGACGAGGATCGGATGCATCCTATTGTATCTTAGTTGCCAACCCTAAAAATGAAATGGGTGTGGAACGGATGAAAATCATGACAGAAACGAATAACGGCTTCGTGTTAAGTGAAAAAGATTTGGAATTAAGAGGGCCAGGAGAAGTATTTGGTGCCAGACAATCAGGTGTTCCACAATTTGCCGTGGGAGATATTGTGACAGATTTTAATATTCTTGAAGTTGCTCGCCAAGAAGCTAGTGTTATTTGGAAAAAGGAGCAGTGGTGGATTTTGCCGGAGTATCAAGGCGTTGCTGAGAAGATCAAGCCAGATGATGGCGAGCAGCAGTTTTTTGATTGATATTGTTGAGAAATAGAATTTGCTTTTCACTGAATTTTTCTGTCAGAGCTAGGCGACTCATTCCGCTTTTCTCTGATCCAGCTCCACGAGCCAGACCTCTCAACAAATAGACAAAATGCTGAAAAGATGAAGGGCATCTTTCCATCATTTTCCTAATTTGTTCGAGGTCTAAGCGGCTCGTTCCGCTTTTCAATATGTTATACTACTTATTGTAATTTACCTAGGAGGGACTATGTTATGAAGATTGCAGTAGATGCAATGGGTGGCGATCATGCGCCGCAGGCTATTGTTGAAGGCGTGATGTTGGCCAAACAGGATTTTCCAGATATTGAGTTTTTACTTTATGGAAAAGAGCCTGAAATTAAAAAATATGTAACAGATGTAACAAACATTACGATTATCCATACGGATGAGAAAATCGATAGCGATGATGAGCCAGTTAAAGCGATTCGTCGTAAGAAGACAGCTTCAATGGTATTAGCTGCGCAAGCAGTAAAAAATGGGGAAGCGGATGCGATTTTTTCTGCAGGGAACACTGGTGCGTTATTAGCTGCTGGATTATTTATCGTTGGACGAATCAAAAATGTAGAACGCCCAGGATTGATGTCAACATTGCCAGTGATTGGTCAACCAGACGGTGGGTTTGATATGTTGGATTTAGGTGCAAATGCTGATAACAAACCTGAACACTTGGTTCAATATGCTGTATTAGGTTCTTTTTATGCTGAAAAAGTTAGAAACATCAACAAACCTCGTGTAGCACTTTTAAATAACGGTTCTGAGGAAACAAAAGGCAGTGAGTTAACGAAGAAAGCCTTTGAACTACTTTCAGAAGAAGAAAGCATCCATTTTATTGGTAATGTAGAGGCACGGGATTTATTGAGCGGAGCAGCCGATGTGGTTGTGACGGATGGTTTTACAGGGAATGCTGTATTGAAATCGATTGAAGGTACTGCTTTGAATATGATGGGTCTTTTAAAATCATCGATCCTTGCAGAAGGGTTTAAAGGAAAAATGGGTGCCTTGCTTTTAAAAAATGCGTTGCGCGGTATGAAAGATGAAATGGATTACTCGAAACATGGTGGAGCAGTTCTTTTTGGCTTGAAAGCACCAGTCGTTAAAACCCATGGATCAACAGGTCCAGAGGCTGTTCGATATACGATCCGCCAAATTCATACAATGTTGAAAACAGAAGTTGTCCCCCAATTAGTCAGCTATTATGAAACGAAAGAATAAGCCGTTTCGCAACCTGTTTGCAACCGCATTGTAATGCTATTGCAAAAAAAGATGGACAAATCGATCAATTGTGAGTACAATGTATCATAGCGTTTAACTCAATCGTGAGGAGCGCTTTTCAAAAGCAGTGGAGGTGAATACAGTTGACTCGTGAAGAAGTACTTGAAAAAGTAGCGAAGATTATCTCAAACCACTTTGATATTGAAGCTGAGAAAGTGACAGATCAATTAAACATTAAAGATGACTTGAATGCAGATTCGATTAGTGTAATGGAATTTGTTTTAGAGCTTGAAGATGAGTTTGGTACAGAAATTTCTGATGAAGACGCAGAGCAAATTGAAACAGTAGGTGCCGCTGTAGATTATATTATGAACAACTTATAAGGTGAAATGAAAAAAAGTGAAACAAAACAAATCCTGTTTTGTTCCACTTTTTTGTTTATTTAGAAAAATTTACATTACCAAAATGTTGCAATTTTTACAAATTTTATATACAATTGCTTAAATATGAGTACAATGAGAATATGGGTTTATTAAAAACGATTACAATGAGGAGAGAAAAAATAATTATTAAAAAATGACGTTTTTTTAATAAGTTTTCCTGTTGTGATAAGTTATTTAACCGAATATGGAGGAGTGTTTTAAAGTGAGTGACGGTAATCAATTGTTAGACGTTCAGCATCTGCATACAGGTTTTCGTATCAAAGACGAGTTCTATGATGCAGTTGATGATGTGTCATTTGAATTAGGAAAAAATGAAATCTTAGCTATCGTTGGGGAATCAGGTTGTGGGAAGAGTACATTAGCTACAACGATCATTGGTCTCCATGATGCCAATAATACCCGTGTAACGGGAGAAATTCTTTATAAGGATTTAAATTTAACAACGTTTAACGAGCAATTATATAATAAAATTCGTGGTAATGATATCGGCATGATCTTTCAAGATCCGTTGTCAGCGTTAAATCCTTTGATGCGTATTGAAGATCAGATCAAAGAAAGCTTGACCTATCATACGGATATGAATGCGGAGCAAAAACAAGCTCGCGTGATCGAGCTCTTGACCCAAGTGGGTATTCCTAATCCTGAGCGAGTAGGGAAGCAATATCCTCATGAGTTATCTGGAGGAATGCGACAACGTGTGATCATTGCAATCGCTATTGCATGTAAACCAGCTATCATTATTGCTGATGAACCGACAACGGCATTGGATGTAACGATTCAAGCACAAATTTTGGACTTACTTAAAGACTTGCAAGAAGAAACTGGTTCAGGGATCATTTTGATTACCCATGATTTAGGTGTGGTAGCTGAAATGGCTGATAAGGTAGCAGTGATGTATGCTGGGCAATTTGTAGAAGTTGCGACAGCTGAAGAATTATTCAATAATCCCAAACATCCATACACGCGCTCACTTTTACAGTCTATTCCGCAAGAAGATTCAGATGATAGTCAGTTACATGTGATCGAGGGGGTCGTTCCTTCATTGAGTAAATTACCAAGAGAAGGGTGCCGTTTTGCACCAAGAATTCCTTGGATTTCAGAAGATGCTCATGAAGCAGAACCAACATTGCATGAAGTGTCAGAGGGCCATTTTGTCCGCTGTACATGTTATCAGGATTTCCATTTTAGAGACGATCAGGAGGAAGTATAATGACAGAAATCATTCAAATCAAAGACTTGAAAGTTCATTATCCAATCCGTAGTGGTTTCTTTAATAGAGTAACGGATCATGTGCTGGCAGTGGATGGCGTTGATTTTATTATAGAAAAGGGTAAAACATATGGTTTGGTTGGTGAATCTGGTTCAGGGAAATCGACCACAGGTAAAGCTATCATTGGGCTAGAGAAAGTGACTAGCGGTAGTATTTTATATCAAGACCAAGATGTGACGAAAGCTCATAATCGCAAAGCGATGAAATATAATAAAGATGTTCAAATGATTTTTCAAGATTCGATGTCTAGCTTGAATCCAAAGAAACGAGTATTGGATATTATTGCTGAACCGATTCGCAATTTTGAACGATTAAGCGACCAAGAAGAAAAGAAAAAGGTCAAAGGCCTATTGGATATCGTTGGGATGCCGGAAGATGCGCTGTATAAATATCCTCATGAATTCTCAGGCGGACAACGTCAGCGTTTAGGTGTAGCTAGAGCCGTAGCAACGAATCCTAAATTGATCATTGCTGATGAACCAGTTTCAGCTTTAGATTTATCGGTTCAAGCCCAAGTACTAAATTTTATGAAAAATATTCAAGAGGAATATGGGTTGAGCTATTTATTTATTTCACATGACTTAGGTGTGGTTAAACATATGTGTGACAATATTGCGATCATGTATAAAGGTCGTTTTGTTGAAATTGGTACGCGCCAAGATATCTATACAGATCCACAACATATTTATACCAAACGTTTATTATCAGCGATTCCTAAAATTGACGTTGCGCATCGTGAAGAGCATAAAGCACAGCGTCGCCAAGTAGAAAAAGAATATATTGAGAATCAAAAAGACTATTACGATCAAAATGGTCGTGTGTATGACTTGCGTACAATCAGTGATACACATCAAGTAGCGTTAAAAGATGGAGGTGCAATCTAATGTGGAAGACGATTTTACGACGTGTACTCTTTATGATTCCTCAAATCTTGATTTTAAGCGTCTTGATTTTCATGTTAGCTAAAATGATGCCAGGGGATCCCTTTACAGGATTGATCAATCCAAATACAGATCCAGCTGTTATTGAGAAAATGCGTGAGTCAGCTGGGCTGAATGATCCGTGGACAACACAATATGTTCGTTGGATCGTAAACGTTTTTCATGGTGATTTTGGTGAGAGTTTCATTTTCAAATTACCTGTATCAACATTGATCGGCAGTCGTGCTGTAAATACGATTCTGCTATCACTCGTAACCGTAGTGATCATGTATGCTATTGCGTTACCGTTAGGTGTTTTATCAGGACGCTACCAAAATTCTATTTTAGATAAATTTGTAGTGATTTATAATTTCTTCAGTTTTGCGGTACCGCCATTTATCTTTGCACTCGTTATGCTATTCATTTTTGGTTACCGTTTAGATTGGTTCCCTACAACAGGGTCGATTTCCAGTGGTGTCGAGCCAGGGACAGGTGCTTATATTTGGGATCGATTCTATCATTTGATCTTACCAGCACTCTCTCAAGCACTTCTTGGAACAGCGATCACGATCCAATATTTACGAAATGAGGTCATTGATTCTCAGTCATTGGATTATGTTCGGACTGCTCGCTCAAAAGGGGTGCCAACCAATAAAGTTTATACACGACATATTTTCAGAAATGCTTCTTTACCAATTGTTTCTCAATTAAGCTACGAAATCACAGCGTTGATCAGTGGCTCAGTCGTTATTGAAAAAATCTTTGGTTACCCAGGTATTGGGAAATTATTTATCGACTCGATCGGACAACGTGATTATGCAGTAATCACAGCCTTAGTATTGATTTTAGGAGTTGCAACACTTGTCGGAAATCTGATTTCAGATATTGTGATGAGTCTTGTAGATCCAAGGATTCGGGTTCAATAGAAAATCAATTTTAAGGAGAGGAAGAGACGAGATGGATAAAAATAAAGAAAATGCAGCAGTTGCTGTACCAGAAACGATCCCTCCAATGGGATTTAGAATGATCGCAAGAGAATTCAAAAAAGATAAATTAGCGATTTTCTCACTAGTGTTGTTAGTAGCCATTTTATTGGTTGTTTTTATCGGTGCTTTATTGACCGATCAAGACAAAGTAATGACCGTTAGTATTTTAGATAAATATGCCGAGCCTGGTGGGAACTTTATACTAGGTGCTGATGAAGGCGGACGTGATGTATTGGGGCAACTGATTATTGGTGCCCGTAATTCTGTTGTGATTGGGTTTGCCATCACTATTTTGACTTCGATCATCGGTGTAGGTATCGGTATTGTTTCAGGTTATTATGGTGGAATGTTTGATAATGCAGTGATGCGTGTGGTTGACTTTATCATGATCTTACCGATTATGATGATCATCATTGTGTTTGTTACGATCATTCCTAATTATAATGTTTGGTCTTTTGTGGGAATCATGAGTGCTTTTTACTGGGTCGCTAAAGCGCGGCTATTTAGAAGTAAAACGTTATCTGAGGTTCGCAGAGATTATGTCAGTGCTTCAAAAACGTTAGGAACAAGTGATTTTAAAATTATGTTTCGTGAAATCATGCCGAATCTAAGTTCATTGATCATCACCAACTTAACGATCAACTTCGCGGCAAATATTGGGATCGAAACAACACTGACGTTCTTAGGTTTTGGTTTGCCGACAAATGTACCAAGTCTTGGAACATTGATCGGATACGCCAGTAATGGCGATGTTTTAGCAAATAAAACATGGATCTGGGTACCTGCATCAGTACTGATTTTAGTCATGATGTTATGTATAAATTATATTGGCCAAGCGTTTAAACGTTCAGCAGATGCTAGACAGCGTTTAGGTTAAGAAGAGGAGGAAGTAGTGTGAAGAGCAAAAAACTTTTGGGTTTAATTACATTGACAGCAGTGGTGGCTGTAACATTAGCCGCTTGCGGTGGAGGTAAGAAGTCGGATTCAGGAAACAAGAATGTAGAGACTGAGGATATCAGCAAATTTACTATGAAGGTCAAAAATGACAAAGAGGCAATCAAAGGCGGGACTTTGGAAGTTGCAGTTGCGTCAGATACTCAGTTTAAAGGATTGTTCTCTAAGATATATTATCAAGATGCTTATGACTATCATTATATGAGACCGTCTGATGAAGGACTGTTCGGTTATGATGAAGATTTCGTTATTACAGATGATGGTGCTGCTAAGCTAGATTTAGATGTTGATAATAAAAAAGCAACAATTACACTTAAAGAAAATATTAAATGGTCAGATGGTGAACCTGTAACTGCTGATGATTTGATTTATCCATATGAAGTAATCGGAAATAAAGATTACACAGGAATTCGCTATGATGACAACTTTACTAATATTGTCGGAATGGAAGAATACCATGATGGAAAAGCTGATACTATTTCTGGTATCAAAAAAGTGGATGACCAATCAATCGAAGTAACATATAAAGAAATGAATCCAGGTATGTTGCAATTAGACGGCGGCGTGTATACTAGTGCGATGCCAAAACACATTTTTAAAGATATTCCGATCAAAGACCAAGAAAAAAGTGATGCAGTCCGCAAAAATCCTGTAACATACGGTCCTTACTACATGAGTAAAATCGTAACGGGTGAATCAGTGGAATACTTACCAAATGAACACTACTACAAAGGAAAACCTAAATTAGATAAAATTGTATTTACTAACGTGCCTACTGCTTCGATCGTTGAAGCGGTGAAAGCGAAAAAATATGACTTAGTTTACTCAATGCCGACAGATAACTTCCCAACATATAAAGATTCAGAAGGTTATCAAATGTTAGGTCGTGAAGAGTTAGCTTATACGTATGTTGGTTTCAAACTAGGGACGTATGATAAAGAAAAAGGTGAAGTAATCACAAATCCAGATGCAAAAATGGCTGATGTGAAATTACGTCAAGCAATGGGGTATGCGATTGATAATGATGCAATTGGGCAAAAATTCTATAATGGGTTACGTACTGGTGCGACAACCTTGATTCCACCGATTTTTAAAACTTTGCATGATACTGACGTAAAAGGATATCAATATGACTTGGATAAAGCAAAGAAAATTTTAGATGATGCTGGTTATAAAGATACAGATGGTGATGGACTTAGAGAAGATCCTAAAGGGGAAAAATTAACCATCAATTTTGCTTCAATGGCTGGTGGGGAAACTGCTCAACCATTGGCAGATTACTATTTGCAACAATGGAAAGAAATTGGCCTAGATGTGAAATTAGCAACGGGTCGTTTAATCGATTTCCAAGCATTCTATGATAAAATCAAAAATGATGATCCAGAAGTTGATGTTTACCAAGCTGCTTGGGGTGTCAATAGTGCGCCATCTCCAGCAGGATTATACAGCCGTAACGCAGCATTTAACTACTCTCGTTTTGCCTCAGAAGAAAATGATAAATTGTTAAAAGCAATTGATTCAAAAGCTTCATTTGACGATACAAAACGTAAAGAAGCATATGATGCATGGCAAGAATATATGTTTGAACAAGCACCAGTTATTCCAACATTATACCGTAATGAAATCATGCCAGTTAATGACCGCGTGAAATCATTTACTTGGAATTATGAAGAAACAAAAGACTTTTATGACATTGAATTGACATCAGAAAAACGTTAAGTTATTGAGTAAAAAGACACTTCCATTATTTCGTGGAAGTGTCTTTTTATTTTGTGAGGTTGAACTAAAGATAACAATATGAGAAAATGATTATAAAATTTGGTGTGGAAAACAAAATAACGCTAACGTATACAAAACCAGGAGGAAATCACTTATGAATATTTAAAATACTTCACTTGAGTAAGAACGAAAAAAATGAAGAACGAAATTTTCGTTTCTTCTAAGTGAAGGTGAAAAAAATGAATAAAAATAAAGCATTCAATAAACTTATTATAGGTCAGATGATTGCCAATATTGGAGATACTATTTATACGATTGCGATGGTTAGCTCTGTATTTACATTAACGAACTCGGCATTAGCAGCTTCTATTGTACCGGTTATCATCACAGGAAGTATGGTTTTATCAGGATTGTTAACACCATTGATTGTTGTAAGAGTATCACTGTCAAAAATTTTACAGATAAGCCAGTTGTGTAAGACATTGATTTTAGCGGGATTAGCGGTTTATTTGCAAGTGGCTATCGAGCATCTTGACTTAACTATTTTGTATGTATTTATCGCAGGGATTGCTTTTTTAGACGGATGTGCTGAACCAGTTAGCACAGCTTTAATTCCTTATTATGTGGAGGAGTATTACTTGATTCGTGCAAATAGTATATTTAGCACGATGCTGCAAGTCGTTAGTATAGGTAGTTGGACGATTGGTTCATCATTGTTGATTATTTTTTCTGTGACGAATCTTGTGTGGTTGGATGTAGGGTTATTTTTGCTGTCAGCTATTATTTTATGGCTGTTGCCACAAGTTGCTAAAGGCGCGGAATCAGAGAGAAATGAATGGGGAAATTTTATTATGGGTTGGCAAGGGATTCGCAAGCGTTCTCTGGTTCGGGTTGTTGTCGGAATGGATATTCTTGAAACCATTGCGAATGCAGCTTGGGTTTCAGCGATTGTTTTGGTTTATGTGAAAGAAGTGTTACATGTCTCTGAAAGTTGGTGGGGGTATATAAATGCTACTTATTTTATTGGTGCGATGCTTGGAAGTATTATTGTTATGCGGCATTCAGATTGGATCAATCAACATAAATCGAAAGCTGTGATCGTGGGCTCGTTGTTCGGCGCTATGGTAACCTTTTTAGTGGCTCCAGGATGGAATCCTGTTTTTATTTTGATTTGTTCGGTCTTTGTGGGGATCTTTTCTCAAATCAAAAATATTCCTCAAGCAACGGCTATACAACAAACGATCCCAAAAGACATGCTTGCTCCGATTTATGCTGCAATGAATGTACTTTATACAGGTACATTTGCATTGTCTTCGGTATCGATGGGATTGATTTCAGAGTCCTTTGGTGTGCGAACAGTATTTGGGGTATCGGGAACATTGTTGTTTATAGTAGCAATGATAGCGAAGAAAAAAAGGACATTATTCGATGAGTAATTTCTAATTAAAAGGATTAAATAAGATAAACAATGAAGAAGTTGTTTATGATTTCAGGTGGCTGGGGGGCGTAACTCGTATAGTTATGTCCAGGCACCTTTTTTTATACTAAATCAAGGAGGATTATAGAATGAATCAGAAAGTAGTTAAATTTGGCGGAAAGGAAAATGAGCAGGACTATCTTGCACAGCCAGTAGATGAAGGGATAAAAGTTGCAACCTCTTCATTAGTCTATTTACAAGAACTTAGATTAAACGAATCGTCCCAGGTTGGAGATCGATGGCTTATTCAAGATAGTCAAGGCAAACAAATGTGTGAAGTCGAGGCTGAAGCGGTAAAAATCAATACGTTTGCTTCGATTACAAATGACTTTGCTGTCAAAGAGGGCGATCAAAGTTTCAATAATTGGCATGATATCCATTGGACCTACTACTCAACACTTTTATCAAAGTATGGGAAAAAGCTTACAGACACCACTCAGTTAGAATGTGTATATTTTAAGAAGCTTGGCTAATGTTTAGCAGCAATACTCATAACTTTACTTGTTTAGTTGTTTAATATTTAACAAGTGACAAAGGGAAAACTTTTTTTGTCACTTGTACACTAGACAGAATTTTCGAATCGTGATAATCTTCTTGTAAAGCGCTTACAAATAATGCGCTCCAAATCAAACGATAAACAAGAGCAAGGGGAGAAATCAAATGGAACAAACACTTGTTATTATCAAGCCTGATGGCGTTTCGCGTAAATTAGTTGGAGAAATTCTTCAGCGATTTGAGAAAAAACAACTGAAGCTTAGTCAGTTAAAAGTTGCTAAGATGTCTCGTAAATTAGCAGAAGAACATTATGCACATGTTAAAAAATTTGATTTCTTTGAAGATATGATGACCTACATGACTTCATCAGAAGTAGTTTATCTTGTTTTAGAAGGAACAAGCGTCATCAAAACAGTCCGGAAAATGATTGGGGCAACCAATTGCTTAGAAGCAGAACCCGGTACGATTCGAGGCGATTACGGCGCTAATAGTTATGAAAATATTATCCATGCGTCAGATTCACCAGAAGCAGCAGCGGTTGAAATTAAACGATTTTTTACGGAATAAAATTAAACCAAAAGCGTATCAAGATTCTCTCAGATCTTGAACGCTTTTTGTCTTTTCAAACTAAAAGAATGCGATAAATTCACAATTTATGATAAAAATACCCTAAAATCATTAGGAAACTCTTCAAATACGATGAATTCAGCTGTCATTTTGGGGCAATTACCCCCTAACCATTTAAAAATCACGCAAAAAAAAGTATAATAGAGAAGGTTGTAAATAAACTTAAAGGAATGTAGCAAATGGACAATCAGCTAACTACAGAATTAAAAGAACGTTACGGCATTGTTTTCCATGATGTCAACCTATTAGAACAGGCTTTTACCCATTCATCCTATGTGAATGAGCATCGATACTTAAAACTATCTGACAATGAACGATTAGAATTTTTAGGAGATGCCGTTTTAGAATTATTGGTTTCTCAATATTTGTATAAACAATTTCCAGAGCTGCCAGAAGGCAAACTAACAAAAATGCGGGCGGCGATCGTTCGTGAAGATAGTTTATCCAAATTTGCGAAAGAATGTCATTTCGATCAATATATTCTTCTTGGCAAAGGCGAAGAAAATTCAGGTGGACGCACACGTCCAGCACTACTTTGTGATTTATTTGAAGCATTTTTAGGTGCTTTGTTCTTAGATCAAAAAGTCGATGCCGTCAAGAAATTCATTGCAGAAGTCATTTTTCCGAAAATCGATGCCGGTGCTTTTTCACATGAGATGGATCATAAAACCCATTTACAAGAAGTATTACAACGACAAGGAGACGTCAACATCGACTACCGTTTAGTCAATGAAGAAGGCCCAGCTCATGACCGAATCTTTTTTGTTGAGGTTTATGTCAACGAAAAAATGATCGGTACAGGTCAGGGGAAATCGAAGAAATTAGCAGAACAGGATGCCGCTGAACGAGCGCTGAAACAAAATCCTGAGTAAGCTTGGAAGGAGCCGTTTTATTCGTGTATTTAAAACGAATTGAGATCGCAGGATTTAAATCCTTTGCGGATCGAACCGTTATAGAGTTTGAAAATGGTGTTACGGCTGTCGTTGGACCTAACGGCAGCGGAAAAAGTAATATCACCGAAGCGATTCGCTGGGTCTTAGGCGAGCAATCTGCTAAAAGTCTTCGTGGTGGTAAGATGCCGGATATTATTTTTGCGGGTTCAGAAGGACGGAAAGCCCTGAATATTGCTGAAGTAACGGTTGTCTTGGATAATAGTGATCATTTCTTACCATTAGACTTTACTGAAATTAGTGTGACACGTCGTTATCGTCGAACAGGCGAAAGTGATTTTTATATCAATAAACAGGCGTGCCGCTTAAAAGACATTCATGATTTATTTATGGATTCTGGGTTGGGCAAAGAATCATTTTCCATTATTTCTCAAGGGAAAGTCGAAGCTATTTTTAATAGTAAACCAGAAGATCGTCGTGGTATTTTTGAAGAAGCGGCCGGTGTCTTGAAGTACAAACAACGCAAGAAAAAAGCAGAACAAAAACTATTTGAAACAGAAGATAATTTAAGTCGTGTGCAGGATATCATCTATGAATTAGAAGATCAATTGACTCCTTTAGCTGCACAAAGTGAAGCAGCCAAGGAGTTTTTGAAACTTAAAGAAAGTTTGACGGAGATTGACGTTAGTTTGACTGTAACAGAAATCGAAACAGCCAAAGAAGTTTGGGAAATCAAAGCAGCTGAACTGATTACGATCGAAGAAAAATTACAGATAGCCAGCAAAAAAATCCATGATTCAGAAGATGAACTTTTCCAACTACGTGGTAAACGAAACAAATTGGATGAGCAAATCGAAATAGAACAGCAACAACTATTACAAATCACAGAAGCATTAAAACAAACCGAAGGACAAAAAAATGTTTTAGTCGAACGGTCAAAACATACAATGCAAACGACGAGTGAATACCAACAATCGTTAGCAGAGAATGCTGAAAAAATTACTCGTTATCGTGAAGAAGTTCAAGACTTACAAGCGAAAGTAACAGAGAAAAAAGCGCAACGTGAATCACTCGTTGAAGCAATCAAAGCATCAGAATTAGAAGTTGAAAAATACAGCAAGTCTTCAAAAGAATTATTGGAAGAATTAAGAAGCCAATATGTTGAAGTCATGCAGGAACAAGCAAATACGACAAACGATCTTAAATATTTAGAACGTCAATACCAACAAGAAACAGCTAAAAATCAACAATCGATACAAAAGCATGAAGCCTTAGAAGAACAAATGGCAGATGCCTTAACTGAGAAGGAACAACTAGAAACAAGCTTAGCTACCTCTGAACAATCATTAATGGACCAAAGAGAACAGTATACGCAACTGAAACAACAATTGGATCAACAACAAGGACAGTTAGCGGTAAAGCAAAAACAAATGTACCAAGCCATGAACCAAGTACAGCAAGCGAAAGCTCGCCAAAAAAGTCTGCAAGAAATCCAAGAGAATTATTCAGGGTTTTATCAAGGGGTTCGAGCAGTCTTAAAACATAAAGAGCAATTAACTGGAATTGTTGGAGCAGTGGCTGAACTGATCGATGTACCAAAAGAGTATACTTTGGCGATCGAAACAGCTTTAGGCGGCGCAGCCCAACATGTCGTTGTAGAAACTGAAAAAGATGGTCGAGCTGGAATCACGTTCTTAAAACAACAACACAGCGGCCGAGCAACATTCTTACCTTTGACCACAATTAAACCGAGAAATGTTTCTAGTGCCGTCCGTGACCGTGTTCGTACTATTTCAGGATTTCTAGGTGTTGCTAGTGAATTAGTCCACTTTTCAGATGACGTTAGCAATGTAATCCAAAATCTTTTAGGTGTGACGTTACTAGCAGAGTCCTTGGAAAGCGCCAATCAATTAGCAAAAGCAGTTAACTACCAATATCGTGTTGTTTCATTAGATGGCGATGTCATGAACTCCGGTGGTTCGATGACAGGTGGTGCTAATAAACGAGGTAATCAAGGTAGCTTATTCTCTCAAACCCAAGAACTACAAACGTTGACTGAACAAATGGAGCGTGTCGAAAAACAATTAACGCTCAACGAAAAAGAAGTCCAAAAACTAACAGACGAAGTCAAAGAACTAAATGAAAAACTGGAACAATTACGTTCGACTGGTGAGACAAGCCGTTTAAAACAACAAGAATTACAAAACAAACTAGCGAATCAAGAAGAAAACATCACTCGTTTGACAAAAGAACAACGTCTGTTTGAATTTGAAGCTCGTGAATTACATCAATTCTTAACGGAATATCAAACCAGAAAAGAAGAGCTAACCCAAAAACAGCAAGAACTGAACGAAACAAAAGACCGTTTGGATCGTGAAATGAAGCAAGTGGATCAAGAAGCCAGTCAAATGGAAACCTTGCGAGCAGAGGCTTTTGAACGCTTCAATCAAGTACAAGCAGATCAAGCTGTTGCAGTTGAACAATTGGCTCATTTAACCGAGCAAGCAGCAGAAAAACAAAGCCAACTAGATGAATTCTTAGCAAGAGAAACTGCGTTGCGTCAGCAATTACAACAATTGAATGACAACTCAACGGATCATCAAGTGACAGAAGAAAGTTTGGCTGTTCAATTAGAACAACTAGCAGAGAAAAAAGCACAACTGCAAACAAGCATTCAAGAAGCCAAAAACGCTCGTCAGCAATTACAAGAGCAAGTGGATCAAATCGATACTGGTTTAGCGGAAGAAAATAAACAGCAACAACATTTATTAACAGAACAAACGAAAATCGAAGTTGAAAAAAATCGGGCAGAAATCAAATTGGACAATTCCTTACAATACTTACAAGAAGAATACAGTTTGACCTTTGAACGTGCCAATGAAGATTATGAACTAACAATCGACAAAGAGCAGGCGAAAATCGAAGTTAAACGCTTAAAACGAGATATCGAGCGCCTAGGTCCAGTCAATCTCAATGCGATTGAACAATACGAACAAGTCAATGAACGACATGAGTTTTTAGTCTCTCAACGTGATGATCTATTAGATGCTAAGGAACAATTGTTTGAGACAATGGGAGAAATGGATGAAGAAGTTAAGACTCGTTTTAGTGAAGTCTTCGAAGCGATTCGAGCTCAATTTAAAGTCGTATTTCCTAACATGTTCGGTGGTGGTCGAGCTGAGTTGATTTTAACCAACCCAGAGGATCTATTGAATACTGGGGTAGAAATCGAAGCACAACCTCCAGGTAAAAAACTACAGAACTTAAGCTTACTTTCTGGTGGTGAACGAGCATTGACGGCAATTGCGTTATTGTTCTCGATCATTCGAGTTAGACCTGTTCCGTTTTGTGTTTTGGACGAGGTTGAGGCAGCATTAGATGATGCCAACGTCTCTCGTTTTGGTCATTATTTAAGTGAGTTTGAAGATGATACGCAATTTATTGTGGTAACACACCGTAAAGGAACGATGGAAGCAGCAGACGTCTTGTATGGTGTCACGATGCAAGAATCGGGTGTATCGAAAATCGTATCTGTTCGTTTAGAAGAAGTAAAAGAGGGCGGTGCGATCGTCGCTGAAAGCTAATGATAATGCCGTTAGCTTCATAGGCAAGCTCCAACTGAAAAAAGGAGGAATCGGGTTGATTAAATTAGTCGCTATCGATTTAGATGGTACACTTTTAGATAGTAACAAGCAGATCTCTACAAGAAATAAAGCGGCTTTAGCGCAAGCAAAAGCACAAGGCGTTAAAATTGTTATTTGTACAGGTCGACCGTTGGCTGCAATTGAACTATATTTAGAAACATTAGGGCTACGTGATAATGGTGATTACAGTATTACCTTTAATGGTGGCTTAGTTCAAAAAAATGATACTGGTGAAATCATCGAAAAAGCACTGATGCCATTAGAAGATGTGCATGACTTATATCAATTAGCTACCTCATTGAATGTACCGTTGGATATTTTATCTGATGGACTTGTGATGCAACTACCTGCTTCACAAGAGCACATTTCTTTGTACAGCCAATTAAATAATCTGTTGACGTTTGAATCCTATGAATTAGCTCAACTTACAGCAGGTCAGATTTTTAACAAAGCAGTCGTGGCAATCGATGAAACATATTTAGATGAACAAATTCAAAAAATACCTGCACCATTTTACGAACGCTATGAAATCATCAAAACGAGAAGTAATCTACTAGAATTTATGCCAAAAGGAATTACCAAAGCCTATGGTATTTCGCTATTAGCTAGAGATTTAGGAATCAAACAAGAAGAGATCATGACAATCGGTGATGAGGAAAATGACTTACCGATGATCGAATATGCAGGACTTGGTGTGGCAATGGAAAATGCTGTCGCGAAAGTTAAAGACATGGCAGACGTGATCACAGATACCAATGATAATGATGGTGTGGCACAAGCTGTAGAGAAATTTGTATTAGAACCATTGAAAGGAGGGAATTAAATGGGATTTTTCGATAAAATAAAAAAAGCGTTTATGAACGAAAAAGAAACACCGCCTGCTGAAATCAAAACAGAGAAAGAGGTTATTGAATCCATTCAAGAAGAAGTGATTCCGGAAGAACAACAAATAACAGCTGAAATCTTGGAGCAAGTACAACCAGATTCTCTTGAAACAACAGAAGAACCTGAAAAAGCAATAGAACCTGAAATCGATCCTCTGATTACTATTGATCCAGCTACCCAAGCTGAAGAACTAGTTGATCCTGAAATCATTGAGGAACAAAAAGAAGAGCTCGTTGTTCAAGAAAAATATGAAAAAGGATTAGAAAAAACACGTAAAACGTTCGGTGAACGTCTGAATGAATTGTTCGCCAATTTCCGTTCAGTAGATGAAGACTTTTTCGAAGAATTAGAAGAAACCTTGATTGGTGCGGATGTAGGCTTTGATACAGCCATAAAAATTACTGAATCTTTACGTCAAGAAGTCAAACTACGTAACGTGAAAAAGCCAGCAGCAGTTCAAAATACAATTATTGAAAAAATGGTTGATTTATACGAAGCAGAAGGCATTGAAGAAAATAACGCGCTGAATATTCAATCAAACGGATTAACTGTCATGCTATTTGTTGGTGTAAATGGTGTTGGAAAAACAACTAGCATCGGAAAATTAGCACATGAGTTTAAACGAGATGGCAAAAAGGTCTTGCTAGCTGCTGCAGATACGTTTAGGGCAGGAGCGATCGATCAATTAGTTGTTTGGGGCGAACGTGCAGGTGTTGAGGTTGTTCGAGGCAATGCAGGAGGAGATCCAGCAGCTGTTGTTTTTGATGCAGTAGAACGTGCTAAAGTTGAAAACGCAGATATTTTGTTGGTAGACACAGCTGGCCGTTTACAAAATAAGGTTAATTTGATGAATGAGTTGGAAAAGATTAAACGTGTAATCCAACGCGAATTACCAGATGCACCGCATGAAGTATTACTTGTAGTGGATGCAACAACAGGCCAAAATGCTATGTCACAAGCCAAACAATTTAAAGAAACGACCGATGTCACGGGCTTAGTTTTAACGAAATTAGATGGTACAGCAAAAGGTGGGATCGTTTTGGCGATCCGTAATGAGCTGCATTTACCAGTAAAATTAGTTGGACTAGGTGAGGGAATTGATGATTTAGAACCATTCGATGCGAATGATTTTGCGATTGGTTTGTTTAAAGGATTATTAAAGATTGAAGATTAGACACTAGATATGTTATGTGGTTTATAAGAAAAATAGTTTTTGAATACGTCAGTAAGACGATTGTTCAAAAACTATTTTTTTAATACAAGTATCTATAGAGTTTGTAATTAACGACTTTAAAATGTCTGTCTATTTTTACTGTAATATTCAAATGGCTCAAACTTATTCTTTTTTCTTCTGACAAGCATTTCTGCCAAAGGGAATTTATTGAAATTGGCAATCGTATGAAAAATTATTTTACTGATTTATTCAAGGTCTAAACGGTTTATTTCGCTTTTCGTACTCTAGGTATATGAACCATACCTCTCAACAAATAGATAAAATACTGTAAAGATACAGCACATCTTTACAGTATTTTCCTAATTTGTTCGAGGTCTAAACAGTTCATTCCACTTTTCAGTTTACAAATTATTTGTTTCAATCCCGTAATCTTCAGCTATTTTCTTCAAGCTAAACCCGCGACCAAAAACTTCACTGGCATTCATCGACACCACAAAGGCTTCTTCGTCAATAGCTAAGACACTTTCTTTAATTCTAGAGAAATCTTTTTCACTCACGACAGTCATCATTAACATACTCGGATTTTTTTGGTACCCACCTTCGATAGGGATCATTGTTAAGCCCTTGTCCATCTCGACCAAAATTTTCTCTTTGATTTCCGCGTATTTTGGTGAGATGATCATCACATTTTTCGAACGAACAAAACCAACTTGTACCATATCTACCACACGTCCAATAAGGTATAAGCAAATCAGAGAAAATAGGACGGTATCTGTATTAAAAACAAATAGTGCAGATAAAATCACGATGCCATCAACAAACAAAATCGAAACACCTAATGAAATTTTAAAATACTTATTAACGATTTGTGAAATGATTGCAGTTCCCCCAGTTGAGGCATTTCCACGAAATTCTAAACCTAAACCGATACCAGTCAAGATACCGCCAAAAATCGTCGCTAGAAAGATATTATGAGTCAATACCGGTAAATGAGTTGTGATTCCGACAAAGAAAGGGTAAATCAAACTACCGTAAATCGTTTTGATCCCAACCTCTTTTCCAAGTAATAAAAAGCAAAGAACTAATAATGGCAAATTGATCGCATATAAAACGATGGCTGGATTAAGACCAAAAAGATAGTTGATTACAACACTAATTCCGTTGGCACCGCCTGCGACGATTTTATTCGGTAATAACACTGAATTGATTGAGATTGCTAAAATAAGTGAACCAATCGTCACATATAACGTATCTTGAATTTGTTGTTTTGTAAATTTCATTTCTATTTATTTCCTCCGTTTCTAAAAATGTGAGATATCATTACTGAATGATAAATAAATGCACAAAATAATATCCCTTAGTCATACTATCATGAAAGACTAACAGATATCATGAGATATTTTTAATTTTTTATTCGTTGAGTATGGTAAAATTATAGAGAATAGAAAAACAGAACCTATTTAATCAAATAAAGGTTAAAAAACGTTTGTCCCATAAATTTTCATGATGCTGGATAATGGTTTGTGCACCTAAAAGATCGTTATTCAAGGTGGTACTTAGAACTCGTTTCATGAAACAAGTATATCCTAAACCATGTGCCATACGAATCGTAGTATCAACGCAATATTCTGTTTGTGCGCCACAAAATTCAAGTTCAGAGACGGATAAGGAATCTAACAGCTCTTTTAGATTTGTTTGGTGAAAAGAGTTGGCATGTGTTTTTCCAACATAGAAGTCTTCTGTTTGAGCATCTAGTTGCGTAAATAATTGCCAATCCTGACTACCGGCGACTATTTCAGCATCCTCATGCTGAATAAATATAATCGGTAGGTGATTAGTTCGGTAATCTGCAATACGCTGATTTACACCAGAGAGTACATCAGTTAGCTGGAACAAGCCTGTTCCAACAGTTTCTAGACCATTTTGAAGATCGATAACAATCAAGGCTTTATTAGGATGCATAATGTTCTCCTCTGAGTTGACTTATTTTTCTTTAGTATACAATGAAGTTATATGGCTGAAAAGGATATGAAGGAATAATGGAGTATGGAAAGGCGAGATATTTTTACCCAATTAAGGAAGTTTAGTTCCTTTTTGACAAAATTTAAGCTAAAATATTCTTTTTGCTGCCCTTTTTCTATATAATGGTGAGTAATGGAATAATAACGGGGAAGAAAGGCGACAGTATGAAATTTAAAGAGTTGTTACAACAAAAAAGCGTTCGTCCATATGTTATGGCCGCACGATTTGGCTTAGAAAAAGAAAGTCAGCGCACAACGTTTGATGGTCAATTAGCAACGACGGATCATCCAGAAGTATTAGGCAATCGTTCCTACCATCCATATATTCAAACAGATTTTAGTGAGTCACAGATGGAATTGATTACACCTGTGGCAAATTCTATTCATGAAATGTTGCGTTATCTAGCTGCAATTCATGATGTAGCATTACGTTCGATGAATAAACATGAAATGCTTTGGCCGCTAAGTATGCCGCCAAAATTACCGCTAAAAGATGAAGATATAAAGATCGCTAAACTGGATCAGTTTGAAGGGATTCTTTATCGTCGTTATTTAGCAAGAGAATACGGCAAACGCAAGCAAATGGTCAGTGGTATCCATTTTAATTTTGAATATGATGTCGAATTAGTTCAACTGCTTTTTTCAGAGCAATCAGAATACGAAACGATCGAAGAATTTAAAAATATTCTTTATATGAAAGTTTCACGTAATTATTTACGTTACCGCTGGCTGATCACGTACCTATTTGGTGCTTCGCCAGTTAGTGAAGCAGGCTATTTTACAGAACGAGAAGAGCGTCTGAAAGGGCCTGTAAGAAGTTTACGCAATAGTTCGTTTGGCTATAAAAATAATGAAGATGTCAAAGTATCGTATGAATCATTGCAACAATACATCAACGATATTCACCGAATGGTTGAAAATGGCATTTTATCTGAAGAAAAAGAATTCTATTCTGCTGTTAGATTACGTGGTGGTAAACAGATGGCTGATTTACCGAAAACAGGAATTCGCTATATTGAATTAAGGAATCTCGATTTAAATCCATTTGCTCCATTAGGTGTAGACGAAGAAACACTCGAATTCATTCACTTATTTATGCTGTATTTATTATGGACAGATGAAAAAGAAGCGCCGAATGATTGGGTAGCTACAGGAGATTTCTTAAATGAACAAGTGGCATTGGGACATCCATTCGCTCAAGTAAAACTTTTGGCAGAAGGTGACCGTATTTTTGCTGAAATGGATGAAATGATCGAAGCGTTGGGACTGTTTAGAACGAAGAAATCATTAGAGATTCATCGAGCACAGCTAAGAACACCTGATTTAACGATTGCTGGAAAAATGTGGACGATCATTGAAAGTAATTCTAATCATGAATTGGGGATTATTTTTGGGAAAGAATACCAAGGTATGGCTTTTGAACGTCCTTATCAACTGGCCGGTTTTAGAAATATGGAGCTG
This sequence comes from Enterococcus sp. 12C11_DIV0727, assembly GCF_002148425.2. Classification (NCBI taxonomy): domain Bacteria; kingdom Bacillati; phylum Bacillota; class Bacilli; order Lactobacillales; family Enterococcaceae; genus Enterococcus; species Candidatus Enterococcus lemimoniae. The sequence goes on along the minus strand of NZ_CP147248.1, from coordinate 2,080,011 downwards.
TCCACTCAACTATTTTTATTTGATATTATTCAAAAAGGTGTGGAAGTTGAACTATTAGATGAACAGGAACAATTTTTAAAACTTAAGCACAAAGATCATATCGAATATGTTAAAAATGCGAATATGACCAGTAAAGATAGCTACATCGTACCATTGATCATGGAGAATAAAACGGTGACTAAAAAAGTCTTAGCCGAAGCTGGTTTCACAGTGCCAGCTGGAGATGAGTTTGATACGGTCGAGAGAGCTGAACAAGCTTATATCAAATATTCAGAAAAAGCCTTTGTGATTAAACCAAAAACAACTAATTATGGTCTAGGGATCACGATTTTTAAAGAAGGAGCATCTCTAGCTGACTTTACAGAAGCGTTGAAGTTAGCATTTAAAGAGGATTCTGCTGTTTTGATCGAAGAGTTCTTGCCGGGAACAGAGTATCGTTTCTTTGTTTTAGATGACCAAGTGCGAGCAATCATGTTGCGTGTACCTGCTAATGTTGTAGGCGACGGAGTTCGTTCCGTTGAAGCATTGGTGGCGGAAAAAAATCTTGACCCATTAAGAGGAACCCATCATCGTTCACCATTAGAGTTGATTCAATTAGGGGATGTAGAACGCTTGATGTTAAAAGAGCAAAACCTATTAACGACCTCTGTTCCAGAAAAAGATCAAATTGTTTACCTAAGAGAAAATTCTAATGTCAGCACAGGCGGTGATTCGATCGATGTGACAGATGATTTTGATGAAAGTTATAAGCAGATTGCTGTGGAAGCCGTGAAAACATTAGGCGCAAAAATTTGCGGAATCGATTTGATCGTTCCAGACAAATCGATCATAGGAACTAAAAATAGCCGAACCTATGGGATTATAGAAGCTAATTTTAATCCAGCAATGCATATGCATGCTTATCCACACTCAGGTAAAGGACGCCATTTAACGATGGATGTACTCGAAATGCTTTATCCAGAAGTGTTTAGATAATAGGAAGGATAATGAGTCCCCCTAAAGTTAGCGTACACTAACTTAGGAGGGCTCATTATTTTGTCTGACGCCTTTATTTTTTATTGAAAAAATAAATTGACAAATCGGTGATTGATTCCCACAATAAAAGGGAGAGCTTTAAAGCTGAAACACTGGAGGATAAAATGAAAAAAATTTACATAGTAGAAGATGATAGACAAATTACGCAAACCGTTGCTACGTTTCTGAAAAAATGGTCCTTTGATGTTCAAGCAGCCACTGATTTCCAAAATGTAGCAGAAGCTATTTTACAGTATCAACCAGATTTAGTTCTGATGGATATTTCTTTGCCGTTATATAGTGGGTTTCATTGGTGTAGTGAGCTAAGAAAACAGTCAGATGTACCGATTGTTTTCTTGTCCTCAGCGAATGATAATATGAATATTTTAATGGCGATGAATATGGGGGCAGATGATTTTATTGCCAAACCCTTCGATTTACAAATCCTAGTTGCAAAAATTCAAGCGATCTTACGCCGAAGTGAAATGTTACCGACGAATCATAGGTTGAACTATCAAGGCTTTACGCTGGATTTAGAAGCGTTTGAAGTAGTCTTGAAAGAACAAGCCGTGGCATTAACCATCAATGAATCAAAGATCTTAGGGATGCTTTTTCAATAACCAGAAAAATTGATTCCAAAAGAAAAAATCATGGAAAAACTGTGGGAAAGCGAAGAATTTATTGATGCAAATGCGTTGTCAGTCAATATGACGCGCCTGCGAAAAAAAAGTAGCTGAAATTGGACTAGATAAACAAATATATACAGAAAAAGGTAAGGGGTATCGTTTAGGAAAAGGAGTGTAAGGTGGATGAAGGTATTTTTTCGTTATTTACTAGATAAGCGTTTTGCAATCATAACCTATGTCGGAATCGTCGGATTGTTTGCTATGACCTTTTTCTCTATGAGATTCCTGTTATTGTTTATTCAGATGCAATCCTTTTTTCAGGATTGTTGATTTTTGGCGTAATAAGTATTCAATTTAGTCTATATTTCAGAAAACATCGACAGTTGCAAGAAGGGATTCAAGCCCCCAGATTATATCCTTTCCAGAAAAAAAATAGTCGTTCTTTATTGGAAGCAGAATATGAACAACTGCTGACTGGGTTAGAAAAAGAGTATCGAACAGAAATTGGTTCCCTTGAGGCAGCTAATCAGCAATTAATGGATTATTACAGTATGTGGAGCCATCAAATCAAAACGCCGATCGCTGTATTAAATTTAAAAATGCAAGAAAATGAATTGGACCAAGATATTTTGAAGCAGGAATTATTTAAAGTGGATCAGTATTTGAACATGATGCTGCAGTATTTACGAATGAACCATACAGAAACTGATTTTGTTTTTGAAGAAATCGATTTGGATCTGCTTGTTAAAGAGACTGTAAAAAAATATGCGGTCTTTTTTATTCATAAAAATCTTTCATTTTCATTGACGCCGACAAATACAAAAATTATCAGTGATAAAAAATGGTTGCAGTTTGTCTTGGAACAAGTGATGTTTAATGCAATCAAATATACAAATCAAGGAGGAATCAAGGTTTACCTGGATAGCGTAAACCAACTTGAATTGGTCATTGAAGATTCTGGTATTGGTATTTTGTCAGAAGATGCTAGTAGAGTATTTGAACGTGGCTATACAGGCTTTAACGGAAGAACGTATCAAAAAGCATCTGGTTTAGGACTATTTATGTGCAAAGAAATTTTGACTAAATTAGGCCATCAAATCTATCTTACCTCAGAAGTAGGGCGCGGCACGAAGGTCAAACTAAAACTCACTCAAAACGTTTTTGAACTCGAATAGTCGATAGTTTATATTTGGTCCTTACCTCATTGTAAGGATGGCAGGCGAAGTGTAAGTGTTCTTTGGCTGCTTTTTTCTTTATAGTGAGTATATAGATTTTTATAGACAGGAGCGAATGTAATGGCGATGTTAGAAGTCAATCATATTCAAAAAATTTACCAAACAAGGTTTAGCGGAAACCAAGTAACAGCCTTAAAAGATGTTTCTTTTCAAGTGGAAGAAGGGGAATATATCGCAATTATGAGAGAATCTGGTTCGGGTAAAAGTACTTTATTGAATATTTTAGCAACCTTGGATATGCCGACAAATGGAACCGTGTTGCTAAATGGAAAAAATATTACAGAGATACCAGAGGGGAAATTAGCCGCATTTCGCCGTGAGAACTTGGGTTTTGTATTCCAGGATTTTAATTTACTGGATAATTTTCCGTTAAAGACAATATATTTCTACCATTAGTGTTGTCTAAAATCGATATAGCTGAAATGACTAAGCGAATAACGCCATTAGCTAAAACATTAGGGATTGACCAATTGTTGGAAAAATACCCATATGAGATTTCAGGCGGACAAAAACAACGAGTAGCTGCCGCTCGAGCACTCATCACAAGACCGCAATTAGTTTTGGCGGATGAACCGACGGGGGCTTTAGATTCAAGAAGTTCTGAAAATTTACTACAATTATTTCAAGAAGTCAACCAACAAAACCAAACGATCATAATGGTTACTCATAGTGCGATTGCAGCTAGTCATGCGAATCGGATTTTATTCATTAAAGATGGACAAGTTTTTCATCAACTGTATAAAGGTCAAAAAACACACGATGAATTGTTGAGTGATATTTCAAAAACAATGACGACCTTGTTGACGAAAGGGGTCTAAAGTATGTTATATCTACGTTTGGCTTACAGTAACATCAAGAAAAATCATGCAGTGTATGTTCCCTTTTGTTTAGCAATGATCTTTACAGTGAGTTTGAACATGGTCATGCAGATCATGAGTAATAATCAAGGTCTAGATACGCTAAAAGGAGCTTCCTCACTTAAAGTGATGTTTGGTTTAGGTGGTAAGATCATTATGATTTTTACCATTATTTTTACGTTTTATACCCACAGCTTTTTGATGAAGCGACGTAAAAAGGAACTAGGTCTATACAATATTTTAGGGATGGATAAGAAAAACTTAACTTTGATGATGTTGATTGAAAATCTGATGACATTATTCGTTACGTTAACTGTCGGATTACTTTCAGGTGCGGTAGTATCTAAACTAATGTTTCTCGTTTTGAAGCGTTTGACAGGTTTTGGAGATGGTTTTGTTTATGAATTTTCTGTAGTATCGTTAGGACAGGTTTCATTACTATTTTTAGGGATTTTTATGGTCACATTTTTATATGATACTTGGGAAGTCAGGAAGACGAAACCAATCGAGCTATTGGGACAAGCGAGTTCGGGAGAAAAAGAACCTAAGTCAAAATGGTTGTTTACTCTAGTAGGAATTGTTTGTCTAAGCGCTGGGTATGGTATTTCATTAACAATCGATTCACCAGTAAAGGCCTTGACTCATTTTTTTATTGCTGTCATTTTGGTGATTATCGGAACATATAGTATTTTTATCGCAGGAAGCATCACGTTGTTGAAACTGTTGAAAAAAAATAAACAATTCTACTATCGACCGAATAATTTCATCTCGATTTCCAGTATGATTTTTCGAATGAAACAAAATGGGGCAGGACTCGCAACGATTTCCGTTTTATGTACGATGGCATTAGTAACGATCTCATCCACTGTTTGTTTGTATATCGGACAGGAGAAAATCATTCAAAGTAGAAATCCATTTGAAAATTCTGTAGAGGTTGCTTTGCCAATGGCAGAAACGAAACAAACTATAAACGATGTAGTAAAAGAACAAGGGTCAGCACTTGACGAAGTCAATTATGCTACGCTTTCAAGTCCTCTGATCACGTTGAAAGAAAACGACGATTCGTTTACCCAATTAAAAGAAGCCTTTTCAAATTATAGTAATATTGTTGGAATTCGCTTCATATCGTTAAATGAGTATAATCGTATTGAAAGGGAAAAGCTGACTTTAGCAAATAATGAGGTCTATGTTTACCCTGTTTCTGGTGAGTATAAGGAAAAAAGAATCACTATTGGCACGCAGGTATTTGAAGTGAAAAATACACTTAAACAGTTTATATTTGCACCGAAAGAAGAAGATGGGGTTTTAGGCTCTCTAATTCTGGTGATTCCTGATAAAGTGGCGAGTACAGCATTTTTCGAAGGAATAGCTGAGGACTTCAAAGAATCAGTCTTTCCGTTTACGCCAACCCCTGTTTCAATTGTCAGCTTCGAATTAGCAGGCTCTATGACTAAAAGAATGGAAATTGCAGATAGATTGCAGGAAAGATTTCAAGCAATCACAGCCGTGAGCGGGAGTGAAGAAGTAGAACGTTCGTTGACAGTGACCTCGATCGATAAAGATCGGGAAGAAATGCGGTTATTATATGGCGGCTTTTTCTTCTTAGGGATTATCTTTGGAATAAGCTTTTTAATGGCTACAACCTTGATCATTTACTACAAACAAGTTTCAGAAGGTAGTGACGATCGAGAACGATTTATCATTATGCAAAAAGTTGGCTTGAGTCATAAAGAAGTGAAAAAAACGATTCAGCAACAAATTTTACTAGTATTCTTTTTACCGATCATTGTTGCAGTGATCCACTTAAGTTTTGCTTTTCCGATCATAAGAAAATTAATGACATTGTTTGAACTGAACAATTCTTATTTATTGATCATAACAACGATCATATGTGTGCTGATTTTTTCTTTGGCTTATTTTGTCATTTATTGGCGTACGTCAAAAGTATATTATCAGTTAGTCGAGAGATGAAAAGAGGATGGGACAGAAGTGTTTAACCCCGAGAACCAAGTAGGTACTGTGTAACGTCAGCTCGTACCTCGCTGTGTTTTACAGCAATAAGAAGGGGTTGCTTCTGTTTCTACCGTTTATTCGTATTTAGGGTGTGAAACAAAAGTGAGTTTTACTTTTGACCCACACCCTTATTTTTTATGATGACACTATTTTTAATAGTCCAATTCCTTAATCAAAATGGTCTGCTTCGTCTCCTCAATAGCCAATCCAGTCTTCTCTTCCCACCATTGCTTCATTTCACGTTCATATGTTGTCGGAAATACTTCAACGACCTCTTTCATCGTCTTCCCTTGCAACCGAGCATATGGATAATTCAAAATCAAATTATACTTAAGTTCTGTCAACAAACTATAATATTGAAACATCATATAATTCAACGCTTCATTATCCTGTCCTAGCAGTACTTTAGGCGATCGGTCCAACATAAAACCAAAGCTACGCATCATAAACGTAAAAGCATCCATATGATCCACTTCGATTTGTTCTACTTCACGCAACAATTTAATATGAGCATTTAATGCGTCAGCTAAATCTTGTTTCAATAAATCTGGGTTTACCATCATAGTTCCTCCTATTTAATGAAATAATTTATGCCAGAACTCTTTTTTAGGTTGTTCTGTTGCCTCTGTTGAAGTCTGCTTAGGATATTTTTGTTCAATATCGATTGTTTCTTCATTAACCGCTTCATTTGAAGTTAAAACTAACCCCAAAGCATTAGGTGTATTTTCAACAAAATCATTGACCACTGTAAATTTTGTTTGTCGCTCATTGATCAATTTAATATAAGCAGACTGTAAATCGCTAGCCATTGCACCATTTAAAAGAACGGTAGCGTCGGGGTATTGTGCTAGCTCTTTCAAAAAATTCGCTTTGTCTTCTGTCTTTTTCATCTGCTCAATTGTCATCGTGAGATAACATCTTTCACGGAAAGTACCCATATACTTGCGCTGTTCCTCGGGTTTCAGCAACGGGGTGCCATACATTGCATTGTCTAAATGATTCTGTAAGTCATCTTGTGCCATTAATTATCCAACCTGCTTCCATATAGTCTTACTTCAAATTATAGCATAGATCAAGGTTGAAACGTTTGGAGAAGTTAAAAATCGGCTCTAATTGAGAATGGATAAAAGCTAAAAAAGTATTGCTTTTATCACGAATTTCGCATAGACTAATAAGTAAGAATGAAAATCATTCTCAATTAGAAAAGCCGAACAAGCTCGTTCAGCTCTGACAGAAAAATAGGAAAACAGGATTGTGTCGTATTTGACACGAGCAAGTTTTATCTTTTTTCCGAAGTGCTAGCATGTAAGGCTGGACAATTAGAAAAGCCGAACAGGCTCGTTCAGCTCTGACAGAAAAATAGGAAAACAGGATTGTATCGTATTTGACACGAGCAAGTTTTATCTTTTTTCCGAAATGCTAGCGTGTAAGGCGGGACAATTAGAAAAGCCAAACAAGCTCTTTTAGTGTTTGAGAATTTTATTCTAGCAAGTAGAAAAATGGAGCAAGTATATGAAAAAAATAGGCCTATTTGTTCTCTTACTCCTTTTGATTGTAGCATCGATTTTTGTTGGAGTGAAAGATATTTCTCTGACACAATTGTTTCAATGGGATTCACAGCAACAATTAGTATTGTTAACAACAAGGGTACCTCGAACGATCAGTTTAGTGATTGCCGGAAGTACGATTAGTATTTCTGGGTTGATCATGCAACATTTAACACAGAATAAATTTGTTTCACCTAGTACAGCAGGTACGATGGATAGTGCACGATTAGGTATTTTGGTCGTGATGATCTTTTTCCCTAGTGCACCGCTATTATTCCGATCATTCATCGCATTCTTGTTTGCTTTTGTTGGAACGTTGATTTTTATTTATTTAACACGTTTTCTACCTGCAAAAAATCAAGTGATGATTCCGTTGATTGGTGTGATGTTTGGTAATATCATTGGATCAGTGGCAACTTTTTTTGCGTATCAATTTCAGTTAGTTCAAAATATGTCTTCTTGGCTGCAGGGGAATTTTTCCACAGTGATGAAGGGCAATTATGAACTGCTTTATCTAACGATTCCTTTATTGATCATCACCTATCTTTTTGCTTATCGGTTCACTGTAGTCGGCATGGGGGAAGATATGGCAACCAATTTGGGGTTGAATTATCAGCGTATCCAATTATTTGGCTTAGGTATCGTAGCACTATCTAGCGCTGTGGTTTTGATTATGGTAGGAAATATCCCCTTTTTAGGCGTGATCGTTCCTAACTTGGTATCGATGCGTTATGGAGATCATATGAAAAACACATTGGCAATTACGGCAGTCGGGGGCAGTATCTTTTTACTGGCATGTGATGTTTTGGCTCGAGTTGTGATAGCGCCTTATGAAGTGCCTGTCAGCGTTGTAGTCGGTGTGCTAGGTAGTTTTATCTTTATCGCATTACTGATGAGGAGGAAAACAGCATGAAGAAATTCTTCCAGTCATCAGCGGTAAAAGTTATTTTATTGTTGATCGCCGTGATTGCGGTTTGTGCTTTATACCTGTCATATAAAACGTATGGGAATTGGGCCTTTGCCTTAGAGCTTAGAGGAAAAAAATTATTAGCATTTGTTTTTGTCGGGATTGCAGCAACATTTTCGACGATCAGTTTTCAGACTATGACACAAAATCACTTTTTAACGCCAAATATTTTAGGACTGGATTCACTATATGTTTTTATCCAGACCTTACTGTTTTTCTTTTTAGGTGGACAGCAGTTGTTAGGTAATGAAACGATCGCCACATTTTTATTGAATGTTTTGTTAATGGTGAGTGCTAGCATTATGTTATCTCGTTTTTTATTGAAAAAAGGCGGGAATGATCTATTTCTATTATTGATGATCGGGATTATTTTAGGAACTTTTTTCAATAGTATTAGTACTTTTTTACAAGTTGTAATGGATCCAAATGAGTATGATCTGTTGCAAGGAAAATTATTTGCTAGTTTTGGAAATGTGAATAGTCAACATTTGTTGATAGCTGGAATTTTAATTACGTTTTTAGCTGGTTTTTTGTGGTTGAAAAGTCATGCGCTAGATGTTCTACATTTAGGGAACGAGCAAGCGACGAGTTTAGGAATCAATGTTCCGAGATTTCAGTTTGTACTCTTAACAGTAATCAGTGCTTTGATTGGATTATCCACAGCATTAGTTGGGCCCGTCACGTTTCTTGGATTCATTGTCGCTAATATGAGTTATCAATTGATGGGAACTTATAAGCATCGTGAGTTATTTTTAGGTGGAAGTTTGTTGTCCATTCTATTGCTTGTATTTGGTCAGTTTCTTGTAGAACAAGTTTTTCAGCTGAATACAACACTAAGTATTGTGATTGAATTTGGCGGTGGTGTCTATTTTGTTGGAAAAATTATTAGTGAAAGGAAGCAGCGCAGATGATCGAAATCAAAAATGTATCAAAAAGATATGGTGAAAAGATTGTTGTTTCAGAAGTTCAGTTGCCCATTACGGAGCAAAAATTGACTGCTTTTATTGGTCCGAATGGGGCAGGGAAAAGTACGCTGCTTTCAATGATGAGTCGCTTGATTCCTAAAGATACTGGTGAAATTTATTTAGATCACAACGAAGTGAAAACTTGGAAACAAAGTGAATTATCTAAAAAACTATCGATTTTAAAGCAAACAAACGGCATTAATCTAAAAATTACAGTTAGAGAGTTAGTCAACTTTGGCCGTTTTCCTTATAGTAAAGGTCGTTTGAAGAAAGAAGATCATGAAAAAGTCGAAGAAGCAATGGAAAATCTTGGGTTATTAGATCTTGCCGATGAACTGATCGATACATTATCAGGTGGCCAATTACAAAGAGTATATATTGCCATGGTTTTGGCGCAGGATACAGATTATATTTTACTGGATGAGCCATTAAATAATTTGGATATGAACTTTGCGGTTCAAATGATGCAGACGCTACGGCGCTTGGTAGATGAATTTGGAAAAACAGTCATTATCGTCCTTCACGATATCAATTTTGCAGCGAGCTATGCTGATGAGATCGTAGCAATGAAAGACGGTCGACTATTTACCCATGGTAGCACAGATGACATTATTCAATCCGAAGTTTTGAATAAACTTTATGATATGAATATTCGGATTTGTGAAATTGAAGGAAAAAGATTCTGTATGTATTTTAACTAGAAAAGCGTAACGCACTCGTTTAGCTCTGACAGAAAAATAGGGAATAATGATTGCGGCGATTTTTGCCACTAGCAATATTCATCTTTTTTCCGAAGAGCTAGTAAGTGAAGCTAGATCACAAGAAAAGCGTAACACATTGGCTCAGCCTTTGAGCAGTATAAGAATAATAATTTTAGCAGAGTGTTTTTCTCTGTGAATTATTATTCGTTACTGCCGATAAGGCTAATGAGTGAAGCTGGATCACAAGAAAAGCGTAACATATTAGCTCAGTCTTTGAGCAGTATAAAAATATTAATTAAATTGGGGGAAACAAAATGAAAAAGAAATTCTTAGCAGTTGCAACAATCTCAATGATCGCATTACTTACTTTAGGTGCATGTGGAAATAATGATAAAAAAACGACTGATGGATCGGCAACCAATGATTCAAGCAAAGAAGCAACAACAATCACAGTAAAAGATTCAAATGGTTCTGTTGAAGTTCCTAAAAATCCTAAAAAAGTCGTTGTTTTTGATAATGGCTCATTGGATACGATGGATGCATTAGGTGTTGGTAATACTGTTGTCGGTGCGCCAACGAAGAACTTGCCAGCCTATTTAGCTGACTATAAAAAAGTAGAATCTGCAGGCGGGATCAAAGAACCAGATTTAGAAAAAATCAACCAATTAAAACCAGATATGATCATTATTTCTGGACGTCAACAAGATTTTCAAGATAAACTAAGCAAAATTGCGCCAACAATTTATCTATCAGTAGATGCCAAAGATACATGGAACTCTACAAAGAAAAATATTGAAACCTTAGCTGAAATCTTCGATAAAAAAGATGAAGCGAAAACAAAAATTGCAGATTTAGAAAAAGAAATTACAGATGTTAAAGAAGAAGCACAAGCTAGTGATGAAAAAGCATTAGTTGTCTTGGTAAATGAAGGCCAACTTTCAGCATATGGCACAGGGTCTCGTTTTGGTATCGTTCATGATACATTTGGGTTCAAACAAGCAGACGATGCTATCGAAGCTTCAACACATGGTCAAAGTGTGTCATATGAATATGTGTTAGAAAAGAATCCAGACATCTTATTTGTAGTTGATCGTACGAAGGCAATCGGCGGGGATGATACGAATGATAATGTTGAAAATAACGAATTAGTTAAGCAAACAAATGCAGGTAAAAACGGTAAAGTGATTACTTTACAGCCAGATGTTTGGTACTTGAGCGGTGGCGGTTTAGAGTCTACGCATTTGATGATTGAAGATGTGCAAAAAGCATTGAAGTAAAACTTGAATCAGTGATAAAAGAGAGTATAAGTCAGCGTGGCTGAGTTATACTCTCTTTTTATATACTATTTAAGTTGATTATAAACTAAATTCATCTTCACGTTTTTTCTTAGTGAAGTAAACTGCTGCAATGATAGTCAAGCCAAGTGAAGCTACGAAAGAACTTGTTTCAGTTTCACCTGTTTCAGGTAATTTTTTATGTTCTTTTTTAATCGGCGCTGTTTTGATTGGTTCTGCTAATAAAGTTGGTACTGTAGTTGTTTGGATACCAGGCGTTGGTGCAGTTGGTGCAGCTGGAATCGTAGGAACTTCTACAATTTTTCTGTAAGTTGCAACAAAGCTTTGATCTTCTAATCCATACTTTCCTTCAAATACCATAGAAGGACTTGCTGAGTAGGCTGCCTGAGAGATACCTAAATATTCATAACCAGGTACTTCTGGTGCTGTGATTGTGAAGGCATCGTCAAATTTACCAACTTCGGATACAACATCTCCTAGAGGAACGCCATTTTCATCAACACAAACAACACTAACAGTTGTTTGAACACGATCATAACGATAAATAACTTCTTGCTCAGTGTCTGTAAACGCGCCAATACTATTGGCTGGTGTACTTACTAAGATATAACCAGGGATATTTTTTGGTTCAGTTGTGTAAGACTCACCAATGAAACCACCTAGAACTGTGATAGCCTGAGTCAACTCAAGGCCGCGATCATCAATATGAGCAACATAAACGTTTCCTCCAACGATACCAGCAAGTTTCTTAACAGTTACAGAAACAATCTGATTGGTATCTGGGAAGGTTAATTGTAAACCTAAATTTCCAGTAGCATCCGCAACAGGAATTGCCATTGCGTCTGAAGTAGAAACAAAAGTATAAGCCCCTGGTGTTAAAGATAAGGCTACATTTTGAGTTGTACCTGCTTCACCTGTAAAAGAAAGTGTATTGATCGGACCAGCGTCTTGATCAACGATGTTAACAATCACTGTAACGTTCGTAGCTGCCTTTTCTTTTTTAGGTGTTTCTGTTTTTTCAGCTTCTTTTTCAGCTTCGGGTGTAGTTTCAGGTTTCGCTTCTTCTTTTGGTGTTTCTTGTTCAGGTTTGCTTTCAGGTTGTGTTTCTTCCTGATGCCCTTCCTTTTCAGCTTCAGGTTGAGTTTCAACATCAGCCTCTTTTTCAGCTTCTGGCTGTTTCTCTTCAGAAACTACCTCTTGTTGCTCAACGGGTGCAGGTTGTGTCTCTTCTGCAAATGCAAGTTGGGCATTCAATAATGTTGGCGCTAGTAGCGTAACCAAGGCTAGACTAGCAAATTTTTTGTTCGTTTTCATTTTACCGTTTCCTCCTTTTAGTATTAAAATATTTTAATACTAGTTAAATTATATCATTTACAAGATAAAGGAATTTATCAAAAAAACAATATTTTTTGTAAGAAATAGAGAATGAAGTAAAGCGTATTTTTTAAAATGTATTATAAAATTAACTATTTTACTTAGTTCAAAATAGCGTTTACAGATCAAGGTATAATAGGAAGGTTAGAACGTTTAGGGAAAATAAAATGTTTAAAAGTTTGTTGACGGTCACTATTTTACTATGCTACAATCTTTGTAATACATTATCTATTAAAATTAAATGTGAAGATGAGGAAAGTATTTTTCAGCTAGCTCAAAGAGAGTCTCGATTGGTGGGAAGAGACAGTGAATATGGAAAAGAAAATGGCCTTTGAACAAATTGATCGAACACGTTGAGATCAATTCAGGTGCGCCTGTTACAGCGCCTCAGTATGTTTGTACTGATAGAGTGGGCTTATTGTATAAGCTAATTGAAGGTGGTACCGCGAAAGTTTAAAACTCTCGTCCTTTACAGGATGAGAGTTTTTTGTTGTGAATCACTACGACTGGCTCCTTCAGAGTAGATGATGAACAATACTTGGCGACCAAGGGGAGAGAAGTCACCTTACTAGTGAATCACTACGCTGCGCTTCGATCGCATTGTTGTAAATCACGAAGAATGAAGTGATTCGATGACGCACAATACAAGGTATCGGAAAGCTACGTTGCTTCCTTTGTTTTCTAAGAGCTAAAGCTCTAAGAATTGAAGGACTACGACTGGCTCCGCCAGAGTAGATGATGAACAATACTTGGCGACCAGAGGGAGAGAAGTAACCTTACTAGTGAATCACTACGCTGCGCTTTAATCTCATTGTTGTACATCATAAAGAACGAAGCAACTTGATGATGTACAATTCAAGCTGTAGCAAGGACAAGAATACCTCATTTTCATATTCACATAATAAGGTAGGAGTAGCTAATGTATACAGATATTGAAGGGGGAAACAAAATGAAGAGAAAAATATTAGTCGTAAGCGCTGTAGTAACGGGATTATTACTAACAGCATGTGGGGGCAATGACAAAAAAGAAACAACAAAAAGTGAAGATGGGGCAATTGCAACAACTCAAAAAATTGAAATCAGCTCACCTGCGCCACTTTCAACATTAGATACAACACAAACAATGGACAAAAACACCTTTACGATCGTTCAGCATCTTTTTGAAGGCTTGTATCGTTTTGATGATGACAGTACACCAATTCCAGGATTAGCGGAAAAAGTTGATATTAGTGAAGATGGCTTAACGTATAAATTTACATTAAAAGATGACATTAAATGGAGTAATGGTGAACCGATCACTGCACAAGATTTTCTTTATTCATGGAAAAAATTAGTAACACCGGAAACGATCGGCCCAAATGCCTACTTATTAGATAATGTGAAAAATAGTAAAGCGATTCGTAATGGTGAAAAACCAGTAGCTGAAATTGGTCTCGCTGCACCGAGTGATAAAGAATTTGAAGTAACATTAGAGCAAGCACAACCATCATTTTTAACAGTTGCGTCAATAGGTTGGTTAGCACCACAAAACCAAGCATACGTTGAAAAACAAGGAAAAGATTATGCGACGGATAGCGATCACTTGATTTATAGCGGTCCATTTAGCTTAACTGACTGGGATGCTTCATCCGATACGTGGACATTAAAGAAAAATCCTGAATACTATGATGCAGATAATGTAAAATTAACAGAAGTGAAAGTCAATACGATCAAAGATGAGAATACCGGCATCAATTTATATCAATCAAACGAGTTAGATTTAGTCCGCATCAGTGGTCAATATGTTCAACAATACAGTGATGAGGCGGGGTATGTCACTCATTCAGATGTTGCCAACTACTACCTAGATTTCAATAAAAAAGCAGATACGGCACCAGATAATCTTCATTTACGCAAAGCAATTGCACAAGCGATTGATAAAGATGCATTGACGAAAAGTGTGCTAAACGATGGTTCAAAACCATTGAACGGTTTAATTCCAAGTGGGCTATACAAAAATCCTGAAACATCTGAAGACTTCAGAAAGTTCAGTGGGGATCATTCAGTTTATGATGTGAAAAAAGCACAAGCTGAGTGGGAGAAAGCCAAAGCGGATTTAGGGGAGAAAATCAAACTATCACTTTTAGTTTCGGATGACGATAATGGTAAAAAAATCTCTGAGTACGTTCAAAGTCAATTACAAGAAAACTTAAAAGGGTTAGAAATCACGATCAATGCACAACCAAAAAATAATGTGCTACAAACGCGTAAAGATAAAAACTATGAGCTATCATTGTCTGGCTGGATTGCTGGAAGCAGTGATTTAGATTCTTATTTCAATTTGTACGCTGGAGAGTCTGCCTATAACTATGGTTCATATAAAAATGCTGATTACGATAAACTAATTACAAATGCCCGTACGATCAATGCTAATACACCAGACAAACAGTTTGACGATTACAAAGAAGCGGAAGCTATTTTATTAGATCAAGATGCAGCCCAAGTGCCACTTTACCAAAGTGCTTCTAACTACTTGATCAATCCGAAAATCAAAGGGATCAGTTATCACTTATACGGTGATTACTTCAACCTTAGAACAGCTTACTTAGAGGAGTAGAGAAATGAGTCGATTATTAGAACGATTTATCCGTTATGTTAAAGTCAATACACGCTCTGATGCAGCCAGTCAGACAGTTCCGACGACAAGAGGACAAGTAGAGTTTGCTAGAATCATTGAAAAGGAATTAGCTGAAATCGGACTTTCTGAGATTCATTACAATGAAAAAAATGGCTTTTTAACAGCAACGCTACCTGCAACAACAAGTGAGGATGTACCGGTAATCGGTTTTATTGCTCATTTGGATACAGCAGATTATAATGCTGACAATATTCAGCCAAAGGTTTTCCCAAACTATGACGGCCAAGATGTGGTGTTGAATGAGAAATTAGGGATTATCATGGCAACAGAAGAATTTCCCAATTTAAAAGAGTATACAGGACAAACGTTAATTACAACGGATGGAACAACATTATTGGGTGCGGATGATAAAGCGGGAATCGTTGAAATATTAGATGCGGTGGAATATTTACTGGCGCATCCTGAGATTCCTCATGGTGAAGTCTTACTGGCATTTGGACCAGATGAGGAAATCGGCCGTGGAGCAGACCGTTTTGATGCAGCAAATTTTCCAGCAAAATTTGCGTATACAATAGATAGCGGCAGAGTCGGTTGTTTTGAGTATGAAACGTTTAATGCGGCACAAGCTGTGATTAAAATCGAAGGGACAAGCGTACATCCTGGAACAGCATATGGTGTTATGATCAATGCCATTAAATTGGGTGAAAAGATCGATGCCCAATTACCTAAAGAGGAGGTTCCTGAAAAAACACGAGGATATGAAGGTTTTTACTTGTTGACAAAATTTATTGGAAGTTTAGATCATGCCGAATTGACGTATATTATCCGTGATCATGATAAAGAACTTTTTCAAAATAGAAAAAACACACTAGCTGAAATAGTCTCTAAATTGAATGGCACTTTGGACAAAGAGCGCGTAACAATAGAGTTTTTAGACCAATATTACAATATGGGAGAAATTATCAAAAAAGATATGACACCTGTAGAGCTTGCAGTCAAAGCAATGGGAAACTTAAACATCAAACCAGATATTCAACCTTTTCGTGGTGGAACGGATGGATCGAAAATTTCATTTATGGGAATCCCAATGCCTAATTTATTCACAGGTGGTGAAAATTTTCATGGACAATATGAATTTATTACTCTTGAGTCAATGGAATTAACCGCAAAAACGATAGTGGAAATCATCAAAGAGAACCATACTAAATCGAAGGGTTGACAGTGGAAAATGAAAAAGAGATAAAAAAATGTTGACAAGATTAGAATTTTCTAATATGATTATCTTTAATAGCAAAGCTTTGAGAAAGAGGAGTAACAACACTGGAACTTTTCAGAGAGCTGATGGGACTGCGAATCAGTAAGGGATGGGTTGTGAATGGACTTTCGAGCAAAATGTTGAACTATAGTAGGCATTTTCGGGGACTCCCGTTATAGAGTAAGGTCGTTGATAGACGACTGATAAGAGGAAAGAATTTCTTTCAAACTTGAGGTGGCACCGTGAATAGTTCGCCCTCAAACCACAGATTTTTGTGTGGTTTGAGGGCTTTTGTTGTGAATCACCATGACTGGCTCCGCCAGAATGGATGATGAACAATATAAGGCGTACCAAGGGAGAGAAGTAACCTTACTAGGAATCACCAAACGCTCTAATCCAAAACGATGAATAGCGAATGGCAATCCTAATAACGATAAGTAATTACATGACGTTTACGTTGAATAATGTAAAGTTACTAAAGGTTACTAAAAAAAGAAATACTCTTTTCATTGAGGTGGTACCGTGGATACTATTATTCGCCCTCACAAAACAGATAGTGGTCTGTTTTGTGAGGGCTTTTTGCTGTGAATCACTACACTGCGTTTCGATCGCATTGTTGTAAATCACGAAGAATAAAGTGATTCGATGATGCACAATACAAGGTATCGTCAAGATACGTTGCTTCCTTTATTTTCTAAAAGCTGAAGCTCTTAGAATTGAAGGACTATGATTGGCTTCGCCAGAGTAGATGATGAACAGTACTTGGCGAGCGAAGTGAGAGAAGTTTCATTACTAGAGAATCACGTATTCTATCAAAATCTGAAATAAAAAAATAGAAAAGAGGGAATCTCATGCAACGAATCAAAGAAATCCAAGCAGACTATCTAACTGCGATATCAGCCTTTTTAAGAATCAAAGGAACGAACAAATGTCTTTTAGAAAGTATTCCCAGAGATAAAAGCAAAGGACGCTATTCGATCATTGCGTGGGATGCCGTTTCTGAAATCACTTGTTTCGGTCATCAGTTCACGATCGATGGTCAAACAAGAACGGTAAAAGATCCATTAAAAGAAATCGAAAAATACGTCCTGAAACAAGGATCTGTCTCAGCCGAGTTACCTTTTCAAGGTGGAGCGATCGGTTATGTTGGCTATGATGTGATTGCTTGTTATGAAGATTTAGGGCAACAGCCGTTTGACGAATTGAACGTTCCAGATATTCATTTTTACTTATTTGATTCGTACTTAATATTTGATCATGTTAGTGAAAAAATAGTTTTAGTCGAAGCGAATACTTACTCAAAACGTGGAGAAGAAGAGCTAGCTGAAGCGATCACACAAAAAATAAAAGAACTTCAAACACCAAACCAAGAAGAACAAAAAGTCATCCATTTGAAGAAACTGCACTACAAGAGTAATTTTAGCAAGCCGCAATTTGAAGCAGTCGTTACCAAAATAAAAAGATATATCAAACAAGGGGACATGTTCCAAATGGTACCGTCACAACGTTTGACTGCTGATTTTGAAGAAGCTCCATTTGATTATTATCGTAGGCTACGGGTGACCAATCCATCCACCTACTTATATTTTCTAGACTTTGGTGAAACTTATGTGATCGGTTCTTCCCCGGAAAGTCTAGTGAGTGTGAAAAATCAACTTGTCACGACAAACCCAATTGCTGGAACACGTAAACGAGGACAGACAGCTGAACAGGACTTGGTGTTGGAACGAGAGTTGATTACGGATGAAAAAGAACGAGCAGAGCATTTGATGTTGATCGATCTTGGCCGCAATGATATAGGGAAAGTAAGTGAAATCAGTTCTGTTGAAGTGCCAGTTTATATGATCGTTGAAAAGTATCGGTTCGTCATGCACTTAGTCTCTGTAGTAACTGGAAAGCTGAAACAGGACTTGACCGCAATGGATGCCTTGAAAGCAACTTTACCGGCAGGAACAGTTAGTGGAGCGCCGAAAATTAGAGCGATGCAACGGATTTATGAGATCGAACCAGTTAAACGAAACATCTATGCTGGAGCCGTGGGCTATCTTTCGAAAAATGATCAGGCTGATTTTGCTATTGCCATCCGAACGATGGTTGTTCATAAAAATAAAGCGTATGTTCAAGCCGGTGCAGGCATTGTTTACGATTCTGATCCTGCTAAAGAGTATGAAGAAACATTGCATAAAGCAAAAGCACTTTTGGAGGTGGGAGAATGATTTTACTCATTGATAATTATGATTCATTTACACATAATCTAGCTCAATTGATTGGTGCAGACCAAGAAGTTGTGATTACTCGAAATGATTCAGATACTATTTTTCAGCTGGCGAATCAGGCTAAGGCAATCATTATTTCTCCTGGACCTGGAACGCCAGAAGAGACAGGACATGTAAAAGAGTTGATCCAACAGTTTTACCAAAAGAAGCCAGTACTAGGTATTTGCTTAGGACATCAAACAATTGGGAAAGTATTCGGAGCCAAAGTTATACTGGCTAAGAAAATTCGTCACGGTAAGCAATCGCTGATTAAAACGAATAAAGACAGTCAGCTTTTTAAAGGGATAGCTCAAGAAGATTCAGTGATGCGGTATCACTCACTTGTGATCGATCGTCAAACTTTGCCATCAGAATTTCTAGTTACTGCAACAGCAACGGATGATCAAGAGATTATGGCAATTGAACATCAAAAATATCCAGTGTTCGGCCTTCAATTTCATCCAGAATCGATCGGCACTTCAAGCGGTACAGCAATTATCAAAAATTTTATCCAAGTAATGGGGGAACAATGCGATGAAAGAACTCTTTGAAAAAGTTTTTAGTAATCAACATTTGACACGTTTGGAAACACAACAAGTAGCGGAAAAAATCTTTGAAGGGCAACTAACAGATAGTCAAATCGCAGCTTTTTTAACAGCATTAAAATGCAAAGGAGAAACGGCGGAAGAAATGGCCGGAATTGCAGAAACGATCCAACGTAAAGCAGTCATAATCGATTGTCAAAAAGAGAATGTTATGGATAATTGTGGAACTGGTGGGGATCAATCAGGCAGTTTTAATATTAGTACAACAGCTGCCTTCGTTTTGGCAGCCGGTGGTGTAACTGTTGCCAAACATGGTAACCGCAGTATTTCCAGTAAATCAGGCAGTGCTGATCTTTTTGAATGTTTAGGGGTTGATATTACACTGTCGCCGGATAAATTAAGTACGATATTGAATGAAGTTGGTCTAGCTTTTCTTTTTGCACCTCACATGCACCCGAAAATGAAATATGTGATGAATGTCCGCAAAGAGCTGGGGACACCAACAATTTTAAACTTGATTGGTCCATTAACGAATCCAGTAAGATTAGATTCGCAGCTAATGGGAACTTATCGGCGTGATCTGTTGGAAGAAACAGCGAAGACACTAGGTGAATTAGGACGTAAGCGAGCGGTAGTTGTTAATGGTTCAGGTAACTTAGATGAAGCAACGTTGGCTGGAACAACCTATTTTGCTTTATTAGAAGAGCAACGGATCACCATGCATACGATCGAACCAGAGGAGTTTGGGTTTGCACGTCTCCCAATAGAGGCGATTCAGGGGGGGAAGGCTGAACAAAATACAGAAATCCTGTTATCTATTTTAAAAAATCAGGTGAGCCCATATTTGGATACTGTTTTATTAAATGCTGGATTAGGATTTTTCAGCAATGGTAAAGTGTCCAGCGTTCAAGCAGGAATTCTGTTGGCGAAAGAGTGTGTTGCAAGCGGTGAGGCTTTTGATAAACTTCAGCAATTGATCAAAGTGCAAAAGGAGGTAGCTTAAATGGATTTTTTAGAAACAATCATTCATGAAAAGAAACAAGAAGTACAGGCAATGCCGTTAGAGAAGATTCAACCATTACGGAAAACAGACTCGTTTTATCAACAAGTCAAAGCACATCCGGATAAAATGCATATCATCGGAGAAGTTAAACGAGCTTCACCATCTAAAGGTGCCATTAATTTAGCTGTCAACGTAATCGAACAAGCGCAAGCATATGAACAAGCCGGTGTTACAGCTATTTCTGTATTAACGGATGAAGTCTTCTTCAAAGGCTCAATTGAAGATTTACGAACAGTTGCTTCACAGGTAGCAATTCCAGTTTTATGTAAAGATTTTATCATCGATGAAAAACAGTTGATTCGTGCAAGAAATGCTGGAGCGACGATGGTATTATTGATTGTTTCGGCTTTATCTAAACAGAAGCTAGCAGAGTTATACACCAAAGCAGTCGCATTGGAGTTAGAGGTCTTAGTAGAAGTTCATGATGAACAAGAGCTTGCAATAGCAGAAAAGTTATCGGCTCAACTAATCGGTGTGAATAATCGGAATCTGAAGACCTTTGATGTGTCAATCGAAGTCAGCCAACAACTAGGGAAAAAACAAACAAGAGATGCTGTTTATATCAGTGAATCAGGTTTTTCAACGGGTCAACAAGTTGCTCTTGTAAAAGAAAACTATCAAGCGGTTTTAGTTGGTGAAGGGTTGATGCGGGAAAATGATCCTAAAGCAAAAGTCAAAGAATTGCAGGTCTTACGATGAAAGTCAAAATTTGTGGATTGAAAACGGAAGAACAAGTAAACACAGCAGTTGCACATGGGGCAGAGTATCTTGGCTTTATTTTTGCGGAAAGCAAACGTCGGATTAGCCCAGAAAAAGTCAAAGAGATCACGAAAGCTGTCCCTAAACGAGTCAAAAAAGTGGGCGTATTTGTTTCTCCGAGCCAATCAGAAGTTGAATGGATCGTTCGACAAGCTGGCTTAGATATGGTGCAAATTCATGGTTTATTAAAAGCGGGAACCTTTTCAGTCCCGCTGATTCGTGCAATTCCTGTTGATGGTTCATCTCAAGAAAAACTTATCCAAGAGACCTCAACAGAATATTTGCTATTCGATGCGCCACCACAGCGATTTGTTGGGGGAAATGGTCGAGTATTTGATTGGTCTCGGTTAGATACGAATTCGATTAAAAACAAGAAAATCATCATTGCTGGCGGCCTGACACCGGAAAATGTCCAACAAGCAAAACAACTATTTGACCCGTATGCAGTCGATGTATCAAGTGGCGTTGAGACAAATGGAGAAAAAGATCTGAATAAAATAATTGCTTTTCTAAAAAAAGCACGTTAGCTTTGCGGGCTAGGTTCATGAAACAGCACCTCGAAAAAAAGATGAAACCTGAATGCGGTAAAGAACACCACTTCCATGTTTTTCTATTTTTCAGTCGATGCTAAACAGCTCATTCAGCTTTAATAATAAGGAGGAAAATCATGTATAATCAACCAAATCAAGGGTTTTACGGAGAATTTGGGGGGCAATTTGTCCCTGAAACATTAATGTATGCAGTGAAAGAATTAGAAGAGGTTTATGAAGCGTCTAAGAAAGATGAGGCGTTTCAAACAGAACTGAATTATTACTTGAAACAATATGTAGGGCGAGAAAATCCTTTGTATTTTGCCGAGCGTTTAACAGATTATGCGGGTGGGGCCAAAATTTATCTGAAAAGAGAAGATTTAAACCATACGGGTGCGCATAAAATCAATAATACGATTGGGCAAATTTTGTTGGCGAAAAAGATGGGCAAGAAAAAAATTGTCGCAGAAACAGGTGCAGGCCAACATGGTGTAGCAACAGCGACTGTTGCTGCTTTGTTTGGAATGGAGTGTACGGTTTTTATGGGAGCTGTTGATGTTGCTCGCCAGTCGTTAAATGTTTTTCGGATGGAATTATTAGGTACGAAAGTTGAAAGTGTTACTTCTGGAAGCAAGACATTAAAAGATGCAGTTAATGAAGCGTTACGATTTTGGGTTGCCAATGTTGAAGATACTCATTATGTGATGGGCTCTGTCTTAGGACCACATCCATTTCCTGAAATTGTTCGAGATTATCAAAGCATCATCGGAATTGAAGCTAGACGGCAATTTTTAGAAGTAGAAAATAAATTGCCAGATGCAGTGGTTGCATGTGTTGGTGGTGGGAGTAATGCAATGGGAATTTTCTATCCATTTATCAATGATGATGTGGCTCTAATCGGTGTTGAGGCAGCTGGATTAGGGTTGGATACAGAGGCACATGCAGCATCAATCAACAAAGGCAAAACGGGTGTTCTTCACGGTGCTATGATGAAGTTGCTTCAAGATGATGACGGACAAATTTTAGAAGCGTTCTCGATTTCGGCTGGATTAGATTACCCTGGTCTAGGCCCAGAACACTGTCATTTAAACGAGACAAAGCGAGCAAGTTATGAATCGGTAACGGATCAAGAAGCACTAGCTGCTTTTAAGATTTTATGCCAAACAGAAGGGATCATCCCCGCTTTAGAAAGCGCACATGCCGTTAGTCATGCAATAAAAATCGCAAAAGAACTTGGTCCAGATAAGCAAATCGTTGTTTGTCTTTCAGGTCGTGGTGATAAAGATGTCCAACAAATCAAAGCATTACTGGAAGAGGAGGGGAAGCAATGAAACCATTAACAAAGCAATTGAAGGAAAAACAAGAGGCCAACGAAACGATTTTCGTTCCATATATTATGGCTGGAGCACAAGGACTAGAACAACTAGCAGATGAAATTCATTTATTAACAGAGGCCGGTGCAAGTGCGATTGAATTAGGGATTCCATTTTCTGATCCAGTAGCAGATGGTCCTGTGATCCAAGCAGCAGGACTGCGAGCGTTGGAAAATAAAGTGACGCTACGAAAAATAATTAAACAGCTAAAACAAGTCAAAACCCCAACACCATTGGTCATCATGACGTATTTCAATCCGATTTTTAGTTATGGTCTAGAAGCATTTGTACAAGATTTAGCTGAGACGAATGTCTTAGGCTTGATTATTCCAGATTTACCTTATGAGCATCAAGAACGATTAGCGCCGTTTTTAAAAGACAGCGATATTTCATTGATTCCATTAGTGGCATTAACGACGCCAAAAGAACGGATTCCAGAGTTAGTCGAAGCGGGCGACGGCTTTATTTATGCAGTAGCAGTCAATGGTGTAACAGGTATTGGTCGAAATTATGAAGAAACAGTAGACGAACATTTAGCTTATATTCAACAAGTCAGTGATAAACCAGTTTTAGCTGGATTTGGTGTTTCTTCTAGGGATCATGTTGATCGTTTTAGAAAAAGTTGTGCGGGAGTGATCGTAGGAAGCAAAATCGTACAACTGTTAAGTGAGGGGAAACAGAACGAAGTCACAGCATTTATTGAAGCAGCAGTAAGAAACTAGTTTTTTTATTTTTCCCCTTGCCACTGAGCCTGAATTTCTGTAAAGTAGTATGAAAAGCAGGTGAAATTATGGAAATTGTCATCAATCGGAATTTGATTTTTGCAGAAAATCAATCTCTAAAAACAGAACGCTTAACGTTGCGGCCCGTAACGCTAAGTGATGTTAATGATATGTATGAATATGCATCTGACGAAGAAACCTGTAGATATGTTTTTCCAAGGCATCAAACAATAAAAGAGACCAAAGAAAGTATTGCTAATTATTTTATGTGTGCACCTTTCGGAAAATACGGAATTGAATTAAATACAACGGGAAAACTCATTGGAACGATCGATTTACGTATCGAGAGTCAGCATCATATAGCAGAAATCGGTTATGCGCTGAATAAAGATTTTTGGGGTAATGGCTATGTACCAGAGGCAGCAAATGAACTGCTTCGTTTAGGCTTTGAAGAACTAAAGTTGATGCGGATTTTTGCAACATATGATATTGATAATCCTAAATCTGGACGTGTAATGGAAAAAATCGGGATGAAAATAGAAGGAAATATCCCGAATGCTCGCATGTGGAAAGGGAAAGTCGTTACAGATGTCATGCGTGGAATTACGTTAGAGGAATGGCGGCAACTACACATCTAAATAACAGAATAGCTCAGAGGAGAAATGAAGACATGCTGATGTTTACTGAAAAAGATTTTGATGTTTTTACAATAGCAGGGTTAGACCCAAGAATGGCTGGGATTCGTTCAACGATCCAACCGAAATTTCAAGAATTAGATGATTATTTTGCTGAAAAATTAGGCGAGAAACTCGAAACAGAATTTTTTGTTCACATCGCTCAACACCGTCGGAGAACGGTTTATCCGCCGGAAAATACTTGGTCAGCCTTGAGTCAGAAAAAACGTGGCTATAAAATGGAAGCACATTTCCAATTGGGCATTTGGCCGGATTATCTTTTTATGTGGTTATCATTGATTGATAATCCCAAAAATGAAAAAGCAATTGCTCAAGCTTTTTTGGATAATCAACGACTATTTAAACAATTGGGTGATGATTTTTATCTGTCGATCGATCACACACAACCTCAGATCGAACGTTTGAACGAAGCAGATTTGGAAAAGCATTTGACTCGTTTTCGTGATGTCAAAAAAGGAGAATTCCAAATTGGTCGAATTATTAGGAAGACAGATGACTTGTTGAACGATCCGGAAAAAGCCCGTGCATATATGTTACAAACGTATGAGGCGTTATTGCCTTTATATGAACTAGCAAGTAAACAGCAATAAAAAAACAAGTAGTCACTTCAATCATAGAAGTGACTACTTGTTTTTTTATTGCATACCGATCTTATTCAACGGATAATACTGAAAATAAACCACACCGACAATAGCCTCTTTATCCACAAAACCAAAGTAACGGCTATCATCGGCTTTGCGACGATTATCCCCTAATACAAAATACTTTCCTTCTGGAACAACCGTTGCGGGTCCAGCAGCTGTACTCGCCAAAGTGAAATCAGCCGTTAAGGGTTGTCCGTCTGTTAAAGCTTCTTTAAATTCATCTAAATAAGGCTCATCATATTTTTTATCATTGATATATAGTTGATCATTTTCTATCCGGATTGTATCACCGGGTAAGCCGACAACGCGTTTCACGATTCGTTTTCCATCTCTTGGGCTCGGAAAAGTTGCTATATCAAAACGTTTTGGACTGATTAAAGAGGTTTGCCACAGACGATCAGATTCATGATAAGTCGGCTCCATTGAAATTCCGATAACTTCCACAGGTGTTAAAACAAACTTCCTTAGGAAAAGCGCAAATAGCAAAATCATTGAAAATTGGATTACTGTATAAAGTGTGCCGTGTTTCTTTTTCATATATAAACTCCTTTTTACTTATTGTTTCTTTTAGTATATCAGAATAATAGGCAGAAATAAGAAGAAAGGTAGACAAATTTGTGGCTTTTTTTAGAGTAGGTAAAAGCAAATATTTTGTTGTAAACTCTAAATTTTGCTATACTTTTTTTAGAACTTATCAATCGATAAGGAGGAGGAAGAGAAATGTTTTTAGCATGGAATGAAATAACTCGTTCAAAATTACGCTATGCATTGATCATTAGTGTGATGTTTTTAATTTCGTATTTAGTCTTTTTTTTAACAGGTTTAGCATATGGCTTGGCGGAAGATAATCGCACGGCTGTGGATAAGTGGCAGGCAGATGGTATTGTGTTGTCGGATGAATCAAATACGAATATTAATATGTCGATGATTCCGATCAAATCAATGAATCAGGTCGAGGCGAAAGAAAAAGCTGTACTTGGTCAAACAGCAGCCGTGATTCAATTAGATAAAAAGAACGCCGAAAAAATCAATGCTAGTTTTTTTGGTATCAATAAAGACGAGTTTCTAATGCCAAATATTGTCGAAGGAGAAGCATTTAAGAATGAAAATGAGACGGTCGTAGATGATAGTCTGAAAAAAGGAAATGATATTCAATTGGGTGATACGATAAAGCTGGCAGGAAACGATAAAAAGCTAAAAGTAGTGGGATTTACGAACAACGCCAAATTTAATGTTGCCCCTGTTTTGTATGTCTCAACAGCCGCTTTTCAACAAATTCGCTTTGAAAAAACAGATACTTCAGAAAATGCTAGAGTAAACGCAATCGTATTTCGAGCAAAAGATGGGGCAGTAAAAAATGTTCACGTAAAAGATGATGGTCTAACTCGTTATAGTATTGGCACATTTATTAATAAATTGCCTGGGTATAGTGCCCAAGTACTGACGTTTGGTTTCATGATCGGATTTTTGATTGTAATTGCAGCAATCGTGATTGGAATTTTCATTTATGTATTGACCATGCAAAAAGCAACAATTTTTGGGATCATGAAAGCACAAGGGATCTCTGGATTTTATATCGCTGTCTCTGTGATTGTTCAAACCTTTGTTTTAGCCGTTCTGGGGATAACTTTTGGGTTACTAGGTACGCTTGGGACTTCATTTGTATTGCCGACAGCAGTTCCGTTTCAAACAAATTGGTTATTCTTCTTATCAATTGGCGGAATCATGTTGGTGATTGCCGTATTAGGCGCATTATTTTCTGTTCAGACGATCATAAAAATTGATCCACTGAAGGCGATAGGTTAGAAAGGGGTTTGTTTAACATGAAAGCAATCGAATTTTTGTCTGTGGATAAACAGTTTTTAGATGGGGATACAACAATCGAAGCATTGAAACCCACAGATTTTTCTGTGGAAAAAGGCAAATTTGTGGCTTTGATTGGTCCAAGTGGTTCGGGGAAAAGTACGTTTTTAACATTAGCTGGTGGCTTGCAAACGCCAACGAATGGCGAGGTTAAGATAAATAGTGAAGCATTTAGCAAAGAAAATGAGAAAACACGCTCTAAAATACGCTTCTCTGAAATTGGCTTTATTTTACAAGCATCAAATTTGGTTCCATTTCTAACTGTGGAAAAGCAACTGCGGTTGGTGGATAAAGTAAAAAAAGAAAAGACCGATATGGAGAAAGTCAATAAGTTATTAACAGAGCTAGGAATTGAGAAGTTGAAGAAAAAATATCCAGATGAAATTTCTGGTGGGGAACGTCAACGAGTAGCAATTGCGCGGGCTTTGTATAATGATCCATCTATTATCTTAGCGGACGAACCTACAGCAAGCTTAGATTCAGATCGGGCTTTTGAAGTTGTAAAAATATTAGCGAGAGAAACAAAAGAAAAAAACAAAGCAACGATCATGGTCACTCACGATCAACGCTTGATTGAGCATTGCGATGAAGTATATGTGATGAAAGATGGCCTGTTGCAAAAACAAAGAACTTAGAAAAACCGCTGGGGATAAACAGGTTTATTTGGTTTTAAAGTTTGAGGTAAAAGTGTTTTTACTTTTGTCCCACACTCATTTTTTATATAAAAAAACCTTGTACAGAAAAACTGTACAAGGTTTTTTCGAGAAAGATCCATAATGCAATAACAGCAAGAGAATCTTAAAGTTTTTGGTTGTAGTATTCAACGACAAGAGCTTCGTCGATATCAGGGTATAATTCATCACGTTCTGGTAAACGAGTGAAGCTACCTTCTAATTTTTCAGTGTCAAAGCTTACGAATGCTGGACGTCCAACAGTAGATTCAACAGCTTCTTTGATTGTTACTACGTTTTGAGATTTTTCACGAACAGAAATCACTTGACCAACTTCAACGTGGTATGAAGGGATATCTACGCGTTTGCCATCTACAGTAACGTGACCGTGGTTAACTAATTGACGTGCTTGACGACGAGTAGTTGCAAGACCTAGACGGTAAACGACGTTATCTAAACGTTGTTCTAGTAAGATCATGAAGTTAACACCGTGTTTACCTTCTTTGATCTTGCTTGCTTTAATAAACAAGTTAACGAATTGACGTTCGTTCATACCGTACATATGACGTAATTTTTGTTTTTCAGTTAATTGCATACCGTATTCAGAAACTTTACCACGGCTGTTTGGTCCGTGTTGTCCTGGTTTGTATGGGCGACGTGCTAGTTCTTTACCAGTTCCTGATAGAGAGATACCTAGACGACGAGAGATTTTCCATGATGGTCCTGTATAACGTGACATTAAAAATTCCTCCAATAAAATAATTTTTTGGAGTAAAATAATCTTCTGAAAAATTCATATTCGTTCAATTCATTCTTCAACCTTCGCCCTTTGCAGCCGTGGTTACGC
The DNA here is from genome assembly GCF_002148425.2 of Enterococcus sp. 12C11_DIV0727. Classification (NCBI taxonomy): domain Bacteria; kingdom Bacillati; phylum Bacillota; class Bacilli; order Lactobacillales; family Enterococcaceae; genus Enterococcus; species Candidatus Enterococcus lemimoniae. Next base: position 2,051,578 of record NZ_CP147248.1, on the reverse strand, counting down.
AGTTGAACCTGAAAAGAATAGCCGATAAGATGATTGAACCTTAGAAGCTAGACATCGATCAAGGCAATGAATTGTTGACGAGCCTATTATTTTTCTGCTGCATTATTTTACACAAAGATTAGTATAACGTAAAAAAAGTGATAACTCAAGTTTTTTCTTGAGTTATCACAGATAAACTACCAGCCTCCAGAAGCGCCACCGCCACCAGATGAACCCCCACCGAAAGAGCCCCATGAAGATCCACCACCGCCGCTACCAGAAGAATCATTGTCTGACCAATTATTAGAATTGTAATTAGATGTCAGATAGGCAGTCGTTAAAATGTCTCCATTACCTGAATAAAGAGTATCACCAATTAAAATGCGGCCAAAAGCTTTTGGTTGAGCAGTTGGATTTTTTAATAGTTCTCCTCTAGCTCGTGCACGCCGGATACTTCTTCTTGATGAAATCAAGAAGGCTCCGCTTAGCATGATATAGTAAAGGTCTGTTTGTTTTATTTTTTCAAGAAGTACTTGAGAATCAGGTTGATGGAGTTCATTGGCGCTGCTGGCTACTTGTTCTTGATACGCTTTATAGCTTAGTTTTAAAGACGTTCTTGCCCGTATGAGTCTGGTAATCAAAAATAGGCCAACGACTACGATGCTTAGCAACAAGATGAATAACCCCCAATGAGCAAACCTAGCTGAGCTTTTTTGCTGTTCAACTTGTTTGATTTTAGAATCGACCAAGGCTGTTTTTGTGTTCATTAAAGCAAAAACGTTCTCCACGACTTGGGTTACAGCGACAGCGTAATTTTCTTCTTTAAACTGATCGACAACTGTATCGTCATTGATAATAGTGTCTGCTAGGCCATCAGGAATCAACCCTTCCAATCCATAACCCACTTCTAAGCGGAATTCCCGTTCATCTAAAGCGACTAAATATAAGACACCGTTGTTTTCATCTTTGTTACCGATCCCTAGCTGATTGAAAATTTTATTGGCATAAGATTCAATATCTTCACCACGGGGTAATTTACTAACGGTTACGACTTCTAACTGAGCACCGTTGGTACTGGCAGCTAGTTGTTTGTTCAGATCATAGATTTTTTTCTTTACGGCAGCATCTAACATGTTTGCGTTATCTGAAACAAATATATTATTTTTGTTGATTACTAGATTACTGTCGGTTCCGTCAATAACAACAGAGTAATTATTTTCCTGTTGGGGATACTCTTTTAAATTATCTAGGTTTTCTTGCAAAACGGTATCAAACGACTTTGTTGCTGTATCTATGTGACCAGCTAGAATGTCTGTACGTTCTTGTTCAAGTTTGAGCAATTGTTGGTTATAGGAATCTATTTTGGCAGGATAATGATTTTCTGTTATAAAAAATAAGGTGAAAAAGAAACTGCAAGATAGAATGATCCACAATAAAATGACCATAAAAATTTCGTTTCTTTGTTTTAAAGACCGATAGTGAGAAATAACTTTTTGATTTAATTGTTGTGGCTGATTGTTTTGAATGGATCTATACATGATGTTCGTCCCCCTAACTTCAAGTTAATACCAAATTTTCTTTTTCATTTTTCATAGAGAAAGCAAGTGTTAATACTACTATTTTACCATTAGCTTAAATAATGTCATCCTACTTCAGATGGATTTTTTTGTTTTTAGATTACTATAGATTTCTTTGGAATTTTCCTCTTCAATTTGTTATGCTATGAAAAAAAGTATTATTTTGTATGAAAAAGAACTAGACAAAACCCTCGCCGGTCTTTAAAATGATAAGGGATGTTTTTGAAAATATTAGATGAAAACAAATTGAAAAGGAGAAACACAATGAAACCTGTATCGCCATTGTTTGAGCAGATCGACAAATCAATTAGTAAAAAAATGAACTTATTCCAAAGCAGCTTTATGCGTTACGCTTTTCGCGCTATCCTTGCTTGCATGTTTTTAACACTAGGAACAGCGGTTGCTTTTGCGATTGCAATCAAAGGTGAAGGAATGGTCCACGGCTTAGGCAAGATTCTTTATGCCTTCATGTTCAGCTGGTCACTTGTTATGATTCTTTATATGAATGCGGAACTCGGGACATCAAACATGCTTTATATGACTGTTGGGGTTTACCGTAAAAAAATCAACTTCTCTTTTGCTGCAAAAATTTTATTTACATGTATTTTCTTTAATTTAGTTGGTGGGGTTCTTTTTGGTTACTTGATTTCTTTAACCGTTCCTTTCCAGGACTTACCGGCTGACAGCTTTTTCTTCACGTCGATTGCAGGTAAATTAGATAAAACAACAACACAGATTTTAGTTGAAGCAATTTTTGCAAATATTGTGGTAAATACTGCAGTGCTAGTAAGTATGCGTATGAAAGATGACGCAGGTAAAGTTGCAGCAATCATTTTTATCATTTTCATCTTTGCTTTCTTAGGGTACGAGCACGTTATCGCCAACTTCCCAGCATTTAGTTTAGCGTATTTCGCTTCTCACGGAACATTGGCGGCAATGACAGCTGGCAGTGTAGCACACAATCTATTCTTTGCTTTGATTGGTAACTTTATCGGTGGTGGCTTAGTGATGGGCTTGGGTTATGCTTGGTTGAACAATGCAGATACAAATTATTTAGATTAATGAAATGAAAAGCTGAGATGGACCTATTTCCATTTCAGCTTTTTTTGCTGTCTGGGCTGATTTGAAGTAAGATAGAGGAAAGAAGTAAATGGAGCAAAAGAATGAATGAAATTGTGTTTCCGAGAAATAAAGAAAAAGCACAGCAAATGGCCGCTTACATGAAAAATTTATTTCCTTTTGCAGGTGTTGCAGCACCGGAACGTACGTTATTAGAGAAAGAACTATTGAAAGTTAGTAAAAAAATGCCAGTTACAGAATTGTTTGACTTAATAGGTTTTTACTATCAGAAATCTGAACGGGAGTACCAGTATCTGGCAATCGATTTGGCAACGGTCAATGTCAAACGCTTCTCCTTTGAAGACATGATAAACTTCAAATCATTTGTGATCGAAAAAGCTTGGTGGGACAGTGTTGATGCTTGGCGTAAGTTTTTTGGACTGTGGGGCGCTCAACATTTTGAAGAAATGCCGCAGTTATTTGATGCCTTTTTTGGTGAAGAAAATTTTTGGCACAGACGGATTGCCATCAATTTGCAACTGTTATATAAAGAAAAAACAAACACTGTGTTATTGAAAAAAGCCATCATTTATGATAAAACTACAGATGAGTTCTTTATTCAAAAAGCAATCGGCTGGTCTATGCGTCAATATAGTAAAACGGAGCCAAATTGGGTCCAAACATTGATGGAGGAAACTGATTTAAGCCCATTAGCCGTTAGAGAAGGCAGCAAGTATTTGCCAAAACCATAGAAAGCGAGCGAGTTATTACGCCATGAGAAGAAAACTTTTTGCATTTGATATTGATGGAACATTACTGGGAACAGATAGACAACCACTAGAGAGCACCCGAGAAGCATTAAAGATGTTACGCCAACAAGGGCACCTTGTAACGATTGCTACAGGACGCAGCCGATTTATGGCGCAAGATATTATCTTAGATCTAGATTTTTCTAATTATGTTCTTTGTAACGGTGCCGCAGCATTTTTAGATCATGAACAATATTTTCAAAATTTATTAGATCAAGATGAATTACATCGTTTTGCTTCAGAGGTAGAAAAAAGAGAAATCGGCTTGGCCTATGTCGGGCTGGATGACGTGAAAAAAAACAATCATCATCGTCATATCCAAATGGCTGAAGCGATGGGATCAATCGATTTTGAAGCGCCGGAATATGATAGGAATTTCCACAAGGAAAATGATGTCTATCAGGCATTAGCGTTTTATGATGATTCGTCAGATGGGATGTTTGATCGTGAATTTTCAAAATTCCGCTTTATCCGCTGGCATTCTGAAAGTGTCGATATTGTGCCTAAGAATGGTTCAAAAGCAGCAACTTTGCTGAACTTAGCAGAGCGTGTGGGGATTGCTCGTGAAGACATCATTGCATTTGGCGATGGTGAAAATGATCGTGAAATGTTATATGAATCAGGTATTGGTGTAGCGATGGGAAATGCATTACCACATATCCAAAAAGAAGCAAAAATCGTGACAGACACCAATGATAATGATGGTATTTGGAAAGCGTTAAAAAAATTAAAGGCAATTTAATATAGAATAAAAAAGTGGAACAGGACAAACATGTTGCGTTTGTCCTGTTCCACTTTTACTTTATTCGATCACCAAAACGCCATCTTTCAATGCGTAGGGATTTTCTGAATCAATGTGATCATAGAACATGACCCCGTTCAAATGATCGATTTCATGCTGAACGACAATGGCTTCATAATTTTTCAAACGAATTTTTTGTTTAATACCAGAAACATCTACATAAGACAAGGTGATTTTATTATGGCGTACCACATAACCTGGCACTTCACGGTCAACAGATAGACATCCCTCACCTTCTCCAAGACAAGCATCTTGTACAGAGTGGCTTAAAATTTTTGGATTGTACATAACGGCACTCAATGTCGGTTCTGGGTTTTCTAAATCGCCATTTGGTACGTGAACGGCTATGATCCGTTTGGAAATGTCTAATTGCGGTGCTGCTAAACCAACACCGCCGCGTAATCCTAATTCTTCTGCTTTGACAGGATCTTGACTATTATGTAAAAATTCCATCATGTCTTCTCCTAATTTAATATCTTCATTAGATAGTGGCAAAGCTACTTCTTTTGCCACTGATCTAAGGGTTGGGTTTCCTTCACGGATAATATTATCCATTGTAATCATTACTATTCTTCCTTTCAATACACTAAAGTATTAAAGCTATTTAGTTTATATTTTAACATATAAGAGGTATAGAAAAAACAGAAAAATGAATAACACGTATATCAAGAGTTCAAACAAAAAATGTGAAAGAGTTACTAGCTATTATAAAGTATTAAAGAGAGTGAAATATAGGTTATTGAATAAAAATAATCCCATTTTTTTGTCCGATGAGTAAGAAGCGAATAACATTCGTTCACTGTTATGTGGCCAACTTCTTCATTATCTTTCTCAAAGAACGAATTTCAATAAATAGAGTAAATCAAATTGAATTGTACAAACGCATCAAGTATGGATGTGTTAAATTGATTTTCAAATGCAATGAATTATTTTTAGACGTCAGAGCCACGCCTAAGTTAGTTCATACAAGTAATGATAAAAAAATAGAATCTCAATTTAGGAGACCGTTTACGATCTGAAAAATCTCTGAGAGTGAGAGTTTCTCTTAGCAAATACGTATGTTTAAGACGTTAAAAGTAGAGATGGATTGTTGAAGAAACAATTTTATAAGAATAGGAGTGTGTAACAGTAGTTACTGCGAGTATTACATTAGCTCTATTTTATGCTGAATAGAAGTATATATGATTTTAATAGTGCTAAAAAATACCTCTAGGATAACCTAAATATAGGTTAGCTTTAATCTTTTTTGCTAATTTCTGAATGAAGATCAAAAATTTCATCACCTAAAAACTGATTGATTAAGTCAATTAGAGGAGATACATTTCGATTGTAAAGAAAACGTGTATCAACGTAGCGTGTTGCTTTTACATTTTTATAAGAAAAAATTTGTGGATCCAAAGCAGTATGTATGATAAGGTCTATAGGCTCTGTTACATTGTTTACTCCAGAATAGAAAACGATATTGACGATATCGGAAAAATAGTCAGTTAAAATACGCAATAATTTTGTTTCTATAGAAGGATCAATATCTGTACAAAAACTAATAACGATTTTTTTTGAAAAAACAGAAGGTGGATAAATTGTTGATAACATTATGCCATATCGGTAAATTAAAAAGTTTTTGATAGCTTCATCTAATGGGACCTCTTCTTCAATCAAATGTATAATTTTATTGATAGTAGGTTCCATATTTTTTTTATTGAAGAAAGACAATTCTTTATCATTTATGGTATAGCTGTTATTAAATAAAACTAAGTGCATATGAGTACAAAATAAATAATTGAACATGTTGTAAGTATGTTCTTGAGACAAGGGACCAAGTTTTTTTGTAATAAAGGTCAAAATTCGAATATTTAACTGTGCATAGGCATCTAAATTGTCAGTCTCCAACATAATAGTATTAAAATCAGTGTCAAAGTACGAATAGTATTTTGAATTTGTAGCTAGCTTAAAATAAAAATAATAGAATTCTGCTTCTGATGGAAACAAACTTTTACTTTGCTGCATATTTGCTATGAAAGGGTTTAGGAGTGGGAAATAGCTGACGATATAAGGGTTTGTTTTGAAGGGTTGTCCGCACTTGACTCGTATCTCTTGTATTGCCAATGCATAATGGATTTTTCGCTGATCAATCATAGAAAAGGGTCGTGTTGCATTCTGTAGTAATTGAGCTGTTTTTGTTAAAATCGCTTGTTCATCAACTGTTTTGAAGGGCCAAGAGCTACCCTTGAAAAATTCCCAAAAAAAATCTTCTGACAATCGACGAATATTGGCTTCATTCCCATCTAAGTAGTAAACACCATTACGTATTTTTAGTGTGATTGAAAAAAAACTTAAGGCTTTTTTTAAATCTTTGATTTTATTTTTTAAAGCTGATTCACTAATAAAGAATTCAACAGGAAAAAAAGCTTTACGCACTTTATTATGTAAAATCAATTGCGTCAAAAATTGAACTGGCCACATAACGAACAGAATATCACGATAATATTGTCCAAATTCAAATTTATTTTTTATTTCTAATAAATACCCTCTTTTTTTATCTGATGTTAAATAAAAATTATCATTTTTATTTGATTCTTTTTCAAATTGAATTAAGTATTTTTTTATAGTAGTTGTTGTATATCCTAATCTTATATGCAATTCTTCTAAGGTAATCCAGTCATTTTTATGCTCTAAAGCTTTCATGATGGAGAGTTTTTTCTTGATTTCTGGTTCATATAAAAGGGTAAGTAAGGTCTCTAAAGTTTGGCTCATTTGTAAACTCCTGTCTGTGAGAAAGATATTTTTTTTCGAAAAATCAAAAAAAAAAATGTCCCATTAAAATGAAAAATAGACATATTATACTATTATACAAAAAAAACAAAAGAATGGAAGTTTTTAAATTGAAATATTATAAACCTATGTGTTTACTCTCTTTTTTTTGTCTTTTTCTCTTTTCACTACCTACATATGCAAATGAGTCAGCAAATCAAGAGATAGAAGAGTCTAGTGTGGAAACGCAAAAGCTTCAACCTGCTGATGATAACGAAAAGATAGAAGGGAACTCAGACGCAACTAGTGAGAGGATATCTGATACTACGAAGGGTCTAAGTTCTATTCCAGAAGGTGGAATTACTATCAATGGACTTTTTGATAACCCTATCGGTGGGACAGGTTTTACTATTAAAAATTATCCACCTAGTACTAGCTCAAATAATGGTTTTCCTTATAGTGAGGTGACGATTGGTGGGAAGGACAACTGGGTAGCTATGTGGTCGCTTGAAAACAATAAGCTGGATTTTTCCAAGTCTTTCAAAGGGCGCATGTTTGTCAACTTTGGGAGTATCCAGTCAGACGGATTCACTTTTACGATACACAATGATCCAAAAAAAACACAAGCATTGACTACCTCACAAGATAAAAAGAGTGATGGACAGAATTTAGGCGTATATGGATCAAATGGATCATCTAAAAGCTTGTTTAATACGTACTATCCTAATACGGGGGCAATAAAAAATTCATTTTCGGTAGAATTTGATCTATATACTAACGGTATTGCACGATATCCCAATGCGTATGATATTTCTGAATATGGATATGAGTTTGATGCTCCTCATATGGCGTATACATTTCCAGGTAACTTGGACTTAACCTATCAAGCAATTGATAAAAGTGTATTAGGAAATATTTCGGATGTTGATGGTTGGTTTAGCGGTTTAGGAATGGTAGGAAGAACAGCAAGAGTTAAACATCGAATGCTATCAGATCTAAATATCGCATTAAAGAAAAATGTGAGAGACAATACTTGGTACGAATTTAATTTTAGTTTTGATTTTGATAAGAAAGAATTTGCCTATTTTTTAAGAGATCCCAACACAGATATTTCTACTAGCCCTGTCTTAGTCCCTTGGAATTTATTGTCATCGGAATTGAAACTATCTGCAACAAACACAACTGCTTATTGGGGATTTACAGCAGCAAATGGTGCAAGCAGCGGAAATGTAAAAGTGGTGTTTGCCGATGCACCAGTTCCTTTATCCTACGATCTAAAGAATGAGGTGACCAATAAAAAAGGGGAAGAACTAGCATTAGAAAACAATGGTGGGAATACAAGTGTTTACGCAACAAAAGGCGAGCAAGTATCATTTAAAACGACTGCGACTATTCAAGATTTGGCCTATACAAGTACAACTAATATCTATCAAGTAGGGTTAAGTGCAGCACAGTTTGATTTAACTAGTATTGGTACTGTTCAGGGGAAAATCAACGGACAGGTGGTTGGGTCCTATACTCCATCAATTGATACGACTACTAATAAATTTTATATAACAATTCCTGGAACTATAAAAAAAGGAGATGCTGTTGAGCTAGCATTTAGTGCGAAAAGCAACCTTACATTGAAAGCAGATGAAATAGCGACTTTTAGTTCTAGTTTGTATTTAACAAATACTTCTACAGGAAATCAAGACTTTCTTTCTTCTATGCCTGTGCATTTCTTACTAAAATATGTTTCAGACCCATTCAATGTGTCTTGGACAAGTGATTCACTAACTACAACAATCACAAAAGAAATTGATCAAGGGGCACTTAAAGAGACCGGTTACCCACTAACGTTTTATTATAGTGGAGGAACGGCCGCTTCAACAATCAACTATAAAGTTCTTAAAAATGGAGAACTAGTGCTTGATGATACCATACTCAATGATAGCAATACTACGACGCAAAAAAGTAAAGAACTATTGATTCCTAAAGGAGCGTTGACCTATGGGGAAAATTTATTAGATATCGTGATTTATGAAGAAGCAAATGCGGCAAATGTAAACCAGTTAAGTGCAACGATTAAGGTCACAGGTGTGTTACAACTGACAAAAGTTCCTTCCATTTTAAGCTGGACCAATCTGAAAATTGGTGAAACTAAAGGTGTCGTAGCTAGAGATGCCGGAAATGCAATAGATTTGACAGTGTCTGATAGTCGACAAAATCAGATGAATGACTGGTATGTAAGTATTTCGACTACTGCAAAAGATTCATCTGTATTATCTGATAGTAGCTTCTTATGGCAGACAAAAGAAGGGGAAAGGCAGCCTATACCAGATAAACAATCAGGTAATACGCTGAACATTATGGACCCAACAAAAGCCTCGTTAAAGGATACCTACTATTATCAATTGCATCTGGAAAACACAGCAGGCGTCTTACTAAATAATAAAAAGTATCTTGCAATCGGTACGTACAATAATGACCGAGCTATTCAATGGACATTAAATCAAGTCTATACACCGAAGTAAATACAACGACAAGTGAATAAAGGTGGAATAAATATTGAACAAAAAAAAAGGTACACTTTATGTACTTACTATAATGGGTTTGTTGAGCAGCACGAGAATTGCTGAAATAGGGGGTGCGCAAGAAATAACAAATCAGACGCAAGAGACCCCCACGATGATTACTGTGATTGATAATGATGATGGATCAGGAGTAGATCCTTTAGACCCTACAGATCCCAATCAAAAAAATCTTTTATTAGAAACAGTACCAAAAAATTACCAATTTAAAACAAAATTGCAAGGGCAAACCGTTACCGCTAGTGCCAAAGCAAACGAAACACTGGATGTATTCAATGATCGTATCAATCGAGAGTGGTCTGTTAAAGCCCAAGTAGTAGATAACTACTTAATTTTAGCTCGTTCAAATGAGAAAATGGAAGTAACAAGTTTTAAAATGAATCAAATTGAGTTAGTGGGTACGGGAGCAACAGGGATTGTTGCGCAAGCTGCGGCTAGTAAAACTGCACAAAATAACACAGGTGTAATCAAAACAACGATTTCAGATTTAACTATAACATTTAATGATTTGAATCGTGAATTGATTGCAGGCGATACGTTGAAAGGCACAATCAGCTATAAGCTATACAATACACCCAATGCACAATAACGAAGTGAGGATGATAGCACTATGAAGAAAGCCAGTTATCTCTTAGTGATAGTATTATGCTCATTTTATCTGTTAGCAGGTTGGGATTCTGCTGTACAAGCAGATGCAGCTAAAGCAGATGAGACAGAAATTGGCTACCATATATATGCTATCTTGCCAGAAAATCAAAAAAATCCAGATAGCTCATTTTTTGACTTGCAAATGAAACCAGGGCAAAAGCAAACGATTGAGGTTGCAGTGGCAAATACATCAGTAGAAGACCAAACCTATACTATAGAAATTAATCCAGCATACACTAATGATCAAGGTTTTATTGATTATTCTGAAAAAAAAGAGACAGAAGAAAAACAGAGAGAATTAACAATAGATCATATTGCGACCTATGAAAAAAAAATTACTGTTCCAAAAGGACAAACGGAAAAAGTACCAATTACCTTGACTATGCCAGAAGAAGCATACAAAGGTGAATTATTGGCAGGAATCAAGGTTAGCAAAGTAAAAAAACAAACGAATCAAGTAGGAATTGCAAATACCTATAGTTATCTTTTAGGGCTACGTCTGACAGAGAGTGACCAAAAAATACAACGTAAAATTGGTGTAAAAAAAATTGAACCGACAATTGCTTTTGGTAAAGCGAGTGTAGCGATTGATCTTATTAACCCTGTGCGAGAAGCGTATGGTCATTTAACATACCACGTTGAGATCAAAAACGAGGAAACGGGAAAGAAAATCAACGAAAAAACCTATTCAGGCTTACAGTTAGCACCTGTATCAACCTATCATTTTTCTATTGATTGGGATGATGAACAATTGGTTGCAGGAAACTATCAGTTAGTTTTGACTATTGAAGACAAAAAAGATAATCAGTGGACATTTCATAGAAATTTTGCCATTAGTCCAGATGCAGCAAAGCAAGTCAATACTGTAGTTGTGCAAGAAAATAGATTTCCTTACCAGGCGCTTTTAATAGGAATAGTGGGGCTCATTATTGGCGCTATATCGATTTTTTGCATCACAAAATGGAAAAACAAAAGACGTACGAGGAGAAAATTATGAAAAAAAGAATCGGTCTGTTGCCGATTGGAGAAGAACCCGACATGTACAAGAGGATGACAGAATCGATTTGCATAAACGAGAAGGAATATGATCTTGTATCTGTTGAAACGGAAGAGATACTCTCCACTCTAGATGGAATAGTTATTTATGTTGCCAATCAAGAAAAGTTAGAAATGATGTCATGGTTGATTGAATTAGAGCATCAAATGCCACTATTTATTTGGATTGTTTTTAGTAAACCAAATGAACAAATAGCTCAAATTTGTTATGAACTATGTAAACATTCTGTTATCACAATAATTGATCAGCCACATCAGCTTTCGACAATGAAATACATGATACGGAATACTATGAATTATAAACAAAGTACCACAGAGAGACACTGTGCAGAAATAAAAAAAAATCAATATAACTTCTCTTTGGATGCTAACAAAATGATACTAGTATATGAGGATAGTATCATAAGATTAACAAGGAGAGAATTTATGTTGACGTCATTACTTTTTGAACAAATGAATAATGTCGTAAGTTACGAGAGACTAGAAGAACATTTATTTGGGAAAACGGGTTCTTATTATCAAGCCAGATTAGCCAACTTGGTTCATTTAATTCGAGAGAAGTTAAAGGTTCAAAATTATTTGAGTATTGAGATCATTCGTACTAAGGGATACATGTTATGTACGAATGAATAAATAATATGATACATGTAAAAATAGGAATGGAGATGCCAATGGGAAACAGAACGAAAGGAAATCGGAGCCTACTTTCAGGAAGTATTAAAGTACTGACCCTGCTATTGATTTGGAGTGGTTATTTAAGCGTTTATGATTACATCTATAAAGAAATTACTTTTTACATTGACAAACAAGCGGATGCGCTAGCTCAATTTCTTTTCATTCTGACATATTCTGTAAATGAAATGTTATTACTACTACTGCTTTATGATGTGTTGTTGCTAGTAAGTATTGTGATAATTTTATGGGACACTCGAACAAATAGAATGAATCTTAACGTAACAAATGTTGAATTAATCATGATAATAATTGTGTCAATGGTGGCACTAGCACCATTGTTAACACGACTGTGGCCATTCTTTTTAGTAGATCTTTTAATTGTAGGAACTCTTTTATTTGTTATCTATATCCTATTTAAACCAGAAGCAAACGTAATAGTGATTGGGGTCAAAGATGAACCGATAAAGGTATTGGGTCCATTTAAAACAAAAGAAGAAGCAGAACAACAAGCAAAAAGCTTTTTAGACTATTGGATGCCCTATTATCAACAAAAACTAACACAATTAGAAGCGGTCATTACGGAGGAAGAGTTGGAAAGTTATAAGGTTAGAATCTTGGTGAAACTACAAAAAAGAAATCAATTTAGCTAGGAGAATTATCAGAATGAAAAGAAAGAATCTGTTTTATGTTTTGCTTTTATTTATTGTAGTGAGTATTGGTCATTCGATTCCAGTGTTAGCTACAGATGCAAAAGACAACTTAGGATATACAGTGTCTATGGTTCAACCTAAAACGCAAATCGATCCAAAACAAAGCTTTTTTTACTTACAAACGCGTCCGAATGAACCGCAAGAGATTGAAGTTCGTATTAAAAGTACTAAAAAGGAAAACGTAAAAATCAAAATTTATAGTCAAAATGCGATCACGGGGAATAAAGGGACTATAGATTATACAGAAGACTTATCTGATCAAGACAGCAGTTTGAGCATGCCGATTACTGAAATGGTCCATGTAAAGACACCAGAGATTACTATTGGGAATTTTGAAGAAAAAACAGTTAAAATCACCATCACACCACCGGAAAAAGGGTATGAAGGTATAAAAATGGGTGCCCTTGTCTTTGCGTTAGACCAAGCTGAAAAACAACAAAATGGTGTAGCAACGAACTTTTCTTATCGCATTGGGCTGATCATTTCAGAATCAGGAGATGAATTCAATAATGGTAAGACCCTGAATCTCATTGATGCAAAGGCGTCGATCAAACGAGGAAAAAAAATGGTTTTAGCAAGGATACAAAATCCAGAACCAAAAACAATTGAAGGGTTAACCATCTATGCTGAAATGACTAAAAAAGGTAGTAATACAGTCGTAAAGAAAAAAGACGTTACTAATTATTCATTAGCACCAAACAGTCATGTGGATTTTGAATTAGATTGGGGAACTAATTCCCTCCCTTCAGGTGACTATGTGATTACCCTAACTATGCACAATGATTATCAAGAATGGCGTTTGACTAAGGATTTTACAATCACCGGTGAACAAGCAAAATCAATTAATGAAGAGAGTGCTTTTAGTATTGTAACTCCCCAGTGGATAAAAGTCTTAGCAATCATGCTACTGGTGCTAACAGGAATCAATAGTACTTGGTTGATAATGAGAAGACAGAAGTGGGAAAATGCATGGGAAAAATTACAGTTAACAAATAAAAAGAAAAAGAAAAAAAGAAAGCAAAGAAGAAAAAATGAACAGCTGAATAAAGTTTAAACTTCAGAGGTGAGTAAAATGAGAAAAATCATTGGATGTTGTATAGGGCTATTGTTCATACTGTGGCTAGTTACTCCTTATCAAATGAATGCAGAAGAATTAAGTCGAACTGACGCCGCGATTTCGTTTGAAGAAGCACAAATAACGGATAAAGGAAAATTACCAGCCACATATGTACCAGAATTGAAGGTAGTATCTAACAGAGGTGTATTGCCTTCTACAGGTGAATTAGTTCAATCTTTTATTATCTTATTATTAGGCATATTTGGATTGATCCTGTTTATGGGTATCCACAGTATGAAACGAATTTATGATTTATCAAAAGGGGAATCGAACATATGAATTTTTTATGGATATATATTTTGGGAGGGACAAGCATATTAACGCTGCTAATATTTTTAGTGACTTTTTCAAAGGATGTTTTTTTAGTGAAATGCCTGAAAAAAAGGAAAAGGAGTTTGTGGTTAAATGGATCATTTTTAGCCATTACTTTTATTAGTATTAGTTTAGTCATCTATCTATTTATCTTGTTGAGAGATCAAATCCAACTACTTGGCTAATAGAAGACTGAATTTACAATAGTAACTGCTATCAATTTATTCACCAATAAGAAAGGTGATAAATTTTGAAAAAATTACTTGCTTTAACACTCGTATCTGCAACTGTTTTAGGGTTTGCAGCACTTCCAGCTAATGCTGCTGAGGTTGATAAAGACACATCTGATTTAGGAATTCAATTTGATACAGACGGTCCTGTGAAACCAGGGCCTGGTCCATACAAAGATAATTTAGCTTTGGTGTGGACACCTTCTAAGTTCGATTTTGGAAAACAAAAAGCTGTAGGCAATTCTGCTACATACAGCAATACGATACAGGGTGATCAGTATATTGTCGTGAATGATGACCGAAAAGGTGAAGAAGATGATCAGGGAGTTGTAACAACATCAGGATGGAAAGTGACAGCAACGTTATCAAATCTTGTTTCTACAGATGCTGCAGCAACAAATTTACCAGCTAACTTAACATTTGGGTTAACTGCGCCACAAGCCTACGACATTGGTGAAGTGGATCCAGATACAAACGACTTTTTACCAAATCCGATTGAGGGGAATCTTAGTACTCTTGCTGAGCCGAACAATATTGTAGTTGGCAAAAATGTTGCGTTAGAAGCGGGTAGCACATCAGCGGTAGAAATTTTAGGAAAAACCAAAACAGATGCTATGAAAGATGGTTTTGCTACAAAATTAACAGATACTAAATTAGTCGTTACGTCAAGCACTGGTGCTGAAGGTAAAAAATTTAAAGGTGCGGTAACGTGGAGTCTAGATAACACATACTAAAAAAATATATAAATACTAAATATAAAGGATAGATGTGAGTAAATTGGTAGCAGTTAGTGTTGTAAATTTAGTCTAATATAATCAATTAAAAAGAGGGAGTTTGATTGTTCTTGGTTTGGAGTGCATAAATTTCTTGGAAAATAATGGCATATCCGAATGACAATCGGTTGAATGAATAACTTTAAATGGTAAAAAGGACACTTTGGTAGTAATCAAAGTGTCTTTTTGTAAATTTTTTTATTGAAGAATTTGGCAATAGTCGATCTTGTTAACTAGTAATGCAATTGATGGTTAAAGCATACAATGATGTAATTATGACGTCATAGGAATCTAAAGTAGTTGGTCGCGGGTCACTGCTTATGAGAATAACTTGTATGCTAAAAATAGTTCAAAATACCCAAGATAGTAAACCTCTTCCGTATAGAGTTAAAAAAAGCCAATAGCACTCAATTAAAAATAAGTAAAAATCATGCCGTGATTAATGTGCTAGATAAGTACGCGCATGTGAACTTTACTGAAAACGAGAACGTTCACATAGAAAAATTGAAATAAAATGGATAAAAATTTTAGGAGAATGCTTATTTTTAATTTTATGTTAGATAAAATAGTTTGGTTAGCTTCATACTCTCGCTACATCAATAGAATGATTTGTTTGTAGCTTTTGGATGTGGGCATTTTTGCTAGATCATTTTCAATTTTTTGATACCAGAAATGTATCCACAATCATGATAGATCTTTATATTTGTAATTTTATATTTGCAATTTATATGCTATAATCCGAAATATAAAATTTAGGTTAAATTATTATGTCAAAAGTTTAATTTTCAGATTATTCAGAAAAAGAGGGTTTTATATGAAGATGATAAGTAACCAACAAACGATGTATGATTCATCATTTGAAAAAGACGCTTGTGGCATGGGCTTTATCGCCCAAAAAGACGGACAAGCATCAAGAAAATTAGTCGAATATGCGTTAACGATGTTAAAGCGGATGAACCACCGCGGAGGAACTGGTGCAGAACCCAATACAGGTGACGGTGCGGGGTTATTGATGGCAATGCCAGCCGGTTTTTTTGCAAAAGAAGCCCAAAAAAATGAAATTTCATTACCAGAAAAGGGACAGTACGCTGTAGGTATGTTTTTTTTGCCAAAAGAAAAAGACAAACGGGAATTATTGCAACAGTCGATTATTGCTGATATTTCTGAATCAGGGTTCAATACTCTTTGGGCTAGAGAAGTACCATATGCTTTTCATCAATGTGGGCGTGGTGCTCAAAAAGTAATGCCAAGTTTTGTGCAATTGTTCATTGAAAAGCCAAGAGGTATCTTGTCAGAACGAGTATTCGAAGATCAGCTATATCGTTTGCGTCGAGCGTTAGAAAAAAATTATTCATCTGAAGAAATGACTATTTGTAGCCTATCAAGTCAAACCATCGTTTACAAAGGTATGTTGCATGCGTATCAAGTAGGACTGTTTTTTAAAGACTTACAAGATCCTGATATGCAGACGAGTATTGTTTTGACGCATTCACGTTTTTCTACAAACACTTTTCCTAGCTGGAGCCGCGCCCAGCCTTTCCGCTTTTTGGCGCACAATGGTGAAATCAATACGTTACGCGGGGCTGAAAATTGGATGCATAGCCATCAGATTGAAGTGTATGATGAAGAAAATTCGGATTCTGCTAAGCTAGAAAACTGCTTAGAGTATCTTTATAGAAATGGACGGGACATTCCGCATGCCTTAATGATGATGGTGCCAGAGGCTTGGTCTAAAGAAGCAAAACTTTCAGAAGAATTAACAGCGTTTAACGAGTACAACGCTAGCTTTATGGCTCCTTGGGATGGTCCAGCAGCACTTTGCTTCACCGATGGCAAGTTTGTAGGGGCTGCTTTGGATAGAAATGGGCTACGTCCATCAAGATATTCAATTACCTCAGATGGGATAGTAGTGGTAGCTTCTGAATCTGGTGTTGTTGACTTGCCTGTTGCAACAGTGATTGAAAAAGGTGTTTTGGGTCCAGCAGAGATGTTTATTGTGGATACGACAACAGGAAATATTATAAAAAACGAAGAAATCAAAACATATTATGCTAAGCAACATCCATATAAAGAATGGTTGGAACAACAGCTTATTTCTGTTGATCAGTTAGAAAAAGAAGAAGAGGAATCACTCTATTCGGAAGATGAATTATTAGCAATGTGGAAATTATTTGGCTACACAGATGAAGTTATTCGCACCTTGTTGCTGCCAATGGCAGAAAAAGGCGAAGAACCAGTTGTATCCATGGGCTTTGATTCGCCATTAGCGATTTTAAGCGATAAACCGCAGTCATTATTTACGTATTTTAAACAGCAGTTTGCACAAGTTACTAATCCGCCGATTGATGCAATTCGTGAAAAAATGGTGATCGGAACGGAATTGTTCTTAGGAAAAGATGCAGATATTCGTATAGATCAAAAAATGAATTGTTGTAAATTGAAAATTGATAGTCCGATTTTGAGTACAGAACAATATCAAAAAGTAAAGAGCTTATCGGATGACTATCGAAAAACAATGGTTCAATCTATCTTATATGATGCGACAAGTCAGGATAGAAATAGTCTGCAAAGTGCGATGGAGACCTTCTTTTCCGAAGCCGAAACAAAAGTGAACCAGGGGGCAACCATTCTTATTTTGTCAGATCGAGGAGCGGGCAAGCAACAGCGTCCGATTCCTATCTTATTAGCAGTGTCTGGGTTACATAATTATCTGGTAAAACAAGGCAAGGGAGCGGCAGTGTCTCTTGTTGTTGATACTGCGGAAGCGTGCGAAGTGCATCATTTTGCAATGTTAATCGGCTACGGAGCAAGTGCAATCCATCCTTATGGAGCCTATGCTACTTTACGTCATTTTGATCGAAAAAAACAGCTTGAAACCTATCGCAAAGCATGTGAAAAAGGATTGATAAAGGTGATGTCGCGGATGGGGATTTCGACAATTGCTGGATATCAAGGTGCACAGCTATTCGAAGCAGTAGGTATTTCTTCTTCCGTTGTCGAAAAATATTTCACTGGAACAGCAACACGTATCGGTGGGCTTTCATTGGTACAAATCGAGCAAGAATATGCTCAGCGATATGAGGAAGCTTTCGGAGCCGAGGCAAAAGATTATCTAAAATCTGGTGGTAGTTACCAATATAAAGCAGATGGTGAACACCATTTATTTAATCCCGAAACGATTTATAATTTCCAACGTGCCGTTCGCTCAGGAGATTATCAGCTTTACAAAGAATATGCGAATCAGATAAATGCGGATATGGTAACCACACCTACCACGTTGCGTGCGATGTGGTCTTTCAATCAGGTGAATGAAGCAATTTCTATTAATGAGGTTGAGCCTGCAGAAGAAATTGTAAAGCGATTTAAAGTAGGTGCCATGTCTTTTGGCTCTCTAAGTGAAGAGGCACATACTTGCATCGCAGAAGGTATGAACCGGATTGGCGCGAAGTCCAATTCTGGAGAAGGGGGCGAAGATCGGCGTCGGTTTAAACCACTGGCGGATGGACGCAATTTAAATAGTAAAATCAAACAAGTAGCTTCTGGAAGGTTTGGTGTCAACGCTGAATATTTAATGAGTGCAGAAGAAATTCAAATTAAGATGGCACAAGGTGCAAAACCAGGAGAAGGGGGCCAATTACCAGCAAATAAAGCATTCCCCTGGGTTGCGGAAATTCGTGGCTCAACTCCAGGCGTTCAATTGATTTCACCGCCGCCGCATCACGATATTTATTCCATCGAGGATTTGGCGCAATTGATTTATGACTTAAAAACAATCAATCCATATGCCCGCATCAATGTAAAGTTAGTTTCTAGTACTGGGGTTGGCACAATCGCTACAGGCGTCGTAAAAGCTGGGGCAGATGTGGTAGTTGTTTCTGGTTATGATGGCGGGACAGGAGCATCACCACGAAACTCTGTTAGAGATGCTGGACTGCCATGGGAGATGGGAATTGCTGAAGCGCACCAAACACTAATGATGAATGGTCTTAGACAGCGTATGAGTCTTGAAACGGATGGGAAATTAATGACGGGTAGAGATATTGCTGTTGCGACGTTACTAGGAGCTGAGGAATTTAGTTTTGCCTCTTTAGCTCTTGTTGCAGTAGGCTGTGTCATGATGCGTGTTTGTAGTTTAAATACGTGTCCTGTCGGTGTAGCAACACAAAAACCAGAACTACGGAAATTTTTTGCTGGCAAACCAGAATACGTGATTAATACTATGATGTTCTTAGCGGAAGATTTACGTGAAGTGATGGCTGAACTCGGATTTAAAACCGTTGAAGAAATGATTGGGCACGGAGAATGTTTACGTCCACGTTTTACTGCAAAAGGTAAAGCAAAATCATTAGATTTCTCTCGTATGATTGGAAAATCGTTAGGAATTGAAAGAAAAGTCACCGACCCATTTTCAGAAAAACGGCAATGGCAATTACTAGATGATTATGCACAAGCTTCTATTGAAGCGAATCAAAAAATTAAAGTAAGTAAAACTATTAATAATGTGCAACGCTCAGTTGGTGCCCGAATGGGAGGGTGGATTGCGGAACGGTTTGGGAATTATAGTGTCACACCTGGGTTATTGAATTATACGTATACAGGGATTGCCGGACAGAGTTTTGGTGCGTTTATTACGCAAGGAATGTCGTTGCGATTAATTGGAGAAGCAAATGATTATGTTGCAAAAGGATTAAGTGGAGGACGTATTATTATCGTTCCACCAGAAGATGCTGCTTATGACAGTGAAAAATCACCAATTGTCGGAAATGTCGCTTGTTTTGGTGCCAATCGTGGAGAAGCATTCTTTCGGGGAATGGCTGGTGAGCGTTTTTGTGTCAGAAATAGTGGGGCAAATGTAGTAGTTGAAGGCATTGGTGATCATGGCTGCGAATATATGACAGGTGGTATCGCAGTTATCTTAGGAAAAACAGGTCGTAACTTTGGTGCAGGAATGTCAGGTGGTGTTGCCTATGTTTATGATCCAACACAGGAACTTGCAGAAAAATGCAACACTGAAATGGTTGAGCTATTTTCTATTGGTGAAAGTGGGCATGATGAGGACTTAAAAGAACTTATTGAAAAACACTATCGCTACACAGATTCAATAAAAGCAAAAATGCTATTGGATGATTGGGAAAATCAAATGCTGAATTTCGTCAAAGTATACCCGACGGAATACCACAAGATGATGAAGATGACAGAAAAAATCCGTGAAGAGGGATACGAAGGTAATGAATTGATGCTTCGTGCATTTGAATTAGTTGTTGGCATAGACGTAGTAACGCAAGAAGGGAAGGGATAATTCATATGGCAGATCCATTTGGTTTTTTAAAGTATCCAAAGAAAGAAAATCCTTATCGCGAGATTAGCGAACGAATTTATGATTGGCAGGAATTACAAATACCACTTTCTGAAAAAGATCGACAAGAACAAGCTGCACGTTGTATGGATTGTGGGATTCCATTTTGTCATTCAGGAACTTTTTATGGAGGAAAGAGGGCAGTATCTGGTTGCCCTAATGACAATTTAATTCCTGAATGGAACGATTTAGTCTTTCAAGGAAGATATCAGGCAGCATTTGAACGATTGGCAAAAACGAATCCACTGCCTGAAATGACGGGACGTGTCTGCCCGGCCCCTTGTGAAAAAAGTTGTACGGAATCTTTAAACGGTGAAGGAGTTGCTATCCATGATAACGAACGCTTTATCATCGATACAGCGTTTGAAAATGATTGGGTAAAAGCATCAGGGCATCCAGGCAAGTCCACAGGTTTTAAAGTCGCAATTATTGGGAGTGGTCCAGCAGGATTATCGGCTGCATGGCGTTTGAATCAGTTAGGGCATGACGTGACTGTTTACGAGCGAAGCGATCGTTTCGGAGGTCTGTTGATGTATGGAATTCCCAATATGAAATTAGACAAAGGCATTGTACAACGTCGCATTGATTTGATGGCTGATCTAGGTGTAACGTTTATTGCAAATATAGAAATTGGACGAGACATTATGCCAGAAGAGTTAGAAGCGCGTTTTGATCGTGTGATTTTAGCTACAGGTGCTAGTATGCCAAGAGAGCTGGAAATTGAAGGACGTGAGCTTAATGGAGTCAAATTAGCTGTTGATTATTTGACTGAGGTGACTAAAGAGGTATTACAATATGGTAAAAAAACAACAAATCGAGAACTAGAAGGTAAGCATGTGATCGTTATTGGTGGTGGAGACACTGGAAATGATTGCATCGGTTCAGCTGTGCGTCAAGGAGCTGCTTCAGTAACACAATTGGAGATTACCCCAGAATTGCCTATAAGCCGTGACAACAATAATCCTTGGCCGGAATATCCAATGACGAAAAGGACTGGTTATGGTCAAGAGGAAGCCTTAGCTGTTTACAAAAATTCGATTATCAAACATCAAACATCAACAACTAGGTTTATTGGTGCAGAATGTGGGAGTATTGCCGCTATTGAGGTTGTCAAAGTAAATCAATCCTTTCAGCCAATTGATGGGACGCAAGAAACATTAAAGGCCGATTTAGTTCTATTGGCAATGGGTTTTTTAGGAGCAGAAACAACGTTATTTGATGCATTCGATGTTCATAAAATCTATGATGACTACACAACGAATAATGAACGTGTCTTAGTCGCTGGAGATGCTAAAAGAGGCCCAAGTTTAGTGATTTGGGCAGTTCGAGAGGGACGACTAGCTGCAGAAAAAGTAGACGAATCATTGCGTTCATTAAGCATATCTTCAGCGATATAATAATTTGAAAAACACATTTTTTTATTTGATATAGCAGATACAAGAGAAACTAATTTAGTATTTTAACGAGAATCAATCACTACTTATTGACTAAGAAACAACTTTCCTGTAAAGTATAAATGTATGGAAACATACCGTCTTTTACTTGGTTGTGCGAATCACCAACGCATTACTCAGTAGGAAGATGACTATTAAAGAAGAGGTGAAAAACATGGCAATGTCAAAAGAAAAGAAAAACGAAATCATTAGCGAATACGCTCGTCATGAAGGAGATACTGGTTCACCAGAAGTACAGATTGCTGTATTAACTGCTGATATCAATCACTTGAATGAACACGCTCGCGTTCACAAAAAAGATCATCATTCTTACCGTGGACTAATGAAAAAAATTGGTCACCGTCGTAACTTGTTAGCTTACTTACGTAAGACTGACATCCAACGTTACCGCGTATTGATCGAACGTTTAGGATTACGTCGTTAATCAAAAAAGGAAAAGCGAGATTCTTAACGAACCTCGCTTTTTAGCTTATTCAAAAACGACAAAGGTAAAGTAGCCTTAAATTACTAAAAAATAAGTTTCTTTGGAAAGTTTGAATCGAATCTACTAACCAAATAAAAGGACTCAACTTTTTTGAATCTTTTCATTTGTTTAGTAGTAGTCTGACTTTTCCGAAGAACAAAGGAGAACAAAGACATGACAGAAAAACAAGTGTTTAAAACAACTTGGGGCGGACGCCCTTTACAAGTTGAGATTGGTCAATTAGCCAAACAAGCAAACGGTGCAGTATTAGTTCGTTATGGGGATACTGTAGTATTAACAGCTGCAGTCGCTTCAAAAGATGCGAGAGATTTTGATTTCTTTCCATTGACTGTTAACTATGAAGAAAAAATGTACTCAGTAGGGAAAATTCCTGGTGGATTTATTAAACGTGAAGGTCGTCCGAGTGAACGTGCAACACTAACAGCTCGTTTGATCGACCGTCCGATCCGTCCAATGTTTGCTGAAGGTTTCCGTAATGAAGTTCAAATCACCAATACAGTAATGAGCGTGGAACAAGATTGTACACCAGAAATGGCTGCAATGTTTGGTTCATCTCTGGCTTTAGCTATTTCAGATATTCCATTTGACGGACCAATTGCAGGTGTTGATGTTGGTCGTGTGGATGGAGAATATGTATTAAATCCAACCGTTGAACAGTCTGAAAAAACAGATATCGAGTTAACGGTTGCTGGAACGAAAAAAGCAATCAACATGGTTGAAAGTGGTGCTAAAGAAGTTTCAGAAGAAGACATGCTTGGTGCGTTACTTTTCGGGTTTGATGCAATCAAAGAATTAGTGGCATTCCAAGAAGAAATCGTTGCCGCAGTCGGTAAAGAAAAAATGGAAATCAAATTATTACAGGTCGATGCTGATTTGAAAAAAGAAATCTTTGCAGCTTATTATGCTCCAATGAAAGAAGCTGTGATGACAGAAGAAAAATTAGCTCGTGAAGTTAATATCGATGCAATCAAAGGTCAATTAAAAGAAGCGTACGCTGAAAAATTTGCTGGTCATGAAGAGGAAGCACAAGTAGCTAAAGAAGTAAAACAAATTGCAGAAGATCTAGAAAAAGATGTTGTTCGTGAATTGATCACGATAGATAAAATCCGTCCTGATGGTCGTAAATTAGACGAAATCCGTCCATTGGCTTCAGAAGTTGGTATTTTACCACGTGTTCACGGCTCTGGCTTATTCACTCGTGGACAAACACAAGCATTGTCAGTTGTGACATTAGCACCACTTGGCGAACATCAAATTATTGATGGTTTAGGAGTGGAAGACAGCAAACGTTTCATCCATCACTATAATTTCCCGCAATTCTCTGTTGGTTCAACAGGTCGTGCAGGCTCTCCTGGTCGTCGTGAAATCGGTCACGGTGCTTTAGGTGAACGTGCGATGGCGCAAATTATTCCTGAGGAAGCAGATTTCCCTTACATGATCCGTGTAGTATCAGAGGTTTTAGAATCAAATGGTTCATCTTCACAAGCAAGTATCTGTGCAGGTATTTTAGCCTTGATGGATGCTGGTGTGCCAATCAAAGCACCAGTTGCCGGCATCGCAATGGGACTTGTCAGTGATGGAGAAAACTATACGATTTTAACAGATATCCAAGGCTTAGAAGATCATCTAGGAGACATGGACTTTAAAGTTGCCGGAACGCGCGACGGAATCACAGCACTACAAATGGATATCAAAATCCAAGGAATTACGGAACAAATCCTAACAGAAGCATTGACTCAAGCGAAAAAAGCTCGTATGGAAATTCTTGCTGAATTGACATCAACATTAGCTGAACCTCGTCCAGAGTTAAGTAAATATGCACCTAAGATCGAAATGATCCAAATCGCTCCAGCCAAAATCAAAGATGTGATCGGTAAAGGCGGAGAAACAATCAACGGCATTATCGATGAAACAGGCGTTAAGATTGATATCGATCAAGAAGGTAATGTAAGTATTGCTTCTGCTGATGCAGATATGATCAAAAAAGCGATCAAGATCATTGAAGAGTTGACAAAAGAAGTTGAAGTTGGACAAGTTTACTTAGGTAAAGTCGTTCGTATCGAAAAATTCGGTGCATTTGTTAACTTGATCAAAGGAAAAGATGGTCTAGTTCACATTTCTCAATTAGCCAATGAACGTGTCAACAATGTCGAAGATGTTGTGAAACTTGGCGATGAAGTACTTGTAAAAGTTATGGAAATCGATAAACAAGGCCGTGTGAACGTTTCACGTAAAGCGTTGTTGACAGAAGAAAATAAAGAAAAATAAGCAATCGATTGTTGCTTTAGTTTACATGTTTTAAGCAGAGTAAGGCATTTGGCTTACTCTGCTTTTTTGTAAAAATGATTTTATTTAATAAAATTAAGTAAAGAGACACCACAGCTCTTTTGTTTGCTTCTAATTAGTGGTAAAATTATTGCTATCAGTCTAAAGATTATTCGGGGTGTCGATGTGAAAAAATTTAATCCAAATAAAAATATAATTATCACGTTAATCGTAGTGATCATCGTGGTTACTATCATTAGTTTGACCGCAGCTCATAGAGCAAACGATGGGAAGAGCAATCTAGGTCAATCTGCAGTCAACGACAGTGTAAGTTTTGTCGATAAGGTCATTTCATTTCCAGCGAATGTGATCGGTAGCGGAGTCTCATCGATCAGTACATTATTTAACACGTATGATGAAAATGTGCGCTTAAAAGAGCGGATCGATGGTTATGGTGAGTTATCGATTCAAAATGATAATTTAAAAAAAGAAAATGAAACGTTGAAGAAAGAATTAGCGTTAAACGAGACGTTAGGCAATTATGAAAAAGTGACAGCAACTGTTGTGTCACGTTCTCCTGATATGTGGCAAGATCTCCTGATTGTTGATCGTGGATCAAATGATGGGATCGAGCCGAATATGGCCGTGATGGCGCAAAAAGGGTTGATTGGACGTGTCGTTGAAGTCAATGCGACATCATCGAAAGTAGAACTATTAACGTCTAAAAATCAAAATTCAAATCATTTCCCAGTCCAAATCAATTCTGAAAAAGGCGATTCTTATGGATTATTGAAGAATTATGATGATAAGGAAAATACGTTGATCATCAGTCAATTAGTAGGAGATATGGATATCAAAGAAGGCGATATCGTTCAAACATCTGGGTTGGGTCAAAACTCTCCAGCAAACTTGCCAGTTGGTGTG
Organism: Enterococcus sp. 12C11_DIV0727; assembly: GCF_002148425.2. Classification (NCBI taxonomy): domain Bacteria; kingdom Bacillati; phylum Bacillota; class Bacilli; order Lactobacillales; family Enterococcaceae; genus Enterococcus; species Candidatus Enterococcus lemimoniae. Next base: position 2,026,024 of record NZ_CP147248.1, on the reverse strand, counting down.
GTTCAAAAAGTTAAACCAGATAGCTATGGCCTAGACCGTGAAGTGTATGTTAAACCTTATGCTGATATGTATGGGATTCCCGTTGTGACGATCATCAAGCGACTAGCTGGAGCGGGGGAATGATGAATAAATGATACGTAAAGAAAATGTTAGATACTATGCGCCTGTGGTTTTCTTTTTACTTATGCTGATTGATGGTCAATTGACTCAGGCTGCCATAAATTTAACGGATAACGTTTATTTTGCGAATGCGCATCTTATGTTATTAGCATTTTTGATGGCAGTTCCCAATTTATCGAAACGTTACCTGTTGATTACGACGTTAGTCTTGGGTATGATCTGTGATAGTTATTATATTGGCATTATAGGGATTTATACAGTAGCACTAGCAGCAACTGTTATGATGATGTATCGTTTCCAGAGAGTAGTTCATACGAATTTACTAACTGCGTTTTTCGGAATGATTATTTTTGTAACGACGTATGAACTAATTGCAGTAGGACTTCAAATTGTTTTTCATCTATCAAACGTTGCTCCACTATTATTTATCACAAAAGTTTTAGGACCAACCTTACTTTTTAATATGTTGATATTTGTTATTTTTTCTTATCCATTAAAGAGATTATTCGTGAATGAATAGTCTTTTTTCTATAGCTGGAGTTAGAGTGTAATATTACAGTCTTCACTAGTAAAACCTATAGTTAAACCGGATTGGCGCTAGTTACAAGCGTTATTTAATTAGCTTACATGAAACAATTTTGTAATATCCTGTTTATCTGTATGTCATACTGCTATGGTACAATTAGCTCGTTGTCAATGAAACTATGACTGAAACAATACTCAGCAATTATAAAATACATAAAAGTAAACACCGGAGGACTTAAGCGTGAAAAAAAGTATATTATCAGCATTGATGGTCTGTTCGATTACTCTTAGCGCAGCTGCTTTGCCAATAGCTGCAGTGGCAGATGACTATGATACAAAGATCGAACAACAAGATGAAATCATCAACGGACTAAAAACGAAAGAATCAGAAGCTGCAACTAAACTAGCCGCAATCGAAGCTGACATGTTGAGTACAGCAACAAAAATCGATGAATTGACCGATAAGAAAAAAACACTTAAAGATGAAATCACAACATTATATGGTGAAATTTCTGATTTAAATGTTCGTATTCAAAAAAGAGAAGTTCAAATGCGTAACCAAGCTCGCGATGTTCAGGTTAGTGGAACGAGTACTAGTTATTTAGACGTTATTCTTAATTCTGAATCAATTTCAGATGCAATTAGTCGTGTACAAGGGATTTCTACATTGGTTAAAGCCAACAATGATCTATTAGAGCAACAAAACTCTGATAAAAAAGAAGTAGAGAAAAAGACTAAAACCGTTGAAACACAAATTTCTGTTCTAGAAACTTCAACAAAAGAATTAACAGATAAGCAAGCTTCGTTAGATACTTTAAAAATTGAGCAAGAGATTGCAAAAAATGATTTAGAAGCGCAACGTTCAACAGAAGAAGGCAAAAAATCTGAATACGTTGAACAAAAAGCAGCTGCTCAAAAGAAACTAGAAGAAGAGCAAGCAAAACAAGTGAAACAAGCAGAAGCGCAAAGAAAAGCTGAAGCTGAAGCCGCTGTAAAACTTGCAGAAGCACAAGCATCAAATCCAGGTCTTGCCAAAACAAATGTTGTAGAAGAAAATGGAACAACAAGTACAACACCTGTTGCACCAACACCTGAAAAACCTAGCGATAATAACACTGGCGGCGGTAGCAGCATTGGGACCGGCGGCGTGTCAGAAGCGAAGAAAAGAGCGGCTCAAATTGCCTTGAATGCTGTTGGTCAGACAAACCCAACAGGTTGGGGACAAAGTGGTGAATGTATCGTAGCTGTACAAAATTGGCTGAATGCAGCCGGTGTCAGATTCTCACCAGGTGGCCCGCATAGTGGGTATACACAATCAGGAGCAGTTCAGGTATCATGGTCTGATGTTCAAGTTGGAGATGTGGTTCAATACGAGAACGCACTTAGTCCAGATGCATGGTTAGATGGTGTTCATACAGTTCTAGTCGTTGGTGTTAACGGCAGTTCAGTTCAAATTGTGGAATCAAATAACCCAGCAGGATCAGGTTATGTATCGACAACTACAGGTTGGACACCAAGTCCATATGCTGCAAACTTTAGAGCAGTTGTCTGGCGTTTCCCAGGATAAACCAATTAAAAAAAACATCCTCATCGACAAAACCATTTTTAGTTTTGTCGATGGGGATTATTTGTATTATATTGTCTAATAAAGTAAGGTATAAGAATCGGTGTAGTTGTTCATATCTTTTTTGATCACAGATCGTTGAATAAATCAGAAATAGAGTTGAAAGAATTGTTTTAGTAAGTACATAGGGTATAAATAGTCTCTATTCCAGTCGTCATGTTTAACTTTCAAAAATGAAATACTCCTGTAACATTATTTTTATATGTATGACATGTGATTATGATACAATGATTTCGTTGTCAATATAGAATGAAAATTACTCAAAAGATGAACCATTATATGATAAGTAAAAAGTCGGAGGAATGAATAGTGAAGAAAAGTATATTGCCATTATTAATGACTTGCTCATTAGTTCTTACATCTGTAGCATTACCAGCAATCGCATCAGCAGATGAAGTGGATTCAAAAATTCAACAAAAAGACCAAGCGATTTCAGGATTGAAATCTAAAGAAGCTGACGCTCAAAGTCAAGTGGCTGCGGTGCAAGATCAAGTAGCTTCTATTAATGAAAAAGCAGAAACTTTATTAGCTGAACAAGGCAAATTAAGAACAACATCGACTAACTTAGAAAAAGAAATTACACAATTAACAAAACGTATTGAAAAACGTGAAGTTGCTATCCAAAACCAAGCACGTGACGTACAAGTTAATGGCGGTAGCTCAAGCTACATGGATGCATTATTGAACGCAAAATCAGTATCTGATGCTATTACTCGTGTAACAGCTATGTCTACGATTGTTAATGCAAACAATAACTTAGTGAAACAACAACAAGAAGATAAAAAAGCAGTAGAAACAAAGAAAACTGAAAATGAAGAAAAATTACAAGAATTACAAGATAATCAAGTAGAACTTGAAGCTCAAAAAGGCGATCTTGTTAAAGCAGAAGCTGATTTGAATGTATTACAAACAACATTGGCTGCTGAAAGAGCAACTGCTGAAGATCAAAAAGCTAGCTTAGTAAAAGAAAAAGATGCTGCAATTGCAGAACAAGCACGTATTGCAGAACAAGCAAAAGTAGTAGCAGCAAATGCTAAAAAAGCTTCTGAAGAAGCTGCAGCTGCTAAAGCAACAAAACCAAGTACTACAACTGCTTCATCAACTGAAGAATCAGCAACTATTGGTAGCTCAACAAATAATAATAACAATACTGAAGTGGTAACACCTCCTGTTAATAATAACGGTGGAGGCGACGGAACAGTTGATCCGACACCAACTCCAGATCCTGTTAAACCAGATCCAATCCCAGACCCAACTCCACTACCACCATCAACTGGCGGTTCTGCAATTTCTATCGCAGCAGCACAAGTTGGTAAACCATATGTATGGGGTGCTAAAGGTCCAAATAGCTTTGACTGTTCTGGTTTAGTCTACTATGCATTTATGAATTCAACTGGCCGCAACGTTGGTGGTTATACAGTTGCACAAGAAAGTGCTGGTACACGTATTTCTGTAGCGGAAGCTCAAGCTGGAGATTTATACTTCTGGGGTAGCCCAGGTGCTTCTTACCACGTAGCAATTGCTACAGGTGGTGGTGGTTATATTCATGCAGGTGATCCAAGTACAGGTGTTCAATATAGCAATGTTGGTTCATTCACACCAAGTTTCGCTGTACGCATGTAATCAAATTAAATCTAATAATTTAAGAATCAGACTGATGTCTGGTTCTTTTTTTTGTAAAAAGAAATAGAAAGAACTCGATTCAAAGTATTTTCTACCTTGAACTGAGTTCTTTCTATTTTTATTTAATATAATCTTCAGTCAACTCTAAAAATTCATTTACATCTTTAATTACTTGATCGATCCCAGCTTGCCAAAAATCAGGTTTTGTTAGGTCTACATCTAAATGTTTTTTAGCCAAATCTTCAGAAGTCATGGATGCTGTATCTCGAAGTAACGCGATATATTGACCTTCAAAACCGCTACCTTGTTGATTTGCATAAGCGTAGATCCCCATACTAAACAAATAGCCAAATGTATAAGGGAAATTATAAAATGGAACATCATCAATAAAGAAATGAAGTTTACTTGCCCAGAAATGAGGATGGTAAGTTCCCAAACTATCTTGATAACTTTCTTTTTGTGCTTCTAGCATTAGTTCGGTGATTTCATCTTCACTTAAAAGTCCATTTTGACGTGCTTCATAAAAATTATTTTCAAAAATAAAACGAGAATGGATATTCATAAACATGGCAATGGCATTTTGCATTTTGATATCCAATAAATTTATTTTTTCCTCTGGTGTCTCTGCTTTTTTCAAGGTAGCATCTGCTACAATCAATTCTGCAAACGTACTAGCTGTTTCAGCAACGTTCATTGCATATTCTCGGTCAAGTGCAGGGAGATCCCACATCACGCTGCTGTGGAACGCATGACCTAACTCGTGTGCTAATGTTGCAACTTCATTGATCGAATTTCCAAAAGTCATAAAGATTCTAGATTCTTTTGTTTCGGGAAGTTCCGTACAATAGCCACCTGGGCGTTTATCTGGACGATCTTCGGCTTCGATCCAACTCTTTTCAAAAGCACCTTTCGCAAAAGTTGCCATGGCTGGACTAAATTTTTCAAAGTTTTCTAAGATAAATGCTGCTGCTTCATCAAAACTGTAGCTTTTTTCTTTTAAGTCACCTAAGATGATCGGCGCATCTTGATCTTGCCAATCCATTTTGTCTTTCCCAAATAACTGTGCTTTACGAGTTAAGAAGTCGATGAATGGTTGTTTATTTTTTTGAATGGTTGCCCACATCACATCTAAGGTTTCTTTTTGCATCCGGTTATAGTTTAATGGTTTTTCTAAGAAATCCGTCACACCATGTAGTTTGTAGTCGCTCAAACGGAAACCATCTAAATGATTCAATGTATCTGCTAACAAGGGTGCTTTGTCACTCCAAGCTTTTTCCCACGCAATAAACAGTGCTTCACGGACTTCTGGGTTAGGATCACTCATCATACGGTTAAAGGCTTGGCCGGCTGAAAGTAATGTTGTTTGATCGCCTTCTTTAAATGGAATCAGAATACTAGCTACAATGGTATCATAGTGGCTGCTCCAAGCATTTAGCCCATCTAAGGATAAGGTGTTGATGATATTTTCTTCTTGCTCAGATAGGAGTTGCATGCCATCACGACGAATCTCACCTAAGCGAAAAGCAATGGAGTCAAAAACAGGTAGACTGATTAATGCTTGCCAATGTTCATCAGAAATTTCTGTCAATTTTTTTGTGAAAATAGTTTCTGCTAACTGAATTGCAGGTAATTGTGAGAAAAGATCTCCAGCTAAAATTTTGGCTTTCTTGTCTTTTGTGTCAGCTGAAGATAATGCGTTGATAAAACTACCACATTGTGAAAATCCGTCTGAAATTTTTTCATGTAAAGCTAAAATCTCTTGTAATTTTTGATAATCTGCATCGTTTTCTGGTGTCCATTGCTCGATCAATTGATGATAGCTGGCGCTTTGTTCTTTCAGTTGTGTTAATCGTTGTTCTAATTCCACAGAGTGGCTGCCACCAGGGAAGATACTATCTAGATCCCAAATAAGTGAATAAGTCATACTCGATTCCTTCTTTCTTAAATTCATTTCTTTTAGTATATCATAAGAAAAATTGAGTGATTGTTTATTTTGTTTAAAAAGTCTACTATAATAAAAGAAAAGAGGTGACGATTTGAAAAAACAGTTAAAAAATAGTAATTTTTATATAGTTGTAGCGTTTTTGATCATGGCAGTATTATTCTATAGCTCTTCCCAAACATATGAACAACAATCACAAGTGGGGTTATTGGATAATTTATTAAGCAATCATCCATTTAAAGAACAGCTGAAAGGAATTTCATTTAGTTATGCTGGTAGTGAAGTAAGTGTTCAAGCAATGGGGTATGCTAAGTTTATAGAATTTTTTATTCGTAAGGGTGCTCATTTTGGTACATACTTTTTATTGGGTGGCAGCTGGTTTATCGGATTGAACATGAAAATCAAGCAGCCTCTTTTAATCAGCGTTGTAGCATGGCTTACCGCAACTGGTTATGCTGGCTTGGATGAATATCATCAAATGTTGACAGGTGGACGGACCCCGTTATTTCAGGACGTGATGTTAGATTCTATTGGTGCATTAACTGCAGTATTACTTTGCCTAATTGTGATAGGTATCAAAAAGATGAAGAAGAAATAGAAGAAGTTGGGCTCTGAAGGAAGAACAAATAGTAAGACCACCTACCGACTGGAGTAATCCAGTCGGTATTTTTATCATTTTATTCTAAAAATCAGTCTCAAGCTGGATGAAAATTAATAGTAAAAAAACTATGATAAGGAAAGTGAGTGAAACGACCGATAAAAAGAGAAGGAGAAAAACAGTATGAAACGTTTCTGTAAATCCATATTCACAACGATTATTATTTTGATACTCAGCGTTATTGGCCTTAGAATTTATACATACAATAATACATCAACTGCTGCAGCTGTGATCGATCGTCTAAACCCATTCGTTAAAAATGATACACTATATACTATGACGACAGCTAAGTATGAGGGGAAATATCCAGATGCTGTCAGTAAGATAGAAAATTTTACTTATATTCAAACTTGTTATAACAAAAATGGGTACACAAGAAAACTGGAATATATTTCATTTGGAAAACAGCTGTCACCAGGCAAGTTCCTAAAATTAGAAGTCAAAGGGCAGAATGTTTTGTACTGGGAAGAAATCAAACAGCAAGAATTACCAGAATCTGTTGTACCGCTATTGTAGCCAAACGAAAGAAATCCTTCTATAATAAAAAATAAGGAGTGATTGAATATGGAGATTTTGACTATCAACCAAGTCAAAACTAGAGATACTGCAACAATAGCTAGCTTAGGTATGTTGGCTTACCGAGTTTTTCCAGATACAGGATGCATCAATATCCAGTTATTAAGCGGTGAACAAGAAGAATGCACGATTCTATTCAAAACTGGTGAAATGGCAGTATTACGTGGTGTAGAGCTTCGTCTAGATATTATTGCATAGTATTATAGATAAATAAGGGAAGGCAATTGCTGAAAGGTGTTGTCTTCCCTTGATTTGTTTAAATAGGATTCGAATCATATAAATGAGAGTAAGGGTTGCAACTATTAAGAAGCATAGTAAAATGGAAGGTAACTAACTGGATGTCTAGCTACACGGGCTAGCCTCTCGGGAAAAAGATAAAAATCGATTATGGCAAAGAGCGCCACCCTCAATTTTTCCTATTTTCCTGTCAAGGCTGACCAAGCTCTTTCAGCTTTTAATGTTATCTAGCTACGCGGGCTAGCCTCTCGGAAAAAAGATAAAAATGGAATGTGACAAAAAGCGTCACAGTCAATTTTTTCTATTTTTCAGTCGAGGCTAAACGAGCCCGCTACGCTTTTAAATTATCTAGCTGCACAAATCAATCCTTAGGAAAATAGATAAATTGTCAGTGAAACAAAGAACGTTTCAATGTCAATTTCCTAATTTTCTACAGAATCAAACGATTTGTTCCGCTTTTAAATTAGGAGGAGAAATAATGGCAGGTCACAGTAAATGGAAGAATATTCAAGGTCGGAAAAATGCGCAGGATGCTAAACGGGGGAAGATTTTTCAAAAGTTATCAAGGGAAATTTATATGGCAGCTAAAGTAGGAGGGGCTGATCCAGCGACGAATGCGGCTTTAAGACTGGTGATGGATAAAGCAAAAGCAGCTAATATGCCTAATGATAATATCGATCGTGCAATCAAAAAGGCTAGCAGTACAGGTGAAAATGAGCATTATGATGAGATTACGTATGAAGGCTATGGACCAGCTGGTGTGGCGATTTTAGTCTATGCCTTGACAGATAATCGCAATCGGACTGGAACCAATGTCCGAGTCGCATTTACTAGAAATGGTGGTTCTTTAGGGGAAACGGGTTCGGTCAGCTATATGTTTGATCGTAAAGGCTATATTGCGATCGAGCGTTCAGGTCTTTCTGTGGATGAAGATACAATGTTTGAAAATGTGTTGGAAGCAGGAGCGGAGGATTTAGAAACCTCAGAAGAAGTATTTGAAATTTATACAGCACCGGAAGATTTTACTGCAGTTCGCGATGTTTTAGAAAAAGACGGATATAATTTAGCTCAAGCGGAATTAACAATGGTTCCTCAAACGTTGGTCGAACTTGAGGCTGAGCAACAAGAGCAACTACAAATTTTGATCGATAAACTAGAAGAAGATGATGACGTATCAGAAGTTTTTACTTCAGCTGATCTGTGATTTAAAAAATGATGACATGATGTTGTCATCATTCTCATGTTAATTTATAGTCATCACGTAAATGGAGATGAAACTATGAATTATAAAATCGAAGAAAAAGCAGCTTTTGCAGTTGGTGGATATTTACAAGAAATGCCGAAAATCGAAAAAAATGAAAATTTTTATGAAATATCACATTTTTGGTCAAATTTAACAGAAAACAAAATGAATCAGTTGATGTCTGTAACAGATGGAACTATTCAATGTTTACTTGGCATTTCTGATAGCAACAAAGCACAACGAGAATCATTTAACTATCTGATTGGCACAAGTGTAAAGCCTAGAGATATTAAGATGGATAGTTTAGATCTTATCCAGTTTCCAGTATCAGACTGGGCAGTAGTTGAATGTGTGGGTGCAATTTCAGCAGGTGTTACAGCCTTGGATGACAAGCAACCGTTTGAACCGAATACCTTGATGAAATCAAAAATGCAAATGAGCGCACCTTGGAACAATAATGGACTGGTTGAGAATACTGAGCTACCTAGAGTAGAACTTTATCCAATGGGGAACATGGAATCCGAGGATTACCGGTGTGAATTATGGATTCCAATTAAAAAATACTAGTTCTAAAAAGAGGGATTGAATGAAAGAGATTATTGATATAAATGTAGCAAAGGTTTTTGAACAGTATCCAAAGGAATATCGTAAACCATTACTACAGATAAGAGAGTTGATTTTTAATACCGCTGCAGGACTGGCTAGTGTCGGTGAGCTAGAAGAAAGTTTGAAGTGGCAGCAGCCATCTTATGCGACAAGAGTCAGTAAATCAGGCAGTCCGATCCGGCTCGATCGCTTTGGTGCTGAAAAGATTGCGATTTTCTTTCATTGTCAAACAACGTTGGTGGAAGAGTTCAGAGCATTGTTTAGTGATATTTTTGAATTTTCCAAGAATCGAGCAATTGTTCTTGATCCAGAAACAGAATTACCAATCAATGAACTAACTTTCTGCATTGAGCAAGCATTAACGTATCATAAAAGATGATTTAACGAAAAAAAAGATACTATAGGTGTGGGACAGAAGTAAAAAAACTTCTGTCCTAGCTGTATAGTATCGTTTTTTTTTATTGTTCTGCTGGTAGGAACTCCTATATCCGCTGAATAAAAGTATAGGGGATTGCTATACTCTGGTTCGATTTTTCAAATAGCAAGTGAAAGGCAGCCGCACCACATTGATCTAAATGATGATCAATAGTAGAAAAACCGAGCAGTTGGCTAGATAATAAGTTTTCTTCACCAATAACTTGTACGTTTTCTTGGTCAATGTGCTGTAAGACACCAGCTGCAACGTCGTCGCCATTAGTCACGATCACATCAAGTTCTTTTATCTTAGAAAAATGAATGCCTGCGTTTACACCATCTTCAAAAGAGCGGCAATTTCTAACGATCATCACCTCATCAAATTTTCCTATGACCGTTTGATAGGTCTCAAGTACTAACGCAGTACTGGCACTAATCGTTTCTGATCGTCCAACAGTTAAGGCAATCTTAGAATGACCTTGTTTTTTTAAACTAGTAAATAAATCGATATATGATTCTTCACGTTTGATGGACACACAAGAAATTGGAAAGTCACCAGTATCTTCACAGCAAATGATCGGTGCGTATTTTAAATAACGTGCAATCGTTTCAAATGAAATTTTTTTTGAGGTAATGATCATACCATCCCAAGCTTTTGCAGCTAATTCATCTAAATATTGCTTCTCGATATTCGGATCATAATTTGTAGGCAGTAAGGTTACTTTGTATCCTTCCTTGAATGCGGCGCCTAAAATACCGCTGACGATTTTTTCAGAATAAGGGTGATTAGCATAAGGAATCATCACCGCGATATGAGTTGATTTTCCACTACTTAAATCACGGGCTTTAGCATTTGGGATATAGTCAAGATCATGCATGATCTTCAAGATTTTCGTTCGTTTTTCCTCAGAGACGTAAGGGTGATTATTCAAAACTCGTGAAACAGTCGTGACTGAATAGCCTGAAAGCTTGGCAATATCACGTATATTTGCCATAGATGACTCCTTTCAAAATTAGTAACTAACGCTGTTCGGACGCAAGATGCTGCTTAAAAAAGGGAGTAAGTGATTACCATAATCAATAAAGCGATAATGCTCTTTTTCATAATCAAAACAAATGAAATCAAGCTCGCCTTCTGCTCCAAACGTCAAACCTTCTATTTCAGCCAATTCTACTGCTTTATCGATCGGTTTGCAATAGTTATTCAAACTCCGAATGACAAGTGAGCCCTTCTCCGTTGTTAAAGAAACAAAATAATAATCCAGTCCTAAACGATCAGTTAATTCAAGCATCCCATTCATCATAATTTGATACCTCCTGTCTTTTTTTCACTATAAAGTATGAAACGGGTATCAGGTCAAGAAGGAATTCTTCATTTTATTTAAAGTTGTCTTATAAAGTTTCATTATCATCTCCTTTGTCTTTATAAATGCTAGAGAGTATACTCAAGAGTAAGAGAAGTATTTCCTTAAAAAGAGCAAAGGAGTCGTTACGATGATCAAAATCAGTCAAGCAAAAATGGATGCTTTAAATCGTTTATCAAATGAAAAAGGATTGATCGAAGCTTTGGCAATCGATCAACGAGGTTCGCTGAAAAAAATGATTGCCGCTGCTAGTACAATGGCAACAGGAGAAGAAATTGTCGAGTTCAAACAAGTCGCTTCACAAGAGCTGACACCCTACGCTTCAGCGATTCTGCTTGATCCAGAATACGGGTTGCCAGCAACCAAAGTACGTGATGAAAACTGTGGCTTGCTATTAGCTTATGAAAAGACTGGATATGATACAACAATACCAGGTAGAATGCCAGATTTATTAGAGAGTTGGTCAGTTTCACGTTTGAAAGAAGCGGGTGCTGATGCAATCAAGTTTTTACTTTATTATGATCCAGACGAACCGGCTGCAATCAATAAGTTGAAGCATGTTTTTGTAGAACGTTTAGGCAGTGAATGCCTCGGAGAAGATATCCCGCTTTTTGTAGAAATCGTCACCTATGATACTGAAATTATTGATGCAAATTCTGCGGCATTTGCCAGAGTAAAGCCTCATAAAGTATTAGAGTCAATGATTGAATTTTCTAAACCGCAATATCATATTGATGTTTTGAAAATGGAAGTCCCAGTAAATATGAACTATGTAGAAGGCTTTGCTGAAAATGAAGTGGTATATAGCAAAAAAGAAGCGTTAGGTTATTTCAAAAAACAAAGCGAATTAACTGAACTGCCATTCATTTTTCTTAGTGCAGGTGTTTCGACAAAGTTATTTCAGGAAACACTGGAATTTGCTAAAGAAGCTGGTTCTAAGTTTAACGGTGTCCTTTGTGGACGTGCAACTTGGCGTGAAGGGGTAAAACCATTTGCAGCTAAAGGAGAAGCAGCTGGCCGTGACTGGTTTGCCACCCAAGGGAAAGAGAATATCGAAACATTGAATGAAATCGTTGATCGTTGTGGAACTTCGTGGCGGTCAAAAGTTGAGGTTGAATAAACAGAAAAGAAGCGTCAGAACTAAATCGATTTATGATTTAGTTCTGACGCTTTCAGTCCTTTGTTGATTAAGAAATAAAGAGAAAATAAAGTTTTTTTCTATGTATTGCGGATAAACTTTCATTAAACTATTGAATGGTGGAATCAAGTAACTGTTTGGCTAAGCAGCATGTTGGATAAGATTGATGTGAAATATACTTTAGTTTTTGCTGTAATTGTTTTATTTTGGAAAACGTTAGATTTGTTTTTGTATAGCGAAGAACTTTAAACGACGGTTTTTGGTGTAAATAAAAAAGTAGCTTAAATCAAATAGGTAAACTACTTTTTTTAGATTTATTATGTTAATTCAAGAAAAAAATACTTTTCTTCTGCTTCCACCACGCCTTTTCCTATTTGGCTACCCTACCGCTCCGCAGAAGAAAAGTAAAAGTACAGGTAAAGCTAGATTAAAAACATTCATTATAATTTCTTCCTTTAACAAATCATATACGTAACTGGAAATTAAAGCCATAATGAAGTCTAACCAAATAGTAGTGTCTGGCATATGGTAGGGGTAGGATTCGAACCCACATTAACTACATTAATTGGTTGTAATCTATTTGATATATACGATCCACGTTTATTATATAAAATTTAGGTGCTGCCATTTTTCTTTTTAAATGGCATAGATTTTATATTGATAAATGGCACAAACTAATATTACATTTAGAAGAACGGCTATTTACTGAATGGCATTCGCCTATTGTGCCAAATAAGTCGAAAGAAATTTGGTCATTTAAATTGAAAAGTGACAAATGATTACTAATGCTCAATAGAGTTGTTCAAATATATAAATTAAAGAGCGTAATTGATGTTTTAAAAGATGATGTTTGATAAATTAATCTTAACTTAATGAAAAGGGGAGATTACTATGTCAAACAGAAGAAAAAAAGAAAATACCTGTAATGAGTTGGTCGTGATTATGACAACAAATGCGATGAGATTTCCAGAGGTTCAAGCCTTTTGGAAACCCTGTCGGAAGCTGAATACTTATTCAATGCTATTTTGTATGGAAGAAGAAGATTTAATTGCCTCTTGTCTAAAAGCAAATCCTCGAGGATCAGTTTGTATTTTTAATTTAGAAACAGAGCATGTTCTCCTGTTGAAAGGAATATTTACTCAAGTGAAAGTGACTAAATTGCAATTAGAAGATTACTTCGTGCAGTATGAAGAAATGAAACAAAGAATGACCCCAATAGTATTTGAATTTCAGTCATTAACTAAAGAAGAGCTAACGATTTATTAAAACTATCGTGAGAAAACAGTAACTAAAAATCAGACAGAATGCATTAAACTAAGCTGTATGAGTATAACTAAATATACATTAAAACGCGATCTTTAGTAGTTATGGCGAGATCGCGTTTTTTTTAATTCTGCATGTAAAGAATGGAATCAGACACAAGCACGTTTAGTCAGATTCTTTTAAATATGCGATTCCCATAAACATTCGTTTTTAGGACAAGAAGGATAATGCTCAATTATCCTTTGTTAATTTCCTTTTTAAATGGTGGTATTTTCGCCTCGATAAATGGCGGTAAGGAAAAGCATTCATTGTTTAGTCTAAATTAAGTGTGCAGAAAATGATGACACTTTATTGAACAGATAGGGAATGCCGAAAAATCAAGACTTCTACCTGTTCAACAGAAATCGCTGGTTAAATGAATATACTATTTTCAAAAAACTTGGATTATAGAAGTGTAATATAACAATTCTTATTTTCCTTCTTCCTTTATTTACGGATAAATGATGTAGTAAAAATAACGTTATAAATTATAACGTTATTTTTACTTAATATAAGAAAGGAAGTTATTAAATGAAGAAAAAGAAAAAAATATTATTGGGGATTTTAGTTATGATGCTTTTAAGCATAGGCAGCGTTTGGCAGCCGAAAGCTGTCAGCGCAGCTGATACCATCATTGGAGATGATTATCCAGCAAAATGGAAAAATCTTCCTTTGGGTGCAACTAATGATAATTGGAAAATGGCTACGAGATATTGTCCTTCGTTTGTAGCAAATCGATTAAGTGTAGTTAACAAATTTGATATAAGAAGAGATGGATTGGAACGCTAATCAATGGGGAAATAATGCAAAAATACAAGGGTATAAAGTTGATATGAATCCAAAGCGTGGTTCTGTAGCTTACTGGAGTGCCAAATATCATGTTGCTTGGGTAGCAGCTGTGGATGGGAATAGAGTTCTTATTGAAGAATACAACTATGATTATAACGGGAATTATAACTCACGCTGGATTGATAAAAATGTTGTAGATGGATACATTCATTTTAAAGATATGAGTGCAACATTACCACCAATTGATTTGACTAACTATTTCACTGTCAATCCTAAAAAAGTAGCTGCTAAGGTAAATTCTTGGGTATACAATAATAAGGATACATTTTCGGCTGCGACACAATCTAGAGAAATTAAGAAAGATGAAATGATTGATATTGTAAGAATTGAATATAGTTCAACGGGATATCCTAGACTGGTAACCAAAGAAGGCTACTTGTCAGCAAATAAAAATTATTTTGTCAAATTACCCGATAATATTAATGATTATATAACAACGGCACAAAGATTAGTAACGAAAGAAAATATTTGGGTGTATAGTGATAAAGATACATTTTCTGCTGAAACTCAAGTAGTTCAAATTCCTAAAGATACCATGATTGAGGTGAAATCAATTATTTTTAGTAAAGATGGATGGCCACGTCTAGTAACAGATCAAGGGTATGTATCAGCAAATAAAAACTATGTAAAACCAGTACTCGGAAATATCGATGACTATATAACAATAGCACAAAGACTAGTAACGAAAGAAAATATTTGGGTGTATAGTGATAAAGATACATTTTCTGCTGAAACTCAAGTAATTCAAATTCCTAAAGATACAATGATTGAAGTGAAATCAATTATTTTTAGTAAAGATGGATGGCCACGCCTAGTAACAGATCAAGGGTATGTATCAGCAAATAAAAATTATGTGAAGCCAACGATTGATAATATTGATCAGTATGTAACGAATATTGGAGAAGTAGAAGTTAAACAAGATATTTGGAGTTATAATGATAAAGATATTTTCGCAAGCAATACTCAATCAGTACAAATAAAAAAAGGAACAATTTTGACCGTTCAAGGTATTATCTTTAGTAAAGATGGATGGCCGCGTTTAGTGACAGATCAAGGATACGTATCAGCAAATAAAAACTATGTTAGTTTAATTAACTAATCTTAAAGAAGCACTATAAAGATTTAAAGAGAGTTTTCATAAATTTATAGTATCTAATATACTAGACAGAAGTATAAACGCTCTGAAACAAAAAGTAAAAAGGCATTATGAAATTTTCATGATGCTTTTTTTCTTCTGCCAAAAACATTCGTTTTAGGTATAGGTATATTCTAGAAACAGAATGTGATAAGTAAGGAGTTAAAAGTGATTTTTCGTAGATGAAGCGAGATCACTTTTTTGTGATTTGTAATGTTCACTTTATTAAATTTTGATGAAAAACTATGTTTCAGTGAAACGATTTGATTAAAAAAAGTGTCAAATAGATATAGGTGAGAAAGAAGGTGTCTTTTGAAAATAGATGTGAACTTGGATTTAGTAAAAAAAGCGAAGAAAGGAGATGCTTCCGCATTTATTCAATTGTGTGAAAACTATCAAATTGTTCTATACAATTCAGCATATAAGCTACTAAAAAATGAGAACGATGTAGTTGATTGTATACAAGAAACAGAAATTCAAGCTTGGCAAAGTATAAATCAATTAAAGAAAGATAATACATTTAATACGTGGTTCTTTCGAATCATGATTAATAAGGCAAAAAATATTTTACGACGCAGAGTGGAAGAAATTGAAATTGAAGAAAAACATAGTCAAATATGGTTTGACAAAAATAGATTTGAGCCTTTGTCAGAGGCACTCAATAAATTGTCAGAAGAGCATAAAATACCTCTTGTTTTACATTATTATGCTGGATTTAGCTATAAAGAGATTGCTGAACAATTAGCTATTTCTCCAAATACAGTGAGGACGAGAGTAGCTAGGGGTAAGACAAAGTTGAAATACTTATTGGAGGAGGAATATAATGGATAAGAAAATGTTAGAAAAAATACAGGATGAAATGAAAATACCAGCAAGTGCCATGAAAAAAATTAACAAGAATCGAGAAGATATCTTAAATGGACAATTTATTCAACATAAAAAGGTAGTTCAAAGAAATTTTCAAAAAAAAGTGTTGATGTTTACTTTAGTAGCGGCTGCCACGGGTCTCTTGATACTCTCTTTTAAAACGCCTATTAGTGGTGCAATGGAAGAGTTGTTTGGAATCAGTAGAGATCCTGCTGTACAAGCTATAGAAGAAAAGGATATCGCAACAAAGATTAATCTCTCTAGTATTCAGAATGGACGCGAAATCAAATTAACAAAATTTGTTTCAACACCTACGAAAATAGCGTTTGATTATGAATTGGAAATAGACGATGAATTACGTTTGCTTATAGAGAAAAACAGTAAAATCGCCACAGAAAACCCTCTAATAAAAGGTGGACCAACCATGCAACATATTCGTTTTGGTTTATTCGAAGAAGGAAATACGGAAGATCTAATTGGAGGTGGGGGTGCTGGTTCAACGTTTCGCTTAGAAGGAAATAAACTTTATGGAACTGGCACTGCCAATTTTTCAAGAGACAAAGTTTCAGATAATGCAAAGCTGACGTTACATATCTATGAACTTTCATGGCAAGATTATGAACAGTTTCAAACGGTAATGGTTGAAGCGATGGAAGAAAATAGTCCAGCTTTTTCGGTGCCAAATGTTATACAGTACGAGGGTGATTGGAGTTTTGATATTGAACATAAACCGATAACAACTACAAAAACACCACAAATAAAAAATATAGATCAAGTTACAGATATTAAAGTAAAAAGTGATGCTTTACAAACTATAGCTCGTTTCAAAGCACCTATAGAGCTAGCAGATCCTGAGGACCCTTTAGCGATACCTAAAAAGATGTATTCATCGAATCTTTTCAAAAATGGTGTCAAGATAAATCAAGAATTGAACATGGTTAGTTGGAATCCAAAAACAGGAGAATTTAAAATATCATTTAATTTGAGTGCATTAGATATGAAGACTACTTATAGAGTTCAAATTGATGAGATAGATAATCTCACTGGGGAGAGCGTAAAAGAAATTGGTTCTTTTGAAGTGAAAAACAATTGACATTTTTTATGTATATAAATCCGAAGTCAATTAAAAGAGTGGAGAACTTCCACTTTTTTCTTAAATAAACACTATCAAAACTTAAAAGTATTGATCGAAGAAAATTGAGTAATTAGAATCAGAATGTTAGACTATCAAAAGTTACGCTCATAAATACTATGCTACTCAGCAGAGAACGGACACAAAGAATCGTATCCGTTTCTTTTTAATTATGCGATTCCCCAAAACATTCGTTTTTGATACAAAGAGAAACAACTGTAAATTATAGGTGCCTTTTTACGCTTTCAACTATTTCATGTTTTCTATACAATAAAATTTAGTTATTACTTTGTTTACATAAATCAAATTATCACAAGTAACCCTGGTATCAACCGATACCAAGGTTCTTTTTACGAATTTAAACTGGTGTACCTAAACGCCTAATGATATCCCTCTCTTTATCTCTAAGAAAATTTGCTCTTCGTTATTTTCTTCTGTCGAGTTCAAACTCTCTAATATATCATTCTTTCCTTCACCTAAAACCAATGTTTTAGGTATAAGCATATTTAAGTAGATCTGACACACTTTTTTTTCAGCTCTATTGTTGTTCAAATTATGATCATAACTTTTGATAGTCTAATATCCTGAGTGTTGTTGCTTGATTTTATTCGATCGATACTTATAAGTTTTGATAACTTCCCTTGTAAAATTAAGGTCTGTCCATTTGTAACATAAATGAAGATACAATCTCTTCTATAATACCAATAAGATGTAGTATTTTTTTGAGCTTTGAGTATTTCGTAGTCAAAACTAAAATTAGTTCTGGATATAAGCAGTAATAGCAAATTGGATAAATGTCAATAAAGTAGACACAAAAAGAGCAAGTACTTAGTGAGAATCAAAGTATTTATCCTCCATTTCATTTGGTGTAAGCATATCTAAGGTTCCATGAGGGCGCTGCGAGTTGTAGAATCCCTCAATATATTCAAAGCAAGCAAGTTGGACTTCTTGAAGAGAAGAAAAGGTTCTTCTGTTGAGTTCTTCTTTCTTCATGTATTTGAAGAAAGCTTCTGTTACAGCGTTGTCCCAAGGATAACCAGGTTTCGATAAGGATTGGACAATAGAATGATTTTCTAAAAACTTTCTGAATTCAAATGAAGTATATTGGGAACCTTGATCAGTGTGAAAAAGAACAGAAGCCGTAGGCTTTCTGACTTGAATTGCTTTTTCAATTGTTGTAATAGCTAAAGTAGTATCTATCTTTTTACTGACAGTCCAAGCAATGACTTTTCTAGAAAATAAATCTAAAATCACGCAAAGATAAACAAACGATTTTTTCCCAATAGGAATATAAGAAAAGTCGCTGGTCCACACTTGGTTTGGTGCAGGTGGGTTAAATGCTTGCTTCAAATGATTTGGGCGCTTCAAAGAAACCTGACCTGTAGTCGGTTTAAAGACAGGTTTTACTGTAGACATTTTAGGTAAGTTCATGGTGCTCATTAGTCGATAAACGCGACCAATACTAATAGAAATGCCATAGTCACGTAGAAGCATACGTCGTACTTTTGCAGGGCCTACTCGTTTTTTAGAGAGTGTATAGATTTCTAAGATCGTCTTTCTTAACTGTTGATTTTCTGCTGTTCTAGGGGCAATTTTTCCAGAAAAACGTTCGTAGTAAGTCGAACGATTAACCTTAAGAACCCTGCAAAGCGTAACAACAGAGTGTTCATGACGTAAAATACGAATCGCATTTAGTCGTTCGTTGAGTGTGGCGTGAATATGGCAATCGCTTTTTTTAAGATTAAATTTTCTTCTTCTAGCTGAAGGTTTCGTTTCTGTAATTGCTTGATCTGTCGAGCCGTGAGGATCGTATCATCATCAATTTGGACTTCAGAATATTGCTTCACCCAGCGAGCCACAGAGGAGAGGGCGATTCCATATTCACTAGCTAAAGCATTTTGTGATTTACCGCCTTCATAGAGTTTTACGATTGATTTTTTAAACTCTTCGTCAAATTTTTGTGGAGATTTACGTTTGTCTACCATAATCAAAATTCCTTTCTTAAAAGATGTCTAATTAATTAATAGTATAGCAAAAAAGATGTCTACTTTATTAGCATATATGCAAGGATAGATAGGTAAATTCAAACAAATAGATGCATTCTCTGAAAGAAAGCTTTATACTAAAGAAACAATGAGTTATTTTCTGGAGGAGAAAGATGAATAATAATGATATACTGATTCGCTTGCGTTATGCATTAGATATCAAAGACACCGATATGATCAAGATTTTTAAGTTAGGCGATTTAGAAATCACTAGAGATCAATTAAGAGTATTACTAACGAAGCAAAATGAGGAAGATGAACTTCCACGAGATGCGGTCTGCGATAATCATACATTGGAGTCTTTCTTGAATGGATTGATTACGTACAAAAGAGGGAAACTACCACTAAAAAATGGTGTGGCTCCTAAACCAACTTTTCTGATCAACAGCCAAAGTAATGTTAATAATGTATTGTTGAAGAAAGTAAAAATCGCTTTAGCTCTAACAAGTGATGATATGCTAGATGTGCTAAGATTGGCGAGTGTCTACGCTTCTGATAGTGAATTAAGTGCGATTCTAAGAAAAGAAGGACATCGGAACTATAAAGAATGTGGTGACCGTTATGCAAGAAACTTCTTAAAAGGTTTGGCAGTCAAATATCGAGAATAGCATTTATTCAGAACGAGAAATAAAAGAGTTTTTTATCGATTAATAGTGGGATGAAACTAGGTGGGATCATGCTAGTTTCATCCCTTTAATCTTACTGAGTGAAGAAACTATTTTTTAAGGAGACATTTGCATGAAAAAAATCGAGCGGATCCTAGCGATAATTGTTCTACTTTTAGATAATGAAATTATATCAACAGCTCAATTAGCCCAACGATTTGAAGTAACAAAAAGAACTATCTTTAGAGATATCGAAACAATTGAATTAGCCGGTTTTCCTATTATTTCTCATTCAGGTCGCAACGGAGGCTTCTCTTTAGTTCATTCTTTTAAACTGAGAACTCATACTTACAGTGGTGAAGAAAAGCAAGAGCTCATCAATGCTCTTAATGTCAGTGAAGGTCTCTTTGGGGTCATGGATCAGCAAAACATGATCAAAGAGAAAATTGAGCTGTTGCAAGGGGCGACAGAAAAAAGCCAACAAGTAAAAACACGTTTTTCATTTCAGTCACCTACAATGCACCGGCCTGAAATAGAAGCAGAGACGAAGGAGAAAATCAATTGTATCAATCTTGCGCTAAAGCAAAATAAAAAGTTGCTGATTGATTATGTAGATAACAAGGGGGATCATACAAAACGAATGATTCATCCATATGAATTGATGTTGATGAATGGTAGTTGGTATATTTATTCCTATTGTGAGGCTCGAAAAGCGTATAGATATTTTAAAGTCACAAGAATAAGACAACTAACAATCCAACAAACAACTTTTGAAACAGCTGATTACATGAATCAAAAACCTGCTGAAGCAAATGGAGAGTTGGTTCAATTAAGGTTTAGAAAAGAAGACCTTGGGAAATTATATGACTATTACACAGATGATGAGATTCAAGTTATGGATACATATGTAGAGGTCACTATCTACGCTAATCAGCAAAAAACACTTTTACCATTTTTATTGATGTTCGGTAATGGCGTCAACGTTATCTCGCCGATTGACTTACAAGAAAAGCATAAGCAAGAGATATTGAAGCTGGCTGAGACGTACCGAAAAGAATAACAATTTACTAGCTATTAAGAGAATGGAGCAGAAGTGTTTATGCGCAAAATGCGGAACGGACTGCTACCAAGAGTGAAAAAAATCCTTGGACAGAATTGAATAAAGATCGTGTTCGACGGTTTGAATGTTTAGCGATGAAGATCGACGAAAATCATTTACTTGAATAAAGAAAAGAGTTGAGCTGAATAAAAAAGTTCAGCTTTTTTTGCTTGCCTTAGAGTCCACTTCATGGTTTATGATAAACATAACAAATAGAAATGGGGCTGAATTATATGAAAAAAACATTATATTTGATGAGACATGGCGAAACATTATTCAATCAACGAAAAAAAATCCAAGGTTGGTGCGATTCACCACTGACAGAAAAAGGGATCAAGCAAGCCCAGATTGCAGGAAAGTATTTTAGTGATCATAACATTACATTTGACAGCGCCTACGCATCTACGTCAGAACGTGCTAGTGATACGCTGGAATATGTCACTGACATGCCTTATAAACGAGTAAAAGGAATGAAAGAATGGAATTTCGGTCGTTTTGAATCGGAAAGTGAAGCGCTGAATCCAACACTTCCTTATGGGGATTTCTTTGTAGCTTACGGTGGTGAAGAGGAGTTTCAATTTAGGGAGCGTGTTTCAAAAAGCTTGCTGGAGGTAATGCAAGAGGCTGGTGAAACTGTTTTAGGTGTATCTCATGGTGCATCTTGCCGTCAATTTATGCGAAATTGGGCCCATACAAGTGAAGTCGATCAAAAAGAAGCTTTGAGCAATTGTTGTATTTTGAAATTTGAATTTGAGAATGATACATTCACATTGTTAGAGATCATCAATCACGATTTTTCAAGTTTGTCATGAACCTTATAAGGAGGTCGTTTAGTTGAACAGTAAAGAAGCAGCTGAAATGTTCGGGTTAACAACTGACACGATCCGCTATTACGAACGGGTAGGGGTTATTCCACCAATCGAGCGGGATAAAAATGGTTACCGAGTTTATACAACAAGGGATCTAAATTGGATTTATTTAGCCAAAAGTCTCCGTCATGCCGGTGTATCGATAGAATCTCTGATCGAATTTGCCACACTTGCTCAACTTGATGGAAATGTTGATCAAGCACAAAAACAAATTTTGCGAGATCAACTGCAGGAAATCAATGAAAAGCTAACAGAGATGACCCAAACAAGAGATTTACTACAATACAAAATTGATACCTATGATGAGCATATTGCTAAGTTTAAATCTGGCGAAGCCACATCTGATAACCTTGAAGAGCTTTGGAACGTAACGTATGATAATAAAAAATAAATGCTTGCTATGAAGTTCACTCCATAGTTTATAGTGAGGCTGTTCGTTACTTACTAGCATAAAAAAAGAACTGGAGGAAAGACAAATGCAGACAGTCACATTGAATAATGGTGTAGAAATCCCAATTTTAGGTTTTGGTACGTATCAAATCACAAACCCACAAGAAGCTGAACAAGCTGTTATTGATGCAATAAAGGCCGGTTATCGTCATATTGACACAGCACAATCGTATCTAAATGAAGAGGCAGTGGGACATGGAATCGCAGCTTCAGGCATTTTACGTGAAGAGTTATTTGTTACAACAAAAATTTGGGTAGAAAATGTTTCTTATGACGGAGTAAAAGCTTCTTTTCAGCGTTCGCTTGACCGTTTAAGTTTAGCGTATGTGGATTTACTTTTATTGCATCAACCGTATAATGATGTTTACGGTGCTTGGCGTGCTATGGAAGAACTACAAGCAGCAGGGAAAATCCGTGCAATCGGCGTTTCAAATTTTGCTGTAGATCGAGCAGTTGATTTGGCAGAATTCAATAAGGTCGTACCTCAAGTTAATCAAATCGAGATCAATCCTTTTAACCAACAAATCAAAAACATCGAAGCTTTAAAAGCAGAAGGAATCATACCAGAAGCTTGGGCGCCCTTTGCAGAAGGTAAGAATGGTATTTTTACGAATGAGCTCTTAACGAATATTGGCAAAAAATATCAAAAATCAGTAGCTCAAGTAATCGTCCGCTGGTTGTTAGAACAAGAGATTGTTGTACTTGCAAAATCTGTTAAACCAGAGCGGATGGCTGAAAATTTAGCCGTATTTGATTTTGAATTATCGGAAGAAGACAAAGCAGCAATTGCCACCTTGAATGAAGGGGAAAGCCAATTTTTCTCTCATGCTGATCCTGAAATGATCAAATGGATGGCTAGTAGAAAAATGGATGTCTAAATAGACTCTAGGTATCTAAAATGCGAAGATAAATCAAAAAAACATTCAAAAACGTTACAAATTTTTGAATGTTTTTTTGATTTGCTGAAGTACGATATTTGTTATTTTATTCAATTGAAGAGTTTGGGAATAGCGGTAAATCAATAGGATACGAATGGTATCAGCCGATGATTTAGTTTAAATTCGCTTGTACATTGTCGGTTAAATAAGTTTCTACTCCGCCGTATTCCGCGAAGTCAAACAATTCCGCTTTACCTATGCCGTGATAGCCCTACCCACCATCGTCCAGATAACAAATTTAGCGCTCAATTCATTGGCTTTTTCGTTCATCCTTGGTAGTGAATCAATATTAGTTTGTTTCATGAAAGATTTAATGATTTTAGTACCATTAGGCAGCATGATATAGAATCATTTTGCTAGCCCGTTTTTTTGATTGTTTCAAAATACTTAATCCCAGAATATGAAGAGAATCGTAACATTTTCCTCATTACAGTAGCACCACTAGCAATGAGCATAGAAACTAAGGCTTTTACCAAGATGGGCACTTAAAACGACCATGGTGGCATACGTTCTTTAGCACCTTAGATTGACGTCTACGGTTCATGTCTTTGGTAATTTGTAACGGTCGCTATTCTATTTTAGAATCAATCGCCATTACCTCAAACAAAATTCCGATGGTTCCTTTTATATTCTTAGTCTGGTTGTCGTGGTAGTACCGCTGATCACTCCTCTAATAATCATAATTCTTTTAGTTATTGTTAAATCTCCTTTCAGGGTAATAATTATCCTTTTATGGGGTTTTGTGTATAAAGAATAAGAGGAAGACACAAATCTAAACGCAGATCTTCTCTTTCTCTTCTTAAAATGAATTATTTTTTGTTGTTTCGGTACAAGATATCTTCCGAATCACCACTAGACCAGATTTTTCCAGAAGTGGCATCAAAATCTTCATTGGCTAATTCGATGCAACGAATGCGTTGATTATTGTATGTTTTATAATAATAATTCAGTGAACTATTGACTATAACAGCAGTGTATTGCGTGTAGTCATAGGCCTGAGTGGTTTTTACAACACCTTTAGGGATGTCAACGTTAGCAAGCACATGAAACATTGAAGTAACCCCATCTAATTCAGTTTGAACATCTTGTAAGCAGGCTTTTAAAAAAGTCGCTCTGACAAATCTTGATGGTGGAGTGAAATCACCAGGAAGGCCAAAAGCACCAGTCCCTTCACCAAAAGGTTTCATCACCATATCGTTTAGATGAACTTCTGTTTTTTGTTCAGGCTGTAAACCAATGTAATTTCTTAGATTAGTCGTGTGCCATTTGTAGTCTGGACTATTCGTCATAACACCAATAGTATTTTCGTGAATGTGCAAGGTTTGTTCAGTATACTCAATGACAATACTTTTGCCGGTTTTGTCTGTGATGACCCAGTGAAGAGGTAAGACGATTCCTAAGAAATCTAACGCCGTATTTTCAACTTGAGCATTTTCCATGGTGCGAGTCACTTCTTCAATGCTTGAACAAGTAGAAAGTAAAAATGGGACAACATCATGAGGTGCTAAGGTATATTTTTTGTCAGTGTCTTGGCTATTATAGTCAGCGTAACCTGAAAAATAAAGAGCAGCGCAAGAAAGTCCTTTTTCGTTTAAACCATCGGCAAAAACAAAATGTTCTTTATCCACTTGCCGTGCCATTCCTACAAAGGCGTATTCATTTTTCTGATCGTAACTTTCGTCATTAACGAATACGAATTTGTTCCGTGGAATAAACGTAGGTTCACCCTCTAAAACGACTGCAAAATCCATTGTTCTAGCTAATAAAACATGTTGATCTTTTGTTGTCATCGTAATACTGGTACACATCGACTATCGCTCCCTCTTTTTTATAAACTAGACACTCCAACTAAAAAAATGTAAATTATAAAATAATTTAAATTAAAGTGAACTTTCTTTTAAAAGTTTAACGTAGTTTAAATTTATAATCAAATAAATACTATAGAATGTTTTACGATTAAAAAACGAAGAAAGTGTATTAGTACGGACTTTAACGCTTTAATGCTATGATTGTTTTATATTTTATTGGAGGTATTATGATAACAGATGAAGAAAAGAGTCAATGGCATTTAAGTGGAAAATTCGTCATTTTTGGTTATTCATTTTTAGCGAAAATGATGATGGACGCATAATAACTATATCACGATTGATCAGCGCATCATCAGCCTAAAAGTAGAGAAGTTGACAATTTTACAAGAAAAACTATTAACTATTGTTTCTCATTAAAATCAAATCGTTTGATGTGCTTGATTTGTTCCAAGCGATCCCGTGTGGTCATAGATCGTATTAGGTATAGTTTATCCAAATTCATTTGTACTAACAACGAGTGACAAGATGTTTAACGAACGAATTGATCCAGATGATATCTGGCTTCAAGCTGTTATCAACGAGAAAGAGACACGTTACTTACCAAGGGTTCTTAGCACGGATGAAAAAGATGGGGGGAATGTATTATCAAATCGTCTTTGATTATTCAGGATAGGGTCGAGTGAATAATGGTTCATTATGGTGAGACTGAAGTTGAATTTAAGCGTCAGTAAAAGAATACAAAAATGAAATCAAGTCGAAAGCCGATCAGGTTTGAGCAATACAAAAAGGGAACAACACGTTTTTTGTATTGCTCGCTTTTTGCGTGGTTGCCGGAGAAGTTGACTTTTGGCAACCGTGTATTAATTTTCAGAGTAAAATTGATATTGAATATGGCGCTATCTTATTTTTGCTAAGCAAGGTAGTAGTATTTTTACTTACCGACAAATACCAATTGCTAAGTGATTACAAATTGATCAGTCAACCAAGTACCCTTTTGGAAGATACTAGCAGGTTCTGGTCCCATCATGAAAAATCCATCCGCAACTAATGTTGAAAAGAGTTAATCCAATTCTGCTTCACTATCCAATTCAACATACAAAGAAAGATGCAAACCAGGTGTTACTGGATTTTCTGGTCTCATGTCTAAAAAGTAGAGTGGCGTTCCGTTTAAATCTAGTTGTCCATTTAAAACGCATTCAGCATATTTCATCATAATAAATGATGGATTGAGTAGTAGTATTTGGAAAAACGTCAACGTAGAAATCGATTTGGGCTTTAGCATGTTCAGTTACTGAAATATATGTTATTGGCTGTTTCATGTCATTCACGCTCCTTGATTGTAAGATAATAGATTTAGTAGTAATTACAATTGATGTGCTCAAGATTTTCAGCTTAGAGTGATTTAGGCGAGATTTTCGCCATTTGATTCAATCACTTGTTTATACCAGTGGAATGATTTCTTGCGGCTTCTCTCAAGTGTTCCGTTACCTTCGTCATCATGATCGACGTAGATAAACCCATAGCGCTTACTCATTTCACCTGTTCCGGCACTAATCAAGTCAATACAGCCCCACGGTGTATACCCAATCAAATCAACACCATCATCAATTGCTTTTTCCATTTCAATAATATGGTGTTTGAAGTAATCGATCCGATAATCATCATTGATCGAACCATCTGCTTCAACATTATCAAAGGCTCCAAGACCATTTTCAACAACCATTAAAGGAACTTCATAACGAGAATAGATTTGGTTTAAAGTATACCGTAGACCGACAGGATCGATTTGCCAACCCCAGTCACTGGTTTCTAGATACTCATTGGAGACGCCGCCAAATAGGTTTCCTCCTGTTTTATCATCGCGATTTTCTAAATCATCTGTAATACAAGTGGTCATGTAATAGCTAAACGTATAATAATCGACAGTCCCTGCTTGTAATAATGCCTTATCCTCATCTGTAATGTCGACTTGAATATTATTCTTGGCAAAATAACGTTTCATAAAATAGGGATATTTTCCTTTTACCTGAACATCTCCACAGAAGAAGTTAAATTTTTCATTGATTTGCTGCGTTTTTAAAACGTCTTCTGGTCGGCATGTTTTAGGATACATCGTAATGTAAGCTAGCATACAACCGATTTTAAAATCGGGATTGATTTTGTGTCCAGCAACAACTGCTTTTGCTGAAGCTAGAAAAACATTGTGTAGTGCTTGGTATTGCTCGGTTTCAGTATAGTCACGATTGAATAGACCACTGATGCGTTTACCATGATCCATTGTACCAAAATTAATTTCATTGAATGTCAGCCAATATTTCACTTTATTTTTGTACCGTTCAAATAGTGTTGTTGCATAATTTTCGTAAAAACCAATTGTCCGTTTATCTAAAAATCCATCATATTTCTTACCTAAGTGAAACGGCATTTCAAAGTGAGAGATCGTTACAAGCGGTTCAATACCATATTTAGCTAGTTCATCAAACACATTATCGTAAAATTGTAAGCCAGCTTCGTTAGGTGTCGTTTCATCTCCATTAGGAAAAATCCGAGACCAAGCAATCGACATCCGGTAGACTTTGAAGCCCATTTCAGCAAATAAAGCAATATCTTCTTTATAACGATGGTATGAATCGATTGCTGTGTGGCTAGGATAGTAATACTGTTCTGTATCAATTTCTAGATCAAAGGTGCGGTGAGTATTAGAGGTACGGCTTCCGGCACGATTGTGGTCGCAAATAGAATCTCCTTTGCCATCCTGATCCCAGGCACCTTCACATTGATTGGCAGCTGTTGCGCCGCCCCATAAAAAATTCTTTGGAAAACTCATTGATTTTTACTCCTTTGTAAATAAATTTAGTAGTAGTTTAAATGATTATTTTGCGATGATCGCAGTAATCAAAACAGCTCCTTGTTTAGTTGAGGTTTCAGAAGTTGCAATCACATCAGCGTAATCAGGAGTATTTGTAACGATGATCGGTACTTGCGTACTGTATCCTGCTTCTTCGATCGCACGGATATCGAAAGTCACTAATTTATCCCCTTTTTTAACTTTCGCATTTTGCTCAACGAACGCCTCAAAGCCTTCACCATCTAACTGAACGGTGTCGATACCGATATGGATCAACAGCTCGGTCCCATTGTCCGAAATCAATCCAATGGCATGCTTTGTCGGGAAAAGTGTCATCACGGTACCATCAAATGGTGCCACGATTTCCCCAACAGTTGGTTCGATCACAACCCCTTTGCCCATGATACCTTCAGAAAATGCTGCGTCTCTTGCTTCGCTCAAAGGTAGGACTTTGCCTTCTGCTGGAGAGAAAACTTCATCTTTTGTAAGTTTCTTTTTTTGTCCAGTTGCGGCTAATTTTGCTTCTTCTTTTGATAGTTGAATCGTTGGTTCATCATCTTTAAATCCTAAAATCCATGCTAAGCCAAATCCAGCTGCAAGTGCGCAAGCATCTAAGATCATATTGTAAATAGCATATTTCATATCGCCATCAGGTGAAATTGTTGAAGTATATCTAAAAATACCAAGTCCGCCCATTTGATAAGCTTGAATACCTAATCCCATAGCTATAGCACCCGTGACACCACCTACAATACAAGATGCCCAAAAGGGTTTCTTTTTCGGTAAAGTGATTCCGTAAATAGCTGGTTCAGTAACACCAAACAATCCAGAAATAAAAGCAGGAATAGATAACTCTTTTAAGCGCAAATTTTTCGTTTTTAGCATAACAGCAAGAACTGCCCCTGTCTGTGCGAAGGAGACACTGCCGGAACCTGTTAGTAAAGAAGTTGGTATTCCTTGAGATAATGAAATAATGACAAATGGAATAAGTGCCCAATGCATCCCGAACATAACAAGGATTTGCCAAGTGAACCCTACAATTGCACCAAAGATGATTGGATTGAACGCTTGAACGGCAAGCAACCCATTTCCAAGTCCGTCCGCTACAACATTCATAATTGGTCCAATCACCAAAAAGGTCAAGGGAACTGTAATCAAAGCTGCGAAAAAGGGGACTAAAAATAGTTTAACCACATCTGGAATGATTTTCCTTAATTGTTTTTCAAGAAAAGCCGCAAAAGCTGTGGATGCAATGATTGGCATCACTGTTGAGCCATATCCAGCAGCAGGGATCGAAAACGGAATGCCAAAGAAATTCAACCCACCACTTTCTGCAAAAGCAGCGGTCGCAGATCCATCAATAAAACCTGTATAAACCAAGCTTGAAGCAATCATCATTCCTAAAAAAGGAGAACCGCCAAATTTTTTCATTGCTGTGTACCCAATAAAAATCGGCAAGAATAAGAACAAACCATCACCCATTGCATTAAAGAGTGCATAAGTAGAGCTACCCGAAAAGCTAGAACCTAAGGCAAAGGCTAAAATTGCATTGACCCCTTTTAGCATACCTGCTGCAGATAATGGTGCCAGAATAGGCTGGAAAATGCCAGAAATCATATCCACAAATCGATCAAACAAATTGCCTTTTGCTCCATCATCCGCCACAGGTTCTAAAACACCTAGCACTGCATCTACATCCTTACGAACATCAGGGACATGATTGCCAATGACCACTTGATATTGCCCACCAGCTTGCATGACTGTAACAATACCATCCATGTTTTTTAAGACTTCAGTATTTGCTTTGCTTTCATCTTTTAATTTGAAGCGTAGACGTGTGATACAATTTGTCAAAGAATTGACGTTTTCTTTACCTCCGACTTCTTTTACAATTTTTTTTGCAAGTTCTTCATATTTACCCATTTTCGTTCCTCCAAATGTTCATTTATTTTTTATTTAGAGGTCTCGCCAACTTAATGTCACGATCCATTGCCTTTCCTGAGGCCAACGATTTCCTATGCTCCTTTTCTGGGAATGATTTTAGATAAAGAGAATACTCTCCAACTAACTAGTTTTATCGATGATTCGAGCTAAATGAATGGTGATGTAGGCTTGTTCGTCTTTTGACATCGCATAGTTCCGTCGATTTTTTAATAATTCAGCGACTTTCTTTGTTGCCGTAAACGCTTCGGGATACTGTGTAGTAACGAGTAAAAACAACTCACTTTCGATTTGATCTTTAGCACTATTACCAGTATTTTTTTTCAAGACTCTTTCCGTAAAAAATTTCAAATGCGTAATAAAGCGTTGAAAATAGATATCATTTTCAGCAAAGCTGATTCGCAGCGTATATTTGATAACTGTCAAGATTTCTTCAATCAACTGAGTAAGGCTGATTGCATCCTCGTGATGACTATCGATCTGAGCATTGGTGATATGTAAGGCTAGAAAACCAGCTTCATCATCTGTTAAGTCAACATGTAACTGTTGATTAACCATTTGAATTGCAGATCTAGCAATTTCTAATTCGGCTGGGAAAAACCGTTTGATATCCCACAATAAAAAATTTTTCACCTGAATACTTTTTTTCGCTCTTTGGATCGAGGAGTTTAAATGATCCGCAATCGCTATAAAAGATGATTCATTCAATTCTTTATCCAAAGCAATTCTTGCATGTGATAAAATTTTATACGAAATCTCAATGATTTCTTCTGGAATCTCTGCAAAAAGCTGTTCAATCTGTTCTGATTGGACTTGGTTTTCAAGCTTAAAAACCTTCTCGATTTTTTCGACATCAACTTTTGCCCCTGTTTTCATTTGAAAGCCCAAACCATTGCCCATCAAAATGACTTCTTCATTTTCTTCATTCAAGACAATGATCACATTATTATTTAAAATTTTTAGAATTTCCAAGTTGTTCGACCTCCTTTAGCTTTACGAAAGAGATTGAGAATAAAAAAAACCTAAACAAAAGCCACTGAAGGCGTTGTTTAGGTTTAGCTTAACTTAATAATCACTATCCATTTAACAAAGCAAATATACACTATAAAGAAAGCGCTGTCAATATTTTTTAGAGAAAAATTAATACAGTTGTTGGTGAAAAGGGAATAAAGTCAGTGTGGAAATGAGTTGGCAATCACCACAAACAGATTTATTTCTTACTATGACAATTGTTCAGTTCAATCACCTATCACTTCTAAAACAGATAGAGTAATAGTTGATATAGTAAAAGTAATAAATAGAACGAATATGGATGTAGCAGATAACAGGTAGTGACATTTCTTTTAGTTAGTGTATTGCCTAGAAGGTGCATAAGGGAGTCCATCTTGCCCTAAGACATTTAATGCGATTATTGGATTGTGGAAGAACCCTCACCACGTATTTTTTATTTCGAAAAAAGAGAACTATGAAACTATGAATGCAACTGCTTTTTTTGATAGGATCAAAAGAGTATATTACAGGAAAAATATGGTACGGTTAACAAATCAGTTATTTAGTCGTACGAATTTTTTTAGGATGATTCTTTTAAATTGACATCAGAAAAATGATGTGATATCTTCCATGTATACTTATTTAGAGGAGTGGAAAAGACATGACAAACAACAGACGTTCAGTTTTATGCTGTTGTTGTATGGTGCGAAAAAGCAGCATACCAATTTGTCATGCCTATTAATAGTCCATCTAGAAAAGTTAAATGTTTCAGGTCACTTTATTAAAGAAAAGGTGAACTGTTTATAGTTGACGTTCAAGAGGTACTGATTTAATAGTCAGTACCTCTTTTTTTGTTCCCTTTTTTTGTTGCAACGGCGCAGTCATAATCGTTAATAACGATAGGAGGAAGTCATGATAGTTGATGAAGTACAGGAATTGATTGGACACACACCGATGTTCAAGTTTGATGCTGCTCGATTTGGTGGTCAAAAAGGGAGTAAGATCTATGCTAAATTAGAATACCTGAACCCAGGGGGCAGTATCAAAGATCGGTTAGGGCAACATTTGCTAACCCGTGCGTTGCAAGAAGAAAAAATAACTTCTGAAACAAAAATCATTGAACCAACAGCTGGAAATACAGGCATTGGTATTGCTTTGGCAGGCGTGAAAGAAGGCATCAAGACTTTATTTGTTGTACCCGAGAAATTTAGTTTGGAAAAACAACAATTGATGAAAGCACTAGGAGCAGAAATCGTGCATACACCAACAGCCAAAGGAATCAGAGGGGCAATCGACAAAGCAACACAATTGGCAAAAGAGATCCCAAACAGTTATTTACCGTTACAATTTGAAAATGAAGAAAATCCCAAAGCCTATTACAACACACTTGGACCTGAAATTTTTAATGAGCTTTCAGGACAACTAACAAGCTTCGTTGCTGGAGTCGGCAGTGGGGGAACGTTTGCAGGAGTTGCAGCCTATCTAAGAGATCAAAACCCACAAATTCGTGCGATCGGAGTAGAACCAGAAGGCTCGATTTTAAATGGAGGAACAGCTCACGGACACGAAATTGAAGGGATCGGAGTAGAGTTTATCCCCACGTTCTTTGAGAATGTAACGATTGATAAAATTTATACTATCCGTGATGAAGAAGGGTTCTATTTTACAAGGCTTTTAGCAGAAAAATTTGGGCTACTCGTTGGTAGCTCAAGTGGAGCAGCTTTTGCTGCAGCCATTAAAGAAAGCAAGACATTACCCGAAAACAGTACAATTGTCACTATTTTTCCAGATTCTGGAGAACGATATCTCTCCAAAAATATTTATGGCTAGGACCAAATTTAAGGAGGAAAAACGATGCATTTTCAAACAAAATTAATCCATGGTGGAATCAGTAACGATGAACAAACAGGAGCAGTCAGTGTCCCAATCTATCAAACATCAACCTATAAGCAAAATGGTGTTGGAAACCCTAAACAGTATGAATATACTCGTTCTGGAAATCCAACCCGATTTGCTTTAGAAGAACTAGTAGCGGAACTTGATGAAGGAGTACAAGGCTTCGCATTTGCTTCTGGTTTAGCAGCTTTGCATACAGTCTTATCCCTTTTTGAAGCAGGAGATCATATACTATTAGGCGATGATGTATACGGTGGAACGTTTCGACTAGTTCAAAAGGTTTTTGAAAAAAATGGCCTCACCTATTCATTGGTGAAAACTGATGTTTTAACCTCGATAGAAGAGGCAATCACTGAGAAAACAAAAGCAATTCTCTTTGAGACGCCAACCAATCCATTATTGAAAGTTTCTGACATTCAAGCAATTTCCTCTTTAGCAAACAAGTATCATTTAGTGACGATTGTGGATAATACCTTTATGACACCCTATTTTCAACGTCCCTTAACAGTAGGAGCCGACATTGTGGTATACAGTGGGACCAAGTATCTTGGCGGACATAGCGATGTTGTCTCAGGTTTTGCAGTGACAAATCAAACGGAATTAGCAGAAAAAATTGGCTATTACCAAAATGCAATAGGGGGCGTTCTAGGTCCGCATGATAGTTGGTTAGTTCAAAGAAGTCTCAAAACATTAGCACTTAGAATGGAAGCTCATCAAAAAAATGCATTAAAAATTGCCACATATCTTGAAACCCATCCAGCTGTTGCAGTTGTTTATTATCCTGGGTTAAAGAGTCATGCAGGCTTTGAATTAGCCAAAAAACAAATGAGCGGTTTTAGTGGCATGATTTCTTTTGAGCTGAAAGACGAGGCGTTTGTCAATTCGTTTGTGGAAGGTCTAAACATTTTTACGTTAGCAGAAAGTTTGGGTGGGGTTGAAAGTTTGATCGAAGTTCCAGCAGTGATGACACATGCATCTATTCCAAAGGAAATCAGAGAACAGGCTGGAATTAAAGATGGATTGATTCGTTTATCTGTCGGGATTGAATACATTGATGATTTGATTAGTGATTTAGAGCAAGCGTTTGAGAAAATTGGATTGTAGACTCAAAATTGGTTAGCAGTGATACGTAAAATAGAGTTAGATAATAAATAATGAAATTCCTTATCGTAATCATCCGAAAATAAGTTTATAATAGATGGCAGTATACAAATATCGGAGGGTTCTTACGTGAAAAAACAAGGTTTTGATCCACAAAAGTACATCGAAGAGCAATCAAAATATATCCTTGAAAGAGTTGATCATTACGACAAACTTTACTTGGAATTTGGTGGGAAATTGATTGGCGATATGCATGCGAAACGTGTTCTGCCAGGATTTGATGCGGACGCTAAAATTAAACTTTTACAAAAATTAAAAGATCAAGCGGAGATTTTGATTTGTGTTTATGCAGGGGATATTGAGCGTAATAAAATTCGTGGCGATTATGGGATCACCTATGATATGGATATTTTACGCCAAATCGATGAGTTAAGAGAGTATGGCTTAGCAGTTAACAGTGTGGTGATTACCCGCTATAGTGGACAACCTTCTACAAAAATGTTTATCAACAAACTGGAAAGAAGAGATATCAAAGTCTATAAACATGCGGCGATCGAAGATTATCCATCCAATCTTGAGAAAATCGTCAGCGAAGAAGGCTTTGGGAAAAATAACTATATTCCAACAACAAAACAAATCGTAGTCGTGACAGCACCTGGTCCTGGTAGTGGGAAATTGGCAACTTGTTTGAACCAACTCTACCATGAAAGCCGTAATGGTAAGACTGCTGGTTATTCAAAATTTGAAACCTTCCCAGTTTGGAATGTTCCCTTGAAGCATCCTTTAAATATTGCCTATGAAGCAGCGACTGTTGATTTGAAAGATGTGAATATGATCGATTCATTTCATTTTGATAAGTACCAAAAAGTTGCTGTTAATTATAATCGTGATGTTGAGACATTCCCCGTAATCAAACGAATCATTGAAAAAATTACCGGCGAAGAATCTGTCTACCAATCACCAACAGATATGGGGGTGAACCGTGTTGGTTTTGGGATTATTGATGATGATGTAGTGAAAGAAGCCTCTAAACAAGAAATCATCCGTCGCTGTTTTGCTACAGAATGTGACTTTAAAAAAGGCTTGATCGATGAAGGAACAGTCAATCGCATTAAGCTGATCATGGAAGAAGTCGAACTGAAAAAAGAAGACCGCAAAGCGGTACTGCCTGCTAGAGAGTATTCAGAACGATTGAGAGAACAAACCCAAAGTAATGATACGCCGGCTGTTATTGCGTTTGAGTTACAAGATGGTCGAATTGTAACCGGGAGAACCAGCAGCTTAATGGATTCTTGTTCATCTGCTATTTTGAATTCTATTAAAACATTAGCCAATATTTCAGATGAAATCTTATTATTGTCTCCTGTGATTCTTGAAACCATTCAAACGATGAAACGCAAAGATTTACACAGCAAAATTACGGCTTTAAAAGCCAACGAAATCTTGATTGCGCTAGCAATCAGTGCTGTTACAAACCCAACAGCACAATTGGCGTATGATAAATTATCTGAATTGAATGGTGTCCAAGCGCATTCTACGGTGATGTTGAGTAAGAATGATGAGCAAACGTTAAGAGAGTTAGGGTTGGATATTACGAGTGATGCGGTTTATCCGTCTGAGAATTTGTATTATATTTAAACCTGTTCTTTGATTTTAGTAGATAAATAATGCAAGACTGACAAGAAAAAATCATGTCAGTCTTTTTAGTATAGTTAAAGGCCAATGAATTTTTGGTCTATTTTTTTAATTATGATAGAGTTTCAAAATTATATAAATGATTATTAAAAAAATAATTGACATAAGTAAATTTTATTGTTAAAATCCAAAAAAGCAAAACGTAATCATTACGCTTTGATTGGGCGAATCGGAATAGTGATCGATGGAAACTATGGCGACTAGTCCAAATTTAAAGTTAAGATCTCTGGTAGTAATAGAAGAAGTGCTGAAATGATCTAGTGAAAGACTTAAGTATATTTATTTAGTAAATATAATGTATTAATTGGTAAAGGAGCTGAGAAAAATGAGACAAAACATTATACTAGAATGTGTCGAAACAGGTGAGCGCTTGTATTTAACAAGTAAAAATCAAAGAAACACACCAGAAAGATTAGAATTAAAAAAATATTCGAAAAAATTAAGAAGAAAAGCTATTTTTAAAGAAATCAAAAAATGAGGAAATTATTCGTCACTATAGAACTGTGATCCAAATAGTATGATAATAATTTTAGAAGATTGACAGATCAGATTAAAGGAACAACTATTATGGTTGAAACAAGTTGGTTAGTGAATTATATGAAGAAGAGGAGACGATCTAATGGCTGTACCAGCAAGAAAAACATCTAAACAAAAAAAGAAGCTTCGTCGTATGCATCAAAAAATGTCAAAACCCGAAATTTCGTTCGACGCTTCGACGGGTGACTATAGACGCAGTCACCATGTATCTTTAAAAGGATATTACAAAGGAAAAAAAGTAACGGAATAGGGAGAAAGCATAATGAATATTATCTATCCGCCACTCGTTGAGGAAAGTATTAAATTTCAACTTTTGGAAAAGAAGCAGTCATTCATCAGTAAAGCAGATACGTATCGCTTCATGGTAGAAAATGACATTATTACAGAAAATGGAGAACCAACTGATTTTGCAATAGAAAAGGGATGGGTCAAAATTTTTGATGAAACGGAGAACCTTTCCTTGGAAAACTTTTTAAAGATATATCCAATTTTTGAAAAATATGACGTGGGATTACTGGAGAAAATCGATGGCTATTGGGAAATTCCTATTGATTTAAAAGAAAAACTCTTGTTAGAGATGGCAGAAGATAAATTTAATTACGATGAACAGGTTCAACTAACAGAATATTTATCTAGTCGATAAGACAGCCTCATCAAAGTATTTGAAGGATAAATAGAAAAATGGGAGGGATTAGTATGATAATACCAATCACGGTTATTTCTGGATTTTTAGGTTCTGGGAAAACAACGCTAATCAACCATGTACTAAAGGCAACTAATTTAGTTCCAGAGGAAATACTGATCATTGAAAATGAATTTGGCGATAAAGGAATTGATCATGAATTGCTTCTTCACTCGCATGAGCGAATTTTCCAAATGAACGGAGGCTGTATTTGCTGTAGCTTACGAACGGATTTGATTCATGCATTGATTGCAGTTGATGAAGTATTTATCGAACAAGGCTATCCAATTAAACAAGTGATTATTGAAACGAGTGGTATTTCTGATCCTCAGCCGATTTTACAGACAATTTTGGCAACACCTAGAATTTGTACGAACTTTTATTTGGACAGTGTTATTACGGTGGTCGATAGTGATTTTTTTGAAAAAAATTTGAATTATCCAGAATCATTAAAGCAATTAGCTATGGCTGATCGTGTCATCATTTCTAAGAAGTCTGATAAAAATACAAATGAAATTCAAGATATTATACAACAGATAAAACCTATAAATCCAATGGCTGATTTTTTTACTTTTTCATTATCAGATGAAAAGGAAAGTGTTGCTCGACAAGTTATTGGGATCAATAAATTTAATCAAGAACTTCATCTGGAACATCTGAGTGATGAGCATCACGCTAGGCATCATCACTCGGAGAAATCTCATCGTAAATTACATCATAAGTTTGAAGCATTACATTTGGAAGGAACAGGTATAATTGCAGAGACGTTATTTCAGAGGTGGATAGATTGGGTAATGATGAGTAACCAAGAAAATATTTTTCGAATAAAAGGCTTTATCCAGTTTATGGATAATGAGTTTCAAACAGAAATTCAAGGTATCAACCAACTCTTTCAATTTAGACCAACGGTGCGCAAAACAAAAATCAATGAGCTCATTATTATCGGTCAAAATTTACCACAAAAGAGTATACAAGAAGCGTTTGAAAAAATCCTGTGTAAGAATAAGCAATCTGCAGACGTTTAAGATTTATCCTACAAGAATAATAGAGGAGAAATAGAATTATTCATATTACTATATATATGATCTATAGTTAGATAATACAGTTGAAAGTAAAATATATTAAGACAAAAAATAAATATAAGAGATTCTTACGAGTCGAGCTTTTGAATATACTAACCTTTAGATGTTCTCTGTCATTGATGAGATCACCTAAAGGTTATTTGCTTGAACATTTTACGAAAGCCAAATCCATAGAAACGAACTAATCGCAGCCAGTACACCAGCTGCTAATGAAAAGCCCAAAACGATTTTTGTTTTATTCCTGCGATCCCTTTTTTTGTCTCGTTTGGCTCTGGCTGCTTCAAGATCTTCCCCATCTATAAAAGCAACAATTTCACTATAGGTTTGAACATCTCTTTCCTTTTTGATTTTCTCGATTTTTAAAGCTGCAATCATAGAAATTCCCCAAAGAACAAAAGAAATACCCAATCCGTACCAATCCCAAAGTAACATAACAGGACCAATAGATAGAACCGTTAGAATAATAAATATAATCATAACCCAAGAGAGTCGGTTCATTTTTTCCGCTTCGATGTGTTGATTGTTTTTCATAATTGCTACATCTCCTTTGACTAATTCATCTAAAGTGACATCAAAAAGAGTGCTTAATGCAATCAAATTATGAATATCAGGATAAGTATGATCGTTCTCCCATTTAGAAATTGTTTGCCGTGTGACATAGATTTTTTCTGCAAGTTCTTCTTGAGAGTAACCATCTCTTTCACGATAAAGTTTTAATTGCTTATTAAAGTTCATTTTGCTGTCTCCTTTGAGTCTAAGATAATATAGAAGGGGATATTTTGTCTGTCTATTAGAGTGTACTTTACTAGAAATATAGGTGTATACAGGTGTTTACATTGATAGAAACATTGATATAACTGGTTTTTCAAAAATAGGATCCAAGCCAAGAAGTAACGGTTCAAAAATAATTATGGCGCAGATTATCAATTAATTACAGCTAAGATAAAGAGTTTGATGAAAGTACGAGTAGCTAATATGATATGCTTATAGTCCATAACAAATGGAAATCTAAAGAAAGAGGGGAAGAATATGGCAGATTGGAATACACTATTTTATGATCAAAAAAACATAGAATTAGCACCTGAACCTGAAGCCGTTAAATTCATAGAACTCTTAGCAAAAGAATTTCCAAATCAGCAAGAGCGACGGGTTTGGGATCTAGGTTGCGGTGGAGGACGTCACAGTGTGGTGATGGGAAAAATGGGCTGTGAGGTTTTTATTAGCGATAATTCTAGTAAAGCAATAGAACTGACAACGAAAAAATTAGAAGAGAATCACATCAACTATGTTGAAGCCTTGACCTCGATGGAAATCTATCCGTGGAGCAAGAAAGAGTTCTTGCATGGTGTTTTTAGTTGGGCGGTGCTTCAGCATAATACTTTGGATAAAATAATTGAAGCGATTGATTGCATTTACGATTCGCTTATAACAGGTGGTTATTTTTTAGGGACGATCAAATCGACAAAAGCGGATTTGTATGGCAAGGGAGAAGAAATCGAAAAAGATACATTTGTGTTAGAGGTAGGAATAGAAGAAGGCGTTCCTCACCATTATTTTGACGAAGATGGAATCAAGCAGCTTTTCCCTGATGATAAGTGGGAAAGGATGATTCTTGCTGAGCAAGTCGTGAATTATGTTGGAAAAGCTGAGGAATTTTGGGCATTTAATCCATTTAGGTACACTACATGGTGTGTGCTTATGAAAAAAAATAGCTGCTGATTGTGTCATCCAAGAAGATTTTTATAGACTCAATTAAGCCGTATATGTTTTGGATAGTGGTTAATTCTTTTAAACGATTTTTTTAAGCACTGTTCTATATTAAACCTAGTGATACAGTTCTTTTATATGACTTATTTAAGACTAGGGAGAGTGGATCAGACTTCTTTATATCTATTTGGTTTTTCAGATAAATGCAGCTATTCTGACCTTCAACCAGTATAGGGGAATAAAAAACTAAGTGAGTGGCTTACCTTATCAGGTACTCACTTAGTTTATATAATATTTTCAATAGATATACTAAATAGGGTAAAGAGGGGAGAGCCTTCGTATTGTTCATCTCTCAATTACCGTATTTATCATATATTAGTTTTGCTGAAGATAAAATTATTAAGATGCCAATAGCAAAAATCAGAAAATTGATCTGTTCGTTTGTTTTTGGAAATGGAGTTTTTGAAGCAGGATTTTTTTTATTGGTCAACGAATCTTCCCGCACTACTTCAACCCTAGCATCACTTACGATAGATTCACTATGGACACTTTTTGAAGAAAAAATTAAAAACAGGCTAAACAGAAGTAAGGTGGTATTAAGGGTTAAGGATTTACGATTTTTTTTTGAAAAAAACATAGCCTACTCCTCCTATAACCAGAACAGTTGCAATAATCATCATCCACACTTGATTACTTTCAGAAAAAACTTCTACTCCACCATTGATTGACTGCCCTTGTGCAGTGGAAAGTTTAAATTCACTTTCCCATGACTCATTTAGTACATCAGATTTTGCATCAATTTTTAACACATATTCACCCGCTTTTAATTTAGCTTCAGTTAAAGATAACATAGGTGTAAACAGGCTGTTGGGAGCTAATTCGATTTCGTTCATGTCATTTTTATAAAGAGGGGTAGCTGAATCTCCTTTTTTGTAAATTGAAAATGTTAGATTCAATTTTCTGAGAATATTTGGATTGGGATTTTGAAATGTTAATGCCAATGCTTTCTTGACTTTCTCAACATCAACGGTCAAACCGTCATAAGTCAATTTGTAGTCATTATTGTCTTCTGCTACTCTTATTTTTATAGGAATAGTATAAGCAAAAGAGTTACTAACACCTGCTTTTTTATCCGCTTCTTCTTTTTGACTGATATTTACAGCTCCTAAAATCATACCAAAAAAATCTTTAACAGTATTCTTCAATTGTATTTTGACTGTTTCAGAACTGTTTGGTTCTACTGTCACTTCATTTTTTTCTAACTGTGCTATTTCTGCTATTTTATATCTCTTACTGTCACTATACTTATGTTTATTATCATAACTAATTGTTCCGTCATTTGTTGTCATCCCGTCAAGCAGAGTTAAGTGAAAGTCTTTTGATTCAACTGATTCATTTATAATTACTAATTCCAAAGTTTGGTCCATTACTGCGGGTACACTTAAATTGAAGTAATCCTTCGTATCTTCTAGCTGGTTTTCTGGTATAACTGGTGTTACATAAAACCCAGAACTATTAGCCAATACTTTTACTGGAAGCAAAACCCAAAAAAACATAAGGAATAACAGGCCAATAAACCATTGATTTACTCTCATCTTCTACACTCCTTTCATCAAAAATTTATCGCAACAAGAAAATTGAAAAGACGTATAGCAAAGAGAAAAAGCAACTTTTATAAAAAATTTACTAAGTGCTTTTTCTCTGCTTTCGTTTTACACTTTAGGAGTCAATGTCCAAGTAATATTCGCTCCATACACGCCTGACTGTAACAAGTTTGTATTTCCAACTGTTAATTGTGGGTTCAAAGTTACTGCTTTTCGTTCATTGCTTCCTTCTTTATAAGCGACCGAAAAGGCTTGATATTCACCATTGTCATTCATCGTTACTTTCTCAGCAGTTGTTACAGATTCTTCTTGTGTAGAAGGGGTGAGTACAACACCTAAATTATTTAATAAGAAACCCTTATTTCCAAAAGGGCCATCAGATAACTTAGTACGAACATTCCATTCATTTTGTGAAGCTTCCCCAGTACGTGTATCAATAACACTGACTACTGCTTTTCCAGGTTCATTTTCTTCAACTAATGTTTGTCTATCTTTTGTATTGATTTTTGAAAAAATAATACTCGCTTCAGTATTGGCATTTTCACTAAATTTAACTGTACCTGAATTTGTTACACTTTCAACTTCTACTACTGCATTACTATTTGTTAGATCATCTTTATTTGGTACTTTAGCTGCTGGTTGCACAATTAATTCGTTTGCTGGATTAAAGGTGAATTCTAAGGGCTGTTCTCCAGTATAAGGTTCGTGCTCAACGGTGATTGGAATATCTTCACCCGCAGCGTTTTTACCCATTCTAGCATAAGTGAAACGGTTGTTATTAAGTTCTGTCAATTCTAATGTGGCTCCATAGCTGTTTGCACCCAATGAGATATGCGTTCGTTCTTTATTCCCGTTGATTACATCATAATAGCCAAAATCATTTCTTGATTCGCCTTGTGTGGTGAAAAATTCATATCTACCTGTTTTGCTTTCATAACGAGCTAATCCTAAAAACCCTTGGTTGTATGCAGAAACGTCATTACCGTTCTCATCAAGAGCTTTTGTTCCTTGCCATTTTGTTATACTTAAAATGGTTCTACCTGGTTGATCTGTTACAATTTCTCCAGTTTGTTTTGATAATACAGGAGGTTGTGAAGTAAAAGTCAATTCTCCGCTGTAAGGTACGTGTTCAACAAATACATTCCCTTGAGTGCCATCTTTTTGAACACCAGATCTGCGGTACGTAAACATATCTTTATCCAATCTTACCATGTCAACAACAACGCGATAGCCAAGCTCGGATAGTAAAATTCTTTTTTTGCCATCTTGCGTGACGAAAAAGATTCCTTTATCGCCACGGCTTACATTTGTTTGTTTGTCAAAAAATTCATAACGATTTGTTGTAGCGTCATATTTTGCTCTACCGATAAATCCACTATTTTGACTTGTTACATCATTACCTTGCGCATCGTAGACATAGGTCCCTTCCCAATTTGTTGAACCTAAAAGTTGGTTAGGTTCATAATCTGCAGCCAATGCAGTATGCCCGTTTAATACAAAAATAAACGTAAGCAACATTGTGATAAAAGATAAACTAAAGTGCTGTTTGTTCCTTGTTTTTGTGCTCATACTATAATTCCCCATTTCTAATTTTTATTTACTCAAATCAACGAGTGCCATTGATTTTAGCAATCCACATATAAAAAACGTGTTCCTTTTTTTATAGATAGCGCTTCTCATTTGCTTATCATCTATGTACTTTATATTACCTAATACGGATAAATAGACTATTACCAAAATATAAATTTTTTATAAACTCTAGTATGTAAATACCTTTCAAAGTAAATATTAGAGTAAAAAAGGTTTATCACTTTTTTTGGTAAGGATTTCCACTGAAAATTTGGAACAATAAAAAATGATT
This sequence comes from Enterococcus sp. 12C11_DIV0727, assembly GCF_002148425.2. NCBI lineage: Bacteria > Bacillati > Bacillota > Bacilli > Lactobacillales > Enterococcaceae > Enterococcus > Candidatus Enterococcus lemimoniae. The sequence continues at coordinate 1,982,911 of NZ_CP147248.1, read as the reverse complement.
TGAATATTGCAGAAGTAGAAGGGGGGAGAGCTGGAGTTATGTCATTTGCAAGTAGATAATACTTTAAAACTCTGTGTGATAGGAAGATAGATTATTAGAGCCTTTACGTTTAGTGATATATAGCTTGATTTTTGAGCAAGTCGAATGAATAATAATATGCTTACTATAAATTGGACGAACAGTTAAGTATAGAGAAAAGGTTAGATAGATAGCGACAATAAAGCCTCAACCCCGTGGAATACAAAAGGTTGAAGCTTGTCGATCACTATTTTCACGTGAAAATCAATGTGATTTGTGTAATATAGAAAGGCAAGTTAACGTTATATCTGACTCTATTTGGGCATTATCTCAAAAGTTAAAACGACGAACCATTTAGTCGTCGTTTTATTAGCGTTTTGTTTATTAGATAAGCACTGTTTAGATCGACTCTTGAGTGTATAACCAATAGAACGATAACTTATTACCATCAGGATCAGAGAAATCAACGTATCGAAGGATATTCGCTACATCCGCTATCACCTCGTCAACGATTACACCAAGTGTTTTTAAACGCTCAAATTCTGTGTCTAAATCTTCTACTTCTAAACGTAAAGCATTCTCTGAAACATTCATTTTTTCTTCGAAAAGTTGAATCCAAACAGAACCAATTTGATACTCAATAATCCCTTCAACAGGGGTGATTTTCTCGTCGCTCATAAGAAGTTTTCCATACCAACTTGCAGCTGCCTCTAAGTTACTTACTGGTAGACCTACAGTAACACTTTTTACATTTAAACTCATAACTATTTCCTCCATTCCATCAACTTACGACTAGTTTATCATTTCACGGTCGAATAATATTGTTCTAGATTGTGTTCTTTAAACGAGAGATCAAAAGTTTCCCCACATTCACTAATATTGGTGGGTCTTCTGGGATCGGTTCTCTTAGCTTAATCGTGTAATGATTGCCAGAACAGATTGGAAAAGATAACCGTTCATCTTCTTTCCCCCTTAAACTATTGCCTAAGTTAAAGTAAGATAGAACATTAGTGGAACGGCTTATCCCACAAGCTAATAAATAATAGTCTCCATTTGGAATATTGTTCAATGTATTTCCGAGTAAATGTTTGGTTGCTACTCCAGATATAGGCAGATGATTCGGAATAAGTGTATGGAAAAGGCCAATAAATAGGATTCCCATCTCAAATCCATCCGGTACTTCAATCGTTACGGTGCAAAAAGACTGGCTCTTTTCTTCAAAATGTGCTATTGACTGATCCTTATCATCCGTTTCAAACCGTTTCATATCATCAAAAAGAGCACTCATTTCCGTTTTGTACGCTCTAGGAGAACTTCCAGTATATTTTTTAAAGGTATTCGTGAAACTGCCACTGCTTTCAAAACCTGCACGTTCTTGTAGGTCGAGTATTCGCTTTTCTTCATCAAGTTCAAAGATCGCCTTTTCAACTTTTAAACTAGAGAGAAATTCAGCAACACTGAATCCATTTATTTCTTTAAATTTCCGACTAAAGTGATGTTTATCATAACCAAAGTGAATGGCAATTTCCTCACTGGTCATTTTTCTACTAACCGCTTCTTCTGAAATGAAAGAAAGAATTTTAGGCATTTTTGATTTCATTTTTGTTCCTCCTTTAAAGAAAAAGCTTTGAGAAGTCCTATAAATAAGGGGGGCAAAACTTGTGGCATCATATCCACTCGATAAATTAATAGAATCTAGATGCTTGAAACCACTAGGGTAAAAGGATTTAAGCTAATTCAGCTATTCTGTTAAATGGTACTTTTCTAAATCGTCAATAGTAGGAATGTTTTTTTAATCTTTGAATTAGGAGAAGTGTAAAGGTTTTTGGTATCTATATAGTTATAAGGGGTAGTCATGAGTTAATTTCCTAAGACAAAAGTAAGAATATCATTTCTACTTTTCTTTCCATCATGAATGTCTTTTAGAAGCTGAACCATGTCTTTTGTTGGCTTGAATCCCTCGTACATACTTGAACCTAAAGAGTTCTTCATTATGGTATATTCTTTTTTTGTTTGAAATTGTACACCTTGAATGGATAATTCTTGTTCATTTAGTTCAATTTGAAATGCCATAATAACCCCTCCTTGTGTTTGGTCATTATACTATGTTTTTTAGCTATTTTCAAAAAGAGGGGAAATAGTTTGGTAAGTTGCTGAGAGTGTTTAAATCTATTGTTCATCAATATCAGTTTGGCTAAACTGATGAATTTTAAAATCCCATTTTGCGGCTAGGATTTTAAATCAAAATGTTTTTCAGTTTCGCTTTGCTTTTAAGTTTTTGTGTTTCTTGATCTAATATTTCTAGTATCCGTTCATGCTCATAAAAGAGGCTATCAAGAATAGAGTGATTATGGATGTTGTTTTTTAGTGAACTGAAGGTTTCGTGTCAATTTATGTAGATCTTGATAGGTGATCATTTTTACTGGTGAGCCATGTTGAACTTCCTCATTATTGTTGATTTTAATAGCATAGTAAACAAAAATGTATGATATGAGTATCTTAAAAAAATGAATAAATTTAAAGTAGTTTTTTTGAAAAGCCTTATTATGATATGATTTATTTATTATCAAGGGAGGAGAACGGATGAAAAAATTTTGTTTAATAGGGATGTTATTATTGTTGGTAGTAGGTTGTTCAAAGATTGGTAGTAATACTAAAGATACAAAGGATGAAGACTCACCAATTGTTTTGAAGTTTCAAGGTATGAAATTGTTTATTAAAAATGAGACAAAAGATATTATTACGATTTTAGAATCAGAGACTGAGTTTTCAATAAAGAAAGATAACAAATGGGAGTCGATTGATGAGACTCGCGGTCTTACAATAATAACAACAAATATTTTGAGTCAGGAAGAGACTGAATTGGATTTGACTAATGAACTTTCGCAGCTCAAGGAAAAAGAAGCTAAGGTAACAATCCATTACGAGCTTAACAGTGAGAGCAGAGAAGAAAGTATAGTATATGTCAAATAGGGAAGAAACAGAAGGAAATATATTTTCTGAGAAAGAAAGTAAAACGAAATACGTTGTTAAAAACTAGTATAAGTCGAAAAATCAATTGAATAAACTATAATTAATTGAAAACATTTTGTAAGGAGATATTGAGATGGAAACTATTTTTTCTTCAAAAGATCAAGTATTATTATTTTTGATAGTGTTTAGTTTGATAGTTTTTTTATTGGCGCTACTTATAGATAAGTCAAACGGATTATTTTTAGCTAGGAATCCATTTGATGCGAATAGCTATAAATCAGCTCCCGAGAATGAGAGCGAAAGAAAAGCTGGCAAGCTATTTGTAAAATGGACATATAAAGTAGTCTCAATACTTATTCCGTTGTTTCTTCTTTTTTACAGTAATGTGTTCGTCAAAATTACAGGTATTATTTTTATCATAGCTATTTTAGTTTATCAAAAGAGTAAAAGGAATAGGATGACAATGTAAGTAGCTTATAAAATAGTAAAGCATCAAATCAGATAAATCATGTACTATTTAATGATTTATTGGTTGCGGCAAAATAAGAACCATATAACTCTTTACTGTAAAAGAGTTATATGGTTCTTATTAATTATTCCCACTCAAAAATAAATTAGTTTTTCACAGCACGTAATAGTTGAGTTTACGCCATTTTAAGTGATTTGAGTTTGTTTAAAATGTACTCAATTTTAGTAGAGTGTTATCAAAGTGTTATCAATTTAATCATTGAATGCTAAGAAGATAGCTTATCTAAAGTTTGTTGTTGCTTCTCAAAAGCTTCTGTTACTTTTTTTCCAAACTGACCTTTAACTGCTCCTTCTAAAGTTTGAGAGGAAGAAGACAATGCCTTTTTAGCACTTTCTATGGCTGTTTCACCTTGCTTTTTAGATTCTTGTTTCATGTTATGAGATTTCTGTATCTTGGCTGAACCAATTGCTTGTACACGTATTTTTTCTAAATTCTTTTTTAACTCTTTCAATAATTTTTTTGCTAATTCTTCCAATAGAACAACTCCTTATTCTTTATTTGCTTTTTGGAGGTCATTTCGATAGTCTTGTTCAAGTTTTTCTTGTTGCTGATATAGCTGTTTTTTTGCTCTTGATAACGCTTCGTGATAGTCATTTTCTACTTGCATAATTGATTGTTTTACACGATCGAAAGGCTCGCTATCTATAGCTGATTGTTGAACAATTCGATAAATATCTGATAACGTTTCTTGTATCAATTGTTCTCCTGTTCGTTGCGTATTTTTTAGAATATCTTCATCTTCTTCTAGTTCACGGCGTTTTCGCTGATAATCGCCTGTAATCTGTTCCTCTTTCATCTATTAGCTCCTTTTTAAGGCTTTAATTGTTGCGCTAGTTGTTGATCTGTTTGAACCATTTTATCGATTTTACTTTTGATTTCTTTCGCTAACGATTCAAATTTTTCATCCATCGTTTTTGCTTTATTGATTTTTTGCTGAAAAAATTCTGTTGGTTCACCGACTATTCTTTGTTCAGTAGCTCCTATCGCCGATAAATTATCCTTCATTTCATTATCAGACAGTACTTCTATTTGAGAACGGGCTTCCCGTAATGTTTCTTGCCAGATATTTTCTGCATCTGTAATTGCATTTTGATATACTTTTATAGCATTAGCCATCGCATTTTGATAAGCTGCTCGCCCTGTATTAACTGCTAGTAACGCCTGTTGGTCATCTAAATAAATTTTCTCATTCTTTGATAGTCCGCCACCACTGGCAGTTAGTTTGGCTTTTAGTTGATCTAACATAGTCAATTGAGTTAAAAATCCACGCATCAGAAAATAACTAGCTTGTATCATAGATCCTTCGGAATTACCCAAACTATCTGATATCTTTAGCTGTCCTGTTTTTTTATCAAATTCCCAGCTGGTTAATTTATGACTATTACCATCTACCCATACAATTGTTCCAAAATCATCACTATTTCCCCATTTAGAATTGAAATCATTCCATTTCGTCACATCGTCATTTTTTTGCCGATAATTTAAAAATAAATGAGGATTTTCTTTCATAAATTTTTCTTCCGCTGGTGTTAAGGAGCGATATTGAAACCAGCCACTAAACACTGTAGCTGGGATTTGAAAATGAGCTCCCACTTTTAGCATATAAGCTGATTGGGAATAGCCAGATAACTGATTAATCGTCCAATTTGGATTATTATCAATAAGGTCTCCCACATACTGTAAAGCAACGTCTGCTTGAGGGGAACCATTGGGAGACATCCCTTTTAAAGCAGCTTTAAAATCTCTTCCATCGTCAGGATACGTTCCAGCTGCCACAACTGTTACTTGAGATATATCTGGTGTACCGTTTACTATCGGTGCTACAGCCATTCCTTGAAATCCATAATCTCCATCTTTTACTGAAAGTACTTTGAATTCCCCTTCTCCTGGAATCCTTACAATGTTGCGTTCATTTTTTTCCAATTGATTATCTTCTTTATCTGTGTATTTAATTTTATTTCCATTGTCTTTATAATCAGGATCAACTTTATAAACTTCTTGATTTAAGTCTTTTAATACCTTTTCTGTCGCCATTGATTAAAAACTCCTTTCCTCTTTATTAGAGAAAATAACTATAACCTTAGTCTCTGTTAGCCCCTTTTTCAAAACAGGCAATTCTCCACTTCCTAAATAGGACTCATCAATGTTATCTTTAGGAGACATACTTACTCCAATTTCTGAACTTACGCCATAGCTAGTTGATACTGTAACCATAACTTCCGTATAGCCTGTTAATTTATTTTCACCGTATTCCTCATCGAATTCAATTTTTGTCACATTCGCAAAGGTATTTTTAATTTGTTTTGCTGTTATTGTTTCCATTTTTATTATTTGTTGCTCTTTTCTTTCCTTCGCATTTTGATTAAAAGTAAACAAACTGACACCTCCAATTAGTATAAGTACAAGTAAAACAAGGAACCATTTTTTCTTTTTCAAAGGCTCATTCTCCTTTAATTATCAGGATGTTGGTACAGGAACAAATATGTAAAGAAAATGTTACTATAAACTCATTATCCCAATTAAATTAAAAAGAGTCAATCCTTTAATTGTGAGAAATAGTTAGAAACGGATTCATAAGAAATCATCTTAGTTATTGGAAAAATAATGTACGGCAAAATTTATGAAATTATTTTAAGATTGACTATAAAAATTACTTGTTGGTCGATTGGTTGTAAAATGATTACGCTATATCAAAAAAAACGTGTAGAACCTTTATGATTAAAGGGGTCTACACGCTTTTCTTTTACTCCCACTCAACAGTAGCAGGTGGCTTACTCGTAATATCATAAACAATCCGATTCACATGATCCACTTCATTCACGATCCTCACAGAAATCTTCTGCAACACATCCCAAGGAATTCTCGCAAAATCAGCTGTCATTCCATCAATCGAAGTCACTGCACGAATACCAACCGTATAATCATACGTACGACCATCACCCATCACACCCACACTGCGGATACCAGGCAATACAGTAAAGTACTGCCGAATATCACGATCTAAACCAGTATTGGCAATCTCTTCACGTAAAATCGAATCAGAGTTACGGACGATTTCTAAATTATCTTCCGTAATTTAATAAAGTATACATAAAAAAGACTTGACAATATTTAATATTTAAAATATTCTGAATTTATATTATGTAAGTTATAATGAACAAAATGGGAAAATTGTCATTGATGTAAGATTACATCTAGAACGAACTTCAAGGAGGGAGGTTAGTTGAATATAAAAAAAATTTGCATAGTATTAATTACTGTTATCGTAATTACTGTTGTTTATTTTATTTGGAATGCAAATCGACAAAAAGAAGTTGCGCGAAATGAATTACCTCCCTTACAAATTCAAGGAGTAGTTCAAGAAAAAGGAAATAATGAGTTCTCCATTAAGCTGTTGGAAGACGTAGAAAATTTAAAGAAAGGTACATCTGTCATAGTTAAATTTTCTGATGACGTTTTTGATGAATCAAATGCAGTGTTAAATGATTCGGAGATTCGTTTTTATATTGACAGTCTTAGAGTAGGAGAACATGTTACGATTTTTTATCCGATGGATAGAATCAGTACTAAAAAGCAAATAGAAATTAGTAGAATTTCAAATATAATCAGAGGGAGTGTTAAAGATGAAAATGAAAAATAAGAGATTAACGTTGTTGGTAGCTGGGTTAATGGGTATTTGTTCGCTCATGGGAACTGGATACGCCGAAGCAAGTGAATTTCAAGAGTTTTTAAATGAAGATACAACTGAAAAATATTCGAATGAAATAATTTCAGAGAAAGATGTTAAAAATTCTCCATTACTTAATTTTGAAAATAAAGAAGCCTATGCAAAAATTGCACTCGAATTTTCTAATAGTACGGATGTAGGGAAAAATTTTAAAATTTCAGAGATGATTCCTATTTACGATGGCGACAAAAATTTTATTGGGTATGATTGTCGGATGCAGATAGATAATAAAGACCATGGATATGTAATAGTAGATAATCGATTGAAAGAAGATTATATATCGGAATTTAATTTAAACGAAAATGCGACTAGTTTATTTAATAATCTGGTTGAAGTAATAGATGAGGAAACGGATGTCAATACGAATAATGTTTCAGTTGAAGAGAAAGTTATCATTTCAAATGAAGCTACCGTGTACAGTGTAAATATTGAAAATGTTGTTGCTAGTACAGCTACGGGTATAGAAGATCCAGAGAGTTTTATTGAAGAGTTGGAAAATCAAGATGCTAGCTATAGTAATCAAGCTTCTTATGGACATTCAGAAGATGCTATGACAAGTTATCCTTCTAATTCGGGATATTCTTATGTTGAATCATTTGGAGTTGGAGCATTTATCCCTATGTTACAAGGTGATGCTGAAGCCCACTCAGGTAAGTTTGCATGTTCAGTCACAGCGATGAGTATTATCGCAGAGAAGCTGGGTATCTCAAGAGGAGCAACATACGATCCTAAAACGATTAATGCAACTTACAACAAACTTTGGAAAGATTCAGGGACAACAACTTATAAGACTGCAACTAAATACGGTAAAACGATTTCCTATGGATCGACATATGATAATAAACTTATTCCGGCAATGAATAGTTTAGCTAGATCAAAAGGTAAAACTGTAAATTCTGCTCAAATTCAGAAACCTGTCTTTTCACAAATGAAATCTTATTTGCGAAATAATAGAAATTTTATTTTTGGGTATAGTGTTGTAAAAGGGTCAGGTCATTCAGTTGTCGTACAAGGGTATCATATTGGTAAGAAGACCACAGTTAATTCAAACTTCCTAATAATTGCAGATGGTTGGACTATGGGAGCAAGATATATTAACTTTACAGCCCACGGAGGGAATATGAGTAATACTTGCATGACAGCATTTTGGTAGGATTAAAAATAAATTATTTGTTTAATCTATATTGTTATGAATAAAAAAACAGAATTCTGTATTAATCAGAATTCTGTTTTTTTATTTTATTCCCACTCCACATATATTATGCTTACATAAACCGCTATAAATCAACGTTTATATGTCATTATTTTTAAGTTGGCAGGAAATTGGCAGGGGTTATTTTTTTACTACTTGATTTCCGTTAAATAGTACACTTGATTTTGTCGCAAAAGTAAATTGTACATTTCCAGACATTTGCTCTGCTAGAGTTTCATCATTTCGACTCCATAGATGTGCATATAGATGTTGTGGCGCTTTTTTGTTTTCGTTCCGAACAAAAGCGCCACGGGTGGGCATTCATTTGTTTCGTTTAGTACCAATCAACCATAACCCGAATTTTTTTCGCTCAAAGGTAGAGATGAGATAGTCAGGGTAAAGACTTGCCACATGTTCTTTAATTTGTTCTTCATGCTCTTTTAAGATTTTTTGCGCTTGTGACTCTTTGGGCACTTTGATAAATAACCGTAGTTGTTTGTTGGTGAGTTCAAGCACCGATTTATGAACGGCTCTGTTAAAGCGTGAAATGGTCTTGTTTTCCGCTGTTTTAGGGCGTTCCGATACCACTTGTGCAAGGGTGACGTTTTCAGTCGGTATAGGCTCTGACTGGGTTAAAAACTGTCTGAATCGTAAGGTTCCAATGAAGGAACCCCCTAAATTTATCAGGGAATCACTTTTTAGCCGGCAAACAGATTCGGGAAGCAATAAACCGATGACAATAAACGGAATCACGCTCACAATACACTTAGAAATGGTTAGACATTGCCCGAAAAGGTCATTCATAGCGTTCATTAGTCCGCTGTTATCTGTACTATTTATGAGGTGTCCTTGTGCAAACAGAAGCAAGAGCGTAAAGATACATGTAAGTAGAAACAACATGCCTAGAAATAACAAAAGGTTATAGATTCTCATAAGATACGATTTTTTCATGTTCATTTATAAAATTCCTCTTTCTGTATAAAATGTGGGTGTAAGCAAGGGTAGAACTTGATACGGGTGTTCACTGTCAATCACTTGTATCAAGCCTGTTCCTTTTCCGATTGGAATGACAATCCCCTCAGGGTTCAAGTCGGGAAATAAAAATTGGGTTGTTTTACTGCTGATATTGCCAATCTGAACCAATACATTTGCTTGTTCCCGTACACTGACAGGTACGGCGTTAAAATCAAATCGCTGTGACACTAGAACAAGGTGGCAACGGGTCGCACGTCCTAATAAAGCAATTGAACTAAGCAAGGACATAAAGGCTTCTTTGATTTGTTTGTTTATGCCCTCAGATATTGCCAGTACTTCATCAATCACAACCGTGACATGTTCAAATTGATGTGAAGGTTCATGATAAAGTATTTCTTGCCGTTCATAAATCGTCTTTAAGACAGTGCTTAATGCGTCGTTCACTTGACTAACAAAGTCACTTTTTGACCGATTACTTTCAGGGTGTATCACTGAAATATCATGACTTCTTGCCCAACGTGACGGGCTGTCAAATTTCGGGTCAATGATGATTAACTCTGATAGTGGGCGCAGGCATTCAAGAAGATAGGTCAAGAAATAGGATTTTCCACTGCCTGAATTGCCTGCAATCAAAAGACTGGTTACTTTTCGATAATCAATCGTCAGATTTTTCATGAGTGGTAGCTGATTCTTTGCCAATTGCTTGATATGATCCGAAAGATTCGGAACAATCAAACGGTCACTAATGCCTTTAAACCACGGAAAGAACAAAGCTCGTTGTGTGTGGATATCCTCTGTATCAAGGGGCATGAAATACGCCGAGTTTTGTTTTAATAGCGTATAACGAGGGTACAAGCTAGCATTCGCAATAATAAAGATTTTATGGTACAGATCATTGTCTATCAGATAACCCGCAGGAGTGCGGGGAACGAATAAAAATCCGTCCGCCCGAACCTCTACGAAAAAAGAATTTGTGTACGTTGATTCCCCATTCATGGATAATGCCATGTTCAAACTTTGGTTTAAATAACGTTCAAGGTCTTTGTCGTCCATTATTTCACAACCTTGAAGCCATCGGCTTTGAAATAGACGTTGTTTCTGATTTCGATTCCTTGTAAGTTGTCAAATTCTACAATGGATAAAAACGAGGGTAACGTTGGCTCTTTCTCAAATTTAACGGTAAAGGGATTTAAGCCTTCCTGTACAAACCATAGTTTATAACCTGTGATATTATCTGTGCGCTGTCTGTCAACATATTCATATTGTGTTTCAATAAATGATGTCGTGCATTGTGTTGGTACATCTGATTTGATAAATTTTTGTGCCGTTGCTTCTGAATAGCCGTTTGTTTGTGTAAAAGTTGTTTTCATAAGTGAGAACCTCCTGATTTTTTTAGTATTGTTTTGTTGGTGAAAAGCCCGAACCTGCAAATTCAGCTTTTCATGATGGATAACTTGCAGGCTATCCAGTGATTCATCAAAGTTTTATGCGCTGTTCTTTGATACCAGTAGGATATCCGATAGAAAGTTGGCAAAAGGTTGGTAAAAAGTTGGTTTTTCTTCCTTTGGGCGGTCTACTAGCAAAATATGCATGTTGTCTTGTGAAGAATCAGTAGTTGGAGCAATCAACTGTTGATAAAATTATTCTACCTCAATTCCTATACAAAAAAGTCCATAGAATTGGTGTTATTTTCGTGTCATTTGAACACCAATTTGAACACCTAAAAAAAAACACAAAAAAAGAGAGTAGCTAGCTTGTCTACTCTCTTTTGCTTTATGCAGTATCACTATTATTTTGCAAAATCTTCTAGTTCTTCCCATTTAATACAGTTAATAAAAATATTTTGGTATCTGACTAAATCATCAATGATTATTTCAAATACTTCATTGACTTTAACTTGTAGTAGCGTAGATGCATGACTATTTACAGTTAATACACCAGGGATTTTTCTATCTCTGCGGTTCAGTTCATGGAGCTTATCAAAAAAAGTCGGAGTGCTCATAACATAGTCAATAAATTCCTCTGCATCAACAATTCTAGTGTCATTAACAAATGGACTGCTTTCGTCAGTCACACCACGCACGCCTTCAAAAAATGTTTCTTTATCTAAGGCTTCAAGGTCTTCTATAGAAAGACGTTCCTTTGAAGCGTGTAAAAATCGAAAGGTTTCTTCCGCTAGTTTTTTCATATTTTCTTCTGTTCTATCTTCTTCTTCCAAATGGACATGAAAGCTTTTTATTGGAGGTAAGAACTCTTCTAAAGGGATATTTTTTAGATAACAAGGAGAAAATTTCTGTACTAAGGCTTCATCTATTAACCCTTTTACAATATATCCCATTTTAAAAATACTATCGCTTTTCAATTTTTCTACCATTTCAGGAAAAATAATTGTTGTAATATCTGATAATAGCCAGTTCATCACTTTTTCATTGATTCGGTTGAAATAGAATTTATCATTAAAAACGTCAGGAATTAATTTTTCTTCAAATGAACGAGTAATTTTTTTTTTGCAAAGCCTCCATATGATTTTATACATGGATAAAAAATCAATCGTTTCTTTTTCATCGGCTGTTTCATATGCTTGTTTTAATTCATACCATCTACCGAAATCAGCAAAAGCATAGGTCACATTTTTTATCGCAGCATGTAATGGCATAGGTAGGGATTCTATTCTTCTTGGCAATCCTAGCTGATTCATAAATCGATCAGGCGTTAGTGTACTAAATATCTCGAAAAAAAATAACAATAAATACTTTTCTGTTTCTTCTGATGTTCCAAAAATCAATTCAGCTTTTGGGATAGTGAAATATCGAGCATAATCATCTAATAGTGTATCTGAAATGAAGTTGCCGCTTTTTGGTAATCTCGCCTTTTCTATATTGAGAATCCTCGACTTTTGACCATGAGAAATAAGTTCGGGAGGAATTTTTCTGTATTCAGTGACTCGTAAGTCTTTTAATCGCTTCGCAATTTCGGGAATTAATATGTTTTCTAAATTTAGCATCTATTACCAACTTTCTATTTTTTTATCGGCAAAAATTGTCTTGACACATTTATTATAATATCGAACATTCGTTCTTGCAAAGCTTTTTTGAGGTATCTCTATTATTTTCAATTATTAAGTAAAATAGCAAAAATTAATTCCATTTTTTTTAGCATGTGTTCAAAAGTAAAGATAATTTTAATTAGTTAAAATTAAATGTTATTACGTATAGTTACTCTGTTCTCATGTTGACGGGTTTTAATTCTTTTTTTTGTGTTTTTCTTTGTGTTTCAAAAGCTAGTTTTTTTACTTCATCTTTTAAAATCTCTGCAAAATCAGAATCATTTGTATTTTCAAGAAGAACAATAAATGTATAGACTTTATTTAGATAAGTAATGTTTCCAGTAACAAGGTAGTTTAGTAAATCTTCAAGATAGCCTAACGAAAAATAGAACAGAAAATTTCTAGGGTTAATTTGTTGTTGTTTTCCTAATTTAATGTAATAGAGGGCTTGTTTGTAATCTCTTTCATGAAGAGAAGCTGTAACAGCGTTATTAAAAGCTAACGAAGCAATATTAATTACTTTTTCATCGCGAGTTTCTAAATTTTCGATTGGAAACATTTTATCTAAGAGAAAACTGATTTTTTCTTGTGGGAAAAGAATGATTGTATTAGAAACTAGTCGATATTCATAATAAGTATAGTAACCATTTTTTCTATTTTTTATCATAGTAAATATTAAATGTAAATCGTATTTTGAAATAGGTTCTATTTCAACGACTATATTATGACACAGTGCTTTTATATCACAGAATAAACAAAGCTCAGATACTGTTTTAGTTTCAATATTATTTAAATAAAAATAATCATTTAGTAATTGTGCTTTATCTTCATCATCTAGTTCAAATTTTTTTCTTGAATAGCTTGACAGGTGAGAATCAATTGTTTTAATTTGATTTTCTTTATAATTTGTAACTAAAGTAAAAAATTCTGATGGGGTCACTTGTAAGGTGTTTAGTGCTTCGAAAAGTTCATCAACAGAAATTTTTCGCCGACCAGTTTCAATCCGATTATAAATTTGGTGATCGGCTGTAGAAGGGAGCATATCTCTTTGTTTAATTTTTTTTGAAATTCTTATAAATTTCAAAGTTTCATATACATTCATGTTATATTGCTCCTTTTCTAAATGATTAGAATTGTATCGTATATGTTGTTTCTCAGGGGATCTACAGTAAAAAAACAAAAATAAAACGTTAAATTATATGAATATAACACTTTTAGATTATTATTATTGCAATCAGAATAGAACATGATAAACTAATTATAAGAAATATTTCTTTAAAGGTATAAGATGTTTTAGAATTCTATATTGCAAATAGAAAAGATTTAGTGATTCAGTCATAAAAATGTATAAAATGAAAAGCGCAGATTTAAGGTTGCAACCTTGAATGTTTATTTTTGACATTCACTATTTATTTAATAATAAATAACTATCCATCTAATTAATCATAATGAAAAGAAAGCAGTGAGTCATAATTAAATCTTGGGGAAGAGTAAAAATGTACACCACTTTCTACTTACTATTTTAGAGTATTCAAGACAATTTGTAAACAGTTTCAATGATTAGTGGATGGATAGCTATTTGTTTAAAAGACCATTAAGTATTTTTTTGTATGCAAATTAAAAAAAAGATTGAACTTATTATTCTATATGCTATTCTTATAATAGAAGCCACTTTTTATTACATTAGTAAGAAAGGGGAGAATAATAATGTTCTTATTTGATATTTTTGCTTGGGCTGTAGGGAACTAAAAAAGTATTTCTAATTGTTGAATGAAATAATAATCATTGTGAGGGACGTGTTTGGTTCCTCTTTTTTGACAATACAAATATATTTATTTTATATTTCCATATTTTAGCAACTGCTATTATTAGTTTACTTATTTAGATTATTTTTAAAATAAAGCGTTCAACTAGAAAGGTTCTAACAGTTCATAAGGAATAGGGAGATAGTTGAAATTACATAATTTTTATAGTGAACAAAATTCAGAATATAAAAAATTATAAATGAAGGAGTTTTTTTATGGTTGGGAAAATAGCATCAAGTACAGCAGCAGCTCAAAATGCTGTAACTAAATTAACTGGAAAAAATGTAGATTTATCTAAAAAGGCAATCAGTTTTTCAGGAAGTACGGTATCAAGTATGACAGACGGATTGACAATTGCCAATCAAATTGTAGGTGAAGTGAGTAATCTTGCAGAGTGTGTCTGGTCTCAAGCAGAAAAGTTCCCTCAAATTGCAGAAATGATGGAGTATCAAGATCGTCAAGCTGCTCACCAAATGGGGGGGGTCGTATATTGACAAAGGATAAGCAAAAAATAGAAGATGATAAAATTGTATTAACCAAGCAAATTAAAGAAAATGAGCAAATTTCAGAGGATTTGAAGAGAGAACAACGGAAGTGGCAGGAACAGTTAGAAGAAAGTAGTTGGCAATTGAAACAACAGACTGATCGAATTACTTCATTATATCAAGAACTTGCTCACTTTGGAGATAAAACTGCTCATTATAACCAAGAGGAAATTCAGGATATTTATAGAAATGTTCAATCCGTCTTACGTTCTCAGGAAGAAACGGTAGAATCTGCTTATAGAAAATCGAGTAGACAATTAGAGGATACTAACGAACGTTTGTATAAAGAGCGAGGGGCGTTAGAATGGTAAAATATATAAGTGCAGATTCAATAGCCTTGATTCAAGGGTTAACAACGAATATCACTATTGCGAAAGGTGTTACAGGACAACTAAAGTCAGGTAGTCAACATTTGATTCAGTCAGTAGATGGTGAACAGCTATCTGGGGCTGCGTATACAGCAGGGAAAGGCTTATTTCAAGACTTGATTCTTCCAACCGTTGAACGTGTAGATAATGCAGTTGATGCAATAAAAGAAGAACTCAGCAGTTATCAAGCAGCGGACGGATTAGTGAATAAATGGGCTGTTATTGATGAACAGGTGCAAAATGAATTAATTCAATCATTTCAACGCCAAATTTCAGTGATTAATTTTCAAATTCAATGCTCAAATAAATTAGGATTGCTTGGGAAATTGGCTAAAGGAGCTTTAGAAGCTTTAGTCCATGATAACCAACGATTAGAACAGGCACGTTCAAATTTAGAAGATAAAATAAGAGAAGAGCAAGAAAAATTAGAAGCATTAGCCAATTTTCAGTCAGAAACAAATGGTTTATTTCGTGATTCATTGACTCAGTTAAAGATTGGTATGCAAGCTATAGAAGTGCTAGGATTAATGACGGTGAATCCAGAAACAGGAGCTTACGCTTTTCCTGATGGGTTTGATTCTTCTTGGGTAACATCTGTTAAATCAACAAGCGTAACTACAACAAGAAAACAGGTCGCTTTAGAAAATGGTATGGATGAACTCCAGTTACCAAAAGCAGCTCGGAAATATTATCAAGAAATTATGAAAGAGGCATTGAAAAATGTTCCTGCTGATCAATGGGCAGCAGCTATTAATGAGTTGAATCAGTTATTGATGTTTGATAATGAAGGAAACATATTGAGAGTGTTACCTGTGAATATGGGTGCAGGTGATGGAGTCATTATTTTAAAGAATGGTGTAAATGATGCAGAATTAACCGCTCAAGCTAACAAAGAATTGAATGCTCAACAAAGAGAACTTTTAAATCAATCTCTGTTACAATTAGCTACGGGAGTAACTACAGCACTTGGAGGATTAGGGATAACTGGACTAAGTTTAGGTGGAACTTATTTTTCTGGAGGAACACTTGCCTTAACAGGCATCACACAAGCAGGAGTCGTAGCAGGTACAGCAACTACAGGAGCGGGTGTGGCAATTGTTTCGGATGCTATTAGTAAGATGGGTGTTGCTAGTTCGACAGTTAACTATAGTTTCGCAAATAATTATAATCAGTACCATAAAGATTTGAAGCCGAATAATAAGTATAAGGCAGGGGAACATGATTATAACTATAAAACTGATGATTTAGGTCGGTTGGAAAAAGCAGGTCCTGATGAATTAAAACCCAAAACTCATGATGGAAGACTTCCACATAATCCTAATACACCTGGTAAATTGCCAGGAGATCATGCAGGGCATGCCTTCGGAGATAGGTTTGGCGGGTCTCCAGAATTGAATAATTTATTTTCACAGTCAAGTAAAGCAAACTTGAGTGATTTTAAAAAAATTGAAAATTCTTGGGCAAAGGCACTAAATCAAGGTAAGAAAGTTATAGCAGAAGTTAAGGCCAATTATAGTGGAAATTCTCCACGACCTGTTTCTTTTGAAGTTAAGTGGAGTATTGATGGGATAGATTTTTCTAAAATTATAGGAAATTAAATGTACAAAGTGGAGGCTAAAAAAATGAAAAATATTAAAACTGTGATTTTAGATAAATATCGAAACAAACAGAACTATGAAGAATTAGAAAATGGAATTTATAAGGATTTGAAAAATAAAAGATATGTTATTACATTGCGCTTTGAGATTGAGAATAATGAAAACTCGCAGTATCCTTTAGAAGATATTTTAGATAAATATTATGTGAACTGCACAAGTCACATTGTTGAAGATGGCAATTATCTGGAAGTTGAGCTTGAAGATGGCAATGATGATAATTTTGAAAGTTTTGATACAATTAAAGAAATTGCTTCTTTAGAAGGTAAAAGAGTATACAATAAAGAGGATGATGGATACATAAAATTAGTTATAGAATAGTCATCCTAAAGAACAATAAGCTTTAAATATTTTAAATAAGAAAACCTTGCTAAGAAAAATCTTGGCAGGTTTTTTGGCAGGGAACCATATTAAATTAAGTAGTTTTTATCCATTTTACTTGATAAGAAATGCTGATAAATAGGCGTTCTCAATTCAATTTAGGTTAGCCTTTTATTCCCACTCAAGAAGAGAACAATATGTTTTGAAGTATAAACACTGATTTTAAAGTGTTTTGAGTATGTCCCAATAAAGTAGAATTTTATGAATTTCTTTGGGATGCTATCATTTTGCTATCAACTTATATATTAAGTTGTTGATTTTAGGTACAATTAAGGTGGTGCTTAAAGATGTGTAAAATATTGGGAAATTATCTTTGTTAGTAAAAATAGAAAGTTAAAATGAGAGGGAAATATGTTATGGGGAAAATAATACAATTTATTCACGGTGGGAAAGATAACTCAGAAGTTGTTGAAGGTGTTGCAAATTGGACTAAACTGAAGAGCAATCATAATAGAAAACTTTTGAAATATAGAGGTAACTATATTAGCAATCTTAAAAATTTGGAAGCCAAAATCGAATCGGGGAAAGATAAGGAGTTGCTTTTTTGGGCAGAGTGGGAGCCGCCTACCAGCGTGGAGCGTGTGTCTAGGTCAAGAAACCAAATTTTTTCTGGTGATCAAAATAGGGATAAAATTAAATACTTGCATACCCCTACACCAGTTCCAAAAATAAAAAAAACTAATTGTAAATATCAAAATACAGACCCTTATGTATTAGGTAAGCGATTTTTTTATTCTAATTGTTTACAAAAGACAAAAGGAAAAGGGATAGGTTTACATGATTTAAACAGAGGAGATATAATATTATTTGGAAGTAGGCATAGTGAAAAATTTTATGTAGATACTGTGTTTGTTGTCGGAAATCGTGAATGTGTGTATACAAAAAAAGATATAGGGAAGAGGATTGAAGCGACTTCAGGTGTATTTAAAACAACTGTAACTGATAGGGTTCTATCTATATCAGACAGAGATAGCAAATGGACATTATACAGTGCTGCGATGTTTAATGATTCTAATGAAGACATTAATAATATGTTTAGTTTTTTTCCGTGTCGATTGGCGGATTCTGCTCAGAATTTTTCTGACATAAAATTAGATTTTAATGATGAGAAATTTGAATTAACCTCTAATTTATCTCAATCATTTAAAGTGATTAAGAAAGAAAACATGTTTGATTATTGGCAAACTATGGTAGAAGAGACTTTTAGACAAAATTTATTACTGGGCTGGTGCTCTGATGAACCTCCTCTATCTGATGATCTTAAATACTTGTAATTAGAACATGATGGGATTTTATTTTTAGGAAGCCTTAATTCATTATGGATAAAATGGTAATAAGAAATTTATGAAAAAATACAAACATGGAGAATGTATAGAGATTTTGTTTGAAAAATATTGAGTAGGAAATAAGGTATCATAAATGGATAAATATCAATAAAGTAGACACAAAAAGAGCAAGTACTTAGTGAGAATCAAAGTATTTATCCTCCATTTCATTTGGTGTAAGCATATCTAAGGTTCCATGAGGGCGCTGCGAGTTGTAGAATCCCTCAATATATTCAAAGCAAGCAAGATGGACTTCTTGAAGAGAAGAAAAGGTTCTTCTGTTGAGTTCTTCTTTCTTCATGTATTTGAAGAAAGCTTCTGTTACAGCGTTGTCCCAAGGATAACCAGGTTTCGATAAGGATTGGACAATAGAATGATTTTCTAAAAACTTTCTGAATTCAAATGAAGTATATTGGGAACCTTGATCAGTGTGAAAAAGAACAGAAGCCGTAGGCTTTCTGACTTGAATTGCTTTTTCAATTGTTGTAATAGCTAAAGTAGTATCTATCTTTTTACTGACAGTCCAAGCAATGACTTTTCTAGAAAATAAATCTAAAATCACGCAAAGATAAACAAACGATTTTTTCCCAATAGGAATATAAGAAAAGTCGCTGGTCCACACTTGGTTTGGTGCAGGTGGGTTAAATGCTTGCTTCAAATGATTTGGGCGCTTCAAAGAAACCTGACCTGTAGTCGGTTTAAAGACAGGTTTTACTGTAGACATTTTAGGTAAGTTCATGGAGCTCATTAGTCGATAAACGCGACCAATACTAATAGAAATGCCATAGTCACGTATAAGCATACGTCTTACTTTTGCAGGGCCTATTCGTTTTTTAGAGAGTATATAGATTTCTAAGATCGTCTTTCTTAACTGTTGATTTTCTGCTGTTCTAGGGGCAATTTTTCCAGAAAAACGTTTGTAGTAAGTCGAACGATTAACCTTAAGAACCCTGCAAAGCGTAACAACAGAGTGTTCATGACGTAAAATACGAATCGCATTTAGTCGTTCGTTGAGTGTGGCGTGAATATGGCAATCGCTTTTTTTAAGATTAAATTTTCTTCTTCTAGCTGAAGGTTTCGTTTCTGTAATTGCTTGATCTGTCGAGCCGTGAGGATCGTATCATCATCAATTTGGACTTCAGAATATTGCTTCACCCAGCGAGCCACAGAGGAGAGGGCGATTCCATATTCACTAGCTAAAGCATTTTGTGATTTACCGCCTTGATAGAGTTTTACGATTGATTTTTTAAACTCTTCGTCAAATTTTCGTGGAGATTTACGTTTGTCTACCATAATCAAAATTCCTTTCTTAAAAGATGTCTAATTAATTAATAGTATAGCAAAAAAAATGTCTACTTTATTAGCATATATGCAAAGGCAAAGGTACTAATCACAATCAGCATTGCCACACTCAATAGTTCCATGGTGGTGTATTCTTCAAAGCCTGTTTCTGCGTCTGGGAGCACAAGGTCAGCCACTTGAATAATATTGAGTTGTTTATCTAAGCTAATAGACTGATTGACATAACCATCACTAAAAAGCAGATGGGCAAAGTCATAGTCCACAAAACTTTCGATATGGTCAGCAATATTATGACTAATCGCTGTATCTTCATTTCGCAGTTCATCAATGACCAGAAGGAGACCACGGTGCTTGCTTTGCGTCACACTACGAATCGCTTTTCTCAACACTGGAAACTTTTCACTGTCTCGTGATGAAATCCCCGTTAAGAAGGTGAGAATATCAATGGCTAGACTTTCAGAATCCTTTGGCTTCTTGAGAATCACATAAGGGTCTAAAAGTCCTTTGTTTTCTTCCTCGCTGGTCAGATTCACGATATTGATTTCGTGAGCAATTTCTGGCAGAGTTTCCTTCCATCTACCACGTTCGGCTTTTGGGTCAACAATCACTGCTTGACCACCAAAGAGAACGGCATAGTAAACGAGCATATTGTTACTAAAGGATTTCCCGCCACCGAGTGAGCCAATAAAGGCAGAAGCTAAAGCATTAGTAATCGAACCTTTCACCCCTTGACTAGCCAAACTTGGCTTGAGGTAGACATTGCGTCCAGTGTCTAGGTTATAACCAACATAGATTCCCTCGTTTTCTCCCAGCATTTGTGTAGCACCAAATCCCAGACCAGCTAAGAAGTCCGAAGTCACGTATTGAATATAGTCATTGATGTAACGTTTACTAGCAGGGATAAATTCACTGTGAAGTCCTAGCATATCACCGAAGGGACGCACGAGTTTGATGGATAAGTCGTCGTAGAAGTCTTTGACTTCATCACACCGTCTTTTCAACTCGTCGAGATCCTTCGCTGACACTCGAATCACATAGCTGAGTTTATACATGGATTCTTTGCTTTGGTCTAAACTGGTCTCTAGTTCATTAACGGAATCTAAGGCTTCTACCACATTGTTGGAGGTCTCATTGTCACTTTCCCATGCATGATTATCTAAATCTTTCAGTTCTTTCTTTTTATTGCGCACCGTAGAGAGGGCTTTTTTGTTGGCAACAATTTCCACGTTCATACTGGTGTCGATTGGAAAAGAAAACTGTTGTTGCTGGTAGTAGAAGATTTCACTGCTGGGAAAGTCCAACTCTCCTACAATGGAGTTAATCGTAAAGTAGGCAACAAACGTTGTTTCTTCCTCGGTTTGGATTTTCAAGTAGCGTTGTTTTTCTTCAATCAGTGAGCGAGTCGGTTTTAAGATATCAAAGTGTTTCACGAAGACTTCTTTATCGGTGTATTTCTTTGGCAGATGATAGTCATAGTCTTCATAAGGTATACCAGTATGACCATAGAGGTGTTCAATGATATAGCCAAAGTCGTTCTTCTCCAGTTTGCGAATCTTGAAACGTCTGGAGAGTTTACTTTCTAAAAGCTGTTCCATTTTGGCAAATCGTTGAATCTCACCATCACTCATAGAGACAAAGTCCCCCATCAGCTTATGATTAACCCCACCAATAAAATCTTGAATGGCATTGAGTAGTTCCTGCTTAATGTTTTTGACCGAAACTTCCTGCTCATTGAGTAACAGTTTGAAGCCAATAAAAAAACGATAGTCTACTTGATTGTCGCCAATCATGTCTACTAACGCTTTGGTCTGTTCATCTATTTTTTGATAGGCTATCTCTTTTAACTTACCAGTTATTTCTTTCTTTGAGCGTTCCTGTGTGGCTCGAATGCTGGATTCTGTGGCAAGTTGCAAAGCATGGATTTTCCCATCACGGTTTTGCGCCACCAGCTGTCGAAAGTTATCATGGACTTGAAACTTTTCTTCTGGGCTTAAAAAGCTGTAGTTATAGGGTATCAACTCATAATAGGCGAAGCATTCGCTATCATGATTGAATACCAGGTTATTTTCAATATACTTAATTGGATATGCCATGTATTAATTCACTCCTTACTATGGTGATTGGTTCATTCATATGCGACATGCCAAGTTTGACTGGCTTTCCTGCATAGGTGGTCTTTGATCTTACTGCGTAAGAACAGACCGACTTTAGAAAGCCATAAGGTTTCTTGCCATCAAAAGTCTTCTGGCTCATAAACCACGTTAGACCCACAGGAATTCCTACATACTTGAGCAACGCTCCCTCAATCATGGAGAGTGGAGGGAGGTTGCCAAATAGTATCACCGTCAAGAGTGATACGACAAACCATGTCATTTGAGTGAAAGTAATCGGAAAAGGCAGTTGTAGGTCGTTAATCGCATAGATGACTTTCTCCACTGACCAGATACTGGTATAGCTTCTTATTTTTTTCAAATACTTACGTCCTTTCTTGAAAATAGAAAAAGAGCAAACCTTTTGAGGGGATTGCTCTCTGCTTGTTATTTTTTAATTACTATTTAATTCTAATAAACATCTATTTGATATAGATATCTTTTCGTCGTTTGTATTAAAAGGAATAAACTCTTCTGGTGTATCATTTAAACTATTTCAAGTTTTTATTGAAACTAAAATATCTATTTTTTGAAAGTTATGGATTCAGATAATCATCTTGATATTCTCTAAGTAAAGTTTCTTTTTTCTTATTTTCAAGAAAATTGATTCTCTCACCAATACTATTCTTATGTTCTATAAATTCTATTCCTTTTAGGAAGTTCTGAGCAAGTAACTTTTTCCAAAAATTAACCTCTCCCTCAATAATCGGCACGTAACTACCACTCCAAGAATGGGAAGAAGGATTAAGTGACAACTTCATAAAATCATTATAGTTCTTATTACAACTTAGAAACTTCTCAATATATTGGATTTTATCCTCATCATTTTGATTGTTAACGAATACAGAAAAAATATTTTGAACCTCTTCAAAATTATCTGAGTGTTTACTAATAAAATTAAGTACCCATGTCTTAATATGATTATTTCTTATCGAATCTTGTCCTATATCTACTGGAAAAATGGTCTCGTGCTTACCGAAGCTGAAATAGAAATTGTATGAAGGAGCAACAATATTCTCGTATGCAACATCTATTAGTTCATTATAGTTATCTAATATCCAGATTTGCTTAAATATTTCTTTGTCATAATTATTATGAAAACTACTCATATCCACTTGTTTTGTATAGACTACCCAAAATGCAAGGTCTAATTTTATGATTTCTGACAAAATTAGACCCTGGTAATCAAATTGAAGTGAAAAGTACATTTTTTCAAGAATAACTATGTTTTTAGAAAATACCTCGACCAATTCTTTTGGTCTATTATGAAATTCCAACAGAAATGATTGAGCAATATTCTGATTGCTTTCTGAAATAACAGCAATTAACTCACTTACTTTCTGAACTATTAATTTATCTACATTTTGAAACTTCAATAAATCAGAGAATCTCGGAATGCTAGGGTTTTGATTTTTCCCCTCTGAATTAATGTGCTCAATTAGAAGAGCTATCTGATTTTCAGAAACCATTTCCTTAGGCAGACATGTCCACATAGTGTTAATCCAAATATTTCTATTTGGAAAATCAAACTGACTTATAAGGTTAAATGTTTCATCAAATCCTTGTGAATTAAGTAAATCAATAACAATAACAGATAAGCTTCCAGAAAATGGTGCATCAAATGAAAAATACAATTTTAAAATATCAGGCAATATTTCACTATCAACATTTCTTACTAAAATTGAAAGATTTTCCCCGATTGAATAGGTCTCTATAAACTTATTTTTTTGTTCTATTTTTTTTGCAACAGAAAATAACTGCTTATAATCTTCCAAAGTAAAATCCTTAGATTCACTTTTTATTCGTTCAATTCTTTTTTCAGTATTTTCGGAGAGTCTTTCAAGTCTATCATTAGAAGCAATTACTTCATAATAACAATATTCTCTATTATCTTTATACCCCATGAAACCTTCATCAATATTTACTTCGAAGTGCACTGAAAACTCAACTAATTTACTCAAAGTCAAGCACTGTTCAAAAGTGAGTTCTTCCCAACTGTCAACAAAAAACTTTTTCACTTCTTGCATATCATATTCAAAGATTGGAATTATATAATCTTCAAACCCTCTCCAATGATTCCCAACTAACGTTTTCAAAACTTTGTTTTGATACGGGGATTCTTTATACAGTTCTGACAAAATTTTCCAACATAGACTTCTTAATTGTTTTGTCCCCTCAGATAAATTGATAGACATATGAGAAAAACTTATGGAATTTGGAGAATCCCCATCCTCAGTAATTTCATGTGAACAAGCCAAAAGTTCATCAACAACTTTAAATATCAAAAAATCAAAATTATTATCTCCTATTTCTCTCAAACTCCAAAGTTTCTCAAGTAATACATACTCTTTTTCGTAATCTAAATGATAGGAACTCCGATCATAAGTTAAACTGCTAAAAGAGAAATAAATGTCCATAAACCAATCAGGACGTTTATTCAGCACCTCAACAAGTAATTCGATTGCCTCTTGAAAGCAACTAGTATTTTTATAACCTGATAGAATTGATACTTCTTTTGAATTTATTGTATTATAATTTGATTTACTATTAAAATATTCATCTGAGATTTCAAAATTAACCTGAGAAAATCCATCAATTTTTTTCTTTAAAATTGCAAGAGATTTAAGAGGATTAAGACGATAAAAAGATTCAAGATATAAGTCTTGCTCATTCTCTGTGGCTACATTCCATTGAGATAATATTTCTTTTGATACGTATTCTTGAGTTTTTTCTGACGAGAAAATATTAACCAAAGTATTTATTGCAGAAACTATCTGCTTACGATTTTTAACTAAACCTATTTCTAAAAGACGTGAAATACTTATTATTTTTTTTTCTATCAAAGAATATTCCAAAATGTAATCCTTGAAACTTTGGTCATTAACCTTTATAACTTCTTCAAGGTAAAAGTCAACTAGTTCATTTTGATGAAATAGCAAACCGATTTCTCTGAACTCTTTCCAATCTATTCCAAATTCTTCAAGCAATTTTGTCGCAAAATCCGTTTCATTCATTTTGACTGTTCCTAACAATGAAATTATAAATAACACCTTCACATAATTTAATTCAACAAATCGTTCCTCAAAAATTTTACCATAATATGCCTTAAAAATCCCTGTAGGATTATTAACGGAATTTATATCGTTAATAGCAGATTTTCCAGCAAAAATAGCTAGCCTTATATTTCCTTTTGAAATTTTCACTATTCTATCTTGATAGTCTCTATTCTTTATTTCTAGGCATTCTTCAAGAATTGTTCGTACTTCTTCAACACTCAAGCTTGATATTCGTTTTTCATGAAAATAAGTGAATTCATTTAATAGACCACTTATTTTCCCTTTTTCATAGTCTCGAACAGTGGCAACTAATTTAATTTCTTTTAAATCAGAAGAGCTCTGTATAAACCCAATTATTGCCCTAACATCTGTGGTAACATTTATATCATCTAAGAAAAATAAGAATCTTCCTGGTTCTGAGGCAGACATGGTGAAATCATCATACAATGATTGTCCATTGCTCTTCACACAAAACACTTGATAACCTTTGCTTTCAAAACTTCTACAAACTTCAAGTACTAATCTAGTCTTACCTACACCAGAAGCACCACTAACTAAAACTGAGTCATTTTTTTTAATTTGATTCACTAGTTCTGTAAAATCATTCTCGCGAAATTTAAACTCAATATCAAGTGGTGCTGACATCCCCCCTTTATCATAAGATTTTACAAAATCACTAATAGAAAAAATTTGTCCTGAATCAATCTTTATATTAAGAAAGTCTTTGGCAATCGCTTGATAAGTTGGAGTATTCAAATCTTGAACGATTGTATCTAATCCAATCAGCTCAACTTTGACATCTCCACCTAGTTGTCGGAATTTTTTATCTTCTATAGTCGTAATGTTTGTTGACGTATGACAAATTATTATTCTTTTAATATCAACATACGGCACCATTTTAACATTTCCATTTAGACAATTTTTAATATCTTCTTCGATTTTACTTTTATAAGATTTTTGATGTCCATACATTATAAAAGTGTAAGTACCATCTTCATGATGAACATAACTATCTGGTACGCCAATCGTTGTTTTATTGGTTCCTTCTTGAGATCCGAGTGAATGAATATTTTTTAGTTGATACTTTTTATAAAGATACGCATCACAAAGTCCTTGAAAAGCTCCACCTTCAAGTTCAATAATTTTATTTTGAAGTAAGTTAATACGTGTCATAAGCTATCCTCCAATTCTACCCGTTTACTACTATGTCTTCCCGCATAAAGAATTTAACACACTTTTATTATCTTACATTTTCAAGAAAGACACAATGAATTCTAATAGTAATATACAATGGCTAATTGACATATTCAAATACACCATGAGAGGTTACCAGAAAATTTCCATTTATCTCTAAGTCTCTTGCAATAGCTTTGTAATCAAGATAAATCCAAAGCCGTTCTGGTATTTCAACAAAATGTCCCTCTTCTACATATCCATAAGCCACATCTTCCATAGAATCACAATCGCTATAACAGATAATATCGTCTTTGTTTTCCAATAATTCTTCTAAGGAATTAAACCACATGCCTTGAATCTCTTTGAGTTCATCATAAATTGGCGAACCCTCGATTTCTTCCACCATTTCATATAAGCGGTTGATTTCATCAATTGAGGTATATTCACCAATATCAAAGGGTGCTTCATAATCATGTATGGCATATTCTTCGTATTCATCATTCAAACCAATACGTTCTTTCATATCTTCAAAATCAATAGGAGGGGTGAACCAAGCACCGACGAGTTCACCCTCATTGTATTTGCCTAAATTGGCAATATAGACTTGCATTTCCATTGTCTCACCACCTAACTACCAATCAAGCGATTGAAGAGATTAAGAAGCACATCTTTTACACCGCCAGCATTGAAGACTAAACCAACAGCAATCAGTGCCACAATCAAAAAGCCAATCAGTTTTGAGAATTCACGTTTGAATCCCAAATAAAGTCCAATCACCACAATAGCCAGTAACACCAACGATTGCGCATTGCTTAAAAACCAGTTATACAAATTTTGTCCAAAGTTCATAAATTATCATTCCTTTCTTGTAGATAAATTCTTCGGTTAAGTAAATAACGTTTCACACGTTCCACTAATTCTTGTTCTGTCATTTGTTCACCATAGACAGTCACGCTATTAGGGTAACGTGGGTAAAATGTTTGCTTATAGAAATCGTATAAAATATCACTTCCTTTTTGTATGCCTTCAATAATGAGAGACGTGTATTGTCCTGTATCTTGTAAATAAAGTTCCTGCTTAATGCCACAATAGAAACCAAGTTCCTTGAGTGTATGGGTTAGCTCGCTCATAAGATAATATCCTCAGAGGTGTAGAGCTGTTGTTCCAAGATTTTTTCGTGACGATCAGTCAAGCTGGCTTCACGAATCATCATCTCCACCACATCAGTGTCATTGACGGTATCAAGAATAGTGGCAATCTTGAGCGTAGGGGCGACTTGATGACGTAACCAGTTCAAGGTTCTTTTAAAGTCATAAGGTTCTGGTTCGGTGGTTAATCGAAGTTCTCTACGATTGTTACCAATAAAAGACTTCCATCTATAATTGATTTTCCAATCACTGCGACATTTTCCATCTTCTTTATCGGTAAAGAGAATGTAGCGATTTATGATACCAAAAGCGGTTCGCTGTGGATTCCGATTTTGTAATAAATCTTCCAATGCAATTTCCGCCCGTTCATTCTTTAAGCGAATTTCAAAACGATTCTTGATTTCTGCTTCCTCAATAGGTATGCCATTCTTGATGTATTGATCATAATCCTTTTCATAAATGCAAAAATAAACGTCACTTTTTAGCGAACCGATATAAAGGGTATTTCCTATATCTTGCTTTTCATTGCGTCGTTTTAATTCGCCACTTTTATAGTTTTTAAAGTTACGAAAGACAGAGATACATTCTTCTTCATCACACTTATGAGCCAATTCGGCAATTTTTAAAATTCCTGTTTTATCATTGATGGCTAAATCTAGTCGCTTTATCACACCTTCTGCTTTGATACAATCTTGAAAGAAGTTGTACCAACTTCTATGTTGTGCCAATAGAAAATTCTCAAACTGGCGACAACCTTTTCCTTTTAACTCCAACAATACGCCTTTGGAGAGGTCTACAGAGTGCATGACCATAATATCGCCAAAGTGATAATGGTCTTGATAAGAATAGTAGGCATAGTCTTCATGTACCATGTAGTCAATATTCAATCGTAGAATCTCTTGAATCACTTTCACCACATCATCGGTGGGAAATCGAATCCGAACATAGTCGAATATCAATTCAAGAGGTAAATCAGGATTGTAAGCATTCAGCTCATGACTTAATTTCTTCTTAAGAGAATCAGGAGCAATTAGCTTTCCATTTTCAATTCGATTGAGATGTTCTCTTGAGATACCGACATCTGTTGCTATTCTGTTTTGAGAGACACCGTATTTATCCCGTTTTTCTCTAAAGGATTCTTCCCAAGAAAGTTCTTTTTCCAATCGCATTCCTCCAATCAAAAAAGGTGTCACATTTGCCTAAGCATTATCACACCTTGTATAAAATTCATATTTGCCCGTGAGCACTGGACTTCATGATGTTTTTTGTCAGTTTTTTGTCTTTTTTCTACCCCCCTGTTAGATGGACTGGGGGTTGTCAGTTTGGCGTGGCTGTCGCCACACCAAACCACGCTAGTCTGTCCCTGCGCCTTTCGCTTCGCACGGCTCTGGTTCAGCCTGCGTTTTGGTGGTTAATTTTCCAATTCTTTCTAGAAAGTCATACCCTTTAGGTACAAGTGGTGTATAGAACTCACTAATCACACTTGTACCAACATCTACATAGCCACGTCCTTTGATTTGCTCCAAGAAGAAATCTTTGTTGGTCTCGCTAAACATCATGCCGTATCCAAGCTCACTCATTCTTCCAAGGGCTACTCGAAAATTGAACTGGTCACGGATTCCATCACCTAAATATTTTGCGTCAGGACGTTGACAAGCCAGAATTAAAAAGAAGCCTGCTTGTCTTCCTAGCATGACAATCTGTTTCAGCTTAGAAATAACCTCGGTACTATCACGTCCTAACATATCCATAAAGGCGACATACTCATCAAAGATGAGGAAGTTTGCAGGCAGTCCTAAGTAAGCATAGTTTTCACCAGTTTTGTAGTCTGGGTGTTGCTTCATTTCATCACTCCGCACCAGCATAGCTTCATAGAATTGATTCAAACATTCCAACATATCTTCTTTCTTGAAATAAACATTGTCCATCACAGATTCTAAATCTGCAAGGTCACTGTTTTTAGGGTCAAGAATATACAAATTGGCATTGGTCTGAAGGAGGGCTTCAATGATGGTCAAAATGAAAAAAGTCTTTCCGCCACCAGTTCCTCCAGCAATCAACATATGAGGGAGGTTGTCATATTCCCAATAGACAGACTTCATCAGTTTGAGTCGCCCGTGTTCTGCTTTGACTTCCTCAATTCCAATACGATTCGCAATCGTATCATAGAGTAGAGTGTACTCAATATAGGAATCCTTGAGTTCCTTATCGACTAGCTCACAAAATAAGCCAGTCTCCAATTTTTTCTCTAAGTGTAGAAGCTGATCTTGGTATTTACCAAGGGTAACTTCTACACGAATATGAATCAGTCCATTTTTTAGTGAGTAGTACATCTTGGGAAAGTAGCTGATTTTCTCTTTAGTCTTTGAAGATGAGAGGTCTTTAAAGAACCCATCAGATTGCACCTGTTCCGATTCATACCATTTATTTTCCAAAATCATGCGAGCAAGCTTCTGCATGTGTTGGAGTTTTTTAATTGTATCAATGCGATAACGATAGACCCATAAACCAAATAATAAGCAAACAAAAAAGGCAGTGAGAACACTACCTAAGAAGTATGGTGTATAAAGTTGTGAGAGAAGTTTTTCAAAGGGAATAGTCTTCCAATTGATTTGCATAAGTGAATGAAGATGGAAGAACAACATCACAAAAATTCCAATGAATCCAAAGAACTTAAAAGCAGAATGGTAGAGCAAATTAGTATCAGTTGCTTTAATACGTTTTCCTTTTGTTTTGAAAATAGCAGTTCCTCCTTTGTTAAGTAAAGAAAAAAAGTAACGCAATGGTTACTTACTTTGGATAGATATACTAAATTTCCATTAACTTAAATCTCCACTCTCTAAGCCACTGAACTAATGTTTTCCCTAGCTTGTAGACTATAACCGTATCAACTTCTTTTGCATAGGTAGGAAACATTCCATTAATATCTTGATTCTCTACAGCTAATTCAAATTCATCAACACAGGTTTTAATATGTTCCATAAATTCAAGGTGTTCCTGTTCGCTTTTAAAAACTGGAATGACCTGTAATGCTTTGTTGTAATCTAGTTCTCTATCTGAATAACATTGCTTATCAAAAAATAGGTTAAAGGCAAGGTACTCAATACTATTTTCGATATATGCATAATACTTTATGGAGTCTGTAATGCCATTGATAGAAATTCCTAGTGCCTTATCCCAATACGTTTTAGGTTCAATATGATAAAATGTTTGCCTTGTAGCTTGAACTCCGTAAATAGAAATATCTAGTTCTCTGCCATTTAAGAAAATATCCCATTTCAGTCTTCTACCAGTTTCTCGTTCACCGATATTCCAATTAGATATATTACTAAATAGATAGGGAAAATCCATAACCCAAATACGAGTATTCGTTTCTTCTTTATTTATGGTCACTTCAAGATTATAGGTAGTATCACGCTTAATGGTAATATCTCCATACTCATTATTATGAAATGTTTCATATTCATCTGTAGAATACCAATTTTCTGTATTTTCGAGTCTCTTTGTTACTTTATAATCATCATTTCCGATTAATCCAAATCGTTTCTTCCATAAAAATTCAGTAGCATGTTTCGTAGCACATTCTGCTGAACTTGTATTTCTATCCCCAATTCTGCTATAAATTACACCAGCGTGGATAATAGTTTTGTTTTTTCCAGAATTACTTTTTGAATATTCTTTTAACAGATAATACGGTGTAACCATCTCATTACGAATAACTAAAACATCAATTTCTTTTTCGTCAATTTGAATAGTTTTTACATCTACATTGGGAGTTTCTTCACCCGACCATATTTGCGAGCTAAGAAAACCAATGAGATTTTCTTGGTTTTTACGGTTAACATCGTTTAAAACACCGGTGACTTCAAATGTTGTATCCTCAATGCCAAATATTATATAACCATCTTGCATATTACTTGTCGTATTATTAGCCATACAAATAATATCTTTGAGTAAGTCGGCATTATTATTGTGCCATTTTTGTTTAAAATCCCAATAACTTCCTTCCGAGGCATCATCTATGAAAGCTTGTACAACACTTTGTAACTCCACATCTAATTTTCCAGTTTTATCGCTATTTGAAAATGTCATTTCTAAGCCTCCTTTTATATACCAATATTATCATCTGATTAGTGGGCTATCAACTAATCATTTTTATTTTGATTCTGTTTAATTTCTGATTTTCGACTATTTTCTAGTTTTTTTAAAACAATATCATCAGCCTTGATATACCAATCCACATCAGCTCCTTGAAAGGTAGCTGTTGCCACAGTATCAGCTACTGGATTGACCAGTTCTACCTCAGCGTTGTAATCAAACTTCTTATTTCCAGCTTTTACAGGAATGCTGACTTGAATCATGCGACCTTGACCTTTGGATTTCAGGTCATAAGTGCGTTCTCTGACTTCCTCTGTCACCACACCTTCTTCATTGACGACTTTGATTTCACGTCGTAACGCCGAAAACTTTAATACTCCAAACGTTTTCTCGTTCTCAATAACGATACCTTCTGCTAATCTCATATTTTTACCTTGTCCTTTCTATGCCTTGACCATGTCATCTGCGTGCATGATGTAATTTGTGAATCCTCGATTGCCGATTTTATAACCTTCTGCGGTAATACGTGGATTGACAAGTTTGACTTTGTCTTCCATTTCAAAATGCTTCTCTCCAGCGTCTGCTGGTAAAATGATGACAATATCATCTGCTCGTTGAATGTTAGAGTAAAGGTTATAGCTACGAGAAAGAATAGTCATCTTGCCGTTGATACGGCGCTGTTCGATTTTTCCTTCACCTGCAAATTCTAATTGTCCAAATGTCTTTTCCATATTGGGAATAGTGTGTTTTAGTTCCATATATTTTCCTCTTTTCTTTGTTGTACAAATCTATTCAATTATCAGTTTAAGTCGTGGTGGTGAGAGTGGGAGAACGAATGTTGTTCATACATACTCCTTTCTAATGGCAAACAAAAACGCAAGAACCTATCATTTTATTTTATGATCCTTGCGTTAGTCGTCACAATTCAGTTTTTCTTTTCTACGTTTGTAACAGAGAACAGCGATAGCTCCCATTGAAACTAAAATACCAGCCACATATAGTTTAATAGAAGGATTTTCACCAGTTTGTGGCAATGACGCTTTGAGAATCTGTTTATTTTTCATTTCACATTTCACAACCTTTCCGTTTTCTTTGATTTCAAATTGAATCGGTGTGTCATCAATTTGATAGCCTGTTGGTGCATCGAACTCTTGGAAGTAATAGATTCCTTTTGGTAGCTCCTCATAAGTAAGCAAACCCTCTTGATTGGTTCGTCCTTCAAAAATAACTTTCTTATCCTTATCTAGTAGACGAATGCCAGTGTTTGGTAAAGGTTCACCAGTAGAGATATCCGTCTTGCTGAGTTGACCAGTACCTTTTATCAAATAGTTTTCTGCTTCAAACAAATAAACTGGTTCATCAAGAAAGCTTTGTTCTGCAATTAATTTATCTGCTTCATTGTAAACTTGAATACCGTCTTTGGTGGATTCCACACGATAAATCAAATCAGAAAGCAGATAGTCACTGGAAGATGTTCTGACTTCTTTCAAATAGAATGTGCCAACTGGAATATGGTTGAAGGTGGCTAGTGATTCGTCACCAACTGTTACGGATTGAATGACCGTACCGTCTTCATCTTCTAAAGAGAAGATAGCTCCTTGAGATTCCACTAATTCAAAGTGATAGCCTTCTTTTTCAGTTAGAATGGCTTCCTCGTTTAACTTTTTCAATGAAAAGTGATTGAAATGAAGCTTGTTAAGAAGTGGGATTTCTTCATCTTCATAAATTTTGATTTCCTTTATTTCTTCATTGTCTGTAGCGATAAAGCTAAATTCATAGTGTTTATCCAGTAAGGTGTGTTGGTTGCCAGCGTCTAGTTCCTTGAAATAGTAATGACTTTCTGGAAATTGCAGGTCTTCTAAAAAAGCTTCACCATCAATAGTTGTCACAATTTCCAACAAAGAATTTTTTGGTAACGTTACTTCTGGAGTGATAACCAAATCCTCGTTGGTGTACAAACCAAAAACTTTATCACTAGCAGGAATAGTTTCAATCACTGGTAAATTGTCTTGCCATTTAGCAATTGTTTCTTCCTCTTTGAATAAAGAGAGCCTTAATTTCTGGAATTCATTCTTAGCAGTCACAGATTCTTGCACAAGTGAAACTTCTTGCCCTGCATAAATAAATTCAAAGGGGATAGGTGTAGAATCGACAATATAACCAGCAGGAGCACAAACCTCAATAGCTTCATATTTTCCTAAATAGAGATAAGGCATATTGATTAAGTTGCCATCATCACCAGTAGTTACCGTTGTGACAATTTCACCAGCCTTGTGGTGTATTGTGCCACCTATAACAATATCTTCTACAGCTTTGATATCATAGGTTACGCCAGCGATTGGTTGGTAATCAAAAAGGAAAGAATGTAAGTCCCCATACTCTGAATCGGTTGATTCAATGGAGACCACTTTCTTTCCTGTCTTGGTTAGATTCAATTGTCCTTGTTGCGCTTTGTTGTTGAAACGAACTTCCAGTGTCTTATTTGGTTCAATGGTGATAGTTTGAACTTCCCCTTTATTGACAAAACCATCTGGAGCAGTTACCTCACGAATGGTGACTTGTGTACCTTGAGGTAAGCCATTAAGTTCTACATACCCGTGTTCATTGGTCACAACTTCTTTTGATGTACCGCTATATTCCAATAATAAAGTTGCATCAGCTAAGGGTTTACCAGTATCTTCATCAAGTTTTTGGATACGTGCATTTCCTAATTTGATGACGTTGACTTTAAGATTCGCTTGTTTGGTATTGTCTAAATGAAACTCTACCAATGTTTGATGGTTCGGCTTCTTATAAACAATCGAAGTTCCAATTTTGGCATTCGCTACTTTCTGATAAGAGAGTGTGCCATTGGTAGAATCTTGATTGGCAGTAATTGTCAGCTCATTGCCTTTCGTAGAAAGTGACGTATTTGTTGGGTTTGAAGTTAAACTCATATCACTGAATACACCGTTGGTATCGCTCAAGGTCAATGGTTTACCAACTTGAACTGAGACTTCTTGATTGTGCCAAGATGGGAGGGTGTCATGACGATTGACTTGTGCCATGATTTCAGCTTTTCGCTTCTCATAGTTGGGAATACTGGAAGAAATATATTTATCTCCGAGTTCACCCCAAATCATGACTTGCGTTACAGCATAGTCATAACCACTTTGAGCAGTATTCGTATAGCCGTAGTAGGCGATTTTAGATAGCAGGTCTTTCTTCCTATCAATGTAGGTTTCTGGAATATAGCCACCTCCAGAGGTCGTGAAGATTCCTGATTCCACACAGAAGACGACTTTGCCATCAACCTTCATGATATAAAGTGGGTCATGCGTAATGGCATAACCCAGATGTGGGCTGACACCTGTATAGCTATAGCCAGTGACTTCATTCAAGACAAGATCACTGGCGTGAACTGTACTTAAAGAAGCAAAAAGGGTACTGATAATAGTCATGGCGACCATCAGTACCCCTAATAGTTTATTACCTATTTTATTTTTCATAAGCTTTCCTTTCAATTTGATTTCAATATTTAAAAATACGCCACTTTTAGTTTTGGCGTCAAAATTTACTTTACTAAAGAAATTAGGTTCAAAAAAAGAACCTTGTTTTCTTTCTACAAGGCTCTTTCTATAACTTGATATAGGCAACCCCAGATTTCGTTTTGGCGGGATTTTGGCGGAGAACCTATTCAAATTGTATTGTTTTTATCCATTTCATATGTGCCTAAACACCGTTAAATCAACGTTTTTACACCAAGTTATATTGTTTTTTTATTCCCACTCCACAGTAGCAGGTGGCTTACTCGTAATATCATAAACAATCCGATTCACATGAGCCACTTCATTCACGATCCTCACAGAAATCTTCTGCAACACATCCCAAGGAATTCTCGCAAAATCAGCTGTCATTCCATCAATTGAAGTCACTGCACGAATACCCACAGTATAATCATACGTACGGCCATCACCCATCACACCCACACTGCGGATGCCAGGTAACACAGTAAAGTACTGCCAAATATCACGATCTAAACCAGCATTGGCGATCTCTTCACGTAAAATCGCATCAGAATCACGCACGATTTCTAATTTTTCTTCAGTAATTTCACCAAGCACACGAATTCCTAAACCAGGACCAGGGAATGGTTGGCGCCAAACTAGCGCTTCAGGCATTCCTAATTCGATCCCTAAAGCACGAACTTCATCTTTAAATAACGTATTCAACGGTTCGATCAATTCAAATTGCATATCTTCCGGCAATCCGCCCACGTTATGGTGAGATTTGATCGTTTGCGCTGTTTCAGTTCCGCTTTCTACGATATCTGTATAAAGGGTACCTTGTGCTAGGAAGTCGATGCCATCAAGTTTTGTCGCTTCATCATCGAAAAGATAAACGAATTCGTTCCCAATGATTTTACGTTTTTTCTCTGGATCAGAAACGCCAGCTAATTTATCTAAGAAACGTTCTTTTGCATCTACTTTAATAATGTTTAAGCCGAATTTTCCGCCTAAACTATCCATTACTTGCTCTGCTTCACCTTTGCGCAATAAACCATGATCTACAAAGATACAAGTCAATTGATCGCCGATGGCTTTTTGTAAAAGCACACCAACAACGCTTGAATCCACGCCGCCTGAAAGGCCAAGAAGGACTTTTTTATCGCCGACTTGTTCGCGGATTTTGTTGATTTCCATTTCGATGAAGTTGCCCATTGTCCAGTCGCTTTCGCAATGACAAATATCAAACGTAAAGTGACGTAATAAGTCGTTACCATATTCAGAATGACGAACTTCTGGATGGAATTGCACACCGTAAAGGTTGCGGTCTGTATTTTGAACTGCTGCAAACGGACAATCTGCGCTAGTTGCCACCGTTTCAAAACTATCAGGGATAGCAGCGACAAGGTCACCATGACTCATCCAAGCGATTTGTTTTTCAGGTGTTCCTTTAAAAATAGGTGAATCAGGAATCAAAAGTGATAGCTCTGACTTACCGTATTCACGGTTGCCAGCAGGCTCGACTTTTCCGCCTAGATTATGCATCATCAACTGCATACCGTAGCAAATACCTAAAATTGGAATCCCTAGCTCATAAATTTCAGGATCGATCTGGAAGGCATTTTCGTCATACACACTATTGGGTCCACCAGAGAAAATAATTCCTTTAGGAGCCATTTCGCGAATTTCATCCGCTGTGATTCGGTGGCTCAATAATTCTGAGAACACGCCAAATTCACGAATACGTCGAGTAATCAATTGGTTATATTGACTACCAAAGTCTAAAACAATAATTTTTTCAACAGTTGTCAAATCGGCAACATTGGTCACATTTATTACCCCTATCCATTTAGATTTATCTAAAAAGAGGTTGCAAAAAAAGCGTTTAGGTTCGAGCAATTGGACTAAATCATGTAGAATCCTTTTTTTTGGATTGTATATGATTTAGGAAATTGCCGAGAAACCTGCTTGTTTTACACCGTTTATGGAGAATTTTCCGTTAGGAAAATTCTGACCCCTTTAGAATCAAATTAAGTGTTGTTTTGTGATCTAGCTTCACGAACTAGTGCTTCGGAAAAAAGACGAAAAAGGCTAGTGACAAAAAGCGTCACAATCATTTTTCCCTATTTTTCTGTCAGTACTGAACGAGTTCGTTCGGCTTTTGCTGTGAGACACAGTGAATGCAATGAACTGATGTGGAACAGTACAAAACTTTCGGAGAAAGTGTTGATCATTAGTTTGATCTAGCTTTACGAATTAATACTTCCGCATAAATATCTCATCAATGATATGATTTTCAGTCTTATGAAGTATAATATCCGCTCTGCCTCGAGTTGGCAAGATATATTCCTCTAAGTTTTTCAAATTCACCGTTTTCCAAACTTCTTTTGCCATCGCAAAGGCATCGTCACGATTGCCAATCGCATATTGATAATAGTAATTATCTGGATCAAGAAAAGCTGTATCAAGTAAGGCGCCAAAACGTTCAAGGTACCATTTTTCGATCAGCTTCGGTTCAGCATCTACAAAGACCGAAAAGTCAAAGAAGTCGCTGACGTAAATTTGCTGATTCGCTGGCAATTGAAGTGTGTTGATTCCTTCAACGATCAGAATATCTGGTTGTTGGATCACTTCATATTCGCCTTCGATAATATCATAGACACTATGAGAATAAAGCGGTGCTTTGATTTCATCTTGGCTATTTTTGACTTGATTTAAAAAGTCGATCAACTTTTCCATGTCATAGCTTTCTGGAAAACCTTTCCGATCCATAATGCCCTTTTCTTCCAATACTTTGTTCGGATACAAAAAGCCGTCCGTCGTAATCAGTTGGACATTGCGGCGTTTAAAGGTTCTGGATAAAATCAGCTGCAACAAGCGAGCTGTGGTACTTTTTCCAACAGCCACACTACCAGCGATCCCGATGATAAAAGGCGGAACAGGCACATATTCATGCAAAAACAGCCCTTTGCTAACAGTTAAAGACTCAAATTCTTTCATATATAAATGAATCAGGTGGGTCAGTGGCACGTAAATGTCCTGCACATCCTGCAATGAAATTTGATCATTGAAGCCTTTAATATCTTCTAATTCTTCTTCTGTCAGCGGCGCTTTGCCGTTGTGATAGAAGCCCTGCCATTCCTTTCGTGAAATGGGGTAATAATTCATTTTATCGTCCATCGGTTCCTCCACCAAAGCCAACATTTATTTCTGCTCCTATTTTAACACAATTTAGCTAGACCTAACACCAATTCCTGAAATAATTCTTTACCTCGGCAAAACAGTCTTTTCAATGGTATGATAAATAAAGAAAACAAGTCGAGAAAGGAAAATACCTAATGAAAAAAATCGTTTTATTTGGAGATAGTATCACAGCAGGATACGGCGAGGAAGCCATCACGCCGATTTTACAAAATCTAATCACAGAAGATCTAGCGGCTCAACATTATGAAGAAGTGATGATCGTAAATGCTGGGATGCCGGGAGATACCACACAAGATGCAATGAAACGTTTGGAAAAAGAAGTCTTAGCAGAACAAGCCGATATCGTAACAATTTTCTTCGGTGCCAATGACACAAACAGTGACAACCTAGTTTCTTTAGAAAAATACGCAGAAAATATCGAAACAATGATCACTGAAATCGGTAAAGAAAAAGTCGTGTTACTCACACCGCCATATGTAGATTGTGCTAGAAAACCAACGCGGGATCATGATCGGATTCGTGAATATGTAGAACGAGTAAAAGTAATCGGCGCTAAATATGAAATTCCTGTCATTGATTTATACAAAGCAATGGTCGTTTACCCTGGCACAGATGAATTTTTACAAGCAGATGGACTACATTTTTCCAAAACGGGTTATGACTTACTCGCTGCCTTGATTGTTCGCGAAATAAAAGGTAGACTGATGACAAAAGAAAATAGTTAGGAAGAAGAAAATGAATAATCATTATTATACAGAAAACCCAGAGTTAGCTCATGATTTAGAGCAGTGGTCATTTGAATTAAAAGGAAAGAAGTTTCAGTTTTTAACCGATAGTGGGGTATTTTCTCGTAATACGGTGGACTTTGGTTCCCGTGTATTGATCGATGAGTTTGAGTGGGAAGATCTTCCAGAAGGGGCGTTGCTTGATGTCGGTTGCGGTTATGGTCCGATTGGTTTAACGTTGGCTTCATTCAGTGGTAGAACAGTAGAAATGATCGATGTCAATCAGAGAGCAGTCGCTTTAGCGCAAGAAAACGCGAAGAAAAATCATGTTGAAAATGTCGATATCCACACATCAAATATCTATGCTGATACACATGAACAGCAATATGCTGCAATTATTAGCAACCCGCCGATCCGAGCTGGGAAAAAAGTAGTGCATGAAATTTTGAGTGAGGCCCATCCTAGACTAGTTGTCGGTGGAACGTTGACTGTCGTGATTCAAAAGAAACAAGGTGCGCCAAGTGCTGAGAAAAAAATGGCGGAAGTCTTTGGCAATGTAGAAATCGTGACAAAAGACAAAGGTTACTATATTTTGAAAAGCGTAAAAGAAGCATAAATATAATAGGAATAAATGAGACACTCGTAAGCAGCTAAGCTTTTACGGGTGTCTCATT
This sequence comes from Enterococcus sp. 12C11_DIV0727, assembly GCF_002148425.2. Lineage (NCBI taxonomy): Bacteria > Bacillati > Bacillota > Bacilli > Lactobacillales > Enterococcaceae > Enterococcus > Candidatus Enterococcus lemimoniae. Next base: position 1,943,354 of record NZ_CP147248.1, on the reverse strand, counting down.
TTTGATTTGCTAAAAAGCAGCGATCCCATCAATTTCTACTTTAAAATCTGGATCGATCAACCCAGCAACAACTACTAATGTAGAAGTTGGTTTTGACTCACCTACAAATTCGGCTAATTTACTTCTAAGACCCGGCAGATAAGAAACATCGGTAATATAGATCGTGATCTTGACTAAATCTTCAACAGTTAAATGATGTTCTTGTAAGGCAGCTGAGATTTTTTCAAGTACAACCTCTGTTTGTGCTTCAATACTTTGAGGTGTTACTCCGTCTTTACTTGGTGTTTGACCGGAAATGTATAGGGACTTGTTGCTAGCGATTTTTGTATTTTGATAAATTTGCATAGTGTTTCCTCCATTCAAGTCGATAAGCTAATTGTATCATAGTCGAGTGGCTACATTAGAGAAGGAGGTTATCAAGTTTATTTTTTGGAACATCTATATTTTCTATAAGAATATCTATATTTTGTTTATTTTTATTTCTTTTTGAAAGCGCTACAATTCTATTGTAGACAATTTGATGAAAGGAGTTGAGTAAATGAAGAAAAAGTCAAAGAGTGCGCTGTTTTTTAACAATGTTTGGCGGTATAAAGCGTTGATCTTGATGGCGATCCCAGCGATGCTATGGATGATTTTTTTCTTTTATATTCCAGTGTTGACCAATGTGGTGGCGTTTAAAGACTTTCATATTTCACCAGACGGGTTTATTGCTAGCTTAAAGGAGAGTCCTTGGGTTGGCTTAGAGAATTTTAAGTTTTTGTTTTCTTCTAATGATGCGTTTCTGATTACGAAAAATACAGTGTTGTACAACGTGACCTTTATTGTTTTGAACCTTATCATTTCTGTATTTTTTGCAATCGTGATGAGTGAACTGAGGAATAAGCGTTTGGTAAAAGTCTACCAAACGATGTCTCTGTTACCTTATTTCTTATCTTGGGTTATCATTGGGTATTTTGTTTATGCCTTTTTAAGCCCAGATAAAGGGATCTTTAATCAGTGGATTTCAAGTCGTGGAGGTACGCCGATCAATTGGTATAGTGAACCGAAATTTTGGCCGTTTATCTTAGTCTTTATCGGAACGTGGAAAGGGATCGGCTATAATAGTATTATTTATTTTGCTTCTGTCATGGGAATCGATCCAACGTATTATGAGGCCGCAATGGTTGATGGCGCCAGCAAATGGCAACAAATCAAGAATGTTACGATTCCGCAATTATTACCTTTGATGACGATCATGACGATTTTAGCAGTGGGGAATATTTTTAGAGCGGACTTTGGTTTGTTCTATAATGTGCCGCGTAATTCTGGCTCGTTGTACCAAGTTACGTCAGTTTTAGATACGTATATCTTTAATGGTTTGACTGCGACAGGGGACATCGGGATGACGGCAGCAGCTGGATTGTATCAGTCAACAGTCGGATTTGTTCTGTTGATGGTGACAAATGGGATCGTTCGTCGTTTTGACAATGATTCGGCATTATTCTAAGGAGGAGTGAAAACATTGAGGAAAAAGCCAGTTTCAAAAGTAGAAATTCGTTCGTTTAATAAACCAGTCAATTTATTTTTTAATGTGCTGATCGCTGTTTTTGCTCTATCTTGTGTGTTGCCGTTTTTATTTGTTGTGGCGATCTCACTTAGTAATGAAACCGCATTAGCTGCTCATGGATATAGTTTTTGGCCTAAGGAGTTTAGTATCTTTGGCTACACCTATCTATTTGATCAAATGCAGGATAAAATTTTTCAAGCGTTGTTTGTGACGGTTTTGGTTACGTTGGTCGGCACGCTGATCAATAGTACAGCGACATCCTTATATGCCTATGTGATTTCTAGATCTAATTTTCCGTTTCGTCGGTTTTTCACGGTTTTTTGTTTGATCACGATGTTATTTTCTCCAGGGATGGTCGCAAACTACTTAGTGATGACGAATTTACTTCAATTAAAAGATACGATTTGGGCGTTGATTTTGCCAATGGCAGTCAGTCCGTTTAATATTATTGTGATGCGGACATTTTTCAAACGCTCAGTGTCTGAGTCGATCATCGAGTCGGCACGGATTGATGGGGCTTCAGAGATGCGGATTTTTATTCAAATCGTATTACCGCTCGCGGTGCCTGGTATCGCAACAATCAGTTTGTTTGCAGCTTTAGGGTATTGGAATGACTGGTTTAACGCACTCTTATACATTCAAAAAGATAGTTTAGTTCCATTGCAATATTTATTGATGAAGATTCAAAATAATATTCAATATCTGACACAAAATGCTGGCGCCAGCAGTCAATTATCTGGTGGGATGGCAGCAATACCAGGAGAATCTGCTCGAATGGCGATCGTGGTTATTTCAACCTTACCGATTGCGATCAGCTATCCGTTTTTCCAAAAATATTTTGTTAAAGGGTTAACGATTGGTGGAGTTAAGGAATAATCTATAGAAAATGGAGATGAACAGAAAATGAAGACGTGGAAAAAAGTAGTCGGTTTAAGTACAGCAGTTGTTCTTTTAGTTGCGTTGACAGCATGTGGCGGAGGCAGTAAAAAAAAGACTGCTGGCAGTAGTAAAAAAGCAGATGAAGGTACGTTATTGATGTATCAAATCGGTGATAAGCCTGAGAATTATGATGCGTTGATGGAAGTTGCCAATAAGAGAATCGAAGAGAAAACAGGGGCTAAACTAAATATCCAATATATTGGATGGGGCGATTACAAGAAAAAAATGAGCGTTATTGTGTCCTCTGGTGAAAATTATGATATTGCATTTGCAGATAGTTATGTACCAAATGCACAAAAAGGAGCCTTTGCGGATTTAACTGAACTAGCACCTAAGTTTGCTAAGGATGCCTATGAGCAATTAGATGAAGCGTATATCAAAGGGAACTTAGTTGACGGAAAACTATATGCCTTTCCAGTCAATGGTAATGTTTATTCGCAACAAGTGTTGACGTTTAATAAGCAATATTTAGATAAATATAATTTATCGATTGATGACATTAAAACCTACAAAGATGCGGAAAGTGTCTTAAAAACCTTCCATGAAAAAGAACCGAATATTGCGGCCTTTGCGATTGGTCAAGGGTTTAAAGCGCAAGGTGATTTTGATTTCCCAATTGGAAACGACTATCCATTTGCTGTCGATCTAAATGGCGATACTAAAAAGATCATCAACCAATACGAAAACAAAGACTTTATGGATGTCTTAAAAACAATGCATAAATGGTATCAAGCAGGTTACATCCCATCAGATGCAGCAACAAGCAACACAGAGTTTCCATTAGAAGGAAATACTTGGTTCATTCGTCAAGAGACACAAGGACCTTACGATTATGGTGATACGATTTTAAGTAATGCGGCAGGCCAAGAATTAGTGTCTACAGCATTTACTAAAGCCTTGAAATCAAGTGATCAAGCAAGAATGGCTAACTTTGTAGTCTCAAATACGTCTAAAAACAAAGAAAAAGCAGTGGAAGTTTTAGGTCAGATCAATAGTGATCCAGAATTATTAAATGGTTTAGTCTGGGGAATTGAAGGCGAAGCGTGGGAAAAAATTCCTGATAAAGATGGAAAAATCAAACTGTTAGATGGCTATAAACCAAACATGCATTTACCAGCATGGAATACTGGTAACAACAAAATCTTATATACACAAGATACGATCACTGAAGATATGATCAAAGAGCGTGATGAATCAATCGCTAAAGCAGAAACATCACCAATCTTAGGCTTTAACTTTGTAACGTCGAATGTGAAAACAGAAATGAGTAACATTGCCAACGTGATGAGTCAATATTTAGATGGTTTAAACACAGGAACCGTAGATCCAGAAGAGACAGTGCCTAAATTAAAAGAAGCACTTGATAATGCTGGTTATGACAAAGTCTTAACTGAAATGCAAAAACAATACGATGAATTTTTGAAAAAATAAATCAGATATAGACCTTGGGACCAAGTGAATCGATACTACATCGTTTTTGCTTGGTTCTTTTATAAAAAAATAATATTCTGACTAAACTGCGTAGTTATATTATAAGCAGCAGTTTTTTATTTGGCATATCAGCCATAGTTATTTATTATACTAATTAGAGAGAGAAAGGAAGAGTTAGATGGTTGGAAAAGCGTTAGAAACGTTATTCATTAAAGTTTGGGTCATCGTAAAATTGAATCTATTCTTTTGGCTGTTCAGCTGTTGCGGTTTGATTGTCGCAGGCGTGGGTCCAGCCTTGAAAACAGTCAATGAATTATTTGTCAGTCACGAGTTCAATTATAAAGAAATCACTTTGAAGGACGGCTGGAACACTTTTAAAAAGAACTTTGTAAGAGGAAATCTGCTTTTTTATGGATTGGGCTTGTTATTAAGTATATTGGCGTACAATTTATTTTTATCTGTACAAATTCAGGGAATTGCTTTTTTAATGATCGATTTTCTGTTAGTTTTTGCAATGATTTATGGGATTGTTACGTATCAATACACATTGTTATTAGATAGCTATTATGAAATCGGTTTAAAAAATTTGTTGAAACTGGCGTTTATTTCGACATTATCTAATTTTACGAATTTATTGAAAATAGCGATTAGCGTAAGTTTGATTGTATTTATTACGTGGAAATTCAAAGGATTGATTCTATTCGGCACGGTTTCTATGATCCAAATATGGAGCTTTACAGCGACAAAATCATGGCGGCAAACGATCGATCAACGATTGGAACTTCATGCGTAAAAAGAAACCCTCTTCCTTTAATGATAAAACATTACTAAACCGATTACTGAAAAATTATGCGTTGATTTTGGTTACACTGATCTTGATTGGCATGGTCAGTATTGGAATGAATACCTATTGGCAATCGATGGGAAGAGGGGAAATCACGGCGCAAGAAGCAGTCGATACGATTGCTCGCTCGATCAATGATAAAAATATTCAAGGGAAGACAATGTTAAACGGGTTGACTGATAATCAAGAGAAGATCAACAATTTGAATCGTTATATGGACGAGCCAATTTCTAATTATTTGAATTATTCTTACGATCAACAATTAGCAACGGGCAACTATTTATTTTTACCAGGTCAAGTGAAAAATTTTTACACGATGTATGACAATATAGAATCGATCATTATGGTGTTGAATAATTACAATGATTACTATCTTTCTACCTCAGATGATAAGAGTGGTAAAAAAATCAGTGGAACCCCTCGTTTAAATAACAAATTTTATTTAGCCTATCCTATTACAAATCCAGTAACGCTAGAAGTTCTAGGCAGTTTTTATGTCGAATTTTCTCAAAAAGATATTATTGATAGTTTAACTCACTTAACGACGTTTGATGGCTTGTCAGCCTATGTTTTTTCAAGTACGGGCTACCAATTATTAACTTATACAGAAAAAAGTAACACCTTAGACCAGCAGTTGATCCAACAAAAAATGAAAGAAACTTCACTATTACCGATTCAAACGTTGGCCCAAACTAATCTGTTGGAACATCTGCAAACAACGAGCGGTTTTGATATTTTGGTAACTGTATCTAAGCAGCAGATCCTCACACATGTCTTTTTTGATTTGCGCATTCTATTGATAGGCGGCTTAGGCTTGATTTTGTTATTGCTGTATTTGTTGTATCGAACCTTTACAAAGTATTCACAGCAAGTTGATATTATTATGGACTCAATGGCACTTGTCACTAAAGGCGATCTAAATACACGAATCAATGAACAGGAGACGCAGTTTGAACTGAGAGAGCTCTCAAAGGGGATCAATACGATGTTGGATAATATTGAGCAATATATCGCCGACATTTATAAATTAGAGATCAAACAGCAAGATGCTCATATGCGAGCGCTACAATCTCAAATCAGCCCACATTTTTTATACAACACCTTAGAGTATATTCGTATGTATGCATTAAGTGAAGGCAGTGAAGAATTAGCGGATGTAGTCTATGCTTTTTCAACCTTACTGCGTAATAATACGGATCAAGCTAAAACGACGACTCTGGAAAAAGAGCTAAGTTTCTGTGAGAAATATGTATATCTGTATCAAATGAGATATCCAGACCGAATCGCTTATCATTTTGAAATCGATGACGCATTGAAGAAACTAGTTTTACCTAAATTTTCCATACAACCATTGATTGAAAATTATTTTGTTCATGGTATCGATTTTTCGCGAAATGACAATGCAATCAGTGTTAAAGCACATTTAAGTAATGATCAAGTGAAGATTTTGATTCGTGATAACGGGAAGGGGATTTCACCTCAAAAACTAGCTTTGATTGAAACGAAATTGCAAAGTGAACAAATCGAATTACATGGTTCGATCGGGTTACAAAATGTGAATGAACGTCTGCGTGCTTATTTTGACCCAAGTTTTTTGATGACAATTAGGCCAAATGAAACCAAAGGAATCGCTATTGAACTTTCATTTGACGATTCCTTTTCTAAAATCGAAATCAGGTATAACAATAGTCAGACTAGTTCACAATAAAGGAGCGAGATAATGAAGTATAATGTTTTGCTAGTTGATGATGAATATATGATCGTTAATGGGTTGAAAAAAATTATTTCATGGGAAGAGGAAGGTTTTACCATCAAAGGGACAGCTCGAAATGCTAAAGAAGCATTGACCTTGATGGAGCTGGAATCGATTGATCTTGTGATAACGGATATTACGATGCCGGAAATGACAGGATTAGAGTTTATTGAAGCTGCTCAAAAAGAAGCGAGGCAGTTTGAATTTATGATTCTTTCTGGTTACCAGAAATTTGATTTTTTAAAGGGCGGATTACAGCTTGGGGCTATTAATTATTTGATGAAACCAGTAGATAAACTAGAGCTTTTAAAAAGTGTCCGGAAAGCAAAAAAACGTTTAGACAATCGGAATCAACAAGAAACTAGGAATGGTTTATACAGCGAAATTTTATTGTCACAATGGGTAAATGGTGAAATTGATAAAGATAACTTTGAAGAACTTGATCAGCTAGTCAACACTGCGGAAAAATCGGATTGGACGGTCTTACTAGTAGAAGTCACACGCGAGAAAAAAGCGCAAGTCGTAAAATGGCTGGAAGAACAGCAACAATCCTTATTTTTTTCACGAAATTTAGGTGATAAAAGTTTGCTTGTACATATCTTTAAAGGTGGTAAGTATCACTTGAATCAACTTCTAGCAGCAAATCCGCTGCAAATCGAAGAAGATGACAGCTGGCTGATCAGTGTAGGGGAAACAGTCAGTGATTGGGAAGATGTCCCGGATAGTTATGAAAAGGCAAATCAAACATTGCAGCGTTACAAATTTTATGAAGCAGGCGGTAAAAACTTACTCTATTCGGTTTTTTCAGATGACTTTGATCTTTCGGCAGATATTATTAACTTTAATAAAACATTGATGGTGGGGGATTTCACTACGATCGAGACAACGATCGCTGAAATTTTTTCTAAAACTCAAAAAATCGGTGCACGGCCAGAAGATGTCCGACACATTACATTTATGCTATTCATGGATATTTATCGGCGTTTCAATCATTTGGATGAAGGGGAATATCAACAGATACTGGATGATATTAATCACTCCTCAAATGTGGATAAACTACGTGAAATCCTATCGAATACAGTCAAACAAATCACCCGGGAAAAGATCGCCTACGATTATTCTGAAAATGTCCAAAATGTGATCGATAAAATCCGTTCAGACTATACAAGTGAATTGACGTTGAAATGCGTAGCGCAATCTTTGCATCTTAATGTGATGTATTTAGGGCAACTATTTAAGAAAGAAACAAAAAAGAGCTTTTCTCAATATTTGAATCAATACCGTATGAAAAAAGCCCAAAATTTATTGTTATACACAGATGATAATGTGAATGAAATTGCTGATAAAATTGGCTTTAATAATAGCACGTACTTCTCGCAGATCTTCAAAAAGATGAACGATTTGACACCTAAAGAGTTTCGAGAAAAATATAAGCATCATTACGATTCAGTAGGAGAAGAATGAAAAAGCGGACTGGCTGTTTTGTTGCGGCCAATCCGCTTTTTTAGTGATCAAATACTAAATGGAAGCTGGTCAGCTTCATAATTTTTCGGTCTAGGTACAATTCCCAACGTAAAGTCGATCAGTCCACCTTCCATCAATGATTTGTGATCAAAAACTAAACGCTTATGAAGAGCACCGTTATAGCGAATCTGGTCGACAAATTGCTGTTGCTCATGGTTTGGACTGGCCGTAACGGTCAATGTTTCACCATTCGACAAATGAATAATGGCTTTATCGAATAGCGGCATTCCAATCACATATTCTCCAGAACCAGGACAAACAGGATAAAACCCTAATGAACTAAAAATATACCAACTGGCCATACTGCCATTATCTTCATCGCCAGGGAACCCAGTTTGGCTATCATTGAATTCTTGGATCATTAATTGTTTTAACAAGGGTTGAGCAAATTCCGGTTTGCCAAGATAACTAAACAGATAAGGCAAATGGAAACTTGGTTGATTTGAAATCGCCAGTTGCCCAAATTCAGTAGCAGCCATTTCACTCATTTCATGAATTTCAAATCCATACCCTTCTACATTAAATGTGGGCGGTTGATTACAAAGACTGATCAATTTTTTTTGAAATTTTTCTGGCCCACCAAAAGCTTTGATCAACCCTTTAAAATCATGATAAACAGCAAAGCTACTTTGCCAAGCACTACCTTCGGCATAATCGCCACCCCAGCGATGACAGTTAAAGGGTTCTTTAAAGGCACCATCCATCAGTTTAGCACGCATGAAACCTGTGTTAGGGTCGAAAATAGTTAGATAGTTTTTAGCTTGTTGCGCATAATGTTCTGTTATGCTCGTTTCGTTCAATGTCTTAGCGACTTGACTGATACAAAAATCACTGTAGCAATAATCTAAGGTATGATTGACAGACTCATGATAAGTAGCAGGGACGTAGCCGTATCTCAAATAATCATTCGTTCCTTGTCTACCATAATTAGAATTCTCACTTTGGATCGTTGCGCCTTTAATCATGGCGCCTAAGAACTCTGGCATCAAATCAGGACGAATTTTTTTAACTGCGGCATCAGCAATCACTGCATCGATCAGTGTCCCAGGCATCAGGCCTCGTTCATCAGGCGAAAGCCATTTAGGCAAATAACCACTTTCTCGATAACTATTTAAAAAACCTTCTAGCATTTCAGCATATTTGTCCTGTGCAATCAAGGAGTACAAAGGATAAACGGTTTTATAAGTATCCCAAAAACCATTATTTGTATAGAGAAATCCCGGTTTTACTTCTTTTGCTAAGGTATCATAATGGATAATTTGGTTATAAGAATCTTTTTCATAAAATGTTTGCGGAAATAAAAACGAACGATATAGATTATGGTAAAAAGTTGAACGACGTTGTTGGTTTTTATCCTGAATGTCGATTTTATTTAGGTAGTGTGCCCATTGATCTTCTGATTGTGTAAGGTAATCTTCCGGCTGCCAATCTAATTCACGAGATAAATTTAAATTGGCTTGCTCTAAACTGATAAAAGAAGTACCAAACTGAATCATTTGTTCCTGAATATCACCAAATGAAAAAGCAAGACACTCATTTTCCCCATTCTTTTCAAAAGGTTCTTCAAAAGTGAAGGGTTGTTTAAAACGCATCGTGAAAAAGAAAGAAAAGTCTTTGTCCTCACAGCCTGCATAGTTTATGATCGTGCCGGAGACGGAATGATCGTTTTCAACTATAAGCTGATATTTTCCTGGTAACGAAAGCAAAAGACGGGCATCTGCTTGAGTATACTTTGTTGTTAAAACACCGCCATACATACTTGGAATCAAACGGGAAGTTGATTGATAACGTTGTGCCGTGATTTCTAAGTGACTTGGATTAAAAACGCTTTCATCTGATCGGTAAGAAGACTGTGCATGAAAAACAGTTGCTTCTTTTAGTGTGCCGTTAAAGGGCTGCATCACTAAATAACTAAAGTCGCCCATCCAAGGGCTTGGTTGATGAGTCAAACGGAAGCCCTGAAAAACTCGGTCGCGAGGATTGAACCACCAGCTGCCGTTATCTCCGTTCGTTTGCGGAGCAAAATAGTTCATGCCAAATGGCACACCTGTATAAGGTAAACAATTTCCATTTGAAAAAGAATGTTGGTTATCAGTACCATGTCTAGTGTCGATTAGTGTTGGTTTCACTTAATTAATTCTCCTTTGTTGAGTGTCGAATGATTTGTTTTACAGGGATTTGTTGATCTGTTGGGATCACAAGGTTTTCGATCCATTCAATCAGCATCGTACCAGCAAGCTTACCCATACCTTTGAAATCTTGGGCAATTGTTGTAAGTGTTGGATCGATTAGTGAAGCTGCTTGGATATTATCAAATCCAATTACGGATAACTGATTTGGTATATCAATCGTTGCACGTTTCGCTTGATTTATTAACGAAATCGCCACTAGATCATTTTCGCAGACGATGCCTGTAATCTCATTTTCTTTGAGATAAGCAATCACATCTGCATTTAAAAAAGCTTGTTTATCCGTTAATGCTGTATGAAAAGATAAGTGCTGTTCTTTTGTGGCATGGATGTAGCCTAAATAGCGTTGTCGTACAGATTGCGGCAAGGTTGGTTCGCCAAAAATATAAGCGATTCGCTGATGACCTTGGGCAGCCAAATAATTGGTTGCCATAGCTCCACCTGAAAAGTTATCTGACTGAACTGTTGGATAAGGTAAGTCATGGATTTTTTTATCTAAAATAATGACTGGAAATTGCTGAATGGACAGTTCAAATAGTGTATCTAAAAAGTCTTCAGTATTGTGTGCATAGTAGATCATGCCATCAAAGTCTTCAATGATATCAGCTGCTTGTTTATTGATCAAAAACGCTGCAGAAGACATGATGACCTCGTAATGATGTTCACTTGTCACGGGTGCTAGCCCTTCATTAAAATTTCCAAGAGAAAGGTCATTTACAAAGGGGATCAAAAATAAGATACGAGAAACTTTTTTCTTTCTAGGTTTACGTTTTTGTACATAGCTGCCTTTACCTTGGATTCGATAAATCAACCCTTGGTTTTCCAATTCTGTCAAAGCACGTTTCGAGGTGATGCGGCTGACATTGTAGGTTTGAGAGAGTTCCTTTTCGGTCGGTAGTTGTGCATTTTCTGCTAACTGACCTGTTTCGATTGCATGTAATAAATCATCGGTAATTTTTTTATATAGTGGTTTGGACATTAGAATTCTCCTAAATGTGAAATGATATATCATTAATGCTAGTTTACCACAGAAGGAAAAAGAGTTCAATTTTAAAATGTTACTAAAAACAGTAGACAAAACGCTTTCATTAGCATATACTTTCGTTGTGAAATGATATATCAACTATTAGGAGGCAACTATGACTTATACTAAAATACCTACTTCTGTCCAAACGTTTATGGATAAAATCACGCAATTGTGTGGGGAAGAACATGCTGGCTGGGCGGAGAATTTTAACGCAGCTTTTGCCAATACCCTAACAACGACTGTCAAAAAGCAAACAGATGGCACCACATTTTTACTGACGGGCGATATTCCTGCCATGTGGTTGAGAGATTCGACCGCACAAGTTCGTCCATATTTAGTGATTGCAAAAGAAGATGAAGAACTTAAGAACATGATTTGCGGGTTGGTTCAACGCCAATTTTTTTATATCACGATGGATCCTTATGCCAATGCCTTTAATGAAACACCGAATAGCGCAGGACATCAAACGGATCACACAACAATGACTCCGTGGATCTGGGAGCGGAAATATGAAATCGATTCATTGTGTTATCCTGTTCAGCTAGCGTATTTACTATTTAAAAACACTGGTTGCCAAAAACAGTTTGATGAACATTTTGTTACAGGTGTCAAAAAAATACTAGCCGTTTTTACAACAGAACAGGAACATCAACTTTCGCCCTATACATTTGAACGAGATACAACACGTTTAGAAGATACACTTCCAAATAATGGTCGCGGTAGTGAGGTTGGAAAAACGGGCATGACTTGGTCTGGTTTCCGTCCCAGTGATGATGCCTGTCGGTACGGTTATTTAGTTCCGTCGAATATGTTTGCAGTGGTCGTTTTAGGCTATATCGAAGAGATTTTCAGTGAGGTGCTTTCTGATCCAGAATTAGTCAAACAGGCCTCAGCCCTTAGAAAAGAGATCGATACGGGCATTCAAAGCTACGGAAAAACGACTAATCAAGGTGGCGAATCTGTCTATGCATATGAAGTAGACGGCCTAGGAAATAGTAGTATTATGGACGACAGCAATATTCCTAATTTACTTTCAGCGCCATATCTTGGTTATACAGCAGCCGATGATGGAACGTACCAAGCGACGCGTAAAACTATTTTAAGTAAAGAAAATCCTTATTTTTACGAAGGAAAATACGCTAAAGGGATTGGTAGCTCTCATACCCCAGAAAATTATATTTGGCCGATTGCTCTGGCGATGGAAGGGATGACCACGGAGAATAAAACAGAAAAAGAACGAATTTTGAATTCTTTGGTTGCAAACGATGGCGGAACCCATTTAATGCATGAAGGATTTGATGTCGATGATCCGTCAAACTACACGCGCGAGTGGTTTTCTTGGGCAAACATGATGTTTTGCGAGTTGGTTATGGATTACTTTGATATCCGTGTAGAACGATAAAAAGGAAATGGAGTGTAAAATCATGAAGAAAAAAGTTTATATCATCTCGCATTCTCACTGGGATCGTGAATGGTACATGCCTTATGAACAACACCATATGCGTTTGGTTGAATTATTGGATGATGTATTAGAATTAGCTGAAACGGATCCGGATTTTAATAGTTTTCATTTAGACGGACAAACGATTATTTTAGATGATTACTTGCAAGTTAGACCAGAAAAAAAATCAGCTGTCCAAAAAGCGATTACGGATGGAAAATTACGGATTGGTCCGTTTTATATCTTGCAGGATGATTTTTTGATCAGTTCTGAATCCAATGTCCGTAACATGCTAATTGGCAAAAAAGACAGCGAAAAATGGGGACCAGCAGTTAAACTAGGCTATTTCCCTGATACGTTTGGAAACATGGGACAAACACCGCAAATGATGCAACAAGCAGGGCTGGATGCAGCGGCTTTTGGTCGTGGAGTAAAACCAGTTGGCTTTAACAACGAAGTGCTTGAGGATGAAAATTATACTTCTCAGTATTCAGAAATGTGGTGGCAAGGACCAGACGGTAGTATCGTGTTAGGCTTACTGTTTGCGAATTGGTACAGTAATGGCAATGAGATACCCGCTGAAAAAGAAGCAGCACTGGCCTTTTGGACGCAAAAATTAGCGGAAGCTGAAAAATTTGCCTCGACTGATCACTTACTGATGATGAATGGTGTAGATCATCAGCCTGTTCAAAAAGATGTGACAAAGGCGATTGCGTTAGCGAATGAGCTGTTTCCAGAATATGAATTTATTCATTCGAACTTTGATGAGTATTTACAACATATGCGTCAGGATTTACCCGAAAAAGTTGGGACGGTTCATGGAGAACTGACTAGCCAAGAAACAGATGGTTGGTTTACATTAGCAAATACGGCTTCTGCAAGAGTTTATTTAAAACAATGGAATACCAAAGTAGAACGACAATTAGAAAATGTAACAGAACCTTTAGCTGCTATGGCCTATGAGTTGACACAAAATTATCCTCATGATCAGCTAGAATACGCTTGGAAATTACTATTACAAAATCATCCTCACGATAGTATTTGTGGTTGTTCGGTAGATGAAGTGCATCGGGAAATGATGCCGAGATTTGAAAAAGCCAATGAAGTTGGAAAATTTATAGCTGAAGAGGCGTTGACACATTTAGTTGAAGCCGTTGATACAGAAGTGTTTGCTGAAACCAGTCATCCATTTGTCGTGTTTAATACGTCTGGCTATGAAAAATCGGACATTGTAAAAGTCAAAGTGGAAATCGAGCGAAAAATGTTCAAAGAGGGAATTCCCCATGAATTGTGGAAAAGTCTTGCTGAAAGCGATACGCCAATGTTTGAAGTGGTTGATATACAAGGAGAAATTATTCCAGCTGTGATCTCGCAACCAGAAGTGAGCTTTGGTTATGATTTACCAAAAGACCGTTTTAGAGTTCCTTATATGGCTAAATATGTCGAAATCGAGCTACCGATCACAAAAATGCTAGCTTTTTCTCGGAATACTTTTGCGCTTCAGGAAACGACAACACAAGTCAAAAAAGTTGGATCGATGATTAAGAAGCTAGAAAATCTTCAACTAGAAAATAGCTGTTTGACTGTAACGATTAATCAAGATGGTACATTGGACGTGTTAGACAAAGCAACAGGTAAAAACTATAGCAAGTTATTGACGATTGAGAATGTCGGTGATATTGGGAATGAGTATATTTTTAAACAACCAGAAGGAACGGGTCCAATTTTATCTAGTGGATGCCCCGCTGAGGTTTCGGTTATAAAAGATGAATCCTTCATGACTCAAATCAAGATCTGCCAACGTATGATGATTCCGCAATCAGCAGACGAGCTATTAGAAAAAGAACAAAAAGCTGTTGTTGATTTTCGTTACCGAAAAGCAGGACGCTCAGCCGTTTTAAAAGAGTTAACGATCGAAACTATAGTGACGATGGAAAAAGATTCTGCTCATTTGCGTTTTGAAACAATAGTGGATAATCAAATGAAAGACCACCGCCTACGGATGTTGTTTCCGACAGATATCAAAACGGAGACCCATGAAGCGGATAGCATATATGAAGTCGTGACGCGACCAAATAAAGTGAGCAAAAGTTGGGAGAACCCAACTAATCCTCAACACCAGCATGCTTTCGTCAATCTTCATGATGAACTATCTGGAGTGACTGTTTCTAATTTTGGATTGAATGAATATGAAATTTTACCTGAAGCGAATACGATTGCCTTAACGCTTATACGCGCTGTTGGAGAAATGGGTGATTGGGGCTACTTCCCGACACCAGAAGCACAGTGTTTAGGTCTGCATACATTTGAATATGGTATTGATTTTCATGGAGCAAAAGCGCAAAGATATGCAACGTATCAACGAGCTTATGCAGCTCAAATTCCTTTTAGTGTGAAACAAACCACTAAACATTCAGGTGAGCTAAAAGCCAAAGATACTTATTTAACGGTTAAAGGCACGACATTTGCTGTAACAGCAGTGAAGAATAGTGAAGACAATCAAATGCTAGTTGTTAGAGGATTCAATATGAGCGGGAAAACGGCTGAAGTGAGCATCAATAAAACAGGTAGTGATGCACCGATCGTATTGAATTTGCTAGAAGAAAAACAAAATGGACCTGTAGCACAGGAGTTAAAGGCTTATGAAATACGTACGATAGGTTTTGACCGATAAGAAGGAGAAGTGATTGAAATGGCGTATTATGGATCGATCGAAGCGGGCGGTACAAAATTTGTTTGTGCGGTAGCAGATGAGGAACTAAAAATCATTGAGCGAATCAGTCTGCCCACAACACTACCAGAAGCGACCTTAGAACAAGTTTTTGCCTTTTTTGATTCCTACGACTTAACAGCTTTAGGTGTAGGCTCGTTTGGACCAATTGATGTCAACCGTAAATCAAGCACGTATGGCTATATTACTTCAACACCGAAACCCGGTTGGCGAAATGTCGATCTTTTAGGGGCATTAAAGGCACGTTACGATATTCCGATTGCTTGGACTACGGATGTTAATGCGGCAGCTTATGGTGAAATGCATTTAGGCGCTGGTAAAGACACTCAAAGTTGTATCTATTTAACCGTCGGTACAGGTGTCGGTGGTGGTGCTGTGGTCAATGGAGTCGTCTTGCAAGGATTTAGTCATCCTGAGATGGGGCATATTTCAGTTCAACGTTACCCAAATGATACGTTAGAAAGTACCTGTCCATACCATGATAATTGCTTAGAAGGGCTTGCTGCAGGTCCTGCTTTAGAAAAAAGAACAGGGATCAAAGGGCAATTATTAGCATCTGATCATGACGTTTGGGCGATTGTAGCATTCTACTTAGCTCAAGCATTGATGAACTATACATTGGTCCTTTCGCCAGAAAAAATTATTTTAGGTGGAGGCGTAATGAAACAAGCGCAACTCTTTCCGATGATTCGTGAGTCCTTGAAGCAACAGCTAGGAGACTATGTAGCGTTACCTCCGCTAGAAGACTATATTGTTGGGTGTGATTTAGAAGAAAATAGTGGAACGATGGGCTGCTTATTATTGGCCAAAGAACAGTGTGCATGATATGAACAGAAGCGAAAATTTAATCTGGTTTGATAGACAAGAAATTTACGTGTTTTTTGACAATGCTTTTGTTGGAGAAAAAGAAAGGGTAGCTTATCTATACGAGAAGTTCCTGGCTAAACAAATTAATTTTGTCGAGGCACCTGAACAAGCAGCAGTTGTTGTGAACTATTCGGCAGAATTAAAAGATAGCTTTGTGATCAAAATAGCTGAGACAATTGTAGTTTCAGCTAATAATCCATTGCTGGCTTTTCGTGGCATGATGTATTTAGCACAGCAAGTAAAAGCAGGTCTTAAACTTAAATCAGGAAAATTTCATGATTGTTTACCTGAACGAATCATCATGTTGGATATTGGTAGAAAGTATTTTTCAGTTGCAGGGGTGCGCCAGCTTTTAGAGCACATGGCGTTACATGGTTTTAATTTCATACAGCTACATTTTTCCGAAAATACAGGATTTCGGATCGAATCAGAAAAATATCCTCAACTTGTTTCAGAAAAATTTCTGACAAAAGCTGAAATAAAAGAATTGATTCATTATGCTGCCTATTTATCGATCGAGATTATTCCGGATATTGATACACCTGGGCATATGGAGCATTTGTTGAAAGGTCATCCAGAGTGGCAATTAACGAGAGCTGAACCACAAAAGAAAATGAGTAAAGTTCCTTCTGCGCTAGATATTACAAATGAAGAAGCAGTAGCATTTGCGCATTCTTTGTACGATGAATATATGACACTTTTTGCTGATAGTCGTTACTTTCATATTGGGGCGGATGAATTTATTGATTTTGATCAAATGGAACAATATCCAGCCTTGGCTGATTCAGGGATCACAAAAGTTGAAGCATACGTCAACACTGTTGCAACATTTGTTAAAGCACGCGGCTTTATCCCAAGAGTCTGGAACGATGCATTCTTTAGAAATAGCCAAACATCCTCGTTGACTAAAGACGTCGAAATTACTTATTGGACAAAGTGGCAAAAAGAAATGGCTCCACTGCAAACTTTTTTAGATGAAGGATATTCAGTGGTTAATTTCAATGATAATTATCTCTATTATGTACTAGGTGAAAATGCTGGTTATACTTATCCGACGGCAGCAAAAATAAAGCAACAATGGCAGCCAAACTTGTTCTCTTCAGAACAACTGGTTCCGTTGGGAAATCAAAAACAAGTCAAAGGTGCCGCTCTAGCAGTTTGGTGTGATAAACCTAGAGCACAAACTGAAAAAGAAGTCATCATAGCACTGACCAAGCTAATGGAAGGATTTTCTTTTCATTTTCATAAAAACTAAATAGAAAGACAGCTGTAATAAAATGTGTAAAGCAGACTATTTCAGCTGTTTTTTTTCCGTTTCACAAAGAAAACCTATACTTTTTGATATAAATGCTATAGTTTCTCTATTTATAAGTTATAAAGAAAGCGTTAACATTTTTTGTAAGAATGAAAAATGCCGGAATTCTAGGCAAATAACTAAGGAGGTTCATTCGTTGAAAAGAAAAACTTGGAAAAGTGTACTTTACTGCTGCACGGCAATGACTATTACGTTAGGGACAAATTTGTTGTTTACACCAACTGTTTCCGCAGAGCCATCAGAATTAAAAGTCGGTCAAGAAACGAGTATCCCTTTATTTGATCAAGTGCCAGAATCAACAGCTTTATTTCCTGAAACATTGTTAGAATGGAGTCCTCAAAGCGATCCTGATGCACCGTTTAATCTGTCTAAAGTGCCTTTAGTTACTCGGGTACAAGGAAAGAAAACAAATGTTGATCAAAGTACAGAAGCTAAAGTATTGTCGATTGCAATTGTCAATCGTCACACAAAAGGAACACCGTCTCAAGGTGGAACAGATAAAGCTGTCTATAACTTTACTAATTGGCAATATATCGACACCCTTGTTGCGTGGGCAGGATCCTCAGGTGAAGGGATCATCGTACCACCAAGTGGGGACGTTACTGATTCTGCACATCGAAATGGTGTACCAGTTGTCGGGACAGTGTTCTTTCCGCCAGAAGCCTATGGTGGGAAAAGTGAATGGGTAACCCAATTTGTCCAAAAGGATCAAAAAGGTAGATTCCCAATGGCAGACAAATTAATAGAAATGTCTACGGTTTATGGTTTTGATGGCTGGTTTATCAATCAAGAAACCAATGTTGATGCCCAAACAGCCACTGACATGAAAGAATTTATGAGTTATTTGCAGACTCGTAAACCGAAAAATCAGCAAGTTATTTGGTATGACTCCATGCTTCCAAACGGCAATGTTGACTGGCAAGGAGCTTTAAACGAGCAAAATCAAGGGTATTTTCAGGAGGGGAAAAAACGAGTTTCCGATAAACTGTTTATTGATTTTCGTTGGCAAGGACTCGCTGGATCACGAGAAAAAGCGACGCAATTGAAACGTGATCCTTACGACCTTTTTGCTGGGATCGATGTTCAGGCAAATGGCGTCAATAGTAGACGGAAGCCAAGCAGTATTTTAGGCGGAAACGGTCAACCACTGGTTTCTTTAGGGCTGTATTGTCCAGATTGGACGTTGCGTGATGGCGGACAATATAACATTGATCGTTATTGGGAAAATGAAAAGCTACTTTGGATAAATCCTCAAGGAAATCCTCGATCTGTAGTGAGTTCCAGCAATGAGTGGCAAGGTGTTTCTCGTTATTATGTAGAAAAAACACCCGTAACTAGCTTGCCATTTTTAACAAATTTTAATGTGGGCAATGGCGATGCTTTTTATCAAAACGGAAGCAAAGTCCAAGAAGGAACCTTTAACAATCGTAGTATTCAAGATGTTTTGCCGACCTATCGCTGGGTCATTGATAACGGAGAGGGAAATCAACTAGAAGCAGCAATTAGTTATGAAGATGCTTTTAATGGTGGTTCATCGATCAAGTTATCCGGCGCAATGGCAGCCGAAACCTCAAGCTTTATCAAATTATACGCATCTCAAGTTAAGGTTAATGCAGCAGACACGGCAACTGTAGTGACAAAAGGAGTAAATGAAGCTGCACTAGTTTTAGAATTAAAAGGCAAAGAACAACCCTTAACGATCCAAGGAAAGCAGCAAACTTTAGCAAACGGTTGGGTTCAAACAACGTACTCACTTAAGCCTGCAAACTGTCAAACTGTGACAGCTGTTGGGTTGGATTTAAAAAATAGTGAGAGTGGTCCAGCAACGATTTATTTAGGTCAATTAAAACTTGGAAAGGAAAAAACAACACCAGTCAGTGCTATCAGTAAAGTTACTTTTTCTGGAAAAACTGTACTCGATGACTTAACTGAAAGTATTCGGATAAGCTGGGATTCCAAAGGGAAAAATACGGCTTCTTATCGTATTTACCGGGAAGTAGCCGGTCAATTACAATTTGAAGGTGAAACAGCTAACCAAGCATATACCATATTAAATCAAACACGTTCAACAGAAAATAATAGCTATCACGTGGTTCCGGTCGATCATTATGGTCGAGAAGATCAAAAGAAAGGAGCGTCAGCAGTCTACACATTTGAAGCGTTGAAAAAACCAGAGATTGCCATTAATGCGAGTAGTACACTGATCGCACCTGGGGAAACACTTACGTTATCTGCAACTGTTTCTAAATCGACAGAAACGGTCAATTGGGAAGTGCTCGGTGCAACACCGCAAACAGCTTCTGGGAAAGAAGTGTCACTCTCTTTTGATCAAGCGGGTGTTTATACCGTAAAAGCAACGGCAGTGAATGCGTCAGGTGAAACAGAAGTGATTAAAGAAAACTATCTCCATGTTTACGATCCAAGCACAGGCATCAAAATAGAAAATCTATCTACGTTGCCAACAACGACAGCTACTCAAGGGTCAGGTTATACGAATGACAGTGAAAGCTATCGCTTTGTGTTAGATGGCAACGTAAAAACGAAATGGTGTGATAACAGCAGTGATCAGCCGTGGATGATCGCTGATTTAGGAGCGGTAAAAACAATTGCTGGTTTTGAACTATTTCATGCAGGAGCAGGTGGCGAAAGTCCAGAATGGAATACCAGAGACTATGATATTTCTGTAAGTAGTGATGGAAATAATTGGACAACCGTTGTTCAGCATCGTGGCAATATTGAAAATAGTAGCCGTGATGCAATCGGTTTAGTTGAAGCAAGATATGTGAAACTTTCGCTAGAAAAAGCAGAACAAAATGGAAAAACGGCTAGAATTTATGATTGGCAGATTATTGGTGTTGATCAAACAGGAATCATCAAGTGACAGGGTATAACACTGCAAGTTTCACCCTAGCCACATAGTATCTGGGAAAATGGTAAGAGTTCAACCACGAAATAAAAAAGGTAGAATGAACGTTTTGCACGTTCGTTCTACCTTTTTTTTTGGAACCGATCAATAACTATTCGTCAATTGATCATGAAGAAGCTGTTTTTCACTTTCAGAAATAAAGGCACCATTCACAGCGTTGTGACTCAATTGTTCCATGTCGGCATAAGTAATACCGTACCATTCATGAAGTTTCATAAACTCATCTGTTAATGTTGTATCCGAAACTGTCCGATTATCTGTGTTGATACAAATGTTGATCCCAGCTTCTAGAAACGTTTTGAAAGGATAGTCGGCTAGATGAGTAACGGTTTTTGTTTGGAAATTACTAGTAGGGCACATTTCGATTAAGATGTTTTCTTTTTGCAGTAAAGAGAAATATTCTGGAGTGTCTTTTAAGGCAATGCCATGTCCGATCCGTTTGGCACCCAGATGAATAGCATCGGCAACATTTTTACCGCAGCCGCATTCACCAGCGTGAAGCGTTAGTGGAATAGACAGTTGATTAACTAAATCTAGCGTTTCTTCAAAGGTGTACGGCGGAAAATCAATCTCATTTCCAGCGAGATCGAATCCCGCAACCCCGCTGTTCTTAAACGCTTCTGCTAACTGGACGATTTTTTCGATTTCCTTTAGTTCTTCGTGGCGCATGCCGCATAATAAAGCGTTACTTTTTACACCAAATTGTTGCTGTCCTTGTTCAAGACCTGCTAAAACCGCCGTGATCACTTTTGGCAAAGAGAGTCCTTTTTCAGTGTGAAGAGACGGGGCAAAACGAACTTCGATATACTGGATATTTTCTTCAGCTGCTTGACTGATAACGTCGATTGCCGCTGTTTTTAACGCTGCTTCTGTTTGAAGGCAAGCCAAAACTAAATCAAAACGCTCTAAATAATCATTTAAATTTTGACAATCCTTAGGTGCGATTAATAGCTCTTTTAATTGTGCGTGATCGTTGGGTAGAGCAATGCCTTGTGCATCTGCTATCTCTCGTAAAGTCTCTGGTCGGATTGATCCATCTAAATGACAGTGTAGCTCGATTTTAGGTAGATTTTTGACATGTTCACGTTTCACGGTATCATCCTCTCTATTTTGCTGGAACAAGTAGTACGTTCAATAAGTATTTTGAAGACTTTAACATGTGTTGCTGTCTCTGTCAATAAGAGAAGGGAAATCTGTAAAAGGAGGTAGTTTTTTCCGCCGTTTTAAAGTAAAATAATCCAGTAGTAAACGAGCTTTTTTTGAAAAGTTATTGGAGGGAATAGCGTGTTAGGAGTAGGATTATTATTTGTAGCAATCACGTTGATCAGCAACGGTTATTGCGGATTAGCTGGAGTAGATAAAAAATCGACTGGTCTGATCAATTTGATGACTGGAAGTTTATCTTTTATTATCAATACGATTTATTTGTTTAAAGGTGCTTATTATGATGCTGGAACAGGCTACTTGTTTGCATTTACTTACTTGATGGTCGGACTGATTTATGTTTTTAATTTGGATATGCGTATTTATGGGATATTTGCTTTTTTTGTTGCTGTAAATACAATTCCAGCGGCTTATATTTTTTATACGGTCGATGGCGACTGGCGTTTTGCCTTGATTTGGCTATCATGGGGGATTTTATGGCTGACAGGATTTATTGAGTATGTATTGAAAAAAGAAATTGGAAAACCTGTTTTATATTTTGCGATTTTTGAAGGAGTGGTCACTTGCTGGATACCAGGTCTTTTGATGTTGACGAATAACTGGTAACATTGGTTTAGACTGATTATTGATAATGACTGTTCAAGAGGTGGAAAGTATGCGCTTGGTCAGCTGTTTTGGTTTTAGCAAGTAGTTTTTTTCTGGTTAAGCTATTCTATTCTAGAAAATTCTGCTAAACTGTAGTCATTCGAAATCAATTTTGAAAACGTTGACATGTTTGGTAGGGCTTGTCGATAAAGGGAGAATGGACTATGAAATTGACCATTAAAGAAATTGCGGATATGGCTGGTGTATCAGTAACAACAGTTTCACAAATCATCAATGACAAAGGAAGTCGCTTTAGCGAAAGAACGAGAAATAAGGTTTTAGCTGTGGTAGAAGAATATGATTACAAACCAGATTATTTTGCGTCAAACATCATTACTCGTCATTCGAAAACGATTGGGATGGTGGTTCCAGATGTAACGGATTTTTTCTTTGCTAAAGTAATCGAAGGTGTGGAAACGTATTTGAACTCTTTAGGCTACATGATTTTGTTATGCAATTCTAAGCATGATGAAGATAAGGCGACGCAATATGTTACGGAGTTAGTTCATCGTTCAGTTGATGGGATCATTTTTGCAACACCTAATATTTTGCCGGTGAATCATATTTTACGAAATAAGAAAAAACGGAAGGTTCCAGTGATCTTAGTCGATCGTGGTATCAACCCTCGGGAAAATGGCCGTTTGATCGTAAAAGAATATGAGGGCGCTTACCAAGCGGTCTGCTCGTTGATCGAACAAGGTCACAGACACATTGGGATGTTAACAGAAAACGATGGGTATTATCAATTGACTGAACGAGTGACAGCGTACCAGCATGCACTAAAAGATCACGGTATTCCAGTTAGAGAAGAATACATGAGTAATGGCGATTTGAATTTAGGTGGCGGTTATACGGCGGCTAAAAACGTATTGAAAAATTCAGAGCTCACTGCTATTTTTTGCGGAAATGATGAAATGGCGATGGGCGCATATCAGGCAATAGAAGAATGCGGTAAAAAAATTCCTGAGGATATTTCTGTTATTGGATTTGATGGATTGGAAATTTCGGAATATTTAGTTCCAGGGCTGACAACTGTTTATCAACCTAGCTTTGATATTGGTTTTTATGCCGCACAGTTCTTGGTAGAATCAATCAATGATCCAGAGAAAAAAATACCAAATAAAATTTTCGATACGACATTTATTTTAAGAAATAGCACGAAATCGATTGACAATCGGGTAGATTTGATTTAATGTTCGTGTTATAAGCGTTTTCAATATATGAAAGCGTTAGTAAACTGTTTTACTAAAAGGTTTTAACCTGAACAATTTTAGTGTATAATACATCCTTGGGGATTGATTTGGAGGAAAAAAAGCATGAGAATGGTAGATTTGATCGAGAAAAAACGGGATGGACAGGTCTTGACGGATCAAGAAATTCAATTCATTATTTCCGGCTATACGAAAGGTGATATTCCGGATTACCAGATGAGCGCATTTTTGATGACTGTTTTTTACAAAGATATGACAGATGAGGAAATTACGACCCTGACATTAGCGATGGCAAATTCAGGTGAGATGATCGATCTTTCATCAATTCAAGGAATTAAAGTAGATAAGCACTCTACTGGTGGCGTTGGTGATACAACTACCTTGATTTTAGCACCGCTTGTTGCCAGCGTTGGCGCTAGTGTGGCTAAAATGTCCGGTAGAGGGCTCGGATATACAGGCGGTACGCTTGATAAGCTAGAAGCAATACCAGGATTTCATGTAGAAATCCCGGATGAAGAGTTCATTCGTTTAGTAAATGAAAGCTACGTAGCAGTTATAGGGCAGTCAGGTGACCTTGCGCCAGCAGATAAAAAACTATATGCCTTACGTGATGTGACAGCGACAGTTAATTCAATTCCGTTGATCGCAAGTTCGATCATGAGTAAAAAAATTGCAGCTGGAGCAGATGCAATCGTATTGGATGTGACAACTGGTGAAGGTGCTTTTATGAAAAATATCGATGAAGCACGTCGCTTAGCTGAAACAATGGTTCGCATCGGTCGCTTAGCGAACCGTCAGACGATGGCTGTGATCTCCGACATGTCTCAACCACTCGGTGAAGCAATTGGCAATAGTTTAGAAGTTGTTGAAGCAATCGAAACGCTTCAAGGCAAAGGGCCAGAAGATTTAATGGAGATGTGCTATATCTTAGGCAGCCAAATGGTTGTTTTAGCCAAAAAAGCTGAAACATTAGACGAAGCCAGAGCTATGTTGAAAGAGGCCTTGGAATCGGGCAAAGCACTAGATAAATTCCGAGAAATGATCCGTAATCAAGGTGGCGATGACAGTATTATCGATACGCCAGAACGGTTACTAACAGCTAAATATCAAATAGAACTCCCAGCAAAAGAGTCGGGTGTTGTACAAAAACTGGTAGCAAATGAAATTGGGATCGCGGCGATGCTTTTAGGTGCAGGACGTGCCACAAAAGAAGATTCAATCGATCACGCAGTTGGAATTAAACTCCATAAAAAAGTTGGGATGCCTGTAAAAGCAGGAGAATCATTATTGACTATTTATGCAAATTCAGACTCAATCGAAAACGTAAAAGAACTTTTATATAAAAATATCGAAATCGGCAGTTCTGGTACTGAACCTGAGCTGATTCATGATATAATAACAGCATAAAGGATGTGTAAAAAAATAATGGAATTAAATCAAATGATTGACCACACTATTTTAAAAGCAGATGCTAAGGAAGAGGATGTTTTACGGATTATTGAAGAAGCCAAAAAATACGAATTCTTCTCAGTATGTATCAATCCTTGCTGGGTTGCGCTAGCAAAAGAACACTTAGCAGGAACATCAGTTGATGTTTGTACAGTAATTGGTTTTCCTTTAGGAGCCAACACGTCAGAAGTAAAAGCATATGAAGCAACAGATGCGATCAACAATGGTGCAACAGAAGTTGACATGGTCATCAATGTAGGTGCGTTAAAATCTAAGCAGTATAAAAAAGTGTTGAAAGATATTCAAGCAGTTGTCGAAGCGGCCGAAGGGAAAGCTTTAGTGAAAGTAATCATTGAGACAGCTTTACTAACCGACGAAGAAAAAATCAAAGTATGTGAATTAGCAAAAGAAGCAGGTGCTGATTTTGTTAAAACATCGACAGGTTTTTCAACTGGTGGAGCAACGGTTGCAGATGTTACATTAATGCGCAAAACGGTGGGACCAGATATGGGTGTTAAAGCATCAGGTGGTATTCATAACGAAGCTGAAGCCAAAGCAATGATCGATGCTGGCGCTACACGTATTGGTACAAGTGCTGGTGTTGCTATTATGGAAGGCTCAACTGGAGCAGGCTATTAATCTAAAGCGGAAAGTGGCGGACAAATGACAGCAAAACAAGAGTGGTTAGCTATCGCAGATACTGCGTTAACAAAAGCTTATGTACCATACTCTCACTTTCCAGTGGGAGCATGTCTAGTTACTAAAGAAGGAAAAGTCTATCAAGGTGTCAATATCGAAAATGCTTCATATGGATTGACAAATTGTGCAGAACGGACAGCCATATTCAAAGCTGTTTCGGAAGGTGAACGTGAATTCCAACATCTAGTGATTGCAGGAAATACACCTGAGCCAATCTCTCCATGTGGTGCATGCCGACAAGTGATGGCTGAATTTTGCGCGCCTGAAATGCCAGTTACCTTGGTGGGCGTTCATGGCGTGATGAAAGAGACGACCGTTGGCGAGTTATTGCCATATGCCTTTACGGAAAAAGATCTATAACATGCTACATTGTTCTAAATGTGGCTTTGTAAGATCTAGCTATATGAATCAAATCTCTGAAAAAATCGTTATTTTGATGCTGAAAAGCACAAGACGGCCGAAGAGAGAGTTGTTTCACTATTATCTTGTTTCATTCAGTCATCCGGCTGTTGAAAATATAAAACTATTTTAGGGGGCTTTACAGAGATGAAAAAAGCAAAATTATTTGGTTTTGGCTTGACTGCACTAGCGTTAACAGTTGTCTTAGCGGCATGTGGTGGAGGTAAAAAAGATTCAACAGATGGAAAATCAGCAGGTGGGGACGCTGATCACAGTGTTGTGATCGTTACTGATATCGGCGGGGTAGATGATCGTTCGTTTAACCAATCAGCTTGGGAAGGCTTGCAAGCTTGGGGTAAAGAGCATGATCTTAAAAAAGGAGCAGACGGCTTTGATTACATTCAATCAAACGATGCTTCAGAATACGTAACAAATATCGATACAGCTGTTTCTAATGGATTTAAAACAGTCTTTGGTATTGGCTACTTGTTAGCTGATTCTATTGGTACAGCGGCAGATGCAAACCCAGATACACAATTTGGTATCATTGATAGTGTTATTGAAGGCAAAGATAACGTAGTATCTGCAACATTTAAAGACCAAGAAGCTTCTTACTTAGCTGGTGTTGCAGCAGCATATACAACAAAAACAAACACTGTCGGCTTTATTGGTGGTGAAGAAGGCGCGGTTATCGACCGTTTTGAAGCTGGTTTCCATCAAGGTGTGATCGACACTGCTAAAGCGTTGAACAAAGACATCAAAGTTGAAATCGAATACGCTGCTTCATTTGGGGATCCTGCTAAAGGGAAAGCATTAGCAGCATCTATGTACCAAAAAGGCGTAGACATCATTTTCCATGCTTCAGGTGGTACAGGACAAGGTGTCTTCCAAGAAGCAAAAGATTTAAACGAAACTGGCTCAAAAGACAAAGTTTGGGTTATTGGTGTAGATAGTGACCAAGATAAAGAAGGTAAATACAAAACTAAAGACGGTAAAGAAGATAACTTCACTTTGACATCAACACTTAAAGGTGTAGGTGCAGCAGTACAAGATATTTCTAACCGTGCCTTAGAAGATAAATTCCCTGGCGGCGAACACTTAGTTTATGGTTTGAAAGACGGCGGTGTTGATTTAACAAAAGGCTATTTATCAGAAGAAGCACAAAAAGCTGTTGATAAAGCAAA
The DNA here is from genome assembly GCF_002148425.2 of Enterococcus sp. 12C11_DIV0727. Lineage (NCBI taxonomy): Bacteria > Bacillati > Bacillota > Bacilli > Lactobacillales > Enterococcaceae > Enterococcus > Candidatus Enterococcus lemimoniae. Next base: position 1,916,070 of record NZ_CP147248.1, on the reverse strand, counting down.
AGAAGAAATCATCGCTGAAAAAATCACTGTTCCAGAAGTACCAAAAGATGTAAAAGAATAGAACTTTCTGCTTAGCGCTGCATTCGTAGCAGCGCTAAGATTTTCTTAAGCCTTTAACGAAAGAAAACGAATGAAAAAACAACTCATTTTCTTTCTTTAAGAGCCTAAAAGCTACTTTATTTTTTAGAAGTACCGTATTAATAGATGATGTAAGTGTAAGTGATTAAATCGTTAGGAAGTGAAAAATGTGGCTCAGGAAAACTATGTAATTGAGATGCGCAATATCACTAAGCAGTTTGGAACATTTAAGGCCAATGATAATATCAACTTAACTGTTCGGCCTGGAGAAATTCATGCATTGCTTGGGGAAAATGGTGCGGGGAAATCTACCCTGATGAATATTTTATCTGGTTTGTTAGAACCAACATCAGGTGAAATTTTTATGAATGGTTCAAAAGTTACGATCAATGGACCTACTGCAGCGAATCGTTTAGGAATTGGGATGGTTCATCAACACTTTATGTTGGTAGATGCATTTACCGTGACAGAAAATATTGTTCTTGGAAGTGAACCAACAAATGCTGGTGTTTTAGACCGTAAAAAGGCAACAGCAGAAATCAAACGTGTTTCAGAACAGTACGGGTTATCAGTAGACCCAGGTGCCTATATTCGTGATATTTCTGTTGGGGCTCAACAACGTGTGGAAATTTTGAAAACGTTGTATCGTGGGGCGGATGTCTTGATTTTTGACGAACCGACCGCTGTTTTAACACCGCAAGAAATTGATGAGTTGATTGAAATTATGCGTGGTCTTGTTCAAGAGGGTAAATCTATTATCTTGATTACCCATAAATTAGATGAAATCAAAAAAGTAGCGGATCGTTGTACGGTTATCCGTCGTGGTCAAAGTATTGATACAGTCAATGTTAAAGATGTCTCTTCACAACAATTAGCCGATATGATGGTGGGACGTTCTGTTTCATTTAAAACAGAAAAAAAAGCTGCCGAGCCAAAAGAAGTCGTTCTTTCAATTAAAGATTTAGTGGTGAAAGAAAGTCGCGGCCTAGAAGCGGTTAAAGGGTTAAGCTTAGATGTACGTGCTGGTGAAGTAGTCGGGATTGCAGGGATCGATGGCAATGGTCAGACTGAATTGATTCAAGCACTAACAGGGTTACGTAAAGCTGAAAGTGGTTCAGTTGAACTTAGAGGAGAAGCAATCACAAATAAAAATCCTCGAACAATTACAGAAGCAGGTGTGGGTCACGTGCCAGAAGATCGACACAAATATGGTTTGATTTTAGATATGACGCTAGCAGAGAATATTGCATTGCAAACCTACTATAAAAAACCATTAAGTAATAACGGTGTTCTAAATTACAACCAAATCAATTCTTATGCGCGCAAGTTAATAGAAGAATATGATGTACGGACAGTAAGCGAATTGGTTCCAGCTAAAGCGTTATCGGGTGGGAATCAACAAAAAGCAATCATCGCTCGTGAGATCGATCGCGATCCAGATTTGCTAATTGTTTCTCAACCAACTCGTGGTTTGGATGTTGGTGCTATCGAGTACATTCATAAGCGGTTGATCGAACAACGAGATAAAGATAAAGCGGTATTAGTCGTTAGCTTTGAATTAGAGGAAATCTTAAATGTTTCTGATCGAATTGCTGTAATTCATGCAGGGAAAATCGTTGGGATCGTTGATCCAAAAGAAACCAGTGAAAATGAATTAGGGCTCTTAATGGCAGGTTACTCATTGGAAGAAGCTAGAGCCGAATTGAATCAAAAGGCAGGTGAGGCAGTTGAATAATCGGTCAGAAAAACTACGGAATATTTTAGTTCCTATATTATCAGTGTTGATGGGATTTATTCTTGGCGCAATTATTATGCTTATTTCAGGTCAAGATCCGATTGCAGGCTATCAAGCGATGCTTAAGACTGCTTTTCAAAGCCCAAAAAGTATCGGTGAGATTTTCGTAACAGCGGGTCCGTTGATTTTCACAGCCCTAGGATTTGCGGTAGCGAATTCAGCAGGATTCTTTAATATCGGGCTTTCAGGACAAGCTCTGTGTGGTTGGGTAACAAGTATTTGGGTAGCTTTAGCGATGCCGGACGCGCCACGTTTAGTAGTGTTACCAACAGCTATCTTGGCAGGTGCTTTAGCAGGAGCGGCAGCCGCTGCAATTCCTGGTTTATTACGTGCATTTTTCGGGACAAGTGAAGTAATCGTTACAATCATGTTGAACTATGTTTTCCTTTATACAAGCACGCACATTGTGAATAATGTGATGTCAAAAGATTATATGAGCAACAAAGGTGTGACCAAAGTAATTGGAGAAAACGCGAGTTTACGTACAGGCTTTTTGAAAGAACTGAGTAGTGGTTCTCGTTTGAATATTGGGATTTTTATGGCACTTATTTTCTTAGTCTTGATTTGGTTCCTGATGAAGAAAACGACTTTGGGCTATGAAATTCGTTCGGTTGGATTGAACCCGTTTGCGTCAGAATATGCCGGAATGAGCAGTAAACGAACCATTGTAATGTCGATGGTCATCTCAGGGACTTTAGCTGGTCTGGGCGGTGTGGTTCTTGGGCTAGGAACATTTGGGAATTTCTTTGTTCAAGGTTCTTCGTTAAGTATCGGTTTTGATGGAATGGCGATTTCCTTGCTAGGAGCAGGTAGCTCGGTAGGAATCTTCCTGTCGGCGATCCTCTTCAGTGTGCTGAAACTCGGCGGACAAGGTATGCCTTTACGTGCTGGTGTTCCAATCGAATTAGTCGATGTCGTAATTGCTGCGATCATTTTCTTTGTCGCAATCAGCTATCTTATCCGTTTCGTATTGGCGAAAGCTTCAGGTAGTAAGAAAGAAGTCGCAATCGTTGAAGAATTAGACGGAAAATCAGACCAAACAAGTCAAGAAGGAGGAAAAATCTAATGAATATTGCATTAATCGCTGTATTAGCGCCGATTATTACACAAACGTTGGTTTATTCCACTCCTTTGGTCTTCACGGCTTTGGGCGGGACATTTTCTGAGCGTAGTGGTATTGTAAACGTAGGACTTGAAGGTATTATGGTTATGGGTGCTTTCAGTTCGGTGGTATTTAACTTAACATTTGCTGAAACGTTTGGTGCAGCAACACCTTGGCTTGCTTGTTTAGTTGGTGGTGTAGTCGGGATGTTATTCTCGCTATTGCATGCAGTAGCAACGATCAATCTAAGAGCCGATCATATCATCAGCGGAACCGTAGTCAATTTGATGGCTCCTGCTTTAGGGATTTTCTTGATCAAAGTGATTTATGGAAAAGGTCAAACAGATACGATCACAGAATCGTTTGGTTATTTTTCATTTCCGATTTTAAAAGATATTCCAATTTTAGGTGATTTATTCTTTAAACAAACAACATTGCCAGCTTTTGTAGCGATCTTAGTCGCAATTTTATCTTGGTTTGTGTTGTTCAAAACGCGCTTTGGTTTACGTCTTCGTTCAGTTGGTGAAAATCCACAAGCAGCAGATACCCTTGGAATCAATGTTTATCTAATGCGTTATGCTGGCGTTTTGATTTCTGGATTTTTAGGTGGAATCGGGGGAGCTGTCTTCGCTCAAACGATTGCTGGACGTTTTGCAGTTACAACGATTGCTGGACAAGGCTTTATTTCAATGGCAGCAATGATTTTTGGTAAATGGAATCCACTAGGTGCGATGGGCGCAGCATTATTCTTCGGTTTTGCGCAAAACATCAGTATTGCTGGCTCAAACTTACCAGTGATTTCATCGATACCAGCTGTTTATTTACAAGCGGCACCGTATGTATTGACCATTATCGTACTGGTCGTTTTCTTAGGAAAAGCATCTGGTCCAAAAGCTATTGGGAAGAATTATATCAAATCAAAATAAATAAATTTAGTATAAAAGGGCGGGCTATGGGAAGTTATCTTAAGTCATGCCCTTTTTATAATAATTATCATGCTAGTTTTACAGGATAAACGGGTAAAGCTTTTAAAACAATAGTAAAGAAAGAAGGATGGTTATGTTTAAACGTGTGCATTTAGTAGTAATGGATTCAGTTGGGATCGGAGAAGCGCCTGATGCTGAAAAATTTGGTGATGTCGGTAGTGATACGTTAGGTCATATCGCTAAAGAAGCAGGTTTGACGATTCCCAATTTAGAAAATCTAGGTCTAGGAACGATCGCGCCTTTGCATAATGTAGAAGCTGTTGCGGATCACAAAGGCTATGCAACAAAATTAGAAGAAATTTCAGTAGGTAAAGATACGATGACAGGACATTGGGAGATCATGGGCTTGAATATTCAAAAACCTTTCCGTGTATTTCCAGATGGATTTCCAGAAGAATTATTAAAACAAATCGAAGAATTTTCAGGGCGTAAAATCGTTTGTAATAAACCATATAGCGGAACAGCCGTGATTGACGATTTCGGTCCACATCAAATGGAAACAGGTGATTTGATCGTTTACACATCAGCTGATCCAGTCTTGCAAATCGCAGCGCATGAAGAGATCATTCCTTTGGAAGAATTATACCGTATTTGTCAGTATGTTCGTGATATTACCAAAGACGAGCCTTATATGATTGGACGTATCATCGCTCGTCCGTATCTTGGTGAACCAGGTAATTTTACTAGAACAAGTAATCGCCATGATTATGCTTTAGATCCATTTGGTCAAACAGTTCTAGATTCATTGAAAGATAACGGGAAAGAAGTGATTGCTGTTGGAAAAATCAATGATATTTTCAACGGTCAAGGGATCACAGACTCTGTTCGCACGAAAAGTAATATGGATGGTGTCGATCAATTGCTTAACGTAATGAAACTCGATTTTGAAGGATTAAGTTTTACGAACTTAGTTGATTTTGATGCGTTATACGGTCATCGCCGTGATGTAGTAGGATATGCACATGCAATCGAAGCCTTTGATTTAAGATTGCCAGAAATTATTGACGCGATGGAAGACGATGATTTATTAATGATCACAGCTGACCACGGAAATGATCCAACATTCCCTGGGACTGACCACACTAGAGAGTATGTTCCATTATTAGTTTACAGCAAAAAAATGAATGGACAAGGTAGTTTGGCACAAGGTCATTATGCAGATATCTCAGCAACGGTGGCTGAAAACTTTGCTGTTCCAAAAACTGAAAATGGCGAAAGCTTCTTAAATAAACTGGTATAGGAGAGAAATGATGACAAAACTAAGTGAAATGTTAAAAGAGACAACTAGTTTTTTAAAAGAAAAAGGAATTAAAGAAGTAGAATTTGGCTTGATCTTAGGTTCAGGATTAGGTGAATTAGCAGATGAAATAGAAGATGCGATTGCTATCCCGTTTTCTGAAATTCCTCACTTTGCTGTTTCTGCTGTTGTTGGTCATGCAGGTAAATTAGTTTATGGTACACTTTCAGGGAAAAAAGTGTTAGCAATGCAAGGTCGTTTCCACTATTACGAAGGTCATTCAATGCAAACTGTGACGTATCCAGTTCGTATGATGGCGGCGATTGGAGCGCATTCTATTATTGTAACGAACGCTGCTGGTGGAGTGAATGAGAACTTTACACCAGGGAATTTGATGCTGATTACAGATCATATCAACTTCACTTTCGATAATCCGTTGATTGGTGAGAACGATGACGAAATGGGTCCTCGTTTCCCAGATATGAGCCATGCATATACGCCAGAATATGCTGAGGTAGCAAGAAAAGTAGCGAAAACGCAAAATGTACCATTGCAGGAAGGTGTTTATATGGGCTTTTCTGGTCCAACCTACGAAACACCTGCTGAAATCCGGATGTCTCGTGTAATGGGAGCAGATGCGGTGGGGATGTCGACCGTTTCAGAAGTTATTGTTGCAGCTCATAGTGGGTTGAAAGTTCTGGGAATCTCATGTATTACTAACTTAGCTGCGGGTATGCAAAGTAGTTTAAACCATGCAGAAGTTGTTAAAACAACAGAACGTGTAAAAGGGCAATTTAAAGAATTAGTTAAAGCGGCATTAGCTGCATTATAAACTGTATGATTAAAGGAGAAAAAGTATGAGTATTCATATCGAAGCAAAACCAGGTGAAATCGCAGATAAAATTTTACTGCCAGGAGATCCATTACGCGCAAAATATATTGCTGAAACATTTTTAGAAAACCCAGTTTGCTACAATCAAGTTAGAGGAATGTTAGGTTACACAGGGACATATAAAGGTGAACGAGTTTCTGTTCAAGGAACAGGAATGGGGATGCCTTCAGCTACTATTTATGCGCATGAATTGATCAATTCGTATGATGTGAAAAAATTGATTCGTGTGGGTACCTGTGGTTCTATTTCTGAGAAAGTTAATGTTAGAGATTTGGTGATTGCACAAGCAGCCGCAACGTCGTCATCAATGATCCGTAATGATTTTCCTAAGTACGATTTCCCGCAGATTGCTGATTTTGATTTGCTGTTGAAATCATATACAACAGCGAAAGAAAAAGGTTTTGTTACGCATGTAGGAAACGTGTTGTCAGATGATGTTTTCTACAAAGATAGCATGGATGGTGTGTTTGAATTAGGTAAATTAGGTGTTTTAGCAATTGAAATGGAAGCTGCAGCCTTATATTATTTAGCAGCTAAATTTGATGTGCAAGCCTTAGCAATCATGACCGTTAGTGACAGTTTGGTAACTGGTGAAGAAACAACTGCTGAAGAACGCCAAACAACCTTTAACGATATGATCCAAGTTGGTCTTGAAACAGCAATCAACAATTAATGATAATAGTTAGTAAAACAGCTCCTGATTCTAGACGGAGCTGTTTTTATACCTCGATTTAATCGAGTGACTGTTTTTCTTGACACTCTTTTTTGATGGACTATCATAGAGTAAGAACCCTAATTTGAATGGAGGAAGAACAATTGGATAATTTTAGATTTTACGTACCGACAGATATTCGTTTTGGAAAAGATCGTTTAACAACAGAACTAACAGATGTATTGAATGTTTATGGCAAAAATGTATTGTTAGTTTATGGTGGTGGAAGTATTAAAAGAAACGGGTTGTACGATCAAGTGATCGGTTTGCTTGGACAAAATAAAAATAAAGTTGTGGAATTAAGTGGCGTTGAACCAAATCCTCGTATCGAAACGGTTTGTCATGGCGTGGCATTATGTCGTGAACATGATGTAGATGTGATCTTAGCTGTTGGTGGCGGGTCAACGATCGATTGTGCCAAAGTGGTTGCGGCGGGTTTCTATAGTGAAGAAGACCCGTGGACAGTCATTGCTGGACGAAAAGGGTTCCAAGGGGACGCTTTACCGATAGTTACGATTTTAACATTAGCTGCAACAGGTAGTGAGATGAATGCAGGGGCAGTGATCACAAACTTAGCAACGAATCAAAAACTAGGTGTTGGTGGTCCTGCGATGATGCCAAAAGTTTCTTTCTTAGATCCAACAACAACTTTTACGGTACCAGCGTATCAAACAGCAGCTGGTTCTGCTGATATCTTAAGTCATTTGTTTGAAAGTTACTTTAATGTAACAGAAGGTACTAACGTTCAAGATTTTGTTTCAGAAGGCTTGATGCGTGCAGTGATTAAAAATTGTCCAATTGCACTTGTTACACCTGATGATTATGACGCCCGTGCTAATTTGATGTGGTCAAGCAGCTTAGCACTGAATGGTTTGACAAGAAACGGGAAGCACGGTGTTTGGTCCTGTCATGCAATGGAGCATGAGCTAAGTGCTTTTTATGATATTACTCATGGAATCGGTTTGGCTATCTTAACACCACGTTGGATGAATTATGTACTTTCGGAACAAACGGTCGCTAAATTTGCTCAGTTTGCCCATAATGTGTGGGGAATCGTTGAGAAGGATCCAATGCTTGCGGCGAAAAAAGGGATTCAAGCAACTTATGATTTCTTCAAAGCGTGCGACATTCCGATGACATTACTAGCAGTTGGGATCGATGAGGAAAAATTTGAAGAAATGGCGAAACAAGCAGTGGCACATAGTACGATCAAAACAGATGCGTTTGTTCCGTTAACTGAATCCGATGTTGAAGCGATCTACCGTGACTGTTTGACAGAATCTAGTTTTGTTTAACAAAAAATGACTTGAGAAGAGGAAAGATCCTATGAAGAAGTTATTTGATGAAACATATTCCGGAAACCGGACACTTTGGTACGCTTATTTTAAGAATATAGAACAAAACGATTTAATAGAAACAATCAATCAAATTGTTCAAACGGATTTAAAGGGATCTACTGATGTTCTAGCAACAAGTTGGATATTTTACCGTGAAGAGTTACAAAAAGATGCACTAGAGGAGGAAGTAAGATCTTCGATCATGGTGCGTTTTGTAGACAGACGATATTATGTTCACTATAACATGTCTGATTTTGAATTTGTAACACAGCGCGAAGGTATCTCTAGTTGGCTTGATCGCTTAAAAGAAAGTTTAGAAAAATAAAAAAAGACCGCTGAAACTGGATTGTTTCAGCGGTCTTACTTTATTATAAGTAGTATTTCTTCGCTACTGTTAAGTCATCGTTTAATTCATAAACAAGTGGTTGACCTGTTGGGATTTCAAGATCCATGATATCTTCATCTGAAATACCTTCGATATGTTTTGCTAAAGCACGTAAAGAGTTACCGTGAGCTGCTACTAAGACAGTTTTGTTGTCAAGTAAAGCAGGAGCGATTTGATCTTGCCAGAATGGTAATGCACGTTCTAGCGTTACTTTTAAGTTTTCTCCGCCTGGTACATCACGTTGATCTAGCATTGCATAACGACGATCGTTTGCAGCTGATCCTTCATCATTTGCATCCATCAATGGAGGTAATGTATCGTAAGAACGACGCCAAATGTGTACTTGGTCATCTCCATATTTTTCAGCAGTTTCTTTTTTGTTTAAACCTTGTAATTTACCATAGTGACGTTCGTTTAAACGCCAAGATTTGATTTGAGGAACCCATAGTTGATCTGAATGTTCTAAAAGTAAGTTACATGTTTTGATAGCACGAGTTAATACAGAAGTATAGGCTACATCAAATTCAATTCCAGCTTCTTTGATTTTGCGTCCGCCTTCGATTGCTTCTTCAACACCTTCTGGTGCTAAATCTACGTCAGCCCATCCAGTAAATTGATTCAATGCATTCCATTCACTAAGTCCATGACGAGAAAATACTAATTTTGGCATGTATAGCTCTCCTTTGAGTTGTAGTTTCTGAAACTTTCATTTCCTTTTCTATTGTACACCGTTTTAAAATAGATTTCCATTGTAAATTAGTGAAATGGGTAATTATCTAAAGTAAGCTATCGCTATAGGAAAGAATCTAAATAAAAGAGACCGCAGCATTTTTAGCTGCAGTCTACCGTATCTGGGTTACTACTGAGAAAGCTTGGCAAGTTCTGTTTCGGATAAATTGATGTATTTGTAGCAAGTTCCCACAGAAACATTACATTTTGAAGAAATAAACTGAATTGTTTCTTTCTTTTCATGGTACAAATGACGGATTTTTTTTATAGTACGTACATCTATCTTTGGGCGTCCGCCGATTTTCCCGTTTTTTCGAGCGTTATTTAAGCCAATTAAGGTTCGTTCTTTGATTAAATCACATTCCATCGCAGCTAAACCGTCCATCAACTTAAAATAAATTTTGCCCATCGGATCACGAGTATCGATTTCTTCATCAAGGCTGACCAAATGAATACCTGAACCTTTGAAGGTTTGGGTTAACTCTGTGAGTTGTCGAGTTGAACGACCTAAACGGTTCAATCGGCAAATGACTAACGTATCACCAGCAGCCAAACTGTTGAGAACAGTCTCTAGCTCAGAAATAACGTGAGTATCATTTGTGACGTCAAAAGATTCTTGATAGATGTGATCACAGCCGTAATCAGACAGCACCTTGATTTGAGTATCAAGATCGTCGTCAGTAATTGTTGTACGCGCATAACCAATTATTTTCATCGTTCGTCCTTTCTAGTACAAAAGTAAAATTGAATACTAAAAATGTAGCATAAAAACGAACGAAATGATAGTTGTTTTTTTATCTAATTTTAATCTTTTTGTTCTTTTTCAAATCAGATTCAAATATTTTTTAATTTGGGACATGGATCGTCTTAGGACCAGCCTCGCCACCTACAATCACAGTTGAAACGATTTGAAGAAATAGACCATGCTCAACTACACCGACTAACTGATCTAAATAAGCTCCAAGAGCAATAGGGTCATCGATTTTTTCTAAATGAAGATCAATGATGTAATGACCGCCATCTGTAATTAGCGTTTCACCATCAGTTGTTGTGCGTAAAATGGGTGAATAGCCTTTTTCTTCAAATAAACGTACTAATTGTTTGCTGCCGTATGGAACGACTTCAACAGGTAAAGGGAATTTGCCAAGTTTTTTTACAAGTTTTGATTCATCAACAATCCAAATACATTTTTTTGAGTAGGTTGCTACAATCTTTTCAAATAGTAAAGCTGCACCGCCGCCTTTGATTCCTTGGAAATCTTCACTGATCTCATCAGCGCCATCGATTGTCAGGTCAACGTAAGGAACCTCATCAATCCCTTTTAAAGGGATACCTAGTGCTTGTGCTTGACGCTCAGTTTCTTTTGATGTCGTGACACCTACGATCGATAAGCCTTCCTCTTTTACACGTCGCCCGATTTCATCTACCATGAATTTTGCCGTAGATCCAGTACCAAGACCGACAATCATACCATCTTCTACATATTTTGCTGCTTCGATTCCTGCCATTTGTTTAAGATTCATCCGTTTGTTTGCCCCTTTCAAATAATCAAAGATATTGTACCGTTAAACAAAAAAAAAAGATAGAATGATTTATGGAAATGTCGATTTTCTTCTATATAAATGCTAACTTAAATAAAGAAGTAAAAAAAATCCTCATTTTACTAGAAAAAAGCTGACAAGTGGTTGACATACCCGTATTATCGTGCTATCCTAGCAAAGGTGCTTTATCTACAGGTCTCTCGTTGGAGACGTGCTGACTGTCTATCGAAGCATATTTGATAATGAGTGCAGAGATTGCATTATTTTTTATCGCTAAAAAAGAACCACCTGGATGTGTGGAACTAGATGCGAAATGAGGAAGGAGGAAACAAGGAATGCCTACAATTAATCAATTAGTACGTAAACCTCGTAAATCAAAGGTGGAGAAATCTAATTCACCAGCGTTGAACAAAGGATATAATAGTTTTAAGAAAGCCCAAACAAACGTAAACTCACCACAAAAGCGTGGGGTTTGTACTCGTGTGGGAACAATGACACCTAAAAAACCTAACTCGGCTTTACGTAAATATGCCCGTGTTCGTTTGTCTAACTTAATCGAAGTAACAGCTTATATCCCAGGTATTGGTCATAACTTACAAGAACATAGCGTGGTACTATTACGCGGTGGACGTGTAAAAGATTTACCAGGGGTACGTTATCATATCGTACGTGGTGCGCTTGATACAGCTGGTGTTACAGATCGTAAACAAAGCCGCTCTAAATATGGTACTAAAATGCCTAAAGCAGCTAAATAATTTGACAATCACTAAGGTGTTATACAATAAAGAATTTTCGGAAGGAGGAGTTACGGATGCCACGTAAAGGTCCTGTTACAAAACGCGATGTTTTACCAGATCCAATTTATAACTCAAAATTAGTAACTCGCTTGATTAACCGTGTAATGGTTGATGGAAAACGCGGGATTGCTGCTAATATTATCTATAATTCATTTGATATCATCAAAGAATCTACAGGTAACGATCCATTGGAAGTTTTCGAACAAGCAATGAAAAACGTTATGCCTGTCTTAGAAGTAAAAGCTCGCCGTGTTGGGGGTTCTAACTACCAAGTACCAGTTGAAGTTCGTCCAGAACGTCGTACAACTTTAGGTTTACGTTGGGTTGTTAATTATGCTCGCCTACGCGGTGAACATACAATGGAACAACGTCTAGCGAAAGAAATCATGGATGCAGCCAATAACACTGGCGCTTCAGTTAAAAAACGTGAAGATACTCACAAAATGGCTGACGCTAACCGTGCGTTTGCACATTATCGTTGGTAAAATCCTCTCTGTATGTAATTTAACTTTACAACAGACAGTCACTTTACAATCGATTTAAATAAAGAGAGGAGATCAACCTAAAATGGCAAGAGAATTTTCGTTAGAAAACACTCGTAATATCGGTATTATGGCTCACGTTGATGCTGGTAAAACAACAACAACAGAGCGTATCTTATACTATACTGGTAAAATCCATAAAATTGGTGAAACGCACGAAGGTGCTTCACAAATGGACTGGATGGAACAAGAACAAGAACGTGGTATTACCATCACATCTGCTGCAACAACTGCAGAATGGAAAGGTTACCGAGTAAATATCATTGATACACCAGGACATGTGGATTTCACTATTGAAGTTCAACGTTCGTTACGTGTATTAGATGGTGCTGTAACCGTTCTTGATTCACAATCAGGTGTGGAGCCTCAAACAGAAACAGTTTGGCGTCAAGCAACTGAATATAAAGTTCCTCGTGTTGTTTTCTGTAATAAAATGGATAAAATCGGTGCGGATTTCTTATACTCTGTAAACTCATTACATGATCGTTTACAAGCAAATGCTCATCCAATCCAATTACCAATTGGTTCAGAAGATAGCTTTACAGGGATCATCGATTTAATTACGATGAAAGCTGAAATCTATACAAACGACTTAGGTACAGACATTCAAGAAACTGAAATTCCAGAAGAATATATGGAACAAGCAGTTGAATGGCGTGAAAAATTAGTTGAAGCAGTAGCTGAAACAGATGAAGACCTAATGATGAAATATCTTGATGGTGAAGAAATTACAATCGAAGAATTAAAAGCGGGTATCCGCCAAGCAACGATCAACGTTGAATTCTTCCCAGTAATGGCTGGTTCTGCCTTTAAAAATAAAGGTGTTCAATTAATGCTTGATGCAGTTCTTGATTACTTACCATCACCATTAGATATCGAAGCAATCAAAGGAATCGACACAAAAACAGACGAAGAAACAACTCGTCCTGCAGATGACGAAGCTCCTTTTGCTTCATTAGCATTTAAAGTTATGACTGACCCATTCGTAGGTCGTCTAACATTCTTCCGTGTCTATTCTGGTGTCCTTGAAAGTGGTTCATACGTATTGAACGCTTCTAAAGACAAAAAAGAACGTATCGGTCGTATTCTACAAATGCATGCAAATACTCGTAAAGAAATCGATAAAGTCTTCTCAGGCGATATCGCAGCAGCGGTTGGATTGAAAGATACAACAACTGGTGATACTTTATGTGCGATGGATGCGCCAGTTATTCTTGAATCAATCGAGTTCCCAGAACCGGTTATCCAAGTAGCTGTTGAACCTAAATCAAAAGCCGACCAAGATAAAATGGGGATTGCTTTGCAAAAACTTGCAGAAGAAGATCCATCATTCCGCGTTGAAACAAACGTTGAAACTGGTGAAACAGTTATCTCTGGTATGGGTGAATTGCACTTAGACGTATTAGTAGACCGTATGAGACGTGAGTTCAAGGTTGAAGCTAACGTTGGTGCTCCACAAGTATCATACCGTGAAACTTTCCGTGCACCTTTAACTCAGGCAGAAGGTAAGTTTGTACGTCAGTCTGGTGGTAAAGGTCAATACGGACATGTCTGGGTTGAATTTACACCAAACGAAGAAGGAAAAGGGTTTGAATTTGAAAATGCCATCGTCGGTGGTGTGGTTCCTCGTGAATACATCCCAGCGGTTGAAAAAGGCTTGGCAGAATCTATGAACAACGGTGTTCTTGCTGGATATCCATTAGTGGATATTAAAGCAAAACTTTACGATGGTTCATACCATGATGTCGATTCAAATGAAACAGCATTCCGTGTAGCTGCTTCTATGGCACTACGTGCGGCTGCTAAGAAAGCTAACCCAGTTATCTTAGAACCAATGATGAAAGTAACGATCACTGTACCAGAAGATTACTTAGGCGATATCATGGGACACGTTACAAGTCGTCGTGGACGTGTTGAAGGTATGGAAGCGCACGGTAACTCACAAATCGTTAATGCGATGGTGCCTCTAGCTGAAATGTTCGGTTACGCTACAACATTACGTTCAGCAACACAAGGTCGCGGTACGTTTATGATGGTCTTTGACCACTATGAAGATGTACCAAAATCTGTACAAGAAGAAATCATCAAGAAAAATGGCGGAAACAACGCATAATAGTTAAGAAATAAGTACATGCTTATTTATGACTAGGATTTTCTGCGGATTTCAGTTAGAATAATAAAAGATGATCAGGTAGCTGTAAAACTATCTATCAAATAAAAATAAAATTTATATATTTTAGGAGGAACATTTAAAATGGCTAAAGAAAAATTTGACCGTTCTAAACCCCATGTAAACATTGGTACTATTGGACACGTTGACCATGGTAAAACTACATTAACTGCTGCAATCGCAACTGTGTTAGCTAAACACGGTGGCGGTGAAGCTCAAAACTATGCTGATATCGATAACGCTCCAGAAGAAAAAGAACGTGGTATCACAATCAACACTTCTCACATCGAGTATGAAACTGATGCTCGTCACTATGCCCACGTGGATTGCCCAGGACACGCGGATTACGTTAAAAACATGATCACTGGTGCTGCACAAATGGATGGAGCTATCTTAGTAGTATCTGCTGCTGATGGTCCTATGCCTCAAACTCGTGAGCACATCTTGTTATCACGTAACGTTGGTGTACCATACATCGTTGTTTTCTTAAACAAAATGGATATGGTAGATGATGAAGAATTATTAGAATTAGTAGAAATGGAAGTTCGTGATTTATTATCTGAATATGACTTCCCAGGTGACGACACTCCTGTTATCGCTGGTTCTGCTTTGAAAGCATTAGAAGGCGACGCTTCATACGAAGAAAAAATCATGGAATTAATGGCTGCAGTTGATGAGTACATCCCAACTCCAACTCGTGATACTGACAAACCATTCATGATGCCAGTCGAAGACGTATTCTCAATCACTGGACGTGGTACTGTTGCTACAGGCCGTGTTGAACGTGGAGAAGTTCGCGTTGGTGACGAAATCGAAATCGTTGGTATTAAAGAAGATACTGCTAAAACAACAGTTACTGGTGTTGAAATGT
Organism: Enterococcus sp. 12C11_DIV0727; assembly: GCF_002148425.2. Classification (NCBI taxonomy): domain Bacteria; kingdom Bacillati; phylum Bacillota; class Bacilli; order Lactobacillales; family Enterococcaceae; genus Enterococcus; species Candidatus Enterococcus lemimoniae. The sequence goes on along the minus strand of NZ_CP147248.1, from coordinate 1,900,896 downwards.
TCCGTAAATTGTTAGACTACGCTGAAGCTGGCGATAACATCGGTGCTTTATTACGTGGTGTAGCCCGTGAAGATATCGAACGTGGACAAGTATTGGCAAAACCTGCTTCAATTACTCCACACACAAAATTTAAAGCTGAAGTTTATGTTTTATCAAAAGAAGAAGGCGGACGTCACACTCCATTCTTCACAAACTACCGTCCTCAGTTCTACTTCCGTACAACTGACGTAACTGGTGTAGTTGAATTACCAGAAGGTACTGAAATGGTAATGCCTGGTGATAACGTTGCAATGGACGTTGAATTAATCCACCCAATCGCTATCGAAGACGGAACTCGTTTCTCTATTCGTGAAGGCGGACGTACTGTTGGTTCAGGCGTTGTTTCTGAAATTACTAAATAATTACAGATGAATATAAAGTAACAAAACCGACGTAAAACATCGGCGTACTCGGACGTAAGTCGAAGGGATTTCCCTTCGACTTTTTTTGATCTTAAAATAGATAAAACAAAAAGAGGGGAGACGCTAAAATCTTTTTTCTTCTATATATAATGGATTAAGTTGGTTGATTAAATTATTTGAATATAAGAAAATAATTTTCAAGAAAATGCTTGCAATAAAAAAATGACTTTTTTCTGAAAAAAACCTTGCTATTACTATGTTTCTATAATATAATGACAAAGGTGCTATTTATAGAAGTGTAAAAAGCATTGGTAAATCAAGCTTTTGGTCTACCGGCTAAGAAACGAGAGGTTGCGACACGCCCGGACGCTTTGCCACGAACGAGCGTGACGGAAAAATTTTCGTGGAGCTATGTCTACTTTCAAAATAGGCGAAGGAGGGAACAAGATGGCAAAACAAAAAATTCGTATCCGTTTAAAAGCGTATGAACACCGTATTTTAGATCAATCAGCGGATAAAATTGTGGAAACAGCAAAAAGAACTGGAGCTGACGTATCAGGACCAATTCCATTACCAACAGAACGCTCGCTTTACACAGTTATTCGTGCGACTCATAAATACAAAGATTCACGCGAACAATTCGAAATGCGTACGCACAAACGTCTAATCGACATTGTGAACCCAACACCAAAAACAGTTGATGCTTTAATGAAGCTTGACTTACCATCTGGTGTGAATATTGAAATCAAACTATAAAATCAAGATGATGGAGGTGTACTCATGACCAAAGGAATCTTAGGAAAAAAAGTGGGAATGACACAAATCTTTACTGAGTCTGGTGAATTAATTCCAGTAACAGTAGTTGAAGCTACGCCAAACGTAGTTTTGCAAGTAAAAACTGTTGAGACTGACGGATACGAAGCAATCCAAATCGGTTACCAAGACAAACGTGAAGTATTAGCGAACAAACCTGCGAAAGGTCATGTTGCAAAAGCAAACACGGCTCCTAAGCGCTTCATTAAGGAATTCAAAAATGTTGAGCTAGGAGAATATGAAGTAGGTAAAGAAATTAAGGTAGATGTTTTCCAAGCAGGAGACATTATTGATGTTACAGGAACTTCGAAAGGTAAAGGATTCCAAGGCGTTATCAAACGTCACGGACAAAGCCGCGGACCAATGAGTCACGGATCTCGTTACCACCGTCGTCCTGGGTCAATGGGTCCAGTTGCACCTAACCGTGTATTTAAAAATAAAAAACTTGCCGGCCGTATGGGTGGTAACCGCGTAACAATTCAAAACCTTGAAATTGTTAAAGTGGACGCTGAAAGAAATGTAATCATGATCAAAGGTAACATTCCTGGAGCGAAAAAATCATTAATCACAATCAAATCAGCTGTGAAAGCTAAATAAGCGTAGGGAAAGGAGGAACTAAGGAATGCCGAATGTAGCATTATTTAAACAAGATGGAACTCAAAATGGTGAAATCACTTTAAACGAAGAGATTTTCGGAATCGAACCGAATGAAACAGTTGTCTACGATGCAATCATCATGCAACGTGCTTCATTAAGACAAGGTACACACTCAGTAAAAAACCGCGGAGAAGTTCGTGGCGGCGGCCGTAAACCATGGCGCCAAAAAGGAACTGGTCGTGCTCGTCAAGGGTCAATTCGTTCACCACAATGGCGTGGAGGTGGCGTAGTCTTCGGACCAACACCGCGTTCTTACAGCTACAAACTTCCTAAAAAAGTTCGTCGTTTAGCAATGAAATCTGTATTGTCAGATAAAGTTGCTGAAAACAACTTGGTAGCAGTTGAAGCGTTAGGCTTTGATGCACCAAAAACAAAAGAATTCAAACAAGTTTTAACTAACTTATCTATTGATACGAAAGTATTAGTTGTTTTAGAAACAGGAAATGATTTTGCAGCATTGTCTGCACGTAATCTACCAAACGTTTCTGTAGTAACTTCTGATAACGTAAGTGTTTTAGATATCGTTTCTAATACTAAAGTATTGGCAACACAAACTGCTCTTACTCAAATTGAGGAGGTGCTTGCATAATGAACTTACTAGACGTAATCAAACGCCCAGTGATCACTGAAAAATCCATGCTTGCTATGGACGAAAAGAAATACACTTTCGAAGTGGACACTCGTGCGAACAAAACTTTAGTAAAACAAGCTGTTGTAGCAGCATTTGATGTTAAAGTTAAAAACGTAAACATCATTAACGTGCGCCCTAAATTTAAACGTATGGGTAAACACGCTGGTTACACAAAAAAACGTCGCAAAGCTGTTGTGACATTAACAGATGATTCAAAAGAAATTCAAATTTTCGATGCTGCTGAATAAGCAGTCCATGTTAACTATTAAATGGGAGGGAAAAAGACGTGGCGATTAAAAAGTATAAACCTACCACAAATGGCCGTCGTAATATGACAGCATCTGATTTTGCTGAAATCACGACATCAACACCTGAAAAATCGTTGTTGGCGCCATTAAAAAATCATGCCGGTCGTAACAACAATGGTCGTATTACAGTTCGTCATCAAGGTGGCGGTCACAAACGTCAATACCGTATGATCGACTTCAAACGTAATAAAGATAACGTTGTAGCGGTTGTCAAAACTATCGAGTATGATCCAAACCGTTCTGCTAACATCGCGTTAGTACATTACGAAGATGGAATCAAAGCATATATTCTAGCACCAAAAGGATTGGAAGTAGGCATGCGCCTTGTTTCCGGTACTGAAGCAGATATTAAAGTAGGGAACGCATTACCATTGGAAAATATTCCAGTAGGTACTGTTGTTCATAACATTGAAATGAAACCTGGTAAAGGCGGTCAATTGATCCGTTCTGCTGGAACAAGTGCACAAGTACTTGGTAAAGAAGGCAAATACGTATTAATCCGTTTGAACTCTGGTGAAGTTCGTATGATTTTAGCAACTTGCCGTGCAACTATCGGTGCTGTTGGTAACGAACAACACGAATTAATCAACATTGGTAAAGCTGGCCGCTCTCGTTGGATGCGTAAACGCCCAACAGTTCGTGGTAGCGTAATGAACCCGAACGATCACCCACACGGTGGTGGTGAAGGGAAACAACCGATTGGACGTAAAGCTCCAGTATCACCTTGGGGTCAACCAGCTATCGGCTTGAAAACTCGTAACAAAAAAGCTAAATCAGACAAACTTATTGTTCGTCGTCGTACTAAATAATTTTTTTGACCATGTGTCGTACATTTTGAGAGGAGGTTCACCATGGGTCGTAGTTTGAAAAAAGGACCTTTCGCTGATGAGCATTTAATGAAAAAAGTAGAAGCTCAACAAGGTGCCGAAAAGAAGAAAGTAATTAAAACTTGGTCTCGCCGTTCTACAATTTTTCCAACATTCGTTGGATTTACAATTGCCGTATATGATGGACGTAAACACGTTCCTGTATACATCCAAGAAGACATGGTAGGACATAAATTAGGTGAATTTGCACCAACTAGAACTTATCGTGGCCACGGAGCCGACGATAAGAAAACTAGACGTTAATTTTGAGGGGAGGAAATGCAAATGTCAGAACAAATTACATCAGCTAAGGCAACTGCAAAAACAGTTCGCACTTCACCTCGTAAAGCCCGTTTAGTAATCGATCTTATCAGAGGTAAAAGCGTTGCGGATGCAATTTCTATCTTGAAATTCATGCCAAACAAATCTGCTGGAATCATTGAAAAAGTTTTAATGTCAGCAGTTGCTAACGCAGAAAATAACTTTGACTTAGACGTTGAAAACTTAGTAGTATCTGAAGCATTTGTCAACGAAGGACCAACAATGAAACGCTTCCGTCCACGTGCAAAAGGTTCAGCATCACCAATTAACAAACGTACAAGTCATCTTACAGTAGTCGTATCAGAAAAATAATCTGTTTTTAAACAGACGTCACTTAATAAGAGGAGGATCATTATCTTTGATACTGAGTATTAAAAGATAGTGACGACCGAACCTTAAAAGATTAAGAGGAGGGACAATCAGTGGGTCAAAAAGTACATCCAATTGGAATGCGTGTAGGCATCATCCGCGACTGGGATGCAAAATGGTATGCTGAAAAAGAGTATGCTGAGTTCTTACACGAAGATTTAAGAATCCGTAAATTTATCGCGACAAAACTTGCTGATGCCGCTGTGTCTACAATTGAGATCGAGCGCGCTGCAAATCGTGTGAACATTTCAATCCACACAGCTAAACCAGGTATGGTTATCGGTAAAGGCGGATCTGAAGTCGAAAACCTAAGAAAATCATTAAATTCACTAACTGGTAAAAGAGTTCATATCAACATCATTGAAATCAAAAAACCAGATTTAGATGCAAAATTAGTAGGCGAAGGAATTGCACGTCAATTAGAAAACCGTGTTGCTTTCCGTCGTGCTCAAAAACAAGCGATCCAACGCACTATGCGTTCAGGCGCTAAAGGTATCAAAACACAAGTATCAGGTCGTTTAAACGGTGCTGATATCGCTCGTTCAGAAGGTTACTCTGAAGGTACAGTTCCACTTCACACTTTGCGTGCTGATATTGATTACGCATGGGAAGAAGCAGACACAACTTACGGAAAATTAGGAGTTAAAGTGTGGATTTACCGTGGAGAAATTCTTCCAACAAAAAAAAACACTGAGAAAGGAGGGAAATAATCATGTTAGTACCTAAACGTGTAAAACACCGTCGTGAATTTAGAGGTAAAATGCGTGGTGAAGCCAAAGGCGGAAAAGAAGTAGCATTTGGTGAATGGGGTTTACAAGCAACTGAATCTCACTGGATTACTAACCGTCAAATCGAAGCTGCCCGTATTGCTATGACTCGTTATATGAAACGTGGCGGGAAAGTATGGATTAAAATTTTCCCTCACAAATCATACACAAGTAAAGCAATTGGTGTTCGTATGGGTAAAGGTAAAGGGGCTCCTGAAGGCTGGGTTTCACCAGTTAAACGTGGCAAGATCATGTTTGAAATCGCAGGCGTACCTGAAGAAGTAGCTCGTGAAGCACTTCGCCTTGCATCCCACAAATTACCGGTGAAAACCAAAATTGTAAAACGTGAGGAAATGGGTGGTGAATCGAATGAAGGTTAAAGAAATCAGAGAATTAACCACTGCCGAAATGCTTGAAAAAGAAAAGCAATTCAAAGAAGAACTATTTAATCTTAGATTCCAACTAGCAACAGGTCAATTAGAAAACACTGCACGTATTAAAGAAGTACGTCAATCGATTGCACGCATCAAAACAGTATTGCGTGAACAAGCTAACTAATAGTGGAAGGAGGCCAAACGCGTATGACTGAAGAAAGAAATCAACGCAAAGTTTACCAAGGTCGTGTTGTTTCAGATAAGATGGATAAAACTATCACTGTTGTCGTAGAAACAAAGAAAAACCATCCTATTTACGGTAAACGTATGAAATATTCTAAGAAATACAAAGCTCATGATGAAAACAACACTGCAAAAGTTGGAGACATCGTAAGAATCATGGAAACTCGTCCATTATCAGCTACAAAACGTTTCCGTTTACTAGAGGTAGTCGAAGAAGCAGTTGTCATCTAATAAAAACGAGATTTTCCTATATAGATTGAAACATAAAATCTGAAAGGGGGATACACATCGTGATCCAACAAGAAAGCCGATTAAAAGTCGCAGATAACTCAGGTGCTCGTGAAATCTTAACGATTAAAGTACTAGGTGGTTCTGGACGTAAAACTGCTAACATTGGTGACGTGATTGTTGCTACGGTTAAACAAGCAACGCCAGGTGGGGTTGTCAAAAAAGGTGAAGTCGTAAAAGCCGTTATCGTTCGTACTAAATCAGGAGCTCGTCGTACAGACGGTTCATACATTAAATTTGATGAAAATGCTGCTGTAATTATTCGTGATGATAAGAGCCCGCGTGGAACTCGTATCTTCGGTCCTGTTGCACGTGAATTACGTGAAAACAACTTCATGAAGATCGTTTCTCTAGCACCAGAAGTATTATAATCAGGACACGTATCAAAGGAGGTGCGAAACAGTAATGTTTGTTAAAAAAGGCGATAAAGTGAAAATTATCACTGGCAAAGACAAGAATAAAGAGGGCGTTGTATTAGCAGCGTTTCCTAAAAAAGACAAAGTCATCGTTGAAGGTGTTAACATCATGAAAAAACACCAAAAACCAAATCAAGCAGCGCCGCAAGGCGGAATCCTAGAAGTCGAAGCGCCGATTCATGTTTCTAATGTAATGGTGATTGACGGAACAGGTGTAGCTGGTCGTGTAGGTTACAAAGAAGTCGATGGTAAAAAAGTCCGTGTTTCTAAAAAAACCGGTGAAGTCTTAGATAAATAGATTAAAAGGAAGGAGGGGCTTACTAAATGAACCGCCTGAAAGAAAAATATATTAAAGAAATTACTCCAGCATTAGTGGAAAAATTTAATTATAGTTCAGTTATGCAAACACCAAAAGTTGATAAGATCGTTATTAACATGGGTGTGGGCGACGCTGTTTCAAACGCAAAAAATTTAGATAAAGCAGTTGAAGAATTAGCATTGATCACAGGTCAAAAACCATTGATCACGAAAGCTAAGAAATCAATCGCTGGTTTCCGTTTACGTGAAGGCATGCCAATCGGTGCGAAAGTTACTTTACGCGGAGAAAGAATGTACGAATTTTTAGATAAATTAGTATCTGTTTCTCTACCTCGTGTACGTGATTTCCACGGAGTAAGCAAAAAAGCTTTTGACGGACGTGGTAACTATACTTTAGGTGTTAAAGAACAATTAATCTTCCCAGAAGTTGATTATGATTTAGTAGATAAAGTACGCGGTATGGACATCGTTATTGTAACTACAGCAAACACAGATGAAGAATCTCGTGAATTGTTGACACAATTAGGTATGCCATTCCAAAAATAATAAAAGGAGGCGAACTACGTGGCTAAAAAATCAATGATTGCTAAAAACAAACGCCCTGCCAAACATTCAACACAAGCGTATACTCGTTGTGAACGTTGCGGACGTCCACATTCAGTTTATCGTAAATTTCATCTTTGCCGTATTTGCTTCCGCGAACTTGCCTATAAAGGTCAAATTCCCGGCGTGAAGAAAGCTAGCTGGTAAACAAGTAAACTCGCATAAAGGAGGTAAATAGTTCAATGGTCATGACAGATCCAATTGCAGATTTTCTAACGCGCATTCGTAATGCAAACATGGTTAAACATGAAAGCTTAGAAGTGCCTGCGTCAAAAATCAAACGTGATATCGCTGAAATCTTGAAACGTGAAGGTTTTGTACGCGATGTAGAATATATCGAAGATGACAAACAAGGCGTGATTCGTGTTTTCCTTAAATACGGTAAAAACGAAGAACGTGTTATCACAAACTTAAAACGTATCTCTAAACCAGGTTTACGTGCTTATGTCAAATCTGACGAAGTACCTAAAGTATTGAATGGTCTAGGAATCGCGATTATCTCTACTTCTGAAGGTGTTGTAACTGATAAAGAAGCAAGAGCTAAAAACATCGGCGGCGAAGTAATCGCCTACGTATGGTAATTTAAAAAAACACACAAGGAGGTGTCTCTAAGTGAGCCGTATTGGTAATAAAATCGTTGTACTTCCTGCTGGCGTTGAAGTCAAACAAGAAGGAAACAACATTACTGTAAAAGGACCTAAAGGTGAATTAACACGTGAATTTTCTGCTGATATCACAATGAATATCGAAGGAAATGAAGTAACATTCACTCGTCCAAATGATAGCAAAGACATGAAAACAATCCACGGAACAACTCGTGCGAACTTCAACAACATGGTTGTTGGTGTAAGTACAGGCTTTGAAAAAGGTCTTGAACTTATCGGGGTTGGGTACCGTGCTCAAATGCAAGGGACTACATTAGTTCTTAACGTTGGGTATTCTCATCCAGTAGAAATTACACCACCAGCTGGTGTAACTGTAGAAGTACCTTCGAATACACAAGTAGTTGTAAAAGGTGCTAACAAAGAACATGTTGGTGAATTAGCAGCGAATATTCGTGGTACTCGTCCTCCAGAACCTTATAAAGGCAAAGGAATCCGTTATGTTGGCGAATTCGTACGTCGTAAAGAAGGTAAAACTGGTAAATAATAGCAGCTTGAGAGTTATTTTTCAACTTCGTTTGAAAAATAACGATCCGTTGTCTATCGCAGCTTAATAGCTAGCAAATATAAAGAGGTGACAATTGTGATTACAAAACCAGATAAAAACAAAACACGCCAAAAGAGACATCGTCGTGTACGTAACAAAATCTCTGGTACTGCTGAGTGCCCACGCTTGAACGTATTCCGTTCTAACAAAAACATCTACGCGCAAATCATTGATGACGTAGCGGGTGTAACGCTAGCAAGTGCCTCTGCCTTAGATAAAGAAATTTCAGGTGGAAACAAAACAGAAACAGCCGCAGCTGTTGGTAAATTAATCGCTGAACGTGCCGCTGAAAAAGGCGTTAAAGTAGTAGTCTTTGACCGTGGTGGATACCTTTACCATGGCCGCGTGCAAGCTTTAGCTGAAGCAGCGCGTGAAAATGGACTAGAATTTTAGGAGAAGGAGGAACACCATTCATGGTTTATATTGATCCAAAACACTTGGAATTAGAAGACCGCGTGGTTTCTATCAACCGTGTAACAAAAGTTGTTAAAGGTGGACGTCGTCTACGCTTTGCAGCATTAGTTGTTGTGGGAGATAAAAACGGTCACGTTGGCTTTGGGACTGGTAAAGCACAAGAAGTGCCAGAAGCAATCCGTAAAGCGATCGAAGACGCGAAGAAAAACTTAGTTGAAGTGCCTATGGTTGGTTCTAGTATCCCTCACGAAGTGATTGGGGTATTCGGTGGTGGCCGTATCCTTATGAAACCTGCAGTAGAAGGTTCTGGGGTAGCCGCTGGTGGACCAGTTCGTGCCGTATTGGAATTAGCTGGTGTAGCAGATATTACATCAAAATCATTAGGTTCAAATACACCAATCAACGTTGTTCGCGCAACTGTTGAAGGGTTAAAACAATTAAAACGTGCCGAAGAAGTGGCAGCACTTCGTGGTAAATCTGTAGAAGAAATTTTAGGATAAGGAGGACATAAGAATGGCTGAATTAAAAGTTACATTAAAACGCAGCATCATCGGACGTCCTCAAAACCAAAAAGATACAGTTAAAGCATTAGGTTTAGGAAAAGTAAACAGCTCTGTTGTCAAACCTGATAATGTTGCCATTAAAGGTATGATCAACACTGTGTCACATTTAGTGGACGTTGAAGAAGTTTAATTTACAATAGTACATTGTTAAGGAGGTGCCAAACCAATGAAACTTCATGAATTGAAACCTGCTGAAGGTTCACGCCAAGTACGTAACCGTGTTGGACGTGGTACTTCATCTGGTAATGGTAAAACTGCCGGCCGTGGACAAAAAGGGCAAAAAGCTCGTTCAGGCGGTGGTGTTAGACTAGGATTTGAAGGGGGTCAAACTCCATTATTCCGTCGTTTACCAAAACGCGGCTTCACGAACATCAACCGTAAAGATTATGCAGTCATCAACTTAGATGTCTTAAATCGTTTCGAAGATGGAACTGAAGTTACACCTGCAGGCTTGATCGAAGCTGGAATCGTGAAAAACGAAAAAGCTGGAATCAAAGTTCTTGCTAACGGTGAATTAACAACTAAAAAATTAACTGTGAAAGCAGCTAAATTCTCTAAAGCAGCAGAAGATGCAATTGTTGCAGCTGGTGGAACAATCGAGGTGATCTAATGTTTAAACTATTAAAAGATGCTTTTAAAGTCAAAGACATTAGATCAAAAATTTTGTTTACTGTATTCATTCTTTTTGTATTTCGTTTAGGTGCGCACATAACTGTACCTGGCGTAAATGCAAAAGGTTTGCAAGACTTAAGCAATTTACCATTTTTAAATATGTTGAATATGGTCAGCGGTAGTGCTATGCAAAACTTCTCTATCTTTTCGATGGGGGTTTCACCATACATTACAGCATCGATCATCATCCAATTATTACAAATGGATATCGTTCCAAAATTTGTAGAATGGTCGAAGCAAGGTGAAGTAGGACGTAAGAAATTGAATCAAGCAACAAGATATCTAACGATTTTCTTGGGTATTGCTCAATCTATTGGGATTACTGCTGGATTTCAAAGTTTAAGTAGTGCTGGGATCGTAAAAAATCCTAACACGAGCACGTTTGTGATGATCGCTGTGATTTTAACTGGTGGAACAATGTTTGTTACATGGTTGGGAGAACAAATTACTGAAAAAGGAATCGGAAATGGAGTTTCAATGATTATCTTCGCGGGGATCATTTCTCGTTTACCAGAAGGAATCAAAGAGATCGTTGATGATTACTTTATCAATATTGAATCTTCTAGAATTTGGCAATCTGTGATTTTTATTGTGATTTTGATTATTGCAATTTTAGCTGTTGTTACATTAGTAACATTTTTCCAGCAAGCAGAACGAAAAATTCCGATCCAATATACAAAACGCGTTTCTGGTGCACCAACAAGTAGTTATTTACCGTTAAAAGTAAATGCTGCTGGTGTTATCCCAGTTATCTTTGCTAGTTCATTGATCGCAACGCCGAATGCTGTTTTACAAGCCTTCTCTAAAAGCTATGCTGGTGAAGGTTGGTACGATGTAATGACACAAATTTTTAGTTACAATACCGTTCCAGGTGCGATTATTTATACTGTACTGATCGTTGCTTTTACATTCTTCTATGCATTTGTTCAAGTTAACCCTGAGAAATTAGCGGAAAACTTACAAAAACAAGGAAGCTATATTCCAAGCGTACGACCAGGTAAAGGGACAGAAGAATATATTTCTGGAATGTTAATGAGACTAAGTGTTGTCGGTTCTATATTCCTAGGACTAGTTGCCTTACTACCGATCATTGCACAAATGATCTGGAAGCTACCGCAATCTATCGGTCTCGGAGGAACAAGCTTACTGATTGTAATTGGTGTTGCTTTAGAAACAGCGAAACAATTAGAAGGTTTAATGTTGAAACGTCAATATGTTGGCTTTATCAATAAGTAAGAATAGTGTGTTGAGGATTATCCTCAGCACTGTTCTCTCATTGGGCTAGCTTCAAAAGCCAGTCTTTAAAATTAGGAGGAAATGAAATGAACCTCATTTTAATGGGATTGCCTGGAGCAGGCAAAGGAACTCAAGCAGAACAGATCGTGGATACTTATGGTATTCCTCATATTTCTACAGGAGATATGTTCCGTGCTGCAATGAAAAACGAAACTGCTCTTGGCTTAGAAGCGAAATCTTATATCGATAAAGGTGCTTTGGTTCCGGACGATGTAACAAATGGAATTGTCAAAGAACGTTTGGCAGAACCTGATACTGATAAGGGTTTTTTATTAGATGGTTTTCCTCGGACTTTGGATCAAGCAGAAGCATTAGATAAAATGTTAACAGAATTAAATAAAAAAATTGATGCTGTCATCGACATCCATGTTGAAGAAGAAATTTTGGTTGAACGCTTAGCTGGTCGGTTTATCTGCCGCTCATGTGGTGCAACTTATCACAAAATCTTCAATCCTCCTACCGTAGAAGGAACATGTGATCGTTGCGGCGGACATGAATTTTATCAAAGAGAAGATGACAAGCCTGAAACGGTCAAAAACCGTCTGGCAGTCAACATCAAAAGCAGTGCACCAATTTTAGACTTTTATAAAGCTAAAAGCGTATTGCATACAATAGATGGGAATCGCGAGATCGATACTGTTTTTTCTGAAGTGAAAGAAATCATTGAAAAAAAATAGTTTTCTGATTGGCCGCAAGCTTACCATTTGTGTTTGATTCAGATTCTCTTGCCAAATAGAATAGTTTATGATAGAATATATCAGTCCGACTTCTACCTTTTTGTAGAGGTTTAATTGAAAATTCTAGGTGGGGGCTGAAGTTTCCGCCATTTTATCGTGTGAAAATGCGAAACAAGTACAAGGAGGTACTGTGCGTGGCTAAAGAAGATATGATTGAAGTCGAAGGTACAGTCGTCGAAACTTTGCCGAATGCAATGTTTAAAGTTGAACTAGAAAATGGACACCAAGTTCTTGCTACTGTTTCCGGTAAGATCCGTATGCACTACATTCGAATTTTACCTGGAGATAAAGTAACTGTAGAGTTATCTCCATATGATTTAACTCGTGGTCGAATCACTTATCGCTTTAAATAATTGTACTCCGTAAAATTCAGGGAGGTATTATCATGAAAGTAAGACCATCAGTAAAACCAATGTGTGAGCATTGTAAAGTAATTCGCCGTAATGGACGTGTTATGGTCATTTGCCCAGCAAATCCAAAACATAAACAACGTCAAGGATAATAGGAGGTGTAACGTAGAATGGCTCGTATTGCAGGAGTAGACATCCCTCGTGATAAACGTGTAGTAATTTCCCTTACTTATATTTTTGGTATTGGTAACACTACTGCTAAAAAAGTTTTAGCAAACGTTGGCGTATCTGAAGATATTCGTGTTCGTGACTTAACAAACGAACAAACAGATGCTATCCGTGCGGAAATCGATAAGTTAAAAATTGAAGGTGATCTTCGTCGTGAAGTGAACTTGAACATCAAACGTTTGATGGAAATCGGTTCATACCGTGGTATCCGTCACCGTCGTGGATTACCAACTCGTGGACAAAACACGAAAAATAATGCACGTACTCGTAAAGGCCCAGCTCGTACTGTAGCAGGCAAGAAAAAATAATTCCTAAGTGAAGGAGGTTAGATCTTCATGGCAGCAAAAAAAGTTAGTCGTAAACGCCGTGTGAAAAAGAATATAGAAACTGGGATTGCACATATCCATTCTACATTCAATAATACAATTGTAATGATCACTGACAGTCATGGTAATGCTTTAGCATGGTCATCTGCAGGTTCATTAGGTTTCAAAGGAAGCAAAAAATCAACACCGTTTGCAGCTCAAATGGCCGCAGAAGCTGCAACTAAAGCAGCACAAGAACATGGACTTAAAACTGTTGATGTAACAGTTAAAGGACCTGGTTCTGGACGTGAAGCAGCGATTCGTTCATTGCAAGCAACAGGTTTAGAAGTGACTGCAATTCGTGACGTGACTCCAGTTCCTCATAATGGATGCCGCCCTCCAAAACGCCGTCGTGTTTAATGAGTGCCACTCATTCTGAGTTTGAATTAAGAACGTCATTGAACAAGACACTTTTCGTTTTGAAAGGGGTATAGATAAGAATGATTGAATTTGAAAAACCAAGAATCGAAAAAATTGATGAGAATAGAGATTATGGCAAGTTCGTCGTTGAACCACTGGAAAGAGGTTACGGGACTACTTTAGGCAATTCTCTACGTCGTATTTTATTATCTTCTCTACCAGGAGCTGCTATTACCAATATTCAAATCGATGGTGTGTTGCATGAATTCTCTACCATTAAAGGTGTAAGAGAAGACGTAACTCAAATTATTTTGAATATCAAAGGCTTAGCATTAAAGCTTTATGCAGAAGAAGAAAAAACCCTTGAGATCGATATTACAGGACCTGCTACAGTAACTGCTGGCGATATCATCGTCGACAGCGATGTTGAGATCTTGAATAAAGATTTAATTATCTGTAGTGTCTCTGAAGGAGCTACTTTCCATGCTCGCTTAACAGTGAAACCTGGTCGTGGCTATGTTCAAGCAGACGAAAACAAAAAGGAAGATATGCCAATTGGTGTTCTCCCTGTTGATTCCATCTATACACCAGTTCGCCGTGTGAACTACCAAGTAGAGAACACTCGTGTTGGTCGTCGTGATGATTTTGACAAATTAACAATGGAAATATGGACTGATGGTTCAATCATTCCTCAAGAAGCCCTTAGCTTAGCAGCTAAGATTATGACGGAGCATTTAGACATCTTTGTTAACCTTACTGATGAAGCGAAAAACGCTGAAATCATGGTTGAAAAAGAAGAAACACAAAAAGAAAAAATGCTAGAAATGACCATCGAAGAACTAGACTTGTCTGTTCGTTCATATAACTGTTTAAAACGTGCAGGTATTAACACTGTACAAGAACTTACAAATAAATCTGAACCAGAAATGATCAAAGTACGTAATTTAGGTCGTAAATCTCTTGAAGAGGTTAAACTAAAACTACATGATTTAGGTTTAGGCTTACGTAAAGACGATTAATACTTTTTACGAAGGAGGAAAACCAACGTGGGTTATCGTAAATTAGGACGCACATCAAGCCAACGTAAGGCAATGTTGCGTGACTTAACTACTGATTTAATTATCAATGAACGTATCGTTACAACTGAAGCTCGTGCGAAAGAAATTCGTTCGACTACAGAAAAAATGATTACTTTAGGCAAACGTGGAGATCTTCATGCTCGTCGTCAAGCAGCTACTTTTGTACGTAATGAAGTTGCTAGCGTTCGTGAAGAAGACGAAAAAATCGTTGTTGAATCAGCTTTACAAAAGTTATTCAATGACCTTGCACCTCGTTATGCTGAACGCCAAGGTGGTTACACTCGTATCTTGAAGACAGAACCAAGACGCGGAGATGCAGCACCAATGGTAATTATCGAATTTGTTAAATAATCAAACTATACCGTCACTTTATAGATGATTCTTTTAGAGTGTTATGATGTTGGAGGCGACTCCTAGTCTAGCTCAACGCTTTCCCTGTCAAACTTGGTTTGACAGGGGAGCACTCATCATATTTTAAAGTGTATTTTTTTGTCTTACAACATATTTTGTTGTAAGTTTTTTTGTATTTAAAAAGATTTAATAGCGATTTTTTTATTCTTTACATAAATTTGAGCAAAAATAGGTAAAGAAGGAACCTTTTAGCGACTACTCTATTTTGTTATCTTATTGAATCTTAGTGTAATCTTTAGCATACTTTGATTAGTCGGAATTTTCTGATAAATAAAAAGGTGTATAAAGGGGTAGTATTATGGCACAAATGACTGCCTTTACGTTTTTGATGGCTATTTTACATATTGGAGATGTAGTATCTAGTAAGACCAACGCATGGATCTCATCTGTCTTTGTTTGTGCGGTATTATTTGTTAATGAGGGAGTAAAATGAAAGAATTAAAAACGTTGGTTCAAAAGTATAAAGCTGAAATAATTGATTTTAGAAGAGATTTACATCAACATCCCGAATTACAATTTGAAGAATTCAGAACAACAGAGAAAGTTGCTGAAGTCTTAGATCAGTTGGAAATTCCGTATCGAAAAACAGAACCGACAGGAATCATAGCTGAGTTGGTTGGGGCAAATCCAGGTAAGACAGTTGCATTACGTGCGTATATGGATGCCTTACCTGTGCAAGAATTGACAGAGGATATTCCTTATAAATCATTGGAAGACGGGAAAATACATGCCTGTGGACACGATGCGCATACAGCGATGTTGTTGACGGCAGCTAAAGCGTTGAAAGAAGTACAAGCACAACTTAAAGGAACTGTTCGTTTTATTTTTCAACCGTCAGAAGAAAATGCACAAGGAGCCAAAGCAATGGTTGCTCAAGATGCTGTCGATGGAGTAGATGATGTTTTTGGCATTCATGTTTGGTCGCAAATGCTTTCTGGAACAGCCTCTTGTGTCGTTGGATCATCATTTGCATCTGCAGATATTTTTTCGATTGATTTTAAAGGCCGTGGCGGTCATGGTGCAATGCCTGATGCTTGTGTAGATGCAGCTGTGATGGTTTCAGCATTTGTCATGAATGTTCAAAGTGTCGTTTCAAGAGAAACGAATCCATTAGATCCAGTGGTAGTGACAGTTGGTAAAATGGATGTGGGAACTCGTTTTAATGTTATTGCTGAAAATGCGCGATTAGAAGGGACTGTCCGCTGCTTTAGCCTTGAGACACGTGATCGTGTAGAAAAAGCGCTAAAACGTTATGCAGAGCAAACTGCGCTGATGTATGGCGGTACTGCAACGCTAGAGTATAATTATGGAACGGTTCCGGTGGTCAATGATGAAGAAGATGCTTTGTTTGCCCAAGAGCTCATTAAAGAAAACTTTGGAGAGGCAGCACTTATTCAGAAATCGCCAACAACTGGTGGAGAAGATTTTAGCTATTTTACGGAGCATACATCTGGTTGCTTTGCTTTAGTAGGATGTGGAAATCCGGAAAAAGATACACAATGGGCGCACCATCATGGTCGTTTCAATGTGGATGAAGATGCAATGGAAATTGGTGTAGAATTATATGGACAATATGCGTTTGAATATTTGAATAAATAGAAGTGTCGAACTATAAAAAGATGCAAAGAAACGAGTAATTCGTTTTCTTGCATCTTTTTTATCTTCATTTGAGTGATAATGGAATTATATCAAAAAAACTTCCTGTCTTGACAGATAAGAATTCACATATTAGGTTATATTTTGTTATAATAGAGATTAGTGTAAAGATAAGAAGAGATGATTGAAAAAACACTGATTTTTTGTTAGTGTTAGGAAGACTAAATAATTGAGGGAGTACACGATGCAACCGATAATTGAATTAAAAAATATCGATTTTAACTATCAACCTGAAGATGCTTCTCCCGCTTTGAAAGATGTATCTTTTTCCATCCAACAAGGTGAGTGGATTGCAATTATTGGACACAATGGTTCAGGTAAATCGACGTTAGCAAAAACAATCAATGGATTATTATTACCAGCTTCTGGCACGATTGCCGTCGGCGGTAAAGAATTAAATGAAACCAATGTTTGGGATATCCGTAAAATGGTCGGGATGGTCTTTCAAAATCCCGATAACCAGTTTGTGGGTTCGACTGTGGAAGATGATGTTGCATTTGGCTTAGAAAATCAAGGCATTTCTCGTGAAGAAATGCTTGTAAGAGTCAAAGACGCTTTAGAGAAAGTACGCATGGATTCATTTGCCACACGTGAACCAGCTCGCCTATCAGGGGGGCAAAAACAACGTGTCGCAATTGCTGGTGTCGTTGCTTTACGCCCTGATATCATCATTCTAGATGAAGCGACTAGTATGCTTGATCCAGAAGGACGGGAAGAAGTGATTACGACAATCAAAAAAATCAAAGAAGAAAGTAATCTGACTGTCATCTCGATTACTCATGATATTGATGAAGCGGCTAATGCCAATCGAATCTTAGTAATGAAACAAGGAGAGCTAGTTGCTGAAGGCACACCTGAGAAGATTTTCTCAGCAGGGACTGAATTGATTCAAATGGGTTTAGACCTACCCTTTCCTGAGCGATTAAAGATTGCTTTAAAACAACGAGGAATTGATGTGCCAACGGAATATTTGACTGAAGAAAGGATGGTGGATTGGTTATGGACATCCGTTTTGAACAAGTAGATTTTACGTACCAACCAAATACGCCATTCGAGCAGCGGGCATTATTCGATTTAAATTTGACGATAGAAAATGGTTCATACACTGCGATTGTAGGGCATACTGGTAGTGGAAAATCAACGTTGTTACAACACTTGAATGCTTTGGTGAAACCAACAAAAGGAACTGTTACGATTGGGGATCGGACAATTGTTCCAGAAACAAATAATAAAAATTTGAAACCCATTCGTAAAAAAGTTGGGATCGTTTTTCAATTTCCCGAAGCTCAATTATTTGAAGAGACAGTTGCGAAAGATATTGCTTTTGGACCCAAAAATTTTGGTGTATCAGAAGCAGATGCAATTAGATTAGCGGCAGAAATGCTTGATTTAGTTGGTCTGGATGCTAGTTACTTAGAACGTTCTCCTTTTGAGTTATCAGGCGGTCAAATGCGACGAGTTGCTATTGCTGGTGTTTTAGCGATGGAACCGGAAGTTCTAGTACTAGATGAACCTACAGCAGGTCTTGATCCGCAGGGGCGTAAAGAAATGATGGCAATGTTTCAGCGTCTACATGAAGAGCGTGGGATGACGATTATTTTGGTGACTCATTTAATGGACGATGTCGCTAATTATGCAGATCATGTGATTGTATTAGAAAAAGGCAAGATGGTTAAGTCGGGCACGCCACAAGACGTTTTTCAAGATATCGATTGGCTGAAAGAAAAGCAGTTAGGTGTCCCTACAGCGGCATCATTTGCTGAAAAATTGATGGCTAAAGGTGTTTCTTTTGAGCAACTACCTTTGACAGCAGACGCATTGGCCGATGTTTTGATAAAGGAATTGCAAAAGGCAGGTGAGGATCAATGATGAATAAGTTGATTTTTGGACGCTATATTCCAGGTGAATCGTTTATCCACACTATGGATCCTCGTGCAAAGTTACTTGCTAGTTTCTATTTTATTGGAATCATATTTTTAGCGAATAATTGGCAAACATATAGTGTTTTAGCAATTTTTACGTTATTTGCGATTTTTCTATCAAAGGTGAATATTCGTTTCTTTATTCGTGGAATCAAACCGTTGATTTGGCTAATTTTATTTACGGTTGCTTTGCAGATGCTGTTTACTCAAGGTGGAACTGTTTACTTTAGCTGGGGGATATTCTCGATCACTGAGTTTGGCGTGATCAATGGACTCTTTATTTTCTGTCGTTTTGTGTTGATTATTTTCATGTCAACGTTACTGACACTAACAACACCACCGCTTGATTTGTCGGATGCTATTGAGTATTTATTACGCCCGCTAAAAGTCGTTCGTTTTCCTGTTCATGAAGTATCGCTTATGCTATCGATCGCATTACGTTTTGTCCCAACTTTGATGGATGAAACAGAGAAAATAATGAATGCGCAGCGGGCTCGTGGCGTTGACTTTGGTGAAGGCAATTTAGTACAGAAAATGAAGGCTGTAGTTCCTTTACTGATTCCATTATTTGTCAGTAGTTTTAACCGAGCAGAAGATTTAGCAACTGCGATGGAAGCCAGAGGGTATCAAGGTGGCGATGGTCGGACGAAGTATCGGGTCTTGCATTGGCATGTCACAGATACTGTAGTAATGTTAGCATTTGTAGTTTTGACTGTACTATTGATCTTTTTAAGAAGTTAGAAGTAAAGGTGGAAAAGAAATGCCGCGTTATAAAGCAATAATTGCTTACGATGGAACAAATTTTAATGGGTTTCAGACTCAACCAAATGGACGAACAGTGCAAGCTGAGTTTGAAAAAACATTGAGAATGATGAATAATGGCAAAATGATCACGATTTTTGGTTCAGGTCGGACAGATGCTGGTGTTCACGCTGCGGGACAAGTTATTCATTTTGATTACCCCCACACAAGAGAGTTGGAGAAAATGCGGTATGCTTTGGATACACAAACACCTGAAGATATTGCTGTAAAAAGTGTCGAAATTGTCTCGGATGATTTTCATGCGCGCTATCATGTCGTTGAGAAAACCTATCAATTTCGAGTAGATATTGGTAAGCCGAGAAATCCCTTTAAACGATTTTATGCTAGTTATTTTCCTTACCAAGTCGATACGCACAAAATCCAACGAGCGTTGACGGATTTGATTGGAACGCATGATTTTACTTCATTTTGTGCATCGGGCACTGAGGTCGAAGACAAAGTCCGAACGATTCATGAAGCAAGTCTAGAAATGAATGAAGCGAAAGATGAGTTGATTTTTACCTTTCGTGGAGACGGCTTCTTATATAAAATGATTCGAATTTTAGTAGGAACCTTACTTAAAATGGGAAATGGTAGAATGGATGAAACATTGATTCCTGAAATCATAGCAGCAAAAGATCGGAATTTAGCTGGACCTACAGCACATCCAGAAGGACTTTATTTGGTGGAAGTGAAATACGAGCAGTAAGAGAAAAAGAGGTTGGGACAGAAGTGTTTACCCCCGAGAAATAAGAGGGAATTCACGAAAATTGCTCTTCAAATTTTTGTGAATTTCAGCTTATTTCCGAAGGGGTTGCTTCTGCTCCCACCGTTTATTCGCATTTAGGGTGTGAAACAAAAGTGCTTTTTACTTTTGGCCCACACCCTTTTTTGCGTATATTATAATTAGAGGCCAGATAACTATTCATTTTTTGAAACCTAAATCAATGAGTGAATCCATACGTTTTCAGTTCATTTTGTTTGTGAAATAGGAGATGTGCCTGGTTCAATTCATTTAATGCATTGTGTAGATCCTTAATAAAATCATGAGCTAAGTTTGTTCCAAAATCTTCTCGAACAACGATACGATGAACAAGAGTATTAGCCAGATTTTTTGGTAAAGGATACGTTGGAACTTGCCAACCTTTCATTCTTAGTCGATCGGATAGATCATAGAGCGTCCACTGGATGTCTTTATCTGTAGATAACGAATAACAAATGACCGGTAGTTCACTGCCGTCATTAATGACATCAAAGCAATCGATTGTTGCTAGCTGTTCGCTTAAAAAGGTAGCGACAGCACGTGTTTTTTGATGGATGGATTGGTAGCCTTCAAAGCCATAGCGTAAAAAGTTATAGTATTGGCCGATGATGTGGGCAGCACTATGGGAAAAATTGATAGCCATTGTGGGTAAACTTCCTCCTAGGTAGCTCACTTCAAAAATTAATTCTTTAGGAAGATACTTTTTACCACGCCAGATTATCCAACCGACACCTGGATAAACCAATCCATACTTGTGACCAGACGTATTGATTGAGACGACATTGTTTAAACGAAAATCCCAAATAAGTTCTGGATCGACAAAAGGAGCAAAAAGTCCACCCGATGCAGCATCTATATGAATAAAGACCTTATAATCCGTTGTTTGATTATATTGTTCAACTAAGTGATCAAGTTGTTTAATATCATCATATTTTCCTGTATAGGTGATACCAAGAATTCCGACGATCCCAATGGTATATTCATCTACATAGTCCATAACTGTCTCGAGATTTAGGGTCATTTCATTTTGTTCTATTGGTACTTCACGCAATTCCACATCCCAATAGACACCAAATTTTTCCCAGCAAACTTGATAGCCAGCAGAAATAACTAAGTTTGGTTTTTTCTTGGTACTATCTAAGCCTAACTTTTGAACGCGATTTCGCCAAGCAAATTTTAGTGCCATCCCTGCTAACATGCAGGCTTCAGATGAACCAATCGTTGAAGTCCCTAGAAATTCTTCAGTCTCGTTTGCATGCCATAAATCTGCTATCATATTGACACAGCGTTTTTCTAATTCAGTTACTTGGGGATATTCTGATTTATCAATAGCATTTTTTTCTAGAGTCTGGCTCATCAAATCAATTGCTTCTGTTTCCATAAAGGTTTGACAGAACGTGGCTAAATTTTGCCGTGCATTTCCTTCATCCAATAATTCATCCGCTACTAATTGATGTGCAACTCGAGGTTCGATTGATTGTTGAGCCAAACGATATTTTGGTAGTATGCTACCTTCCTCTTTAGTGCCAAAAATCGGTTCTAGATAATCTGTTTCTTCTGATTTCTTTTTTTCATGGAGCATTCTCTTCACCTCAAAAAAAGTAGTTATAAAAATTCTTCTAACTACAGTATATAACGTTGGGAGAAATAAATCTTATCTTAACTCAGGACGTCTTTACTCACCAATTATTCTGGTAGGATATTCTTTTTTTCAAATAGCTGCTGCAAAGTTCGATATAAATCAGCCAATTCTTCTTCACCGTAAGATAAATCCCAAAAATAAAGTGGCAGCTCTGGGTATTTTTTTCTTGGTAATAAAGAAGAACTGATTACTAAATCGTACTCTTCATTGAGTGTTTCTTGATAAGGAGCAGAATCCACAAAACCTAAATCGTTTAAAAATTGGTAGATTCTTCTGATCAAAAGGAAATTATGTTCAAAAGCAACACCAACGGTTAAATGATCCGAATGTTTCGGCTTATCATAGGCTGGCAGTAAGATACTTTTGAATGCATGGACTAATGGCGCTTTAATCGTATAAATAAACTTATATTCTTTTTCTTGCGATTTCTCATCAAAGAAAGCTTGAATTTTAGCTTCAAGATGCTCACTAGCTTTTTTCTTTTTTCGAGGTAATTCCACTAATTTTTGCAGATTAGGGAAGGGTTGGCGCAAGACAAAAAAGGTAAAGGTAATATTTAGCAAATTGCCTATAATAATGGGTTTATTAAGAACTTCAGGTTCTTTTTTGAAGATGTTAATTGTTGCATAATCTAAAAACTCTTGAACTAACTCATATACAGGGTTAGGTTTACCTGAAAAGTCCTGTAGTGTTTGAAACAATGAAGGATCATCATCCAGCGTATAAAAAGGTGCATAATGTGCTAAGAAAAAGATAAAGCTACTTTCACCTTTACTGTGTTTAGGAGGTAGTGCCTGAACTAATCCAAGTTCTTTATTTAAGCGTTCAAAATCGTAATAAGGATTATCTTTCATTAAGAAATCATAGCGGTCATCGTAGCTAACAAAAATCTTTTTACGCATACGACAAAGAAAGATAGCTGCAAAATAGGTTAATTCTTTTGCACCTAAGTAAGTTCTAGATAATGGAAAGTATTCGGAGAAGGCTTCAGCGAGTCTTTCAGCTTCTTCTTTTGCAACACTTTTAAAGGGCCAGATCGTTCCTCGTGTTCCTAACCATAATGTATCAAAAAGAGCAACTCTGACAGCACGTTCATCGCCAGTTAAATTGGCTTCGGTATATGTAAATCGCAGATTAAATTGTTTTACGTGCTTTTTCAAAGGTAACATTTTTCTAGAAACGGTTGAGCGGCTAACGTAATAACGTTCACAAAAGTCATCTATGTTGGGTGAATCATGGTTTAACAAATAAAGAATAAATTGAAACGGAACCGATTTTTTCAATAGAAAATAACGGTACTCATCAATTGTTACTAATAGTTTAGTACTGTCTATTTTTCCTGCTTTTTTTAAAATTGCTGGATGGTTGGACAGGACTTTAGTTAAATCATTACTAATTTCATTTATAATAATAAATGTCTGCTGATAGTTTAAAGAGAGTTCATCAGATAATTGAGTAATGGAGATATCTGATTGATTGAGTTGTGTAATTCTTTTGAAAAGCTTAAATTTCGTAAGCATTCCCGAATCCATCATCAATTCTTCATATAGCATACTAATCACTTCCTTGCCCCTATTCTACTGTACTTTAGGGGTGCTTGTCAGCTAAGACGATGTTCAACCAACAGTTAGAGACACATCCTTAACAAAAAGGCAATCTTTAATCCAGTGTGAACAAAAGACAAAATAAGATGAACATTATTTCTCTTTTGGGTTAGAAAAATTACCAGTAAGATAGATAAGATTATGAACGATTCAAATCAAAAAAAGCTGAGCTAAACCCTTAGGCTCACCTCAGCTACTATTTAATTTTAACTAAGTGTTTCAACTTTTTTGACCTTGGTCCAGATCAAGCCAATCAGAAAGCCAAGTGCAGCTGGAACGACCCAACCCATACCAATCGTAAATAGAGGGAGGTAATTCTCTGCAGCTTTTAAAATAGAAGTGACGACAGTATTTGATTTAATAAAATCAGGTGCACTATTCAAGGCATCGAGTAGCGCTGCAAAAAGAGTAACATAAGTTGTCATACGATAAACCTCTTTGCGATGGTGAAATAGTGGACTGACGATAACCAGAATGATTAAAGTCATTGCTAAAGGATAAAGAAACATTAAAACGGGAACTGAAAATTGAATAATATTCGTCAACCCAACATTTGCAAACAAACAAGGTAAAATACTAGCTACTGCAATATAAAAAGCATAAGAACCTCTTGGAAATAGCTCATTGAATGTTTCAGAACAAGCGGTGATCAAACCAATCGCTGTTTTTAAACAGGCTAAAATTACGATAAAAGCCAATAAAATACTACCTAGAGTCCCTAAATAATGATTTGCGATCTGCGCTAAAGCAATCCCACCATTCTCACTAAGAGGAAATGTCCCTAAACTCATTGTACCCATATACGATAACAAGGTATAGATGATTCCCATCAAGACAATACTGATTGCACCAGACTTGATCGTATCTTTTGCAATATCGTTCGGTTTTTCTACACCCATTCCCCGAATCGTCGAAACAATAATGATGCCAAAGGCTAAAGAAGCCAACGCATCTAAGGTATTATAGCCTTCGGTAAACCCTTTGAAAAAAGGATTTGCTACGTATGTGTCAGTGATAGCCGCAAAAGAGATTGAACCGAGCGGTGTAATAAATGCAAATAAAATCAAAATAGCTAATAAAACTAGAAATAATGGATTTAAAAATTTTCCTACATACCCTAATAATTTAGAAGGCTTACGCGAAAAAGCCCAAGCAACCAAAAAGAATAACGCTGAAAAAATAGCTAAAATCAATTTATGTTGTTCGCTTGGAACAAAAGGAGCTAAACCAATCTCAAAAGAAGTCGTCGCAAGGCGCGGTAATGCAAAAAATGGCCCAATCGTCAGGTACAATAATACAGTAAATCCAACAGCGTAGCGTCGATTCACACGAGTAGCTAAATCAAACACACCATTACTTTTGGAAATCCCAATGGCGATCACTCCTAAAAAGGGTAAACCGATTCCGGTAATCAAAAAACCAAGATTTGCTAAAAAAATGTTAGCGCCGGCTTCTTGTCCCATATGAACAGGAAAAATCAGATTCCCTGCTCCGAAAAATAAACCAAATAGCATGGAACCTACATAAAGGTAATCACGCCATGTTAATTTCTTTGTCACATTTCAACACTCCTTAATAATTATCTTTAATAAAAATAACAGAATAAGAAGACCACAGCAAGCGGAGTTTCAGAAAATACTTAAAGTTTTCTGAAACTATTAAAACTAGCTGAGATTAATCAACAAAATAGGCAAACTGATAGTCATCACAAAATAGTCCGTTGATTAGAAATTCATCTTTAAATAAAGCTTCTTGGATAAACCCATTTCTGCGATAAAACTGAATGGCTTTAATATTAGGTCCCATGACACGTAAAGAGATTTTATGAATTCCTGCTTTAACTGCAGCTTCTTTGACATAATCCAACAATTGTCTGCCAACGCCTAATGACTGACTGTTTGGATGAACACCGATGCCAAACATCCATTGTTTTTTATGTGCAGCTAGAGGTGTAGGATGGTGAATATCAATGAAACCGTGGACCTGATCTGCATCTACCGCAACAAAAATGATCCGTCCATTGATTTTTTCTTTGTATGCATCCACAGATTCGTAATGATGAAAGACAGGGGAGTTTTGATTGGTCCAAATAGTATTTTCTATTTCAAGTAATCCTGGTAAATCATGCTCTTCCATTACTCTAATCGTTAGTTGTTTTTTCATTGTATTTCTTCTTTCGAGTTCGCTAAAATGTTAAATCGCTCTTCTAGCTTTGATTTATGAGAGGTTAGAATATCTTCAAAACGAATATCGTATTTGTCTGCTAAAATGAAGACATTATCCAAAACATCTCCCAGTTCTTCCGTTAGGTCCTGAACCAGATGCTCAGGATCTTTTTCTTTTTCATCTGGACGATCACGTCCAATTTCTAATGCTCGAACGGCACGAGCAACTTCTCCTGTTTCTTCTGCTAAAAAGCCTACACGAATAAATGAGCTAAGTGTATACCAACCTCTTTTTTTATAAAAATCGCTGATCCATTGTTGATAATGTTGAAGTTCCACACAAATCCCTCCAGTCTATTTTACTATGGTAGCATATCAGACAATAAAAGCAAAAACTAGATAAAAATCACACTATCTCAACTCAAAAGCTCAAGTTAAAATAATGTGACCGTTCAGTTTATTCAGATCTTAGTGCTTCTACTGGATCTTTTTTAGCAGCCATTTTAGCTGGGATCGAACCGCCAATCAAGGTTAAAATAATACTGATAGCAACTAAAAGTAGTGCATGGATCGGATTTAATTGTGCAACATTGGCCAAACCAGTCATATTTTCAATAATTTGATTTACTGGGAAGGTGAGGGCATATGCAATGGTAATTCCCAATAAGCCAGAACAAGTACCAATGATCAACGTTTCTGCATTGAACACTCGTGTGATATCTTTCTTTCTAGCACCTAAAGCTCTTAAAACACCGATTTCTTTTGTTCGTTCTAAAACGGAAATATAAGTGATGATTCCCACCATGATCAACGAAACAACTAATGAAATAGAAGCAAAAGCAACTAGAACAAGGGTGATACCATCCATGATACCGCCTGTCATTTCAGTAACAGTACTAGCTAAATCAGTGTAAACGACTTTGTTTTTATTGTCTTTTTTATCATTGTAAGCATCTAAGTAATCAACGATTTTGTCTTTTGTTTCAAAATCTTTTGGATAGATATAAACCATCATTGGAGCAGAATCGCCACCTAGATAAGCTAATAAGCTTTGCTTTGAATCAGCATCTAATTTTTCCATCGTCATTACGTTCATATCGGACTCTTTTTGAGCTTTCACGATCTCAGAATTTTCTTCCTTAGCAATGATATCTTCTACTAAAGTATCACTATAAGCAATTCCTTGACCAAGCATAGCAACCTGAACATCCTCTTTTTGACGAACAACAGCTGAAATAGTCAAACTCATTTCGGCATTGTCATACATCTCGGCATAATTATTTTTAGGAATGAAATTGCCCATATTCGTCTTTTCAAAGTATTGATTATTGCCAATCAATTTTAATTCTGTTCCTACTATGTCATTAAAATTGATCGTCTCTACGTTATCAATCGAGAACCCTAGATTTTTCATTGTATTTTCATCAATACGGTTTTTACTATCTACCACTAAAACCATATCTGTATTAGATTTAGGATAACTTCCAGCTAAAACGTCATAGTTTTTTTCGAGGTAGGTTTCTTTCTCATCTTTGAAAGCTGCTGGATAAGAAGATAGACCAACACCGTTCATACTAGTCATACCTGCACCTGAGCTGACATTTTGATTCCCGCCGGAGCGGGTCATGCCAACTGAAACAGAAACTGGTGTGACCTCGTTGCCTACTTTACGAAGCATATTCATTCCAACGACTCGAGTATAGCCAATACTGCGAACCCAGTCAGAATCAATAGCATTTAAATAATCCAAGTACTTTTGATTCAAATCATTTTTATGTGTCACACTATTTTCTTCTGGATTATATAAGAAGACTTTATTAGATTTGACAAATTCTTTTTTATGCAGTGGACCATCGGCTCTAAGCTCATTTAAAGATTCTTCATCCATATTGACTGCTTGCTGAGAAACAATGATTGGAAATTCGGCTAATGCATCACTTTGAAAGGAATCAATCTGCTTTTGAAACCCATTGGAGAGACTTAAAATCAAAGCAATTCCAATGATCCCAATACTGGCAGCGAATGCAGTCAAACCTGTCCGCCATTTTTTAGTCGCGATATTTTTTCCAGATAGTTTTAAGGCAGTGAAGAAACTCATGCTCGTTTTTTTCAAATCATAATGACTACTTTCTTCAGCTTCTAAATAAGGATTAGAATCATGGATAACATGACCATCTCTAAAGTTGACGATCCGATCTGCATATTGTTCAGCAAGTTCTGGATTGTGTGTTACCATAATGACTAATTTGTCATCAGCAATTTCTTTGATTAAATCCATAATCTGTTCACTAGTAGTTGTATCTAAGGCACCAGTTGGCTCATCAGCCAAAATAATATCTGGATCATTAGCTAACGCTCGTGCGATTGCGACACGCTGCATTTGACCACCGGATAGTTGGTTTGGTTTTTTATGAAGGTGTTCTGTTAGTCCAACCCGTTCAAGTACCTCAACAGCGCGTTGTTTTTTCTCATCAGCTGAGACACCACTTAGGGTCATCCCCATTTCTACATTATCTAAAATGCTTAAATGAGTGATTAGATTATAGCTTTGAAAAACAAAACCTACGCTGTTATTTCGATAAGCATCCCAATCGGCATCTTTAAAATTAGTCGTGGATTTGCCATTAATGATTAAATCACCACTGTCATATTGATCAAGACCACCAATAATATTAAGTAAAGTCGTTTTACCAGAACCACTTTGTCCTAGAATCGCGACAAATTCATTTTCACGAAAATTAATATTGACACCATTTAAAGCAATTTGAGTAAATTCCCCAGTTGTATAACTTTTTTTAACATTTTTTACTTGTAGCATTGCTTGACTCCCCCTTCTTTGCTTTACTAGTTTAACAAATGAATATGTACTCAGTATGAACAAAGAAAAAGAATCCAAACTTCTGTTTTTTTATGCTATAGTTAGTAACAAAAGAAATGAAGGAAGTAAAAAAATGATTACGATCTTAGTTGTAGAAGATGATAAAAATATACGGAAATTGCTTGTAACGATTTTAGAGCAAAGTGGTTATCAAACCTTGCAAGCCCAAAACGGTATGGAGGCTTTGTCCATAATTGAGCAAGAAACTGTTGATTTATTCGTTTTAGATGTAATGTTACCGCAAATCGATGGCTACCAAATTGCAGAAAAAATTAGAGCAATCAATGCACAATTGCCGATCATCATGGTCACGGCTAAAAGTTTACCATTAGACAAGAGGAAGGGCTTTATAGCTGGAACAGATGACTATTTAGTTAAGCCAATTGATGAAGAAGAGTTTTTACTTCGGATCAAGGCTCTATTAAGAAGAACTCAAAATGATTTGGAAGCAAAAATTCTTGTTGGTAAAACGGTTATTGATAGTGATAATCTGTCGATCCAATCAGAAAATACTTATTTAGAATTACCCAAAAAAGAGTTCCAACTACTATATAAATTGTTATCTTATCCCAATAAAATTTTTACTCGTCAACAATTACTAGATGATATTTGGGGGATTGATAATATGGCGGATGAGCGGACAATTGATGTTCATATCAAGCGCCTGCGAGAAAAAACGATTCACAATAAAGACTTTGATTTGATTACGATTCGGGGTTTAGGCTATAAGGCGGTGAAACATGAGGAGAAGTAGATCACTTAAACTTCAATTTGTCTGGACGATTTTTTTGATTTTAGTTTCTACGAGTATGATTTCAGGAGTCATTCTTTTAGGGTTGATGAAAATAGGCGTGATTAATTCATTGTCTGGGTATCCTTTTTTGCGCTTAGCAATCACTCTACTTTCTTGTGTGATCATTGGAACAACGATTTCGTTGGTAGTTAGTAAACGAATTTTAAAACCAATTAATGATCTAGTTGAGGGGACAAAAGAAATTGCAAAAGGAAATTTTGAGATTCATATTGAAAACGATACATTAAAGGATGAACTTGGTGCCTTGATCGATAATTTTAATTTGATGGCTGCTGAGCTTAAAAATGTTGATTTAGTTCATAATGACTTTATTACCAACTTCTCTCATGAATTTAAAACACCAATCGTTTCGATCAGAGGTTTTGCTAAGCAGTTGAATAATCCCAACTTATCAGAAAAAGACAAGCAAGAAAGTATTGCTATTATACTGGAAGAAACAGAAAGACTCAGTAATTTATCAATGAATATTTTACTATTGTCAAAAATTGAAAATCAAAAAAAAATCACACTAAAAAAATCTTCTTATTACTTAGATGAACAATTGCGGATGTGTATTTTATTGCTACAAAATTTATGGGAAGAAAAAAATATCGAACTGTCGCTCGATCTGGCACATCTACGTGTTACAGCAGATGAAGAGCTATTAATGCAGCTTTGGCTGAATCTGATAAAAAATGCCATTCGCTATTCTCACATAGGTGGAACAATTACGATTAGTTGTTCTGTTTTCGGAAATGCTGTGAAAGTAAACATACAAGATAACGGTATTGGAATGACGGATTATGCCCAGAAACATATTTTTGATAAGTTTTATCAAGGAGATCCCTCTCACCATGCAGTAGGAAATGGCTTAGGACTGACAATTGCAGCACGTATTGTTCAATTACATGGAGGAAAAATGCAAGTGAAATCAAAACAGGGAAAAGGTGCTACCTTTATTTCGATTTTACCTGCAATCTATACAGAAGAGACACCAACCATTACATCGTAAGAGACAGAGCAAAGTTTACTTATTTGTAGTATCATAATGAAGTATCAGGAAGCCTTAAGAAAATGGAGGGAGAAATCCATGACCACATTTTATTTTGTTAGACATGGAAAAACAGAACTTAATCTAAGTTTGAGATTTCAAGGAGGCGCTATCGATTCGCCATTATTACCGATTGGTGTTGAACAAGCAATTCAAGCAGGACGTAATCTTTGTGATCTATCATTTGATGCAGCTTACGTCAGCACGCAAAAAAGAGCGATGGATACAGCAAATTATATTTTGAAAGAAAATAATTTTTTGGATGGCTTAACAGTTCACTATCAAGATAGCTTGCGAGAAATCAGATTTGGCAAACGTGAAGGAGCCGAAATCGATCATACGGATGAACAAACGAACTATCTAAGACAACGACCAGATTTATATGATCCTAAGGCCTTCGGTGGTGAAACGATTGATGCTTTAGTTCAGCGTTCAACGGAGACAATTGAAAAAATCAGCAAAGAATACCCTGATGGCAAAGTGTTGATCGTAGCTCACGGAGTCCTACTGATCACATTGATTAATTCCTTAACTGGTAAAGAAAAATCGCGTTGGCGTGAGGGTGGGCCATTAGCGAATACGAGTATTTCGATTTTAGAAAAAGAACAAAATACAGAATATTATACAATCAAATCGTTTAATGATATTTCTTATCAAACACAAAATGAAGAAGCATAACGAGATGTTTATTGAGCAAGAACAGGTGGGATTTTTATGAAAAGAATGGCAGTTTATTGTGGTGCTAGTAAAGGAACTAAAGCAGTGTATGAAGAGCGAACAAAGGAATTAGGGCAATGGATGAGTGTTCATAATTATGACCTTGTTTATGGTGGCGGAAATGTTGGCTTGATGGGGATTTTAGCAGATCACGTTATTGAAACTGGCGGTCAAGTTATTGGTGTAATGCCGTCCTTTCTAATAGATCGGGAATTGGCTCATCAAGCCATTACTGAAATGCACATTGTTAGTGATATGCATGAGAGAAAACGAAAAATGATCGATTTAGCTGACTGCTATCTTGCTTTACCTGGTGGACCAGGCACTTTAGAAGAAATCACGGAAGTCGTTTCTTGGGGCCGAGTTGGGGAGCATCAAAATCCCTGTATCTTTTTTAATGTCGATGGCTACTACGATTTAGTAGCAGAGTTTTTTGATAAGATGGTGACAGATGGGTTCTTGACTAAGGAAGATCGAGCAAAGATCTGTTTCTCAGATTCGTTAGAGGAAATAAATGATTTTATAGATACGTTTACACCACCGATGATTAGAAAATATAAATAAAAAAAACTCTTATGAACGTTTGCTGTTCATAAGGTTTTTTTCTCTATATTTAAAGTAATGATTGATTTAAGTTTTAGACAAAATACGGTGTAAAAATTCTTTCGTCCGTTCTTCTTTTGGATGAACAAAGATATCGTCAGATGTACCTTCTTCAGCGATTACACCTTTATCCATAAAGATTACACGATCAGAAACTTCTTTAGCAAACTCCATTTCGTGTGTTACGATGATCATCGTTAAACCAGTATGAGCTAAGTCTTTCATTGTTTTTAACACCTCACCCACCATCTCAGGATCAAGTGCTGAGGTCGGTTCGTCGAATAACATGACATCAGGATTCATTGATAACGCACGGGCGATTGCGACACGTTGTTTTTGCCCACCGGAAAGTTGTGATGGTTTTGCATCAATAAAGCGCTCCATTCCAACTTTTTCAAGATTTTCTAAAGCTGTTTTTCTCGCTTCTTCTTTGTTGCATTTCAGTACAGTGATTTGTCCGGATGTGCAATTTTCTAAAACATTCATATTGTTGAATAGGTTGAATGATTGAAACACCATTCCTAAATGAGTGCGATATTTTGGCAAGTTGTAACCACGTTCTAACACGTTTTCACCATTATAAATAATTTTTCCGCCAGTTGGTTTTTCTAGTAAGTTGATACAACGTAAAAGCGTTGATTTACCGGAACCAGAAGAACCGATGATCGTAACAACTTCACCTTTATTTACTGTGACATTGATATCTTTTAAGACTTCATTTTCACCGAAGCTTTTTCTTAGATGTTCAACTTCAATAATTTGATTCATCTTGTTCTCCTCCTAGCTTTCTTTTAGATTTTCTGCTTCTTCTAATTTTACATAAGCAGAAGGACCGTCCATTTTCTTTTCAACAACGCGTAAGATACGTGTGATGGCATAGGTCATGATCAAATACATGATGCCCACGATCGTAAAGGTTTGGAAGAATTGGAAGTTTGCACCAGATGCAGAGTTCCCTTGGAAGAATAAGTCAGCTACTCCGATAACACTCAAGACAGCTGTATCTTTAATATTAATGACAAATTCATTTCCAGTTGCTGGTAAAATATTTCGTAAGACTTGAGGAACAACAACTTTCCGCATTGTTTGACCATGAGTCATTCCAATTGCTTGGGCTGCTTCAAATTGACCTTGATCAACCGCAAAAATCCCGCCACGGACGATTTCAGACATATACGCTCCAGTATTGATCGAAACGATAAACAAGGCTGCAACGGTTCGATCTAAAGAAATCCCAAAGGCTAAAGCTAAACCATAGAAGATAACCATTGCTTGAACCATCATCGGTGTACCACGGAAAACTTCGATATAAATAGAAAGCAAGGCATTTCCCAATTTTTGGAAGAAGCGTTTCACTTTATTTTCAGATTCAGGAATCGTGCGGACAACACCGATCAATAATCCTAAAGTCGTACCGACAACTGTTCCAATCAGCGCGATAAATAGAGTCAAACCAGCACCGCGTAAGAACATACCACCATATTGATCCCAAATGTTCTTGAAGTCAGCTAAAACGCCTGTTTTTTCGCTATCACTTGTTTCTGCGGCTGGCTGATCTTTGACTGCTTGATCCATGATCTTTGTTCGTTCTTCTGGTGAGATACCAGATAAAATTTGATTCACTTTACTGATTTCAGGATCCGCTTTGCGCATACCAACTGCAATTTGAACATCTTCAGCATTTGTTTGGAAGCCGTTTTCTTTAGAAAATTCAAGCATTTCTAAATCATTGTTCACACTTGTAGCAGTGACACCTTCAGGACGTTCACTCACATAACCGTCAATCATACCAGAAGCTAAGGCGGTTCTCATCGCTGAAAAGTTATCCATTGCTTGTTGTTTACTGACACCAGGAATTTGATCGATCACACTATAATGGAAGGTATTTAACTGTGCTGTAATTTTCGCGCCAGATAAATCTTTCAAATTTTTAGCATCTGCGAATTTCCCTTTTTTTTGAACGACTACAACTAATTGAGATTCATAATAAGGATCGGTAAAATCGATTTCTTTGCGCCGTTCAGCTGTTGGGCTCATTCCGGCGATAATTGCATCAATTTTGCCAGATTGTAAGGCAGGTGCTAGGCCATCCCATTTTGTTTGGACGATCACTAGTTTTTTATCGAGACCATCTGCAATTTTTTTAGCGATTTGCACATCATAACCGCCGGCGTAAGAAGAATTGCTTTGAATGGGCACGGCTCCGTTTGCATCGGTTTTTTGCGACCAGTTGAACGGTGCATAGCCTGCTTCCATACCGACGCGGAATTCACCATTTGTGTTTTCTGCTTGGCTGAAGACTGGGGCACAGAAAATACTTAGAATAAATGCTACTAGCAAGCCAAGTGAAAATGTTTTTTTGTTCATGTTTGTCTTCCTTTCTTTTCCATCACTGAATTTGTTCTACTATAATTTAGTTTAGAGGTTGGGACTGAAGCGTTTAATCCCGAGAAATAAGAAAGAATTCACGAGAATTGCTCTCCAAATTTTTGTGAATTCTGGCTTATTTTCGAAGGGATTGCTTCTGCTCCCGCCGTTTATCCAGACCTTTTACGCAAAAAAACAACTATGCAAAATGCATAGCTGCCTACTATCGTCAGGTACTCTCAACAAAAACATAGCGCAACTTAGCATCACTACTAAGACAGTCCGCAAGTTGTTCGCTTGCGTCCCAACACATAACAGGGAGGCTGTTATGCATTTCGGCGATTGTTCCTAGACTTGTTTCAAAGTGTCCTCTCACTCCACAAGCTTAATAAAAATCGCAACCTCTACCTCGATTTGAGGTACTATTTAATTATTAGATTCAAGTACAAAGTGTACGTTAAGTGAGCGGAAAAGTCAATATTTTGCTTGGAAAGACTAGCGATTTCTAACTGTTTTACAATAGTTTGTTAAAAAAGTAAAAGAGCGAGGCAAAACTAATGATCTGTTTTGCTTCGCTCTTTAAATTCGAATAACTATTTTTGTCTTGAACACTTAAAAATTTTATGTTAAAGTTTTATCTTTTTTCAACGAAGAAATAATCCTTTACGATTTTAAGATTTTTCTTGTCGACATACATTATAACGATTTTACTATCCGTTAATTGTCTGTCAGTATCGATTGTGTAATAAAATTGTGTGAATGGTTTTCCTAGTGTAATGGCTTGGACATTATAAATGCCAGTTCCACCGTTGAAATCAAATTCACCGATTTTTAAATCGTATAAAGCGTTAGGTTTTTTTAAATGGAATAGAATATGAGTGAGTTTGTCAGTATTAGAGACTACTTCACGAGTTTCTTTCATTTCTTGCTTAGAAAAATGCGAACCGGTTCTAGCTGGGAAAGGTAAGTCAGCTGGGTTTAATTTTTCCTTGACTGTAACCGTAATGCGTTTTTCGATATCACCAAAATTAGTTACAGAAAGAATCGAGATTTCTGTAGAGCCAAGTTTTTTACCTGTAATTGTTCCATTATCATCAATATAAACAATAGATACATCATCTGAGATCCAGAATAGTTCTTTATCAGTTGCATTCGTTGGTAAAACAGAAGCGTTCAGTGTCATTGATTCACCTAGGTATAACGCTACATTTTCTTGATCAACCACGGTTTCTTTAGGAGCAACTTCGTTTACAGTAACTTCAACATGTTCTGTGATTTTTCCGTCAGCTGTTGTTGCAGAAATCCATGTAGAACTAGGATTTACGGCTGTGATATGACCAGTATTATCAACAGTAACGATATCCTCATCCTCCGTTTCCCAGTGTAATTGCTTGTTGGTTGTATTCTCTGGTAAAACAGAAGCTTTAAGGGGCATAGAGTCCCCAGCATTTAGTTCGATAGCGTCTTTTTCAATGACAATTTCTTTAGGTACTATCTCAATAGGAGTGCTTGCTTCACCAATATGTTCTAAAATGAAATCAATTTTTTCAGAATTTAATTTAACACCCACATTTCGATTACCACCGCCAGCAGAATGGACAACGATTATTTGATGCTTGTCATTAAATACGGAAGAACCAGATTGACCGCCGAAAGTATCAAAGTCGTAATCAATTAGGCTAGTTGTTTGTTTTCCAATGATTTTACCTTTCGCTTCCCATTGGGTTCCCCATGTTTTATCCCCTGGATAACCTGTACTCGACACATTGTCTCCAATCGTTACTGTATCTGTTAAAATAATTGGATTTTGTTTAACAATATCGCCAATTCCCTTACCATCATTTGGTTCCAAAATAAGTACTGCTATGTCATCACTTGTACTTGAAGTCGTTAAATAATGTTTAAAGATATGAACTTCTTTAATTTGGAATTTTCCATAAGGAAGAGTTGCGCCGTTTCTTCCGGGAATAACATAGTTAGAATCTGTATTTGGATTGTCTTTAATACCAGATACAACATGAGCAGCTGTTAGTACAGTGTTTTTTCCGATAACAGAGCCCGAACCGAGAGCGCCATCTGCACCAATAAAGACACTACTTTGATAAGGCATGGCTGTAGTGTCAGTGATTTGAACATGATCATCGTTACCAATGACGGAACGAGATTCTACTGCGGATACAGATTCAGGAGCTAAGCTAACCAACGTTGCCCCCAGCAAAAAATATCAATTAAACCTAATTTTAAATTTTTCAAGATAGTAATTCCTTTCCTTTTTTGAATTCGCAGTCTACTATTTATAAAATAGTAGATGTGGAAAGTATAGTATGATTTTAAAAAAATGGCAATAAAGAAATAAATTTGTTATAAAATCGTTATTTAAAAAGTAGTTCGTATGATTGTTGAAATAGAAACAATAACTCTTTATACTGTAAATAGAAATGATCCAGCAGACAGGGGTGTAGAAAATGAACAAAAAAGAGCAAACAATTATTGAATTTAGGGCATTATTTAATAAATTGATCTGGTTGAATAAACTTAAGATGGAAGAGGCTCTTAAAGAATACAAACCTTCGGAGGTCCACTGCATAGAATACATTGGGAAAAATGCTGATCCCAACGTAACGAAACTTGCAGAAGCCTTTTACATGACAAGAGGAGCTATCAGTAAAATAACGAAAAAACTGATAAAAAAAGAGCTAATTGAAAGTTATCAAAAAGCTGAGAATAAAAAAGAAATTTACTTTAGATTAACGAGGAAAGGTCAGTCAGTTTTTGATATTCATGAAAAAGTGCATAATGAATTTCAAAAACGTGACAACACGGTATTTGAACAAGTAACGGAAGAGCAATATGATAATATGTTGGCATTCATTGAAAATTACAGTAAACATTTAGATGAAGAAATGAAAAAACAAGGGCTAGAAAATAAAGCTAAATAAATTTTAAATAAAAGTGAAACAAGATAAGCAACCTGACTCTATTATGAGGAGGTTGTTTTTTTGTTGACAAGGAAACTAAAAAAAGTTAAGATGTTTATGTTTCTTAGGAAACTAAAAAACTAGGAGAACTATCAATGTTTAAATTTAAATCAAAAAAGAGACAGACTGAAGAGCAAACTATGAATAAACATGCCTTACTTTTCGGATTGATTTCTGTATTTCTGATCGGAATCAGTTTTAGTATCATAACGCCAGTTATACCGTTTTTAGTAGAACCTTATATTCGGGATACTAGTAATCAAGCTACCGTCGTGACACTTTTGGTTTCAGTCTATGCCTTATGTATGTTTTTTTCAGCGCCTATTCTTGGTGCGTTAAGCGATAAATTCGGTCGACGACCATTATTGCTAATTAGTCTTTTAGGATCGGCCCTCGGTTTCTTGATTTTGGGTATCGGGGGAGCTTTATGGGTTTTGTTTGTTGGACGAATCATTGAAGGAATCACTGGTGGAAGTATCAGTACGATCTTTGCTTATTTCGCTGATATCACGCCAAGAGCGCAACGCACAAAATATTTTGGCTGGGTAAGTGCAATTACTGGTGTAGGAACAGTAATGGGACCGGCATTGGGTGGTGTGTTGGCAGCTGAATTTGGACATGCTGCGCCGCTGTACTTCGGTGCGATGATCACCGTTCTCAATGTTGTGTATGGTTTTTTCTTTATGCCTGAAAGCCTTGATAAGGATAAACGACTAAAAGAAATTACGTTTGCTAGATTAGATCCATTCCATCAGCTGTTTAGTGTGCTATCAATGAAAAATTTAAATAGAATACTCATTTCAGCATTTTTACTGTGGCTTCCTAATGGTTCACTGCAAGCGATCTTGTCACAATTTACGATTGATACATTTAATTTAAAGCCCGCACTGATTGGTTTGATTTTTTCGATCATGGGCATTCAAGATATTCTATCCCAAGGATTTATCATGCCAAAACTGTTACTTAGATTCAGCGATAAGCAAATTATGCTTCTTGGAATGCTGTCTGAAGTCATCGGTTATGGCTTGATCGCTGGCTCTGCTTTGCTGACTTCCTATCTTTTATTTATCATTGGGTTGTTTATCTTTGGATTTGGCGATTCGATTTTTGGACCTGCTTTCAATGGAATGGTTTCAAAATCTGCTGATTCAACTGAACAAGGAAGGGTTCAAGGTGGTAGTCAATCTATTCAGTCTTTGGCGCGAATCGTCGGACCAGTTATTGGCGGACAGCTTTATATAACCATTGGATCGGCTGCGCCAGCGTTTATGGGGATGTTGTTGATCGCGATCTCAATAGTTGTCTTGAGTAAAATGAAGGACGACTGTGTAGACTATTAATTCGACTCAACTAACTTTTTTCTTATAATGATGGGATAGATTAAAACGATCAATTATAAAGTAAAACGCTTTTAGTTAGTAACACAAAAAGGCTATCTCAAACAAATCAGATAGCCTTTTTTGTGTATACACTTATCTAAGTCTGTTGAAACTGACTATTATATAAATCAGCATACAACGAAGGTTTCGCCAACAATTCTTGGTGATTCCCTTTTTCCACGATATCTCCGTCTTTCATCACTAAAATCAAATCCGCACTTTCAATCGTAGACAAACGGTGAGCAATCACAAAACTGGTTCGGTTATTCGTCACTTCATCCATCGCTTTTTGGATGTGAGCTTCTGTTCTAGTATCCACACTGGATGTTGCTTCATCTAAAATAACCACAGGAGGATTTGCTAAAATGATTCTAGCAATCGTCAATAGTTGTTGCTGACCTTGTGACAGCGAGCCATTCTCGCTTGAAATAATCGAATCATAACCATTTGGCAGAGTCCGAATAAAGTGATCACATTGGGCAATTTTAGCCGATTCGATGACTTCTTCTCGTGTTGCGTCCATGCGCCCATATGCGATATTCTCCGCAATTGTTCCTTCAAATAACCATGTATTTTGTAAAACCATTCCAAACATTTCGCGTAAATTTGTTCTTGAAAGATCTGTAATATCCACACCGTCAAAGGTGATACGACCATTATTTAACTCATAAAAGCGCATCAGTAAATTTACTAATGTCGTTTTACCTGCACCAGTTGGTCCAACGATTGCCACCATTTGTTTTGGTTTAACCGTGAAATCGACTTGCTTCATCAATATTTTTTCTTTTGTATAACCAAACTGAACGTTATCAAAAGCAATTGCACCAGATGGTTGATCGATGCTTTGCAAGTTCTTTTTTTCTGGAATGTCATCTTCTGCATCTAAAATCTCAAAGATGCGATCAACAGCTGCTAATGCTGCTTGAATGGAGTTGATAACATATGATGCTGTGGAAATTGGTTCAGAAACTTGATTGATATATTGCAGATAAGCTTGCAGTAAACCGATTGTGATCCCACCTTGTAAAACTAAGAATGCTCCGATGATCGCACTGACGATAAATGCTAATTGATTGATCAAACGAATTGCTGGATAAATCGCAAAGTTCATAAATTGAGCACTTAAAAAGGCTTTGTAGTGCTTTTGATTTGTTTGAGAGATGACGTCTTTTGCATGATTTTGTTGATTGAAGGTTTTCGTCACTAAATTCCCAGATAAAAACTCTTCAGTTTTGTTGTTCAAAATCCCAAGTTCAGCCTGACTTGCTTCAGCCAGTTTCTTATTTTTATTAGCAATTTTGCCTGTTAAGAATGAGCTTCCAGTAATTAGGACAATGACGATCAGGGTTAGTTTTACATCAATATAGAATAGCATGATCCCAGCAAAGACGATCGTTGAGATCGATGTAAAGAATTGATTGATCCCAGTTAAGAAAACTTGTGATAATTGGTTTAAGCTAGTTGTTGTTCGGCTAAGAATATCCCCTACTTGATGTTGATCAAAAAAGGCCATTGGTAATGATTTGAATTTCTTCGTGACTTCTTTTCTGACTCTTAAGGTGATCCTTTCGCTTAAAGCGGCCATCACACGTTCTTGAATGTAAGACATCAAACTACTGATGATTGAAAAGACAATCAGAATAAAAACAGGTGTCAATAAAGCGTCTTGAACTAGGGAAAATGTAATATGACCGACTCCATGAGTTTTAATCAATGTAAGCAAATCGTCAATAGCAATCCCCATAATGAAAGGCATAGCAATAACTAAGGCATTGCCGACTAAACTACACAGAATCAAGCCCAGAAATATCGGACGTTCAGGTCGAATCAATTGAAAGAATCGTTTTAATGTTTGTTTATTTAATTTTTCCATCATGACTGTGCTCCTTTCATGATAATCCCTTGTGAGCGGGCAAACTCTTGGTATGTTTTATTCTGTTGTAACAGTTGACTATGTGTTCCTTGACCTACGATTCTGCCTTCATCTAAAACGATAATCGTATCAGCTTGTTGGATCGTACTTAATCGTTGAGCAACAATCAGCAAGGTTTTATCGGACATTTCTTCTTTTAATGCGAGTCTTAATGCAGCATCCGTTTTATAATCAAGCGCTGAAAAACTATCGTCAAAAATATAAATATCCGCAGGTTTGATCAAGGCACGGGCAATACACAAACGTTGTCTTTGACCGCCAGAGAAGTTGGTTCCGCCTTGTGCAACAAATGAATCATAACCATCTTCTAATGTAGCAAGGTAAGAAGAGAGTTGAGAAATTTCAGCTGCTCGATCCATATCTTCTTTTGTTGCTTCAGGATAGCCCATCAATAAATTACTCTTAATCGTTCCGCTAAATAGAAAGGCTTTTTGAGGAACGTAACTGATTTTAGAACGTAGCTCATCTTGTGTAACATTTCTGATATCAATACCATCAAATAAAATAGCTCCCTCAGAGACATCGTTAAGTCTTAACAGTAATTTGGCAACTGTACTCTTACCAGAACCTGTACCACCAACGATTGCGGTCGTTTTTCCTTTGGGAATACTAAAATGGATATCCTCTAAAACGGGTTCATCCGCTTGATCATAACTGAAGGTTACGTGATTTAAATCGATCAAGGCATCTTGTGGTTCCGTTTCTTCAAGTAAAACAGGTTGATCAGTATCAAGAATTTGGTCTTGGGTATTTAAAATTTCTTCAATTCTTTTTACTGAAGCAAGGGATCTAGGTAACATGACTAACACCATTGCTGCGATCATTAAGTAAGCAAGTGTCAGTAAAGAATATTCAACGACGGCAGAAACCGTCCCAATTTGCAAGGTACCAAGTGCTACGAAGTTTCCGCCAAACCATAAGATAGAAGAGAACACCACACCCATTAATAAGAAGGCAACTGGTGTAATAAACGCGAAAATACTGTTTACGCGGATCATCCCGTTTGCATAGTCAGAAAATGTTTTATTTGTTCGCTCTTCTTCATATTCTTGATTGTTAAAAGCTCGAATCATATTGATCCCAGTGAAAAATTCACGTAACGTCACAATGATCCTATCCATTTTAGGTTGGATCATTAATGAAAGAGGCGTTCCTTTTTTCATCAAGATATAGACGATCAATCCAAAAGCTGAGATGGCAATTAGTGGTACTAAAGCCAATGTCGCTGAATAAGTGTACGTCATATAAAGTGAGAAAATCGCAATAATCGGTGCAGGTAAAATGAGTTGTAGAAACAAGACAATCATTTGTTGAATATTATCAACGTCATTCGTCATTCTTGTTAGTAGGGAACCTGTCCCAAAATGATCTGCATCTTTGATAGAAAATGTTTGAAGTTTGGCAAAAAACATTTCCCGAGTTTCCAACCCAAATTTTGCGGCTACTTTAGCAGAAAGATAGCTTCCAGCAATTGCTGAGAGCGCACCAAATAAAGCCATTGCGAGCATTTTAAGCCCGATCATTTTAATGGATTGTTGATCGCCGCTAGCAATCCCAACATCGATCAATTGTGCTACGAGTAACGGTACACCAAGTGTTCCGATAATTTGTAAACATAAACAAAGAACTGTCGCTAAAATAAGTGTCAGATTCTTTTTAATGAAAAACTGAATGATTTTCATTTAAATTCCTCCTTTTCAAGACTCAAAAAGAATTCTACACCTTCAAGTTACTTGAATGTCAATGTTTTTTGTTTATAATTAAAATCAGAGGTGAGCATATGGAAAAAGAGAAGTTATTAACTGTAGGACAAGTGGCTGAAATCATGAATTTACCCAAGTCGAAGATTCGCTATTGGGACGATATGAATCTGCTGACATCGTCTAGAAATAGACAAAATGGCTATCGGCTTTTTGATATGGAGGATATTTT
Source organism: Enterococcus sp. 12C11_DIV0727 (assembly GCF_002148425.2). Lineage (NCBI taxonomy): Bacteria > Bacillati > Bacillota > Bacilli > Lactobacillales > Enterococcaceae > Enterococcus > Candidatus Enterococcus lemimoniae. The sequence continues at coordinate 1,858,653 of NZ_CP147248.1, read as the reverse complement.
GACAATCAGTGATATTGATTTTTACCGGAGACTCGATATACCCATTAATAAAATGACTAATCTCTATCGCAAATCGCCAGAGGAATTATGGACGATATTAGATGAAACTCAAACACGCGTTGCATCAGAATTAGCTGAATTAGAGAAAAAACAGCAAGGGATCAAGCATAGGAAAGATCAACTGTTGAGTTTGATAGAACTAAAAGAAAAAGAATTTCTTGATGAGCCATTAGATGTAGAACGAATCATTCCAATTGATTTAAAAGATCCCAATGAATTGCAGACATACATTGATAATCCTTCAAGCTTAGTTGTTTATATCGAGAAAGGACATGAAAAAGAAATTACTTACGGATTTGCTGTGACGACGAAAGAATTTGTCAAAGAAATGACGATTTGGCAACAACCAGAGCAACCAAACTACTCGTATAAACAATTTCTACTTACGATCAAGTCCGACAATCCTTTAGAAAATAATTTTGAGTCAATGAAAGAGAAATTGGAGAAAAAAGGCTATCATACTGGGGCGATGGTTGGGCGTTATATCATGACAGCTGAAGACCAGGATGGATTTTATAGAGATTATTATAAAGCTTGGATCGAAGTAGATAAGTAATGTTGGGCATAAAAATCGTAAACTTGCTGAGAAAATGCTATGATTTAGCCAATAACAAAAGGGTGACTAGACTATGAAAAAATTACAAACAATTCAAGAGGTAATAACCTTTGTCAATGAAAATCAGCTTGCTTTTTTATACGTTTCACAAGAAGACTGTTCAGTGTGTCATGCGCTCAGACCTAAATTGACTGAGCTATTAAAAAACTATCCTAAAATCGAATTAAGAGAAGTTGAAGCGGATAAAGTCAAAGCGATTTCCGCTGAATATCTAATTTTTTCAGCACCAACTTTACTATTTTTCGTTGATGGAAAAGAGTATCTTCGTGAAGGAAAGTTTGTTCAGTTTAAAAAATTAACTGACGCAATCGAGCAAATCTATTCATTTGAAGAGAATAAGATATAGTTTAAACTCAGTAAGAATAAGCGGTTGAGTGTTATGTGAGGAGACTTGGGATCAAAATGTAAGCGTACTATTGACAAAGAAAATAAGACGTTGTATACTTTGGTCAACGGATCGTTACTGGTTAAGCAGGCGTGACCTCTCACATTACTTTTTTGGTGATGTTTGATATGGTCAGGTCTTTTTTCGTTTTTCAAGTTAAGAACAGGAGATAATTGCAATGAAAATACTGAAAGTTTTTAATAATAATGTTTCTTTGATCTTAAATGATGATAGTGTTGAAGAAATCATTATGGGCAAAGGCGTCGGTTTCAACAAGCGTGAAGGTGACGTGATCGATCCTGTCTTGATTGAAAAAAGATTTGTTCTAGAAGGTAACAATTCCGTCAGCAATTTAGATAATCTACTTGCAAGAATCGACATTGAAGATATTGAACTGGCCAGTGATATTATTCAATTAGGTGAAACTGAATTAAAGCAAGCAATCGATGATTCCATATTGCTGACATTATCCGATCATATCGGCTTTGTCCTAAATCGTGCGGCAGAGGGTTTACAAATGCGCTCGCCACTAGAATGGGACATTAAACAAATTTATACAAAAGAATATGCATTTGCGTTGAAAGCCGTTCAAATGATGCGGGAGAAAACGGGCATTGAGATTCCTGACCAAGAAGCTGCTTTTATTACCCTTCATTTTGTAAATGCTTATAATTCTACTAGCAGTATGAACGAAACCATGCTGACAACCAAAATCATTCAAAGCATTATCGATATCATTAAATACCATTATGGCAAAGAATATGATGAAACTTCTTATGATTTTACTCGTTTCATCACCCACATTCGTTATTTTGTCAAAAGGCAGTTGGACAAAGAAGTATCGTCAAATGAGGATTCGTCCTTGATCAATCTGATCGCTGTCAAATACGAACAAGATTATCAATGTGCAGTCAAAATCAAAGCATTTTTGGCACAACAATATGATTGGACGATTTCCAATGATGAATTGATGTACCTAACACTTCACTTAAATCGCTTATCAAGCAATCAATAGGATCGTTACTGGTTAAGCAGGCGTGACCTAAGAAAAACACTTAGTCTATAAGTGTTTCTTCTTGGGTCATTTTTTCTGAAAAACGAATCAAAGAGAGGAATTACTATCATGCGTTATGAAGAAGAAAGTAAAAAAATCATTGAACTTGTCGGCGGCAAGTCGAATATCAATAGTTTAGTTCATTGTGCGACACGTTTAAGATTTAGCTTGAAAAATACGAAAAAAGCGGACAAAGAATCATTAGAGAAGTTGCCCTATGTGATGTCAGTTGTGAATAGCGGTGGACAATATCAAGTCGTGATCGGTAGTAAAGTCCCAGATTATTATGCGGCGATTCAGTCGCTCGCTGATTTAAACGAAAATGCACCTAAAACAGAGAAGAAACTAAGCTTCAATTATGTGTTCGAAGTGATTTCTGGGGCCTTTTCACCGCTGATTCCAGCAATGGCTGGATCTGGAATGATCAAAGCAGTTTTGACGATTTTAGTTGAAATGAAATTATTAGCTGATACTAGTTCAACTTATATGGTCCTAAGTGCGGCAAGTAATGCAATCTTTTATTTCTTACCTGTTTTTCTAGGGATCACATTAACGAAAAAAATCGGTGGGAATATGTATGTTGGTGGTGTAATTGGTGCGGCCTTGCTGGAACCGTCATTTACTGGAATGATTGGTCAGGAAAAGCTTGATTTTCTAGGAATCAATTTAAATGTTGTCGATTACGCAACAACGATTTTCCCGATTTTTGTAGCGATTTTCATTTATTCATTCGTGGATAAATTCTTACGTAAAATTATTTTTAGAGACCTTCAATTATTCGCTGTTCCAATGTTTAGCTTAATGATCATGGTTCCATTGACAGCATTGCTTTTCGGCCCATTTGGAACTGTTATCGGCGATGCGTTATCCCAAGGGGTAATGTGGTTGATCGGTAAAAGTGCGTTGCTTTCAGGGATCGTTTTAGGTGGCGGAATGCCATTTATGGTTATGTTTGGTTTGCATTGGGGCTTTTCACCAATCACACTGGAAAACTTGACGGTGATGGGTGGCGATCCAATCGAAGGTATGGCAGTTGCTGCTGTATTTGCACAAATCGGGATCGCAATTGGCTTCTATTTAAAATCTAAAAAACATTCTAAAATGAAAGCTTTAGCTGGACCATTGGCGTTGACAGGTTTATTTGCAGGTGTAACAGAACCAATTGTATATGGTTTGATTTTAAGATATAAACGCTTATTACCGATCGTTGCGATTTCAGGTGCGATTGGTGGTGCAATTTGTGGTGTGACAGGTGTGACCATGAATGCCTATGTATTCCATAATATTTTCTCTATTCCAGTTTATACACCAAAAATCGGCTATTTCATTGGTGTCGGTTCTGCTTTGATTGCAGGAGCTGTATTAACGTATTTCTTCGGTGTTAAAGAAGACGAAATGACTGATTTCTTGCCTGAAACTGATCAAGGAGAAGATGATTTTCAAGAAACAGTAACAGCGGTACAAGAGCATCCAGAAACAACTGTTTATGCGCCGCTTGCAGGGACTGTGATTCCTTTGAAAGAAGTAGATGATGATGTGTTTTCTAGTGAAATTGCTGGGAAAGGTGTGGCTATTATCCCGACTTCTGATAAAGTTGTGGCACCATTCGATGGAATAGTTGTCGCTATTTTCCCATCAAAACATGCGATTGGGTTAAAATCAACTGGCGGTAGCGAGTTATTGATCCATATCGGAATTAATACAGTGAACTTAAATGGCGAACATTTTGAAACCAAAGTTGCAATGGGAGATACGATCACACGTGGCCAAACATTATTAGTTTTCGATCGTGAAAAGATCGAGCAAGCAGGTTATGCGATGACATCGCCAGTTATTTTAACAGACGCACCAAGTATGGAATCATTGAATATTATCAATGATAGCGATAAAGTGACGCCAGAAACAAAATTATTTGTTGTTGGAACGAGCAAGGAGGCTGACGGTCAATGAGAAACGATTTCCTATGGGGCGGCGCAGTTGCGGCTCATCAAGTAGAAGGCGGTTTTAATCAAGGTGGCAAAGGAATCAGTATTGCAGATGTAATGACGGCGGGATCAAAAGATCATGCTAGAGAAATTACTGACGGAATTATTGAAGGAAAGTTTTATCCTAACCATGATGCGATCGATTTTTATGGAAATTATAAAGAAGATGTCCAACTCTTTGCAGAAATGGGCTTTAAATGTTTAAGAACCAGTATTGCTTGGACAAGAATTTTTCCAAATGGGGATGAACAAGAACCGAATGAAGCAGGGTTAGCCTTTTATGATGATTTATTTGATGAGTTATTGAAATACGGAATCGAACCTGTGATTACGTTGTCTCACTTTGAGATGCCATATCATCTAGTTAAGCACTATGGTGGTTGGCGTAGCCGCGAATTGGTCGGCTTTTTCACTACATTTGCTGTGACTGTGATGGAGCGTTATAAAGATAAAGTAAAATACTGGATGACGTTCAATGAAATCAATAACCAACGAATCTTAGAAAATCCGATTTACTCATTTACCAACTCAGGTATTCTTTATCAAGAAGGCGAAGACAAATTAAAAACGATGTATCAAGCTGCACATTATCAATTTGTAGCAGGAGCGATAACGGTTGCTGAAGGAAAGAAAATCAATCCTGATTTCCAAATTGGCTGTATGTTAGCCGCAACACCAAACTATCCGTTGACGAGTGATCCAGAAGATATTATCGCTGCCCAACAAGAAGATGAAAAACAACTGTTTTTCACCGATGTCCAAGTTAGAGGTAACTACCCTCGCTGGGCAATCAAAGAGTGGGAAAGAAATGGCTATCAAATGGCTATCACTGAGGAAGATTTACAATTACTAAAAGCTGGAACGGTTGATTATATCGGTATCAGCTACTATTTAAGTAATACGATCTCAACACGTCCGGAAGCCGTACGTTTAGAAGACGACTTACTTGGAGACAGCTCTCTTGTAGAAAATCCTTATGTAAGCATGACAGAGTGGGGGTGGTCGATCGATCCGGCTGGATTGCGCCACTATTTAAATCTTTTAAGTAATCGTTATGAACGTCCAATTTTTATCGTGGAAAATGGATTTGGGTATGCAGATAAACTGGTAGAAGATCAAATCCATGATGTGGAACGAATCGACTTTCTTAATCAACATATCAAAGAAATGAAAAAAGCCATTGAGATAGATGGTGTAGATGTGTTAGGTTACACTGTTTGGGGCTGTATTGATCCTATTTCATTCACCACTGGGGAAATGCGGAAACGTTATGGTTTTATTTATGTGGATCGTGACAATCAAGGGAACGGTTCACTAAAACGCATTAAAAAAGATTCTTTTGAATGGTATAAACACTTGATCCAGACAAATGGAGCCGAAATATAAAAAAATAACAGCATCTCTCATCGTATTTTAGTAAAATAGATACGGTGAGAGCTTTTTTGCCTAGAAAAGCATAGAATAGAGTGGAATGAATTAGAATGGGGAATGGAACCATGAAAAAAGTAATAGGCTTGATTATCGGTGCTGTCGTTGTGATTGCGCTTGCTTTAAATTATTTTGGTGAGAGTAAAGAAAAAACAGTGAAACCATTAATGGAAAAAGAAACTGTTGAATTTTGGGTCGTGAGTGATCCGCATTATCTCGATAAAAGTTTGACTGATTCGGGTACTGCCTATCAAAATATCAAGCAGACTGCAGCAGGTAAAGAGTTGGATTATCAAGAAGAAAGCTGGCAAGCATTTATCGACAAAGCGATAGAACAACAACCAGATATGCTGATTATTACTGGTGATTTGACCTTAAATGGGGAAAAAGCTAGCGCAGAAAAACTGGCAGAATTACTTAAACAATTAACGAATAAAGGGATCAACGCTTTTGTCATCCCGGGCAATCATGATATCAATGATGGATGGGCGAGAAAATTCGTTGGCGCTAAACAAGAGAAAACAGAAGCCATATCAATAGCTGATTTTAAAGAAATATTTGCAGAAAATGGCTATCAAAATGCAACGAGTTATGATAAACACTCATTGAGTTATTCTGTAGCCGTGAATCCAACGTATAATTTTCTGTTTCTTGATTCTAATATTTATCCTGACGATAACCAACCTCAAACAAGACCTGCAACAGGGGGAACGATTCGTGGCAAAACGATGAGTTGGGTCAAGCAACAATTAGCAGAAGCAAAGCAAACGAATAAAAAAACGCTTGTCTTTTTACATCATAATATCTATGCCCATAACAAATTATTATCCAGTGGCTTTGTCCTTAATAATGCGGACGAGTTCAAACAACTCTTGGCAGAATATCAAGTACCCGTTGTCTTTTCAGGACACATACATGCACAAGATATCATGACAGAAACAGTCGAGAATGACCGCTTGACTGAAATTGTCTCTGGTTCATTTTCGATCACACCGCAAAGCTATGGTATAGTCAAATTGAGTAAAGATTCATTCGAGTATCAAAAGAAAGAAAATGATGTAGATACATGGGCACGAGAAAAAAATATCACAACCCCGCAAGTTAGAAACTACCAAGAATATATCAAAAATATTTTTATGGAAGATGGCAAACGGCTAGCCTATGCTCAACTAATCGATAGTGGTATGACGAATGAAGCACAAATGGATATAGCGGCTGAGTTTGTAGGAACAGTAAACATCCGCTTCTTCTCTGGAAATGATTACAGTTCAGAGGAAGAAGTTGAAAAATTTAAGCAAGAAAAAGGCTATCAGATCATCGCAGAGAATAGCAAGTTTTTGAAAGAATACATTGATTCGATCATTCAAGATACAAATGAAGAGGACAATCGATTGAATAAATCTTTTTAAATAACCTAGAAGAGGCCAAAATAAAAGTGTCTAAATCCAAGAACCAAGTCCTTCAATTCTAAGTGTCTTCAGAGATCGAAACGTAGTGTAGTAGGCACTGTGTAATATCGACTCGTAATAAGGAGGAGCTGCTTTTTCCTCGCTGTTTATTCGAAGTTAGAGAGCTGGACAAAACTGATCTTGAGTTTTGCTTAGCTCTCTTTTTATTGATGGTTTTTGGGAAAGAAAAAAAGAGGTAAGAGATGGCCAAGATAGAAGCCGTTCTTCGGAAACCAGTAGTTAAGCAAGGTGACAATGGTTGTTTCGAGGTTACAATCGGCATTGGCTGGTCTGTAGACGGAATAGTGGGTTTTATCACCTATGATTCATACGGAGAATTCCGCTTTTAAGGAACTCGTTGCAACTTAAGATAAATTGTTGGATGGCTAACCCCCATTTTATCGCCTATTTCCTGAATACTCATGTTGTCATAAAACACCGTCACTATAAGCTTTCGAGTATCTCATTTAAGTTTTTTATGTGAACCCATCAAAATCAATCCTAGTAGTTTGCTAATCTAAACTCATTTTACTAGAAAATTTTGATGGGCTCATTGTTGCAATTACTATTACAACTCAGAATATAAATGAGCTAACTGGTATTACATTTAAGGGAGTTTTTTAAAAAAAATGGTTTCTAAATTAAAAAAAGTTATTTTTTTTAAAAGTGTCATGGTCTATAAATGTTGTTATGACAAAGATAAATAGATATGGAAATATTTCTTATTCCTTTTTATTGACAAACGAAAAAAAACCACCGTAATATTGGCTTGTGGTTATAACCAGTTAAAATAAAGGAGAAACTTATGGAAAATGCCTTTAAAAACAAAGCTTTGTATCATCAACTTGTTGATTTACTGCAGGAACGAATCGAAACAGTCATGATTCCTCATGACAAGTTGCCCTCTGAACGTGAATTAACTGCACAATATGGGGTCAGTCGGACGACGGTCCGGTTAGCGCTACAAGAACTAGAAAATAGAGGTTCCATCTATCGTCGACATGGCAAAGGAACATTTGTTTCAGATATAAAAAAAGAGGCTGCTGATTTAGCTGGCGCATATAGTTTTACAGAACAAATGAAGAGTCTTGGTCGAAAACCACACACTCGTATCTTATCGTTTGAAAAATTGGAAGCGGATAAATTTATTTGTCAGCATCTTAACCTTTCGTTAGGAGAAGCAGTATTTAAATTAAGTCGATTACGGATTGCTGATAGAGAGCCTTTAATGGTAGAAGACACTTATTTGCCAGTGAAATTTTTCTTATCACTCACGGATCAATTATTGCGTAGCAAACCATTATATGACCTGTTTTCGGAAGATTTTAATCAAACCATTCGTTTAGCAGATGAAGAGTTATACGCGAGTATTGCTTCGAAAGAAGATGCGAAACTATTGATGATTCCAGAAGGAGCACCAGTACTTCATTTAGCACGACAGACGTATAACATGAAAAATGAAATTATTGAATTTACATTGAGTGTGGCACGAGCAGATCAGTTTCATTATCAGATACGCCATATTCGGAATAGTTAGGAGAGTTAAGTATGTTTACAGCAGAAAAAGAAGAACTAGAACAGCTAGGAGCGGAAAATACTACCCGTGAAATTCGTCAGCAACCAGAGCTTTGGCAAGAAACCGTGACACTTTATCGTAAAAATCAAGCCATTTTGGAAAACTTTTTAAAAGAAGTCCATGCCAAAGCAGAAGGAAAACGTACAAGAGTGATTTTTACAGGAGCAGGGACTTCCCAATATGTAGGTGATACCGTTGTTCCTTATTTACGAGCACATGGGGACACACAGGCGTTTACATTTGAAAGTATTGGGACAACAGATATTGTTGCCAAACCAGAAGATTATCTGATTAAAGAAGAACCAACGTTGTTAGTTTCGCTTGCTAGAAGCGGGAATAGTCCGGAAAGCTTAACTGCAGTGGAAGTAGCAAATCAAGTAGTTGAGACGATTCATCATTTAGCCATTACTTGTGCAGAAGAAGGACAGTTGGCACAACGGAGTCAAAAAGAAGATAATAGCTTTTTATTCTTAATGCCGACACGTTCAAATGATGGTGGTTTTGCGATGACTGGTAGTTTTTCTTGCATGACCTTGGGCACGTTATTACTCTTTGATCAAACAGCCTTCGAACAAAAACAAGAATATGTAAGCGTTTTGATGGAATTGGGTGAAGAAGTTTTATCCCGTGAAGAAGAGTTGAACAAAATTGCTAATCTTGGTTTTGAGCGAATTGTTTATGTTGGTTCTGGAAGTTTAACTGGTTTGGCAAGAGAAGCTCAACTGAAAATTTTAGAATTAACGGCAGGAAAAGTTGCAACAATTTTTGACTCATCAATGGGCTTCCGTCATGGTCCGAAATCATTTATTAATGAAAAAACCATTATGTTTGGCTTTGTTAATAATGCGCCTTACACAAGAGATTATGATTTGGACATTTTAGAAGAAGTTCACAGTGACGAAATAGCAGCTGGCGTCTTTGCGATTGCCCAACCTGGAAAACGTAATTTCTCAGGTTCAACCATTGAATATTCAGCGGAAACAGCTTTATTACCAGATGGCTATTTAGCATTAGCAGATATCATGGTAGCACAAACAGTCGCACTATTAACATCTATTAAGGTGGGAAATAAACCGGATACCCCTTCACCGACAGGTACAGTGAATCGTGTGGTTAAAGGAGTAACGATTTATGACTATAAATGATACGACATTTGGAGAAGAAACTATGCTTACGTTAACAGCTGGAAAAAAAGCGGCAATGGATAGTTTATCAACGCATGAAGGAATCATTAGCGCGTTAGCAATTGATCAACGAGGTGCGTTGAAAAAAATGATTAAAGCGCTAGATATAGAGCCAACTGATGCACAAATTGAAACGTTTAAAGAATTAGTCTCAAAAGAAATGACACCGTATGCTTCAGCAATTTTATTAGATCCAGAATATGGGTTGCCTGCTGCTAAAGCACGTGATACTGAGTCGGGGTTGTTGCTCGCTTATGAAAAGACAGGATACGATGCAACTACTCCTGGACGATTGCCCGATTTACTAGCAGACTGGTCTGTTCTACGCTTGAAAGAAGAAGGCGCAGATGCTATTAAGTTTCTACTATACTATGACGTGGATGAGGATCCAGAAATTAATCATCAAAAACACGTGTTTATTGAACGCTTAGGTAGTGAATGTGCAGGAGAAGACCTACCATTTTACTTGGAATTAGTTTCTTATGATGCGCAGATAGCAGATGCTATTTCTTTGGAATATGCAAAAGTTAAACCACATAAAGTGAATGAAATGATGAAAGAATTTTCCAAACCACAATATAAAGTAGATGTATTGAAAGTGGAAGTACCAGTCAATATGAATTATGTAGAAGGTTTTGCGACTGGTGAAACAGCATATACAAAAGAGAAAGCGGCTAATTATTTCTTAGAACAAAGTCAAACCACTCATTTACCATTTATCTTTTTAAGTGCCGGTGTTTCAACTGCTTTATTCCAAGAAACATTACGTTTTGCTAAAGAAGCAGGTTCAACATTTAATGGTGTTTTATGTGGCCGTGCAACATGGAAAAATGGGGTGAAACCTTTTGTTGAAGCAGGTGAAACCGCAGCCTGTGATTGGTTGAAAACAGAAGGAAGAGAAAATATTGAAAGCTTAAATGAAGTCATCGCAGCAACAGCCAGCTCTTGGCATGCGAAAGTTCAAGTAAACGAAGGGTAATTGGGAGGCATAGCTGTGATAGTAACAGTAACGATGAATCCGTCAATTGACATCTCCTATCTATTAGACCATCTAAACCTTGATACCGTTAACCGGACCAGTCAGGTAACGAAAACACCTGGTGGTAAAGGATTAAATGTCACTCGTGTCATTCATGATCTAGGAGGAGATGTTACAGCTACCGGCGTTCTCGGTGGTTTTCATGGGGCTTTTATTGCTAGCGAATTAAAGAAAGCAAACATCCCCCAAGCATTTACATCGATCAAAGAAGAAACGCGTGATTCGATTGCTATTTTGCATGAGGGCAATCAAACTGAAATTTTAGAAGCTGGGCCGATTGTTTCCAAAGAAGAAATAACCGCCTTCCTTGAAAACTTCGATCAATTAATTAAGCGAGCAGAAATTGTCACAATTTCTGGAAGTTTAGCCAAAGGATTACCACAATATTTTTATCAAGAATTAGTTCAAAAAGCACAAATACAAGAGGTTAAAGTGTTGCTAGATACGTCTGGTGAAAGTTTAAGGCAAGTTCTTCAAGGGCCATGGAAACCGTATCTAATTAAACCCAACTTAGAGGAACTCGAAGGATTGCTAGAGCAAAACTTTTCAGAAAGTCCATTAACAGCTGTGCAAAAGGCCTTAACAAACCCAATGTTTGTTGGAATTGAATGGATTGTAGTGTCTTTAGGAAAAGAAGGGGCAATTGCAAAACATCACGATCAGTTTTACCGTGTAAAAATTCCGACGATTCAAGCAACGAACCCTGTTGGTTCAGGAGATGCAACCATTGCTGGTTTCGCATATGGCCTGGCCAAGAATTTATCAGCCTCTGAACTATTAAAATGGGGAATGGCTGCTGGAATGGCCAATGCCCAAGAAAGAATGACAGGGCATGTGAACGTAGATAACGTGAACGAACATATTATGAACATACAAGTAGTCGAAATTGCTAAATAAAGATACCTCTTTATTTAGCAATTATCCAACGATTGAAAGCGTTTGCTAGGAAGGGTGGAAATGTGGACAGATTTGAAATTAAAGAGGAGTTTTTTTTAAACGATCAACCTTTTAAAATTTTATCAGGAGCCATTCATTATTTTCGTGTAGATCCCTCAGATTGGTATCATTCACTTTATAACTTGAAAGCTTTGGGCTTCAATACAGTTGAGACATATGTACCATGGAATTTGCATGAACCGCAAAAAGGTGCGTTTCATTTTGAGGGAATATTAGATTTGGAGAGTTTTTTTAAATTAGCACAGGACCTTGGGTTATATGCGATTGTTCGGCCTTCTCCTTATATTTGTGCAGAATGGGAATTTGGCGGTTTTCCAGCATGGCTATTGAATGAATCTGGACGGATGCGTTCGAATGATCCGACGTATCTGAAACATGTTGCAGAGTATTATGATGTTTTAATGGAAAAAATTGTTCCTCATCAACTTGCTAACGGTGGCAATATTCTAATGATTCAAATCGAAAACGAATACGGTTCATTCGGCGAAGAAAAAGCTTATTTACGGGCGGTTCGTGATTTGATGATTGCGTGTGGAGTAACAGCGCCATTCTTCACTTCTGATGGGCCATGGCGCGCAACCTTGCGAGCAGGCAGCATGATTGAAGATGATATTTTAGTAACAGGGAATTTTGGCTCAAAAGCCAAAGAGAATTTTGGGCTGATGCAAGCATTTTTTGAAGAACATGGCAAAAAATGGCCGTTAATGTGTATGGAATTTTGGGATGGCTGGTTTAATCGTTGGAAAGAGCCAATTATTAAACGAGATCCGCAAGAACTGGCTGAATCGGTTAGAGAAGCGTTAGCATTAGGCAGCATCAACTTGTATATGTTTCATGGTGGGACTAATTTTGGCTTTATGAATGGTTGCTCCGCACGAGGAACAATTGATTTACCACAAATCACTTCCTATGACTATGATGCACCACTTGATGAACAAGGGAATCCAACAGAAAAGTATTTTGCGTTACAAAAAATGCTTCACGAGGAATATCCCACATTGCCACAAGCTGAGCCACTAGTTAAAGAATCTTTTGAGCAAAAGTCAATTCCTTTAACAAACAAAGTGAATTTGTTTGCAACCTTAGAAACTATTAGTCAGCCAGTGATCAGCGTTTATCCGCAAACAATGGAACAACTAGGACAAAATACCGACTATCTTCTTTACCGAACAAGCATTGAAAAAGATGCCGCAAAAGAAAAGTTAAGAGTGATTGATGGTCGTGATCGTCTACAATTATTTGTCAATCAGACACTTCAAGCAACGCAATATCAAACGGAAATAGGCGAAGAAATTTACGTTACACTTCCGCAAGAGAATAATCAAATCGATGTTTTAATGGAAAATATGGGTCGCGTCAATTACGGACATAAACTATTTGCAGATACTCAGAAAAAAGGGATTCGAACGGGCGTGATGGCGGATTTACATTTTATTACTCAATGGCAGCAGTATTGTTTACCCATGACAAGCTGTGAACAGGTGGATTACTCAAAAGAATGGCAACCTGATCAACCGAGCTTTTACCAATATCATGTAGAGTTAGCAGAAGTCAAAGATACATTTATTGATGTTTCTAAATTCGGCAAAGGGATTGTTTTTGTTAACCAAACCAATCTTGGTCGTTTCTGGAATGTTGGCCCAACGCTTTCCTTATATATTCCAAAAGGATTATTAAAAGAAGGAAAAAATGAGATCGTCATTTTTGAAACAGAAGGAACATACCAACCAGAAATTCAGTTAGTAAAAGAACCGCTATATAAAGAAATGAAAGAGGGATTACAATGAGTATTATTGGCGTAAGAGTTGATGGACGTTTGATTCATGGACAAGTAGCAAATTTATGGACGACAAAATTGAATATTTCCAGAATTATGGTCGTTGATGATGAGGTTGCAGGGAATGCAATTGAAAAAAATGGGTTAAAATTAGCGACACCTGCTGGCGTGAAATTAAGCGTGCTACCAGTTGAAAAGGCTGCTCAAAATATTTTAGCAGGAAAATATGATTCACAACGTTTACTAATCGTGGTGCGTAAGCCAGATCGTTTATTAAAACTAGTAGAACTTGGAGCACCAATTAAAGAAATCAATGTTGGTAACATGTCTCAAACAAACGAAACACGGTCGATTACCAAGTCGATTAATGTGGTAGATCAAGACATTGAGGTCTTTAAAGAGTTAAATAATAAAGGCGTGCATTTGACTGCCCAAATGGTGCCAAGTGACAAAGCTGAAGACTTTATGAGTTTGATAACAAAATAGGAGGGAACAAAAAATGAATATCTTATGGTGGCAGATCTTATTATTAACATTATACGCAGGATACCAAATTTTAGATGAATTACAAATTTATTCTTCATTAAGTGCGCCAGTGTTTGCAGGTCTATTTGCAGGATTAGTGATGGGGGATATTAAAGCAGGACTTATTATTGGTGGAAGTATGCAATTAACCGTTTTGGGAGTTGGGACTTTCGGAGGTGCTTCAAAAATTGATGCCAACTCAGGAACTATCCTTGCCACAGCATTTTCCATTTCTTTAGGAATGAATCCAGAACAAGCAATTGCTGCTATTGCAGTACCAGTTGCTAGTTTAATGATTCAATTAGATATTTTGGCTCGTTTTGCGAATACGTACTTTGCACATCGGATTGATAAAATGGTCGAAGATATGAACTATAAAGGGATTGAACGTAACTTCTTAATGGGAGCGTTACCATGGTCTCTTTCTCGGATGATTCCTGTCTTCTTAGCACTTGCTTTTGGTGGTGGCTTAGTAGAAAAAGTCGTATCTGTCTTAAATGGCGATTTAAAATGGTTAGGTGATGGTTTGTCTGTTGCAGGGGCAGTCTTACCAGCTGTTGGTTTTGCGATTTTACTACGTTACTTACCAGTGAAAAAACATTTCCCTTATTTAATTCTTGGTTTCACTGTAACGGCTTTACTAGGAACAATCTTTACAAACATGCAACTTTTAGGAACATCTGTTGCTAGCGTTGTGAAAGACTTCAGTGGTGTATTTAACGCACTCCCAATGTTAGCAGTTGCTTTAATTGGTTTCGCTTTAGCCGCAATTAGCTACAAAAATGGTCAAATGATTCCGAGTGGACCAGTAGCCAAAAAAGAAAATGCAGCGAATAATTCAGACGAAGGAGAGATTGAAGATGACGAAATCTAATTATAAATTGACGAAAGAAGATTTTAAACAAATTAATCGCAGAAGCTTGCTTACTTTCCAATTAGGTTGGAACTACGAAAGGATGCAAGGATCAGGTTACTTGTACACGATTTTGCCGCAATTACGTAAAATGTATGGGGATGATACGCCTGAATTAAAAGAAGTTATGAACACACACACGCAATTTTTCAATACATCAAACTTCTTTAATACGATTATCACAGGGATCGATTTGGCTATTGAAGAAAAAGAAGGAATTGATGGAAAACAAACAGTTTCAGGTTTGAAAACTGGTTTAATGGGACCATTTGCGGCAATTGGGGATTCAATTTTTGCGGCGTTAATTCCAACAATTTTTGGAGCCTTAGCTGCCAATATGGCAATCAACGGTAACCCAACCGGAATCTTTATCTGGATTGTTGCACAAATTGCTGTCATGGTCTTCCGTTGGAAACAATTGGAATTTGCGTATCGAGAAGGAATTTCTTTAGTAACAACCATGCAACATCGTTTAACTGCCTTAACAGATGCGGCAACTTTACTGGGTGTCTTCATGGTTGGAGCTTTAGTGGCAACTATGGTTAATGTGAAATTTTCGTGGGCACCAAGTATTGGGGATGTAACACTTAACATGCAAAATAACTTGGATATGATTTTACCACGTCTACTTCCTGCAGGGATTGTCGGTGGCGTTTATTGGATGTTAGGTAAAAAGAATATGACGTCTACTAAAGCAATTTTTATTGTATTAATTGTCTGTGTCGCATTCTCTGCCGTAGGTGTTATTTCAAAATAAATAAAACAGGAGAAAATCGATGAGTGAACAGTTAGTTTTAGTAAGTCATGGTCGTTTTTGTGAAGAATTAAAAAAAAGTGCAGAAATGATTATGGGACCGCAAGAAACAATTACCACAGTTACTTTATTACCAGAAGAAGGAGAAACCAACTTTTTAGAAAAATTTGAAGCGATTACGGAATCGTTAGAGAATTTTGTTGTCTTTGCTGATCTATTAGGGGGAACACCTTGTAATATTTTATCAAAAAAAATTATGCAAGGTGCTTCGTTTGACTTATATACTGGGATGAATTTACCGATGGTTATCAGCTATGTTAATGCGAATTTATTAGCAATAGAAGGTGATTATGTCAAGGAATCAGCGGAAAGTATTGTGAAAGTTAACGAGTTGCTGCTAAATGCCTCAGTAGATGATGAAGATGAATAATTCTGATTTGTAGTCACAATTTATCAAATTTTTTTAAGAGAATGGTCTAGAGACGGGCATTCAAAAAATAAAAGAATTTATTTTTTGAACGCCCCCTTTGATCGTTACGATTGAAAGCGCGTTCGAAAAAATGTTAGGGGGCCGATTTATCTGATGAAACATGGAAAAGTGAAACGATTTAGTATATTGACACTATTGGCAAGCGCAACGATTTTAATACCATTAAGTACATCTGCAGAAGAAACAACAAGCAGTAGCACTGAAATGACAACATCGATGGTTGAACCTGCCGCAACAGAAGAGAAATTGTGGCAATCTAATTTTCCAGGGGGGAAAATCGGGGAGTGGCAAGACGTGATTGGCAAAATAAATAGGGAATTAGCTGGAAAGTCATTGGCGATTTCACGAGATGCTGCAGCAGGTAATAATGCCGTATCCTTAAATCTAGATTCACCTAAATTAGCTGATGGTGAAGTAGAAACGAGATTTAAATACACTGCTGGAAGTGGTCGGACCGGTGTGATTATTCGCGGTAATGCCAAAGATAGCTGGGTCTTTGTAGGCTATAATGATAACGGAAAATGGTTGGTTGAAAGTCCTAATTCATGGAATGATTCGATTTCTGGACCAACGTTGAATGAGGATACAAGTTATTTGTTAAAAGTGCGCTATGTCGGTGAAAAAATTACTATCTGGCTAAATACCACGTTGATTTACGAAGGAGAACCCGTTTTGGCAAATGGTGCGAAGATTCCAACAGAAGCCGGACATATGGGTGTCCGCTTATGGTATGACAAAAAAATTGTCAATTATGACTATTTGAAAAATGGACCCGTAGATAGTATTCCAGAAATTGTGCCAGAAGTGACGCAAATTGCTCCAGTCAAAGTTTTTACAAAAACTGGTGTTGCACCAAAATTACCTAAACAAGTTAAAGTGACCTATAACACAGGCAAAGAAACCCATGAAGCAGTAAGTTGGGACGACATCAATCCTGATGCATACAAAGAACCAGGGACTTTTGAAGTTGATGGCACTGTGGAAAGCACAAGCATGAAAGCACAAGCCAGCGTTGTTGTTGCTAAAGACAATGAAGCAGAACAAGGTGACAAAATCTCTTCTGCAGATTTAACAGCAGTGGTTGATCCACAATTTCCACGAATTATTCGCTACGAAGACCCTCAGGATAATCAAGTGATTTTTCATGGACAGCACAAGAAAAGTGACCAAGTGATGATTGATGGTAAAGCGTATAAAGCTACTGCTAAAAAACAAAAGAGTGAAGCGAATCAAGCAGTTTATGACGTTGCAGTACCAGAAATTGGTCTGCGTTTTACGACGACATTAACCGTTTCAGATGGACAAGAATTGGCTATGAAACTATCAGATATTCGTGAAGAAGGAACAAAAATACACACAATTTCTATTCCAAATCATGGCTTGATTTCTGTTAATAGTACGGATGAAGGGGCGACATTTGCTGGTGTCGTGATGAATACTGGGACAAACGCAAATAATGGAAATAAAAATGGTGATACCATTCAAGATTTAACTACGGCAAGTCAAGAAGAAACGAAAAAATATATGTATGGTTTCTTAAACACAGCGAACTATGCTGCAAGTTTCTGGACAAACGCTTATGGAGATGGGTCTGTCGATGGTAGCGACAACAATCGAATCCATAAACAAACAAAAGAATCGGAGTCTGGTTATGTAACAACTTTGTCAAGTGGTGCATGGACTTACCGACCATTTGATGCGCCAGAGGATTACACGACTGGAGAAACGCCAGAAGTGAAAGTTAAATTCTCGAAAGATAGAAACGACGACAATCAAGTGGATTGGCAAGATGCGGCGATTGGTTTTCGTTCGATTATGAATAATCCAATTGGTGCTGAAAAAGTACCTGAGTTAGTCAATCAACGTATTCCTTTTAACTTTGCCAGTCAGGCTACAAATCCATTTTTGGTGACGTTAGACGAATCAAAACGCATTTACAATTTAACAGATGGATTGGGACAAATGAATTTACTGAAAGGGTATCAAAATGAAGGGCACGATTCTGCACATCCAGATTACGGCGCTATTGGTCAGCGACCTGGTGGGGAACAAGCGTTGAATCAATTAATTGATGAAGGCCATAAATTAAATGCAGTTTTCGGTGTGCATATTAATGACACAGAATCTTATCCAGAAGCAAAAGCATTTAATGAAGAATTAGTTGATCCGACGAAACGTGGCTGGGATTGGTTGGACCCATCCTACTTTATTAAACAAAGACCAGATGCATTGAGTGGTCGTCGTTATGATCGCTTTAAAGAATTAAAACAAAAAGCACCAAATCTAGATTACATTTATGTCGATGTCTGGGGGAATCAAGGCGAATCAGGTTGGGCGAGTCGTCAACTAAGTAAAGAAATTAATTCTCTAGGTTGGTTTACAACCAATGAATTTCCAAGTTCTTTAGAGTATGATTCAGTTTGGAACCATTGGTCTGCAGAAAAAGATTATGGTGGTACAACTACGAAAGGATTTAACAGTACGATCGTTCGCTTTATTCGTAATCACCAAAAAGATACTTGGGTTATTTCCGACAACCCATTATTAGGCGGTGCCGAATTTGAAGCGTATGAAGGGTGGGTTGGTAAAACCAATTTTAATACCTATCGCCAAAAAACTTTTGCAATTAATGTACCAACTAAATTCTTACAACACTATCAAATTACCAACTGGGAAACAACAACAGCGGAGGATGGTCAAATCTATGGCACAATTAAATTGGCGAACGGTGCTGAAAAAGTTACCATTACTCAAGCAGATGCCAATTCACCAAGAAGTATTACTTTAAATGATACAGAAGTGCTAAAAGGCGATGCGTATCTATTACCTTGGAATGTCAATGGTCAAGACAAACTGTATCATTGGAATCCAAAAGGTGGCACCAGCACTTGGTCATTAGATAATAAAATGCAAGGGAAAGCGAATTTACATTTATATGAATTAACTGATCAAGGTCGTATCGATAAAGGCGCAATTGCAACTACGAATAACCAAGTCACCATCCAAGCAGAGGCCGATACGCCGTATGTGATTGCTGAACCTGATAGTATTGAACCGATGACGTTTGGAACAGGAACACCATTTAAAGATCCTGGATTTAATGAAGCCAATACCTTGAAAAATAACTGGAAAGTTTTCCGAGGCGATGGCGTGGTTGTGAAAGATGCAAACGGTGATTATGTCTTTAGTTCAGAAAAAGAAAGAACAGAAATCAAACAAGATGTTAATATTCCTAAACCAGGAAAATATAGTTTGTATCTAAACACAGAAACACATGATCGAAAAGCCACAGTAACTGTTAAAATTGGTGGTAAAAAATATACGCGGACAGTTGATGATTCAGTTGCCCAAAACTATATTCAGGCAGATATTAACCACACAAGTAGAAAAAATCCGCAGTATATGCAGAATATGCGAATTGATTTCGAAATTCCAGATAATGCCAAAAAAGGGTCGGTTACGTTAGCGGTTGACAAAGGCAATTCCGTTACAAAATTTGATGATTTACGGATTGTTGAGCGTCAAACCGATATCATGAACCTAGACAAACAAACAGTAATTAAGCAAGATTTTGAAGACACACAAGCAGTCGGTTTATATCCGTTTGTTAAAGGTTCAGCTGGTGGTGTAGAAGATCCACGGATTCATTTGTCAGAAAGAAATGAATCTTACACACAATATGGCTGGAATGGGAATCTTGTATCAGATGTATTAGAAGGCAACTGGTCATTGAAAGCCCACAAACAAGGTGCGGGCTTAATGCTTCAAACGACTCCGCAAAATATTAAATTTGAACCTAACAAGAAATATACGGTTCAATTCGATTATCAAACAGATGCTGATAATGTCTTTTCTGCCGGAACGATTAACGGTGAATTTAAAAACAATAACGACTTCAAACCAATCGGTAAGTTGACTTCTACGGTAGCAGATGGTCAAACCAAACATTATGAAGCAGAAATAATTGGGGATGCTTCAGGAAATACCACATTTGGTATTTTTACAACAGGCGCCGCTAAAGATTTCATTATGGATGACTTTACTGTAACCGTTGAATCGAAAAAATAAGTCAACCTGATTTTGATCCTATTAATTTGATAAAAATCAACATAAGGAACTTGAGGTTGGGACAGAAGTGTTTAACGCCGAGAAATAAGAGGAGATTCACGAAAATTGCTTTTCAAATTTTTGTGAATCTCAGCTTATTTCCGAAGGGGTTGCTTCTGATCCCACCGTTTATTCGGATTCCTTGAGGTTTGGATGTAACTCGTAGAGTTATGTCCCAGCCTCAAGTTTTTAGGTTCTTTGTATAGTGAGCTGTCAATTTCTTTTTAAATGCTGATTTTTTTGACCCGATAAATGGCAGATAGGGAAATCACTCATTATTTAGCTTAAAAGAAGTGTATAGAAAATAGTCATTTTCTGTACACTTCTTTTTTCTGCACTCTTCCCCACGATTTTTGGCTGTTCAATAGAGTCGCTAATAATATAAATTTAGAATAGAGGTTTTATCTGTCCTAATTTGTTCAACCGAATTCATTAGTTAAGCGAATATTTAAAATCTGATCCAAGCATTTTGAGTCAGACCCTCTTAAACATACGATTCCCAAAAGCACCCCTTTTTGGAAATCTATTTACTTTCAGAAATTAGATTTCCTTCCTAATCTCACGCATGATCATACCTTCCGTTGATACGTGCATAATTTGATAAATGAGAATTATGTGAGACATAACGGTAACACGTAACATCATCACAAGCTATTGAGTCACTTTATCTGTCAGCTGACGGATAAACAAGTGTTTCTTCGTCATTTTCATAAATATAGAAAATGATTAAGTCGTTTGTTTCATCTATTTTTCTTCATCTTATTGATAGCTTTTTGCTATCATACCCACTATTTAACTATTATCAGTTTGCTAGGTTTTGTACTATCATAGTAAGATAAAGAAAACGCTATAAAATAGAGAAGCAAATAAGCAAAGGAGTGGAGAAAATGGAATTGATTTCAAGTGAAAAGGGCTTTGAATTAGTGCATCAAAATGGAAATTGGTTATTAAAAAAAGAACTGGGTTTTTCACCAGTTGAAATGTTAGTCGCATCGATTGCGGCATGTGGTGCATA
This sequence comes from Enterococcus sp. 12C11_DIV0727, assembly GCF_002148425.2. Lineage (NCBI taxonomy): Bacteria > Bacillati > Bacillota > Bacilli > Lactobacillales > Enterococcaceae > Enterococcus > Candidatus Enterococcus lemimoniae. The sequence goes on along the minus strand of NZ_CP147248.1, from coordinate 1,837,340 downwards.
TGTTTATGAAAAAATATTGACCAATTCGCATATCAATTTCACGATCAAGCAGGTCGAAATTTCATATGAACGAGCAGAAGAGAAACAAGCGAAACCTTTAAGCCGTGTTGACATCACTTTTTCAATTCAAGTAGCTGAAGAAGCACAAGGTAAGGCTGAACGAGCGCTTAAATTGATTGGGAAAAATTGTCCAGTCATGCAATCTCTAGATCCAGCAATAGCTGTTGTTGAAAAGGTTATCTTTGTTTAGATGCTGTTGTTTCTTACGTCTTTTATCAGGAGGAATAAGATGAAAAAGTTTTTCGCAATCAGTGCATTGGCACTTTTACTTTTTGTAACAGGGTGTAATTCAGTGAGCAAAACGGAATCAAGTGAATCTAAAAAAGCAATCGTCCATTTTACTGAACCAGCAGAATTACTAACATTAGATACGACACAAGAAGAAGATTTTACAAGCTTTAACGCTCAAAATCAAGTATTGGAAGGACTTTATCAGTTAAATGAAAAAGATGAAGCTATACCGGCAGTAGCCAAAGATTTACCAAAAATCAGTGAGGACAAACAAACTTATACGATTTCTTTAAGAGAAGAAGCAAAATGGTCGAATGGTAAACCAGTTACAGCAGCTGATTTTCTTTATGCATGGAGACGCGCAGTCACGCCAGAAACTGCCCCGTCCTATGCTAGTCTGTTTGTTTCTTCAATCAAAAATGCTGATGCTATTTACCAAGGGAAAATGAAGCCAGAAGAATTAGGCGTAGAAGCACCAGATGAGCACACACTAGTCATTCAGTTGATCAAGCCGATTCCCTACTTTACTTCACTGTTGACGTTTGAAACATTTTTCCCAATCAACCAAGCCTTTGCCGAAAAACAAGGCAGTGATTACGGAACATCAGCTAAAACCACGCTGTATAATGGCCCATTTGTTTTAGAAGGCTGGGAACAAAACGCAGATACTTGGCAGTACGTTAAAAATCCTGACTATTGGGATAATAAAAATGTCAAAGTCGATGAAATTCAAACAACGGTTGTAAAATCAACTAGTACCGCTGTTAACTTATATCAAACGGATGAACTTGACCGTGTAGTATTAGACGGTGAATTCTCAAAACAATATAAAAACGACCCAGATTTTCAAAATCAAAACGACACAAAAATGGGGTACCTCCGTTTTAATCAAGGAACAGAGAAACCATTGGCAAACCAAAACTTGCGTAAAGCAATTGCTTTAGCCATTGACCGTGAGACCTTTGTCAAAAACATCTTAGGCGATGGTTCAATTGCAGCGGAAGGGTTTGTGCCACAACATTTTGTGCAAAATCCGAAAACAGGGGAAGATTTCCGTAAAGAAAATGGCGTTCAGCAAACGTTCGATAAAACTGCGGCGCAAAAGGCTTATACAGAAGCGAAAAAAGAGCTGAACAAAGACGATATCACGTTAGTTTATTTGAGTAAAGACACTGATACAGAGAAAAAAACAGCGGAATATTTAGCAAGTCAAATAGCTGAAGTTTTGCCGGGGATAAAATTTGAAATCACCACATTACCAAGCAATAACTTACAGGAGCGCTATTTAGCCGGTGACTATGATATTGCGTTTGGTCAATGGATGCCAGATTTCAAAGACGCCAGCACGTTTTTAGATATGTTTGCTTCAACATCGGGATTAAACCATGTGAACTATAAAAATCCAACCTACGATCAATTGATTCAAGCAGCCTCTGAAACAGATGCAGCGAATGAAGAAAAAAGATGGTCGGATCTATTGCAGGCAGAACAGCTTTTACTTGCTGAAGATTATACGATAGCGCCGATCTATCAACAGCAAACAGCTTTGCTGCAAAACAAACAGATCAGTGGTGTGGTGAAACATGCCTTTGGTTCACCCTATAGTTTCAAGTATATTCAAGTAGAAGAAGCAAAATAAAGTCAAAACTAGAGCAACGCGGAATAGGCGTTGCTCTAGTTTTTTTAGATGTAAAAAAATATATATTTTTACTTGACATATGAATATACGCTCATGTATTATGAGTATGTGATATATGAACAGATATTCATTTGAAAAGAAAAGTGTATCTTTTCAGAAAACAACCAAAAAGGAGGAAACATAAAATGGATACAACAAAAGCACACGATCATGGCTGTTCAAGCGAAAAAGACCATGAGCACAATCATGATCATGAAGGCAGTCACGGACACAGTCACAGTCATGGAAAATCTCCTGTCGTTTTATTTTTTACAGGATTAGCAATCTTTATCATCGCATTTTTTATCACTGAGGGCTCACTGCTCCAAAATATTCTATTTGTCAGCGCCATGCTATTATCAGGTTATCACATTATTTTAGAAGGTATTGTTGATACGATCAGTGAATCAAAAGAACAAAGAAAATTTGTTCCAAACGTTCATATCTTAATGACCTTAGCAGCCTTCGGAGCGACGATCATTGGAAATTATGAAGAGGGGGCTTTGCTGATCATTATATTTGCAGCAGCTCATTTCCTTGAAGAATATGCAGAAGGTCGTAGTAAAAGAGAAATTACCAATCTACTTAAAATGAATCCGACCGAAGCGCGTTTGATCCAAGCGGATGGCAACGTGAAGACAGTTGATGTCGGCACTTTGAAAATCGGTGATAAACTACAAGTTTTGAATGGCGATCAAATTGCTACTGATGGAGTCATTCTATCAGGGCGTACCTCAATCGATGAGTCTTCGATCAATGGTGAAAGTATTCCACGAGAAAAAACAGTCGGTGACGAAGTTTTCGGTAGTACAATCAATGGAACAGGTACATTTACTATGGAAGTGACCAAAGACAGCAGTGATACAGTCTTTGCCAAAATTCTTCAATTAGTCAATCAGTCTCAATCAAATTTGTCGAAAACAGCTACTAAAATCCAAAAATTAGAACCTTATTATGTAACGATCGTCTTGATTTTAGTTCCAATTTTTATTGCAGCAGGTCCATTTATATTTAATTGGTCATGGAACGAGAGCTTTTATCGCGGTATGGTGTTCTTGATATCAGCTTCACCTTGTGCGCTGGCAGCCAGTGCTGTACCAGCCACACTATCAGGTATTTCCAACCTAGCTAAACGAGGTGTTTTATTCAAAGGTGGTTCTTATCTAGCAAATCTAGCGACCATTAAATCAGTCGCTTTTGATAAAACGGGGACTTTAACGAAAGGGAAACCATCTGTCACTGATTTCTATTTCTTAACAGATACGGCACAAATGACAGAACAAACCTGTATCGATTTAATTGTTGCGATGGAAAAAACAGCGAACCATCCGCTAGCAAATGCGATTTTAGACAGATTCAAAGCAGGTACAGAACTAAGCTTAAACGTCGAAAATGAAATCGGTAAAGGACTAGTTACTGAATATCAAGGAGATACGTATCAAATTGGTAAACCAGAAATTTTCAGCTTAGTTAAAACTCAAATCAACGCTCATAATGAACAATACGCTAAAGAAGGAAAAACAGTGGTCTACTTTGCGAAGAACAATGAAGTGATTGGGTTGATCGCAATGATGGATGTACCAAATGAAAATGCTAAAACGGTCATTAGTTATTTGAAAGCTCAAGGAATTCATACCACGATGATTACTGGTGATGCCGAATTAACTGGACAGGCAGTCGGACGTCAAATCGGAATCGATGAAGTTGTTGGGAATGTTTTACCGGAAAATAAAGCAGCAATCATTAAAGACCAACAAGCTCGTTTTGGCAATGTAGCGATGTTAGGGGATGGAGTCAATGATGCACCAGCTTTAGTAACAGCGGATATCGGTGTTGCGATGGGTGATGGAACAGATATTGCCATTGATGTAGCAGATGCTGTTTTGATGCAAAATGACTTAACGAAATTCAGCTACGCTCATAAAATCTCCAAACGTTTAGATCGTGTCGTTTGGCAAAATATCATTTTCTCAATTTTCATTGTAGTTCTCTTGATTACATTAAATATTCTTGGAAAAATGGATATTACGATCGGTGTGATTGCACATGAAGGAAGTACGTTATTGGTTATTCTGAATGGCTTACGTTTATTGATCCCTTCAAAAGAGTAGCAAGAAAAGAGTGAAACAAAACTGATTTTTAGTTTTGTTTCGCTCTTTTTTGAATAGTATAACGGTACTGCTACTTTAAATCAGACTGTCAACTTGATAATAAAACGTGAACTTTAAAATAGTATAAGAATAGACGATTCCTTTAGAATTATAAATTTATCATCAAAAATCAGTAAAATCATTCATAATTTTAAATAATGAGAGCTCATTTTTTGTAAATACTCATCATTCTCACAAAAAAAGTAATAAATTGCTAAAAAAATACTTAGTTGTTTTTCCTATTTTTTAATGAAATCAATAACAAATGAAAAAAGATGTTTTCTTATATAAAAAAGATATAATGTTTAGGTTATCAAATGCTAGAATTTGGTTTTAGAATTAATAGTTACTTAATCTTTTAGAAGGAAGTGCTCCGTTTATCTACTAAAAAAAGAGGGGGGAGAGGTGAAATGGTCATTTTACAAAGGATTCAATCATGATTTCAGGGGAAGGTCAAGTACTTTAAAATCTAAAATGATTAGCTTGTTAAAGACGTTTCACCTTTTTAAATCATTGATAGTTTTTAATGTTTAAATAAAAAAAATAATTGGTTTTTTCGGAAGCTATTTATAAAAAAACATATATTAATTTTTTTATAAATCTATTTTTTTGTGAAAAATAATAAAGGACTATTTCAGTTTCACAAAAATGGAACGAAAGTGTGAATTCAGTTTGTTTGTTTGCTTGTTATCTGATAAAATGTAAGGAACTAGGTATGTTTTAGACCCCTATTTTTTGTCTACTAGAATGAACATAACAATTATTCGTCATGCTTAGACAAACAAGTAGGTTATTGTAATTTGAAAAACACCTAGAAGTGAAGTTGGTTATTTTTATAAATAAAAAATTACGGCACTCGTCACTATAGTTATATACATAGATAGACAGTTCAAATAATTCACTTAAGATCCATTGTACACTAAAAATAATCAATAAAAGAGATAGCCCTATTTTTGTAGAAGGACGTGAGCATATGCTAAAGATTTTTGGAAAAGGTAAAAAAAGAAAAAAATACGAAGATTACGACGATGAAGAGTACGATGATGACGAAGATTACGACGATGAAGAGTACGATGATGACGAAGATTATGACGACGAAGACTACGACGATGATGATGAAGATTATGATGACGACGAAGACTACGACGATGATGAAGATTATGATGACGACGAAGACTACGACGATGATGAAGATTATGATGACGACGAAGACTACGACGATGATGAAGATTATGATGACGACGAAGACTATGACGACGATGATGAAGAAGAAGAACCTCGTTCACTATTCTCACGTAAAAAGAAAAAACCGGTCCCTGCGCCAGCTAGAAAGCCAAAACCAAAGAAAAAGAGACCACCTGTCAATGAAGTTATCGATGATGATGAGTTAGAGGAACTACAAGAAGAAAATGAACAACTTCAAAGTGAACTTCGCGAATTAAAAGCAGAGTTACGCAAGAATAAGAGAGAGAACACTCAATTACAAAATCAATTAGAAGCGGCTCGTGAAACAAACGATTCATTGGAAAATGAATTATCGATGGTACAAGCCGTACCAAAAGATTACGATGCTCGTATGGCCGAACTTGAACAAGTAAAAAGCAAATACAACAGCTTGTTACGTGATAGTAATCGTCAGATTGATGAGACTGATTTGAACCGTAAAAAAGCAGAGCGCTTTGCTAACAAAATCAGACAGTATGAGCAAGAGCTACTGGCGAAACAAGAAGAAATCGACAAACTTTCAGAAGACCGGATCGTGATCATGGCATCTGATACACCAACCGACACAGGTGCTTATGAAGAGTTGGCAAAAGTCCGTCAGGAATTAGAAGAAACAAAACGTCAATTAGCACAAAAAATGATCGATGTCGACCAACAATTAACGAAAGAAGATATCGGTGAAGTTTTATTAGAGGCGAAGAGACAAGCAAAAGAAATCGTCAATCAAGCAAATCAACGTGCACAACTAATCAATGAAGAAACCAAGAAAAAAGCAGGTGTCTTAAAACGCTTAGAACGTGCTGAACAAGAATACCAAAATTATTATAAACGCATCAAAGATGTTAAGGAAGAATCAGAACAAGCATTCAACCAAATCATCAATTTGGTGAAAGAAGATACTGATTAATAGAAAGAGAGGACACAGAATGAAAAAGAGAAATCTAAACAGTAAAAAATTAAGATTATTGAGTGTGGGATTGCTTACTTCAAGTGCTGTCCTTTCTGTTAGCGATGTTCAACCAATTGTTGCGAAAGAAATCGATGACAAAGCAACTTCAAGCTCCGAAGAACAAGAGCAAGTAGCAATTTTATCTTCAACTAAGGAACATGAAACAACAGAAAGTACAGTAGAAGGAATAGAGACCAGTTCTACTACCGAAAATAGCGCAGATTCTTCTTCGACCACAGAGTCAACTGAAGAATCTAGCAGTGATTCGACAAGTACATCAGATGAGACCAGCTCTACACAAGATACAACGGATTCGACAAGTACATCTGAATCGTCGACATCAACTACAGATTCGTCAACTAGTACTTCAACTAGTACAACAAGCAGTTCTAGTACAAGTACAACGAATTCAACAACAAAACCGTCAAAACCGAAACCAAATAAGCCAAAGCCAAACAAACCAACACCTAATCAGCCAACACCACCCGTTCAAGGACCAATTCAACAGCCAAGTGCACCAGCACAGCAGCCAAGTAGACCAAGTACTGGAACGGTAACTGGAAGTAATACTGGTAGTATTTCTACTGGATCAGATCAGGTATTTCATATCAGCCCTAATCTGACTACGAAAAGTTTTGTTAAGGTAATAGGTGAAGATGCCCGCACGATTGCGGGTGAGAATAATTTATATGCATCAGTGATGATTGCGCAAGCGATTTTAGAAAGTGCTTCAGGAAACAGCGCTTTAGCTTCTGCACCAAACTATAATCTATTTGGTATCAAAGGAAGCTATGAAGGCTCTAGTGCTAATTTTCTAACAAGTGAAGATAATGGCTCTGGAAGTATGTTCACGATTCGCTCGAATTTTAGAAAGTACCCATCATATAAAGAGTCACTAGAGGATTATGTGAAACTTCTTCGAGGTGGTACAGATTCCAGCAGTGCGTTTTATAGTGGAACTTGGAAAACCAATACGAAATCGCATAAAGATGCAACGAAGTTTCTAACGGGTCGTTATGCGACAGATACTAGCTATAATTCAAAATTGAACGGCTTGATCGATGCGTATGATTTAACACAATACGATACGTTAAAAGATAAAAAGAATACCAAAAAAGCGAAAAAAATCACATTAAATACATCTTTTGATAAGTTAGAAAAGAAAGATGATCAACTGGATCAAAAAATTGAATACCTTACACATATCGTGAAAAAAGGTGAGTCACTTAAATCGATCAGTGAGTTATATAATATTTCTACGTTAGCTATTTTAGAAAAAAATCAATTAGATCGACGTATGTTATTTATCGGTCAAAAATTGAGTGTACCAAAACAAGAGGAAGAAACGACTGTAGTGCCAAAAGAAGATGCAGTAGACCGTTCATTGGACATGGTTCAAAAATTATCTAATGCATTTTCAAATCAAGAAACAACTAAATCTACGGCTAAAAAAGAATCAAAAACAGCATCAACTAAAAAGACAACCAATACAACTAAGCAAACAAAATCGACAAAAGAAACAAGTGCAACAACGTCTACAAAAGAATCAAAAGATTATCAAGTAAGCGCGACTCGCAAGAAGACAAAAGAAACGTATGAAGTGAAAAAAGGCGATACTTTAGCAAGTATATCTAAAAAGACAGGGATTTCTGTGTGGTCGTTAAAAGAGTGGAACGACTTAGATCAATACTTTTTAACTGAAGGACAACAGCTTATTTTAGCGCCAGTTTATGAACTTCAATCATAAAAAACAAGGAAGGAGAACGGTGTAATGAATGATTATTTCGATGTGTTTTTTCATCAACAAGCTATCCCATTCACTTTAGGGACCGTTCTCTACCAAAAAGATAGTACTGAAGAAATCATTGACGCATGTGAGACACTCTATGAACGCTCAACAGGAGATTTTCTTACTTTTCGGGAGAACGATGAGCTTTCTCGGAAGGTCATAACATCTCCAATTAAAAAACATGTGGAAATCCAGTTTTTCAATGCTCAGTTGAATTGGGATGTCTTATTGGAAGAATTAGAAGAACTTTTTCCCCAGTTTGTTTGGACAAAAATTGTTGAAGAAGTCGATGGTGCTTTTAATACATATTTTTGTGAATTGGTTCCTGTTTCTTTTTCTTCAGAAGAAGAAACAATCCAATTTACCGTTTCTGCTAGCCTGGAACAGATGGCCTATTCAAAAGGTGAATCTGTCAGCAGCATTTTAGAAAAAAGACTTCTTTCTATTTTTCAAGAAGAAGAAGAGCTTCCTCTGTCTGGTGAAACACTTAGTTTTCCTGTAGAAGTATCTATAGAAGAAACACCAGAAGAAGAAATATCAGAAATCGAACAATGGTTTTTAGATGAAGAAGAAGCCGAAGAAGAAGACTCCAATCTAGAACGAATAGAAGAGGCTGAAGTAACAGCACTTGCTCGAACAGAAGAAAGTGAAGTTCTCTTTTTAAAAGAAAGTTTGAAACGAGAAAAAGCGTCAAAGGAACGCGTGCGGGTAGCAAAAGAAAAATTGGAATACGAGCTGCTCGCCATAGAAAACAGCTTACTCGTTAGTGGATTAAAACGATTTAAAAAACATCAGAAGTCTACTATTGATGAAGAAGACTGGTACAAGCCAGTTCGTATCGATTTGATCCAGTATGATGATCTTTATAAAAAAGCGAAGTTTATTGAACAATCTTGGCGTTTAAATCGTCAATTAGTGACGATCACCGAAAAAATGACCGTTACAAAAGATCAATGGGTCTATGAACGAGCACGTATTGAAAAAATTAAAAATAGTGTTTCAGAAATGGATTTACAATCAATGATGGAACAATGTCATTTGATAAATGAGCGTGTTAAGATTCGTCCAGGCTTTCTCTTTTTCAAACCTAGAGTAAAATTATATCGAATCGATTATGAGCAATTAGAGAAAATCAGTGCTTTCTTTGACATTATTCAAACAGAAAATCGATTATTAGAATCAGTGATCGAGCAAAAAGACCATAATGGATAGTAAAAAAAGTAGAAACGGCTAAGAACTTAAAAGCCTTTCTGCTTTTTTTGTGCGCTAAAAATGAGATTGAATCGACTGGAAATCATGTTTTAGTAAAGGAAATAGCTGAAATTTTCTGTAATAATTCCCAAATTTTGTAACATTACAATTAATATTTAAATTAAATCAGTATTATTTCAGAAAAAATCATGTATTTTTTCAATTTTAAAATCAAATGAAAATCCAGAGCGAACAAGTGTTTTGACAGTCTTATTTTACAAGCCGTTACGTAATGAAAACACTCGTAACGAATTGTCACGGTATCTTCACCTATGAAATATTTTTAGATGTTAAAGTATGCAAAGTCGATAAACAAACGACAAAAAAATATTTTTTACAAAGGAGAAACAACATGAAATCACTTAAAACGATTTTATTCGCAACAACTTTGACTGCAGGACTTGGTATTTTTATGGGAACGACTGACGCGCACGCTGATAGCTTATATACAGTAAAATCTGGAGATACATTATCTACTATTTCTCATCAATTCAGCGGAGACAATAGCATGATTGATTTAATTGCAAAAGATAATCATATTTCTAATATAAATATGATCTTTGAAGGCGAACAATTAACAATCAGAACAGCAGAAGAAGCAGCGCAAGCACCAGTTCAACAAGAAGCAGCTCAACAAACAGTGCAAGCTCCTGTACAAGCAACAGAAGTACCAGCAGCGCCAGTTGCGCAAGAAACAGCACCAGAAGCAGCTGTGACAACTTCATCTGCAAAAGAGTGGATTGCTCAAAAAGAATCTAGCGGTTCTTATGGTGCAACAAACGGTAAGTATATCGGTAGATATCAATTAGATGCTTCATACTTAAATGGAGATTATTCAGAAGCAAATCAAGAACGTGTAGCGGATAGCTATGTAGCAGGTCGTTATGGCTCTTGGGAAGCAGCTCAATCTTTCTGGATGGCTAATGGTTGGTATTAAGCAAAATAAAAAAGAAATTACTATTTATAAATAGAAAAGAAGCAGTCGTTTAAAGGGACTGCTTCTTTTTTTATATACAAAGCAACATGCTAACAGGCGACTTTATCTCAGAAGTGAGTATAATTTAATTAAACGAGTACTATTCAAGAAAGGATGAAGTGAAATGCCTGATTTTTATAAGAATCTCAAAACAGGAGCTGTGATCACTGCTGCAGAGTATCAGGAAAAAATCATGAATACTATGACAGAAGCAAGTTCAGAATTAGGGACAATGGGAATTGGATCGTATAGCCATGTTGTCAATGATTTTTTTGAAGGGGAAATGGATAATTATAGTCAATACGTTCCCTATGATCCTAAGTCAGATGATGTGTAACGTGTCAGGAGGAAGGTTTAAATGAAAAAACAAACAGTGTTGAATAGTGTGTTTAGATTAATTCGATTTGCTTTTATTATTGTTTTTGGTTATTTAGTTTATAGAACCTTATTCGCAGAAATTTTAACACGGAAAATCCATATTTTTCTTTATATTTTTTTCTGGTTGTTTAGTTCTTATTTAGTGATTCCTTTTATCAACAAACTAATGACAGGCCGCTACTTGCCGGATTATTTTATTGGTCGCTCTAGAACCAGTGATGGATTGCTTGGTGATCCAATAAATCTGGCTTTTATAGGCTCTAAAGCTGAGCTGGAACAACTATTTATAAATGCAGGCTGGACGAAAGCAGAAACTTTATCACTTCGTTCTAGTTTACATATGATCACAGCCAGTGTATTTAGTAAATCATATCCTAGTGCGCCAGTTAGTTCTCTCTTTTTATTTAATAAAAAACAAGATCTAGCTTTTGAAAAAGAAATCGAAAATAACCCACGACGAAGGCATCACATCCGCTTTTGGCAAACACCAGATGATTGGTATTTACCAGGAGGTAGAAAAGCTGACTGGCTGGGTGCGGCAACCTATGATAAAAAAGTTGGTTTTTCTATTTTTACAGGTCAAGTGACACATAAAATAAATTCAGATATTGATGAAGAACGAGACTTTGTTTTAAAAACATTTAAGCAATCGAATCAAGCTGTTTCCATTGAAATCGTGGAGCATTTTACAACAAGTTATCATGGTAGAAATGGTGGTGGGGACGAAATTTTCACGGATGGTGCATTACCTTTTATCAAAATCGACAACTGAAAAGGAGTGGAAGAAGGCTATATTAGCACTTTTTCCACTTCTTTTTTGTATATATTTAGCTATTTTGTTTAAGTAAGTGAGCCTCATAATTCGCTTTGGTCAAAGAAATAACGCCAGACAATAAAAATAAGCTAAGTAGTGTTCCTTCGCGTACGAAGACAGGGAGGTTGTAACTCAATGAAAGAATCAAAGAAAGTGTTACTGAAAATAAATCAATACCATATCTGAATTTGGCGAAAGAAAAACCTGTCAACTCAGATAAAACAATACAGACACTTTCGATAGGAAAGGGTAAAACACCAAGTGAGATCACCATTCCCGTAGCAAAACCAGCAATGCAAGTACCAATAATAAAGACTATTAGCTTAAGTAAATAATTGTCCAAATCTAAGGGAGCTAACACGGTATAAGAGCAAAAATTGATTATGTTACCCAAACATAGTACGGAAAGGAACATTAATAAATACTTTAAGAGTTGTCTTTCTCGTGATAACAACATATAAAGCAACAAAAATAAAGTATTCAATAAAAAAGTAATGGTTCCAACTCGAATCTCACTAATCGACGCAAGCGCAACATTCAATGAATTGAAACTACTGACGCCAATATCCGCCTTAAGAGTTAAACTAATACCGATGCCGCTAAGCGTGTAAAAGAAAAGAGAAAATAAAAAATTTTTCATGATAAACCTCCTAAATGTAAAGCATAGAGACTTAGATTAATCTCTTAGTAGTAATTTAACGAATAGTCAGTCATAATAATAGGAGATATCTCACATTTTAGGAGGCGCAATGAAAAAATATTCTTTAGATCAATTAACAGCATTAACTAAAAATAGCCCTTTCGATTTATCTCATTATTTTTCTGATGCTCTGTTAAATCAAGCCCAAATTATCGTCTATACAAATAAAGAATACATCGTCCGCTTTGATAAAGAAGTCGAACAGCTTTTTTTGATAATCGAAGGCAGAGCTAAAATCTATAAAATCCATGAAAATGGTCGACGTTCTCTGATCCAGTTTTTGGGTAAAGGGGATTTTATAGGAGAACTGTCGCTATTGGCGGTAGAAGAACAAGTAAAAGACGTACAAGCGATCGATCGTTGTGTTTGCTTAGCGCTACCCTATCACAAAGTAAAACAAGAATTATTAAATGATAATCATTTTTTAAGAATTATTGCTAAATATTTAGGTGAAAAGGTGTTATTAAGGGTCGAGCATTTTTCAAATAATCAAAACTATGAATTGAAACATCGTTTAGCGGCGTATATGTTACAGACAGAGTTTGAGGGCTTGTATGCTGAAAAGCAAACAGAGACTGCTGAATTTTTAGGTGTGAGTTACAGACACTTGCTTTATACCTTAGCAGAGTTCCAAAAAGAAAAATTAGTTATAAAACAGGGGAAAAACTATCAACTGAATCCAACCAAACTAAAAAAACTCGCATTAGGATTGTTTGAGGATTGAAACAAAAAAATATATGGAAAAATGATAGAATAAAACAGTTTATTTTCTATTTATTGGGAGAGGTTAGGATAAAAGTATGTACTTCTATCCACTGTTTATTCGGATTTCATGTGACTGAAGTATAACTCGTAGAGTTATGTTTCAGTTGTTTTTTTATTTATTTAATAAATTAGATGAAATAAATCATGAAGGATAAGGCGTAATCCTGCCCTTTTATCAAAAAAGTGTGGAAATTACAAACAAAATTAATAATAAAATAGTCTTTTTCTTTTTTATACTGATTATTAGGAAGAAAAAAAGTGTAAATATCCTTAAAAAAATAGAAGAATACTTGTGTAATAATCAAAAAAATTATAAATGAGGGAATCAAAAATGTTTAACATAGCAATCGTAAGTGATACTCAAAACAATGCATCAACATATATATCTGCGTTAAAAGAAAAAGAATACACGTTACGTCATATGGATTTAGGTGAATTATCGAAAGAAATTTCCAGTATACATGCTGTATTTATCCTAGAACCAGCAGTAGAAACCATTGGTCAAACTTGTGAATGGATCATTAAAGTGAGAGATATTGCGAACTGTTTCATCTGGGTCTTATCTGAAGAGGTCACAAAAATAAATAGAATCATCCATCTCCAACTTGGAGCAGATGGTACTTTTAATAATCAAACTGATTTAGATGAATTTTCGTTGTATATTACAAAGACTCTTGAAAGAAGAGCGGGTCACAGTGTAAATCGATTCGTTGATCACTCTAAAGAGGACAAGAAATCTTTTGATATTCGTTTAGTTCCTGCAAATTTTTCTGTAAAAATTGAAGGAAAAGATGAAATAAGCTTAACCAAATTAGAGTATAGAACGCTAGAACTATTGATTGATCGAAAAGGTGAAGCTGTTACGTATGAAGAATTATATGAAAACGCATGGGGGCAGGAAGAAGGCGATAAAAAGTATCGTGTTGCCAATTTAGTTTTTCATTTGAGAAAAAAGCTTGATGATGATTCTTTCAAATCCAAATATATTTGAACGGTTCGTTCAAGAGGATATATGTTGCCAAGTTGTTAATAGCCTATAATTTGTGATTGTTTGAATTTAGACTGTGGAATAAGACATTAGTTGCCTTATTCTACATTTTTTTATATCTTTACTAATAAAAATATATCGTTTTAACAAGTATATCGTTAGCGCTTTCAATCAAAATGTTATATTATTATGAATAGATTAAGAAGAGCTTTAGTAGGGGATACTCAAAATCAGAACATGAAGTATTGACTATCATTCCTGCACGACAAAAACTTAAACGAGGTGGAAAATTTGAAAAAAGTGTTTAGAAAAAATGTAAACGTTTTATCTGCTCTGGTTCTTATTGTTTCAAGTTTAGTTTTATCTTTATCCGTGTTAACTCCAAATAAGACTGTAGTGGCAGCAGAACCTGCTCAATACCGTAATGTAATGTACTACGGGGACTGGTCGATCTGGGGTGGGGAAGACAATTTTTATCCTAAAGATATTCCAGCGGATCAATTGACGCATTTAAATTATGCCTTTTTAGATTTTGATAGTAGCGGTAATTTAAAATTTACTGATAAAGATGCAGCAGTTGGTGCGCCAGTTGGACAAGAAGGCGTTCAGTGGAATAGTGCCAGTGCAGGTGTCTTAAATGCTATTCAAGATATTCGCGCCAAGAATCCTAACTTAAAAATCGGGATTTCAATTGGCGGGTGGTCTAAATCGGGAGACTTTTCTGATGTAGCAGCTAATCCAACGATTCGTGCAAATTTTGTCAGTAATATTGCTAAATTTATTAAATATACAAACATGGATTTTGTCGATTTAGATTGGGAATATCCAGCCTCTATTCGTGAACCAGATAAGGTTGATAATACCAATGATGAAGGGACACCACATGCTAAACCAGCAGATAAACAAAATTTCATTACATTGTTGCAAGACATCCGTACAGCGATCGATAAGCAAGGGAAAGACTTAGGTAAAACATATGAGTTATCTGTTGCCTTACCTGCTTCACAAAATACGTTGAAAAATGGTATAGATGTTGACCAATTATTTAAAGTAATCGATTTTGCGAACGTGATGACCTATGATATGAATGGAGCATGGACACCAAATAGTGCCCATCATAGCGCGCTTTATGGCAATCCAGCAGATCCTAATTATGCTAGTGGATTTTCAGTAGATCAAACGGTTAAATACTTACAAACTAATGGTGCTCCAGCAAGTAAAATTGTTATTGGAGCTGCTTTTTATACACGTGGTTGGAATAAAGTAGCAGCAGGAACTGATACGGCAAATCCTGGACTATTCCAAGCCGCAGAAAAAAATAATAAGGATGCTGATTTATCACCAACTTATGGTGCTAATAATAAAAATCCTTTGAAATCAGGCGACGGCGGTCGTGCAGGTGGTGTTTGGCCATATCGCAATATTTCGGATCTTAAAGTTAAATCTCCTGATTTAAAAGAATATTGGGATGATGTAGCCAAAGCACCATACATGTATAATCAAAAAACAGGTGAATTTTATACCTATGATAACCCTCGTTCAATCGGTTATAAAGCAGAATATGTGAAAAATAATCAATTAGGTGGTGTGATTTCATGGATGCAATCACAAGACAAAGCCACAGATACAACGAAACGGGACGAACTAACGAAAGCAATCAAAACAGGTTTATTTGGTTCAACTGCTCTTCCAGCAAATAAAACGATTTATGCAGATTTAAATGTCAAAGCAACGATCGCACCTTATAGTGAAAATGGCGCTGGTTATGAAATTACAGTGAAAAACAATGAGACTTCAGGTGAAACTGGCGACGTACTAAAAGCGGTAGAAGCTGCTTTTGAAACAGTGAAATTACCTAAGTTGTACATTCCAGTAAATGCAGCTGAAACATTGACTGCAGGTGATTATAAAGCTGGAACTGTTACTGTAGAGAAGGGAAACGTTGTGGTTGATCTTTCTTCGGTTTACGATGCACAACAAATTCCACAAGGTGCAAGTTATACCTTTAGATTAAAATCGAGCGCTGCAGCAGTAGAGGTAAATCGAATCAGCAGCATTGATTTGACACAACGAATTGCTAAAAATGGTGCAGAGCTTAGTAAACAAACAGTTTACGGTGGAGGTGCAGTCAATCCAGATCCAACTGATACGACACCGCCAACGACACCTGGCAATTTAACCGCTGGAACTATTACAGATGCTAGTGTAGTATTAAACTGGTCAGCCGCTACAGATAATGTGAAGCTCGCTGGTTACAAAGTTTACCGTGATGGTGTCTTAGTAGGGACCGTTGCAGAAACGACGTATACAGATACTGCTTTAAAAGCGAATACGACATACAATTACACAGTCAAAGCCTATGATGCAGCTGGCAACCTTTCAGCTGACAGTAATGTTGTTTCAGTCAAAACGAAAGAAAGTACAACACCTCCTGTAACCAATGCATGGGACGCTGCTAAAGCATACAATGGCGGCGATGTTGTAACGTATCAAGGCAAGACGTATAAAGCAAAATGGTGGACTCAGGGCAACGTACCAGGAACAGAACAATGGGGACCTTGGGAGTTAGTTGGATAGAAAACATAATAAGAAGCTAGGTCTAACATGAGTGGTTAGACCTAGCTTTTCTTTTTTATTCTGGTGGTGTATCTAAATAATCATGGATAAAATCTGCGTATTTATCAACAATGGCTTGACCTTTGTCTATTAAAATATAAATTCCAGGATCGACCATATTTACGATATAATCAGCAGTGAATTCCTTTTTTAGCAGTTTCAGAGCTTGTGTTTTAGTGTCACATTTGCTCAGTCCATTTTCCTCAAATACTTCGTTCAGTTGAAATAGAGACCAGTAATCAATAACCGATGCATCATTTAAAATATCCAAATAATCAGCAAACAATAACTCATTTGTAGATGCTGCCGGATCAATCCCTAACTCCATTTCAAAGAATTCTGGAAAAACAGCCAGAGTAGAATCTTTTTTATTGACCCAATCCAGTAAAATCACTTCACCAGGTAGTAAGCCATCGGCATTGCGAACCATACTTTCTTTAGGGACAATGGTACTTGTTCCTTTAGCAATTGATTTCAGCCAGTCATCAACATTACGCTCTGCTGACATTACTGGGAATTCTGGATAAGTTTCATAAATTGCTACGATTTTTGCTACTTCCTCATCTAAATCGATCGTTTGTTTTGGTTCTTCTTGTTTGAAAAAATCAAATAATCCCATACCTACACCTAACTCCTTTTATTTATGATTCCTATTTTATTGATATAAACTTGTATAACGGCGCACAAAATAATCCAAGAAAAACGTCAAAGGATAATTACCAATGCGGACATAGTTGGTAGTGGTCACATTGAGTGATAAATCGAATTGATTGGTCAATGTATTTTGTGTATGTTGAGTCAAAAGAATCGACTTAGCAGGGCTATTACTGATTTTTCTCATCAGCTCACTGCTACGATTAAGTAAAGAGCCATAAGAGGAAATCACGATTACGATCGATTGTTCACTCAGTTCATCCACAAACGCTTGCTGAGTTTCTTCTGTTTCCCCAATAAAAATCAGTTTCTGGCTTAGAAGAAAAGATGTTTGTAAGTCTTTTGCTAACTCTAATGTAGCGCTATACCCAATCAAAATGACTTCTTGTGCTTGATGGATATCTGCTAAAATATGATCGACTTGCTCAATATCGATAGTCTCCAAGACATCATTAACCGCTGTAATGATTTCAGTTCCATATGAAGCTAGGTAGCTTTTCGGATCATGCTTAAGATCAGTCAGCTCATGTTCTTTCATTCGCAAACCACTATGGCCTTTCATCGTGCCTAACGAAACGAGTGCCTCTCGCAAAGAGGCAAAACTTGAAATGCCAAAATGACGGCAGAATCGGCTTAGTGTTGCTGGTGAAACAAAACAGCTTTCGGCAATTTCAGTGATTGTCAGTGTCCGAACCTCATTAAGATGATTAAGAAGATAAATGATGATCCGTGAATAAGTTGCATCTCGCTTATTTGTGTTTAAATAATGAAGAAAATCAAATAAATCAAGCATCAAAAAGCTCCTTCGTAGTGATCCATTTTCACATTAACGAAAATAGATCGAAATAATGAAAATAACACCAGAAACATAAAAATCATATTGACTCTTCTCGTGTTAAGATTAGTTTATTAAGTCAATTATACACTAAATCAATGACCGAGAGGATGGAAAATATGAGCGGATTTCCACAAAACTTTTTATGGGGCGGCGCAACTGCAGCAAATCAGTTTGAAGGGGCATTTTTGGAAGATGGTAAAGGCTGGTCAACAGCAGATACAGCACGTTTTATCAAGGAAAATGGAATCAGTATGACAGAATTACTGAAACCTACCACTAAAGCAGATGTTGAATTTGCAATGAATGACAAAGAGGGTGTTTATCCTAAACGTCACGGCATCGATTTTTATCATAGATATAAAGAAGATATCGCTTTGTTTGCGGAAATGGGGTTTAAAACATTTAGACTATCGATTTCTTGGCCACGTATTTTTCCAAACGGTGATGAACTGGAGCCAAATGAAGCAGGTTTAGCTTTTTATGATGCAGTCTTCGATGAGTGTATCAAATATGATATTGAACCATTAGTAACGATTTCTCATTATGAATTTCCATTAGGATTGGCATTTAAACAAAATGGTTGGGAAAGTCGTGCTACGATCGAAGCGTTTGAACGTTATGCACGAGTTCTATTTGAACGTTACAAAGACAAAGTAAAATACTGGCTAACTTTCAATGAAATCAATATTATTGGGATGACAGGTTACTTAAGCGGTGGTATTTTAGCGGATGGTGAAAAAAATATGCTACAAGCACAATATCAAGCAGCACATCATCAATTTATCGCAAGTGCTTTGGCAGTCAGAGCTTGTCATGAAATCATTCCAGATGCTCAAATCGGTTGTATGCTTGCAAGAATGGAAGCTTATCCAGAAACATGCAATCCATTAGATGTGATGGAAAGTGTCAATAGCGATCACAGTAACTTATTCTATTCAGATGTTCAAATTCGTGGGGCTTATCCAAGATATATGAATAAATTTTTCCGGGATCACAACATCACAATCAAAAAAGAAGCGGGAGATGACGAAATCTTACGTGAAGGAACGGTTGATTTCATGTCTTTCAGCTATTACATGAGTAGCATTGCCTCACATGAAAAAGATGGCGATACGACTGGTGGAAACTTACTTGGTTCTAAGAAAAATCCATATTTAGAAGCAAGCGACTGGGGCTGGCAAATCGATCCGGTGGGCCTTCGCATAACCTTGCATAAATTATATGACCGCTACCAAGTACCGTTGTTTATCGTAGAAAATGGTTTAGGTGCCAAAGATGTTGTTGAAGCAGATGGCAGTATTCATGATAGCTATCGAATCGACTATTTAAGAAGTCATATCGAACAAATGGAACAAGCAATCGATGAAGGTGTGGATCTGATGGGGTATACACCGTGGGGCTGTATTGATCTAGTCAGTGCGAGCACAAGTGAAATGTCCAAACGTTATGGTTTTATCTATGTCGATTTAGATGATGAAGGAAGAGGGACTTTAGCTCGTTCTAAGAAAGATTCATTTTACTGGTATAAAAAAGTGATCGAAACAAATGGTGCAGATTTAAAATAAAAAAACGATCAGATCCTAATTTCCATGAAAGCGTTGCAAATTAAGGGGAAATAGATTATACTAAAACCAAGAAAAAAAACGTTAATGGCGAAGCAGCCATTTTATAGAGTATGTTACTGAATGATGCAGGCAGAACTCAAACTACCTAGGAATGTCCTTTCCTGGGTAGTTTGAGTTTTTTTTCTGGAAAGGAGTAAATCAAGTGAAAGTAAGTCAAATTTTAAACAACAACGTAGCAATCGTAAGCCGAGGAGATAATGAGGTCATCGTCTATGCCAAAGGATTAGCCTTTAGAAAAAAAGTCGGGCAAGTGATTTATGACCATGAAATCGAAAAGACCTATGTGTTAGATTCTAATGATATGTTGGAACATTTTAGTTATTTACTGTCCCATTCAGATGCGAATCATATTACATTAGTCAATCAAATCATTGCTTACGGAGAAGAAAAGTTGGGTGAAAAATCAAATGATTATCTTAGTTTGACCTTACTGGATCATATCGAATTTGCATTAAAACGTGCAGCTAAAGGACAATTTATTCGCAGCCCATTGACTTGGGAAGTTAAGAAATTTTATCCGCAGCATTTTGATATTGGCATGTATGCATTGAATTTGATCAATGAACAATTTCAACTGACGTTTCCAGAAGACGAAGCCGTTTCAATCGCATTGCACTTTGTCAATCTGCAGGAGGATAAGAATAATCTAGACGAAACGATCCGTTCGATGGAAAGTTTAAGAGATATCTTATCGATCATTCAGTACCATTTTCAGATCAAATTAGATGAAGGCTCACTGAATTACATGAGACTAATGACCCATTTACAATATTTTATTCAACGAATCATGACGAAAAACAGTTATGAAGAAAGTGATACGGTTTTGAATAGACAAATCAAATCGATGTATACAAGTTCGTTTGAATGTGTTGAGAAAATTAGAGTCTATATTCAGCAAAAATATACCTGTAATCTAACAATCGATGAAGAAACCTACCTTATGCTCCATATCCATAGAGTAACGCATCGGAGTCAAAAAGAGAGGACATAAGAAAATGAAATATCAACCATTTAATGAAGAAATCATCCGCCTAGTAGGTGGGAAAGAAAATATTCAAGCAGTCGTTCATTGTATGACTCGCTTACGCTTTACGTTAAACGATCGCTCAAAAGCAGATACAGAAGGTTTAAAGGCACTAGATGGCGTGATCGATGTTGTCTCTAACAATGTAGCGTATCAAGTAATCATTGGGACACATGTCAGTGAAGTTCATGCAGAATTGATCAGTATGTTGGGACTATCGCCAAGTTCAGATGAAGAACTCGAAGTGAAAGAGAAAAAGAACCCATTAAAAGCCGCAATGGATTTACTATCTGAAACAATGACACCAGTAATCGAACCGATTATTGCTTCTGGATTACTTGCTGGTTTTTTATCTTTATTTTCAATCACTGGGTTGATTTCTGCAGACAGTCCAACCTATCAATTATTAGATTCGATCCGTTCAGCAGTGTTTTTCTTTTTACCAATTTTAATTGCTATGTCTTGTGCAAAGCGTTTAAAAGCAAGTCCATATTTGGCAGTAGCGTTAGCTGCAACACTTGTTTCAAATTCAATCAATGATGTAGCAGGTTTGAGCATCTTTGGGATTCAATTACCGCAAATGGTTTATGCGAACTCATTTATTCCAATTATTTTAGCTGTTTGGTTTATGGGGCAATTAACGGTATTATTAAAGAAATATGTTCCGAAGTTTTTACAATACTTTTTAAATCCATTATTGATCATGGTGATTTGTTTGCCCGTGACATTATTGGTATTCGGACCGATCGGTATTTGGATCGGTGATGGTATTGGTTGGTTCTTTGAAGTTTTACACAATACATTTGGTAGCTGGATTGTTGTGATGCTTTATGCAGCATTCCAACCGTTCTTGATCATGTTAGGTGCCGGAAATTTCATGATGCCATTAGCACTGAACTTTGTGAACAAAATGGGGTACGATCCGATTTTCTTAGCAGCAGCAACCATTTCTGATTTAGCTGTATCTGGTGCTATGTTAGGCTACTTCCTAAGAGCAAAAGATTCAAAACAAAAACAATTATTTGGGACAGTTAGTTTTAGTGCCTTGATGGGTGTAACAGAGCCAGCAATCTATGGTGCCTTTATTAAATATAGAAGACCGTTTATTGCCGTTATGATCGGTGGCGGAATGGGTGGTTTGTTTGCTGGTCTGATGAACGTTAAAACCTATTCGATTGTTTGGGGCTTGATGGGTCTACCGTCGTATGCAGATAATCAAGATTTCTCTAATCTGATCTTTATGATCATCAGTGTGGTGGTTGGTTTTGTAGCAGCGGGTGTTGCAGCATACATTTTAGGGATACCTCAGGAAGAAAAAGATGTAGAAGCAAAAGAACCCGTGAACGAAACAGAACAAGCTTCGGCTGGCAACGTAAAAAAAGTTCCTCTTGCGTCAGTTGTTGAAGGAAAATTAGTTCCATTAGCTGAAATCAACGATCAAGCATTTTCAACGGGTGCATTAGGTAAAGGATTAGGAATTATTCCAAGTGATAGTCAAATCATTGCGCCTGTTGCAGGTGAAGTATCAGCTGTTTTTCCAACGAAACATGCAATCGGTATCAAAACAGAACAAGGCGTAGAAGTACTGATCCATATTGGTATCGATACGGTAGAACTTGATGGAAAGCACTTTGATACAATCGTGGAACAAGGCGACCAGGTGAAACAAGGTCAATTATTATCAACAGTTGATTTTGAAGGAATCAAAAAAGATGGCTATGACCCAACAGTTATCGTAGTCATTACGAATACAATGGATTATTTAGACGTGATACCAGCAGCGCAAGAAAATTTATTTGCCGAAGATGAGTGTTTGACCGTTATTTTATAATATCTAATTTCGCGGGCTAGTTCATCCATTCCTGAGAGCAAGTGCTAAGGCGTACTACAAAACACTATGAATGGACTGAATAGATGTAAAGTAGTATTTGTTTTCTGAAGAATTGGACGAGCCTGCTAGGCTTTTAAGTTAAGGAGAATACACAATGAAAAAAAATGAATTTTTATGGGGCGGCAGTATTGCTGCTCACCAATGTGAAGGTGCTTGGGATCAAGATGGTAAAGGTGTGGCAATCATGGATTTGGTCACTCAGGGAAGCCATGAAACCCCACGTGAAATTTGTCAGACGATCGAGAAAGATAAGTATTATCCATCTCATGATGGGATCGATTTTTATCATAACTATAAGGAAGATATTGCTTTATTTGCTGAGATGGGCTTTAAAGCACTACGTATTTCTATTGATTGGTCAAGAATCTATCCTAAAGGAGATGAAGTACAAGCCAATCCATTAGGGATACAGTTTTATCAAAAGGTAGTCGATGAATTATTGGAAAATGGCATTGAGCCGATCGTGACCTTATATCATTTTGAAATGCCTGTTCATTTAGTCAGAGAATATGGCTCGTGGACGAACAGAAAAGTCATTGACTTTTATCTAAAGTATTGTCAATCAATGTTTGAAGCACTAAAAGGTAAAGTCCGTTATTGGGTAACGTTTAACGAAATGAATCATATTGATCCGCAAACAGAAGCCTCTGATATTTTTACCTATATTATTGCGGGGCTGAAATATACGGACATGAAAAACAAAAAGCAAACCTTGGCGACAATTAGCTACAACATGACTTTAGCAGGTGTGAAGGCTGTTGAATTAGCACGTAGAATTGATCCAATAAATCAAGTTGGCTGTGTTTTTGGTCTAACTCCGGCTTATCCGTTAAACTGTGATCCGCAAAATGTCATGAATTCATTGAAAGAAACAGACCGTGAATTTTATCAGATTGATGCCATGTGTATGGGAAAATTTCCAGAGTACAAATTGAAAGAATACAAGGCTCAAGGAATCGAATTAGAGGTTTCTAAAGCAGATCAAGAAGCCTTTGTAAAAGGCAAACTGGATTTTATAGGCTTAAATTATTATTCTTCAAGTGTGGCCCATTATGAAGGGGACGACGACAATGAAGAAACGTTATTTGGCGGTGTTCAAAATCCGTATCTTGAAAAGAGTAAATGGGGCTGGGCAATTGATCCAACTGGGTTAAGATATCTCTTAAACTATGTTTATAGACGCTATGGTTTGCCGATCATCATTACTGAGAATGGCTTAGGTGCAGTGGATCAGGTGGAACCTGATGGATCGATCCAAGATGATTACCGGATTGACTATTTACAAAAGCATTTAGAACAAATGGAAAAAGCAATCGTTGAAGATTATGTGGATTGTTTTGGTTATCTAATGTGGGGACCGATTGATTTAGTCAGTGCAACGACTGGTGAAATGAAAAAACGTTATGGCTTTATCTATGTGGATAAAAATGATGATCAAACAGGGACTTTAGCGCGGAAAAAGAAAAAATCTTTTGCGTGGTACCAAGAGATGATTAAAAATAATCCGACATTTTAAGTTTAAAAAAGATGGCAGAAAACTGATTGTTGGTTTTCTGCCACTTTTTTAGTTGTTTGTTTCTCTAGGGAAACCACTTGACATTTAGTTAATAATATTTTTGAGTTAGGGAAAAGCATTCCTGTTCAGTACATACTCAGGAGTGCCTTTTGTGTACTAAAAACTGTCTCATGTTTAAATTTCTGTTATATAAAATATTGATTTTCCTTATAATATAGAGCTTTTTTGAGCAAATATATGTAATTTTATAATTAGAAATGATAGACTGAATCTGTTATTGGAATTATCAGAATTTTCGAGTTGACACTGTTGAAAGCACTTTTATAGAAAAGAGGAAGTAAATGTATTATGTTATTATGCCCTCGCAAGACATTCGTCGAAATTTAGCCACAGAACAATATTTGTTGAATCAGCGAACATTTGATGAACCACTTGTTTTATTTTATATTCAAAAACCTTGTGTGATTGTCGGACGCAATCAAAATGTGCGAGCTGAAGTGGATCTAAAGTATGCTAAGGAACATCAAGTTATGATTACGAGAAGATTATCTGGTGGAGGTGCTGTTTACGATGATCTAGGCAATTTGAGCTTTAGTTTTGTTGTGAATGCGGATCATGCCTCTTTTGGTAATTTTAAACTATTTACACAGCCAATCATTGAAGCTCTACATGAAATGGGGGCAACGGGGGCTGAGGTCAGTGGGCGCAATGACTTAATGATCGATGGGAAAAAATTCTCTGGGAATGCGATGTATACTAAAAATAAAAAAATGTATTCCCACGGCACTTTGATGCTGGATGTTGACTTAGATGAAGTCAGTCGAGTTTTGACTGTTTCTGAAAAAAAGTTAGCTTCAAAAGGTACCAAGTCAGTTAGAAGTCGAGTGACAAATCTCAAACCCTATTTGGCGAAGGAATACCAAGATATTACCACAGAAGCTTTTCGAGATAAGCTATTACTGCATTTATTTAGTGCTGATACGATGGAGGCTATCCAAACGCACGAATATAAATTGACCCAAGCAGATGAGCAGGCAATCGACCAATTAGTTGCAGACATTTATGCAAATGATGCTTGGATATTTGGTGAAGAACCGAAATACACAATCAAAAGAGAAGAGAAGTTCAAAGGTGGCTTAATTGAAGCGAACATTTCTATAGAAAAAGATCGAATCACAGCAATCACGATTTATGGTGATTACTTTAGTCAAAAAGATACACAGGAAGTAGCTGATTTATTGATTGGCTGTAAATATGCACCGGAAGCAATTAAACAGGTATTAGCACCGATTAGAATCGATGATTATTTTGCCAATGTTACTAAAGAAGAATTTGTCCAGTTGTTGGTTGATTAAGTTGGAGGATATGAAATGATTACGTTTGACCAAGTTTCAAAAATCTATCGTCATAATGATACATCTATTACAGCCTTAGATAAGGTTGATTTGCAAATCCAACATCATGAGATATTTGGTGTGATTGGAGAGAGTGGTTCAGGAAAATCAACATTACTGCGCATGATCAATACGTTAGAGTTGCCAAGTCAAGGGCAAATCAACATCGCTGGAACCAACTTGATGCAGCTAAGTGATGCTCAAAAACGGCAAAGTAGGAAAAAGATCGGGATGATTTTTCAACAATTTAATTTACTTTACAATCAAACCGTGAATGAGAATATCGCTCTACCGCTACGCTTAAATAGAGCGTATGATCCGCAAAAAGTCCGAGAAGTTTTAGAATTTGTTCGTCTGTCAGATAAAGGAGAATCTTACCCAAAACAACTAAGTGGCGGTGAAAAACAACGTGTAGGGATTGCTCGAGCATTGATTACACAGCCGGAGATTTTACTTTGTGATGAACCAACCTCCGCCTTGGATGGTCAAAACGCTTATGATGTTTTGGCATTGTTGCAACGGATCAACCAAACTTTTGGGACTACCATGGTCATTGTTAGCCATGAACTGAATTTGATCAAGCAATTATGCAATCGGACAGCGATTTTAGAAAATGGCAAAGTTTTAGAGACCATAGAAATTCAAAAAGAACAACAACAGACACAATTTAGTTCTTATTATGAAAGAGTTCGGGAGAGTTTAGGATGATGACAGAATATATCGATAAAATAAGCTATTACCTCCCAGAATTAAGCAAAGCTTTAACAGAAAGTGGCATTATGATTATGATTTCGATCATTGCCGCCATCTGCATTGGTCTACCATTGGGGACCTTTGTCTATTTGACCAAAAAAATACCAACTAAAACCAATCGTTGGGTTGGGGTCTTGCTAAATGGTTACATCAACATTGTGCGCTCATTTCCATTTTTGCTGTTTGTTGTAGCCTTGATTCCTTTTACACGTTTAGTATTGGGAACGGCGTTTGGAACCTATGCCGCTGCGTTGCCCTTGAGTTTTGTAGCAGTTGCCTTATATGCCCGACTTGTTGAACAAGTACTATTAGAAATTCCAAATGACATTTTAGAGTTGTCCCAGTCTTTGGGTAGCACTAAGCTACAACTGATTTTTCGTTTTTTGTACGTTGAGGCAAGATCCGGTCTAGTCTTGGCATTGACTTCAGTTGTCATTAGCATGGTGTCGTATTCAACAGTGATGGGTGTGATCGGAGGTGGTGGTATCGGAGATTTTGCCTTACGTTACGGGTATCAACGCTATGAATATGCGGTAATGTATACAGCAATTGTACTTATGATTTTTTTCGTTAGTTTTATTCAAATTAGCGGTAGCGCATTAGCTAAAAAAATAAATAAAAAATAATCGTTAGGAGCAAGAAGATGAAAAAGAAAGTATTGATTAGTATGTTAGTTGTAGCTGGATTTGTTGTGGCAGGTTGTACAGGTCAGAAAAAAGCCGCAGATACCAAAGAAAAAGAAGACAAAGTCATCAAAGTCGCGTCACATATTCCATCGACTGTCGAAGTTGTTGAATTGGCTGGAAAAAACATCGAAGAGGGGTACAAAGTAGAATTAGTTCAAGTAAATGATAATATTCAATATAACGAGTTATTGAATGCCAAAGAAATCGATGCAAATTTTGCACAGCATGAACCATTCATGCAAAAGTTCAATGAAGAAAAAGATGGTAATTTAGTGATTGTACAAAAAATATATAATGCTAAAGTCGGTTTTTATTCTAAAGAGTACAAAGATATCAAGGATCTTCCAGAAGGAGCTAAAATTGCTTTACCAAGTGATGTCTCTAATGAGGGACGAGCTTTGGCAATTTTAGATGATGCTGGTTTGATCACACTAAAAGAAGGTGTCGGCTTTAATGGAACAATCAAAGATGTTGTTGATAATCCCAAAAATATTGAATGGGTCTCAGTTGATTTGTTAAACTTAGCCGAAGCGTACAACGAAAAAGATATTGCGATGGTTTATAATTACCCAACCTATATTGCTAAAATCGGTTTAACACCAAAAGATGCGATTTTGTTAGAACAGAAAGTAGATGATCGTTTTGCAATTAGTTTGGTTGCTAGAGAAGATAACAAAGATTCAGCTGAAATCAAAGCGTTGCAAAAAGCTATGACCAGTGATAAGGTACGAGAATTGTTGGAAACAAAATATAGTGAAACATTAACGCCTGCATTTTAAAGTAAAGAGTGTGAAGATCTGCCCTTTGACGGTTAAGATCTGCACACTCTTATTTTTGTAAATACTAGAACTGCGTATAAAAGATTTTTTTATACGCTTTATCTTTAATATGCTTGAAAAATAAAGACTCTTCAATAAAAATAAGCTGGAATAATATTTAAGTATTACCTTTTTTACCCCATAATGTTATTATTTTCAGTTGCTAGTTCGATTTCTCTAGCATAGTGATCCATACTCGTTTGATGACGATCCATGGAAGTAAGATCACTTTCGATATGACCTAAACGTGTATTTAATTCTTCGATTTTTACTAAAGTTTTTTGTAAAACTTCTAACATACGTTCATCTGTATTCATTTTAATTCTCCTTATTTTGAAATAATAGTTGTTCTGTAGGAATTGTTTTATAGTTAACTGCTTTTGACCGATAACATAGTGCATAAAGAATAATGCAAATGATTGGAATTGCACTGGCAACTAAATATAAACCAGAAAATGACATGAAATTGTGCAATTCACCTAAGAGGTAAGGTCCTACTCCAAGACCTAAATCTAAGCCAATAAAATAAGTAGATAAAGCAATTCCGATACGATGACTGTTGGGACTAGCTTTCAGACAAATCGCTTGTCCATTTGACATGAATGTCCCATAACCTAACCCAATCAAACCTCCGGAAACGAGTAACATCCAACTTGTTGTTGTCATGCTTAAGAAGAACAGACCAACCGTTAGAAAAATGAAACTAGGGTACATAACGGCATTTTCGCCACGAGCATCAAAAATTCGACCAGATAATGGACGAGTGGCCGTAATAACTAAGGCATAAACCACAAAGAAGAAGGAGCTTGCACTGACAAGATCAATTGCTTTTGCATAAGATGAAAGGAAAGACAAAACGCTTGAATAAGAAAGTCCCATCAAAAATGCAATAAATGAAATAAACAACACTTTCTTTTCAATAAAACTATTGATGCTCCAACTTGCTAAACTTGTTCTGTGTTCGGTAGTTAATTGAATATTTTTTACAGGAAAGACAAAACAAGCAATGGTTGTACATAAGATAAGAATAATAGAAAACAAAATAATAAAATAAAAACTCATTGTATTTAACAGAACCATCCCAATAAACGGACCGATTGCTGCAGCTAAACTGGTACTTAATCCATAATAATTGATACCCTCGCCATGTTTTGATTTAGGAATATAAGCGGTCACGATGGCATTAGTTGCTGTCGACACAGCACCATAACCAAAACCATTTAGTAAGCGGACGAGATAGAGCACACCAATACTCGGAATATAAAGATAAGCAATCGTTGTCATTAGATAAAATAATGCTCCATATCTCAACACTGCTTTTCTACCGATCAGCTCCAACGTTTTTCCCATAAATAACCGTGCAAACAAGGTTCCAATAATGTAAATTCCTGAGGCAAGTCCCGCTTGACCTAAAGAAGCATGAAGCGTGTCTTGTGCAATGACTGCAATAATGACCATTAGTAAATAATAGACTAAGTAAACGATAAAATTAATGATGGTAATACTGATAAACCCTTTGTTGAATAATTTTTCTTCTGGATGTTCCGACATTGTGTTTGATTCCTTCTTTCTTTTTTTCATAAGCTTATTATGGAAATTACAATTTTTTTCTGAAAGCCAGTTATAGCTATTACTATACGAAAAAAGCGTTTAAAAAAAATGTGGATTTGTATTTTAAAAAAGCTATTAACAAAAAAACACAACAAAAGACATATACATTTGTTGTTGCTCTTCGATGTGTTATCATTTTAAATAAGACTAGCATTTATTTTTACAGAAAATTTTCAAAAAATAATGAGGAGCTGAAAAATGGATAGCCATGTGTTACAAGAATACTTAGATGATCACTCATTTCCTATAGTAGTTAAGAAAAAAAAGACTTACCTTACGTATGAAGGGCTGCAAGATCGATATGCTTACATACTAAAAAGCGGAACTATCAAAACGAGCGTCATTTCACCTGATGGACGAGAATTTAATCTAAGATACATCAACAGTTTGGAAATCGTTTCTCTATTAAGGGATGAATATTCTCAATTTATTGATGCACCGTTCAATATTAGAATTGAATCAGAGCAGGCTGAATTATATCAGATTGACCGTGTCCAATTTTGGAAGGACATTAATCAAAGCAAAGAGCTGCAGATGTATGTAAAAGATTATTATCGTGTTCGTTTGATGTATTCAATGAAGAAGATGCAACAGATGTTGATGAATGGAAAATTTGGTGCCGTTTGTACTCAGATTTATGAATTGTATGATACATTTGGGGTACAGATTGAGGATGGATTATTGATTGATTTTGTGGTGACGAATGAAGAGATTGCTCATTTTTGCGGGATCACTTCTGCAAGTAGTGTTAATCGAATGATGCAGCAGTTGAAGGATTTAGGAGCAATCAAAATTCAAGATCGAAAGATTGTGATTACTGATTTAGAGATTCTGAAAGACAATATTATTTTATAGAGAGACCTATAGAAGAGTCTGATTTTGGGGCAACTACCGACTTTCTTGAAGTACATTACAGACAATTATAGCAAAAAGTGATTTATAATTAAGGCAAAAAGAGATGGTTAGATGTTTAGCAAATGTGTCTCTTATTTATTTATATAAATTAACTAAAAGGCTTAGACGATGAAAACTGATTGTTTACTCAGTTTGATAAAATTATTAAAAGAAGAAAAGAATAATAATTGATTGAGTAAAAACGGCCTAAATGCTTTGTTTCATATTGGAAAAATTGCTCAAATGTATACGTAAAAAAGTAAAAAAAGATGTGCGCATGCGACCGTTATCATTAAAATATGACAGATTCAATGTAATAAGATGACTAGAAGTTATATTAAATTTGCTTATGTCTTTTCCGAAAATGAAGTGATACAAATTTCTTATTATCTCATGATGAATGAATAAATTGTGAGTTTTTTTGTATTGAAAAACATGAAACGTATACAATTAAATAGAAGGAAACAAAAATGAACAATAAGCTCAATGGTTTATGGAGTTCTTCAACTGCTCAATGAATTGTAATGGATAACTTATGAGATCGTGAAAGATGCAGCGACATATCGGAACAACCGCAAGCATGAGACTGATTGAAAAAATAGTGAAGTAGTTGCACATTATACTTGAACTAAGGGAAATACTTATTGTAAAATTTTTCAAGAATAGACAATGTTTCTTTTTAAGTACTACTCTCAAAACTTATAAGTATCAATTACATAAATGATAGATTCAAGAATCATGGCATTAGACTATCAAAAATACAATCATAGATAGTTATATAAAATAATTTAACATATAGTTTTTTTTAACAAATGTCTTTACGGAAAATATTTGGAAATGGCGTATATAGTTGTTAAAAATTGTAACAAAATCAGTCTGATTGATAAATTGTCTTTTATAGGGCTAGTATTTCCGATGATCAAGCATAGGTGCTTCGAAATAATTTTTTTAGAAAATACGAGGATAATGCATTTTCTATTGATTCTCGAATATATTACCTTTAAAATATAGAAGTAGATATTAAAAAAAGGAGAGTTGTTTTATGAAAAAGAAAGGTTATTTAGGGTTGGTAATGTTAGTGTCCATGTTGTTAGTTGGGTTTAAAGGTCAACGAGTATTTGCAGAGCAATATAAAACGCTTAACCCATTTCACATCCCAGGTATTGAAAATGGATTAGGAGAAGAAGATTTAAATTTATTTAATTTGTATAACGTAGTACCAAGTTCACATTTTGGAAATTCTATAATTGAGAACGCTACACAATATGATATGGAACAGCCATTACGTGGCTTATATGTTGATAGATTAGACATTCATACGCCATCAAGAGATTTATCCTATATCTATAATATAAAAGACTTAAAAGAATTAAATATAAGTAGTGCTATGGGATCATCAGAAGGAATTGATTACACTAATATTACAGATCTAAATTTTTTAAAAAACCAAAAACAGTTAGAAAGTTTAAATGTCTGTAATTTAATTGTTGATAAAGTAATACTAGACCTTAGTGCGTTGAATGAACTTCCAAAGTTAAAAAATATCAATATTTTTCAAGATAGAGGCTACGCTCAGGGAATTACCCTTAAAAAAAATATCAAATCTATAAACATTCCATCACCAGTCATTCTTTCTAAGCAGTTTGAGGATGTAAAAATTAAGATTAATATTTACAACGGCAACGGCAATGAAGGATATGAAATTGATGATTATGAACAAGGAACATTATTGAGCTTTGATAATTTAGATCCTACCATTGATAAATTAGAGATGTCTTTTAATGCGACAAGTAGTGATCTTAATTTGAGTTACATGATTGGTTATATGTATATTCCAATTAATTGGGTTGATTAATACAAAAATGTGATAAGCATTATAGGTTAAGTGTATTTAGGAGTTAGTTCTGTTAGTGATTATAAAACAGCTAAATCAAATTAAGATGAAAATAGAAACAGCTTGAATGCTTCTACTGTAGAAGCGTTCAAGCTGTTCTCTACTTATTATGTTGTACGCGATAGTATAAATAATACAGTATGGCCTTCTCAGAAAGAGTAAAGAAAAAAAGTTTACTTCTATTTTTTCTTATAGTATTAACTGAATTTTTTAAAATTAGGGGAATCTAAACACTGAGATAGATTAATTATCGTACATCACGACATTGAATCAGCCCGAATATAGTTATGCTGTGAAAAAATTAATGGTTGATAAACCAAGTAAATATTTTGTGAGTGAAGTCATCGTGAATGGCATTTGTCTAAGCCAAAGAATGAAAGAGAACATTTATACAAATGATCAGTGAATTCGTCAAAAGACATATTATCTATTATAAATTTAAGTATTTTTTTAATATTTTGATAAAAATAAACATCTTATTGTGCTAAACTAAAACTAGTACTTATTCAATAAATAAAGGAGAGATTATGCATGGCTGGAGATCGCATCAAATTATCGCCACAGGAATTACGCACGTCTGCTACAAAATATACAGACGGTTCACAGCAAGTTCAGGATATTCTACAAAAACTACAATCTGAACAAGATACCATTCAAGGGAATTGGGAAGGTTCAGGGTTTGACAGCTTTAACGATCAATTCACTGCCTTAAAACCAAAAGTAAGTGAGTTTGCTGAATTATTAGATCAAATCAACAAGCAATTAAATGAAGTCGCAAACATTGTAGAAGAGACAGATCAAAATATTTCTTCTGCGATCGGTCGCGGGTTATAAAAATTAACGAGACTAGGGACGTTGTCTCCTGGTCTTTTTTATAATCCCTTAAAAGCAAGAAACGCAAGACGAGGTACTTCGAATAAAATATAGGAGAACAATCAATGACAATTAATAGTAATTCCAGTATTGCCGGCGGTGTGTCTGCATCATTTAGTCAATCTGCTAGTGCTTTAAATAGCATTTCTGTCTCTGTTGCTTCAGGGCAAACTAATGTTGCTGGAAATAGTTCGGCAAGTCAGAGTTTTACGTCTTTTCAATCGAGTTTAAAAGGGATATCGACTAGTATTGTTACAGCAGGAGACAACATCAACTCTGTTGCCAAAGAGTTTGAACGGATTGATCAAAAGATCGCTCAATTGCCAAATCTTTCTTTCGGAGGGCTAAACTAATGAACTTAACGTCGCAACAACAGGTTGAAGATAAAAATTACCAGTATAGAATTCGATTGGAAGAACTCCAAGACGAACAGGTAGAAAATAAAAAAGAGCGACGTTTTCTTGAATCACTACAGGAACAGTTTTATCACGTACAATAACAAGAAAATCAACTGTACCAACAGTCATTAAACGAATTTGAGCCAGAAGAACGTGCTTTTTTTGAGGAGCGATTGGATGAAGTGACCTATTTATCACGGAAAGCCTTACAAGAATTTGAAAAAGAGCAAGAGCAATTACAACAGGACTATAAAAAGTTGTTAGAGAATGAAAATTCTGTCCGCTCAGAGCAACTAATATTTTTGAAAAACGAGGGAGAGGAGAATGTAAGTGGGACTTAAATTTATTGTGTCAGAAGCATAGACACGAAGTTCACAAGCTTCGCAAGTAAGTAGTCAAGCCCAACAAGCAGCTGCTTCGTTGCAACAGAGTGTTCAATCCTTTTTGTCAGCACCGTTATCAAGTAAGGCGTATGATTCCGCTAAAAATTATTTTATGGTCGCTTATACTCCAATTTGTCAGTCGATTATTATGACAGGTGAAGCACTAACCAATGCTCATAAAAAATTTCTAAGTGAGTATCAAGCAACGGTTGGTGGGGGAGATATAGACGAGGATAAAATTCAAGCGGAAATTGACGGGTATCAAGAATTACTCCGCTCACTTGATGATTTGATTCGCACAGCTAAAACCTCTAGACCGGATTTAGAACAACGGTCTATGAGGGCTTATGAAGCCATGCAAAAGAGACAAGAAAAATTAGAGAAATTACGTACTTATAGCGCTCTCTCTGCTAGTTTTTTTTCAGAGTATGAATCTTCACAACAAGAATTAACTAATGGGTTAGCTCAAGTAAAAAATTGTACAGCATGGAATGCGTCTACGGGAACTTTCGATATTAGCAAGTTGAATATGAACTGGGCGAAAGATATTTCTACTCGATGGAAAAATAGAGAAGTCGCTAAAGCAACACAAAAAGAAGAAGCCTTTAATAATAATTTGAAAAAGTTAGAAGGATATACCATTTATGCATGGCCTTATGAAGACCCCGTGACAGGGGAAGTAACCGTTAATTGGTTTATAGACAAAGATGGTCGTAGACTAGATAATAGTGAGTTACAAAATTTCTTGGAACAACATGGTACAGAATTAGATCCTAGTTATTACCACATTGTGGACTGGAAAAAAATTAGAGACTTAGAAAATGATGCTCTAAGACGAGGCGAAACCTATATTACAGGACAAAAATATGAAGGGTTATCCAAAGGGTCTATGCAGTTGAGTGGTTATATTTCGACAGGATATGCATTCGCACAAGACAGCGGTTTGTATGATCTTGCGATGATTGCTGGACTTTCTTATGCAGGAGCTAAAACTAAAGTTTCTTCCCCTAAGAAAGCCAGTGGGGCTGGGGGAACTAATAAAAATGTTGTTTCTACCTTACCAGAAGATGGAAATTCCACAGTCGGACGTTGGATGTCTAACGATGAATATAATAAAATGATTGATACAGGAAAAGTTCAAATGTCTCCTAGTGGGAACAGGACTTATGTTGCGTCTCCTACAAGTAAAGACGCTTTTCCTTCTGCTCCTAATGGATCAATATATTCTGAATTTGATGTAGCTAAAAATTCTTTATATCCAGCAGGAAATGAAAACTGGTCTCAAATCCCAGGACCAGATTCACTTATCGATCGTTTGAATCAAAAAAAAGGATTGCCAGCAATTACTGAAATGCCAGATGCTCTTAATATAAAAAATTTAGGTGGTAAATAATCATGAGTGATAAAGAAAAGCTATTTAAAGAAATCAAATCAATTGTTATAGAATGGTGTGAAGAAAATGAAACCTATTTTAAAAATAACAATATAAATATTGATGTTTTACGTAATGAAAAAGATGGTTTTGTTGTTAGCTTTGACAATGATACAGCTATGGCTGAATTAGTCGTAGAACAAGCTAGTTATGCACCTTATAGATTTGTTTCGTTTGAAATAGCAACTGTTGAAGCTGATAGAGCAAAAATATCATATAGTTGGTATGATAATGAGAGTACCTCTAAAAAAGAATTAAAAGAACAACTAACGAGAGGAATTAATTATTTTGTTAATCTATAATATAATTTTTTGAAATAAAAAAGGCACTCTAACACTCGACGGGAATCGAGAAGATAGAGCCTTGACTAGTAAGCTGTAACTCACTAATCAAGTTGCCAATAGCTAACAAAAGCTAGCTGTATTTATTGTATAAAAATTTTAGTTAGGAAATTAGAAGTTATTGAAACGGTATTAGTGAGTAATCCATTACTGATACCGTTTTTTCGTGTATCAAAAAATTGAAGCAAGATGATTCAAATAGAAAATATGCGATAAATCAAAAAAATTAACCACCAAGATGGTT
The DNA here is from genome assembly GCF_002148425.2 of Enterococcus sp. 12C11_DIV0727. NCBI lineage: Bacteria > Bacillati > Bacillota > Bacilli > Lactobacillales > Enterococcaceae > Enterococcus > Candidatus Enterococcus lemimoniae. Next base: position 1,801,502 of record NZ_CP147248.1, on the reverse strand, counting down.
ATCTAGTGTATGATTTGTAGGAACAATTGCATTTATGGGCACAAGTATCAGTATTGTTAGAAAACGTATTTGAAGATAATAATAGACCGTAAAACAAGCAATAAATACAGTATCTAAAACCAAAGATCCATTGTTAGAGATAGATTTACAGATGTTTGCCAATAAAGGAAGTAGCGCTGGTAGTACTGGAAGTAATATTGAGAAAGCCAGTGGAGCTAATGTTCCGAAACTTTCTACTTTAACTGAGGCAGAGCAGTTAAAGTTAGCCAATCAATATAAGAAAAAATCTCCAGTGAATATTCCAGAAAATGCAAATATAAAAGCTCAATCTAAAAATGGATATGAACAAATATCTTATAAGTGGAAAGAAAATGGAGAAACAATTGAAGCGCGTTGGCATACTAGAACACCTGGAGCACCAGAAGGACAAGGGAATACATTTGTTGTTGAAAAAACTATTCCAGGAACAGCAGATGGTCAACGACGTTCACAACAAATATTATTAGGAGAAGATAAATGGGTTAGTAAAAATGATTGGCAAAAAGCAATAACAGACAGAAAAAATGGTGTTAGTACACCTGAACAAGATAAAATGTTAACAGATGGTCACTGGAAAGAATAGAAAGGATGCCATATATGGATAATTATTATGAAGGATTTGAGGGAAACCCTGAAATTGAGATTTATACTTTTTCGGAAAATGAAAAGATGGGTATCGAAATGTGGGATGGGTATTTTGATGAAATAATGAGAGCAATACAACCAGTAAATGGCGAGTGGCAATCTTTAGCATATTACTATAATTTGTATGAAGGTTGGTATGATGAAAGTCCTTGGGAAATTCCAAATAATCAAGAAGCATTACAACAATTTGAGTCAATTGATAGATCAACATTAGGCGAAGTTTCCCAAGAGATATTAACAAAAATAATAAAATTATTAAAAAACAATTCAAGTAACAGTATTTTTATAGAATACACATAAAATAAAAAAGACACTTTACTATCTGATTGACGTCAGTTAGTAAAGCCTTGACTAGTAAGTTCGAACTCACTAAGCATTGATACTGATGAAATTTTTATGAACTGGTATGAAGAAATCAAAAAAGCAGTAGACGGATAAGAAGGAGGACAACCATACATGATTAAATTATTGAGAAAAAGAACATATGGTCAAAAGCGGACTTTAGATGGATTAGTGGATGTCCTTACCACCATTTTAAGTTGCTTGTAAAGTAGCTTTTAATAACACACTTCCCCAATAAAGATAAAAGAGATCCACTAAAACGGGAAAACCAGAAACCTTATTATATCAAGGTTTCTGGTTTGATTTAGAGGTAGACCAATTGATTTTGGAATTTTGGGTTGCTGAAAGGGTTGATTTTGTTGGAACTTGGTATAATTCTTTATTATGTTAGCTAGACAATTAAGTAACGATGATTTTATAAATTTTTTCTTATCAGTACACAGTATCCGTTTTTTAATGAATAGTTATATTTTGATAGAAGTGTAATTATTTTTTGTTCTACTTTTGAAATATTTTTCTCTGCGTACATTTTTTGGTTTGCTCGCCAAGTAAACAACCATAACAAAGGACCTCCTAGAAACCAAAATAATGTATCTTGATTTGACGGACAATAGGGTAGCAATTTGGCAATAATCACTGCAGTACAGTCAGAAAAAACATAATCTTCCTTTTGTTTTTTTAAATCTTCATACAACTCATCTATAGAACTCAATTTTCATAACCCCCCTTTTTTTTAATAAAATAATCCCCTTTTTATGATAAAGTAATATATAACTAAAAGTAAAGGGATATAATATGCAAAACGGTGTTAGGATCAAATATTACAACTTAACATGAAAAAAATTCAAACAAATGATTACTGAATGAAATGAAACTAAATGGTCTATTTGTTGTTTGTAGACTTGTTAGAATAGAAAATAGCCTGGTGATTTATACTGAATGGTGATCAAGATCTTGACTCAAAAAAGGAGTTAGAAAGCTTATAGCATATCTAACTCCTTTTTTACTACGTCAATGCTAAACGTATATTCAGGTGTCATACTACGATATGGCGTTTTAGCAAGGAATGCCATTGCAGAGGACTGTAGCCGTGAATTTAGGTCAATGTCTTCAGGATAAGATTTCAACAGTTGAATCATGTTGTTGTTAATGCCACTGATCGAACGGTTATAGGAATAAGAAATTTCCATTCTGCCAGCTCTAAGAAAGTATCTTTTTAGTTGATAAGGTTTGTTTGTACTATAACCAAAAACATGTTCAATGCCTTCTTTTATATAAATAGAAAGCTGTTGTTTGTTTTTAGTGTTGATATCAGACAAAACAATTGGAGAAAAGGACAAATCATTGACCAAAACTAAAACATTTTTTCTGTCTAAAGTAAAATAATTTGCATGCCAAGAGAAAAAAGAACGTTCAGTTGAGCTAGATGTGGTAGTAGAAACAGGAAATTCACTAAAAAGTGGTAGTGATTTTTTGGTAGGTACAATAATCATAAGTAAACTCCTTTGACATTAATCATGAGTACAGTATAACACACAAAAAAACAAAGTTTTAAAGTACAATGTGTACTTGTACCAATAATATTCGCTAAAAAGACTATGTCAAACCTATAAAAAGCAAGCTATTTTGATGTCAAATATCTTATATAGCTAAATTAAGTGATAGCTAAAAATTTTTATTGAACAACTATATATATTATAGTATTATACATTATGCAATACTATAATATATAAAATGGGGTTCCAACTTGAAAAATTTAAAAATATTTTTATCGATGTGCGCATTAGTTCTTATAAGTGCTGGATGCAATAAGAATAATGGTATAGAGAAAAATACAAATACTTCAATTGAGCAAGTCTCTGATTCAAAAAAAGCTAAAATGAATACTAAAAAAGGGGAAGTATCAGAAACTAAACAGCAAGCAGTAGCAGAACAGCAGGCATCAGAACAACAAGATGATCCAAATTGGGGCAATATTTTTTCTGATCCCAATTTATCTTCAGAAGATTATCAACGTTTAGGAAGAGAAAAGGGAGAATATTATAGAAATAAATACGGGCAATAATTTCAATGCTTCATTGGATTTTTTAATAATTAGGATAGGGTAGAGATTTTTCTATCCTATCTATAATAATTTAACGGGGTTCGAAACAAAAGTTTCTGGTTTTTCAATTTTACTGATATTGATAATAATCAATAGTTAGATATCTACAATAATGCTACTATTAAAGATATCTATGCTAAAAAAGGTAATGTTTTGTATTACAAAGATAATGATAAGTACTTAACTGTTGGCGATTATTATGGAAAAGATGCTGCTGATGAATTTAATGGTTCTAGGTAATGGCTAACATACACTTATGGGAGAACTTCAAATTTTACGATTGTTTTTCATGAGCCTAAATCAATAATATTATCAGCGTTAAATGAAGAGTTGCTTTATGAAAAAATGCGGTGTTGCCATAAACAGGCGAAATGAACTCACCAATACTAACAGTAATGGGCACTATGATTATACTAGCAAATGGGGCTTATGTATTTATTTTTAAGAAAAAAAATTACTCGCTAAGTTACGATAACCCGATTATTATGTTTAATATTTTTTCTAGTACACCTTCTAAAATTTGTTAAACCTTACATAAATTTTGTTTCATTACGTCTTTTCTTCTTCTATTATTTAAAATAAGGTTATAGATGAACAATTCACTATTCTATGATAATCAGTAATTTTTTCGCCAATACCTTCCAGCTCTTTCAAGATTTCTCTAGAAGTAGTTTTAACGGAACATATTTTCAAAAATTTCTAAGCAATAAAAAAGAACTACATTAAAGAATTAGTACCTGTCCTAAAAAATATTAAGCTGAAAAACTTTCTGGAATGTTTTTTAAAAGGGATTTTGCGACCTTTTTGATAAATTAACTTTACAAATGAACAGTATTGTTTTATAATAAGTTGTATTAATTATTGATATAATTTATATAAGAGGGGGATTTTAAATGAGAATTAAAAAGGTACTGTTTATTTCAATGTTAGGAGTTTTTCTTAGTTTAGTAGTAGGGACTTTAAAAGGAAACGCCGAGCTACCAGGAGATCCATTTGCTGATAGAGCAGCTGGTCAACAGATGTCGATCTGGAGAGGCGGACATTATTATGGTTATGGAATAGATGGGGGGCGGTCTTCATACGAATTTGGTACGAACATTAATATCAGTTATGATGCTCGTAAGAATGCAAAAATTATTTTGGAGTTAGAACCTGGAACTATGGGAGGCTTTTTACCTCATAAAATAGGTTTTTACAATACGCGATCTTATAATAACGTTGACAGAAGTATCAGAGCTAAAGAATCTTTGGTGGAAATAAATCTCTATAGACGTATTAAAAAAGCAGATGGTTCATATACATATTGTGATCCTGTAAGTATTTTGCCGGAACTATTGAGAGATGGAAAGGTTAGTTATTATACAAATTCAGGAGAATTTTTAGGAGCTCCGAGTACCTTTATAAATAAGATCATAATTGATCTAGGAGAACGATTAAATAATGGAGATGTTGCCATTAGTATTCCGTGGATTGAAACAGCTTCGTTAGGTGATACTTTTTATTCAGGATATCCTAAAAGTGATGCTACATTTACTTCACGAATAATTGCTGATGGGTTTTCATGGCATGGTGTGGAACATGGTGAATACGACTTCACTTATTAAGGAATATAGAGATATATAGTTAAGTTAATATCTGATAAAGTAGATAAGCAATCTGGATATTTGAGAATAGAGAGAAAAAAACATCATGAGAAAATTTATGGTGTTTTTCTTTATCTTAAAGTCAATCTGTTCTGATGAAGATAATTAGTGAATAAAATAATATATATAGAATTGTTTACTAAGTTCTCGCATCAATGGAACATCAAGAAGAGAATAGACCCAACTAAGAAAACAGTCGAAACGGAAAAAAACTAGAGAAAACGATTTAATCAAAAGTAGACTTTTTATATTTAACATAGGTACGAGGAGCAATGAAAAAAATTATTCATATAAGCAAAACCTCACGGATAGCTGCAACATAAAATCATATCACATTTTTAAAAATAAAATCGATTTATCGACCTCCATTGGTTTTCGTGAAAAAGCAATCCTCAACTAATCTAAACGTACTAAAGCAATTTGAGTTGTGTTATGCAGTAATTGGTTACTTCAATCAGTCTGCCAACTAGTGCGACATTTTTAAGCTTCTTCTTCATATTCGTCATTATATCTCTCTAACAGTTTTTTTCAATGTTGAATCAAAAACCAACAACTAGATACGTTAGTTGTTGGTTTAGTAGAATTTCTGGTTATTTAAATAGATTGAAAAAGTTTGATGTTGCATCTAACCAATATTGGACAATATTTACCCACATGATTCTCAGCCCCCTTTTATCTTGATAGTATAATAAGTATAAACCAATACGTCATTTTTGTCTACATTAATATTCTTAAAGTTAAAAAAAGTAGTTAATTATTTTTGGTAAAACTTTTTATAAATTCACGATAAAGGCTATTTTTATATTTTTATCCTGAAAGAATAGATCTTCAAAAATTCAGAGTCTAGAAGAAATAATATATCAAAGGTAATAGGTGGAATTTTCAGTGCTAAAAACACTCGTCTTTTGTGAAAGAAAGAAGGGGCAGTTAGTATAGAATTAGTTAGTTGTCATAAATATTTTTAGACCAATACAATGCTATATTTTTTAGTAAGTATTAACCAATAAAATAGACTTTTCGCTTAAATTTTTCAACAAGACAATCTAGTTAAATGCTATAATTTTTCTGTACACAATATAATAATAGATAGGGGAGCATGAAAATGAAAAAAAGAGGATTAATTTTATCAGTAATACTAGCTATTGCAGGGTGTTTGTATATTGGGAAAACAGACGTATTTGCTGAAAATGGAGCAACGAATCAGCGAGTAACTATAAATCAGTTGACACCGGAGTATTGTAATGTAGGCGGGAAAATAACGGTGAATATTTATCATCAAGCTCAACTTGAAAAATTGACAAGCATCACTCATGGGGATACTTATTCAGGGAACACTAGCTTAGATACTGTATCTACAAAACATGTTTATCAGTTAGAAGGGGATAATCTAAAAAATTTTGTCGGCAGTGATGGTATTTTGAAATTGTACAACACTTCAGAGATGATGACGTTACAGATGGTGCAATCAGCAGCAGAATATTGGAATACTTTAGCAGGTACTAAAATTGTAGAAATTGTGCGCACTCAAGCGGAAAGTGATGAAACAATTCGTGATAGCGATACCAATGGGATCATGGTAAACGGGAAAATTACTTATCCATTAGGTGGTCAAACGTATAATGGTGAAGGAATCTTGTTCTATCCAAACCATTGGCATCTGGATGAGACAACATTACCAGATGCCTTTAAGAACAATTGGAAAGAAGCCACATTGATTCATGAAATTGGTCACGCATTAGGAATTCCGCACTTAGGCGGTGGTGCTGATGGTGCAAATGCAATTAGAGATAACGTTTTAGGAACCGAATTTATGAGTTCATGGGCCGTAGGGGTGCATGGAAGTCCATTGGAAAATATAAATGGTGTCAAGAGTAGCAAAATAGATGCTGCAGCTTTGGCTATGGCTGGCTTAACTTGGGAGAAACCGAAAAAATTGGCTTCATGGTTGTTTTCTGAGGAAGATACTTGTGTTGTTTATAATAACGGGAATATTGCTTCCTCTGTACCTTATGGTGTTGAGCTTGATTTCAAGGGAAATTATATTCAAGCCAAACAAATTGTTGATCAGTACTTATTAATGGGGGAAAAGAACTATAACGTTTATCGTGTAACTGATGATGTCCTAGAGAATCATCATTTTGAGCGAGTTTCAAACTATACAACGACAAAAAATTTAAATATAAACAACAAGATTATCCATGTTATCGGTTACTACCCATCCACGAAAGGTAACCCGTATTATAGAGTTGAGGTGGAGAATCAAGAATATGTAATTAACTCAGCAGTATTTGTTGATAAGGTTCGTATTTGAAAAATAAAGCATTTTATATTTTAAGAAACTGACTTAATGAACTTATCAAGCGTTTTTAATTTCATTAAGTCGGCTTCTATTCTTAAAAATAGATTATCAAAAATGTAAAAAAATCACTCGAATAAAATCAAGCAACTATAATCATAATGTTAGGGTATTAAAAGTTACGATTATAATTTGAAAAACATTATAGCTAATACAAAAAAGTATGTCAGTTTTTTTTAACTTAGTTTCGTTCCATTTTTTTGCTACTTCTATTCACACTATAATAGTGTGTTGGAATTATTATTGTTTAGGGAATACATATAATTGGACATATTATTCAAACGTTGTTTTCGACGCAATATGTATCAGGACTAGTCACTAATATAATATTTATAACTCTTTTTTTATGTCATAAATATGTAAAAATTATTTAGTAAACATACTCAAAAACGATAAGATAGGATGACTCATAAATAAACGAAAAATTAAATATAAAGATAAGTCAACAACGTCTATTTATAAAATTATTTGAATGATATTTTATTGTATAAGTGTTATTATCTTAGTTTTTGCCTCTTTTATCTTTTTTGGAAAATAGGGTCATCCTAGCGTGCATGAGCGCGATAAAAATCTTATATAGAGACAATACGAACGAGCTTTTTTCAGCTATATTGATTGAAGTAAGCATAAGTTTAGTAATATTAAGGGTAGTAATACTAGTAGAAGTATTACTTTTGTTTTTAAGAAGGAGGGAATATAATCGAATTAAGCAAAAAAATTCCTAAAAAGAATCAGTAAAGGAGAGTCAATAATGGAAAAAAATAGTTTTTTTCAACAAGGGACAATGCAAATGTTAAGCGAGGGTCTATTAGATGGAACAATTACATTAAAAGAACTTATGATACACGGGGATACTGGTATTGGCACAGGTGAAGGAATTGATGGAGAATTGATTATTTTAAATGGAAAAGGCTTTAAAGTCAATCATAAAGGGGAGGGGATACCCTTAGAAAATGCCTTTAAAATCACATTTGCTGATGTTCACTTTGAAAATTATGAAAAAATAGATAATGTTTCCAGTATTGAGTTAAGTAAATGTTTAGAAGAGATAAAAAAAAGAATTGTAGGTACAAATATTTTCTTCTCTGTTAAAATACATGGGAGATTTGAGGTAATCCATACTCGCTCATCTAAAAAATCCAATAAACCCTATCCAGGTATTGAGAAGATTGCTAATAACCAAGTTGAATTTTATTCTAAAGACGTAACAGGAACGTTACTTAGTTACTACTCTCCATCATTGTATCAAGGGATAACTGTAGCAGGATTCCATAGTCATTTTATTTCTGATGACTATACAGTAGGAGGGCACGTAATTTTTTCTAAAATTAAGCATGCTTCAGTTTACTTACAAAAATTCGCATCATTTACTCAAAATACGCCTATTCAAAACATTGACTATCTAAATGCTGACTTAAGTGATATAAGTAAATTAGATAATATTATTAAAAATGTTGAGTGATCATACTAATAAATTAAAACTGGAGCTAAATCAAAGGAGAGTAGGGTGACTGTTATAGTTGATCCTATATCTATTTTAAGAAAAATTCGAAATAGAGATTTAGTACACTTTGACAAAAGAAGTCTAAATTACGATAATCTGTTGGAATTAATCCGATCCGATATACATTGAAGATGAAACCGAATTAATAGATTCTGTGTATGAGAGTTTATATACAATAAAAGAATTGTTCTTTAATGATTAAAAGAAGTACGTGAAGCTGATTCTATCTATAAACTAAATAATAGTGCTGACGATATCAGTAACTCATTTGCATAAAGATAGTTAATCCAAAAGGATCAGCAACATGATCCTTGAGATTCAAAAACGATAACTAGTAACAAGTACGAGATTCGAAAAAATAAAAAATGAGTAGAGGTGAATAGTATGGTTAAAAATTTAAATAAATTTTTTAAAAGAGAGAGTGTTAATTTTTTGTACTACATAATTATCTTAGCAGGATTATTGATTTCAAAAAAAACAGGGCTATTTTATTTAGGTGTTGTTCTTGTCGGGTTAGCAATAGTTACAAACTACAAAATGTTTGTGAAGAAGAATAAATATTAGAATTCTTAGAAAGAATTTGAATAACTTAAACGACCAAAATAGAGAAAGATGATTATGTGGTAAGGACATTAGAGAATTTTATCAAAAATGATCAGTGATAAAAGCAAAATATGCAAATTTAAAATGAAAGATAGGTGTATTGCGTATGAGAACACTATATTTAATGAGACATGGACAGACACTATTTAATTTACGGGGTAAAATTCAAGGAGCATGTGATTCACCTTTCACTAAGCAAGGAATAAGTCAAGCTCAGCTTGCTAGGGATTACTTTTTAAGTCAGAATGTAATTTTTGATCACGTCTATTCGTCGACACAGTAAAGAACCGTTGATACTGCAGAAATAGTCTGTGAGTATAAAAGTGTTATACGATTAAAAGGAGTCAAAGAATGGAACTTTGGTTTATTCGAGAGTGAAAGTGAAGAATTGAATCCTAAAATAAAAGCAGGTGAGACCTCATATGGAGACTTTTTTGTAGATTACGGTGGAGAATCTAGTGAACAAGTACAAAGTAGAATGAATGCTACGCTTAATGAGATTATAAAAAGAAAGATCATCGTAATATTCTATGTGTTAGCCATGGAGGCTCTATGTATCGATTTATTCAGAAATGGCTATCTCAAGAGCAAATTAAAGCAATCAAATTTACTAAATGCTGTATTTTAAAGTTTGAGTATTCAGAAGGCATGTTTGAATTTAAGGAATCAATTAGCCAATAGTAGTGTAAATTCAAAAAAATCGGCAGCCACATCCATGAGATCCAAAAGCAATCGTTCTGGAAACCAGATACTTTTTGTTGACAGTAGAGAGAGTCGATCCAACAGGCAAAACAGACTTAAAAACGAACGATTAACAATGGCTAAACTTAAAATGGAGAACTACATTTCAAAATTACAGGATAGTGTAATGAGAGGGGAAATAATCAGTGACACTTAAACGCTTTTTCCAATTATTTATTTGTTATGTGTTATCAGTCGCGTTATCCTATACCATAGTATCTCGTGTTTTTATGATAAAAAATGAAGTATTAATAGTAATTCTTATGTGCGTTATAGGCTACGTTATTTTAGGAATACCGTTGACAGTATTAACTTTACTAAAAAATAAAAAATAGCAATTTTAAAAAAGATGAATACGAATAGTAAGAATTTCTGAAACTGAAAATAGTTTTGGGTTCCTAAAAAGGATGAATAAGAAGGAGTGACAGTGAGTAAGACTGTAAGCGATATGTTGAAATTGAGTGAGGAAGTACGTTCAAAAGGAAAGTCACAATCAAGAACTAAATCAGTAATGAACACAAAAAATGAAGCATTTTATTTTACTAGTTTGGAAATAAGCGAAGACGTCAAAAAATTGAGCGCTATATCAACAAATCTATAAAAATAAGTACCTAGAAGCGTTCTAAATGAACTAGTGAGGTTGTTTCAAAAAGGTTTAAATGAAGAGACATATAGGACATTATTGATTTTCCCAGTAATTCCATTAAGTATGTTAACAGTAGCCATTTTTTGTGGTATTAAAAAATTTCATTCAAACACGTATTGTATTTTGACAGAGGGGAGTTTTATGGGTACGCAAATTGCATAAATAAAAATTTTTAACGATGTAAACCTTATATACATGGTCAGTTTTAGAGGATGTATTTTATTCTTACTAATTCAATTTTTTGAGTATAGAAATGGGTCTTTTTTTAATAAAAAAAATCATTAAAAACCTAGTTACAAAAAATACCTACCTTTAAGAAAGATAGGTAAAAAGAGGTTAAGATGAAAAAGTTTTTATTTAGCTAGAATTGTACAATATTTATAAGTAAATAATACAAATTGAATTTTGTATTATTTTTGATAAAACAGGATAAAAAATCTAAATATTAAGTGATTTAGATTGTATTCCAAAACTATTGTTAGAATAAAATAGTTTCTATTTTTGGGCTGGAGCGGGGCATCGGATAAAGTGTACTTAGTGGTGTACAATTGATAATATCAAGATAAAGATGTCACCCTTTGCATAGAAAATGCAGCTATTTAAGAAAATCTGATTTACGTTAGAACATGCAACAGAGATAGTTCTCTGATAAGACTTACATTGATGCAGAAAGAAATAATTATTATTTCAACGCATACCTGCATTTTAAATGAGTTTACTTTCTATCTCCTACTTTGCTACCGTAAAGACCGTCGTCACAGCTCGCTCAGAACCGTTTGAAAGGTCATTTATTAGGTTTCCCTCATAGAAGAGTTCGGAGGAACCACCACCATCAAGGTTTGCTGCGTTGATTACGCCTAAATCCTTCATTATTTCTTGTAAATCATAAAGACTGGCTCCTGCTGAGGAAGTGGAACGCCCTTCAATTACCACTAAAAATATGGTGCCATCACTTGATTGACCAATGGCCGTCCGGGGTTGTAAACCTCCAGTCTCCTCGTTTTCAATTTGATCTTCTCCATTAATGAGAAGATATGGACCAAATTCAATGGCATCATCAATCCCAGCTGCTAAAGCATCTTTAAAGGTATATGTTCCTAAAATGAGTTTTCCTTCCTTACTCATCCCAATCCACTGAGTCTCTTCTTCAGCGGACCCATAAATAAGCTGACCATCTTGAATGATACCTGAATTTATAGTTGAAACGGAAGAATCAGACTGGCGATTAAAGTCGAAACCGCCAGCATTTACTATAGCTTGTATTGAAGCAGTTTCAGCAAGGGTTTCCGAAACTAATTGTCCTTGATTAAGACTATCAAGATTGGTCGTTAATGCTACCTTAGAAGGATCTTTAACAGTGACAACGTATCCTTGATATGTGCTACCAGAAATTTCCTTTAAAGATGTTTCTCCTACCACACTGGTTGTAGTATTGCTACTACTTGTGGAAACGGCTGTCTGAATTTTTACGCTGGCACTATCTGAATTTTCACTGTTAACTACCGTATATTTTGCTAGAATAGCTTCTATTTCTTCACTGGAAAGAAAAGTTGTTGCTAACCATTTATGATTCGATGTCGACATAGCTGTCTGAACCCAAAGGTCACGCTGTTTGGCAAAAACATTGGTATGAAAAAAGGTGAAAACTCCTCCTAAAACAAATACTCCTATTGCGCTTATAGTGATTAATAGCTTTTTTAACTTTCTTTTCTTATTTTTCATGAACTACGCCTCCTTATAGTTGAATTCCTCGAAATTCAGTCTTCTCAGACCTAGTTTCCTGAATGGTAATAGGTAAACTGTTGTTTTATATGCCTAAGGTGTCCAATGATCTCTTTCCATGTTTCTATTTTTCGTTAGCTGTATTTAATTGTTTCAAAAAAATTGCTCCTCTCCTTTGTTTATTTTTATACAGTTTACTATTTGAACCTTAAATCTAGCCTAAAAGGATAAAGAGTAATAGCAGATAATGTTTAACAAAGTGATGGAATATATTGTTTAAAGGAAAGAATAAACATTTTTTTATAACTCATTTTAAGAAGTGGTTTCTAGCATTTTTTTTAAAAGTATCTGGACGAACAGTAGAGTTAGGAGAAATAGCAAAGCAAGCTGTCATAAAAGTAGTATATGAAGAAAAAGAACTAAACATTCATATTGAGAAGTTTATTCATGATGACTATGATTGGATGTAGCGAATTTGATTAGACGTTATTGAATGATACAAAATTAGAAGTATTGAAAGGAAAGACTTGAATTTTCTTAGATACTGTTTGAAAATCGTGTAAAAAAATACGCAAAGAATCAGTTTCGTTTTGGGGAGCGAAATTCACTCTATAAACCAAAATTACAGAGATGTTATAAAAAATGCACAATACAGGAAATGGTTTTTTTATAAGATGAAAAATAGACTGTAACGTAAGCCAGTACACAAAAATAGCAAGGAGAACTATTAATCTATTCGGGGAAGGGCCTATTTTAAGAAGTAGAGTACGAAGCAGTTTAAAGCTTTAAAGTAGATAAAAAAAGTGATATTTTTAAAATGAAGGGAAAGTCTTGGTAGAGATCATAGTAGTAAGGTGGACTATTTGTTTAATAATATAGAATGCAGACTAATCAGGTCGGCGATGCACCTGTTAATTTTCATTCACAAAAATTTTAGTCTCTCTATTTTATATGATGAGACTAGGTTTGTGATAAACTTTATAGATTTGTATCTTTTAAAGCGACTACGATGGAAGATGATAAAGTAAAGATTCTATATAGCTAGTATAATAATGGGAGTACTTCTGAGCGAAAATTAGATAATGCATTAATAAGTGGAATAAACATTAGTAGTGATAGTTAGAATTAATCATTCTAACAAAATTACCAAGCACTTAATTACATGTCTAAAGTTATAAATTTAGGGCAGAAGAATTTTCTACCCTATTTTGTTCTGCAAGAGAAAACAACTAAATGAATGAGTAATATTCTACAAAAGCTAGATAAGTCAAAATTCCTTTTTGATTTTGGAGTTCTTGATCGGATTAGTCCTATATTAGAGCAGACAGTACTGCAACTTATTGAAAAGTCAGTGTTTAAGGTTAGTAAAAAATGTTCCTACTTCAAGGTATGAAAAAAATCTAAAAAATAGTTAGAAGTAGATTTGGCATTAGTATGAAAAGAAATTCTCTATTTTAAAATAAGTTGATTTATGATTAGAGTTAAGTTAGCTTTTTATACTTTAGTTATAGCACTCTCGAAAAAATTTTCCATGAATGAAGAGATATCCTCAGATAATTCATTTTCTAAAGAATACTTAATAGAAACCATAGCATTTGCTGAGTATAATTCAACCAAAAATTCAAATGGTAGATTGATTCTTTTGTACTTACTTATTCTACCTAGATATTGAGATATGTATTTTTTTAAAATAGATAAAAAGTTTCTTTCTAATGCATATTCACCAAAAGAAGAATAAAAAAGTACTTTTAGTTCTTCTTTATTGACATTTAATTCTTTGAAAATAGAATTTAATGTAACGGAAAGGTTAGTTGTAGAAAAACGTTTTTGAATAAGGGAATCAAATAAATCAGTATAGCTCGTTATGATTTGTTCAAACAAATCAAATTTATCACTGTAGTGAGTATAAAATGTTGATCGACCAACTTTAGCCGATCGGCATATATCCTTTACAGTAATTTTTTCAAAATGTTTTACCTCTAATAAATGAATAAATGATTTTTGGATGAATGTTTTTGTTTTATCTACACGCAAATCGATACCCACTATATATCCTTCTTTCTAGACATTTTTTGTTTTTTTGTTCATTATAGTACATTACAAACAAAATTGTGTCTTTTATTAGTAATTCAATGTAAATAGAATTGTTTATATAGAAAGGGAGGATTAATATGTTTAACAATTATAATAGAAATAAGCAATTCAATTTTCAAATGAACCGCTTTTTAGAGCCTTACGAAGAAGATGGTAGTGTCCAAAAGGAAGTGAAAGAAATAGCGAATCAACTAGAAGATTTAGAATCATGGTATAAAATCTGGTTTGCTCTTGGAAAAAAAAGAGAAAAAGATCTTTTCTACGATGTTGCTTCTTGTTATTATCAGCTAGCAGAATTTTATCTTCCTGAAGAAGATCCAAGAAAACAAATAGTGTATGAGCTCTTTAAAAAAACATTTTATAAAAGTATAGATAGGAGTAATTTGAACTTTATTCAAATTCCTTACGAGAATACTTTTATGCCAGGTGTGATTGTTAAAAAAAGTGAGCATGTTACACAAACATTAATTGTTCATGGCGGTTTTGATTCATACTTAGAAGAACTAATTAGATTAATGAATTTGTTTGATCAACTTGATAACTATCAACTTATTTTATTTGAAGGACCAGGACAAGGCGAATTAATCAAAAAGAAGGTAGCTATGACGAATGAGTGGGAAAAACCAGTCGGAGCTGTATTAGACTATTGTAAATTATCAGAAGCTGATTTATTGGGTATGTCATTAGGTGGTTATTTGGCGTTAAGAGCATCTGCTTTTGAACCTAGAATTAAACGAGTGATTGCATTCGATATTATGTATAGTATGGAGGATGCGTTTAAAGAAGGACTTGTTTCAAAAGACTATCAAACAATTTCATCATTACTTGAAAGTGGGGATACAAATAAATTAAATGAGCGGTTGCTAAAAGTTGCTAGATCCAACAAAGATTTGACATTTAAATTGACAAAAGGCTATTCAATTTCTAATACGAATAAGCCTTCAGATCTCTTAAAATTTATATCTAGTTTTTCTCTTAATGGAATTGAAGATAAAGTTCAACAAGAAGTTTTATTAATGGCAGGAACAAAAGA
This sequence comes from Enterococcus sp. 12C11_DIV0727, assembly GCF_002148425.2. Classification (NCBI taxonomy): domain Bacteria; kingdom Bacillati; phylum Bacillota; class Bacilli; order Lactobacillales; family Enterococcaceae; genus Enterococcus; species Candidatus Enterococcus lemimoniae. The sequence continues at coordinate 1,786,030 of NZ_CP147248.1, read as the reverse complement.
CATGTATGTTCCCGTTTCCAGATTAGCATTTTTAATGACTAAACTCATAAATGCGAAAAAGATTGAAACGATTCTTTATACTGAATGTTCTGGTGGAGAAATGCATTGTCAAGTGGGAAATAAAAAAGAAGCAATTAATGATATGACTAATTTTTTATTGAAACGTAAATAAATCAATTTATGAACCGTTGCTTTTAAAGAAATAACGCTATTTTTTTGCATGATGGCTCCTATAAGTACAACAAAAGTGCAGATAAGTTATTCGGTACAACCTATTAAAGGAGCTGTTTTTTTGTAAAGAGATAAAATAGGTAACAAAATAGAAATGGCCTGGACATCCAAACTAAAAAGACATCATGAGTTTTCATGATGTCTTTTGTTATAGCCAAAAATGGATGTTCGTCGATAATTACTGCGCTCATCGAACTAATTATTCAGACGATATGAACACAGGTATAATTATATCGGCAAACCCTTATAGTGTTTAAAAAAGACTAAATACTCCAAAATTTCAGTTTATGTAGGTAAAATAATTATTAGTCTTGATCAGCTATAATACAGTAAAGAATATAAAAAATGGGTTTCATCAATTAGGGATAAAAAAATCTTTATTAGAAAGCTTTTAATACCTTAAATATGATTTGTGCAAATCTCAATTGCATAGCAAAATACTGAAGGCGTTATGCTAAATTTTTTGACTGTAAGTAACTGTGGATCTTTTTCAATTCAATTTAAAGGACAATATCTTGAGGCATAGTAACGAAATATTGTGTAAGGGTTATTTTTTTATATACAATTTTTATTTTTTGTTATTTTATACATTTTTTCTTGTTATATTAACAAACAAGAAAAATATGAAATAAATGCGAAATTTATTTTATTAATAAGATGATATAATGTTTTAACTATTTTGTCAATGCTGTTTTTTATATTTTAATATCTGTATTTTTTTTATGAGTAACTATATTTTGTATGTTATACATTGTTTTTTATTCGCCGTCAAATCGCCGTCAAACTAAAACGAAGGGGGAAATGATTTATGGTAAGAAAAGGTGAAAATATTTATAAACGAAAAGATGGTCGCTGGGAAGGAAGATACATAAAAGGAAGAAAAAGTGATGGAAGTGCTATATACGGTTATGTATATAACAAAACATATACAGATTTAAAAGAAAGACTCTTAACCATGAAAGCACTATATTCACATAACTATACCTTTAAAACAATTGTCTATCAAGGCAGTCTAAATGATTGGACTATGTGTTGGTTAACTGAAATACAAGGACAATTGAAACCTAGCACATATGCTAGTTACACAAACAAAATGCTAAAACATATCCTCCCTTTTTTAGGGGACATCCCGTTACAATCAATTAAAACAGCAGATTTAAATGACTGGATCAAGAAAATAGAGCAAAATTTATCGCCTAACTCTACTCGAATCGTCTTTCAAGTGTTGATGTCTTGCTGTACAGCTGCAGTAAAAAGGGAATTGATCACGGAAAACCCTTGTAAACATGTTGTATTGCCTAAAAAAACAGCAAATAATATAAACGCGATCACATCGCAAGATCAAAGAAAATTAAAGGAAAAAGCTACAGCACATCCTAAAGGACTTGCGATAATATTAGCATTAGAAACTGGCATGAGGATTGGCGAAATAGCTGGATTAAAGTGGGAAGATGTTGATTTTTCATCAAATCTGCTGACTGTCCAACGTACAATTCAAAGAATCCAATTAATCAATGGTGTGAACCGAAAAACACAAGTTATTGAAGGAACACCTAAAAGTATCACATCTAAGCGAACGATCCCACTGTCTAAAAGTGTCAGCAAACTTTTGAATGATCAAAAGAAAAAAAGTAAGGGGAACTTTGTTTTAGGAGGAGATAAGCCCGCAGAACCACGTTTGATTTCAGTGTGGTTAAAAAAAATATGTCAAAGTTTCCACTTTCCAGCGATTCGTTTTCACCAACTTAGACATAGCTTTGCTACACGCTGTCTAGAAAAGGGAGTGAATATCGCCACGATCAGTGCTTTATTGGGCCATCATTCTACTAAAATGACCCTAGATATTTATGTAAGTTCTTTTATGTCAGAAAAAAGAAAAGCGATCAATTTAATCAGTTAGTCTAGCTACTTTTCAAAAATTTTAACATTTGGAAAGTAACTAGCTTTTTCTTCATTTTCATTTAACGATCCTTTTTTTTTGAAAAGAAATGATTTCTTGCCCTATAAAAGTTATCCAGTCAAGTTTCTACTGAATGGGAATATAACTTAAGCCGTCAAATTTGCCGTCAGAAAATCTTTAGATTTCTGCTATTGATGGGTTTTGAGTGCTAGTTCTTGTTTGTTAATATAACGAGAAAATAAGACTAGAAAAAAATGAAGAGGAGGGAGCCAGATGGAAAATACAATTGGCATATTACATATCAGAGATGATTCTGAACAGAACGATAACATAGGTTTGTTGATAAATAGGGCTCTCAACGAACAACATTACTCGCTGATTGAAATTACTGATAAAAAACAAATAGGAACATTAGATGGCTTGATTATTAATTTGGAGAAATCATCTGATTACGTTAAGGCTTTTCAGTGGCTCATTGATTTAAAAGAAGAGCATTCCTTATTTATTTGGATTCTCAGTGGAGAAAATGATTCGGAGCTGACAAAACTCTATCCTCATTTAAGCAAAAACTCAGTGATAGAAATCATTCGAGCTGATCAAGGATTGGAGACCCTTGGAATCGTCATAAAGAATGCGCTCAACTATAAAAATCAGTTACTAAATAGAGAGAAACCAAAGAAAGAATGTGACAGTCATTTCTTAGACGAATCAAAGCTAAGCCTAGTGGTTCATGACAAAATAATAGCACTAACCCGAAAAGAATTCAAAATAATAGAGCTGTTATATGAAAATTTGGATAGTGTCGTTACCTATGACGAAATCAACAACGCAATCTATGGTACTTCAACAGGTGAGTCGCTAGAAAAATACAGGGTTGCAAACTTTATTTTTCATATCAGAAATAAATTAAAAGAACAATCCTATTTTGAAATTGAAATCATCCGAACCAAGGGTTATCTTCTTACTTACTCAAAAAAAGAACCATTTCTTTCTAAAATACAAGTAAAGAAATCCTACAATGACCAAGTATTAAATAGAATTTAAAGAGCTCAAGCAATTATGTAAAGAAATGGATGGCTAAATGTGTGAAAGAAAAAAAGAATTATTATCAAAAATATCGAAATTATTATCTTTGTGAACTCCTCCTACTAATTGGATGGCTCACTAATTTTGTGCTTTTTTCAAAATTTTATGAAGTAGCCATATTTTACGTAGATAAAAATGCCAAGTTTATGATTCAGTTATTGTTTATGGTGAATTATTACTTAGATGATCTACTAAAGTATCTATTTGTAGCTTTTCTATTGATGACGCTCAATCTCTTCCTAATGTTGATGTTCTATATCAAAAATCAACGAGAAGCAATCAAGCAAAAAGAAATGAACTATTCAATGGTTGGATTTCTATTGATTATTGGAATTAATGTTATAGCGCTAATGAAGACGATCTTGTGGCCGCTATTCTTGTTGTTGTTTATCGTGTCCTTGACAATTGTTTATATCATATATGTCATTACAACCTATTTATACGAGGAAAAAGATGAACAATATGAAGAAAATGAAATCGTTAAATTGGAAGGTCCATTTCAAACAAAAGAAGCAGCCGAAAGCTATACTAAAGAATTTTTAGCTCATTGGACGGACCATTTTGCTAAAAAAGACTATCGCTTAATGGAAAGTATCAACCAAGATGAAAAAAATGGCTGGCATGTAGAAATTATCGTTCAATCCATTAAATAAGAATAAATATTAGTAGTTAGGAGACCTTTTTTTCATGAGAAAGATTAATACGATCTATGCAGCGATCATCTGCGTCTTTTCATTATTTTTTTTTGCAGACCATGTAAGTGCTGCAGATGATGATAATAATTTAGGCTATACAGTGACACTTGTGCAGCCGAACACACAAATTGATCCAAACAAAAGCTATTTTTATGTGAAAACAACACCAGGAGAAGCACAGACCTTAGAAGTCAGAATAAAAAGTACGCGAAAAGAGAATGTACAAATCAAGATTTATGGAACCAATGCGATCACAGGAGATGGAGGAACGATCGAATATAGTGATGACAAATCATACTACGACTCGACCTTAAAAGAACCGGTCACATCGATGCTTAAATTTCCAACGCCAGAAATCACCGTGGGTAACTATGAAGAAAAAACGGTGAAAATCCAATTGACTCCGTCAAAAGAAAAATATGATGGGGTGAAAATGGGCGCCATTGTCTTTGCTTTGGATCAAGGCGAAAAAGCGAAGAGTGGTGTGTCAACCGAATTCTCTTATCGTGTTGGTTTGATCACTTCTCAATCAGGTGATGAATTCAACAATGCTCAGACGCTAAATATGATCTCAGCAAAAGCCTCAATTAAACGAGGCAAAAAAATGGTTTTAGCGAACTTGCAAAATCCAGAACCGAAAGTCTTAGAAAATTTAAGCATCGTAGGTACGATGACTAAAAAAGGCACCGATGAAGTTGTTAAAAGAAAATCCGTAGAAAATTATAGCATGGCTCCTAATAGTTCATTTGATTTTGAAATGGATTGGGGAATCGCTAACCTACCGTCTGGTACCTACACCTTGAAACTGGATGCCTCTAATGACTATCAAGAGTGGCAGCTTAGCAAAGAATTCACGATTACCAATCAACAAGCCAAAAAAATGAATGAAGAAAGTGCTTTTAAAATCATTACGCCAACTTGGATCAAAATCACGACGATCGTCTTGATAATAGTTGTCGGCGTGATCATGCTACTGATCCTTGTGAGAAGAAAAAAATGGGCCAAACAGTGGAAAAAAATCAGAATTGCTAAACGAAAAAAACAAGGAAGTCAAAAGAAAAAAAGAAAAAAAATAAATAGAAAAGCTGGTGAATAAGGATGAAAAAACAGTACGTTATTTGGCCGTTGTTGATTGTGATGTGCGTATTTGGGAGCTTATTAAGTCAGTCGTCTCAGGTGTTTGCGGAACAAGAAAAAACGGACACAGGCATTTCATTTAATCAGTTTATCGAACCAGAAAAACCCAAACCCCCGATTTACGAAACAAAACCGACTGGTTATCCTGATACGGATGGTGCATTGCCTCATTTAGGCCAAATGATGACGTCTTTTATCCTATTACTACTAGGTGTCGCGTGTTTGATCGTATTTTTAGGCGTTATTAGTTTACGGAAAGTGTATAGCATACATGTATAGGAGTGTAATATGAGAGATTATTTATGGATTTATATATTAGGAGGAATTGCCTCTGCTTCATTGCTCTTTTTTCTGGCAACTCTTTCCAAAGATGTATTTTTAGTCAGAAAACTAAGAAAAAAAAGACTGGACCTAGCGATTAATTTCGGCTTATTAGCAGTGTCAATTACCAGTCTTACGTTAATTATCTACCTATTCGTCTTATTAAAAGATCAAATCAAACTGATTGGGTAGCATTAAGCAAAAAATCATTCTGTGGACAATTTATAACAGTAACTGTCGCCAATCTTATTTGTCTAAATAAGAAGGGTGATTAAATTTTGAAAAAAATACTATTTACAACATTACTTGCTTCATCAGCTTTGCTGATTTTTGCAAAACCTGCGAATGCAGAAGTAGTTGGAAGCGAGCAAACAGACTTGGGGATTCGTTTTGATACTGATGGACCAGTAAAACCTGGACCAGGACCATTTAAAGATAACTTAGCATTAGTATGGACACCATCTAAATTTGATTTTGGTCGTCAAGCAGCAACAGCGAATATTGCTACATACAGCAATACTGTAGCCGGAGATCAATATATTGTCGTGAATGATGACAGACAAGGAACTGAAACAGGCAGTGAAGGAACAAGAGCTGTTACAACTTCTGCTTGGAAAGTTTCTGCTACATTGTCTAAATTAGTTTCTAAAGACAGTTCAGCTACAGAATTGCCATCAAAATTAACGTTTACTTTAGGTGATCCACAATCATACGATATTGGTGAAGTTGATCCAGATACAAATGACTTCTTACCAAATCCAATTGAAGGAAACCTAGGCACACTTGCAGATCCTAACAATATTGTTGTGGGCAAAAACGTAACGTTAGAAGCGGGCAATACAACTGCAACAAACATCATTGCTAAAACACAAGCAGATGCTGTTAAAGGCGGTTTCGCTACAAAATTATCAGACACTAAATTAACAGTTACAACAGGTACAGGCGCTGCTGGTAAAGCATTTAAAGCTAGCGTGAACTGGAGTCTAGATAACACATACTAAAAGAAGAACTATTCTTTAGTATGTTGATTTAAATAGGTAAGTAGATTGGTTGACAGTTATTGTTATAAATTGTTCACAGAACTGAGTTATACGACAAGCATTGATTATTTTAGGAAGAGGGGTCAGTAAATGAAGAAGTATTCTACCTGTTTATTATTAATGATTTGTCTAGCATTCTTCTTTGATCCTGTTACCAGTTGGGCCAAACAAGATTCAACGAATTTGATCGATGGTTTATCGTATGAAGTGTTATATCCAGAGAATCAAAAGAATAAAAAACTGGGCTACTTTGATCTTGCCATGCAACCGGGGCAAGAGCAAAAAGTTTCTCTCAAACTATACAACTCATTGTCCAAAGAACTAACAGTCAATGTTAGTTTAAATACAGCAAAAACGAATAGTATCGGTAAAGTTGAGTATGGGCCCAATGATTTAAAGGCGGATTCTTCCTTAACAACTGACTTTATAAAAATCGTGAAAGGCCCATCAAAAGTCGTGATTCCTGCCAGAAGTAGTAAACAACTGGAGTTAATGATCTCTTTACCCAAAGAGATGACCCCAGGTTTAATTGCAGGTGGTATTCAATTACAGCCAGTAGCAGATAGCACGATGAAAGACCAAGGCAAAAAAGATATTGTCGTAAACGAATTTGCATTTTTAGTCGGAATGTTACTAAGAGTCGGCGACACTAGCAGCATCAAACCTGAACTTAAATTAAATAAAACATACATAGCATTCAAAGATGGTAAAAGTCATTTATTTGTGAATATTTCCAATAGTCGACCAGCATATGTCGAAGGGATGGAAGTAGAGGTTCAAGTAAGAAAAACAAACAAACAAAAGGTGTTATTTGAGTATCAAAAAAAGGACATGAGAATGGCGCCAAATTCAGTGATTGATCTTCCAATTGATTTAGCGGATAAAGGCGTATCAGCTGGAGATTATTCTGCTCAAATAAGTATCATATCAAAAACTGGTGATCGGTGGTCTTGGACAGAAGACTTTAAAGTCAACGTATTAGAAGCAAATAGTTTTAACCAGCAGTCAGTTGAACATAAATCAGATAGTAAGCCGATGTTATGGATGATTGTTGTAATAGTAGGTGTATGCGGACTTGTATTCCTTTCAAGGTACAAATTGATTAAACATAAGAAGCATAAAAGAACTGAAACTGAAAAGGCTAGAAAATAAGTCATTTTTGGAACAAAAATCACAAAGAAGAGAACGATAGAATAGGCAATCGGAAAACAACGCTAAAATTCTTCTTGAGCCTCGCCTCTAATCAGCAAGCAGCATATCCCCATTAATGATCTGGTTCGAGCAGTTGAACGAAATAGGTGATAGTGATACAAAGGAGGTGTTGCGATAAGACTCTACTTGGTAGCTGAACAAAAATAACAAAGAAAGGAGAAGAAAATGGAGAACAAAAAAAAGAATTTTTCTAAAATGAAAATAGTTGGGACTCTCATTGGACTAACCGCACTTGGTATTTTTTCTGTCACCATTTTGTTCACCACAACCAACCCAATACTAGCGAAACCGGAAAACAGTCTGGAAAAAGCAATGGATAAACGTGCTGAGCAAACAACTGAAAAATCAACAAAAAAGCTCCAACCAAGAAATTATCTAGCGAAATCTTTAGATCCAGTGGAAAATGAAGAAGGGTTAAAAGCAACTCCAAAAGTGTTGACATTAAAACAAAATGAAGCATTTCCTGATCTCAACAGCGAGGCAGGTCTGACAAAACTTTTTTCTGAAAGAGTTATACCGCAGCCAGAATATGGTGCTTTATATGAATATGTCACGGCTGATGGGACACCTGTTAACCCTAGTAGTGAAACAGTTGGATTTCAAACGATTTATGTAGAAATCACCGAAAATTATAATCTAACCAGTATTCGCGTTCCTATACCGGTAACTGTTACGGATTTAGGGACTTCTTTTTTGTTGGACGATCAGATTGCCCTTCAAACAGATAATACAAATGGGAAAATAATTCTATATCCAAATGAGATTGCAAATAAAACAGCAGAACAGCTACAGCAATTAGTCAAAACAAAATCCAATGTTCGCTCGTGGAAGTTGGAAGATGGGATCGCTGTTCCAGTTGAGGTGATCAACACTACGATTAGCGCTACTTCGGTTGGTGCCTATAAGGCTGAATTTGAAATTACGGTTGGAACCGGTGCACAAGAGCGAAAGGCTTCAATTCAAAAAGATGTCGTCGTTTTTGGTGCTGTTCCGCAAGCCTTTGTATCAGTTGCTCAAAACGCAACATTGAGCTTGGGAACAAGTCCAACTAATTTATTTACAAAGTTTCAAACAGTAAATAACGCTACTGCAACCAATGCAGTGTATCAATTTGTTGATGAGAATGGTGAGGCGTTAGAAAAATTTGATACTACAATTGTCGGATTTCATTGGGCCTATGTCAAGATGACAGAGAAGACCGATGAGTCTGTAACAACGACGATCAAAGTGCCAATCAATGTGACGAGTGCCGATACCACCGCTCTATTAACGAATAAAGTGATGGTAAAATCGGATGCAACAGTTATTCTTTATCCTGATGAAACAAAAGGAAAAAGTAAAGAAGAACTGATTGCCCTGATTCAATCTAGAGCGCATTTAAGTGCTTGGAACATGAGTACCGGGGCGGCAGTTCCAGTATCGTTTACAGACACAACAACGCTCAATAATTCTATTGGTGCATATAATGGAACAATCAAAGTCGAATTAGATGGCGTACAAGCCACTACAACACGAAATGTTACGGTATTTGGTGCGAATCCTCAACCGTTTGTGTCAGTTGCTCAAAATGCGACATTAGGCTTAGGGACAAATCCAACCAATCTATTTTCAAAATTTCAAACGGTAAACAGTACAATTGCAACGAATGCACTCTACCAATTTGTTAATGAAAATGGCGAAGTCTTGGAAAAATTTGATACCACAACTGTTGGGTTTCGTTGGGCTTATGTCAAGATGACGGAAAAAAACAACGACTCTGTTACGACAACCATCAAAGTGCCAATAAATGTAACGAATGGCGATACTACAGCCTTATTGGCGAATAAAGTGATGGTGAAATCGGATGCGAAGGTCCTTTTTTACCCGAATGAAACAAAAGGGAAAAGTAAAGAAGAGCTGATTACAATGATCCAAGCAAACGCTCATTTAAGTGCTTGGAACATGAGTACAGGAGCAGCAGTTCCAGTATCATTCACCGACACGACTGTAGTCAATAATTCAGTGGGTTCATACACAGGCACGATCAAAGTCGAATTGGATGGCACGTCAGCCACAACGACTCGAAATGTCACTATTTTCGGTGCGGATGTGAAATCTCCCTACTATTTTAAAGTAGATCAAAATAAAGACATGGCAATGGGGACGAATGCCGCCAATATTTTTTCAAAATATCAGTCTCTAAATGATGCGACGGCTACTAGCGCCACCTATGAATGGGTCAAAAATCCAGCAGGTGAACCTACAGAACCTGCAAATAAGTTTGATACGAGCAAAACAGGATTCCGCTGGGGTTATATCAAAATGACAGATAAAAAGGATCCAACAGTATCGACCATTATTCCTGTTCCTATTACAGTGACACTCGATAATCAAACGGTCATTGTTGAGTCAAAAGCAGGGATGAGTTTTAATTATCTGCCATTTTTGAATACAAGCGAGATCAAAGGGAAAACAGTTCCGCAAATCATTCAATTACTCACCAAAAAACTAGCGCCCAAAGCTTGGGATCTGATGTCAGGACAAGAACTAGATGCACGAATCACGAAATCTATGATCGTTAATTCTAGTAGAGGATCCAAAGAGGTATCGATTACGATTACTTTAGGAGAGCAGCTACTGACTTACAAATTTGAGGTTTTGGTTCTGCCAGATCAAGTTTTTGGAGAGAATACGCTAGATGGCTGGAGAAATGTTCCTTTGAATTCTACGGATGGTGTGATTACCAATCCATTAAACAATTCTAAAATGGGCTTTCCTGAAAGAGGAATTTCTGTAACATCGCAAAAAAATGAATTTGGCTTTATTATCAAAGATGGTGCTGGTAGAGGCTATGTTTATAGTGGTGGTGAAGGAAGAGTTTCAGATATTCCAGGAGTGAATAAGAATCCTATATATGGAACTGGTTGGTCTAGAGGAAGTGGAATTGGATATGATGCAGTTACTTCAAAAATCACATCTAAATATTTTCTACGAAAAGGGAACGAACTGAAGCAAATTCTAATAGATGAACCAAATCAGATTCTCTATGTTTACAACTTATCCTTGAACCGAAATTTGAACTTTAGTGTCCAATTAGATATGTATAATTTGTCCAATTCAGCAAAGAGTTTTTCAATGTTGGAAAGTGTGGATACGGATTATTATACCGATTCAGTTCCAATCTATGCATTAGGAAATAATAGTGGTTTTTATATCCAGCCTTCATCAGGCAAACGATTTACGATTCGTTTAAAAGATTCCAGAGGAAATTGGTTATCAGACTATACTAAATACATTGCTGGAGCGTATGGGAGTATTGGCGTTTCTGGTGGTTTTAACTATTTTGGCAATGATTATATGGGAACAGGCTCTGAAAGTAAAAATTACACGACAGGTCAAGTGATTGCGTCGAATGTCGATTCAGCTTACCAGCTAGGTGCACCTTGGAAAGATATTGCTCCAGATAGTGCGTTAAATACGGGTTATGAAATTTTTGCGGGTGATGAACTTCCCTATATGCAAATCAAAGCGGATCCGGAAGTCTTCAATATTTACCCAGATTATGTAGAAGATTTTAAGACGAGCTACAAACTAAGTAAAATTCCTACAACAACGGATCACGGGACTGTTTATGTTACGTATCCAACCGGTGTTGAAGTTACAATGCCTTTTAGTGCAAATAGTCAAAAAGAATTTGATAGTCTGTTGACGATTCCGAGAACAGGCTTACCAGAACAGTTAAATGAAGAACCAGGGACAATCAAACACTACGATACGTCTCTACTCGCAATCAATGAAGCAGAAGGTCCTTACAATGGTCTACCATCACAAGATTATGCCGTAAAAATCAATGTATACAATCTTGGTGCTAAACCGATTCCCCAAATCATCAAAAAAGGAACAGCCTTCAATAAAAAAGCAGCTGAAATCATTCAAGAGCCTGTCATTTTACCTGGACATACGGCTTCCTATGAATACGAAGGCGCAATGCCGGATACTTCAGTTACAGGCTTAACTAGCGTGATGGTGCGGATGACGGATGCAAACCAACCAGATAAGACGACCTTGATCAAAGTGCCAGTTCAAGTGATTGATGAAATACCGCCATCGAAAGGGTTGTATATTGCAGCGAATAATTTTAATAGCCGACCAGAGCCTTTTCAAGATTTAACTGAAAGTGAAATCAACCAGCTAATTCTTAAAAAATCAGAAGCAATTGCTTGGGATGTAGCAACGGGTTCAAGTAAAGATATCAAGCTTTCTGTAGAATCAACGACGCTACCGCAAAATCCTGAACAAGGTACCTACAAAGCTACCTTGAAGGCTACCAGAGGAACCGAAACAGTCAAAAAGACGATTACGATCGATATTCAAAGCAATCAAAAAGTGAATGTGGAATTTGTCGATGAAACAGGTGAGCCCTTACATGATAAAATTACGTTTGATAAAGTAATTGGTACAACAATTGACTTAACCGAGGAAAAGGATGTTCAAAAAGCACTTGAAAGCATTTTGGCCAAAAACTATCAACTAGTGAAGAAGCCAGATAATGAAACAGCTATTCCAGTTACGAGTGAAGAAAGTACTGTTCAATATCAATTTAAAGGGACACTGTTTGTACAGTCTTCTCCGACTTTCTTGAATTTTGGACGTAAGACATTAGGGATACCCTTTATAAAAGTAGAACAAGCAAAATATGACAAACCATTGATTGTTTGGGACAATCGTAAAAATGGTGGCGCATGGGATTTAACAGCGACCTTAAAGAAACCATTGACTAGCCAAGAAGATCCAAGCAAAATTCTACCTTCAGCGATCCGTTATAAGATAAATGAGACAGAAACGGTTATCTTATCGGAAAATACGACACAACCGATAGCGGAAAGAACACATGAATCTAAAGGACAGTACAATGTAAGTAATGAGTGGGATAAAAATGAATCAGGCTTATTACTAGAAGTACCTTCTGGTGAAGTGTTACAAGCAGGTGGTTATCGAGCAACGATTTTATGGCAAGTAGAACAAACACCATAATAGTAAATGAAAAAGTTTCGCCCAAAGAATTCACTAATGGGCGGAACTTTTTCTACTCATTGGAATGGCTATCATCCTTCATAAAAAAACAGTAATAATCCATATTATTCGTCAGATCCAAAGAAATTTTATACAATATAAAGTGAGCAACAAACAAAGCGCTAATGGAGGAGATCAAAATGAGTAATGTTATGGAGCAATTAAGGAAATATGCACTTTTACGTGGAATTTTTTATATTATTTTTGGGCTATTGATTGTGATTAATCCAAGAAGTGTTTTCCAACTAGCCGTCTATTTTATTTCTGCTTATATTGCAATTATGGGCGTGCTAAATCTTTATGATGGGTTCAAAGTTAAAAAGGCAACGGGTACCTATGGAATGAGTTTTCTTGGCGGGATCGTTTTATTAGTCATCGCAGGAATCGTATTGGTTTTTGCTAAAGGAATCGTCAGTATTTTACCGATATTCCTTGGACTTGTAATCGTCATTGTTGGTGTCACTCGTGCAATCCAGTCAGTTAATTTACGTACCTATGTTAACGTTAGTTGGATGCCAATGCTGATTTATAGCGTGATTTTGATTATTGCAGGATTAGTGTTAACATTCAATCCTTTCAGTAGTTTATTAGTACTATTCCAATTATTTGGTGGGATCTTGATCTTTATGGGAATCGGCGAGATCGTGTCCTATTTCCAACTACGTAATATTGATTAAAAAAAGAGCTGACTTCAGCTCTTTTTTTTCACTATTTTAATGCTTCCAATTCAGCTTCAGCTTTACTTAATTGACCTTGTAATTCTTCAAGTCCCTCTTTACCTAATGAAACAGATTCGTCAAAATTTGCTTGAAGATCATCCATCGTATTTTCTGTTGCCATTTCTTCTGTTTGTTTTTGAAGTTTAGTCATTGAAGCAATTGATTCTTTTAAAACTGAGATTTCTTGAACCAATTCTTGTTTTCTTTTGGCATCCTCTTCGCGTTTTTTAGACTCTTTTTCAAATTGTGCCTCTGTCTTGGTGCTTTCAGAGGTCTTTTTGCTTTTGGTTGTATCGCCGCAGCCAACAAGTCCCAACATAGCTAAAGAAAGTAGTACTAATAGTGTTTTTTTCATTTTTTTCTCCTTTTCCCTAACAAAAAATCTGAATGAAATCAAATGAGAAAACATCTGTTTCATTCATTATTAACGGTATCATAAAAAGAACCTTCACTCAATATGAAAAACATTTTTAAAGAGAGCAAGCTGTAAGTTTATTTTTGGTATATAAGTAAAAAATGAAGATTTTTTCATCATGATTTGATTGACCTTGTTTTAAATACTGGGTACTCTATATAAAAAGGTGGGTGGGTAGATGAAGGAAATAGTCATTTTGCTAGTGGAAGATGAAGCAAGTCTCGCTAATTTTGTTTCGGAAGAACTTCGATTTGAAGGATATGAAGTACTACAGGCAACGGATGGTGAACAAGCGCTAGAGATATATGAACAAAATCAAGAGAACATCACGATGCTATTATTAGATTGGATGTTACCCAAATATGATGGAATCACTGTTGCAAGAAGGATTCGCCGAACAAGTCAAGTTCCGATTATCATGATGACTGCTAGAGACCAAGTAACAGATAAAATTATTGGGCTGGATGCTGGAACAGATGATTATATTACAAAACCATTCGATATCGAAGAGTTATTGGCTAGGATCAGAGTAATCATCCGCCGCAAAGAGCAACTACAGAAACTTCAACAAGAGCCTGTATTATTTCAATATCATGACTTAACGCTAGATATAACGAAACGAGTAGTTAAACGATACAGCGAAGAAATCCAATTGACTCAAAAAGAATTTGAATTATTGGCAGAATTGATCAAGCATCCAGAAGAAGTACTTTCACGGGATGAATTATTAAATGCTGTTTGGGGTTATGATTATTTTGGTCAAACCAATACGGTAGATGTGTATATACGTTCGCTAAGAAATAAAATGGATTATGACCCGACTGGTCATTTGATACAAACGGTTCGTGGAGTAGGCTATGCATTGAGGAAAAACAATGAAAAAAAATAGAGCGACTTTAAAACAACGGAAAAATACAACACAATTCCAATTGACCATCCGTTTTATTGGGTTACTTATCTCAGCTGTATTGATTTTAAGCTTAGCGATTATGGGAATTACAGTAGTAGAATTATATGAATCAACTGAAAAACAAGCTGATTTGTTAGAAGATTCTTTAAAAAATAGTGGTGGGAAAGATGCCAAAGAGTGGCAAAAAGTTCTTGTTGAAAACGGCTCTAATGATAGTTCTCTTTATTTGGTTCACGTTCAGTTAGATACTGGAGAAGTTATTTACTCTTCTGAAGATGCCAAAGAGGTATTTCAGAAATTTTCTCAAATGAAACAGTTCCTAGTATTTGACAGAATCTTATGGACAAGTGAGATCGAGCCATACTATTATGCAAGTTTCCAAAAAGACGAAGCAAAGGTGACGCTTTTAGTAGATATGGAGGATCAATTTGATCTTATCGGGAGAATTTTTTCGTTAACGATTTTTATCACGTTGGCTGTGATTATTTTGGGATCATTGATTACGCATCGTTTTTCTAAAAATTTAAGTGGTTCGTTAGTCGTTATGGATGAGGAAATCAATCGATTAAACGTTTCAGATTCGAAACAACAGCAACTAACCATTCCAAAAACACCGCAAGAAGTTCAAAATATTTCGAAATCATTTAACCAATTACTAGAGAAGCAAAGAATGTATTTGAAACGGGAGCAACAATTCGTAACAGATGCATCTCATGAATTAAGAACACCGATTGCTGCGGTTCGGGGTCATGTGAATTTGATCAAGCGTCGTGGAAAATCACATCCAGAGGTGATTCCAACCTCGCTTTCTTATATCGATAAAGAATCGAAACGGCTGGAAAGCCTTGTAGAAAAGTTGTTATTATTAGGTCGACTAGACACACAATTTAATACAGAACAGCTAGATTTGTCATTGATCATTCAACAAACGATCAATGAACTGAAGGTTATGATGACACAAGAGGCCGTCATTAAAATTGAAACAGGCATTTTTTTAGAGGGACAAGTAGAGCATTTTTATCAGATTACCCGCAACTTGGTTGAAAATGCAATGAAGTATACAGAGGCTAGTGGGACGATCACCGTTACACTTTTCTCAGATGAGGGGACAATCCAATTGATTGTCGAAGATTCTGGTATGGGCATTCCAGATGAAGAGAAAGCCAAAGTATTTGAGCGCTTTTACCGAGTGGATCAATCACGCTCTAGTGAAATTTCTGGTACAGGAATCGGATTATCGATTGTGAAAGAGCTCGTTGAAAAATATCAAGGGGACATTGCTGTGACAGATGTATTGCCTCAAGGAACTCGATTTGCAGTAACATTTAAAACACAGATAAAATGAAGAATTCTTCATTTAACTTTCATGTTGCTTTATTTTTTAGTATGATTTACCTGCTAAAATAATAGTGTAAAGTAAATCACCTAAAGGAAAATTGAAAGGAATGGATAGAATGAATAAAAAGATGATGGTAGTAGGCACACTATGTTTAGGTTTTGCTCTAGCGGGCTGTACAAATACGGATAAGTCATTGGAGGCAAACAAAGAAAGTAAGATGAGTACGAAAGTGAGTCAGTCAACAAAACAAGATGTTAGCGGTACTTCAAACAGTACCACGAAAAAAACATCACAAAGAAAAGTAAGTGTAGAGGATGCAATTAAAGCTTATAATGAAGCATACCCAAATACTTCAATCACTTCTCTGGATTTAGATCCTTCATTTGGCATCTATTATTATGAAATCAAAGGTGTAGATGACTCTAAAGAATACGAAGTTAAAATCAATGCAGAGACTGGGGAACTAAAAAAAGAGCGTGAAGAAACACTAGATCAAGATGAACAAAACGGTGTGGAAAAGAAAAATGAAGCATTAGAGTTGAAGGGTATCTTATCAATAGAGGACGTCTCAAAAATCGCTGAAGATAGTGTGGGAGAAGGAACGGCGAATGAATGGTCATTAGAACGAGACCTAGCCCTTACTTATTGGGAAGTCAAAGTGCAAACTGGTAATAAGGAGATGACTGTAAAAATAAATGCTCAAACAGGAGATGTTCTAGAAAAAGAATTAGACGACTAAAAAGGAATTAGACGATGTAATATAGGATCAGAGCAACTTGCTTTGATCTTTTTTTGTTCAAGTAGGGTAAAAGATGTACATAGGTGCTTTCGCATTCTCATAAGCTCCTAAATGACTTATAATTTAACCAGCTTAACAAAGAAAGAGGTCTGCATATGAAACATGAAATGATTTCGCCAAATAAAAATTATCCGTTTAAATTATTTTCATTCACATCCAGAAATCCTGACCGAATGATCTCAACTCATTGGCATGAAAGTACGGAGTTATTGTATTGTTTGAAAGGAAATCTAGAGGTCCGTTTTCCACAGACAACGTATTTGCTAGAACCTGGAGATACACTTTTTATCAATTCAAATATCATTCATTCTTCTAGAAGCCCAATACCTAATGAAGTATTTGTGATACAGTTTCCACTTCCTTTTTTGAAAGAAATGACACAGCAACAGTACAATGATCGTTTTCTATTTAATTTGATCCCGATAAAACGAAAAGATTTGAAAGTTCAAACGTTATTGAATGAAATTTATCAAAAATATCAGGAAAATGATTTATCTATGAATCTACTCGTCAAAAGTCGCATGATAGAGTTTCTTTCTGTGTTAACTAAACATTATAGTATACCGATAGCAACAAAACAGACGATCAAAAGCTTAAAACATTTAGAGCGGTTGAAACAAATCAATGAATATGTGTTGAAACATTACAATCAATCACTGAAGTTAGAGCATGTGGCAGAAGCGTTTAATTATGATCCAGCTTATTTTTCACGCTTTTTCAAAAAATATATGGGGATTCCTTTTTCTGAGTATGTCAATACGGTTCGTTTGGAAAAAGCTTATTATCAGTTAAGAGATACAGATATGACAGTGTTGGCTATTGCGTTGGACAATGGTTTTTTCTCAGTGAAGTCTTTTTACAATGTGTTCAAAAAGCATTACACATTGTCGCCACAACAATACCGACAAAAATATTTTAAATAAAAAGTCATTATTTTTCCGATTTGAAGACGGATTTAGCACAGAAATAAACTGTGATACTCAGTATACTAAAATCAAGTAAAGCGCTTACTGGATATTGAGAGGAGAAATAAAAATGAAGAAAAAGCTACTCAGTTTTTTTGATAAAGTCAGTCCGTTTTTTGATAAGATGGGGACGAACCCTTATCTACAAGCCATTTCTGGTGCTATGATGTCAACGTTAGGTCCAGTCTTTATCGGCTCGATCGCTGTTTTGCTAGTTGTTTTTATGAATATGTCAAAGATGTTGCAAGGATTTACACAGGTTATTTCATTATTAGGAAAAGTGAATACATTTACGATTGGTTCTCTGGCCTTATATATTTCTGTTTTGATGGCAATCAATTTAGTTCGTAAACTAGATGAAAAAGAAGACTATGTGGCTGCGGGTATTATTTCTTTGATGAGTTTTCTATTGATCACACCGCTTGATAAAACAGCGGATGATGTTGCGGCATTGCCAACAACTTGGTTAAGTGCACAAGGGGTTTTCTCAGCAATGATTGTAGGGTTGGTCGTCGGGCGTTTGTTTTTAGCAATTAAGCGTAAAGGCTGGACCATTAAAATGCCAGAAGGTGTACCGCCGATGGTGACACGTATGTTTGAGTCCTTGATTCCCACCGTTTTGATCGGGATTATGTTTATTTTAGTTGATTTTGGTTTTAGTTTAACTACTTTTGGGAATATGCATCAATTTGTTTATACGATTATTCAAGAGCCGCTAAAAGGAATCGGTGGATCGATTGGAGCCATGATCATTTTAAGTTTGTTACAGCAAATTCTTTGGTTTTTTGGAATTCACGGTACAAATGTGATCTTGCCTTTAGTGACACCGCTTTGGATGGCAATGGATGTGGAAAATATGAATGCTGTCACGGCTGGACAAACACCGCCAAATATTGTTGGATTAGCATTCTTTAATATCATTACTTTTGGCGGGATGGCATTAGGTTTAGTCTTATTGATGTTGAAAGCGAAAAGTAAACAATATCGAGAAGTTGGTAAAATTTCAATCGTGCCTGCTTTGTTTGGTATTACCGAACCTGTGATTTTCGGTTCACCTTTAGTTTTGAATTTTGATTTAGCGATTCCGTTTATTTTTAATAATAGTATCGGTTTGATTTTGGCCTATGTTTTAACGAAGATCGGTCTAGTATCAAGATTTGTAGGTGTGCAGGCGATTTTTGGTTTACCAGTCGGCTTTCATGCGGCTGTCCAAGGAAGTATTTCCGTCATCATTTTACAATTAGTGATCCAACTCGTTTTGTCACCGATTCTGTGGTATCCATGGTTCAAGCGTTTGGATAAGAAAACATATCTACAAGAGCAAAGTGAAGAGGTGTAGAGAATGGAAGAAAAAGCATTAAAAGAGCTACTTGACTCATTGACTTGGGAAGAAAAAGTTGGACAGTTGGTGCAACTATCTGGTGATTTTTTCCATGCAGATCAGTTAGCAGTTGGCCCACAAAAAAAATTAGGGATCGATCAAAAGATCGTGGATCAAGTAGGATCAGTCTTGAATGTCACGGGAGCGGATAAAACGCGGGAAATTCAAGAGCGTCATTTAAAGAAAAGCAGACATAAAATTCCGTTATTGTTTATGGCGGATATTATCTATGGTTACCGTACCATTTTTCCAATTCCTTTAGGCTTAGGTGCAACCTGGAACCCTGAGTTGGTTGAATTAGCTTATCAGCAGACAGCAGAAGAATCGAACGCAGCAGGTGCTCACGTGACGTTTGCGCCAATGGTAGACTTAGTTCGTGATGCACGCTGGGGCAGGAGTTTGGAATCAACTGGAGAAGATCCCGTTTTAAATGCAGCCTTTGCCAAAGCTATGGTAACGGGACTGCAAAAAGATTTGCTTAATGGTGGTGGTATTGCTTCTTGTGTTAAACATTTTGCGGCTTATGGGGCGGCAGAAGGTGGTCGGGAATATAACACTGTTGATATGTCCGAACGTCGATTACGTCAAGATTATCTGCCTTCATACAAGGCAGCAGTTGATGCTGGTTGCCAGTTAGTGATGACATCCTTTAATACGTATGACGGAATGCCGGTGACAGGTAGCAAGTTTTTACTTGAAGACATTTTACGGAAAGAATGGGGTTTTGATGGTGTGATTATTTCTGACTACGCCGCCATTCAGGAATTGATTGCTCATGGTGTAGCAGCAAATGATCGACAAGCGGCGAAATTAGCAATCGAAGCAACAACGGATATCGATATGAAAACCCCTTGTTATGCAAAAGAATTAGAACCATTGATTGAAGCGGGGGAAATCAGTGCTGATCTAGTAGATCGCTCTGTTTATAGAGTCTTAAAATTAAAAAATGATCTTGGGTTGTTTGAAGATCCGTATCGTGGTGCTAGTCAAATGCAAGAAGAGCAAGTCTTCTTAACAGAAGAAAAGCGGCAGTTAGCTAAAAAAGTGTCGTCTGAATCGATTGTTTTATTGCAAAATAAGCGAGCAGTATTACCTTTGAAACCCAATCAAGAGAAAGTTTTACTGGTTGGACCATATGGGGACAATCAAGAGTTGATCGGTTTGTGGGCAGTTCATGGACAGCGGGAAGATGTTGTAACGATCAAACAAGGCTTTGAAAACTATCTTGATTCGGACCACTTGGTTTACACTCAAGGCTGCGATATGCTGGAAGATTACACATTTTTAGGCGAATTTGGTGCAACTAAAGACCAGATCGAGCAATTAGGTTTAAATGAAGCGATAAAAAAACAAGAACTTACAAAAGCCTTAGAATTAGCCAAACAAGCTGATACGATCGTGTTCGCACTAGGTGAGCATACAATGCAAAGTGGTGAAGCAGGGAGTCGTACTGATATTACCATACCGCAAATCCAACAAGAATTTTTAGAAAAATTAACAGTGCTGAATAAAAAAACGGTGCTGATCGTCATCAGTGGTCGACCACTTGTCTTAACAAAGGAGATTGAACAAGTCGATGCGATTCTTCAGGCATGGTTCCCAGGAACTGAAGGTGGAAATGCGTTAGCAGATATTATTTTTGGACAAACGAATCCAACAGGGCGTTTAAGTATGAGTTTCCCTTATTCAGTTGGGCAGTTGCCGATTTACTATAGTGAGTTTAAGACGGGACGTCCATTAACGAGTCCAACACACAAAGGTCGTTTTGTGTCTAAGTATTTAGATAGCCCAAATGATCCACTATTTTCATTTGGCTTCGGCTTATCATACAGTCAAGTTGAGTATCATGAGTTAACATTGGGCAGCGAAAAAATGGTGGAATCACTTGATGTATCGGTCAAAGTTAAAAATAATTCTAAACGTGCAACGGTAGAAACTGTTCAATTATATGTACAAGATGTGACGGGATCTGTAGTACGGCCGGTTAAAGAATTAAAAGCTTTCAAAAAAGTTGAGCTTGAATCTGGTGAAGAAAAAGAAGTAGTTTTCACTTTAACCAGAGCTGAGTTGAAATTCTATACGAAAGAAATGGCTTTCAAAGAAGAATCAGGAGCATTTATTGTTTTTGTTGGGGCGAATGTGAAAGAAACACAAGCATTACCATTTGAATTAGTGTAACGAAAAGCATCTAAAAAAGCACATTGAGGTTGGGACAGAGGTGTTTATTTCCGAAGGAGTTGCTTCTGCGTCTGCGGTTCTCGTTTCACTCCGATCCTCAAAGCATGGAGGACCGTGTGCTCCCACCGTTTATTTGGATTCTAGGTGTTTGGGATATGACTCTATGAGTTATATCCCAAGCACCTATATTTTTTTGTGCTGAAAACTCAAAAGAGTCTTGCAAAAAAAATAGTGAAATGGTACTCTTAATTTCTAATTGAGAATGATTTTCATTTTCAATTAAAGTGATCAATTACTTTAAGAATAGGAGCAACAAGATGGACATGAATTCAATTGAACAAATTATCCGGGAACGTCGTACGATTCGCACGTTAACCGATCAAACGGTTGCTCTAGATGTTATATATGAACTATTGGAAAGTGCGAGTTATGCACCTTATCACTCTAAAGAAGAGCCTTGGGAAGTGATAATTGTCAGTGAGGAACAAGAACGACAAGTATTCGTGAAAGAAATCATGGACAGCTATGATCGTTTAGATATCTGGTCCCGCTATGATCAGCAAAACGTAGCAAAGGCTAAAACAAGGACGCAAGATTATTTCTTAGAAGTTCCCCTTAGTCTAGTCGTCACAGCGCCTATTGGTGAAAGTGAAAAATCGAACTTGGAAGCAATCGGTGCGGTGTCGGCCTTTATCCAAAACATTCAATTAGTCGCTTGGTCAAGACAAATTGGTGTGACTTGGCGCACGATTCCAGTGATTTTTGATAAAGTGTTTAAGCAAAATATTGGTGTGACTGAGGAACGACAAATCATTGGCTTGCTTGATATTAGCAAAATAGATGAAAAACAAAAATTACCAATAAGCCGTAGAAATCCAGTTTCGCAGTGGGCGATAGGCTTGACGGATAAGCTGTCAGACTTTAGTGAAAATAACGAGTAGTTCTGATTTTTTAGGTACACAGGAGGCGTATTTTTTTGCAAGCAATCAAGACAAACAAGGTAAGGGTCAACGGGAAAATAAAACTGTATTATCCTTTGATCCTGCTGTTTTTAGTAGCTCTTATTCTTTTATCGATCGTCTATTCATTGATCAATGGACAGGCGAATATTTCAATTGAAGACATTGTGCAGATTCTTTTAAATAAGGTATCCGGTGGTAGAATCGGTTCTTTAGATGGCGTTGCAAGTAATTCTGCGGTGAATATCATTTGGTTCGTGCGTACACCTAGAGTAATTTTAGCTGTTTTTGTCGGGATGGGGTTGGCGATCACTGGAGCTGTTATGCAAGCAGTCGTTCAAAATCCTTTGGCGGATCCTTATATTTTAGGGATTTCTTCTGGGGCATCACTAGGGGCGACATTTGCAATTCTGGTAGGTTTTGGCACAGGAAGTATTTTTTCTCAGTTTGGTTTGGCTTTTGGTGCTTTTGTCGGTGCTATGGCCGCCGCATTTGGTGTACTGATTTTATCTGGAATTGGCGGGCGGATGACGTCAGTCAAACTGGTTTTATCGGGTTCTGTGATAGGAGCATTGTGTAGTTCGATTTCTAGTTTTATTGTTTACTTGGCCAATAATGCAGAAGGCATGAAGACGGTGACTTTTTGGGCGATGGGCAGTTTAGCTTCTGCAAGTTGGAATAAATTAGGTGTGTTGTCGGTTGTTGTAGGCCTGATTACTAGCTTCTTTTTGTTTCAGCACCGGATTTTGAATGTCATGTTGTTAGGAGACGAAGCGGCAATTACTTTAGGTGTTCCCTTGGCGAAATATCGGCAAATCTATTTATTGTTAGCAGCTCTTTTGACAGGTGTAATCGTAGCTTATTCTGGAATGATCGGTTTTGTGGGCTTAATTATTCCTCACATTGTCCGAGGCTTGATTGGTTCTGATCATAAACGGTTACTACCGATCGTAGCGCTGTCTGGATCGTTGTTTATGATTTGGGCTGATGTACTTTCTCGAATCATGATTCCAAACGTGGAGCTACCGATCGGGATCATCACATCAGTGATCGGTGCGCCATTATTTATCTATATCATTGTCAAAAAAGGCTACAATTTCGGAGGCTAACAATGGAATTAACTGTAAAAGACTTAGAAATCATGATTGGACAAGAAGCAATTGTTAAAAGTATTTCTTTTCAAACACAAAAAAAGCAATTTGTAGGGATTATCGGTGCGAATGGTTGTGGGAAGTCAACGATGCTCAAAGGTATCTACAAAGGCATCAAACCACAAGCAGGAAGTGTCTTTTTAGAAGAGCTTGATTTACTAACTGTATCTGAAAAGAAAGTGGCACAAAAGTTAGGTGTTGTGAACCAATTTAATGAACTAAACTTTGATTTAAGTGTCTTTCAAATGGTTTTACTAGGAAGAACGCCCCATAAGAAATTGTTAGAATCAGACACTCAAGATGATATCGCAATTGTGATGGATGCGTTAGCTAAAACGAATTTAACTAGCTACTCTGATCGAAGTTTCTTATCCTTATCTGGCGGAGAAAAACAACGAGTCATCTTGGCTCGAACGATTGCTCAGCAACCTAGCTATATGATTTTAGACGAACCAACCAATCATTTAGATATTCGTTATCAATTAGAAATATTGAGCTGTGTCAAGAATTTAGGGATTGGCGTTTTAGCGGCATTGCATGATCTGGAATTAGCTGCTCATTACTGCGATTATATTTACGCAATGAAAGCTGGTAAGATCATTGCTGAAGGAGAGCCAGAAGAGCTGTTTACTGAAAAGTTGATCGAAGAAATTTATGGCGTTAATTGTACGATCTATAAAAATCCAGTAACTGGACGTTTAGGGTTTGCTTATTCTTTAGACTAGTTACTAGGTTTAACATACATGAAGAGGATGGGACAAAATGAAAAAAGCACTAATTATTAGTTTAATGAGCTTGGCGATTATCACTGGCTGTGGGCAAAAAGAACAAAAAGCAACAGAGAAAAATCAAAGTGAAGGTTATCCTGTAACGATTCAAAATTTTGCAAAAGCAGAAGGTTCTGAAAGCTGGCAAAAGAAAGAGCAAACCTTTGATAAGGTTCCCGAAAAAGTTTTAGCAAATACCCAACCTGCTGCAGAATTATTGCTGCATTTAGGCTTAAAAGATAAAATCGTGGGTGTCGGTGCTGTTTTTGGCGAACGAGATAAAGCTGTGGAAAAAGAATTTGATCAGTTAAACCATTTATCAACAGACTATATTGGCAAAGAAACAGCTTTAAGTGTTGATCCTGATTTAGTCTATGGTCGTGGTGGTCTGTTTGACAATCAAGACTGGGGTGTGGGAACAGTTGATACATTGAATGAGATGGGCATCAAAACATTTGTTTTGAATTCTTCTGTGACAGGTGGTACGTTTAACTCTGTTTATGATGACATCGATAATTTAGGTAAGGTATTCAACGTAGCTGATAAAGCAGAGGACTTCAAATCAGAATTAAAAGAACGGCAAGCAACTGTAGAGAAAAAGCTAGCGAAAATCAAAGACGATCAAACATTCGCTTATCTACACACCACAGATCCAGAAGAATTATACGTTTATCCAGCAAATAATGAAACGTTTTTCAATGATATTTTCAAAATGGTAAAACTGGACAACGTGTTTAAAGACGAAAAAGGTGAAGTAAGTGTGGAGAAATTGATTGAAACTGATCCAGATGTCTTGATTGTAGCGGATTGGAGCACGATGAAAGGTGGGATTTCAGGAGACACAATGATCGATGCTGTACTGAAAAATCCAAAGCTTTCCAGTATGAAAGCAGTTAAAAATAAAAAGGTTTATGCCGTTGATTACAACTATATGTTTGGATATGGCTATCAATCATTAGATGGAATTGAAAAATTAGCGGATGAGATGTATCCAGAAAAATAATAAATATAACTGACACAATGCTGAAAGAGCGCTGTGTCAGTTTTTAATTGCTGTTTTTTCACAATTGTTTCATTAAGATTAAAGCATAACAAGAATTCAAGTGTAAACGAACGATAACAATTAGTAAAAAAACGATCAAACCTTACGTAATAAAGGTTTATTTTACCTTTTCGATAAAAAGAATTATGAGGAAAAAATAAGCGAAAAATGAAAACTGGTCTAGAAAAAAGTCGAAATTATGCTATACTGATTTTAGCTTGATACATTCATTTTTAATGAGAAATTCAGTGAGATTTACTGAAAGAGATCAGGCATTTGGACAATTGCTCTACACAAATAATGGAGAAGTGGATTTCAGAAATTTTACACAATATTTACTTCAATATTATGAGAAATTTACATCATTAAAATACAATAGGTATAGCTAAAGTAGCGAGATGATCGGATGTTCTAGCAATACCGAAATGCGAAGGGATGGAAAGAGTGAAAAAGAGAACGAAATTATTAGGATTGCTGTCAGTTATTGGTTTAAGTGTAGGATTACTTACAGGATGTGGGTCAAGCGGCGATAAAAAAGCAGCAGATGATACCAAACCATTAGAATTACAATTTGTACCAACCAACAACGATGGCTCAATGGAAGCCAAAGCGAAACCTTTCGCAAACTATTTAACAGAAAAATTAGGTCGTGAGGTTAATGTTACGTTAGCAACAGACTATTCAACAATCGTTGAAGCAATGGCCTCAGGAAAAGTAGATATTGGGATCATGCCGCCATCGGCATATGTTCAAGCCCGTAATCAAAAAGCGGCAACAGCCATCTTATCTTCTGAACTAGGTGCTTTTAATCGGGAAACAGGCAAACCAGAACCAAACAAATTATCAAGCACCTTTAAAGGTGAAGTACTTGTTCGAGCAGATAGTGGCATCGATTCTTTAAAAGATTTAAAAGGGAAAAAAATTGCCAGCTTAAGCCCTAATTCAGCTAGCGGCTATATTTATCCAGTGGTTGAAATGAAAGAAGCGGGAATCGACCCAACCAAAGATGTTACCTTAACAACAGTCAATGATATTCCAAGTGAAATCACAGCAGTCTTAAATGGGCAACAAGATGCTTGCTTTGTTTTTGAAGGAGCACGAAATGTGTTTGCTTCAAAATTTGAAAAAGACGACTTATTCAAAGATTTGAAAGTGCTGTATCTAACAAAAGGTGATATTCCAAATGATGCAATCGCCGTTCAACCAAAAATGGATAAAGACTTGCAAACTAAAGTCAAAGACGTTTTCTTGGCAATGCCTAAAGATAAAGAAGGCGCTGAAGCCATGGCAATGTGGGGACACAAAGGCTATGTAGAAGCAGATGATAAAAATTATGATGCAGTGGAAGAATATACAGAAAAAGCAGCAGAATAAAGCTTTGCAACATGAATGAGTGACTTAAAAGCTGAACGGAATTTGTTCAGCTTTTCTATTTTTTAGAATAAAAAGGAGAAATCATGATTCAGTTTGAGAATGTAACAAAAACCTATAATAATGGGGTCAAAGGCCTTAAGAATATTAATTTAACGATCAATGACGGTGAGTTTGTTTCCGTGATTGGATTAAGTGGTGCAGGTAAGAGTACCTTGCTACGATCAATCAATCGTCTAAACGAAATTAGCGAAGGCAATATTATGATTGACGGTGCTTCAATCACGAAAGCAAATAAACGAGACTTGCGTAGAATCCGCAGAAATATCGGAATGATTTTCCAACACTTTAATTTAGTAAAAAAGAGTTCTGTTCAAAAAAATGTTATTTCAGGTAGATTAGGCTATTATTCAACATTCAAAAGTATTTTTGGGATTTTTTCAAAAGAGGATTACGCTTTAGTTAGTGATGCTTTAGGACGTGTGGGATTAGCAGAAAAACTGCATTCTAGAAGTGATGAATTAAGTGGTGGGCAACAGCAACGTGTGTCAATCGCAAGAACTTTGGTTCAACAAGCATCAATCATTTTAGCAGATGAACCAGTGGCTTCTTTGGATCCAATCACAACCCAAAAGATCATGAAAGATTTGAAAAAAATTAATCAGGAATTGAACCACACTGTTGTGATCAATCTGCATTCTGTTGACTTAGCTCGTGAATTCTCAAGCCGGATCATTGGCTTACGTGATGGCGAAGTGGTCTTTGATGGAACTGCTGCTGAGGCAACTGATGAAGTGTTGACTAGTATTTACGGTGCGGATATTTTGAAACAAGCTGAAGGTGTTGCGTAATGAAGTTAAAAGATACGATTCACCGTGATTTATATAAGCATCTATTCATTGTAGTGTTAGTTCTTTTGTGCGTCTTTTCAAGTGCGAGAGTAACAGGAGCACAAATGACAGATGTTTTTAATAACTTGGATCAGATGGGAATTTTTTTACAACGATTTCTTAGTCCAGATTGGAGTTATATTCCCAAAATCATTGAGCCGATGCTGAAAACAATCAAAATGTCAGTTGTTGGAACTACACTTGGGGTGGTTTTCGCTGTACCGTTTGCTTTTCTTGCAACAACAGTCGTTACCAGAAACTTTTTTGTAACCACAATCATCCGCTTTTTAATGAGTATTGTTCGTACGATTCCTAATTTATTATTGGCCGCTTTGTTTGTAGCTATGTTTGGGATCGGTGAATTTACAGGTGTATTAACGATTGCTGTGTTTACGTTCGGAATGGTTTCCCAACTAGTTTATGAAGCAATCGAAACGATTGATCATGGGCCAATCGAAGCAGCTGAATCTGTCGGTTCCACAAAGACACAGATTGCTTTTTGGTCAATAGCTCCACAAATATCTCATCAAATTGCTAGCTATTCTTTGTATGCTTTTGAAGTCAATATTCGTGCTTCCACTATTTTAGGTTACGTTGGAGCCGGCGGGATCGGCGTTATTTTAAATTCTTCGTTAAGCTTGATGCGTTATGACCGTGTATCGATTATTATTTTAGCTATTTTAGTTGTGGTGATCACGATCGATTGGATCAGTGAAATTATCAGAAAGAGGTTGGTATAATGAGCATAAATCGAAAATTAAAAAGCTATTTACCAATTATTGTTGTTTTAGCAATCATTCTTTATTCAGCAGCGGGTATCGATTATTCGGAGGCTGGAAACATGTCTTTTGATATGGTCAAATCAGTTCTTTCTGGGCTGTTCCATCCAGATTGGGGTTATATCTATGATGGTAGTGGCGAGGATCTAATGAGTTTACTACTGTTAACGATCGGTATTGCTTTTTTAGGAACTGTGATTGCGACGGTCTTAGCGTTGCCGCTAACGTTCATTAGTGCGCATAATCTATGGAAATCGAATACGATTGTTTCTAAAATTGGTAAGTTCATTTGTAACGTACTAAGAGCTTTTCCAGAACTTGTTTATGCAATCATTTTTGTGAAGATGGTTGGACCAGGTCCTTTTGCTGGTGTCCTAGCAATTGGGGTTCATCAAATCGGGATGCTAGGGAAATTATATACTGAAGAAATCGAATCAATGGATGAAGCACCTGTAGAATCAATGACGGCAGTCGGTGCTAATTTCTGGCAAACAATGTTTTATGCACGCTTGCCGCAATTGATTCCAACTTTTTTATCACTAGCCTTGAATCACTTTGAAATTGCAGTCCGCAGTGCAGCGACTCTTGGGCTTGTTGGAGCTGGGGGAATCGGGGCACCGATGATTTTTGCAATTCAATCCCGAGCATGGGATAAAGTTGGTATTATTTTGTTTGGCATTATCATTACCGTTTTCTTGATTGATGCTATAACTGGCTATCTACGCAAAAAACTACAATAATAAAAGTGCAGCGGGCTCGTCTGACTCTGACGGGAAAATAAGTAAAATATGACTGAAATGTTTTTTGCCTCATTCATAGTTTATCTTTTTCCCGAAGACCTTCACCAAGTAGGTACTACTCTATATCTATTCATTTTATTAGCAGCGTTTCCTAGCAATCTCTGGAGCGAAGTGATGAGATCGGAAGAGCGTAGTACTAGCCCGCGTAGCTAGATAATTCGTGAGGATAAAAAATGGATAAAATAACAGTTTTGAGTACGACAGACATTCATGGTTTTTTAACAGCAGCTGGACAAGAAGAGAGTGGCATTAGCTCTCTTCCTGCAATTGCTGAAAGCTACCATGAACCAATTTTGATTGACAACGGTGATTTTCTGGTAGGTAGTCCTCAGACTACTTTTTTTAATACAACTAAAACAATTTCACCTTTGATCAAGTTGGCGAATGAAATCGGATTTGATGTGATGGTTCCAGGAAATCATGATTTTGATTATGGAATTGATTTTTTGAAGTGTCAAGCAGAGGCTTTTAATGGGCACTATCTTTGTGCTAATGTTTTGGATTTAACTGATGAACAGATTTTTGAGCCATATACAATTATTGAACGAGGAAACTTGAAAGTTGGTGTGATCGGTGTGATCACCAGTGCAATGCCGCAAATTGCTGATTATGAACAAACCAAAGAGTTGAAATTTATCAATGTGATCGATAGCTTAAAGCGGTGGGTACCTATTGTAAAAGCACAAGTCGATGTTTTGATCGTAAGTTATCATGGCGGAATCGAACGTGATATGAGTTGCGGCCAACCAACTCAATATGATACTGGAGAGGATCAAACTTACCGAATCATTGATGAAATAGCGGAGATCGATGGTGTGATTTGTGGACACCAGCATCGAGTCAACGCGGGCGTGCTGAACGACACAGCTTTTGTACAACCGGGATATCGGGGAAATTACATTGGAGAGTTAAGTTTCTCCATCCAAAATAATCAAGTAGTGGAGAAACAAGCACAATTGGTTGCGACTAAGAGGTATCCAACGATAGTTTTTTCTGTATATAACGAAGTTGACTATGAAAATTGGCTGGATCAAGAACTAGATGTAAGGCGTTTGGATCAGTATTTAGCTAAAAAAGTACCAGGAACTTTTTATGCAGTGACACTTAAAGGAAAAACGATTAGAGATTTCTTAGCTAGTTTTACTCCGCCCTATACACTTTCAACCTATCATGTGTCGCAGGAAGAACTAAGACAGTTGCTGATAAATCAATCGATTTCAGGCATCAAAATAGCGCACGATCAAATAATACCTAAACAATCTGATTACCGAATAACAACGAATAGAGCGCTTTTTCCAAGCTATCGTTTAGAAACAAATTATATCTATAATGTGTTTGATGAGTATCTTGCTACTATCAATGGTAATGCAAAATAAAAAATAGACTTGGGGTGAGACAATGAAACAGCAATTGAAAATTTATTACACATCTGATGTCCATGGTTATTTATTTCCAACCAACTATGCTGATACACAAGAAAAAGAAATGGGTCTTTTAAAATGTATACCGAATTTTAAAAAAGATGAGAATACCCTGATTATTGATGGTGGAGATATGCTCCAAGGTTCAGCGTTGGCTTCTTATAGTCAGGCTCACCCTGAAGAAGGATTTCCCCAAGCAGAAGCATTAAATCATGCTGGCTATGATTTTGTCACTGTAGGAAACCATGATGTGAATTTTGGTACAAACTACTTATATCACTATTTAGAAGCATTAGATGCAACCTGTGTTTGTGAAAATATACTTGATGCTAAAAGTCAGACGAAAAAATTTCCGTGGACCATCAAAACCTTAACAAATGGATTGAAAGTCGGTATTGTCGGCGTAGTGACCGATTACATCAATGTTTGGGAAAAAGCTGAAAATATCAATGACATCACCGTCGCTGATCCATTTATAGCAGCTAAACAAGCTCTTATAGAAGTAAAACCACAGGTTGATTTTACGATTTGTATTTATCATGGTGGCTTTGAAAGAGATGTCAAATCGGGAAAACTATTATCAAAAACAAGCGAAAATGTTGGATATAGAATCTGTAAAGAACTTGATTTTGATTTACTATTAACAGGACACCAGCATTTATTGATTGAAGGGCAATTTTTACATGGGACTTACATTGTGCAGCCCTCTGCCAATGCGATGACCTACTTTCAGATCAATATTGAAAAGATCGAGGATAACATCGAAATTACCTCCGCTATCGGCAAGCCTAGCATTCAACCTGAAATAGATTTAGTGAAGCGGCTGCAACCTTTAGAAACAAAGGTACAAAATTGGTTAGATCAAGCAATTGGAAGCTTGAACCGTGACGCATTAGCCGAAGATAAATTAGCGATGGCTATGCATGGCAGTCCTGTTGTTGAATTGATCGGAGCCGTTCAATTAGCTGCCAGTCAAGCGCAAATCACAGTTGTTTCTTTAGCGAATACATCACCGGGCTTTCACAAAGAAGTAACTATGCGAGATGTAATCGCAACTTATCCATATACGAATCAGCTAATTACCTTAAAAATCACTGGTAAACAATTAAAAGAAGTTGTGGAAAAGAATACAGATTATTTTAGTGTTGATGAACAAAATAAGATGATTATTTCTCCTAGTTATTTGTATCCTAAAGTTGAACATTATCATTTTGACTTTTTTGTCGGCATTGAATACACAGTTGATCTTTGCCAAAAGCCAGGAAATCGCGTGAGTGCTTTACGCTATAAAGACCAAGTGATCAAAGAGACGGATGAATTTACGATTGCGTTAAGCGATTATCGAGCGAGCGGTGGCGGTGGGTTTCCTACGTATCTTGAGTGTCCAGTAATCAATGAGGGAGCACAAGAAATCGTTGAATCCATTGTCAACTATATCCAGTCGCATGAGGAAATCGTAATCCCTAAAATGTTAGACTACAAAATAACATATTCTTGCAAGTAACTATTTGCTTACTTTGGATGAAGAACAAAAATAGGCTGCAGTAAAACGGTTGGTTTTACTGCATCCTATTTGTCATCAGATAAGATTATGTAGGGAAAATAGTGGATTATTGCAACGATAAAACTTGACCAATATAAACGGTTGAATCAGTCAAATTATTTTTAAGCATTAAATCTTGCAGTGAGATCTTATTTTTCTCAGCAATCACAGAAAGTGTATCGCCGGACTGGACAACATAGCTAGTCGCTTGAGGTGTAGTCACGGGTTCTGTTGAGCGTTCAGTAACCTCTGATGATGGGGTCGTTTGAGCTGGTTGTGTAGAGCTTTCAACAATGGAACTGGACTCATCTGTACTACTTACGTGAGTTGAACTTTCCCTTACAGGGACATTATGCTCTGTACTGTCAGCAGTTGCTTGATTCGGTGTTACCTGACCGTTATCAAGCTGACTAACTTGCTTTTCGATATTGCTTAATTGTTCTTCTTGCTTAGAGTTTGCTTGAACATTTAAGAACAGCAGAGTACCCAGGGCAAGAGTATTTATAAATAACAATAAAATAACAATCATGATAGTAGTTTTTGATGTTGATTCTGGACGTTGCTGTTTACGTCGCGAGTATTCTTCTTCCAAAATAGTTACACTCCTTTCCTAACAAATTAACAAGAGAAATACTGTAAAACAAAGCAATACTAGTATATCACATTGTTATAGCACTCTCAAAGGGGAAAATAAATAAGACTGAATAGTAGTTTTTTTGATTTCAAAAAATGTGAAATAAAAAAACAAACGAAGGTGAAAAAAATACTATTAATCATTAAAATGTTTATAAATGATATTTTTGTGATTAAATATTTTCATGTTTAGTATATTTATTTTGTTTTTTTATGTATGGAATTGGGTGTATTTTTTTTTGAAAAATTGGTGGTTTTATGACTAAAAAGTCAATGAGGGATAAAATAAATTGATTCTCAAAGATTATTTTATCTGTTTTTAAGCCTTCCAAAAAAATGAATTTCATTTTTTTATTTGTCGAATATTTGCTGAATGTCGTTGGCTCTTAGGAATATACTGTTAATTCTTTGATAGTTAAAAAGTTCTGGCAGTATAAATAGCACATTAAAGTGTAGCTTCTGTTTATAAGGTCACCGTGCCCATTCTTTGTTAGTAACTAATTGTTTGATGGTTTTCATGAACAAGTTATGGTAAATAGTAGTGGAAATCCTCTTGCTAAGATTATAATAGAGAAGGATAATAAAAATGTGATGATTCTTACTAAAGGATTAGTCGGAGACATTACGTTTAGATCCACGAAAATAAACGTGTAATCGAAAATAAGCTTGAGTAAGAGGCACAGGTAATTTCGGTGAAAGCGTAATAAAACTGGAGGCAAGTAAGATGGAGCATAAACAACTGGATCAATTTCCAAAAGATTTTTTATGGGGATCGGCATCGGCGGCTTATCAAGTAGAAGGAGCTTGGCAAGCAGATGGCAAGGGTGTGTCAGTTTGGGATGAGTTTGTCCGAATTCCTGGGAAAACATTTAAAGGAACCAATGGTGATGTAGCAGTCGATCATTATCATCGGTATAAAGAAGATGTGGCTTTAATGAAGGAACAAGGGTTGAAAGCCTATCGTTTTTCAGTTGCTTGGACACGAATTTTTCCTAATGGTCGTGGAGAAATCAATCAAGCTGGCTTACAATTTTATATCGATTTAGTAGATGAATTGTTCAAAAACCAAATCGAACCTGTCTTGACGTTATATCATTGGGATTTGCCACAAGCACTTCAAGATGAATATCAAGGTTGGGAATCTAGAAAAATCGTTGAAGATTTTACTAATTATGCGACTGCTTTATTTGAAGCTTTTCGTGGAAAAGTAAAATATTGGGTTAGCTTAAATGAGCAAAATGTTTTTATCAGCCATGGCTATTTGATGGGATCCCATCCACCAGCAGTCAGTGATCCTAAGCGAATGTATCAAGCAAATCACAATGCCAATCTTGCCAATGCCTCTGTCATCAAGAAGTTTCATGAAATGGCTATGCCAGGTGGAATCGGTCCAAGTTTTGCTTATAGTCCAAACTATGCTCTAAATAGTGATCCCAAAAATGTAATGGCAGCAGAGGACTCAGAAGATTTAAATGCTCATTTTTGGATGGATGTCTATCTATTTGGCAACTATCCGATCGCAGCTTTAAAAATCCTGAAAGAGCAAGGCTTAGCACCTACAATCGAAGCAGGTGATGAAGAACTCTTAGCAGCTGGCAAACCTGATTTTCTGGGGATCAACTACTATCAAACCAATACAGTTGTCTTTAATCCGTTAGATGGTGTTGGCTTGGGTAAAATGAACACAACGGGTGAAAAAGGTTCGTCAGAAGAATCTGGTCTTCCTGGGGTCTTTAAACGGGTAGAAAATCCATTTGTAGAACGGACGAATTGGGACTGGGAAATCGATCCAGAAGGTCTACGGATCGGTCTAAGAAGAATTACAAGCCGTTATCGAATCCCTGTGTTGATTACAGAAAACGGTCTTGGCGAATACGATAAATTAACAGATGAAAAAGAAATTCATGACGATTATCGCATCGACTATCTAAAAGGCCATGTCCATGCA
This sequence comes from Enterococcus sp. 12C11_DIV0727, assembly GCF_002148425.2. Lineage (NCBI taxonomy): Bacteria > Bacillati > Bacillota > Bacilli > Lactobacillales > Enterococcaceae > Enterococcus > Candidatus Enterococcus lemimoniae. The sequence continues at coordinate 1,751,346 of NZ_CP147248.1, read as the reverse complement.
ATCAGAGAAGCGATCACAGACGGTGTAGAGGTTTTAGGGTACTGTACTTGGTCGTATACTGATTTATTAAGTTGGCTGAATGGTTATCAAAAACGCTATGGATTTGTCTATGTAGAACAAGATGAAAACCAAAATGGCAGCTTAAATCGCTATAAGAAAGATAGCTTCTATTGGTATCAAAAAGTCATTCAAGAAAATGGAAGCAATAGCTAAAATATAATTCTAAAAAGAATCATTTAATAAGGCTGTCTAAAACGCACTGAGTTTTAGACAGCCTTATTTTGTTTTAAAAGAATATGAACACTATCACATGCTATAGGGGATTGAATCGATCATGAATTGCTGAGATTTTTTTGAACAAATTATCCCAAATAAACAGCACCTTTTACTTTTTATTCGTTTACTTGTAGACTTGTTTTAAAGATAGATGCAAAATAAAGGAGGACTTTAAAGTGAATAGTTTCGACACAATCATCATTGGTAGCGGTCCTGGAGGAATGGCAGCAGCATATGACTTAGCTGCTGAAGGGAAAAAAGTAGCGGTAGTAGAAGCTGATCTTTGGGGCGGAACTTGCCCAAATCGCGGCTGTGATCCTAAAAAAGTTCTTTATGGTGCCGTTGAAGCGAAAGATAATCTAGCACAGTTGAAAGATCAGGGATTTGATATAATTCCCAAAATCAACTGGCCAGAGTTGATGGCATTTAAAGAAACCTTCACACAGGCAGTCCCTAGTGAACAAAAACAAGGATTGATCAGTGCAGGTATCCAAACGATTACAGGTAAAGCTACTTTTAGAGATTCTCACACAATCATAGTGGAGAATCAAGAATACCAGGCTAGCCAATTCATTCTAGCAACGGGGCAACGATCGGCTATTTTAGATATTCCCGGAAAAGAGCACTTTGGTACTAGTACTGAGTTTCTAAGTATGACAGAATTACCTGAAACAATCGTTTTTGTCGGTGGGGGCTATATTTCTCTTGAGCTTGCTAATATCGCAAACAGTAGTGGCAGTGAAGTTCATTTATTACACCATAATGAGCGACCACTAAAGGGATTTGACCAAGGAATGACGAATGAGTTGATTGGAAATCTCAAAAAACGAGGGGTTCATTTCCATTTTAATGAGTCGGCGGCGTCTATTTCAAAACAAGGAGCACAGTATCGCGTAGCTTTAACGAGTCAAGGTTCACTGTTAGCAGATCGAGTTTTTTGTGCAACCGGTCGGATACCTAATGTAGAAGGGCTGAATTTAGAAGCAATTGGTGTGGCATTTAACCGCAAAGGCATTATCGTTAATGACCATCTGCAGACAACCATAGCGAATATTTATGCTTTAGGAGATTGTTTACAAAAAAATACGCCTAAATTAACACCGATAGCTAGCTTTGAAGGTAGCTATCTGGCAAAACTACTTAGTGGTAAACTCGAAACAGCAATCCACTATCCTGTCATACCAACCATTATTTTTAGTTCTCCTAAGCTAGCCCAAGTTGGCCTGGCAGATGAGGCAATGTTAGCGGATGATCGATACAAGCAACAGACTATTGACTTATCTCAATGGTTTACCTATAAACATCTTAATGAGCCCTTAGTCAAAGCCAAAATTATTACGGATAAAGTAACAGGTCTATTGGTTGGAGCGACTGTTTTAGGTAATGAGGCCGATCAGTTGATCAATTTATTTACGATGATGATCAATCAACACTTAACTGCAAGCAAAGTGAACGAAATGATCATGCTTTATCCAACTGTTTCAAGTGATTTGAGTTACTTCTATTAATTTTAAACTGTAAATGATCGTATAGTGATTGTTTACAGTTTTTTTATTTTGGGTAAATTAACTGTTGACTTGATACAAGGTCTAAGTAATAATAGGATAATTATGTTGACTAGAGCAATTAATTCTTTGTATCTAACTAAATCAATAAATTTTATTTATTAATTACATGAAAATAAAGCATTAGATATTATAGAGATTTCTTTTTAAACTATATATAGTGAAAAAGTGAGCAAACTTCAATTTAAACAGCTAGGAGAATGGTAATGGAAACAACAAAAAGAAATTATACCCCTTTGATCGGTTCTTTATATACAAATTTCATTTTTCAAGGGATGGCAGCGATTATTTTATCGCAAAACCTTAATGCTTTGATGGAAAGTTGGCAGGCAACAGTTCAGCAAGTGACATTAGTTATCAGTGGTATCGGGTTGGGTCGTGTCCTGATTTTGTATTTTGCTGGCTATTTTTCAGATAAGTTTGGACGGAAGAAGACAGTTCAGTTAGGGATCATCAGTTATTTGATTTTCTTTATTGGGATATTAATTAGTCAGAACTATTTACAAGGACTTTTCTTTGCTGTCTTTGCTGGATTTAGCAATGCATTTTTAGATACGAGTACCTATCCAACTTTGATGGAAGCTTATCCAAATGAAAAAGATAATAGCTCTCTTAGTGTCTTGAATAAAGCCTTTATTTCTTTAGGGCAATTTATTTTACCGTTGTTAACCAGATTTATGTTGAATCACGGGATTTATTACGGGCTGGTTTTTATCGGATGTGCGTTGGGATTATTTCTTAATTTGCTATATATTTCTAGGCTTGGCTTTCCAGAAAGAGTAGAGGTGCAGGCGGAGCCGTTACAAATAGTGAATGAAAACGAAACAAGTGCTAAAAGTAAGCAACCGTTATTTAAAGTGGAAGGATTTGCATTACTGGTATTTAGTTTTACTTGTGTTTCAACGTTTAATATTTTTATTTTGTGGGTACCTACTTTTGCGGAATCATTAAATCTGATGAATCATTCAAACAGTTTAGTTTTGGTCAGTGCGTATAGTATCGGTTCTTTTGCATCTGTATTTTTAACGTCATTGATTGTAAAACGTGGTGTTGCTCCGACGTTATTGCTAGTATGGTGTACATTGATATCGTTGTTTTTATTGATTGGTATGACACTGTTTCCAAGTGTGCCAATGTTTTTAGTCGGTTCGATCGGGATTGGTGTTTTTGCGGCAGGCGGAATCTGGCAATTAGGGCTAGCGGTGTTGTTGGAGTTGTTTTCAAAAGGAAAAGGGCGGATCACTAGTTATTACTCAATTGCTACCTCAATTTCTGTGATGATCATTCCTTATATCACTGGTCTGCTAGAAAAAATAAATGTATCGATGATTTTTGGATTGAATATCGTATTGACTGCAATCGGTGTTATGGCGGCCGTGATCATTCGTTATCGTTATAAAAAAATTATCAGTGATTGGCAAGAGGTAACGGAAGAAATAGTGGAATTGAAAGAGCTTTTAGATCAATAAATAGTTTAATAAAAATATACAAAGATGTGAAAGTAAGATCGACCATAATCTCACAGATTTCAAGCTCGTGTTTAGAAAAGTAGACACAAAGTGTTGGAAAAGAGTTCTTAGTATTCGTGGTGTAATAATTTCGCATCTTTATAACGTAAAGAGAGCGAGACAAAACTAACGCTCAGTTTTGTCTCGCTCTCTTTTGTGTTTTAGTTTAAAAAGGCTTTTGCAATGTTTTCGTTGATCGTAATCATTTGATAAAAGTCATTGATCGCAACAAATTCATTGGGCTGATGAGCGTATTTTGTTTCACCAGGTCCAAGAATTAAAATAGGAAATGTTTTTTTAACACGACCAAACTGTGAACCATCTGTATAGCCTGTCATACCAAAGGTGTTTGCTGTTTTCTCTGTGACCTCTGAAACGACTTTTTGAGTTAATACAGTGAACGGGTCATCAAGTTCGGTTTTCATAGAAGGTAAGTCATTAATGAATTCAATCTCGGCTTTAAAATTAGGAACAGTTGCTGTTAATTTATCCAGCATCACTTTAAATTGTTGTTTTAATTCAGTGTGATCTTGTGCTTTGATCGTACGGATATCGATTTCTACAGTACATTTGTCGGGCACAACATTGGTTCCATTGCCGCCATTGATAATATCAAGACTAGATGTTGAGGCACCGACCAGTTCGTCTACTGACTGAGAAAAATCGAAGGTTTCTTTAAAAGCATTTAAAACGAGAAGCATATGTTCAATCGCATTTACGCCTTGATCTGGCATTGAACCATGGGCAGTTTTTCCATAGGTTGTAATTCGAGGCCATAAAGCGCCTTTGTGTGCTACACCGATTTCTACGTTTGTCGGTTCACCAATCACTAATGCGTCAAGGTCATCTGCGTACCCTTGATCAACTAATTGACCGGAACCGATGGCACTTGTTTCTTCTCCGACGGTTGCTAAAAGTTTTATTGTACCTTTAAAATTTGAGCCAGCTTCTTTTAAACGAATCATGGCAACAACGGCTGCAATCAGACCTGATTTCATATCACAGGTTCCACGACCGTACAGTAAGCCATCTTTTTCAAATGCGCTAAAAGGATCTTCATCCCAAGGAATTTCACCGACAGGAACGACATCCATATGGCCAGAAAATCCTAGAACTGGACCTGCTTCATTGCCTTTTAAAGTGGCAACTAATTGATTGCGTCCAGCGCTGTACTCTACTTGTTCACAAGGAATATCGTGTTTTTCAAAAAGAGTTTGTAATTTATCCGCAACTAATTTTTCGTCTCCTAAAATACTTTTGATTTGTACGACTTCTTTTAATAATTGTAATGCTTCTTGATTATTCATGGTTGATTTCTCTCCTTATACTTGTTTTTCCTTTGGAATGATAAATAGGATGGAACCTAAAGCTAAAACACAGAAAAGAATATTTGTCAGTAAGCCAAATGTAGCACCTTGTGTGTAATTCCCACCAGCACTAAAGCCGTTATAAACTGCTGCAGAAATAGCTACTCCTAAGGCACCGCCAAGTGAACTGGCCATTTTATAAATACCGGAAGCAACACCTGCTTTTTCATTTGGGACACTGGAAATCGCTGTATCTGTAGAGGGGGTAGCGTACATTCCTAGACCCATTCCAAATAGGCTGTAACCGATGAAAACTAAAATAAAATAGGCAGTTCCAGTAACCATTGTTAAAGCCATCAAGCCAACACCAGTACCAGAAAGAATGGTTCCCCACAACATTGGTTTTTTTGCACCAATTGTTTGTAATAACTTTTCGCCGATCCGAATCGTGATCAACACTAGACAGAGGTAACCAATCGATAACATCCCCGTTTTAGCAGAAGAAAGACCGCGTCCTTGTTGAACATAGGTATTGATTACGATCAATGTACCAGCGACTGCATTCAACAAGAAATTAGAAATAGTTGCACCAAGATAGCCACGATTTTCAAATAGAGAAAATTCAACAAAACTATTATCGATTGTTTGTTCTACTTTATAAAAGGCAATCAACCCTATAATGACGATTACGGCTAAAATAAGCACAATTGGACTTGTCCAACCTAACTCAGAACCTTTAGAAACGACAACATTTAAAGCGACCATTGAAACGATAAATAGTAGCAAACCAATTGAGTCAAATTTACTATTACTATCACTAACGACTTTGCTTTCAGGAGTGCCAAAAATCAATAACGCACTACAAATTGAAACGATAATTGAAAAAATAAAAACGTAGCGCCAACCTAATGAACTTGCAATGGCTCCGCCAAAAAATGAACATAAACCTGAACCACCCCAAGAACCGATTGACCAATAACTTAAAGCGCGTTGACGATCTTTGCCTTCATAATAGGTTTTAACTAAGGCCATTGTTGCTGGCATGATACAAGCAGCGGATAGCCCTTGCAAAATTCGGCCACCGATAAATAAAACAGGTCCATGTGCGATAACTAATGCTGCAGAACCGATAACACTTAAAATAAGTCCAATATAGGTCAATTTCATTCTGCCTAATTTATCTGCTAAACCGCCGGCTACGACGATAAAAATACCTGAGAATAAACCAGTCATGGAGATTCCGATGTTTAAAACACCAGAAGAAACCCCTAGGTCACTTTGTACGGCTGGCGCCATATTTAGTAAAGATTGGGCAAATAGCCAATAGGTCAATACGCTTAATACGATTCCAATCAGTAATTTATTTGTCCCTTTGTATGTTGCAGTATCTGCTGTATGTGTTGCTGCTTTCATGATTAAACTCCTTCAGATAAATAATGTAAGACAGCTGCGCCCATTGATTTTGCAGCAATCAATAGACAGTCTTCATCTATATAAAATTTTGGATGGTGATGTGGATACATTGGCGTTCCTTCTTTGTGTGCGCCAACGAAAAAGAAACAACTTGGACGCTCTTTGGCATAATACGCAAAATCTTCAGAAGGAGTTTGTGGTCCACATTCAATAATTTGTTTGATCTCAGGGATTTGTGCTTCATTCAAAGCCTGTGCGACCATTTCAGTGGTCTTTTGATCATTGACGCAAACAGGATAATCATTGGCATAATCAAGTTCATAGCTGATACCAAAGGTTCGGCAGATTCCATCTAAAATTTGGTTGAATTCTTTTTCTACAATTGCCCGTGTTGTTTCTTTCATGATCCGTACGTCACCTTCAAGCGTAACAGAATCTTTGATCACATTTGCTGAACCTTTGCCGTCAAAAGATCCGATTGTAACGGTTGCAGTATCAAATGGATCAATTCTACGACTGACGATCGTTTGAACAGCTGTTACAAATTGAGAAGCTGCAACGATCGTATCATTGGCATCTTGAGGTGTTGAACCATGACCACCTTTTCCTTGCATGATGACTTTAAACGTTGCCCGACCAGTATGGACTGATCCTGGATGGTAAAGTACATCACCAAGTGGCATCAGACTCATAACGTGGATCCCTAACACATGATCGATACCATCTAAACAACCAGCTTCGATCATCCCTTTAGCTCCGCCAGGTGGTACTTCTTCGGCAGGTTGATGAATCACACGAATTGTTCCGGTTAACTGTTCTTTCAATTCAATCAAGGAATCAGTTAAAATCATCATGTAAGCCGTGTGCCCATCGTGTCCACAAGCATGCATCACACCAGCTGTTTTGGATGAAAATGGCAGACCTGTATCTTCTTGGATCGGTAAAGCATCGAAATCTGCTCGGATTGCCAAGCTTGGACCTTCTTTTCCGCCTTGAATATCAACTAAAATCCCATGACCGCCGCCAATATTCGTTTGAACAGTGCAATCCTTTCCTGCATAAAAATCAGCAATATATTGTGCTGTTTTAGTTTCATGAAACGATAACTCTGGATTCTCATGAAAATGGCGACGGATTGCAATCATATCCGCTTCTTTTTGTTGAAGCTTTGTAAATAGTTGTTTCTGTAGATCGTTCATTTAAACTGCTCCTTTCAAATACAATACATATTCTATGCTTAATTAAAAACTTCACAATGCTAGAAATTTCCTAATTTCAGAGATTTCTTTTAAAAAATTAATATGGGAAAAAAATGACATTATCAACGAACGTTATTTTCTTATTTGGATGGTATAATAGGAAAGAGATAGAAAGTAGAGGATTAAAAATGATTGTAAATGAAAATTATCAGATCAATTATCAACAATTAGATAAGGAGAAGCATGTTTTTTGTAAAGAAACAACCATTTTAGTTGTGTTAAAAGGATCGATGCTCATAACTATAGATGAAACAACAACTCAAATAGAAGCTGGTGAGTTGTTTTTAGTTAATACTGGTGATCAGTTCGTTTTAGCAACTACTGTAGTTGATTCTTGTTCATATTTAGAATTAGGTATGAACAATCTTTTTTTCGCAACTCAATTTCCAGCATTTTTTTATACGCACTTTGAATGTCAGCCAAAACAAAAAGAGCACGGCAAAATGCATGCGATCGCTTCATTAAGAAGACAAGTTGCTGAATTATGCTTGGTTGAGCTTAGTGATGATCCATCGAAACGGTTGAAAATAACTTTGTATTTAACGCAAATTATTTTGTCACTTGTTCATAATTTTCAAAAAGAAGAAATCTTGGACTATCATCCTTCCGACAATCAAAAACTTAGAGAAATTCTGGAATATATTGAAGAACATTATCAAAATGGTATTTTATTATCTGATGTAGCAGATCATTTCTTTATGTCAGAGTCCGCTCTATCTAAGTTTTTTAAAAAGGAAACTGGGGAATATTTTTCTCATTATGTGCGGACGATTTGTGTGAAGCATAGCTTATCTGAATTACTTTATACGAAAAAAAGTATTGAGCAAATCGCGTTGGATAATGGATTTAGCAATAGTAAAACGTACCGTGAACATTTCAAAAAAATGTTTAATGATTCACCTACGAATTACCGTTCAGCCCATTTACCAGAATCTCTTGCTCCGAAAAAAAACAATCAGAAAATCCAAACACCTGAACTTCAGGTGAAGGAAATTTTGATTCCATTATATAGTTATATCCAAACAGCAACAGATGATCCAAGATCGTCAGAATTATCCTTAAAAACGAAGCAATTGCATATCACAACAGAAAAGCAAGCAACCAACTATGAGAAAAAAGAAATCATTATTCACATTGGGTCATGGGAAGCTTTGGCGTCAAAAAAAATTCAAACAGAAATTTTAGAGTTGAAAAAGCAAATGGACATCAAGTACATCAGTATTCAGCGTTTATTTAGACAAATTCCTTTATCTGTTCAAGTTCATCAAGAAGCTTCTATGAACTCTTTTCCTGCATTTGAAAATTGGGATTATATTTTGACCTTTTTAGAAGAAGCAAACATCGCTATTTTTTATCAATTGTCCCTTGTAGAATTCAAAAAACTTAGTATGGGAGTCAAAGCACTTTATCCTAAGTTTTTCCAGTATATCCAAAATAATTTTGGCATAAGATCAACTGGGCAATGGAAAATCAATTGTCTGTTTAAAGGAGAAAATCTTGTAGAATACTATCCAGAATTCTTAGAAATAAAACAAATGATGGCAACTATTTCACCAAAAATCGAAATTGGGGCAGAGATTCCTTTACCTGATCCGTTCTTTGAGAAAAGAGATCAGAAGCAGACAGAATTTTTTTGCAAAACAATAGCGGCAGCTTGCGATTTTCTCTCATTTTCGGCGGAACCAAATTACGTGTTTCAAAATTTAGATAGCACTTTTCCTGATTTGAAAAACTATCATCAATATGTATTGAATAAAACTATGCATATCAAGCATATTCTAAAAGAATACGAAATCAAGTTACCGCTATACCTTACTGAATGGAACACGTTAACTGGGATGACTAGAAATAGTAATGGGACATTTTTTAGAGGTGCGATTATTTTAAAAGATCTTTTAATCTTGGACACGTTGGTAGAAGGGTTCGGATTTTGGTTGAATATTGAATTATATGAACAAGAAACACAAGAACGGCCATTAAAAAATGATGGTTTGGAATTGTTTCACTATTATAGTGGCAAACGCCCAGCTTATTTTTGTTTATGGTTAGCAAGGAGAATGCGGGGAGGGGTTTTAGCTCAAGGGGAAGAATATATATTGACCTATGAAGAGGGGCAATATCAACTGCTGCTATTTAATAGGAATTATTTTGATCCTCATTTATCTTCGGAAGAAGCCTTTCTTAAAAGTCAGGCAGTGACGTTTGAAATTGAATTAGCCGCCATAAAATCAGCAAATTATCAGGTCAAGCAAATTGATTTTAATCGACACAATGGTGCATTGTTTTACACTTACGAAGAGTTTAGTAATGCCGGGACACTTGATTTAGAAGCGCAAGAATATATTGTGGATAATACTCGTCCTAAGATCAAAGTTTTTGATACTCAAATCGATAATAGCTTCAATTATTATGTGACGCTTGATACGAATGGTATCGTGTTACTGGAATTAAAACCGATTTTTGACTGAATGAAAGCTCGTTTCCTTGACGTAAAAACTTCTACTAGCTAGTATTTAATAAAACAAGCAACAGGAGAGGAAGAAATAAAATGAGTATTTATGACTACCAAGTAAAAACAACTAATGGTGAAACTGCATCATTAGAGAATTATCGGGGAAAAGTACTTTTGATCGTAAATACAGCGACTGGCTGCGGTTTTACACCTCAATATGAAGGCTTAGAGGCTTTGTATAAAAAGTATCGTGAACAAGGGTTGGAAATTTTAGACTTTCCTTGTAATCAATTTGGTCATCAAGCACCTGGAACGAACCAAGAAATCAGTGACTTTTGTCAATTGACGTATCAAACAACTTTTCAAACGTTTGGAAAAATCGATGTCAACGGAGAAAATGCTGATCCGTTATATGATTTTTTGAAGGGGGAAAAAGGTGGGATTTTAGGTGGCGCGATCAAGTGGAACTTTACCAAATTCTTAGTAGATCGTGAAGGCAACGTTGTGAAACGTTTTGCACCGACTGTTGAACCAGAAAAAATCGCTAGAGATATTGAAAAATTACTTACTGATTAATTATTAACATATAAAAAAACTTGTAATATACTATTTAAAAGGCTAAGGTTAGAACGTAAAGAAAAAATATTTGTAAAGGAAAAATTATGGGAAAAAGAATGATACTTAAATTATCAATTAATAGTTTTTGTTTATTATTGCTTGCTTTTTTAATTTGGAAAAAAAGTTCCTTTTTACTATTGTCCATCTTCTTAACGAGTATAATCATAACAAACAGTGTATTTATTTTAAAGTCATTATTTTCCAAAAAAGCTTAATTAAAGATTGTATACTAAATAAAGAACTTCAATAGTTAGGTGTCGTCTAACTGTTGAAGTTCTTTTGTCTATTAAATCAATTAGGTTAAGTTTATCTAAAGAATGTTTAATTAAAAATCGAATGTTAAGTAGACCAATTTCAGATAATTTAAAAATTTAAAAAAATTGAAATTTGTTGATACATCAACTATAAAGTGTTTTTTTGTTCGGTAATCAAAACAAATGAATAGGATATCAAGACAATAAGTATTATTATGAGTCTCAAGTTCAAAAAAAAAGAAATTGAGAGGTTGATAATATGAAAAAGAATTTTTTAAAAGGGTCTATTTTGGTGTATACCATTCTTGTTTTAGTAGCGACACTAGTTTTATTTATTTTATCGGATCAAGCAGAAAATTTTGCTGATACTAAAAAAAGTGAAGTGCTTGAAGTTAAAAGAACAGAGCTACCTTCTGGCACGCGATATAAAACGATTGAGTATGGCGAAAAAATTTCAGTGGAAGAAATATTTGACATCACATCAAAAGAAATTGAAGGGTTAGAAATTGAAACCACAAATTTTGATCTCACAAAAATTGGGACAACTAATATAAATGTTAGATTCAAAAAAGAAACTGATACGACTCAAGGGATTATTCGTTTAACAATTGTAGATACTGTGGCTCCTACCATTACGTTAAAGGATTCAACTATATATAAAGATCAAGAATTTGATCCTTTGGCTGATGTTAGTGTCAAAGATAATGTAGATGGTGATCTCAATAGTAAAGTGAACGTTTCTGGAATAGTGGATTCTTCGAAAGAAGGGCTATACCGATTAGACTATACAGTTTCAGATTCTAATAACAATCAAACGACGAAAACAAGAGAAATTACAGTTATCGCTGACCCAAACAGTCATACGGCTATCTCTTCTCAACCGTTCATATCAGAAGAACCAAAGAAAGAAGAGTCAAAAAGTATTGAATCGAGCGAGCCGGCAAGTAATTTTGAGCAATCCTCTCAAGTGAATGAAACGGTTCCTAAAGAACCAGTTGCTTCTGATAATCAACCCAATGTATTAATTATCAACGGGGTGACAATTCCTTATCAAAATGGCGGGCAGGGATCAGGGCAAGCAATAATTGATAATAATTCTAATGGTAGTGCATCAACATGGGGAGGAATGCCTATACAATCGGGTGATGATGGGGCAAACACACATTTTATAGGTCATAATCCTGGCGTCTTTTCTGTTTTGTTTAGTGTAAGGATAGGTCAGTCAATTACTGTAAGTGATAGCAGTGGGAAGATGACGAATTATACGATAAACAATATTTTTCATTTAGATGATTTTGGACAAGAACTAGCTACAGGTGTTGATTATTGGGATCAAACAGTTGGAACAACTGGAGGTGAAAGAATAACCTTGCAAACCTGTATTTCAGATACTGAAAATCTGATGGTTTTTGCATCAAAATAGTTTTGAATGAGACCGAAAAAAAGCGGGAAATGTCTATTTTCAAAAATTTTTTTTTGCTGACTAAATAGAGTAAGAGCGCAAAATAAAACGGATCTTTCGTTTTGTTCTGCTCTCAATTTTATCTATATATCATGCAAAATAGTATGTTTTTTTATTTTATTGGTTTATTATATAAGTGAACTCGTGAGTTTGGGTTTCTTCAATTTTTAGGAGGAGGAATTAAAATGGAACGTTTGATCCAAAATACGATGATCCGGCGAGTCAGATTATTAGATATTTTGATTCATTCAAATCAATGGACACCAATGAAAGAGTTGACCAAGCAGATGAAATGTTCGCAACAAACTTTATTATCAGATTGTAGCTATTTTGAAAACGAATGGCCAGATTATGTTATTATGGAAATCTCGAAAAAACGTGGTATTCGTGTGTTTATGAATAAAAATCACGCAGTTAGTGAATTGTATAAAAAAATGATGAAAAATTCTAGTGATTTAGCATTACTTGAATCGTTCTTTTTTTATCCAAATAAAGATACATCATTTCATATAAAGCGTTTGTATATTAGTGAATCAAGTTTATATAGAAGCTATAGAAGGTTAAAACTTGTTTTAAAAGATCGCAATATTGAGATTACTCATAATCTAGATACATATGCTTTGTCAGGGGATAATGAATTACAAATCCGTTTGTTTCTAATGCTTTATTTTTGTGAAGCATATGAAGAATATGAATGGCCTTTTCCTATTGATAAAAACTATATTTATGAACTTGTCAACAGCGCAATAAAAATTTTTCCGTTTAAGATTACACTTAACTCAATGAAATTTTTGATGTATTCAATAGCTATTTCAATTATTCGCGAAGAACAAGGCTTTGCCTCTTCAATTGAGTATGAATTTAGTAAACATAGGCATACCAATAAAGATATTTTTGAAAAAATAGAAAAAACGTTGAGCTTGGGGTATCCAAAAATTAATTGTCAGAATTTTTGTCAATCTATATTTTGGTGGGAGTCTATTTGGGTAGATCTTGAAGAAAAAAATGTAGTTAAACAATGGAGTGATAAATATATAGAGCATCTTTGTTCTTTGTTAGACATAACGATTGCTGAAAAAAACAAAATTGAGCTTAGCCATTGGATACAATTTATTTATGCCAGACATAGGGTTTATCCTTTTCAAGAGTACATTATACATAATCGTTTTGCTCAATCTAGTGTGTCAATCAAAAGAAGTTATCCTATCTATGCCCAGGCGGTTGAGGATACAGTAAGTTTACTTGAAAAACAAACGAAATTTCCTTGGTGTTCTGACTATTATGAAGAGTTAGTACATGAGACCTTTTTTCAATGGAATAAGCTTTATGAGCAGTTAGATAAAAAGCATTCTAAATTAGTGGTGTTTGTGTACAGTGATTTAGGAGCAGAACATGAAGTGTTTTTAGCATATTTGATGAAAAATAAGTTTCCTAAAATAGTAGATGTCTATTGTGGAAGAGAAGGATTTCTTTCAAAAGAAGTCGGGGATGAACTAAACTGTGATTTGTGTATTTCTAATTATACACTTGAAGATAGTGATTCCCAAAATTTTATTGTAGTAGAAGATATACCTTCAACGAAAAATTGGATTGATATCTCTTATTTTATGAATTTAAAAATTCATAAAGCTTTATAATGCTGATTAATTGCAAAGTACTTAAAAATGATAAAAAATAATGTTCAAATTTGGATTATGAAGGATTAGGCATGAGGAGCTAAATCGGAGTACCCAGTTCTTAAACTTCCATCGTTTTCACCTTTTATTTGGATACTAGTAGGCTGAGATATAACTCTTTGAGCTATATTTCAGCCTACTTTCTATGTTAAAGATTTTCTCCGTTCTATAATCATAAATACTATTTTCAATATAAAGATAGTATAAAGAACCACCCTCAACTTTAACACTATCTTTATATAAAATTTGATATTCTTATGTTATCAAATGAAGGAGAGGAATATTCATGACGATTATTTCTGGGATTATCGCAGGATTACTGCTTATTTATTTATTTTACCAACTATTTTGGGGGGATCAACAGTGAGTGCAATTTTTATCCAACAAGCAATCTTTTTTATCGTTTTGATAGGGTTAGCTATTCCGTTAGGTTTTTATATTCATAAAGTAATGACGAATCAAAAAACGTTTCTGACCAAAATCATTGGTCCACTTGAAACAAAAATCTATTCGTTTTTAGGAACGACGGCTCAAAAAGAAATGACCGCTAAACAATATAGTTTGAGTATTTTATTCTTTAGTTTATTTTCATTGATGTTCTTAATGGCGATGCTTTTAGGACAAGGCTTTCTACCGTTGAATCCAGAACAACTACCTGGAACTAGTCTTTCATTGGCGTTTAACACGGCGGCAAGTTTTATTACAAATACAAACTGGCAAGCTTATGCTGGGGAAGATACTTTATCACCCTTTACTCAAGCATTTGGTTTAACTGTTCAAAACTTTGTTTCAGCAGGTGTTGGAATTGCAGTCTTATTTGTTTTACTTCGTGGCTTTACAAGTCGAACAACAAAACATATTGGGAATTTTTGGCAAGATTTAACAAAAATTATTTTGTATGTGTTAATCCCGCTTTCTTTTGTGATTTCTCTGATCTTGATTTCTCAAGGCGTGGTTCAAACGTTTGCAGGTTCTGTTGAAACTACGAGTTTAGAACTGGGCGAAAAAATCTTTTTACCTTTAGGAACGGTTGCCAGTCAAGTGGCGATCAAACAATTAGGGACAAACGGCGGTGGCTATTTTGGTGCCAACTCAGCTCACCCTTTTGAAAATCCTAACTTAGTCAGTAACTTTATCGAAAACATTGCTATTCTTTTGATCCCAGCAGCTTTGATCGTAGCGTTTGGACTATTTGTGAAGGACTGGAAACAAGGTAGAACGATCATGATTGTTTCTTTAGGCTTTTTGATTGCTGCTTTGATTGGTGTGACCTTGAGCGAATACTACGGACCGCAATTTGGGCACGTGATCGGTCAAATGAACATGGAAGGCAAAGAAACACGTTTTGGTATTGGCTGGTCTAGTCTTTGGGCTGTTAGTACGACAGCAGCTTCTAATGGATCGATCAATGCGATGTTGGATAGTTTTACGCCGCTGGGCGGTTTTATTCCAATGTTTTTAATGCAGTTGGGAGAAATCATCTTTGGTGGTGCTGGTAGTGGGCTTTATGGCATGATCGTATTCATCTTACTGGCGATCTTTATTGCTGGCTTATTAGTAGGAAGAACACCCGAATATTTAGGGAAGAAAATCGAGCCTTTTGATATGAAAATGGCGTGTTTAGTGATTTTAACGCCGTTATTACTGACATTGATCGGAACGATGTTGTTTATTTTGAATCCGCAAGCAATGTCTTGGCTGAACAATCAAGGACCGCATGGTTTTTCTGAAATTCTTTATGCATTTTCATCGCTAGCCAATAACAACGGCAGTGCGTTTGCAGGCTTGACGACAGATACGACATTCTTAAACATATTAGGTGGACTGATCATGATTCTTTCTCGTTTTATTCCGATGTTAGCAGTGATTTATCTAGCTTCCAATTTAGGGAAAAAGAAAATCGTTGCAACTGGATCAGGTACACTTTCAACGACAAATGCAACATTTGTCACCATGTTGATCATTGTGATCTTAGTGATTGGGGCTCTGAGCTTCTTGCCAGCTATGGCATTGGGACCGATTGCTGAACACTTTATGACAAAATAAGGTAAAGAAGGGGAAACAAGTGAAAAATACACAAAGCAAACGTCATGTTTATATCGATGCTTTTCGATCATCCTTTAAGAAACTTGCACCAAGCATTCAAATAAAAAATCCAGTCATGTTGGTTGTTTATTTGGGCGCAATTTTGACTACGATTCTATACGTTTTAACCTTTGCAGGGTATACAGATGCAGAACCATTCTTTATTTTAGCCATCACCGTTATTTTGTGGCTGACGATTTTATTTGCTAACTTTGCTGAAGCGATTGCTGAAGGTCGGGGGAAAGCGCAAGCAGAGAGTTTAAAACAAGCTAAAAAAGAGGTTGTTGCTCATAAAGCTGCATCAATAGAAGACGCGGCACTCAAAAAATTTACTGAAATCCAGTCTTCAGAATTAAGAAAGGGTGACCTCGTTTATGTAGCAGTTAATGAACAAATTCCAATGGATGGAGACGTGGTCGATGGTGCAGCTTCGGTGGACGAAAGTGCCATCACAGGAGAATCTGCACCAGTAATTCGGGAATCTGGCGGTGATCGTAGTGCTGTTACAGGTGGTACAACGGTTGTTTCTGACTATTTGGTGATCAAAGTGACCGCTGAAAATGGAGAATCGTTCTTGGATAAAATGATTTCGATGGTGGAAGGGACAGAACGTAAAAAAACACCGAATGAAATTGGATTACAAATTATTTTGATTATGTTGACGATTATTTTCTTAGTCGTTTCAGCAACGTTATTGCCTTTTACAAAATTTTCAAGTGAGCTTGTAGGCAACGGTTCAGCCTTAGCATTAACGACGATCATTGCTTTACTAGTTTGTTTGGCACCAACGACGATTGGTGCATTGGTTTCATCAATCGGGATTGCTGGTATGAGTCGCTTAAATAAAGAAAATGTTATTGCTATGAGTGGACGTGCAATTGAAGCCGCTGGTGATGTGGATATTTTATTATTAGATAAAACTGGAACCATCACTTTAGGTAATCGCCGGGCAAGTGAATTTATTCCAGTAAAAGGAATTAGCGAATATGACTTGGCGGATGCAGCGCAACTATCCTCATTAGCAGATGAAACAGCTGAAGGACGCAGTATCGTTATTTTAGCGAAAG
Source organism: Enterococcus sp. 12C11_DIV0727 (assembly GCF_002148425.2). Lineage (NCBI taxonomy): Bacteria > Bacillati > Bacillota > Bacilli > Lactobacillales > Enterococcaceae > Enterococcus > Candidatus Enterococcus lemimoniae. Next base: position 1,734,404 of record NZ_CP147248.1, on the reverse strand, counting down.
AAAAATTTGATATTCGCGGTCGGGAATTAAATCATGTTGAAGTTGAGTTTATCGAATTTACAGCAAAAACTCGGATGAGCGGGATCGACTATCAAGGTGATGAAATTCGTAAAGGTGCTGCTGATACAATGAAACAATATGTTGAAGCTAAAGGAAATGTTTATCCAGAAGAATGTGATACGATCGTTCAGCGTGTAGCCAATGAAGGTGGAACCCCACTGGTTGTGGTTAAAAATAATCAAGTATTTGGTGTGATCTACTTAAAAGATATCGTAAAAAATGGGGTTAAAGAAAAGTTTGAAGATATGCGTAAAATGGGCATTAAAACAATCATGATCACAGGGGATAATCCCATGACGGCCGCGGCTATTGCAGCTGAAGCAGGTGTCGATGATTTCTTGGCAGAAGCAACACCAGAAAATAAAATGAGCTTGATTCGTGATTATCAGGAAAAAGGCCATTTGGTTGCTATGACGGGTGATGGGACCAATGATGCTCCAGCATTAGCTCAAGCAGATGTTGCAGTAGCGATGAATACAGGAACACAAGCAGCCAAAGAAGCGGGGAATATGATCGATCTAGATTCCAGCCCAACGAAATTAATCAGTATCGTCAAAATTGGCAAACAATTACTGATGACGCGTGGTGCTTTGACGACATTTAGTATTGCGAATGATATTGCAAAATATTTTGCGATCATTCCAGTTTTATTCTTTAGCATCTATCCATCATTGGATGCTCTAAATATTATGAAACTAACTAGTCCAACAACCGCCATTTTATCCGCCATCATCTACAATGCTTTCATTATCGTAGCGTTGATTCCATTAGCCTTAAAAGGGGTATCTTATAAAGAAAAACCAGCTAGCAAAATTTTAAGTCACAACTTACTTGTCTATGGATTAGGCGGTGTCATCGCTCCATTTATCGCTATCAAGTTGATCGATATCATTTTGACTTTGATTTTGAATTAAAGCATTAACCTTTCAATAAAAGATAGGAGAAAAGACACATGAAAAAAATAATGATTGCTTCACTAAAAAGTTTACTACTGTTTACCATTATCTGTGGTGTAATCTATACTGCTGCTGTTACGGCTGTTGGTCAAGTTCTGTTTCCAACACAGGCAAATGGTAGTCTAGTCAAAGAACAAAAGGACGATAAAATGGTTATCAAGGGCTCAAAATTAATTGGACAACCCTTTAAAGAAGCAAAATATCTACATGGACGTTCAGAACCAGCTAGCCAATTATCACCTGTTTCAAAGGAACAACAATCTCGAGTTGAAGAGCGTGTGCAAAAGGCTGATACAACAGAAGTTCCGATTGATTTAGTCACAGCTTCCGCAAGTGGTGTGGATCCTGAAATCTCAATTGAAGCGGCAATGACTCAAGTTGAGCGGATTGCTGCTGCCAGAAATATGAAAAATACCCAAGTCCGTGTTATAATCAAACAAAATATCACTGGACTTAAAATCGGACCGGTCGATTCGCAACGTGTGAATGTATTAGGTGTCAATCAATTATTAGACGAGTCTGAATAAATGATTGATATAGAAAGAATTCCAATTTATTTTTGGAAGTTAACTATTTCTGTTTCAATCTAGGCATAAAGGGTGGCATAAAAAGTGGAAGAGCAACGTTTAGATCCGGAACACTTATTAGAAAAATGGAAGAAAAACGAACAAAGCCTGAGGTCTGGTCGACTGAAGGTTTTCTTCGGTTATGCAGCTGGCGTAGGGAAAACTTACGCTATGTTAAAAGAAGCCCATGAACAACAAGAAGAAGGTAAAACTGTTTTAGTTGGCTATGTAGAACCACATGCCCGTCCAGAAACAGAAGCATTAGTAGCCGGTTTGCCTGCTTTAGCAATAAAAGAGTATGACTATAAAGGGATCACGATCAATGAATTCGATGTAGATGCTGCTTTACAAGCTAAACCAGATATTATTTTGGTTGATGAATTAGCGCATACAAATGCGATCGGTACTAGGAATAAAAAAAGATACCAAGATATTGAAGAATTGTTGAAAGCGGGGATCGACGTTTATACAACGGTCAATGTCCAGCATATTGAAAGCTTGAACGACGTAGTTGAACAAGTTACGGGTGTTCATATTTCCGAAACCGTACCAGACACTTTTTTTGAAACAAGTTCATTAAAAGTCGTCGATATTGAAACAGAAGAGCTGTTGGAACGCCTGAAACAAGGGAAAATCTACCACTCAGAAAATGCCAAAAAAGCAATGGCTAATTTTTTCAAAACAGATAATTTAACCTTATTACGGGGGTTGGCGATTCGTAAAGCTTCAGATCACATCAATACAAGTAACCAGCAGGAAACACAAAAAAATACAGGTATCCATTCTAAATTACTGACGATCATTGATGAAACGAATCCTGATATGACAAAAAAATGCCTCCGCTGGACCGCTCGTTTGGCACAAGCATTAGGGACCGAATGGATTGCATTGGAAATTTTGGAGGATATGTCTGAGCATTCAGAGTCAGATAATTCAAAATTAGCTGTAAAACTTGGTGGTGAAGTGATCACCTTAGAGAGTGATAATCAAAGAGAAACGATCATTCAATATGTGCAGATGCGTGGTGTTACCGATTTGGTAATGGGAAAAGCGATCAAGCGCTCTCGTTTTATTCGTCTGTATCGTCCAGATTTAGAAGATGAATTAGTCGGTTTTATCCCAGAGGTCGATATTCATTTAGTTCCCTATCAGTCTAATAAATACTTATTAAATAAGTATGCTGCTAAGAAAAAGAATCTCCAAAGTATTTTTACCTGGAAAGACTTTTATATGACGATCGGATTGCTGGTAATTGCAACGTTGTTATCTGAATTAGGTTCATATTTTGACATTGGAGATCAAAATTTGATCTTGATCTACATTCTTTTTGTGTTGCTGGTAGCACGAATAACCACAGGCTATTTGTGGGCGGCGTTGGCCTCGATTGCTAGTGTTTTGATGTTCAACTGGTTTTTTGTTGAGCCACTATATTCCTTAACCGTTTATAAACAAGGGTATCCAGTGACGTTGATTTTCATGCTTTTAGTGGCATTATTAGTTAGTAACTTGATGATGCAAATCAAAAAACAAGCTTTTTATGCAATGAAACGTGAACATCAACTAGAAATTTTATATGAACTCAACAAGAAATACCTTGTTACTCACGATCAAAAAGAAATTTTAGCGACAACCGCTGACTATTTATCGAATATGTTGGATAGAGAAGTTGTTTTATATGGGGAATATGAGCTGAAAAATCCAACTGGTGCACCAATTAAAGGACCTTTGAGAAGTCTGGAGGAATTGGCGGTTGCTAACTGGGTATTTGTCAATCAAAAACAGGCAGGTTATGGAACAGATACATTAATGGGTGCCAAAGCACTCTATTTACCCGTGTTATCAAATGGAATCACCTTAGCAGTTATTGGCATCGAAAAAAGTAAAGAAAATCCAATCACAGATGAAGTCATCAGCTTTTTAGAATTGATTTCTACGCAACTGGCTTTAGCTATTGAACAGAACAAATCAACCTCAGAACGGCAGCAAATTTTATTCGAAAGTGAAAAAGAACGGATGCGTGGGAATTTACTGCGGGCGATTTCCCATGACTTACGAACACCGCTTACTGGAATTTCTGGTTCTGTAGAAACGATTTTAGATGACAGCAATACGAGTAAACTCCCTGAAGAAACGAAGCGGAAACTACTTGTCGGAATCAAAGAAGATGCAGATTGGCTGATTCGCATGGTCGAAAACCTATTGTCGATCACGCGAATCAATGAAGAAACAATGAAAGTTGCCAAAAGTAAAGAAGCCGCGGAAGAAGTCGTCGCTTCGGCGATTAAGCGGATCAGAAAAAGTTATCCAGACAGTGAAATCATTGTAACGTTGCCAGATGAATTTGTTTTAGTTCCAATGGATTCTATTTTGATTGAACAAGTTTTGTTTAATTTGATGGAAAACGCGATTCGTCATTCAGACACTAGCACTCCAATTCATGTTTCAGTTTCATTATACGAAAAAGAAATCATCTTTGAAGTAGCAGATCAAGGGAAAGGCTTGACTGCAGAACAAATCAAGGTATTGTATAATGGGATGGCGAAACAAAGTACACCAGTGGACTCTAAAAGTGGAATGGGCATCGGATTATCGATTGTTAAAACGATCATTATGGCGCATGATGGTACCCTTAATGCGGCCAACAAACCGCAAGGCGGCGCAATTTTCACCTTTACTTTACCGCTTGAGAGAAAGGAGCAAAAATAATGGCCACGATTTTGATTATTGAAGACGACGATGTGATTGCTGAATTTATTGGTGCTGTTTTAGAAAAAGAAAAACACACGATTCATTTAGCTCATTCTGCGTTAGAAGGTCTATCGACATTTCGGATGTGGTCAATGGATCTGATTTTATTAGACCTAGGGTTGCCTGATCAAGATGGAATCGAAGTCTTGAAAAAAATTCGGGAAACATCTCCTATACCGATCATTATTATCTCCGCTCGTGATCATGAAAATAACAAAGTCGAAGCGTTGGATCTAGGTGCGGATGACTATATTACCAAACCTTTTGGTACTCCAGAATTACTTGCTAGGATCAGAACAGCGTTAAGACATGCCAGTAATAATATTAATGCTCCAGCAGAAATAAAAAAAATCATCAATGGTGAGTTATGCATCGATATTGAACATCATACCGTTACTAAGCAAGGAAAAGTGATCCACCTAACGCCAAATGAATACAAAATCATCCAAGTACTCGGTGAAAATATTGGAAAAGTGCTGACACACACGTCTATTTCGCAAAAAGTTTGGGGACCTTATAGTAATGAGAGTCAAACCTTACGAGTCAATATGTCGAATATTCGCAAAAAAATCGAAGATAATCCAGTTGAACCAGAATATATTTTGACAGAGATCGGGATCGGTTATCGAATGTTGGAAAAATAGAGTAAAACAGGCTAAGATAAAAACAGAAATGTTTTGTCCTAGTCTGTTTTGTTCCGCTACAGCTAAGAAAATTGATGGTAAAATAAAAAGAAAAAACGTATACAAAAGGTGGGCTGAAGATGAAGGTTGTAACAGCGATTGATTCTATGAAAGGATCAATGTCCAGTATTGAAGCGAATCAAATCATTACGGACCTATTTACTGAAAGAGGACACGAAGTCAAAGCCGTCGCGATTGCTGATGGTGGTGAAGGAACCGTTTCAGCCGTTGTGAAAAATGGTAATGGACAAAAAGTAACAGTTCCCGTTCAAGCGTTAAACGGAAAAATAGTGAATGTTGATTTTGGCTGGTTTGATTCAAAGAAATTAGCTGTGATTGAATCAGCTGCAGCTTCTGGTATTCAGTATTTAGATGGGACTGAAAAGACTCATCCGGCAAATACCTCTTCATATGGGACTGGAGAACTGATTTTGGCAGCGGTTGGTCACGGAGCTCAAACGATTGTGATTGGGTTAGGCGGAACAGGAACTGTTGATGGCGGACTTGGTTTGCTTAGTGCCTTAGGTATTGAATTTTTTGACCATGAAAACCAGCTGTTGTCAGCTAATGGTGGTAGCCTGGGGAAAATCGCTCATTATTCGACGCACCGTTTAGATCCATGTCTAGCAGATATTACGTTTTTGATTGCTTCTGATGTGGAGAGTCCTTTACTTGGTCCATCAGGCGCTGTCTACATGTTTGGGCAGCAAAAAGGATTAACGAAGGATGAATTGTCCAACTACGAAGGCAATATGAAACATTATCAAAAAGTAGTAAGTGGAATAGATGCTTCTTTTGTGGGAGATGGTGCAGCGGGCGGACTTGGCTTTGCTATCAGAGTCTTTTTAAAAGGAACTATTCGTTCTGGGTTTGAATTTATTTCGGAACAAACCAATTTAGAAACAGCGATTGAACAAGCTGATTTAGTCATTACTGGTGAAGGTCAGTTGGATGATCAAAGCCTTCAGGGAAAGGTACCTGTTGGAATTGGGCGGATCGCTCAAAAATACAATGTACCAGTGATCGCTTTCGTAGGTAGTTTTACTGGGGAGCAAAAACGATTTAGTGAGGAAGGTGTTTCGGTGATCATCCCAATCATTGATCGTATTACGACACTGGCTGAAGCGATGGATGAGGCCAAATCAAACTTGCATAAAGTAGCAATTCGAACCTTAACTTTATTGATGTTGCTGAAGAACTGAGGTATCCTATGTGAATTTATGCTCAGTTGCTTGTTATAAAAAGTATTGTAAAACAATGTTTGTTAGCGCTAACAGCTGATGGATGTTGTTTTTTTATCAAACTTAAGTCCGTAAAATATAGGTCTTAGGTACCATGACAAGAGGGAGTAATTACCGCAAAATGATAAGAGAAAGAAGCAGGAAGGAGTAAATGAAAATAGGGGAAACTGGTTTGGGAAAAAATAATGTAATCAAACAAACAATGATAGAATCAATGGAGGGGAAAACATGTCTGTAATTGAAGCAAGAAATATCAAGAAAAGCTATGGCCGTAATGAATCAAAGTTTGATGCATTAAAAGGTGTGGATCTAAAAGTAGAAGAAGGTGAATCGGTTGCGATCATCGGGAAAAGTGGATCAGGAAAATCAACATTTATGCATATTTTAGCATTGTTAGATAAACCATCATCAGGTGAAATTTTATTAAATGATCAAGATGTAACGAGTATCAGTAAAAAAGAGTTAGATAAAACAAGAAATAAACAATTTGGATTTGTATTTCAGCAATTTTTCATGAATTCTAAAGATACAGTCTTAAATAATGTTATGTTACCGTTAAAAATCGGCGGTATTTCAAATAGTAAACGTAAAGAAATGGCACTTGAAGCACTGAGAGCCGTTGAATTAGATGACAAAGTCAATAATAAAGCCAACAACCTATCTGGTGGCCAAAAACAACGAGTTTGTATTGCACGTGCTTTAGTTAATAATCCTAAAATCATTTTTGCAGATGAACCTACAGGAAACCTAGATTCGACGACAGGTGATAAGATCGAGCAGCTACTATTTGACTTGAACAAAGAAAAAGGAATCACTCTGATTATTGTCACGCATGATCCAGAACTTGCTGCGCGTTGTGATCGACAAATCCATGTTCGCGACGGATTAATTGTGGGAGGGAACGAATAAATGAAATTTAGTGATATTTTAAAATCAGCTAGTTCAAATTTAATGCGTAACAAAGGGCGGACGATTCTAACGATCGTAGCCATCTTTATAGGAGCATTTACAATTTCACTGACAACCGGAGTCAATATTGGGGTCAATGATTACATCGATAAACAAGTTGGTAGTGTCGGTGGTCAAAATCAAATCATGATCCAACCAAAAATGAGTGGGAGCACTGGTGAAGAAGGCGAACCACAGAAATATGATGAGGACAAAAAAACAAGTTCTATGCAGCAACAAGAAGCTTTAGATAGCAAAGATCTTGAAAAAATTAAAGAAATCAAAGGAATCAAAAATGCGGAAGCAATGAAATCTGTTTCAACAAGTTATATTTCAGGAAAGAACGATGAAAAATATGTCTTTTCAGGAATGCCGATGGTAGAAGAATTGAGTGTAGATTTGGAAGCAGGTAAAGCGGCAGATCAAAATAGTTCAGAGTTTCAAATCAATTTAGCGCCAGAATATGTGAAATCTTTAGGCTATAAATCAAGTGAAGAAGCAATTGGGAAAACCGTTAAAATTGCAGCCCCCTCAGCTGCTACTGGAGAAGAAAAAGTAGTAGAAGCGACCATCGTTGGTGTCCGTAATACAAGCTTGATCCAAGGCGGGATGTCGTTAATGAACCGTTCTCTTGCTGATGAAATCTCAAAAATCAACGAAGAAGGATTACCAGAAGCGATGAAAGGACAATACGGTCTGATCATGGGTGAAATGAGTAAAGATGTAACCAAAACAGAAATCGCAGATGTGAAAGAACGCTTAGATAAAGCAGGCTATATGGGACAAACAGTTGAAGACCAGATTGGTATGATCAGAAACGTGATCAATGCAATCACAGGTGTTCTAACAATGTTTGGTGCGATTGCCTTATTAGCGGCAAGCTTCGGGATCATCAATACATTATATATGTCAGTGCAAGAACGTACTAGAGAAATCGGTTTGATGAAAGCCATGGGACTTAGCAGTGGGAAAGTCTTTACGATTTTCAGTGTAGAAGCAGCATTGATTGGATTTTTAGGTTCTTTATTAGGAATTTTAGGAGCAGTCGGAGCAGGTGCATTGATCAATCAAATTGCAGCTGATTCCTTCTTAAAATCATTAACAGGCTTTACCTTGATTCAATTTTCAGCATCGTCCTCTGCTGTGATTATTCTAGTAATCATGGGAATTGCCTTCCTTGCAGGAACACTGCCAGCAAGAAGAGCAGCGAAACTAGATCCAATTGAATCATTACGTTATGAATAAGTAGTAAATATGGATAAGAACAAAACGGTCAGCGTTTTGTTCTTATTTTTTGTAAGCATATTTTTTACCTAAATAAAAAATAAAGAGTATACTGAGTTCACATTTAAACAAAACGGAGGAACCCTAAACATGAAAGCAGTAGTCATCAATCAATATGGTGGTAAAGAAGAATTAGTTGAGCAAGATGTAACATTACCTGAATTAAAAGAAAACCAAGTCCTTGTCAAAGAACAGGCAACATCGATCAATCCAATCGACTGGAAATTAAGAGAAGGATATTTGAAACAAATGTTTGACTGGCCGTTTCCAATTATTTTAGGCTGGGATGTGGCAGGCGTAATCACCGAAGTGGGCAGCTCAGTGACTGACTGGAAAGTGGGCGATAAAGTATTTGCTCGTCCTGAAACAACCCGTTTTGGCACGTATGCAGAAGAAACGATCGTGGATGAAAATCTATTAGCGAAAATTCCAGAGAATATTAGTTTCGAAGAAGCCGCAGCTGTTCCTTTAGCTGGATTAACGGCATTACAAGCACTTTTTGATCATGGAAAACTTCAAAGTGGCGAAAAAGTTTTGATTCATGCAGGAGCTGGTGGTGTTGGTACGTATGCAATCCAATTAGCAAAACAAGCGGGAGCTTATGTCATTACGACGGCCAGTGAGAAAAATCATGATCTATTAGAAAAATTAGGGGCAGATGAAATCATCGATTATCATACAACCAATTTTGCTGAAGTGCTGACAGATATCGATTTAGTCTTTGATACGATGGGTGGCGATATCCAAAAATCAAGTTTTTCTGTACTAAAACCAAATACAGGACGTTTGATTTCAATCGTTGGCATCGCAGATGAAGCGTTGGCTAAAGAAAAAAATATCCATGCCGAAAGCATTTGGCTTCAAACAAATGGCAAACAGCTTCAAGAAATTGCTGATTTAATGGCTTCAGGTAAAGTAATTTCAGTGATTGGCGAAGTTTTCCCATTTTCTAGACAAGGGGTTTATGATGCACATGCATTGAGTGAAACCCATCATGCCGTTGGGAAAATCATTGTAAAAATGGCTGACTAAACAAATAAACCATCCTCAATCTATATGTGTATTGAGGATGGTTTATTTCGTTGTTTTTCCTGCTCTAAAGCGAACTAGTTCTAGTAATCCTGGTAATTCTTGCTGGATATAATCTTGATTTAAAACATAGGTTTTAGTCGTGCCAATTTTGATTTCCTGAATCAGTTGAGCGTCTTTGAGTAATTTTATGTGATGAGATAAGGTGGATTTTACAATATTGTATTTTTCTGACGTTATTCGTTTTTCACCATCAATCAGTAAACAAGTAACAATGTTTAAACGGATCGGATCACTAATTGCTTGTAACGCTTGAAGAACAAGATCATTGTTATCAGTAGTCATTTTATTTTTCATAAACAGATTATAACATAAACTTTCTACTTTACATATTACTTAGAGAGTGCTATATTTTAAATGTTCGAAAACAATCGAACAAACGAGAGAAAAGAGGGATATAATGGAAAACATATATATAGAAAATAATTTTGATACGATTATGAAAGGCAGAAGATCAATTCGTAACTACGATCCGACAGTTAAAATCAGTCGTGAAGAAATGGAACAAATCATCAACGATACAGTAAAAGCACCCTCTTCAGTGAACATGCAACCTTGGCGCTTTGTTGTTGTTGAAAGTGATGCAGGAAAAGATGTCTTAGCTCCTTTGGTTCGTTTTAATAAAGTACAAAATGAAACATCTGCTGCTATGATCGTTGTTTTTGGCGATTTAAATAGTTTTGAACATGCAGAGAAAATCTACGGGACAGCAGTTGAACAAGAGCTGATGCCTAAAGAAGTCAAAGAACGTCAATTAGAAGTCTTAAGTCCATTATTTGAACAAATGTCGATGGAAGATAAAAAAGAAATGGCAACGATCGATGGTGCATTAGCTGCAATGAATTTAATGTTAGTAGCAAGAGCATATGGTTATGATACAAATCCAATCGGTGGTTTTGAGCGCGAACACATTGCTGAAGCATTAGATATGGATAAAGAACGTTACTATCCAGTAATGATCGTTTCAATCGGTAAAGCCAATGAAGAAGGCTACCCATCTTATCGCTTACCAGCAACTGATATTACAACTTGGAAATAGGAGGAGCAATTCGATGCATGTTATTCCCTTAGTGTTAGCTGTGATTGTTGCACTTGAACACTATTACATTTTATATTTAGAAATGTTCCAAACAACTTCCCCTACAGCACAGCGTAGTTTTGGCTTAGATAAAGAATTTTTGGCTGATCCTAGAGTACAGACCTTATTCAAAAATCAAGGACTATATAATGGCTTTTTAGCGACAGGAATTTTATGGGGTGCATTTTTTGCAGCTAATAGTTGGAGTGTCGTGACATTCTTTATTCTTTGTGTGGTTGTTGCAGCAGTTTATGGGGGTCTGACTTCCTCTAAATCAATTTTGATAAAACAGGGGTTGCCAGCAATTATTACATTCATTACACTTTTGATTTTTAAATAACCAGAGAAAAGGTTAAGGCGAGAAATCTCTTGTCTTAGGCTTTTTTCTTTTATTTTGAAAAAAACTTATAAAAAGTAAGACAAATCACTTTACTTACTTTTAGTAAGAGTATATACTGTGAAAGTAATCTAAAAATTAATTGAAAAAGAAAAGGAGCAATACACATGACAGAATTTATTCAAGCTTTAAAAAAACGCCGTTCAATTTACTCTTTAGGAGATAACTTACCTCAATCACACGAAGAAATCACAGCTTTCGTGAAAGAAATCGTTAGAGAAAGTCCAACATCTTTCAACTCACAAACACAACGAGTGGTTTTCTTATTCGACGATGCCCATAAAAAATTATGGTCAATGACAGAAGAAGCTTTGAAACCTTTGACACCTGCAGAAGCTTTCCCAAATACACAAGCGAAATTACAAAGTTTTGCAGCTGGAACGGGAACATTACTTTTCTTTGAAGATATGGATATCGTGAAAAATTTACAAGAACAATTTGAATTATATGCGGATAACTTCCCAGTATGGTCAGAACAAGCAAGTGGTTTGACTCAAGCAAACGTTTGGACTGCATTAGCTCAAAAAAATATCGGTGCTAACTTACAACATTACAACCCAGTAATTGATGAAGCTGTAGCAAAAGAATGGTCTATTCCAAGCAACTGGAAATTAAGAGCACAACTTGTTTTTGGTTCGATCGAAGCTGAAGCTGGCGAAAAAGAATACATGGAAGATAGCGCGCGTTTCTTAGAATTTAACTAATTACGAGCAAATGGAGGAGAAAAGTATGGTGTATGCATTACCGAAAACAACGATCGTAAAACAAGTGAAATTGAACGTTGGAAATCTAGAAGCAATGATAGACTTTTATACGCAGATGATTGGACTTGTTTTACTGAAAAAAGAAGGAAAGACAGCCTTCTTAGGTGCACAAGATGCTTCTGAATCCATTGTGGTTTTAGAAGAACTTGTTGATCCTGTGGTGAATAACAAAACGACAGGATTGTATCATACTGCTTTTCTCTTACCTTCTCGTAAAGATTTAGGCAATAGTCTTTTATGGCTGATGCAAAATAATATTGAAATTGGTGCTGCTGATCATGGCTATAGTGAAGCCATTTATCTGACTGACCCAGAAGGCAATGGTATCGAAATCTATCGAGATAAACCAATGACTGAATGGGATATTCAGGCTGATGGAGAAATTATTGGTGTGACGGAAGAGTTGGATGCCGACGGTGTCGTTGCAGCCTCTGATGGTCAATGGTTAGGGATGGCACTAGGATCAAAAATTGGACATGTCCATTTACAAGTAGCGGACTTAGATGAGACCGAGAAATTCTATGAACAGCTTGGGTTTTCTTTGAAGTCTAATTTTGGTGGTAGAGCTAAATTCTTTGCCGCAGGATTGTACCATCATCATATTGGGACAAATACTTGGAATGGTCGAAATATAGCCTTGATTGGTGAAAATCAGTTAGGTTTGGCTTGGTATTCGTTTCAATTACCGTCTAAAGAGGAGTTTGAGTTATTTGTTAACTATCTTGATGAGACGTCGATCGAATATGTAAATGAGAATGACCAAATAACCATTCAAGATCCAAACGGGATGCAAATCAAGTTTGGATGTTGAGTTGGAAAAGTTAACTTCTTGAGGGAGGTTGACTTTTTTTTGTTTTAGAGAACTAGCACTTTTGGTTAGGAATAATGGGGAGTTGAGAAGAAATTGTTTTTTGGTAGAAAAAGAGAAACTATGAATAATATAATAATTGAGCTGGACTCTTTTGGGTAACTTGACATTAATCAATCAACCAAAGATTGAAAGACAAATTGATTAGAAAATAATCTTTGAACACTAGGTAAAGAAATGGATCAAAACGGAATAGTTTGATAGCGTATGACGATTATTAGAAATAGTTAGAGTTGGAACTAATATTTTTTCAGTGACAATTTTGACTGTAAGTTAAATATAAACTATAAGAGCTGTTAGATTATTGTTGAATTTTAAACATATGAAAATCATGATGTTTTTTTATATGTTCTGAAAAGCTACATAACTATAAAATTAAATAGAATGTTTCCAGAAAATAAATCGCTAACAAGTAATAATGTTATTATTAAAAAAATACTATAATAGCATCGTAAAAATATTTTTTAGTTGATAAGGATTATTTGTACTATAACTAAAGACTTGTTTAATGCCTTCTTTTATATAATTAGAAAGATGTCGTCTGTTTGTTACATCAATATCAGCTAAATTGATTGGAGAAAAGGGCAGGTCGATAACTGAAACTAAAATGTTCTTTCTATTGTTTTAAAAAGAGGGATGTATACATTATCTTCTTGATTAACCTTTTATCTGCAAATAGTGTATGTGTCAAGTTAAAAACTTGAGTTGACTAAAGTGTAAATAAGTTAAAAATATTGTGTAATTTTCGATTTTTTGTTATTATTAAAAACATCAAATTTATACTCTTAGGGGAGTAGCTGACGGCTGTTTGACAGCTGTGATAATATCAACAGTAAGTTAATTGAGAAGTCAATTTTCTGGTATTATATTAAACGGTAAGACCTAAGATAATCATTCGATTCGGTAGAATGATTATCTTAGGTCTTTTTATTTGAGGCTAGACATATTTGGAAGTGGAGGAATTGTATTGTTAGAAAAAACATATTATCAAGAATCAATCGAACAACTGATTAAATTATTTGATTCAAATAAAGAAGGTCTTTGTAATGAGCAAGCAAAAAAAATACTGGAAACGAACGGTTATAATGAATTAAAAGGAAGAAAACAAGTACCAGTTTGGAAACTATTTTTAGAAACGTTCAAAGATGTGATGGTTGTTGTACTTTTGCTTGTGGCAATGGTACAGATGCTTTTGGGCTCTATAGTCGAGTCGTTCGTTATTTTAGCTGTTTTAATCATCAACTCAATTGTGAGTGTAGTTCAAACAAAAAAGGCAGAGGACTCTCTCAATGCATTGAAAAAGCTATCGTCACCTTCTGCAAAAGTATTACGTGACAATAAAGCAATTATGATCCCAGCAAGAGAAGTAGTCGTTGGAGATATTGTTTTGTTAGATACGGGGGATTTTGTTCCAGCAGATGGTCGTTTATTAGAAGAGAGTAGTTTAAAAATAGATGAAGGAATGCTGACCGGTGAGTCCGTTCCAGTCGAAAAAAAAGTAACTATATTACATAAAACGGCTCAAGTTGGGGATCGTATTAATATGGTTTTTAGTGGGACACTTGTCGTATATGGTCGCGGTAAATTTTTAGTTACAAATATAGGAACAACCACTGAAATTGGAAAAGTTGCCGATCTATTAAATAATGCCACCTCTAATGCAACACCACTACAGCGTAACCTAGATCATTTTTCAAAAAAATTAGGGATTGCGATTTTATTTCTGTCAGTAATGATTTTTGGTATTCAAACAGCTCGTATTTTTATTGAAGGATCAACTGATATTTGGCCAAGTGTGATTAATGCATTTATGTTTGCCGTCGCTGTCGCTGTCGCTGCAATTCCAGAAGCATTGCAATCAATTGTAACGATTGTATTGTCATTAGGAACTAATCGGATGGCGAAAGAGCATGCGATTATCAGAAAACTTTCAGCAGTAGAAACTCTGGGGTCTACTAGTATTATATGTACGGATAAAACAGGAACATTAACTCAAAATAAAATGACAGTAGTGAAAGCATATTTATTTAACGAAAAAAATATGGATATTGAAGAATTTTTGACTGAGGATAAACGTTTGTTGCTTAACACGGCGATTCTTGCGAACGATGCCTCAATTAATGAAGCAGGTAGGAAAATAGGTGATCCTACAGAGATTGCTCTTATTGATTTTGCGGAAAAATTGGCGATTGATCCAACTGATATTAGACAAGCTTATCCTCGATTAGCAGAATTGCCCTTCGATTCAGATCGCAAAATGATGTCTACAGTTCATGAGATTAACGGACAAAAAATGTTATTAGTCAAGGGTGCGCCAGACGTGATCATATCGTTAAGTACACGGTATTTAAATAGTAATCAAGAGCATAAACTGGTTAGGAGTTCACTTGAAACATTAACTACAAAAATTGAGGAATTTTCCAAAGAAGCATTACGTGTTCTAGCTTTTGCCTATAAACCGGTAAATACTGAACAAGTTACACTAGATGACGAAACAGATTTTACTTTCATTGGCTTATTAGCAATGATTGATCCGCCACGTGATGAAGTTTTCGATGCAATTAAACAAGCAAAAAGGGCCGGAATTAAATCGATAATGATTACTGGGGACCATAAAACGACAGCTCGTGCGATTGCAGAAAATATTGGCTTGTATGAAAAGGGTGATTTGGCACTAACGGGAGCGGAATTAGATGAATTAAGTGAAGAAGAATTGAGTGAACAACTGGAAAATGTTTCTGTTTACGCTCGCGTGTCACCAGAAAATAAAATTCGTATCGTTAGAGCTTGGCAGAATAAAGGCAATATTTCTGCTATGACAGGTGATGGTGTAAACGATGCACCAGCACTTAAGCAAGCAGATATTGGAATTGCAATGGGAACAGGAACCGAAGTCGCTAAAGATGCTGCTGCTATGGTATTAACTGATGATAACTTTGTTTCGATCGTTCGGGCGATAGCAGTTGGACGCCAAGTATTTGATAACATAAAAAAATCAGTCGCTTATCTTTTTGCGGGGAATTTAGGAGCAATCATCGCTATTGTTTTTGCTCTTGTTATGGATTGGAATAACCCGTTTACAGCACTGCAGTTATTATTTATCAATTTAGTTAATGACTCAGTTCCCGCGATTGCTTTAGGAACTGAGAAAGCTGAAAAAAATATAATGCATCGTAAGCCAAGGGATCCAAACGAAGGGATTTTTTCCGGTGAAACATTAATCTCTGTTACGTATCGCGGAATATTAATCGGGGGAGCTGTCATCATTGCACAATTTATAGGAATGCAGCAATCAATTAATTTGGGAGTAGCGATGGCCTTTTCAACACTTATTTTAGCTAGAACATTACAGATTTTCCCAGCAAGATCAAACAGTCAAACAGCAATTCTTCTAGGAATATTTAAGAATAAGGCAGTTAATTATGCAGTGTTATTCTGTAGTTTGTTGTATGGATTTACACTATTACCAGGTGTACGAAATATCTTTTCTATACCAGCAATATTTGGCTTAAAAGAGTTTGTAATTTCATTGGGGCTAGCAATAGCCGCAATAATTATAATGGAATGTTCAAAAGTAATTATTGTGGGGTTATTAAAGCGAAAACGCTGATTTCAGCAGAAAAAGTAAGAGGGAAGAAAAGTGAAAAAAGCCCATAATTACCTAGTAAGCAAATTTGAAATCAAAGAAGAATAAAGTTTCTGTTAATAAAAAGGCGCAGAAAAAAATGATGTACTAGAGCGAGCACTTCCAATTTTAGTGTAGGAAAAAATAATTCTGCCAAAAAATGAATGAACAATAAAAGAAAGTTAGTAAAAAAGTTTACTCACTTTCTTTTTTTAGGTTTACAAGTATCCAAGCATAAGATGGCTAGTCTATAAGCAAGGACGATCATAATTATTGATAATTTGTTCATTAAGCGAAATCAACAATAATGTGTATTAAGTTCTATTAAAATAAGTTATCTTCTTAGTTAGTTCACTGGGAACAGATAAAATAAACACAATCAACCATCAACTATACATAAATCACCTGATAATGCTAAAAAATGATATACTTATAATAGAACAATTAAGAAAGGGTGTAAAAAATGTGTACAAATATTACGTTAACTTCAACAAATAAAGATATATTTTTTGGACGTACAATGGATTTAAATATGTCTATGTTTGGTGAAGACTCTGGAATTGACCTAAATGTGAAGCTAGTTTCTATACCAAAAAACATAACAATCGAGAGTCAATTAAAACCATGGAAGAGCAAATACTCGGTATTAGGCGTATGTTCAAAGGACACGACTATTTTATACGATGGTATCAATGAGTATGGTCTTACAGGTGACTGTCAGGTATTGGTAGAGGCGACAAGGAGCAAAACTACGGAAATCGAAGCAAAGGGTAAGATTCCAGTCATGGGGGAAGAGTTTGTGACTTTTGTCTTAACAAATTTTAAAAATATTCAAGAGATTAGAAATTCATATGTAGATTTCATGTTGACAGATCAGCCTTTTATGTATGAGGGGGCTCCCTTACAGTTTCCGTTACACTATACGTTTATCGATACTACAGGGGATGGAATTGTGTTAGAGCCTGTAATGTCGGGTGGATTTAAATTATATGACTATATTGATGTAATGACCAATAGTCCAGAATATGATTACCATACTGTGAATATCAGAAATTACATTGGTCTTGAAAATGTAGGAGTATCTGAAAAAAAGATCAACAATACGACTACCCTCCAGCCTATTGAAAATGGAACAGGTTATGGATTATTAGGCATTCCAGGTGATTATACTTCTCCTTCTCGTTTTATTCGTAGCTTTTACTATAAAAATATGTTAGATACGTTCGAGTCAGATAAAGGTATAAATACTTTATACTCAATTTTCAGACCGCTCATTGTGCCAAGGGGATTAGAACATGCTAATAAAGAAGAGAAAATTACCGATTATACACGCTATTGGTCAGGCTATGATGTAACCAATCGAACAGTTTACATTCAAACGGGTGAAGGGTTAGCTATTACGTCTAAAGAACTTGATAATTCATCGACAGAGATTACTTACAGTGAGATTAAGTTGGATAATTATATTTATAAAACGCATTAATTAAAATGAGCAATTTTTATTGCACTAGGCAGTTACCGCATTCTTGATTAAATCAAGTAGCCCACTGGTCATTCGATCAGTAGGCTTTTCATGAGTAGAAAGAAAAATTATACAAATTATTTTGTTGCTTGGATTCAATTACTATGGCGTGGAGTGTCAAATGCTTAAATTAAAATAGTTGTTTGTTTATGTTTCATTTTTGAAGATAAAGTGTTTAGTCAGCAATCACATTTTTTATTTGGTAGTTACTATGATAGACTAGTTTAAAAGTCGTTGGAGGTAATAAAATTGAAAAATGAGTATATTCAAATTTGTAATGCTACACAAAACAATTTAAAAAATGTATCCGTCAAAATTCCAAAACATCAGTTGACTGTCGTAACGGGTGTTTCGGGTTCTGGAAAATCTTCTTTAGTATTTGACACATTAGCTGCGGAATCTCGCAGAGAATTAAATGATACATTTTCCAGTTATATTCAACACATGTTACCTAAGTATGGACGACCAACAGTTGAAAAAATCGAAAATTTACCAGTAGCTATTCCAATTGAACAAAAAAAGTTATCCGCTAATTCTCGCTCAACCGTCGGAACGTATACAGAAATCTATACCTTTTTGAGACTACTTTTTTCTAGAGTCGGAAAGCCATTTATTGGGTATTCAGATTCATTTTCATTTAATCACCCAGATGGTAAATGTCCTATCTGTGATGGTTTAGGGTATGTAACGGAAATGGATATTCATAAGTTGATTGACTTTAATAAGTCTTTAAATGAAAGTCCGATTGACTTTCCAACGTTTGGTTTTGATGCTTGGCGCTGGAAACGATATGCGTATAGCGGATTATTTGACTTAGATAAGAAAATCAAAGATTATTCTCCAGAAGAATTAGAGTTATTATTGAACGCTCCCCAACAAAAGTTGAAAAATCCACCTGCACAATGGCCAAAAACTGCGTTATACGAAGGGATTATTCCCAGAATAAACCGTAGTATTTTGCATAAGGATGATGCTAAAAGACACAAAAAACAGATAGACTCTTTTGTTACGACTAAAATCTGCCCTGAATGTCGAGGCAATCGTGTTAACAGACGAGTGAGAAGTTGCAAAATTAATGGGAAAAGCATTGCAGACACAGTTCAATTATCTTTAGAAGAACTGGTTGAATTTATTGAAACGATTGACATTGATTTAGCACAAGAAATTAAAGAAGAGATTCTTAGCCGTTTACATGCGCTGATTAATATTGGATTGAACTATTTAACGTTGGGTCGATCGACTGGAAGTTTATCTGGTGGAGAAGCTCAAAGGATTCGAATCGCAAAACACATTACTAATGCCTTGAATGATGTGTTGTATGTTTTGGATGAGCCGAGTGCTGGGTTGCATCCAAAGGATATTGATCGAATAAAAATGGCCTTGAGAATTTTAAGAGATAAAGGGAATACAGTTGTTTTAGTAGAGCATAATCCACAATTAATAGAAATTGCTGATTACATTATTGATGTAGGCCCGAAAGCTGGAGAAGCAGGCGGTGAAATTCAGTTCACTGGGTCTTATGCTGATTTTATGAAACAAGATACGGCTACAAGTATAGCCATAAGAAGTAAAGTTGCCTTAAAAACAAAAAATCGAGAACCAAAAGGTATGCTGGCAGTTAAGAACGTGACCGGTCATAATTTACAAGGTTTTTCAACCAATATCCCTTTACAAACGTTGACTGTTTTATGTGGTGTAGCTGGCTCAGGAAAATCATCTTTAGGGGAAGAAATTCTTCAAGCAGCAATTGAACAAGAGTTAGAAGTGGTTTCTATTTCTCAAAAGAGTATAGGTGTTAACTTACGATCAACACCTTTAACCTATTTGAATATTTTTGGGGACATTCGACAATTGTTTGCAGAGGAGAATAACGTTAGTCCAGCTTTGTTCAGCTATAATTCGCAAGGTGCTTGTCCTCATTGCAAAGGAAAAGGTGTAATTGTCTCAAATATGGCATTTATGGACGATGTTGTCACTACTTGTGAAAGTTGTCAAGGCACTCGTTATAAGCCGGAAGTTTTGTCGTACACTTATCGTAATAAAACGATTGTAAATATTTTAGACATGACGGTTACAGAAAGTCGCGATTTTTTCAACGATACTCCTTTTAAAAATAAATTGCAGACAATTGTTGAAGTAGGGTTGGGCTACTTGAGGCTTCATCAGTCTTTGTCAACTCTTTCAGGTGGAGAGTTACAGCGGTTGAAGTTAGCTAATCAATTATATAAAAAGGGTGCTTTGTATTTGCTAGATGAGCCTACTGACGGCTTACATCTAACAGATATTAACAATTTACTAAATTTATTTAATCAGTTAGTAGATAACGGGAATACTGTAGTCTTGTTAGAGCATCATTTAAGTGCAATAAGACAAGCAGATTGGTTGATTGAGTTAGGGCCTGAAGGCGGTACTAAAGGTGGTAAACTGATGTTTGAAGGTACGCCATTAGAACTAGCAAACTCAGGTGATAAGATTACAGGAATCTATCTTTGATAAAAGTATAAGATTAATAGAAAGGCTATTAGCAGACAAGAATACTATGTTATTTAACTTCAAAACAGAGACAGCCGTTATAATGACAAATAATCTACGCGTTACTTAATACGTGGATGGCTCCTATACTAGAAATACGGACAAAATGTTCGCTATAATCTATTAAAGGAGCTTTTTATTATGCAGATAAAAAACACAGCAACAAGATATTTAAAAGAGTTTAGAGAATCAATGGTCTCATTGTCTCATTGAGTCAGACCGGTCAGTCAGTTAACTCATCATCGAAAGAATACACCATAAGTATCTCTCAACAAAAGAGCGAGAATTACTAAAAGAAAATAAACGATTGAAAAAAATGCTATTTAAAGCGACCGACGGTGTTTGTGGCAAAGAATTGGAGGCCAAAAGACGAGTATCTGTCTTACATGTCGTTTGTATCAATTTAGAAGTAATGCACGGCATTAAGCATAGTTTAACGGTTTTTAAAATCCCAAGAACCACCTATTATGAGTATTTAAACTGGACACCTAACAATCGAATTTTTAGATGACAACAGATAAAAGAAAAAATATTGAAAACCTGGTTAACCTATCCAATGTATGGATATCCGAGAATGACAATATACTTTAAAGAAAATCTGAATACTCTTGTTAACGCTTATCTTATTTACCCCCTTATACGTGAATTAAGTATTCAATCTCGAATGATAAAGAAAATGAAAAACACTAAATCCTATATTGAAGTTGTTCAATTACTTAATTTAATCAGAAAGGGGAAAGAGGCAAAGCAATATAATGATGCAACAGCTGACTTAAAGGATGAGTATTATTGGTAGTTATTTATAGCATTGTTGCAGGTATACTAATAGTATTGTTGAATATTTTTTTATTGTTCTATTGGATCAGAAGAAAAAATAAAAAATCGAAGAAGGTTCAAAAAAGAAAGGTATCAAAAATTAAAATCACAAGACATGACACTTGGAAAAAGAGTGTTGGTGTTCAGTCGAACGAAACGGTGTGTGTTGAAAATCTTTAGTGACTTGTTATTAATTGTAAAAATGCTTTAGAAGCATTAGAAAAAATTTGATTTTTTTTCCATATAATATTAACGGCAGAGGTAAGTGAGGGGGAAAAAGGAACGAAAGTCAGATTTGTATGTTTTGTTTCAATTATCCCATCAATGCATACGGCGCTTGCTGTATTTTGTTTTACAAGTAACGAAGCATTGAACAATAAATTATAAGTACCGATAACATTCACAGAATCTATACTTTTACCAAGCCATTCAGCGAATTGATTATTTACTAAAGATTGATTGGATAGTAATAAAGGAAAACCTGATATATCTTTTGGAATAATGATTTTTTTAGTTGCAAGTAAATTTTCGTTATTTACGAGAATGCCCCAATTATCAACAGAGGAAAGACGAATATAGTCATATTTTTGTTTTTCAACAGGATCAATAACTAGTCTGAAATCAAGCAAACCTTTATCAATTTTATCCAAAACGTCATCTGCATGTCCACTATAAAGGTTAATTTTTATTTCTGGAAATTTCGATTGTAGTTGAGTAAAATGACTGGAGATAAATTCAAAAGCTCTTGTTTCACCGTCACCAACAGTGATTTCACCAATGATCAATTCATTTGACTGTATATTTGAGGTCGTATTTTCTATCAAAGATAAGATTTCCTTTCCTCTATTTACTAAATAGTTTCCTTCTTCAGTAATTACGATCTTTCGATTACCTCTTATAAATAATTGGACACCGAGTTCTTCTTTTAGCTCTTTTAGTTGTTTTGAAAGTGTAGGTTGGGAAAGATGCAAGGCCATAGCAGCCTTGCTAATTGTTTTTTCTCTGGCAACAGTTAAAAAGTAATTTAGTACTCTTATTTCCATATGTATCCATTTCCCATAGTTTTTAGTTATAGATATCTATTATATATAAGTATTATTCACGTGTAAAGGATGAACTTATAATAAAAGATAGATAAGGAGGGATAATATGGAAGATTATGATTTATTAACACAAGTATTAAATAAAGATATATTAGTTTGTTCTGATTTGAATGAAAAAATTCAGTCAGTGAAAAAAGAAAATGAACGTTTATTAGTAGAACTAAATACAAACTATAGATCGAATGAAGAAATGTTGTCCTATTTAGAAAAGATCACTCAAAAAACAATAGATTCGTCAAATACTATTTTTCAACCTTTTTATAGTGATTTTGTTAGACATATTGTCTTTGGAAAAAACATTTTTATTTTATTAATAATAATGTGCTCTTTGTTGATTTAGTTGGAATTACAATAGAAGATGATGTTCTAATTGGACCATTTGCACGTTTGATAACTGTCAATCATTTAGTTGATCATGATTATAGAAGAGGGTTAAATGTAGACCCAATAGTAGTAAAAAAAATGCTTGGATAGGTTCAAATGTAACTATTTTACCTGGAATAACGATTGGAGAGAACTCAATTATTGCAGCGGATTCCACTGTTACAAAAGATGTGCCCGATAATGTAATCGTTGCGGGAAGTCCAGCAACGATATTTCGAACAATTCGAGAACAGAGGTAAATCAAGAAAAACAAAAAACGAAAATTAGAGGAGATGATAAGATGACAATTAAAAATAAAGTTGTTATTATTACAGGAGCTTCTTCAGGGATTGGAGAAGCTACAGCAAAACTATTAGCTATAAAAGGGGCAAAAGTTGTCTTAGCAGCCCGTAGAGAAGAAAAACTAAAAAGAATAGTGGAAGAGATCAAGGCGCAATTTGGAGAAGCAGTTTATTTTGTTACTGATGTAACAAAAAGAGAAGAGAATCAAAAGTTAATTGATTTTGCAAAAATGACATATGGTACAATTGATGTAATGTTTCTAAATGCAGGAATCATGCCTAATTCTCCTATGTCAGCTTTAAAAGTAGAAGACTGGGATCAAATGATTGATATCAATATTAGAGGTGTTTTATATGGTATAGCAGCAGTTTTGCCATTGTTCATTCATCAAAAAGGAGGGCATATCATTGCAACATCATCTGTTGCTGGATTAAAATCATATCCTGGAGGTGCAGTTTATGGAGCAACAAAATGGGCAGTAAGGGACTTAATGGAAGTATTACGTATGGAATCTGCACAAGAAGAAACAAATATTAGAACAGCAACAATTTATCCAGCTGCAATCAATACAGAATTACTAGATGAAATTAGTCACGAACAAACGGCTCAAAGTATGTCAGGATTGTATAAACGTTATGGAATTACTCCTGACCGTATTGCTACTATTGTTGCCTACGCGATTGATCAACCTGAAGACGTAAATGTTAATGAATTTACCGTGGGGCCAACGAAGCAGCCGTGGTGAAACTGTGGAATCAAAGATATAAAACATAGATTCAATTGTGTGAAACTTAAAATTATTTTTATATTTAATAATTCTTCTTGTGTTTAAAAAATAATCCTTAGAATAGAGAAATTCTCTATTCTTTTTATTTTTCTATTTATACAAAAAAAACAACCATATACTTTAGACATTTTTCTTCCAATTATTCCCTATTTGTTTTAAAATAAAACATAGGTTATTTTAAAACATAGGTTTTATAAGATGGGTTTTTCGGGAATAAAAAATAGTAAATATACTTAGAACTATCTTTTATATTCTGACTCTGTGGAATAGTAATGGATAGTTTTAATGATGTAATCTTTATATAAAAGGATCGCCTATTTTGAGTGCTTGCTACGTAGCGTAATAGATAGCTAAAACTTTTAGTTACAAGGTAGTTGCGAAACACCATATAAAGCAGTAGGTAGGCGCAATTTACTTGGAAAGTAAAGAAATTCCAGGTATTCCAAAAAAGCTAATCGCCTCACACTGGCAAGAAGAAATGTTTGAAGTTTAAGATGAAGCAAGGTTATTATGCAGTAGTGATTTCATAGACAATCAAGGGATTATCATTAGAAATAAGACTTTTGGGTTTGGACCACAGCAAAACGATATTTATGAATTAGTTATTAATGATTTTGACTATCCTAATACAAATAATGCACTTAATCAAACGACAAGAGCGATGATGAGTAGAAGGTACTCAAGAGAATAAGGAAGCAATGTTCAAAATATCTAAACATTTTTCTAAATAGCTATTTTCAAATATCCAGTTTTTAAAGGCCTGTCTAATAGAGTACCGCCCAATTTACTTATTTGAAGGGATTTTTGGACAAACGAAATAAGTGATACCCTAATTTGAAAAAATAGTTCATGGTTTTGTAGAGAAAGATACTGCAATATCAGTTAAAACGTATATTCTACTTTTTAATGTTAAATTCGATAGATTAAGTTATTTTTCATCTATTAATCCATTTTAATCTTTCCTTCCAATTTTCTTCATTACAGTGTATTATATTATAAAATCATTACAATTTTATGAAATAATATTTCTTTTATTTATAATAAGGTATATTTAAGTTAAAAGGAGAATATCTATGAAAAAATTATATATTTTTGCAGTACTGCTATTACTGTTTTCTGAGTTGTTATTTCCAGTAAATAGTTTAGCAGAAACGCTCAATAAACAAGTAGTTACGGATGAGACTTCTAGCTCAGCAATGGAAGTGTCAAATTCGACAAGTGAAATCTCTAACGTAGCAGAAGAAGCGTCAAATTCGACAAACGAAATTTCTAACTCGGCAGAAGAAGTGTCAAATTCGACAAGCGAAATGTCTAATGCAGCAGAAGAAGTATCAAATTCGACAAGTGAAACTTCTAGCTCAAAAGAGTTAAAAAAATCCTCTAGTCCACTAGCAAGTGATATGACAGAAAATGATATTACCATTTCAGCCATCAGTGAAAAAGACACTGAAAGTTCTCCTTTATTTGGGGATGGGGTAGGATATGCAATAACGGTCAAAAATAGTTCAAGTTCGGGAGCTTATATTCCAGCTGGTAGTATAATAACGTTTACTATTAGCTCAGATAGTTCTGTAGCTATCGATGACTTATTGTCGGCTAAATCTAGTTCTGTTGTTAATGCTTCAACTTCTCCTAATCTGTTCTCGTTTGTGAGTGCATTAAATGGTGTGGTAACTATTAAAATAAATGAAAATATTTATCCAGGAACTTCAAGTTTTAATATGTATTTTTATAATACAACAGCACAGTACGCAGAAAATGATGGTACTATTGTTGTTGATTTGAAAGGAAATATATCCGTTTCTAAAACTGTAGAAAATGACCTATCTAAAGAGTTTATTCTAAACCCGTCTAGTGTATTTATTAAAGTAAATAAAAAAAACACGGGGCCAGTAACCTTGCCTGGCTATGTAGGCTATGGGTCTTCAGATTCTGTAACCCAAGTTCTAGGTGCAGATAATAATTCACTTAATAGTTTCTTAAATTCTTACGGACTGTATGATCCATCTTATAAATATAACGGAGGATTATATATGACGTTCCGTTCGACTTTTGTGAAGGGATATACCGGATTTTCTAGAGGTGTGTTGTGGGGGAGTGCGGATAAAAAAATTCCGACAAATAACTTTAAATTAATTGTTGAAAGCTATGGTACAGCTACGGATATTACAAATGCGACTGGTGTTGTATGGACCTATACAGAGAACGGCGCCATGGTTGATTATTCTGAGTGGTTGACTCAAAACGGTCCATCTATGTCGAATGGCGGAAATATAACCTTGTATACCTTGGTTCCTGTTAATGCTGTTACAGATACAGTAACATTTACTGGTGCTTTAGGATGGGATAATTTTACAAAATGGTCTTCTACTATAAAAGGAATGTATTCTAACCCCTCAACAGGTTCGACAATTCCTTATTTCAGAAGCGTTGGAAATCAAACTATTTATAATACAGATACTATGCATCCAATGACTGGAATTTCTGCATATAGTGGAAGTACTGATATTTCCTCTAAAATAATTATTACGGATTATGATGGGTATCCAGTAGACGGGAAAAATCCACCTGTCGGAAATTATTCTATTCGTTACAGTGTGACAAATGATTCAAATGAAACAACGGAATATAATAGAACTATTACTGTGATAAAAAATAAACAGTCAATTACAGGGTTTGATTACACGATGCATGTCGGCGATAAAGATGCGACGACAGTAGATTTTAAACCATCTGCAACAGACAAAGAGGGGACGGCAATTGCCGTAACAGCTGATTTATCCGCTATTGATTTTTCAAAGGCAGGAACATATGAGGTGGTACTTACTGCTGCAGATGGTCAAACGAAAACAGTTAAACTAATAATCAAAGAAAATAAACAGTCAATTACGGGGTCTGATTACACGATGCATGTCGGCGATAAAGATGCAACGACAGTAGATTTTAAACCATCTGCAACAGACAAAGAGGGGACGGCAATTGCTGTAACAGCTGATTTATCCGCTATTGATTTCTCAAAGGCAGGAACATATGAGGTGATACTTACTGCTGCAGATGGTCAAACGAAAACAGTTAAACTAATAATCAAAGAAAATAAACAGTCAATTACGGGGTCTGATTACACGATGCATGTCGGCGATAAAGATGCAACGACAGTAGATTTTAAACCATCTGCAACAGACAAAGAGGGGACGGCAATTGCTGTAACAGCTGATTTATCCGCTATTGATTTCTCAAAGGCAGGAACATATGAGGTGATACTTACTGCTGCAGATGGTCAAACGAAAATCGTTAAATTGACGATTTTAAGCCTACCGGATATTAAAGCAACAGATAAGACAATGTATGTTGGCGATAGACTAACAAAAGAGGATATTTTAAATTGGGCAACCTTTATTAATCCAGAAGGAATGCCTGTTGGATTTGAAGTGGTAGGAAACGCAATACCTATTTCTGCAACGGATCAACTAACTACTAGTGGCACATACACCATAAAATACTATATTCAAGGCAAGAGTCGTAGTGTAGAGAATATTTTGGCTGAAAAAGAAATTACATTGACTGTAAAAGAAAAAGAACATCCATCAGTTGATCCTGGAAAACCCAAAAAATCAATTAGTAAGGGGAATTTAACTAGTAAAAAGAAATCCTTACCAAATACAGGTGAACAAAATACAAATACATTGTATAGTATTGGAATCCTTTTACTAATAATGGTTCTAGGTGGGTATACAAGAATGAAATATTGGAAAAAGAAATAAGTGAAATAAACAAGAAACGTCAGTTTTACGACTATTCGTGTGAATAATAAAGCCCTTAGAAATAATTCTGAGGGCTTTTACTATATAAAAGTAGTAAAAAACTGTAACAGTTATTCCAACATAAGTTATGTTTTCATAGGTCCAATAGACAAGTGAATCTGCCACTAGAGTTTAAACTGAACCTTTTCATACTAACTTTTACTTTAACTTATTTTATTACTATAAATCCAGATTCAGTCACCCAATTTTGAGGGTTAGGACCTTGTGTTGGGGAGACATGTGAAGTATTGACCATTAGTTCTGACATCTGACAACTATTTATTTCTATCCATGTGGCTAACGATTCTGTCACTTCTGGCAAATGAAGTATTAACTCTTTTATAGATAGTTATACTAGGGGAATAAAGTTATTGAAGACGTTCTCGAGGGAAGACTTATTTTCGAAAGAAATTTTTTTTCGGGGTGTGGGACTACCTTAGTTAGTTGTGTTGTTCCAGTTACCTCAATCCATTATGAATGGTAATAAAAAACTATTACTTAAAAGATTCGCTGAGCTTCAAAATTAGATAAGGAGTCTAAAAAATTAATTGCTCAGACTTTTTATTTTTAGTATAAGACACACCTAATACTGTGTTGTGATTCCTATCCAAAGCGAGAAGAATACCGCCAAAAATTTTATATATTTTATTTTATGAATACGTGTTAAAGGGTGAAACTTTAAAAAGCTCTTACTAAAGTTTACTTTTTCAAAAAAGTTTCTTTATATATAAAAGATGAAGCAAAAAAACGTTATTACCGAGTTTTTATAATAAAATTTTTTTCTTTACTTTATTCTGAAAATACAGCGTCAGACAAGAGTCAAAGTCCAGTCCAATAAGAATAATTCCGATTATATCTTTAACTTTTATCATAAGTATACCTCATTTCAACGTGAGGACTTCCTGCAAAAATAAAAGGATGTCCCACTTTTTTAAATCCAAATTTTTCATAAAATTTGACTACTTGCTCCTGTGCTTCAATTTCAATTGGTATATTAGACCATTTTTTGTCACATAAAGCCATGATTTTTTCTACAATTTTTGCCCCATATCCTTGTCCTCGAACCTTTTCAGAAGTTACAATACGTCCAAAGGATATGTGATCCTCCTTATCAAAAACTCTGGCATAGGCGAGTACTTCATTCTTCTGTTCTGATATGAAGAAAATATGGAGGGCTTCTTTATCAATCTCATCCAATTCATGATAAATTCTATTTTGCGCAACCACAAACGTATCAATTCTCAATTTAAGAATTGCATAAAACTCTGGTACTGACAAGTCATCCAATTTTTTGATTTTCCACATTTGGTCTTCCTTCTTTCTTAAAAAAAGTATATAATATAGTTGAATGTGCAACTGTAATATAGGAGGTGAAGTGTTGAACGATATTGACTTATTTAGATTGATTGGCGCTATTTCTAGAAAAGCCACGACGGATGTAAATCAAGCTGTAAAGCAATATGGATTAGATAATAATCTTTTCATTTATTTGACACGGATTGTCGAAAATGAAGGAATCACCCAGTATGATCTAGTAAATCTTGTGAAAGTTGACAAAACAACACTGAGCAGAGCAATTATGAAATTGGAAAGACTGGATTATCTCTTCAAAATCACAAGTACTACGAATAGAAATTACAAAGAACTATATCCAACTCAAAAAGCAAAAGAAATCTACAATAACTTGTTTGAGTTAGAAAATAGATACGCTAATACAGCTATTGCTAATCTAACACCACTAGAACGAGTTGAGTTAAGAAAAAGCTTAATGAAAATAAGCGTATCACTTGGTTGAATTCATTTTACCACAAAGAGTTGCTTTTGCAACTGTAATGTTGTAAGTTTAATAGAAAAAATATACTACACTTGTTTTTCTAGTTGTCGCTAGCCTGACTACTCATGTGAAGTTTATTTGAGAATGGTTACCCATAATATAAAGACTACTTCTCTAACACCAGAAAAGTAGTCTTTTGTTAGTATTTCTGTAAAAAAGTAAACGTGCAATTTTGTATGAGTATGGAGGATAGGTTGATTTGCCATTTAAAAATAAGTATAAAAATTGACTATTTTATATTAAAGAAAAGAGGAATATTGAGACCAGTCTCTTCTAAGTATTTTAAGATAGATTTAATTTCTGCTGGAATTAAAGATAGCATACAAAATTGCTAGACTGTTAAAGTGATGCCAAAAAAATCTATGCATATCTCAATTAAATTTATAAAGACATGTGTAGCGTTTTTTATTATTCAAACAATGCCCAAGTCACGTTGATTTCTTTTGAAAATGAAATAGTAGTTTGTTTTGATTCTAGGAAGACTCTAAAACTAAAAACACGTTCTCCTTTATTTAAATATAGTTCTATAAAACTATTATCAACAAACACATCAACTATGATAATAGTTGATAATTCAGCTATTTCACATGTTCGCTTCATCCCATATTCGATATCAATTTTTTTAGCTAAATTGCTACGCTCAATTGTGACAGTCTCTTTTTTTTCATCTAAATTCAATTGCCAAAAATCATCTTTTGTACCAAAGTAAATAGTCGACTCTTGTTCTTTGTTCAATTCAAATTGAAGGTGATAATAAGGAGCTTCTAAATTAAGTTGTTTAGTGATCACGGTTTGTTTATTGATAAATTTATTTTGTACTTCTTGAGATGGAAAACGTCTGAATTTTCCATTTACTAATCTTATTTCTTGAGCAGTTGTTAATCCGTGCTTCCAACCTTCAGTATCAATTGGATAGACTTGTTCACCACATCCAAACCAACCAAAAGTTAACGGTAACTGATTTTTTCCATAAAATGATTGTGGTGCATAATAATCAAAGCCAGCATCCAATTCATCTACATGTTCTAGTTCAAATATCCTTTTTTCAACATCCAATTGTCCTATTAAATAAATTGAAGAAAAGCGATTTTGGTAACGATATCTTTCTTTCTCATATCCCATTGGTGATAAAAATAGCACATCTTTTCCATCAAGCGTAATTAGGCTTGGGCATTCTAACATATAGCCTTTATTAATCGGTAAATCAATTACGCCTTGATAAGTCCAATCGAATAAATTATTACTCTTGTATAAAAGCAATTCACCAATATCGCCAAAACTCGCTCGTTCTTCTGCCACAAAACGACTTCCACCAAGTAACATATAAAATGAATCATTTCGCTCAAATACAAAAGGGTCTCTCAATTCTTGACTAAATCCTTTTGGTGCACCATTAATAATCGGATTTTTCGGATATTTTTTAATTGTTCCTTTTTTATCCATAATTGCTAAAGCCTGCTTTGCTAGCTTTCCTGTATTTGTTTTATAGTTTGCTGTATAGAATAAATAAAGCTCGTTACTGTACTCGAAAGCATTGCCTGAATAGGCCCCATTTTTTTCATATTCTTCATTTGGAATAAGAGCAAAACCTTCATCTTTAAATGTAACTAAGTCTTCAGAAGTTGCATGACCCCAATGTTTCATTCCATGAAAAGAATCAAATGGGAACCATTGGTAAAATATGTGATACTTTCCGTTGAAATAGCTCAATCCATTTGGATCATTCATCAAACCTGTCTTAGGATACAAATGATACTTTGGGAGATAAGTACTTTGGCTTATCGTTCCTTTTAATTGATTTAAATAGTTTTGCCATTCTGGTGTATAAAATGTATATTTATCAATTTTTTTACTTATCAATTCTTTACGAACATCCTTTCTTTTTATAAGGTATTCCCTTTTCCTATTTCAGCTCCTATTACCCCTTTAACACGATTCCAAACAATCAAAATAATAATAGGTAAAATAAATGCTATTAAATTTCCGATGATATAAAAGATCAATCTAGGTGGGTATACGATCGTTAAACCTGGTAGACCTGT
The DNA here is from genome assembly GCF_002148425.2 of Enterococcus sp. 12C11_DIV0727. Lineage (NCBI taxonomy): Bacteria > Bacillati > Bacillota > Bacilli > Lactobacillales > Enterococcaceae > Enterococcus > Candidatus Enterococcus lemimoniae. The sequence continues at coordinate 1,702,995 of NZ_CP147248.1, read as the reverse complement.
TAAAGCAAAACTTGTCGCTTTTACATCAAATATTTTCATAAAAGCACCGCCGATTCCTGCTGAAAATGAAGCGGCAAGAAATGGAGTAATTGAGTCACGTAAATTGACCGCAAAAATCGCTGGTTCTGAAATACCGAATAACGTTGGAATAAAGCTAGACATTGTCGTTTCACGACGATTAGAATGTTTCTTTGCAAGGAAAAACATTCCTAAAGCTGCCCCACCTTGCGCTATGATTGAAACTGACCACAATGGTTGAATATAATTGAATCCCGTGGTTACGACTAATTGCGCTTCAATAGCCTGAATTGCGTGTTGTGTCCCAGTTACAACTAGCGGTTGAAGTAAGGCTGCAAAAATAAAAGCACCTACAAAGCCCGTTTTGTTATACAGAATATCAATGATCCATCCAAGTCCTGTACCAACCGCATTACCGATAGGACCAAATATTAAAAACAAAGCAAGGGCAGAGAACAAAATTGTGACAGTCGGTACTAAAATAAAACTTAAAGCTTGTGGTGTTTTTTTCTTTGCGAATGCTTCCATTTTTGATAGAAACCATGCTGTTAAAATAGCTGGAAATACACCGCCTTGGAATCCAACTTGTGGGATGGATAAACCAAATAAATGCCAAGAAGATAAGGTATCATAATTACCTAATACAAAGTCATTACGATTCATCAAATCTGGTGTGATCATCACAAAACCCAACACTAAACCTAAGATTGGATTTCCGCCAAAACGTTTGGTTGCTGAATACATGACTAAGACAGGAAGATATGCAAATGTTGTCGCAATAACGCCTAGAAAACTAGCCAAATCATTTGCCCAAAGCCATTCATCCGTCATTGAACCACCTAAAAAACCAAATTGTGTCGTTAGTAGTGATTTTAATCCTAGTATCATTGCTGCTCCAACAAAAGCTGGTATGATTGGGATAAATATATCAGAGAATACTTTAAATGCTTGTTGCAACTTATTCTGTTGCTTCGTTCCAGATACTTTCACCTCCTGCAATGAAGCTTCTTTTATCCCAGAAGCTTCTTGAAATGCAGCAAAAACCTTTTCTACTGTTCCTGTACCAAAGATAATTTGTAATTGACCACTATTAAAAAATACACCTTTAACACCTTCAATATTTTCCAAAGTTTCTTTATTATAATTATTGCTATCGTTCAATATTAAGCGTAAACGCGTAACGCAATGAGCAGCATTCGCTATATTTTCTTTTCCACCGACAGCTTCTAATATATCTTCAGCAATTTTGTTGTAATCCATATTGTTCATCTCCCTCGATTTTTTAGAAAAATTATTTTTGGAACGTTCCATATATTTATTATGATACTTGGAACGTTCCAAAAAAGCAAGGGCTTTCAAACAAAAAAATTGGATTTATTTTTCATCCAATTTTCTAGTCGTTTTAAAGGCTGTAAATTCCACTGGTAATATATGTTTTTTTTGTGTAGCTAATCCAGGCTGAAATTCCATTAACTCTTTCACACTCAAGCGAGCAATCTCACGAACATCTTGAGACATGGTTGAAATAGTCAATGATTGGTTAGAAAAGCTTCTGGCTCCATCAAAACCGATTAATTGCAAATCTTCTGGAATCGACCAAGGTAAGTGTGTAAATGTATTAAGAACAAATTCTGCGTACCGATCGGTTACAGCAAAAATTCCATCAAAAGGACAGGTTTTTGAAAATTTTTCAGTTAGAAACAGATCTAGTCTTTTTGGAAAGTTAGCTGAGTTTCCTTTATCGAAATAGACTTCATATTCTAATTCGTTATGAGTGCAATAATCAATAAAACCATTCATTCGTTCAAAAACACCTATATTATTAGGTAATTCTCTTAAAATCAACAGTAAACGATTTGAGCCCCGTTTGTGCAATTCCGCTGCAGCTTGTCTAGCACCACCAAAATTATCACTTGTTACAAATGGAATAGCACGATTAAAATAACGCTCGATTGAAACGATTGGTATTCTTGAAACAAGATAAGGTTCTATATCACTATAAGAAATGGTCAAAATTCCTTTGACTTTTTGTTCTTGTGCCATTTTTATATAGTCTAACTCTAAATTGTAATTGTTTTGAGAATTGCATAATAACATTTTAAAATTTTGGATTTGTAATTCTAACTGGATGTAGTATGTCAACTCAGAAAAAAAGGGTGTCCAGATTGTGGGTAATATAAATACAATGATGTCACTTTCCTGTTTTTTCAATGATCTAGCGGCTTGATTTGGTATGTAATTTAAGTCTTTAATTGCTCGTTCTACTCTAGCAGCTAATTCTGGCTTGATTTTTACATGATTAATATAATTGGAGACAGTTCCTCGGGAGACGTTTGCTTTTTTTGCAACATCATTCATATTGACCATTTGGCTTCACCTCATTAAATAGTATATCATAATAAAATGTAGATGGATGCCTTTAATCTGTCACCTCTGTTCATTCAGTTAGTCTTAGTTAAGTAATTCAAAATGGAGTATTAATCTGGTTTAACAGACAATGCTTGATATTATCGAGTATTAATCTAAAAATTAGATAGCCAAAAGATGAATGCTTTTAGGAAACTATTTTCTAGCATCCAATATATTTATTCTATTAGTTTATTAGAATACCCTTTCACAATGCCATTTGTTGAGTAATATTTTATTATATCTTTCTGAGAGTCGCTTTTCAGAAATATTAGAAATATTTAGCTGTATAAGCATATCTTCACAAAGTCTTCCAAAACTGATTAATACGTTTGATTGTATGCTCAATTTTAAAAATTGCATGTTTATCACCAGATAATAAAGAATCTTCATTTATGTTTTAGAATCAGAAAATGTTGATACTACAGGAATGCCAACATCCTATTACATTTATCTGGAGCTACCATTTTAGGATAATTTCCGCCAGTAACATAGATAACCGTATTTTTTTTAATAGCCCGTTATTTTGTGCTGATTCCTTAAATGTCGCCATTAGTGCACAGTTTCCTTCTCCAGAAAGATCCACGCGACACATATAAGCAAATTATTAAGTAGATACAGTTTCAATAGTATAGTTCACAAAACATTCTCCAATTTGTAATAAGTTTAACGGCGTCATTTTTTCGAAGCTTCGATAGTTATACAATCTCTCTATAGAAAAGGAAGAGCAAGAAAATATTGGAAATAATATAAAGTAACATTTCAATGACTAATCTAACTATCTGTGTTATTTGAAATCGTCTTATCTTTGTAGGAATAAGCTGTCGAAGCAATCTTTGTTGTTTATCATAAAAAATTTCTTGTGGTATTTAATAAACTGAACATTTAGGACGATACTTTATATTAGAGTAAATAAAGTATTCTGAAACAGGTATTATAACTTTACAATTTGATAGCGATTCTAGTAGTAATTCGTTAACTTAAACAGAATAAATAATTAGAGAATGATTTATAGACCAATAAATTTTTATTAGAAATAAAAAGAAGCGTTCTGTTAAAATCTATAAATCTATAAATCTATAAATGACCCTTTCAAAAAGAATGGTCAAATTAAGAAATGACTATGAATGATACGCAAAAAATTTGAGGAGGATTCTGTAAAAAAATTGTTACAGATGCAACCGTTTTTTGGGAAGTGTGTGATACAGGAGTAACTGCTCAAAATTACGATGTGATTAAAGTTGGTAGAAACAGTAAACAAATAGCAGTGCTAGCAGAAATTGTTTGCTGCTTTAGATTTGGATTTATCTAATCGAGATCAATTGCCGAAAATTTGGCTAAATGGAGCATCTGAGTATATTCATTGTGCCGCGTTACCGACTGTCTATGGACCTTGCGCTGACTTTTATGAAAAGAATGTAAGGGAGCTAGTCTTATAATTTATCTATTCAGTGATGTTTGTTTAAAAAAAAGGGTCAAGCAGGAGTTGAACCTGCAAAATCTCCCAAATGAGTTCATGACCCAAAAAATTAACTTGAGTTACAACATTATTATATGTCATTTTTTGATATATTGGAAAAATTTACTTCAAGTTCATAGAGTAAGCCAATAACAAATTCCTATTAAATTATTTTCCTAATGGTTTATAATATAGGTAAAGTTGGTATTGTTTTTGTATTTTTTTCTTTTTTTGAAAACATAAACAGCCTAGCAGAAATAAAAAGCCAAAAATCATTTTGACAAGTCAAAAGTAGAATGATTTGCATTTAGAGTTGATAGATTAAAAAGAAAAGCTTGCTATTCTAACAAATGAATAGAATGTCAGCTTTGAAGCCACTAAATGCGATAAAAAAATACTGACAAGTCCATTGAATAAACGTAAAGCGAGTTTATAATTTTAACTACTTTTAGAGGTGATTTCGGTTATAATGTATTGAATAGATGACGAATTTTTATAGTAATTTAGATTATGTACCGTTGGAGAATGAGATGAGCAGTGACGCTCTGTACTGTTTGGTCCAAAAGTTTAGAGATACACTTCAAATTAGTAGTTACTCCTTATTAGAAGCTGTTAGAATTTGTTACGCAAGTCTTGCGAAAGTTGTAAATAATCTATGAATTTGGTTAGTACTTCATATAAATTAGGGAGTTACAATTCTATTGTGAGTCAGGAAGGATAGTTAAAAAACTCCTTTTGGCCAATATAGTGGTATTAGGTTAACTTTCTACAAAAATATGAGGTGTAATAGAAGAATACAGAACAGGATGTTATTGATAAATTCTTTGCGCTAGATAATCATATAACAATGAGTATAGTAATAATATACTTATGTTGCTCTAAATGGACTATCTTTACGCTATAAAAGCTATCTTTATACAAATGCTAGAAGGATCTCAAAATGAAACGAATCAATACAAAAAGTAGTCACTTTATAAAAATAGGAGGAATGAAAAATGCAAGTGAACAGTATTATATTTGATTTTGATGGAACGTTGGGAGACTCAAAAAAGTGTGGTGTTATAGCAACAAAAGAGGCGTTTAAAGAGCTACATTTAACTGCCCCATCTAATCATTTAATTGAGTATTATATGGGCATTCCTATCGAAGAATCTTTCAAAAAAATGGCTGACAGAAAATTAACTGACATTGAATTTGAAGAATTATTATCTCTATTTAGAACCTATTATAAAAAATACGAAGATCAATATTTAAAAGTTTTTCCAGGAGTGAAAGAAATTCTTGAAGAATTGAGATTAAGAGGCTTGTCGTTATTTGTTTTATCAAGTAAAAAAACAATTGTTCTTCATAGGAATTTAGTTTTACTTGAGATTGACTCCTATTTCAAAGAAATAATTGGATCGGACAAGCTATCAAACTACAAACCCCACCCAGAAGGTATAACCTATCTGTTAAAAAAATATCATTTAGATTCAGATCGAACTCTTATGGTTGGAGATGCGATTTTTGATATTCAGATGGGAAAATCTGGAAAAGTGCAAACATGTGCTGTAACTTGGGGAAGCCATGATCAAGAAAAACTTAAAAAGGAACTTCCTGATATTCTAATTGATACACCTCAATCTATTATGTCATTTATTTGTTAAGTTTTTTGAAAGTGATGATCCTTAAAAAATAAAAGAAAATCAATGGATAAGACACAATAAAATGTTCAAAAAAGTCAGAAAAATAATGAAATGGATGTGCATGATTGTTACAATGATAACTGACTTGATATTAGTACTATTACCATAGAAGCAGAAAAAGTAAAATGAGCATAACATGACTTTAGAAAAAGAGTTAAAAAATCGTGAAAATTACCAATAGGTTTAAACCAGTGTCTCAAATAATGACAATTGGCGAGTGCAAGAAATTTTAGAGATGGCCTTTAATCATTTTTGTAAAGAAATTAGATATAGAGAAGCGCTATTAACGATAAGCGAATGATTAAACTTTGAAAATAGTAATACTAGAAGAGCTGTTTTGTAAGGGTTGAGAATATGGACGAAGCGTTCTTACTTTGAAGACAAACCTAACAGCACGATTCATTTGTTGTCAACGCTTAGAAACGATGAGAATGAATACGTTAGAAAATCCTGCGGAAATGCTTTAAGAGATATAAATAGGAAATATCCTGAAAAAATTATCGAGAAATTGTCATTATGATAATCTAGTGAGGAAGAACTTCAAATAGAAAAGAACATGTTCAAAAATAATCATTTAGAACGTTTTCTTAATAACAATAAAAAGGACTGAATCATTTTGTTAAAAACTGAACATATCTATTTTCAACACGAAGAACAAATAATCTTAAATGATATTACTACATCATTTGAAAAAGGCAGTCACACAACAATCACCGGACCATCCGGAAGTGGGAAAAGCACATTTCTCAAGCTATTGGCTTCTTTACTGACACCAACTAAAGGAGCAATCACTTTCAACGAGCAAAACATTACAGCTCTAACACCTGAAAGCTATCGCATGCAAGTTTCTTATTGTTTTCAACAACCGTCATTATTTGGTAAAACTGTACGAGATAGTTTTATGTTTCCTTATGAGGTACGTAAAAAAGAATTTCAAGAAAATCATGTATTGAACTTGTTAAAAGAAGTCAAACTACCAGAAAGTTATATAGATAAAAAAATCACTGAATTATCCGGTGGTGAAAAACAACGTGTAGCCTTGATCCGCAACGTGATTTTTTTACCTGAAGTGTTACTGTTGGACGAGGTAACAGCAGGCTTGGATGAAGAAAGCAAAGCAATCGTCAATCAATGGTTACTACAATTGAACCAGGAGAAAAACATTACACTGATTCGCGTAACACATGATCCAGAAGAGATTGCTCAAGCCACTATCGTTAAAAAAATTGTAGCGGGTAGTTTGGAGGAAACAGAATGAATTTAGCTGTTAATGATTTATCGCTATTATTTGCAGGGATGCTGGTCGTAGTAGCGTTAGTGATCAGTTATAAAGAAAAATTAGGCTTTACCAAAGATATTATCATTAGCGTTTGTCGAGCGATTATTCAACTTGTTTTAGTTGGTTATCTTCTTAAGTATGTCTTTCAAATCGATAGTAAGATTTTAACGGTGGTCATGGCAGGGATTATTATTGTCAATGCGGCGTTAAATGCGGGGAAACGCAGCAATCATTTGAAAAATGGTTTTTGGATTTCATTATTAGCGATTTCTTGTAGTACGGGAGTGACGATCGGTGTCTTAGTGTTATCAGGTGCAATTCGTTTTATTCCTTCACAAATTATTCCCATCAGTGGGATGATTGCAAGTAATTCGATGATAGCGATTGGCTTATGTTACCGAAATATGGACAGCTTATTCCACGATCAACGGCAAGCGGTGCTTGAAAAATTAGCATTAGGTGCGGATATCAAGTTGGCCTCACGCTCGATCGTTAGAGCAAGCATCCGAACAGGGATGGCACCGACGATCGACTCAGCTAAAACAGTGGGTATCGTTAGTTTGCCAGGGATGATGTCAGGCTTGATTTTTGCAGGTGTCGATCCTGTTCATGCTATAAAATATCAAATCATGGTGACTTTTATGCTACTTTCCGCAACAAGTATTGGTTCGGTAATTGCGACATATTTAGCTTATAAAGAATATTATAATGAGCGGAAGCAACTACTCGTTTAGCACTTTGAATGTGTAAATGCGTTTAAATAACAAACTTAAAATAGGGTTTGTCTTGGGCTAAAACTCATGATAAACTCTATTTTGTGATGAATAAATATCTGATTTTAAATTGAAAATCTATACATTTTGCTTAAATAATCATTTCTCAAAAACATTGCTCTTTAGAATAAAGAAAAGTTGATGGCGTAACAGATTTAGAAAATAATATTCATATAAAATAACAATAATGTAGAAAACAAAGAATAAATCTAATTATAATCAGGATATTCTGATGAAAAAAAAACTCTTTATGATAAAATTATTTTTACAGTAGTTGTTGACGAATAGTATTATACATTGTATAGTAATGATGTAAACAAAAAAGAAAGTAGGGAAACACATGAAATTAACAAAACTTACAAGTGCATTATTAGTATCGGGAATTGTTTTAACAATTGGGACATCAGTAGCTGTAAATACAACTTCTGTAGCTGCCGCAACTGTAGTATCAGAAACAGCGTATGAAAAAGTGATGAGCTTTACTAAAGCAGATTTAAACAATGTAACAGGAAGTAACTTGTCAACAACATCAATCAACACTGTCTACAGTGCAATGAAGAAACAAGAAACATGGACAAAATTGGGCTATACAAAGACAGAAGCAAAACGTATTGCGGATCGTATTTCTGTAAGCAATTACCAAACAGTGGGCATCTTAAAGGATATCGTTGCGAATGAAGGGTTACAATTTAAAGTCGTTCTTGTGAATCAACCAAATTACAAAGCAGTAAATGTTGGAACAATCGGTGAAGTCGTAACACCAGAAGCACCAATAACAAATGAAGAAGATACAACACCAGAAGCACCAATAACAAATGAAGAAGATACAACACCAGAAGCACCAATAACAAATGAAGAAGATACAACGCCAGAAACCCCTTCTAACTCAACCTTGAGTTCAGTAGTTAAAGAAATTGAGATTGAGATTGAGTATAAAAAACTTGGTGATATCGAAGTTGACTATGAAGTAAAATCTAATGGTAGAATCAAAGCAGAAGTGAAAAATAAGCAAACAGGTGTTAAAATTAAAGATGCCGCAGCACAAAAAGCAGTAGAAGATCTATTTGTAGGCTTGGATGCAAAAACAATGAGTCATGCAGCGATTCAAGACCATGTATTGACAAAATTAAATGCGTCAAAATCAGGATTGAAAAAATTTGAATTTGAAGTGAAATTTGCGGACAAATCAAAAGTAGATTTTAAGATCAAATATTAATTAGCTCTAACTACTAATGTCTGATAAAAAACTGTAGGAACGTCTTATATGAGATGTAATTTACAGTTTTTTCTTTTTTTTTTCTTTTTAAGTTTGTCTAAATGAGGTAAACTAGTTTAGTACATTAAAACCAATTATTAGCCTAAATAGGAAAGGAGGTAGGAGAATGGGGAAGTCAAACCAATTCAAAAAAGGTGTTTTAGAATTATGTGTATTGTATCTATTAAAAAATAAAGCACGCTATGGATATGAAATTACACAGCTAGTCAATAAGCATATCCCGTTAACAGAAGGGGCACTCTATCCTATTTTAAGACGGTTAGTAAAAGAAGAATATTGTACTACATATCTCGAAGAATCTACAGGTGGTCCAGCAAGAAAGTATTACAAAATTACATTGATGGGAAGAGAATACCTATCAGAACTAACGAATGAGTGGCGGCTGTTTGTCGATAATGTTGCAAGGATACAAAAGGAGGAAGATGATGGAACAGATTAAGGCGTTTTTTGGAAAATTAGAAAGTCAATTTTTAGAAAATGATAAAGAGGCATTTGAAGATATTAAAGAAGATATTATGCATGAGATCGAGGAACGAAGAGCCGAAGGAGAGCCGTATGAAAAAATTATTCACAGTTTAGGAACACCAGAAGATATCTCTGCAGCGTATTATGAAGACAAACGTTTAGATAAGGCAATGAAAGCTGAACAAGACGTTATTGACAGAGATGAGTTAGAAAAAGAGTATAAATTGAAGCGGAAAAAAGTTAGAGCAAAAAGAAAAAGAAAAATTACATTGATCGTATTGATGATGACACGTGGTATCTTAATATTATTGAGTGTGCTTTTCCTATTAATGACAGTGTTCTACTTTGTTCAAGAACAAACAGTGGTATGGGGACCACTAACAGCAGCAGTCTTTTTCCTAGCGATGCTTCTTCTGTGTTACAAGTCTATTACATATAAATGGTTGATTGGTGCATTTGGGTTATGTAGTCTGTGTGCAAGTATGGTTATATTTGCGACAAATTCCTGGTTTTATGCAGGACAGTTTTTCAATCAAACGGTTTCAGTTGAAAGTACGTCATTGGAAACGTTGAAGATTAAAAGTGAGAATCCAGTAGATTTCAGTGTGATTCGTATTTCTAAAAAAGAGAAACCAAAAGTAGAAATGACAGGGTATTTAACGAAGAAGGATCAAAAAAAAATAGTAAAATCAACCAAAAACAGCTTAGAACTAACTATAGGCAAAAAAAGTCAATTTGACTGGGCGAATCAACTGAAAGCAACACAAATAATTTTATATTTACCAGAAGAATTGAGTCAAAAACAAGTGGAATTCCAAGTGAATGAGGGCGAAATTAGTTTAGATCATATGGCTATAGATAAATTATTTATAGCGATAAATGAGGGAGAATGTCGATTAACGGATATTAATAGTGAAAAGCTGACTGTAAATAGCCGTGATGCGGATATATTTGTTCGACATTTCTTTTCAAACATAACCGTTGATAATCAGTATGGAAAATCAATTCTTTCAGATGGACAAGGAGATATCCAGATACAGTCCACCACGGGCTTAGTTAATGTAAGTAACATTAGCGGAAAAAAAGGAAAGTTAGTCAATAAAAAAGGGAAAAATATTTTGGCATCAAGTGTAATCAAGAAATTAACTATACAAAATGATGAAGGAATAACTGTTGCTGATACACAAGAAGGTGATACAACGATAAAGAATGGTACAGGGAAAGTCGTATTGACCGATATGAAGCATCATTTGAATATTTCAAATACGACAGGAACTATTATAATAAATGAACAATATCCTGTAGATACAGTAATAGAGAGTGATACAGGGGATGTTAAGTGGGTACAGACAGCTGAAGTAGATACTGCTTTTGACCTTACTAGTGATATTGGTGAAATCAATAATACCTTTAAGCATAGAGAAGGGGCATCACATCAAGTAAAGATCAATACAAAGTCTGGAAATATTAAAATCATTTCGAATGACTAAAAATCCATTTATATTGGATTTGGATAAATGTCAATAAAGTAGACACAAAAAGAGCAAGTACTTAGTGAGAATCAAAGTATTTATCCTCTATTTCATTTGGTGTAAGCATATCTAAGGTTCCATGAGGGCGCTGCGAGTTGTAGAATCCCTCAATATATTCAAAGCAAGCAAGTTGGACTACTTGAAGAGAAGAAAAGGTTCTTCTGTTGAGTTCTTCTTTCTTCATGTATTTGAAGAAAGCTTCTGTTACAGCGTTGTCCCAAGGATAACCAGGTTTCGATAAGGATTGGACAATAGAATGATTTTCTAAAAACTTTCTGAATTCAAATGAAGTATATTGGGAACCTTGATCAGTGTGAAAAAGAACAGAAGCCGTAGGCTTTCTGACTTGAATTGCCTTTTCAATTGTTGTAATAGCTAAAGTAGTATCTATCTTTTTACTGACAGTCCAAGCAATGACTTTTCTAGAAAATAAATCTAAAATCACGCAAAGATAAACAAACGATTTTTTCCCAATAGGAATATAAGAAAAGTCGCTGGTCCACACTTGGTTTGGTGCAGGTGGGTTAAATGCTTGCTTCAAATGATTTGGGCGCTTCAAAGAAACCTGACCTGTAGTCGGTTTAAAGACAGGTTTTACTGTAGACATTTTAGGTAAGTTCATGGTGCTCATTAGTCGATAAACGCGACCAATACTAATAGAAATGCCATAGTCACGTATAAGCATACGTCGTACTTTTGCAGGGCCTACTCGTTTTTTAGAGAGTGTATAGATTTCTAAGATCGTCTTTCTTAACTGTTGATTTTCTGCTGTTCTAGGGGCAATTTTTCCAGAAAAACGTTTGTAGTAAGTCGAACGATTAATCTTAAGAACCCTGCAAAGCGTAACAACAGAGTGTTCATGACGTAAAATACGAATCGCATTTAGTCGTTCGTTGAGTGTGGCGTGAATATGGCAATCGCTTTTTTTAAGATTAAATTTTCTTCTTCTAGCTGAAGGTTTCGTTTCTGTAATTGCTTGATCTGTCGAGCCGTGAGGATCGTATCATCATCAATTTGGACTTCAGAATATTGCTTCACCTAGCGAGCCACAGAGGAGAGGGCGATTCCATATTCACTAGCTAAAGCATTTTGTGATTTACCGCCTTCATAGAGTTTTACGATTGATTTTTTAAACTCTTCGTCAAATTTTCGTGGAGATTTACGTTTGTCTACCATAATCAAAATTCCTTTCTTAAAAGATGTCTAATTAATTAATTAATAGTATAGCAAAAAAGATGTCTACTTTATTAGCATATATGCAATGTATACTGAGCAATGCAACGAATGAGCCAAAATGAGTCAGCAGAAAAGATTGGGGTTTCAAAAGTTACTATTGTGAATAGGAAACTGAACGGATAGATTCCTTCTTTAGCATCGATGTATGATATATCAAGGGTTCTAAGGACAACAATTGAAGAAGCACCTACCTTTGAGATACTAGAAGAAGAATAAAGTAGTTTATCCTGTAACTGGTTATGAGGAGAAATAACGGTAAAAAGTAATCCTTTCAATTAAGGAACAATGCAAATGCTAACTGAAGCTTTGTTAGATGGAACGATTGCATTAGAGGAAGTTATGGATTAGAGTGACACTGGTATTGCTACTGGGAAAGGAGTTGATGGGGAATTAATTATTTTGAAAGGTAAAGGATTTAAAATAAATCATAAAGGAGAGGGCATACAATCACAAAATTCTTTTAAAATCATATTTGCTGATGTCCACTTTGAAAAATATGAAAAGCTTGATCAAGTTTTCAATATCGATTTAAATCAATGTTTAGAGAGATGGAAAAAAGAATATTAGGGGGAAATATTTTCTTCTCTAAAATGAAGGGGGTATTTGAAATGATGCATACTCGTTCTTCAAAAAATCTGAAAAACCTTACCCTATCACTGATCAAATTGCTAGTAATCAAATTGAGATTTTTGCTGAGAACGCTAAAAGAATGATTCTTAGTTATTACTCTCCATTTTTATATCAGGGGTAACAGTTGCAGGATTCCACAATCATTGCTTTATAAATGCCTAGACTTGCATTTAAAAAGGTTGGTTCTTATTATGAAGGTACAAAAAGAAGCAAAACCTATACAGATTTTGCTTCTTTAATAATTCTAACTCTTTCGTGAGAACTTCTGATTTTAAATGCTAGCGCCTCCGCCACCAGAGGAACCTCCCCCGCCAGAGAAGCCCCCGCCACCACCGAAGCTGCCGCCTCCGCTTGAAGAGCCTCCGCCAAAACCGCCTCCGCCCCAATACCATGGACCTCCGCCACGGCCACCGCGACCGCCACGACCTCCAAATAGTATAAAAGGAAGGACAATGAGAAGAACAAAGAAAAGACTGAAAATGCTCTCTCCATCAGAGCTATCATCTGCGGAAACTTGGTCTATTTCATCATCCGATAACGCATTTTGATCAGCAGGATAGTCATAATGTTTATCAATCAAGGTAGTGACGGCGTTAAACGTGTATTGCAACCCCTTATTGATCGAAGTGTTATCATTAGATTTCAAGTCATCTTTGGCTTGTTGCAAAATATTTCCAGCAACGCTGTCTGTGATTACATCCTCCAAGCCATAACCGACTTCGATTCGGACATTGCGATCGCCATCATTAACTGCATAAAGAATTAAAACACCGTTATCTTTTTTTTGATTGCCAATTTGCCATTTTTTAAATAAATCTGGTGCATAACTATCTATACTATCACCATCAGTTGAATCGATCACAGCTAAAATAACTTGTGGTGCTTCTGTTTTTTCTTTATAAAGCTTGCCCTTTTGATCAACTAAATTTTTAGTTGTTTCATCCAGAATTCCTGGTTGGTCCAGATAAAAATGATCAGGTGACGCAGGTAAGTTTTCAGCAAAAGTCGGTAGTTGAAAACCAAAGAAAAAGGTGACAAGGAGAAATGATACACCAAAGAATATACCTCGTCTAAAATGTTTCATCGATCATCACTTCCCACTAGAAGTGCTAGTAGAATTATCAAAATTCACGGAAGGTACAGTGTTAGCTGTGGGATCTGCTTTAAAGTAATCCTTCTTACCTAGACCCATCATATTTGCAAAGATATTTTTAGGGAAAGAAACTACTTGTTCATTGTATTCTTTCACGACTTCATTATAACGTTTGCGTTCAACCGAAATACGATTTTCAGTGCCTTCTAATTGGGTCATTAATGTTTGGACATTATCATTTGATTTCAGTTCAGGATAATTTTCATTGATGACATTGATCAACGTTCCGACAGATTGATCTAACTCTTGGCTAGCTTTGATTTTATCTGAGTCATTGTTAGCAGAACCATAAGCCTCACGAGCTTTAGCAATATCACCAAAAACTTTTTGTTCTTGCTGCATGCTACCCTTTACGCTGTTGACTAAGTTTGGCACGAGATCTGCTCTCCGCTGCATCACATTTTCTACTTGACTCCATTGAGATTCTACTGATTGTTCTTTTTTCGCTAATCCGTTGTATTGACTGACTCCGAAAACGCCTAGTAAAACAATCACGATTACAGCGATCAAGCCAAATCTTGTTTTGTTGTTTTTCATGTCTTTTCCTCCCAAAATTTAAAAACTAAGTGAGCTCGTGAAACGAGCCTTTTAAACTTGATGTAATGATATTGTAATGTTTGTGCAATGTTTTGACATCCAACTTAAGACCTATTTTTTTATAAACAGATGGTTTTATACTGTTAATTATAAGGATTTTTAAGCGATAAGCCAAAGAAATCGATTTTTATGAGGAGTTACTCAGCCTGTAAACAAATGATTTGTAAGCTGTTATCGTTTGTATTAAGGTAAAAGAGTAACTTAGTCATTTTTTATTGGCAGCAAATTCATAGGAGGAATCAAGATGACAGAAAAAATCGAAAATCCGTTAACAAGATTCTACGATGGGAAATTTGATAAACAATCACAAGAAGCACCTGCATTACAACAAAAAATGACACCTGTACCTGATTGTGGAGAAACATCCTATAAAGGAACAGGAAAATTAGCAGGGCGCAAAGCCTTGATTACAGGTGGAGATTCTGGAATCGGACGTGCTGCAGCTATTGCGTACGCAAGAGAAGGTGCCGACGTCGCAATCAATTACTTACCTTTTGAAGAAGCAGATGCAAAGGAAGTTAAAGCGTTGATTGAAGCAGCAGGACGCAAAGCTATTTTATTACCAGGTGATTTAAAAGATGAAACATTTACGCGAAAACTTGTTCACGATGCTGCTAAAGAGTTAGATGGTTTGGATATTTTAGTTCTAAATGCAGGTATGCAGCAAGCTGTAGAGAATATTAAAGATTTATCCACGCAACAAATCATGGATACGTATACGACAAATATTATTTCAATGTATTGGGCAGTACAAGAAGCGTTAGATTATCTGCCAAAAGGCGGTAGTATCATTACCACGACGTCCATCCAAAGTGCTGAGCCAAGCGCAAATTTATTAGATTATGCTGCAACAAAAGGTGCGATTACGTCTTTCAGTAAAGGATTGTCAGAACAATTAGCTTCCTCTGGCATTCGTGTCAATACCGTTGCGCCAGGCCCTATTTGGACAGCCTTGCAAATTTGTGGTGGACAACCATCAGAAAAAATTCCTGAGTTTGGACAACAAGAATCGATTGGTCGAGCTGGACAACCAGTTGAATTGGCTTCTGT
The DNA here is from genome assembly GCF_002148425.2 of Enterococcus sp. 12C11_DIV0727. NCBI lineage: Bacteria > Bacillati > Bacillota > Bacilli > Lactobacillales > Enterococcaceae > Enterococcus > Candidatus Enterococcus lemimoniae. Next base: position 1,687,436 of record NZ_CP147248.1, on the reverse strand, counting down.
TTATGTGTTCCTAGCTTCTAATGATGCAAGCTATGTTACTGGACAAGTCTACTCCATCACAGGTGGTAGTTTCTTTGCTTAATTGATTTTAGTATTTAAGGAGATGGGTCACAATGCCTTGGGATTTAAAGGATTATCCAAGTTCATTTAAAAACTTTGAACCTTTGTTAAAAAAGAAGGCCATTGAAATTGTCAACGCGTTAGTCAGTGAAGGGTATCCAGATGACAGGGCGATCCCAATTGCGATTTCTCAATCTAAGAAGTGGCTAGATGAAGCAACCGACACTGAAAAAGCCGCTTTTAAGAAAGCGACTGACCCTAAAAAGACAGACAAACACACTACTAGAAAAATCAATACAGATTTGCTGGATAATGATGTCTTAGTTTACTATCAAGAAAATCGTTGGTATGTTCAGACAAAACATGCTAAAAAAGCAGTTGATTCATTTGAGACGAAAGAACAAGCAATGGAAAGAGCCAAAGAAATCGCTAAGAACAAAGACTCAAATGTTATCGCCTATAAAAAGGACGATGTACCTGATAGCTAACGATGAACCGAAGTTGGGTCAGAAGTGTTTAACTCCGAGAAAAAAGAAGCCTTCAAATCTTAGTGCTTTAGCACTTAGAGTTTGATGTGATCGAAGCGAAGCGTAGTAGTTACTTCTGATTCCGCCATTTATTCGGTTTCCAGGTGTCTGGGATATGACTCAATGAGTTATGTCCCAGACACTTTTTTCTATTTCGCTAAAAAGAAAAACTATGTTAGAATAATCTGCAAAACTATGCTAAAAGAAAAGGGGAAAATCAATGGCTATTTTTTTAGAGATGCCCACACTGAACCCTGAGTTTCCTTTCCGAATTATTTTAAATGATGGGAATATTTTAACCACGCCTCATTGGCATCGAGAAATAGAGCTGATTTATGTGGCAAAAGGCAGCATCCATTTAGGTATCAATGATCAACCGTATAGCTTATCAGAAGGAGAAATCGTGTTGATCAATGGTGGTGATATTCATTACGTTTTAGCCTCTCCAGGAAGCGAACGAATCGTTTTTCAATTTGATCTAACTTTTTTTACTGGTTTAAATACAGATGGGCTTAATTTGACTCAATTTTTTTGAAGCAGTTGAGCCGTTAAGTCCAAAGTGGTACCGTGAAAAAGAAGCTGTAGTCAGAGAAATTTTGCTAGAAATGTACCATGAAGAGCAGCAAAAGGAGGCAGGATTTCACTATCAACTAAAAGCCGATTTACTGAAGCTGTTTGTTTATCTTTTTCGAAATATTCCAAAGAAAAAAGGAATTCATACAAGTCATGAAAAAGTGCAGAGTAAAGATATTTTAGAAAAATTAGATCAAGTGTTTAGATATGTTGAACAAAATTACACCACGAAAATCACGTTAGAAGAAGTAGCCAATTCCATCGGTTACAGTCAATTTTATTTCACTAAATTTTTTAAACGAAATACGGGAAAAACCTTTATTACTTTTTTGAACGATTATCGAATTGATAAAGCGAAGTGGCTCTTGATCAATTCCACAGATACTGTTTCCGAAATTATCAGTCAAATTGGGATCAAAAGTGATAAAACCTTTTATCGCTTATTTAAACAATCGATGGGGATGTCTCCATTAAAGTATCGGGAAAAAATGGTTGTTAAGACGTAATGGAATACATTGCAAACGAAAGTAGACCTTCTGTAGAGGTCTTTTTTATTTTTTTATAAATGAGCAAAATATGAGAATGATAAGACAAATTTTTGGGATTGAAACCGCTTATAAATATTCTATAATCGAAATGTATTTAAAGATAAGCGCTTATAAAAATATATTATTTGATACAGAAACGCTATTTTTGAGAATAGAGAGGGATAACATGCAAGCACAAACAGGTTTTTTATGGGGCGGAGCCATTTCGGCTGCTCAAACAGAAGGGAATTATTTAGCTGATGGCAGAAAAATGTCGAATTTTGATTATCTTCCATTGAACGATAAGCGATTAAAACCCGTCTATTTAGATCAAAAGCATTCGATTTTAAATCCAGAGAAACAGGAAATCTATCCAAGTCGAACAGCGATTGATTTTTATCACACCTTTAAAGAAGATATCAAATTGTTGAGTGAATTAGGTATCAATAGTTTCCGTTTCTCCATTTCATGGTCGCGCATTTTCCCAACAGGAGAAGAAACTGAACCCAATCAGAAAGGCTTGGATTTTTATGACCAAATTCTATGCGAGCTTGAAAAATATCAAATTGAACCAATCGTAACCATTAGTCATTTTGATTTACCGTTTCATTTGGTGGAAAAATACAATGGCTGGCAAAGTCGCAAAGTGGTTGATTTATATGTCTATTATGCAAAAACGATCATGACTTATTTTAAAGAGCGAATCAAGTATTGGATTCCATTTAATGAGATGAATATGGTGTTACATATTCCCTTTATTGGTGGCGGTATTACGTTCAATTCAAAGGAAAATCCATTACAAATCCAATATCAAGCGGGGCACCATCAATTATTAGCGAATGCACTGACGATCAAAGCTGGAAAAGAAATCAATCCAAGCGCTCAATTTGGTGCAATGCTAGCAGCCGGTAAAACATATGCGTATACGTGTGATCCAGAAGATGTGTTTGCTGCATTGAAAAGTGAGCGGGAGAATTTGCTATTTTCAGATGTTCAAGTTTTTGGGGAATATCCTAAATTTACCACGAACTTCTTTGAAGAAAATCATATTCAGCTAAACGTGATTGAACAAGATAAGTACGTTTTAAAAGAAAATACGGTTGATTTTGTTTCATTTAGTTATTATTCCAGTGCCTGTACGTCAGCGAATCAAGAGGGCTTAGAAAAAGTAGCAACGAATGGCTTTTTGACTGTCAAAAATCCTTATTTGCCGGAAAGCAATAGTGTGTGGCAAAATGATCCATTAGGGCTTAGAATCACGTTAAATCAATTATATGATCGTTATCGAAAACCTTTGTTTATTGTTGAAAATGGTTTAGGAACACAGGATGTATTAAATGGTCAAAAAATTGACGATGAGTATCGAATCGATTATCTAAAAGGGCATATTCAAAATTTATTGCTGGCTTTAAATGAAGATGGAGTGGATTTAATTGGTTATATGATGTGGGGAATTATTGATTTAACAAGTGTAAGTGAAGGACGTATCAGTAAACGCTATGGTGTAATTTACGTTGATTTGGATGATGAGGGCAAGGGAACCGGGAATCGCTTGAAAAAGGCTAGTTACGATTGGTATCAAGAAGTTGTGAAAACCAATGGTGCTGCAGCATTTAATGATCAGTAGAGTTTGTTGAAAAGATCAGCTACATGTGTAAAATGAGAGGGGAAAGAAACATGACATCAAAAGATAATTATAACGAATTAGCACAACAAATCATCGAAAATATCGGTGGAAAAGAAAACGTCATATCGGCCGTTCATTGTGCAACGCGACTGCGTTTTCATTTAAAAGATGACACTAAAGTAAAGGAGCAAATGTTAAAAGAGCTCAGTGGTGTAGTGGATATTAATCCAACACCAACCCAATTCCAAGTGATCATAGGCAGTCATGTGGATAAAGTGTTTAAAGAAGTTATTGCTCAAGGAATCATTAATGGGGATAATGGAGATGCTGAAAATAATGACACGTCAAGTGGCACACAAGAAACAGGGATCTTCAATAAAATTGTGGATACGATCACGGCTTGTATGACGCCAATGATCCCTGCGCTTACTGCTGCTGGGATGATCAAGGTTATTTTGTCATTAAGTACGACGTTCCATTGGTTATCAAATGAATCAAGCACCTATCGTGTGTTAGATTTTATTGGTGATAGTGCGTTTTACTTTATGCCGATCTTATTAGCCGTATTTGCTTCACGTAAATTTAAAGTAAATACGTCACTTGCAGTAATTGTGGTAGGGATTTTATTGCATCCTAATTTTACTACATGGGTTGCAAGCGGCCATCCGATTTCATTTTTAGGTATGCCGATTCAAGGGGTAGGCTATGCGGCTTCTGTTATTCCTGCCTTATTAACAATTTGGATCATGTCATATATTGAACGCGGTGTAGATAAAATTACACCTAATTCTTTGAAAATTATTTTAAATCCAACGTTGGTCTTACTTATCACAGCGCCTTTAGCATTGATTGTCATCGGTCCTTTAGGAAATTATGCGGGTATGGGACTTGCTTGGGTAATCAATTTATTAGAAGGAAAATTAGGCTTTATCATGGTAGCGCTACTTGCTGCAGCTATGCCATTTATCGTAATGACCGGTATGCACCATGCCTTGACACCGATTTTTGTGGCTTCATTTGCGGCAACAGGAACAGAATCATTGATTTTAGTTGCTCAAGTTTGTGCCAATTTAGCTCAAGGTGGGGCCTCATTAGCGGTAGCGTTGAAATCAAAAGATAAAAGTGTTAAATCAATTGCAACGGCTGCGGGCATTTCAGCAATCATGGGAATTACAGAACCAGCCTTATACGGCGTGACAATGAAGTATAAAAAGCCATTGATCGCAGCGGTGATTGGTGCGGGTATTTCCGGTTGTTTTGCTGGGATCATGCATGTTACTCTTTACGTACCACAAAATAGTGTGATGGCAATTCTTGGTTTCTCTGGCGATAAAGGGGTAGCCAATGTGATTGCAGGTGTATTGATGATGGTGATGTCACTGGTTATTCCATTTATTCTGACATTGTTTTTACAAAAAGAGCCAAAGAACACTGTTTCTAGCAAAGAAGTTGAAACGAAAGGAACAGCTTCTGCTATTTAAAAAAAGCTGATCAAAGGAGAAAAAAGATGAATTCTGAGTATTTGCTGACGCTAAATGATCTTAATAACCAAAATCTTGATTATATTGAAACCTTGTTTGCATTAAGCAACGGCCATGTAGGCGTACGTGCATCCAGTATTTTAAAAGGAAAAACGAGGCAAGGAAATCCTGGAACGTTTATCAATGGTTTTTACGATACACATCCGATTGTTTACGGAGAATGGGCTTATGGTTATGCGAAAAATCATCAAACAATCGTAAAACTGCCTGATATAAGAAGTCTTATCATCGAGATCGATGGAGAAAAATCAACTGAAGCAGACTGGCGTACAACACAAACTGATTTTCAGCTGAATATGAAAACTGGGATGTTGGAAGAACGTTATGAGATCGAAACGTTGCACGGAAAGATATTTTCATTATCTCTTTGTTCATTTTTATCCTATTCTCAGGCGGAAGTCAGTGTTTTTCACTATACGATCGAAGCGTTGAATTTTTCTGGTGAGCTGCTGATTACTAAGCAGATCGCATTTCAAGAGGAAAACACTAATGAAGATGGAACAATTGATCCGCGTGTTGCTTCATCTAAAAGTAAACTTGGAATTGTGCCGTTAAATGACGAGTGGATCGAAGTGAAAACCGAATTTAGTGAACAATCTGTTTTGCTATCTCAAGTGATGCAAACTGCTGATGGTGTGGATGAGGTCGGCGGGTTAGCCGTATCAAAACGGGTCTTAGTTCAAGAAAATCAAGCAGTTACTTTAACAAATTACGTCGTGCTGTCAAAACCGCTAACAACAGAGAGTCGTAAGATTGAAAGGAAAAAAGACAAGTTGACCACAGTTAAACGTCACTTGGAATTTAATCAGTTAGCCAAAGAACACATACAGCATTTTTCTGAATTCTGGCAAGCAAGTGATATCGAAATTACTGGTGACCCGATTCTTCAAAAAGGGATTCGTTTTAACTTATTTCATCTATATCAAAATGCAGGGCGAGATGGTTTGACGAATTTTGCTGCGAAAGGATTGACTGGTGAAGGCTACGAAGGGCATTATTTTTGGGATACTGAAATGTATATCTTGCCGTTTTTTATCTATACACAACCCAAAATTGCCAAACAATTACTAACGTATCGGGTATCGATTTTACCAAAGGCACAGGAACGAGCAAGGGAAATGGCACAAAACAGTGGCGCTTTATTTGCTTGGCGGACAATCAATGGAGAAGAGGCTAGTGCGTATTATCCTGCTGGAACAGCTCAAGTCCATATCAACGCCGATATTGCCTATGCTTTTCAACTATATGAGCGAGTAACAGGAGATCATCAATTTATCGCAGAATCTGGTGCTGAAGTGATTTTTGAAACCGCACGTTTTTGGTTGAACTACGGCAGTTGGATCGGAAATGAGTTTTGTATCAATGGTGTGACAGGGCCCGATGAGTATACAGCTTTAGTTAACAATAACTATTATACAAATAAAATGGCTCAAAATAATTTAAGCTATGCTGTCACTTTAGCACAACGTCTGAATTTAGTTAAAGAAGCAGAATGGTCTACTTGGCAACAAGCCGCTGAAGGAATGAAACTGCCATACGATCATGAAAAGCAACTGATCAAACAAGATGACATGTTCTTTGAAAAAGCCAGATGGCCATTTGAAGAAACACCAAAAGAAAACTATCCGCTGTTACTACATTATCACCCGATGATTATTTATAAACATCAGGTGTGTAAACAGGCAGATGCTTTGTTAGCTGAAATGCTATTTCCGCAAGATTACTCAGTTGAGCAAATTGAAAGAGATTATCAGTTTTATGAAGAGGTTACAACCCATGATTCTTCGTTGTCACGTTCAATATTTAGCATTTTAGCTAGTCGTACGCAACAATCAGAGAAAGCCTATAGTTACTTTATGGATACAGCATTGATGGATCTAACAAATTTACAAGGGAATGCCAAAGATGGGATTCATGCAGCAAATATGGGTGGTAGTTGGTTGAGCATCATATACGGTTTTGCAGGCTTATCAAGTACAGGTCAAACAATCCAGCTTGAGAATCATTTACCAAAAGAAATTGAAAGTTTGGCCTTTAAGCTAAACATTCATGGAACACTCGTCAAGGTGAAAATGGATAAAAAAGAATTAAAGGTAACCCCTCTAAAATCAAACGAACAATTATCTATAAAACAATTGTCTGAAAATAAGGCAATGATTGCAATCAACTAACAAAATAGCTATGGAGTAGTAATCAATTGACTTCCATGGCTTTTTTGTTATTTTTTTTAATTGAGTCCAATCATTTTGAAAAATCAAAATTAGATTAGACCCAACGTTTCTTTAATTTGTAGCGTTTACATTATATAGTGAATACAGGAGGAACAAGATGATTGATTATCGAATGAGTTATCTTATCGACATATCGCATAAAGTAGGGCACTCTATTCAAGAGCTGAGCGAGATTACAGGATTGCCTACAGAAACCGTGATTGATCAGTTAGGGAAAATTGATGAGCAGCTGCAGAAATTTTCTTATGAACCGATTTATTGGGAAGAAGGCAAACTCTATTTTCCAAAGCAAGTAGCCGATAAATGGTTGGAACTTCATTTTGGTAAGTTGGAAACAGAGATTTTCTATTCAGAATATGAACGACAAGCGCTACTTTATCTGTTGACGTTTACTGCAGATGAGGATTTATCTGTGTTTCATTATCAAGAATTTTTTCAAGTCAGTAAGAATACGATCTTAGCGGATATCAAAAAGTTGCGGGAACGCTTAACGAAGTATCAGATCAAATTAGACTATTCACGAAAAAAAGGATTTTATTTATCGGGACGTGAAGAAGATATTCGAATTCAAGCACATCAAATGACTGCAAAAGTCGTCACGTCAGTTTCAGGGAAATTGGGCTTAAAAAAAGGCTTGATCAAGTATTCAAGAACGTTTGAAGCAGATGTTCGTTCATATCTTTTTGAAACGATCAGAGCAAATGAGTTAGTGATTGTACCAAGCCGAATTGAAGAGACTATTTATTTTATGGCATATGTTTTAAGGCGTGCAAAATCGCATTCAATTAAGTTGGATCGACAAGCAAAAGAGATGATAAAAGAGCTGAATGCTTTTCATGGAAGTCAGCTGTTTTTAGCTAAATTCTCTGCTATCTTAGAGCCTGAAAGTGAACAATTTTATTTCACACTCATTTTTATGACGATTACACAAGGAGAAATCCGCGATACTGCGCTGGAATTTTTACTAGAATGTGCGAGCCAAATCATTCATGAGATAGAACGTTTAGCAGCAATCGAATTTAAAGCGTATCGAAAATTACTACTCGATCTTTTTTATCATTTGGTGCCAGCTTTTTTTAGAATCAAGTATCATTTTTCTTTAACGAATGTGCTGATAGAAGAAATCAAAGAACAATATGGCGAATTATTCGCTTTGACAAAAATAGCGTTGCACCCTTTAGAGATGCTGACAGGTCAAGCGATCCCAGATGAAGAAGTTGGGTATTTTACAATTTTGTTTGGCGGTGAAATTGGAAATCAGCGGGAATTAAATCGGGTGATCCGTTATAAAGCATTGGTTTTATGTCCAAGTGGAATTAGTTCTAGTCTAATCATGCAATCAGAGTTGAAGGAACTTTTTCCAACGATCGACTTTAGTTTAACAACAACCGTTGATCAATTAGAAAGTATTGCCGAATCTGAATACGATGTGATTTTTTCGAGTGTTCCGTTAAATACACCAAAGAAAACGTATTTGATCAATCCAATCATGACGCAGTTAGAAAAAAATAACTTGATCCGTCATGTGCAAGAAGAGTTATTGATACCAGGAATCGTTGTCCCTTCTATCGACGAAATTATTGAAATATTATTACCATATATCGAGTTAAAAAAAGATGTTACTAAAGAAAAAATTTATCGTATTTTAAATCGTAAAATGATCAAAAAACTAAAAGTGAAAGAAGATGGGAAGCCAATGCTATCGGAGTTGCTAACGACAGAAATGATTCAGTTGACAGATACAACATTAACGTGGGAAGAAGCGATTGCTTTTGCGGCGCAACCTCTAAAAGAACAGGGGAAGATTACAGAGAATTATATTGACGCAATGATTCAAAAGGTGAAAGATTACGGCGCCTTTATTCATATTGGGAAAGGAATCGCCTTGCCTCATGCAAGACCAGAAGATGGGGTGAAACAATTAGGGATGTCGCTTTTAAAAGTGGAAAAACCTGTGCTGCTTTTAGATGATTCTAAACACGAAATCACGATTTTTATCTGTTTAGCAGCTGTAGATAATGAAATGCATTTAAAAGCATTGGCGAGTTTGACGAAAATTTTATCCAATAAAGAGAATTTAGAAAAACTATTAGCTGCAAAGGATCAAGCAACAATTATTCAGTTATTAAAGGAAGGAGAATCATTATGAAAATGGCAGCAGTTTGTGGATCTGGATTAGGATCTAGTTTTATGGTGGAAATGAATATCAATAGCGTGTTGAATGAATTAGGAGTAACAGGAGTTGAGGTGGCGCATTATGATATGGGAAGTGCCACACCAGATTTGGCAGATGTCTTTTTTGTCGGCGGGGATTTAGCGGATAGTGCGCAGCATTTAGGGAACGTAGTTATTTTAAACAGTATTATCGATATGGACGAGTTGAGAGAAAAAGTAAAAGCAGTGTGTGTAAAAGAAGGGTTACTTTAAAGTCTAAAGAAGGTGGGAGAAAAAGATGAATAGCGTTTTAAATATATTGATTGATATTGCAAGTACCCCGGCAATTTTGGTGGCATTGATTGCTGTGCTTGGGTTAGGTTTACAAAAAAAATCGATTTCAGATGTTGTCCGTGGCGGAATCAAGACATTTGTAGGGTTTCTAGTCGTGACTGCTGGTGCTGGAGTGATCGAAGGGGCACTAGCGCCATTTGGCGAAATGTTCCAGCATGCGTTTAATATGCAAGGTGTAGTGCCAAACAATGAAGCAATCGTTGCCTTGGCTTTGACAAAATATGGCACTTATACAGCACTTATTATGTTAGCAGGAATGGCGTTTAATATTTTAATTGCCCGTATTACAAAATTTAAATATATCTATCTAACGGGTCACGCGACACTTTATATGGCGTGTATGATTGCCGTGATCATGAGTGTGACAAAAATGAGTGCAGTGCCGTTAGTTTTAGTTGGTGGTTTGGCGTTAGGCTTGGCTAATACGATTTTTCCAGCGATCGCTCAGCCATTTACCAAACAAATCACGAAAAATGATTCAGTGGCTTTAGGTCATACAGGAAACTTTGGGTATGCTCTGAGTGGGTTTATCGGGAAATATGTAGGGAATAAAGAAAAATCAACCGAAGATATCAATTTTCCAAAGGGCTTGTCGTTCCTACGTGATTCGACCGTTAGTATCACATTGACGATGGGCATTGTGTATACGATCGTGGCATTATTTGCAGGAAATGCGTTTATTGCCGAAAACCTTAGTAATGGGACCAATTACATTATTTATGCTTTACAACAAGCAGGGATGTTTGCAGCAGGTGTCTTTGTGATTTTAGCTGGTGTTCGTTTGATCTTAGCAGAAATTGTACCAGCTTTTAAAGGAATCTCAGAAAAATTAGTGCCGAATTCGATTCCGGCTTTAGATTGTCCAATTGTTTTTCCTTATGCGCCAAATGCTGTGTTGATCGGTTTCTTAACTAGTTTTGTTGGCGGAATCGTAAGCTTGTTTATTATGATCGCAACAGGTACGACCGTAATTATTCCAGGTGTGGTGCCGCATTTCTTCTGTGGCGCAACGGCCGGTGTTTTCGGAAATGCCACAGGCGGTGTACGTGGTGCTGTTGTGGGCTCGTTCATTCATGGGGTGATTATTAGTTTTATGCCGATTTTATTGATGCCCGTTATGGGGGATTTAGGCTTCCAAGGATCAACATTCTCCGATACAGATTATGGTGTGACAGGGATATTTCTTGGGAAACTAGCAGATATGGGCGGTCAAATCGCAGTCGTTGCAGGTGTTGTGGCAGTGCTAGCTTTATTATTGGCATTAACTATATTTGGAAAGAAAAAAGCAACTGAAACGAAGGAGGTCGCATAATGGATACACAGAAGTTTGCGGATCAGATTCGTTATTATACGATGAAGGAATTAGACAATCTAGGCTTTGGTCATTTTGGCGGGAGCTTATCTATTGTAGAAACATTAGCGGTTTTATATGGAAAAGTCATGAATGTGTCGCCAGAAAAGAAAGATGATCCAGATCGTGATTATTTTGTTCTATCAAAAGGACATGCTGGACCTGCACTATATGCTACCTTATTTTTAAAAGGTTATTTTGATGAAGCGTTTCTTTTTAACCTAAACCAAAATGGAACCAACCTTCCTTCACATCCTGATCGAATCAAAACACCTGGTGTAGACATGACTACAGGTTCACTCGGGCAAGGAATTTCCGCTGCAACAGGCATTGCGAAAGGTAATCAACTGCTAGGGAAAGAAAATTTTACCTTTGCGATTGTTGGAGATGGAGAATTAAATGAGGGGCAATGCTGGGAAGCCTTTCAATTTGCAGCGCATCAAAAATTGGATCATTTGATCGTATTTATCGATGATAATAAAAAACAATTAGACGGCTATACAACCGATATTTGTGATCCATTTGATTTTGTCGAAAAAATGCAGGCGTTTGGTTTTAATAGTTGGCGGGTGGATGGTGGCAATGTTGATGCCATTGAAGCAGCAATCGATCAAGCGAAGGAGATAAAGGGAAAACCAGCAGCGATCGTTTTAGATACTGTAAAAGGACAAGGTGTTCCTTATTTGGAGGAGCTAGCAGATAATCACCATATACGTCCAGATGAAGCAGCCAAAACAGCAATCAAAAAAGCCATTGTAACATTGGCTGAAAAAATCGAGGTGAATTCATAATGAAGAACTTAGAAATGCGGCAAGTCTATACAAAAACCATCTTAGCTTTAGCGGAAAAAGATCAGAAAGTTGTCGTTTTAGAAGCAGACCTTGCGAGTTCGATGGGAACGAGTAAATTAAAAGAGCAGTTGGGGAAAAGCTATATCAATGTGGGAATTATGGAAGCAGAAGAAATGGGGGTAGCTGCTGGTTTGGCGGTCACTGGCTTCACACCATTTATCCATACCTTTGCGCCATTTGCGACTAGACGCTCTTTCGATCAAGTGTTTCTTTCGTTAGGGTATGCCAAAAATCATGCTGTCATCGTTGGGACAGACCCAGGCGTTACAGCTGAAATGAATGGCGGAACGCATATGCCGTTTGAAGATGTTGCGTTGATGCGGGTGATTCCAGGAAATCATATTTATGAGGTGTCAGATCCGTATCAGTTTAAAGCGATTTTAGAGTATGCGCATACGGCAAAAGGGCTGTTCTACATTCGGACGATACGCAAACAAGCAACATCACTTTATAAAGGAGAAGAAGATTTTTCTAAAGGATACGTTAAACTGAAAGAAGGAACAGCTGGGACGATTTTTGCGAGTGGGATCATGGTAGAAGAAGCACTTCAGGCAGCGACTGATTTAGAGAGGCTGGGGATTTCAGTTCAAGTGATCGATTTGTTTAGAATCAAGCCGATGAATGAAGAAATCGTGATTGAAGCAGCTAAAATGGGTCCTATCGTAACCGCAGAAAATCATAATGTGATCGGTGGTTTAGGAAGTGCTGTAGCGGAAATCGTTACGGAAAATCATCCAGTAAAAATGAAACGAATCGGTGTAAAAGAGCAATTTGGTCAAGTGGGTAAACTAGAGTATTTGAAAGAAGTTTATGGTTTGAAAGCTGCTGATATTTCGAAGGCAATGGTCGGTTTATTAGAGTGAGTTTTTTGAATATGGATGATGAAATTAAGAAGTAACACTAATATAGTAGAGTTAAGATATTAGTATTTTAATTTGAAAAGCGTTTCAACGGTTACGCCAAATACACGTGCTATTTCCAGAGCTAACTCTAAGGATGGATTGTATCTATTGTTTTCTAAATGAAGGATAGTTTCCCGTCGAACACCAACTTTTTCTGCAAGTTCTTTTTGAGTCAGACCTTTTTCTTCTCTGTATTGTTTTAAAGTCGTTTCTATTTTGCCCATGAGTTATTTACCTGATAGTTCTAAGGATCTAAAAGTCGAACCATGAAGGATTAGAATTACAGCGAGTATAAATGAAATTATAGCGGGTGAGAGATTGAGACCCATTGGGATAAAATAAACCACTATTCCTCCTACGAGTAAAAATATCAAAATAAAGAAAAATGTTGTATTACTAGATTTATAAAAAATATTTAAGGCATGTTCATCAAGTTTTTCTTTATTAGTAAGGATGGTTACGACCATTATTATTAACAAGACTAGAATCATTAAACCTATTGCTAGGTTTTTTAAAATTCCTGGGGTTGTTGGTGGCGTAATGAATAGAATTCCTAAGCTATAGAAAATCATTCCGCTCAAGAGTTCTATGGTATAGATTTTTCCAGTTAGATTCATTTTAGTTTTCATAAGTAGTACATCCTTTCTGGTGATAGTCAATAGAATCTTTTTGGATTATCATTAAACGATCTCATTTTATTTTTTTATGTTATGATAGAAAAAAAGTTAAATGTGGGAGAAAGAGATGAAAAAGAACCAACCATCGAAATTTGATTGGTATCATAACCAATGGGGGAAACCCACACATGATGATCGTTTACTTTTTATCTTGTTAACAGTCGGCACTTTTCAAGCTGGATTAAGTTGGAAAGCAGCAGCAGGGAAGATGGATGTATTTTTAAGGAACTTCCACAATATGGACATTCAAAAGGTGGCTGGTATGATGCCAGACGATGTGGAGAAAATCATGCAAGATCCCGAAATGATCCGCAATCCGAGAAAAATCAATGCGACGATTCAAAATGCGCAAGCGATTTTAGCTGTGCAAGAAGAATATGGCAGTTTTGCTGAGTATATGTGGGATTTTGTTGGTGGTGTGCCTCGTTTGAATGTATATGAAGAAGCATATGAGGTTCCAAATGTCACACCGTTATCTAAAAATGTAGCCAAAGATATGAAGAAACATGGTTTTACCTTTGTCGGACCCGTTGTGACGTATATGTTTATGAAAGCCAGTGGCATGATTCAAGATGAAGTGTTGAATCGGGAATTAAAATAATTATCCCATTTAAGAAATATTGATCCCCAAGCGAGAATCAATCAGCAGTGTCACAGATAAATGAAGAGTCGTTGAATCGATTAAGAAAAGTAGTACAACAGTTTTTCTAAGAACTTGAAATTTGTAGTCTTAAAAATAAAAACAACCTGTGTAGGCTATACCGCATACACAGGTTGTTTTTTTAGATACTTTACTTATTTTGCTTAACTATTTTACGCAAAGATACTTCACTCTCAGTTAATAATGCACCAAATTTTTGATAAACCACTTCAAACATTTCAGCGCAAGCCTGCATCTCTTCAGAAGTCCTTATTTTCTTCCCATCAAGAAAATGACGCATAAAATGCAATGCTTCATGCCATGATTTTAGCTCGCGCAAAGAAGCTTTTATAGCCAAAATCTCCTGATAAGCGATTGTGTTAGATTCCTGTGATTTTCCCATGTCTACATTCTCCTAGTCTAAAGTTGATTAAAAACCCAACTAGATAGACGAATAAAAAACAATCAGACCCGCGCCTCATCGTTTTCAATAGACAAAAACCACCGCAAACCTCTTGACTCAATCTAAAAGAATTTCTCACATAAGGTAGAAATTCAGGCAAAAATTGGGTACAATAAAACATGTTGGTATTTCGGTATTGGCTATCGGCAACTTGTATTGGTAGGTATTGCTGTCTTTACAGGGCCTCATGATTTTGGTTCCCGCCAGATACTTGAGGTGCCAATGGTTATTTATATGTGATGGCGCTTTGCGAACGTATCCTAGTTCGTAAAGCTTTTTTCGTTGCTATCCTATACCAATGAGTATGAAGAACTTAACATGAATGGTCAATACGAACAAGGGAGAAAACCAATTGATTTTTGATACGTATGTTAAATCGTGATGTTGCGAATATCCATAGTCCTAGCGTTGTGTCTGAAAGAGCTGATTATATGATGAAAAAGCTAGAAATAAACGAGTTGGATACGAAGACAATTTTCGTTGAAATAGTTAGATGGTGCCTAATTATCTGTGTCACAATTACATTTGAAGCAAAAAAGGATGAAACTATTCTAAATGAAATTAATCTTTACATATTATGAAATATATCATATGATGAGTTTTATGAAATGGAAAAATTCTGAAAATTCAAATTTGTTAAAGCTCAATTTGTAAAGAAGTGTATCTTAAAAAATAGATAGGTGGTGAATTATCTGGAAATGAAGTTAAACAATGTGTTCTATACTCTTATAAGTATTTTCATCATTGGTTTTCTTTATCAGTATAGCAAGAAAAGTGAATTACCATCATTGAATAAGTTTGACTATCAAGCATTCTCAAAAAAGTATTCAAACTCAGAGCGGTTGAAAAATACAGCTGTAAATTACATGAAGCTACGTGGAGATTTATGGTCAACAACATCTACAGGAGCCTACAAGGTAGCTCATTTAGCTGGTGGACTAAGTGGTGGCAAGTTCCAACCGCCAATAGCAGATAGGGCGCATGGAGCTGGTAATTTCGCACATTATCATACTTGGAATAGGTCTGGAGGGCATTCATTTTATGGTATGGCTTCAAACAAATAGGAACAAATATTATTATTCAGAGGATATACACAGTCAGCAATATCAAGATATTACTAACTTAGCTTTAAAACAAGGGTGTACATTTTTTGAATTTTGTATTCGTCATGATATTGATTTTAAAGGAGATAACACCTATTCATATGATAAAAAAGCATATGAATTAATTAGTGATTTAGATTCATTTTTAGTTACTAAAATTGAAACAAATAGTTGGGCAACTTCAATGGTAATTGATCATGAAAAAGTAGTGGAAGTATATCGCTTTGTATTTAATTCAGATTCACTATCCATTCTTTTAAACTATTCAAAATCAATTGGAGATTGGCAAGGTCCGAATTTGCCAGAAGATATTGCCTTTTTTCAGGGGGAAAAAATATGGCTAGGTACAGTGGGGCATGAAAAAATGTCGTGGTGGTTTTTGACAGATGAAGAATGCCAAGAAGTCAGAAATATGGGGATTGATTTATTTGGAGGAGAATAGGGAACGTTTCACTATTCTTTCTGATACTCAATAGTTTGCTTGCATAGTAAAAAAGAAAGGGGAAACTAAATTGTGTTTATGCAATTAAGCTTTCCCTTTCTTTTATATCCAAACCTCTTACAACTCTTCACCATTACTCTTAATCACTTGCTGATACCAATCAAACGACTTCTTCTTAGAACGCTGCAACGTCCCTTGTCCTTCATTATCCTTATCCACATAGATAAAACCATACCGTTTCTTCATCTCACCAGTCCCCGCGGAAACCAAATCAATAAAGCCCCAAGGCGTATAGCCAATCAACGGAATCCCATCAAACTCAACCGCTTCTTTCATCATCTCAATATGAGCTTTCAAATAATCGATGCGATATTGGTCATTGATTGTACCATCTGCTTCAACTTCATCAATGGCACCAAAGCCATTTTCCACAATAAACAACGGCAATTCATAACGCTCATTAAACCAGTTCATGGCATAACGCAAGCCTAACGGATCGATTTGCCAACCCCAGTCAGAGGCTTTTACATAAGGATTCTTGACTAAATCTTTCGACTCATCATAATCAAAAGCAGGACCTTTTTCATGATCTTTGATCGCAAAAGACATATAGTAGCTAAAGCCGATATAATCCACACAACCATGGGTTAAATCAGTCAAATCTTGTTCCGTAATATCCAATTCAAAGCCTTTACGCGCTAAATAATTTTCCATAAAACTAGGATAATGACCTCTCACATGAACATCCGTAAACCAGTATCGTTTTTGCATCGCACTGACCGACATCATCATATCTTTTGGATCACAAGAATAGGGATAAATTGGACACATGGCAATCATACAACCAATTTGAAAATCAGGATTGATTTCATGTCCGATCTTCACCGCTTGCGCACTAGCAACTAACTCATAGTGAGCCGCTTGATACATGATTTTTTCACGATCTTCCCCTTCTTGGTACTTAATACCAGAGTTGGTAAAGGGAGCAAAGTCTTCAGCATAATTCGCTTGGTTATTGATTTCATTGAAGGTCATCCAATACGTTACTTTATCTTTATAGCGTTCAAAACAAACACGGGCAAACTTCGCAAAGAAATTGATCATTTTACGATTACGCCAACCACCATATTCGGTGACTAAATGATAAGGCATTTCAAAATGAGATAAAGTAATGACAGGTTCGATTCCATATTTTAAACATTCATCGAACAAATCATCATAAAACTGCAATCCTGCTTCATTTGGTTCTGCTTCGTCACCATTGGGGAAAATCCGCGTCCAAGCAATCGATGTTCGGAAACAATTTAGCCCAAGGTCTGCGAATAATTTTACATCTTCTTTATAATGATGGTAAAAATCGATGGCTTCATGGTTGGGGTAATTTTCCCCTTGCAACACACCGTCTGTGATTCTTCTAGGAACACCGTGAGCGCCTACCGTCATCACATCAGCAACACTAACACCTTTACCACCTTGGTCCCAACCACCTTCTAATTGATGAGCAGCAACTGCGCCGCCCCAAAGGAAATTTTCTCTTAAAATTGACATGTGATCTACTCCTTACAACCTTACTATTTTTTTGACGAAATACTTAATTATCCCTGTACAGCTAGGAGGAATCATTTGAACGGAATCAGCTGTACAGGGATGTTTAAGTCAGTTTAGAACGGATTTTTTTAAGCTTCTGCTTCAATTTCTTCTAATACTTCTTCTGTAATGGGTTGATTTGTTTCTTGTGCATAATTGATTGCATCCATTTTTCTAGCAAATGGTAAGTAGATGAAGAAACCTAACGTTAAGACAAATGCTTGTAATAGCGCTGCTTGCCAACCGCCGACTAATAATCCGGAAATAATCGGAGGTGTTGTCCAAGGGACTTGAACCGCTGTAAATAATGGCACTAAACCAGTATAGAGCGCAAAGTACGTGATAACAGATGAAACAACGGGTGTTAAGATAAACGGAATCGCCATAATTGGGTTCATAACGATCGGTGTCGCAAACGTAATGGGTTCATTGATATTGAATACTGCAGGACCAATCGATAAACGACCTAATTGTTTGAACTGCGCAGATTTAGCAAAGAACACCATATAAACAACTAAGCCAAGTGTCATACCAGCACCAGTCACCGTTAAAAATTGATCTAAAAATTGTTGTGTTACGATATGACCACCATTGGCAACAGTTAATTCTTTACCAGCTTTTAAAATATCTGTATTTTCTAAAGAGTTCGCTTGTAATATCGGTCCCATGATTCCGCCAACAATCGTTGAACCGTGAACACCAAAGAACCAGAATAGGGGAACTAAGAAACCAAGGACTAAGGCGCCGCCTAATGAGTCTGTTACACCTTGAAGTGGAGATTGTAAAACATCGTAAATGAAATCGAAGAACGTTGTCTTAAAGACTTTATCAAAGAAAATATAAACAAACATTGCGCCAGTAATCAAAGCTGCAGCTGGAATTAAAGCTGTAAATGAGTTTGCAACATTTTCAGGAACTGCTTCAGGTAATTTGATACGAATATCGTGACGTAAGAACCAGCTGTAAACCCAACCGACGATCAATCCAACGATGATTGCTGTGATCATCCCTTTGCCAGCAGTCCAGTCTTTATTGATAACATTGCCGATTATTACACCACTGTCTGAATCAGTAACACCTGGTGCCATAAATAAAATAAAGACAACGAGTGAAATCATTCCGGCAGGTAATCCTTCAAAGCCTTCTGTTTTGACATAAGAATAAGCGATCCCGATTACAGCAAAGATAGACATGATTGCAAAAGAGGCACCATATGCTTGATTAAAGTAAACAACTAGACCACTATCCGTGATCCATTTTGCTACAGATTCGATCGGTAGGTTTGCTAATAATAGAAAAATCGAACCGACGATCGTAAAGGGCATCGTGTATAACATCCCATTTCTTAATGCTGTAATCGCTTTAGTATTAACGAATTTTAACACGGGTGGTAGAACTTTTTCATTGATCCATTCATTCATTCTAAACCTCTCCTTTGGTTAACTAAAGTAACGGAAAATAAGTGCTGTAGTAGTATTTCAATGAGGTTGGGACAGAAGCGTTTAACTCCGAGAGATAAGAAGGAATTCATGAAAATTGCCAAGAATCACAGTGAGTTTACGAACTGATGATGATTGGTACCTACCTGGTGCTCTTCAAATTTTTGTGACCAGGTAGGTACTGTGCAACATCAACTCGTTCCTTGTTGTGTTTTACAGCAATTTCAGCTTATTTCCGAAGGAGTTGCTTCTGATCCCACCGTTTATCCGGATTCCAAGTGACTAGGATATGACTCACAGATTTATGTCCTAGTCACTTTTTCAACCTAATGAATACGTTTACATATTTACTATAAGATAATTTATACGAATTTAAAATAGCTGGAAGCTGTTGAGAAACATGTACCACGTAAAAAAACATCCAGAAAAAAATGTAGAAGTAAATCAATGTTGATTTACTTCTACATCTTAGTTTTAATGTTGGCTCGCAGGTAGTTTCAAAATGATTTCCCCTTGTTCAAAATCGATCAGCTGGAGATTGTTGGTGCCATTGATCTTGTATTCAGCTGATTGAGCTAGTTCACCATAACAGGCTCCAATAAAATGATCAAGATCAGCTAGGGTTTTCCAATGCCCTGTGAAGACGGCATAAGCACCACCTGATAATTCAACTGTTCGGTTCCCTTCGCTATGTTCAATAAAATATTTATAGGTACCATTACTTTCATCTGGATCATTGATAATGAGTGCTCGGATATTGTTGGGTTCGTCAGCGAAGATTTCTTGTTTTTGAGTATTTACTTCAACGAAATCCTCGGCAGTTTTGGGGATGGCAAATTTATATTGTTTTCCAGTAATAATTTCATTATTTAACTGTTCAATGGTAAATGTCATTGATCATCACTCCTTTTTAACTAAGTCGCCGTGCCTAAAAAATAGGATAGACCATTTGAAGAAACCATAGCAATTTTCCCAAAGTTTCAGCGCGTATTTATTCAACGTCTTGTTGTTGGCTGTTATTGGCTGCAAATTCTTTACTTGCTTGATGGGCTAATAGTTCGATCATTGCGATAACTGGGATTTGTGTGGTGATATTGATATAAGGATCAGCGTAAACAGACCGTTCATCTGGCATATAATAAGAAATGTTATAGTCCGCTAACCGAGCAATCGTAGAATGTTCATCATTAGTGATACTTATAATTTTGGCACCAGATCGCTTAAAATCAGTTACTTGTTTGATTACTTCTGTGGTTTCTCCTGAAACAGACAGAATGATTGCTAACGTATTTTCAAACCCTCTTTGAGGAATTGGTGTGAATGGATCACCGATACTATAAGCATTGATCCCCATGTTTGCGAAATAGCGGCTACCGTAAGTTCCTAAAATCCCACTAGTGCCAATACCTGAGAAAACAATATGGCGTGCAGATGCAATCATTGTGATCGCAGGTTTTAGTGTTTCATAATAAGTTTGTTGATTAAGACGCTTTAAAAAAGAATCGACATGGATCGTAGCATCGTAATATTGCTCGAAAGATTGCTGCTGTTGCTCATCTTCCTTTTTCAAGGCATATTTTAATTCGGAAAAACCATCAAACCCCATTTTGGAACAAAAACGTAAAATCGTTGAAGTTGAAACATGGCAATCGGCGGAAAGTTGACGAATCGTTAATTTAGGAACACTGTTCATATGTTCTAAGATATATTGGTAAACGATCATTTCTAGCTCATTCAATGATTGAACCTTTTCTAAATCAAACAAAAAAATCCCTCCTGTACAAAAGATAACTGTTTCTCCTTTTCGAGAAGAATCAGAAAGTTGCTCACTTTACATTGTACAGGAAAGGCTGTTATTTCGCTTGTTATTACTATAGTTTATTTAGATATCTGCCAATTCTTTTTTATTTTTTCGATGAAATCGCTGATAAAGTAAATAACCGATCAACGTAAACAACAAGGGGCCAATCACTAAAGTGACACTTTGCAGCCAATTTCCTTGTGAGATGGGGTGATACAGTTGAAAGCCAATCGCTAAACCAATACTGGCGATGACGCTGAGACTGATCCATGAAGCTATCCTTTTCGATTGAATCAAACCGGATGAAGACTCTTGTTCTAATTGCTTTTGCTTAAATGCTGGGTAAGCTAGGGCAACGAGTAAGTAAGGGATCGCTCGAGAAATGTTGGTCATCAATGTCAATTGATTATATAAAAAAACAACATAATGACTACCAAAACTGATGCCTAAAATAAATAAACTAATCAAAATACCTTGAATAAGCAAAGCATAAATGGGCATCTCATGTTTATTTTTTTGTTTTAAAAGTGGATGCCAATAATGTTTTGGCGTTCCTTCAACCAATGTGCGAATCGGAAGATAAAAAATAGTTGAGAGTAAACTGATATAAGAAAGCAGTAGTGTTAGTGCAGTAAAGCGAATGAAAAGTTGGGCTAGCCACTGCGCATGGTCTGGACTTAGTGCGAAAGAACGACCAACTGAATAGCCTAAGCTTTCCATTAACTCATACATCAAATTCCCTAAGTGAATGCTGCCATTTTCCTTTAAACGAGCTAAATCGGTACCACCACTCCATAAAAGGATACCTAAAAAATAACAAACGACGACTAAAATACTACTGATGATCAATAGTTTTGGAAATTTCTTTTTTTGTTTGCCGGTTTTATCTACTAGGCTTGCGATCGTATCTAATCCTCCAAACGCTGTAATAGCAAAAATCAAAAAGGCTAACTGCTCAAGCAACGTTTGACCTGAGGCAGCATTTCCTTGCCCCCCTTTAAAACTGGCGATAAGATTTGGCAAAATTGCTGTATGATCATTGATCCACAACCAGAGATTACTCCCCAAGCTGACAATGATTAGAAGTGTCATTAGAATGCCGCTTAGGTATAATACAGCAGCAATCCCTTGAAATCCTCTGCTGACAAAAAATAAAGTAATAGAAACGGCTAAAATTGATAACAAACCAATCAAGATCGGTGTTGAAAAATAAGAAGAAGTGCTTTTTTTCGTTAAATCTTGACCGAAAACTAAAATAGATGAAGGGATCCACAGTTTCATAAACAAACTGATCATCCAAATAAAATAACTGCAATACCATAAGAAAGCTGCAATAAAAGCCACCTTTTCTGAAAGGTGACCGGAAAGCCACTGATACAATCCGCCAATATGATTTTTATATACACCTGTAAATTCTGCTATAATAATAGCGTAGGGAATAAAATAGAAAAGAGCGGCACCGATAAAATACGGAAAAGCCTTGATTCCCATCAAGAAAAAAGCGGTGGTCATGCTAGAAAAAGAAAAAACAGTCATCGTAATAATCATGACTAAACGTTTGGGACTAAAAGTAGTAGTTGTTTTCATAAAAAAATCCTTCTAAAATAAGATGATGTTGGCTTAAGAATAAGAGAAGAGTCAGCAGAAAACAAGCTTTTTATTAAAAATTAGGGAATAGGAGTAGTCAAATGACGGATCAGATGCAACAAGCAATCGATCAAATCAAAGCAGACTTAAAGGTGGATTTTGTCGCATTAGCTCTTTCTACTATAAACGAACGCACTAAAATTCGTGTGATTCGTTGGAATTACGTAGCGGGAAATACCAACCAAAATTACAAAAAAATTCGTTTGCAAGTTGGCAAAGGTATCGGCGGAATCGTTTGGCGAACAGGTCGACCGTATCAAGCAACAGCTTTACAAAAACAACCAGAAAAATTAGTGGAACTGCCCATCACACGAATGGAAAAACTAGAAACGATTGCTGCTTTTCCAGTGTTGAAATCAGGTGAAGTAAAAGGTGTATTATTACTTGGTTTTAGAGAGAAAACCAGTGTTACTGAAGATTTTTTGAGTGCTGCTAAAGACAAAACAAATGAACTAGCTGTTTATTTATAGGTGAAGAAGATGGAAATGAATGGAATGGAAAGATTATTTGAAGAAGCAAAAGATAGCCTATTTTTAATCAAGGAAAATAACTGTATCAAACGAAATAAAGCAGCCGCTGAATTAGAAGCTGCTTACCCATTTCCTTTAGAAAAAATTTTGGAAATTGCTAGAGGTGAAGGCTGTATGCTTCATTCTACCATGGAAAAATGCTTAGATTGTGAGGTCAGATCGGATTGGGACCAAGCCGCATTTCCATTTGTTCTAGAAAATAAAGCAGGAGAGCAAGAACAATTCAGTGGTAGTTATACGATGATCGATCACAAAATGGCGTTATTGAGTATTCGTCGAGTAGCTGTTCAAAATCGTTTGCAACAGGTAATTCAAAATAAACGGTTGATCGAGTACGTCAACCAAGCACATGAAAACGAACGTCGAGCAATTTCCCAAGAATTGCATGATGGAATAGCCCAAAGTATTTATAGTTTGATGTTGGAAACGCGACAGTTAAAATGGTGTGAACAATTGGCGGAGTTACCATCAAAACTACAAAAAATCGATGAAGATTTTGTTGCATTGTTGGGAGAAGTGAAACAACTCGCTGTTGATTTGCGGCCAGCAGCGTTGGATGATCTAGGCTTGATTCCAGCAATCGAGGCCTTATTACATCGCTTAACAGAAGCAACAGGTGTAGAGATTCATTTTATTCCGATGATTGAAAATAAACGATTTGTAGAAAGTATAGAAGTCATTACGTATCGTGTATTACAAGAAAGTGTCATGAATAGTGTGAAACATGCTGATGTGAATGAATTGTGGGTAACGTTAAGTGAACAAGAAAATCACTTAGTACTAACTGTTCGGGATCATGGTAAAGGATTTGATCTTCAAAAAGTAAATGGACATAGCCATGGATTGGGGCTTTTACATATGCAAGAACGAGCTGAATCAATCGGTGGTCATTTAGGGATTCAATCAGAAGAAATGGAAGGAACTACGGTGACGTTGCATTTGCCAATGTCTTATCTAGCTAAGCGGGCTAGCTCTTCGGAAAAAAGATAAAATCCGCCTGTGGCAAAAAGCGTCACAAACATATTTTCCTATTTTTCTGTCAGAGCTGGATGAGCTCGCTACGCTTTAATTGTTATCTAGCTACGCGGGCTAGCCTTTCTGGAAAAAGCTAAAAATGGAGTGAGACAAAAAGCGTTTCAATGTCAATTTCCTGATTTTCTACAGGATTAACCGATTTGTTCCGCTTTTAAATTAGGAGGTGGTAAGATGAATATTATAATAGCAGATGATCATGCAGTGGTTAGAAGTGGCCTGCGTTTATTACTGGAAAGTCAAAAAAATATCACAGTTGTTGGAGATGCAGCAGATGGTACAGAGGCTTTTTTACTTCTTGAAAAATATCCTGTTGATGTTGTGCTGATGGATATGCGAATGCCGCCTGGAGAAAATGGGCTTCAGACAACTCGTCGTATTAAAGAGCATTTTCCAGGTGTAAAGACAATCATTTTAAGTATGCATGATGAAGAAGAATATGTCCGCACAGCTTTAGAATATGGAGCTAAAGGTTATATCCTGAAAAGTTCCCAAGATACTGTTTTGTTAGAAGCGATTCAACAAGTCATCAATGGGCAGATTGCAATCGATCCTTTGTTTGGCGAGTACGATAGTGAAACTTGGCTTAACAACAAGGATACAGTAGAAAATGATGCAAAATATGAACGTCTCTCTAAAAGAGAACGGGAAGTTTTACCCTTAGTGGCCCTAGGATACAGCAATAAAGAAATTGCCGAGCGCCTATTCATTTCTGTTAAAACCGTCGAAGTGCATAAGTCTCATGTGATGAAAAAATTAGAGTTTGAAACGTTTAGCGAATTATTGCAGTATAGTATGAAACATCAACTAATCGATTTATGAGGTGAGAAAGATGATCGGAGTTCTTTATGTATTTCATGGCAGTCAAAAAGCCGAAAAAAATCAGGCAGCGACGGCGTTTATTAAGCAATTAGAAACAAAAATTGATCCAGCACTTTACCAAGCAACAGCTTTTCTAGAAAACCATTCGGACACGATTCCTATTGTTGCCGAAAAAATGATCAAAAATGGTGTCACTAAATTAATCATTGTACCAGTCTTATTATTTGCAGCGAAACATGCTTTAGTGGATATCCCGAATGAACTTGAAGCAGTCAAAGAGCAATATCCAGATGTTCAATTCAAGCAAACAGAAACCTTCGGCAGTAAAAGTGGTAGCCGTCAAGTATTGTTGGAACGATTCCAAGAAATAGAGGCGGCGTATCCAGATGAACAACTAGTAGGAATTTTAGTCGCGCATGGTACAAAACAAACGGATGAACCACAACAAGTATTAACGGAGATTGCAGCCGAAATCCAACAACAAGTCGGTTTTTCCATTATCCCAACAAGTTTGAAAGGGCAGGAAGACTACTTAGAAGATATCAAAAAACAAGTATCAACGGATCAAAAAATAGTGATTGTTCCTTTCTTTTTATTCGATGGACATTTGATTACGATCATGAAAAATAAACTTAACGAAGCGTTCCCCAAAACGGATTTTATCCTCTCAAGAACACTGGAATTTGATTCACGAATTTTAGTAGATTTAGAAGGAATTGTGAAAGGGGCTATTACATGTATCCAGTAATGCTTGATTTAACAGGCAAGAGAATCGTGATCATCGGCGGTGGCCGAATCGCATTACGAAAAACCATTGCGATTTTAAACGCTAAAGGACAAGTAACACTTGTTGCACCAATTTTTTTAGAGGAATTCAATGAATTAGAAAATATAAAGCTGATTAAAGCAACCTACATGGCTGAGTATATCAAAGAAGCCCATCTAATTTTTGCTTGCACAAATTCCAAAGCCATCAATCAGAAAATCGTAAACGATGCATCAGAAGCTCAATGGGTCAATGACTGTAGTAAGAAAGAAAACAGTGATTTTTATAATATGAGTACGATCGAATCTCAGGATTATTTGATTGCGTTGTCTTCTTATGGGAAAGATCCAGCAGCTCTAAAAAAGAAGAAAGATCAATTCAAACTGTTATTAGAAGAATAAAAAATAAACGATAGGTTATCAAGTTCTGTCCCTTTTGATACAGTTCGTCATTTTGAGCTGAGCAATCACTCAAGCATTATTAATTATTCACTTTCCCATTCCTAGTACCCCTCGTACTGCAGTTGAACAAAACAGCTTGATTTGCCGAATGATCCTTTTATTCGGATAATAAGAGCCTGAAACATAACTTTTTGTGTTATGTCCCAGGCTCATTTCAATTACAACTAGATAATGACATCGACAGTTAATTCAAAAAATTTCCTTGAATAATTCTCCAACTATTTTTATCTTTTTCTAAAATCCAATAATAATCTTTATAGATTGATAATGGAGAGAGTGCACCTGAAACTAATTTAGTTCTAATATCAGAACTTAGAACAATTAGCTCTTTTTTATAGTCATCAGAATAGTCTTTAAGAACTCTGTCGGAGATCTCTTGATCAAAAATTAAAGTTATAGGTCTACCAACAGTCAAAAACTCTTTATAATTATTTTCCACTACAGCTACAGCATCTTCTATTTCTTCTTTTGAATATTCACTTGATTCTCCTATATTCTTATCTATTGAATAAAAACAAGACGTTAAATATAAAAGTGGAAGTAATAGCAGTATCCATTTTGCACGATTCATAGACATTTTCCTTAATTTCAATATTTGGTTGAATCATTTAATAAATAATTTAAATGGCTCTAATAATATAAACATAATTATCGTTTAAGCTCAAAGATATACTATTCCAATTCCAATTAGTTCTGTTTGTACTATGTTGACTAATATAAATGTTTCCGTTCAGTTTATCCGTTACTACAGCATTATGCCAAGATCTACCAGTTTTTTTATTTGCATAATTCAAAATATCTCCAAGCTGGGCATTTTTATTCACATCATTTCTATTTGAATATCTTCGTACACTACGCCCTTTTACTTGCCAGTATTGTCTAAACGCATCTGCATTTATCCACGCAGCAGAATCTTTTAATCCTTGGCTAGTTCTTTTACTTGACCAGTCAATGTAACCTGGATATCCTGTTATTCCATCTTTCGCTCCGCCAGCTCTAAGTGCTTGTGAAGCAAAATTTGTACAATCTCCACCTCTGCCATCATAATTATTGTATGCTGGATTTGGTCGCGTTCCAAAAGTTCTTGCATAATTAGAGACATGGTTATTTGACCAGACTCCACGAGGTGAAATTCTTGGTCCACTATTTTCTTGCTCAGAAGCTGTTTGTGCAGACTCTAAATTTTCTTCATCAACAATTTCTTTAACATCAGCTAATGTCATATCATACGACTCTTCAATCGTTGAGATTTTCCCATCTTCTTCAGGAAGTGTTTCTAAATATATATATTCAGCTGCATAAGCTAATATATTATCATATTCGTCTAATTTAGTTAGCTCTTGATCACTTGAACTAGTTAATTGATCATATAGATAGTCAGAAAGCTCTTTGGAATGAAGTGAGTAGTCTAATCCTTGCTCTTTTAAATAGGCCATTAAAACATCTTCAATTTCACCAAGTGTCATATCCATACCAGAATTAACTTCACTAACAACCTCATCCGCATAAACTACGCTTGCTCCAAACCCGATTGAACAACAAATTACTAACCCTAAAATAAATTTTTTCATACAATAACTTTCCTTCTGTGTATTATCAGTACAATTTGTACTATAAATAATAAAGGGTTTGAAATAAGAATGCAATCTATTTTTTTTCAAAAGTTTTATTTAATTTTCTTAAACGTAACTTGAACTTATGCTAAGTTAATATGTTGGTGGTGATTTTTATAATATGAGTACGATCGAATCTCAGGATTATTTGATAGCGTTATCTTCTTATGGGAAAGATCCAAAATCCACAAAAAAATTAAGACAATAGTTGATCAGTGTTCTTGAAAAAAGATGAGCAGCTTTGATATGTACCAGTCTACTTCGCTTATTTTAGCGAAGTGGCTTTTTTGTTGACATCGTTCTTAGGTGCAATGTTAAGATGCCTTGAGAACGTAAAAAAAGGAGTGAGTTTTAATGTATAAGATAAAAGATGTTGAAAGAGAAATGAATATCTCACTTTCGACTATTAGATACTATGAACGCCAAGGAATTGTAATAGGAACTCGTCAAGAAAATGGGTATCGTGTGTTTGATGAAGAAGATAAAATCTTACTAGAATACCTAGTTGTAATGAAGCATGTAGGCTTTTCAATCGCAGAAATCAAAGAATTATTGGCTTTCTTGAAATTCCCGGAAAGTGATGATTGCAGTCAACGATCCAATCAGTTATTAACAGAAAAAGAAATTGAAATCAAACAAAAAATCAAACATGAACAGATGGTTTTAAGCTTGATCAAAGAGTTAAAACCCAAAATTGTTGCAAAAGAATATGGGCAGTATGAAACAGAAATCAACAGCAAAATTAGTACTATTTATCAAGAAATCAAACAATCTACGTTAGGAGAATCACGATGAAAACAACGATCATTTATGCTCATCCATGGAAGGGCAGTTACAATCAAGCAATTTTGGATAAGGTAATTAAGCGTTTAAAAAACGAGCAAAAAAAATATCAATTAATTGATTTAAATAAAGAGCAGTTCAATCCAGTTTTTTCCGAAAAAGATTTGGCTTTATTTTCTAAAGGTCAAACAACGGATCCACTGGTCCTTCAATATCAAAAGATGTTAGGGGAAACAGAAGAATTATTTATTATAGCCCCTACTTGGTGGTACGAATTTCCAGCGATCGTTAAAGGTTTTTTTGATAAAGTGATGTTAAAAAATATTGCTTATGATGATTCAGGACTGAGCTTAAAAGGCTTGTTCACTAATATAAAAAAGACGACAATCATCAACACAGGAACAGCACCAAAGTGGTACTTAAAATTCATAAAAGGAAACGATGTTAAGTCGGTTTTTATTAACGGAACATTGAAAGATATTGGTATAAAAAAAGCAAAATGGAAATACATTGATGTTAAAACTGCCTCAAAAAATCAAAGAGAACAATTTCTGAACAATGTTTAAATACAGGTTTTAATAAACGGAAAGATCAACTGTCATAACTAAGAAGAGCATTACTTAGTTTAAGACAGTTGACTTTTTACTGAGAAATAACCTAAATAATCGAATCCAAACTCTATCGTTATTAGGCAATTCCCTAATAGTCATCCCCTCTCATTCTTGCTATTCTAAAAAAGACAAAGCATCAAATTGATTGCTCAAAATATCACAAAAGGAGAATCGACATAAAATGAAAGAAAAGCTTGTCTTAATTGGAAATGGAATGGCTGGTGTCCGAACGATCGAAGAAATCTTAGACCGTGACCCTAATCGCTATCAAATCACGATCATCGGAGAAGAAAAATACCCAAACTATAATCGAATCATGTTAAGTAACGTCTTACAAAAGAAAATGACTGTTTCAGAGATTATTACCAATCCACTGGAATGGTATGAAGAAAACCAAATAGAACTGATCAATCACGATCCAGCAGTTAAAATGGATCCAAATAATAAAACAATCAGTACAAGTTCAGGCAAAGAAATTTCTTATGATAAATGCATACTAGCCACAGGTTCAAGAGCATTTATCTTACCTGTTGAAGGCGCGCATTTACCCGGTGTTGTTGGCTTTAGAACAATTGATGATACTGAAAATATGCTTGAGGCTGCTCAAAAATATCAACGAGCAGTTGTGATTGGCGGCGGGTTACTTGGTTTAGAGGCGGCCAAAGGATTACTAGATCAAGGAATGGATGTTACGGTTGTCCACTTGGAAAAATGGCTGATGGAAACGCAATTAGACGAAAAAGCAGGGAGAATGCTCCAGGCTGATTTAGAAAAACAAGGATTAAAATTTCTAATGGAAAAAGCGACACAAAAAATTCTTGGCGAGACTCGGGTTACAGGTTTAGCTTTTAGTGATGGAACGACGATTGAAACAGACATAGTCGTAATGTCGATCGGGATTCGTTCAGAAACGACCTTAGCAAGAACCACCACTATCGAAGTGAACCGTGGCATTGTTGTGGATGACTTTATGAAAACGAATGTCCCAGATGTTTTTGCTGTTGGAGAATGTGCGGAGCATAATGGCAATGTTTATGGTTTAGTTGCGCCCTTATTTGAACAAGGAAAAGTGTTGGCAGATGTATTAACCGACAAAGAAACGAAACCTTATCAAGGCAGTACGACATTTACTTCGTTAAAAGTATCTGGCTGTGATCTATATTCTGCAGGGAATATCAGAGAAACAGAAGGAATCAACAGTATCGAAGCATTTGACGGCATCAATTATACGTATAAAAAGATATTTGTTAGAGAGAATCAAGTTGTTGGTGTGGTTCTTTATGGAGATACCAGTGAAGGTAATCGCTATTATAATATTTTGAGGAAAAATGAAAGTATTGAAGAATATACGCCTGTTTCTCTTTTGCATATGGTGGGTGAAGAAGCCAGTACAGATGTCAGTGAATGGCCGGATGATGAAGTAATTTGCGGTTGTAACGGAATCGATAAAGGAACGATCATGACGGCAATCAATGAAAAAGACTTGACCTCAGTGGCAGATGTGACCAAACATACCAAAGCTGGCGGATCTTGTGGAAAATGTAAATCAGTGATTGGCGATGTTTTGGCTTATGCTTTAGGTGGTGAGGTCGTTTCTGCACCAACTGGGATTTGCGCATGTACTGATTTAACAAGAGATCAAATTGTCACCCAAATCTATGCGAAAAAGTTAACTTCTTCTACTGAAGTTTATCGTGAACTGAATTTTAGCAATCCAGAAGGGTGTCCAAAATGCCGACCTGCGATCAATTTCTATTTAAATGTAGCATGGCCTAAAGAACACGAAGATGAGAAAGAATCCCGTTATGTAAATGAACGTCTATACGCTAATATTCAAAATGACGGTACATTTTCTGTAATACCAAGAATGCGCGGTGGGAAAACGAATCCTCAACAATTGCTATTGATTGCCAAAGTTGCAGAAAAATATGATGTGCCAATGGTTAAAGTCACAGGTAGCCAAAGGATTGGGTTATACGGCGTGAAAAAAGATGACTTACCAAAAATTTGGGCAGAGTTAGAGATGAAATCAGCGGGAGCTTATGCAAAAGCGGTTCGTTCAGTGAAAACCTGTGTTGGCGCAAATTTCTGCCGATTTGGGACTCAAGACTCAATGGGACTAGGAATCAAATTAGAGCAACGATATGAGTTTATCGATACCCCTCATAAATTTAAAATGGGTGTATCCGCTTGCCCAAGAAGCTGTGTAGAAAGCGGAGTAAAAGACTTTGGAATTATTGGTGTGGACAATGGGTTCCAAATTTATGTTGGTGGTAATGGTGGAACGGAAGTCAAGGAAGCAGTTTTACTAACAACAGTTGAAACAGAACAAGAAGTCATCGATATTTGTGGAGCAATGCTGCAATATTATCGTGAAACGGGTATTTATGCTGAACGAACGGCTCCGTGGATAGAACGTATGGGCTTTGAGCTTGTGAAAGATGTTTTATTAGATCCAGAAAAACGCCAAGAATTATTGGCTGCATTAGATACAGCAGTCACTGGACGTCGTGGAAATCCTTGGGATGAAGTCGTGGAAGATGCCCAAACACGCCAAGAATTATATACAGTGGGGAGAGTATAAATATGGAGAAAATTTTGGTTGGTCAATTAGCCAGTTTAGCCCCTAGAATGGGGAAAGAAGTTATTGTTGGAGAGCAAAAAATTGCTGTTTTTCGCTTAAGTGATGATCGTATCAAAGCAATTGAAAATGTTTGCCCACATAAACAAGGACCATTAGCTGAAGGAACGGTTTCAGGAGAGTATGTTTTTTGTCCATTGCATGACTATAAAATCAATTTGAATGACGGACAAGTACAAGAACCAGATGAAGGCTGTGTTCGTTCTTATGAAACGATTGTTGAAGCAGATCTCGTTTATATTATGGTGTAGCGATGGGGAAAGTCTATTTTGTCGGGGCTGGTTCAGGAGATCCAGAACTACTAACATTAAAAGGGAAACGCGTGTTGGAATCAGCTGATGTGATTATCTACGATCGTCTGGTTCATCCAGTTTTGCTCTATTTGGCAAAAGATTCAGCACGCTTTATTTATAGTGGGAAGTACCCCAAAAATCATGTGTTAAAGCAAAAAAATATTAATCAATTATTGTTAGAAGAGGGACGGAAGAATCAGCTTATCGTTCGATTGAAAGGCGGTGATCCTAGTATTTTTGGTCGAGTTGGTGAAGAAATCACCACCCTTAAAAGTGAAGGCGTCAGCTATGAAATCGTCCCTGGAGTAACTGCTGCATCAGCTGCTAGCAGTTACAGTGGCATTCCGCTTACGCATCGTGACCATAGCAGTAAAGTAACGTTAGCAACCGCTCATCGCCAAGCAGGTGAGATGCTGGATTTTAAAGGGTTAA
This sequence comes from Enterococcus sp. 12C11_DIV0727, assembly GCF_002148425.2. Lineage (NCBI taxonomy): Bacteria > Bacillati > Bacillota > Bacilli > Lactobacillales > Enterococcaceae > Enterococcus > Candidatus Enterococcus lemimoniae. The sequence goes on along the minus strand of NZ_CP147248.1, from coordinate 1,654,955 downwards.
CGGAAAACGGTACAATGTGCTTATATATGGGTGTAGAGCAAGTAGCAAGTACACAGCAAAAGCTTTTAGAACAAGGGGTTTCAAAGGAATTACCAGTGGCAATCATCGAATGGGGCAGCTTAGGTCGTCAGCGTACGATTACGACAACCGTTGAAGTGATGATCAACGCAATTGAAACGCATCAAATTCAAAACCCGGCGTTGATTATTATAGGAGAGGTTGTTTCTTGCCGAAATGGTGCCGATTGGTTTGAACAATTGCCATTATTTGGACATAGAATAGTGTTGATCGATACAAAAACAATCGATTTTGAAACGATTATTACTTATACACAGCAAGGAGCCGATGTTTATGCCATTCAAGTTGGTGAACAGCGGGATCAGCGCTTTGATGAGGTGCATCAGCGATATTTAAGTGATCATTATTTTGATGAAGTAGTGTATTTAGATCAAAAATTGGCAACAATGTATGAAAAAGAGTGGGATGTTTTAATTAAGGAAATTGTCTAGCTAGGCTTTTGCTTCATTCAGTTATTATGATACAAGTTGCAGCGAAGCGGAACGTTGTTACCATGTGTTATCCAGCTACGTGGGCTAACCTCTCGGGAAAAAGATAAATTATGAATGAGGCAAAAAGCACCTCAGTCATAATTTCCTATTTTCCAGTCGAGGCTGAACGAGCCCACTACGCTTTTAATATTATCCAGCTGCACAAATCAATCCTTATGAAAATAGATAAATTGTCAGTGAAACAAAGAGCGTTTCAATGTCAATGTCCTAATTTTCTACAGGATTAGCCGATTTGTTCCGCTTTTATAGTTATCTAGCTACACGGGCTAGCTTCTCGGGAAAAAGATAAAAATAGTTTGTGGTAAAAAGCACCACAATCGATTTTTCCTATTTTCCAGTCGGAGCTGAACGAGCCCGTTCCGCTTTTAAATTAGGAGGTAAAATATGAGTTCACTTCAACCACCAGAAATAGTTGATGTTACAATTGAAAAAGGGGTTCAAAAAGCGCGAGCTAGTTTTTTGACTTTGGCGGTATTAGGGTTTTTAGCAGGGGTTTTTATTGCTGTTGCAGGCATTGCAATGATTCGGGCGATGGGAACGATGCCGAAAGAATGGGGGTCACTTGTTAATGTGATCGGTGCTGCAGTTTTTCCTTTTGGCTTGATTTGTTTGTTATTAGCTGGAGGAGAATTAGTTACAGGGAATATGATGGTCGTTTCGATGGCATTGTTCGCTAGAAAAATCAGTGGCAAAGAATGGCTGAGAAATATTGTGATCGTGACGATTTTTAATTTGCTTGGTTCATTATTTGTCGCGTACTTCTTTGGTTATTTAAGTGGAGCCTTACAAGGTGATTTTGCTGAGCGTGCGATCCAAGTTTCACTGGGAAGAACGAAAGATACCTTTTTACAAGGCTTTCTTTCAGGTATTGCGTGTAACTTTTTAGTCAGTACAGCTGTTTATTTGAATTTTGCAGCAAAAGATTTTATTGGAAAAATTGTAGGGATTTTCCTGCCGATCATGGGTTTTGTGATTTGTGGGTTCCAGCACGTTGTAGCCAATATGTTTTTGATTCCAATGGGGATTCTTTTAGGTGGGAATACTTGGTCAGCGTTTGGGCAAAATATGGTTAGTGTTTACTTAGGCAATATTATTGGTGGCGGCTTTTTTGTAGCTGGTCTCTATTTCTTAGCCTATAAAGTCGGTACTGGGCAGTTGTCAAAAAAATGAAATCTAGTATGATTAGAAGATAAGAAAAGAAAAAGGAAGTAAGTAGAATGAAAACCGTCCGTGTCGGTACCAGAAATAGTCCCTTAGCAATGAAACAAACAATGATCGTGTTAGCGTTACTAAAAGAAGTTCATGGTGATTTTCCAGTTGAGATCGTTCCGATGACGACCAAAGGAGATCAGATGCTTTCTGTTAGTCTTGCTAAAATCGGTGGAAAAGGATTATTTATCAATGAAGTAGAACAAGCTTTGTTGAAAGGTTCGATTGACTTTGCGGTCCATAGCTTAAAAGATATGCCGGCAAAAGTTGCAGATGGATTGACGCTAGCTGCGATTCCAGAGCGAAGTGATCCAGCTGATTGTTTGATTTTTCGAGAAGTAAATACTTTGGAAGTATTACCGTTTGGTGCTAGAATTGGAACGAGTAGTTTACGGCGGGAATTCCAAATGAAAAATTTGCGTGAAGGTATTCAAGTTGAATCGATTCGAGGCAACGTTGGAACTCGTTTGAAGCGGATGGAAGAGCAAAGCTTAGACGGGATCGTGTTGGCTGTTGCTGGTTTAAAACGTTTAGATTGGTTTGCAGAACCCACCCATCCTTACCTTATTTTAACCTGTGAGCAATGTATTCCAGCGGTAGGACAAGGTGCTTTAGCTGTAGAGTGTCGTAGCCAAGATCAAGCGATGAACGATTTTTTAAAACCAATCGATCATTTATTAACAAGAAAATTAGTTATGGAAGAGCGTGACTTTTTAGCGATGTTAAATGGAAATTGTGATATTCCTATTGGTGCTTTCGCTAGTCAAGAGCAAAATGGTTACCGCTTTTCAGGGTTTTTAGGAGATAAGGAGTTACAACAATCCTTCACTAAAAGTGTGACTGTTCAAGAAATAGAGGGTGTTGGAACGCAAGTAGCCAGAACGTTGTTAACTGAAATGAATCAGGAATCAATATGAATAAAATTCTTTTAACACGTTTGATAGAAGATAACGAAGAGGATCGTTTGTATTTTCAGCAAAAAGGATTTGAGACGGTTGAAATTCCATTGATTGAATTGAAAAAAAGAGTTTTAGATCAATCATTTGAGATAATGGTGAAACAGAGTGAGTGGATTTTTTTAACAAGTCAACATGCAGCGGAGTTCTTTTTTCAGCAAATAAGTCAAAAAGAGATTGAGATGAAAAAATTTGCTGTGATCGGTGAGAAGACTGCTCAGGTGCTTTTCGCGAATCAGGTAGAGACAACATTCCAAGCGCCATGTGCAACTAAAAAGAACTTATTTGAGAGATGGGCAGCCAGTTATTTAGAACCAACTACGATTTTTTATCCCAAAAGTAATTTAGCTGATAACATTGGTGAAGCAGAATTAGTCGCTAAAGGGCATCGGTTATTTACGCCAATCCTTTACGATAATGACTTTCCAAAAGAAAATCAACAGTTACTACGAAAGCAATTACAAACGGAAAGAATAGCTGCAGTTTATTTAGCAAGTCCATCCTTATGGCAACGGTTTTTATCCGTTTATAAAGAAGTTAAGATAAGAGAAATGCCGATGCTATACTGTTTAGGTGAAACAACAAGACAAGCTATTCTAAAAGATGGTTACAAAGCAAAACTAAGAAAAGAAGTATAGTTGAAAGAAGGAATACTCTTCAGTTCAACTATACTTCTTTTTTTAGACAAACTGGTTGACGAAATTGATAAAACGGGTACAATAAATAATTCAAGGAAGATACATACTTTAGTATTATCGGTGTTGACCAAGCTGCACAAATTAATCCTTAGGAAAATAGATAAATTGTCAGTGAAACAAAGAACGTTTCAATGTCAATTTCATAATTTTCTACAGGATTAACTGATTTGTTCCGCTTTTAAATTAGGAGGTTTTTAATGAGTAGAGAAGTTATTTTGTACATTGCAGCAAGTGTCGATGGGTATATCGCTGAACCAGATGGCAGTATTGATTTTTTAGGCGGCGGGATTGAATTAGTGGAAGAGGATACTAGTTATCAAGAATTGATGGAAAAGATCGATACAGTAGTGATGGGACGGACAACGTATGATCAAGTAGTCAATGAATTGGCGGTTGATCAATATCCATATGAAGAGCAATCATCTTACATTATCACAAGTCAACCAGATCAAAATACTGAAAAGCTATTCTTTACAAGTCAAGGACCTGTTGAGTTAATTCAAGAATTGAAAGAGCAAGAGGGTGAAGCGATTTGGGTCGTTGGCGGAGCAAGTATTATTGCACCTTTAGTCGAAGCAAATTTGATTGATACTTATATTCTTACGACAATTCCGACGATTTTAGGGAAAGGGATTTGTTTATTTAATGAATTCAATGGACCGGTGAATTTGAAGGTAGACCAAGTTTATGTGAAGAATGATATGGTGTATACAACGTATACAAGAAGAGAGTCTATCGTTTAACATTTTAATTTATAAGAAAAAATAACTATTTCGTGTCTTTCACTGACACGAAATAGTTATTTTTTTACAAAATTTCAACATCATTTTCGTAATGTTTTTTTACTTCCTGCAACAATTGGTCATCAGTGATCAGGACTTCTAACTGATTCAATTTTGCAAATGTCGCAATAGATTTTTTCTCAAATTTAGTGCTGTCGATCAAAGCAATCGTATGTGGTGCAATTTCCACCATGCGTTTCTTTAATTCAACTTCATAAAGATTGAAATCCGATAGACCTTCGGATGAAGAAATAGCATAAGCTGAGGTGAATAAAGTATCGATATTTAGTTTCTTCAAAATTTCAATACCCAAAATCCCTTCAACAGCATTGGATGAACCTTTAACAACGCCACCAATTAAAATTACCGTCAAATTATAGTTTTCCTTCAATAAAGATGCTGTACGAATACCATTGGTCAAAATCGTTAATTTTAAATCAGATTGATCGATTAATTTAGCCAGTTCATAGCAAGTTGAGCTGGCATCTAACACAATACACTCGCCTGATTGAATATAAGCTAATGCCTTTTTAGCAATTTGTGCCTTTTTATCTATATTCTTTTGTTTACGAATATCATAATTTTTGTCGATTTTAAGTGTTTCATCTTCTTTACTGCGAATTGCTCCACCATGTGTACGAATCAAAAGATTATTTTTACTTAAATAATTTAGATCAGAGCGAATTGTGGCTCGTGAGACATTTAAAACTTCTGTTAACCCGTTAACAGATACAGACTCTTGTTCCTGTAATAGGGACAAAATCTTCTCTCTTCGTTGGTCTGTATACAATTTTACCTTCCTCCTTAACTCCTTTTGTTAGCTAAAGTATACAGGATTGGCTATGAAATGACAAATATACTGCCATTTACTTTCGTTTTTTTGTTTTTTTAAGAAAATACGAAACTATTTGCTGATAAGATACATAAGGTGGATTTGCTGAAAAAGGCTTTTTTGCACGTATATTCACGTGTCGAAACCGTATCTTCATACTTTCGATATTTCTCTTTTAAACCAAAAACGAAAACAAACGAAAATAAAAGTTGACAAAACGAAAGTGAAAAGTTAATATGAGTGTATACAAAGAAAGAGGTGGAGAAAATGAAAATCGGGATCGGTTCAGACCACAATGCATTTGAAATGAAAACTCAATTAAAAGAACATATCGAAACTTTAGGAATAGAAGTCATCGATTTTGGCTGTTTTTCACCAGAAGAAGTAGATTATCCTTCTATTGCTTTTGAGGTAGCAAATGGTATTAATGATGGAAAAATTGAACGAGGTATCTTAGTTTGTGGAACAGGTATTGGCATGGCGATGGCCGCTAACAAAGTTCCAGGGGTTAGGGCAGCACAATGTCATGATACCTATTCTGCAGAACGTGCCCAGTTAAGTAACAATGCGCAAATCATTACAATGGGCTCAAAAGTTATTGGAATAGAAGTAGCAAAGAAAGTTGTTTCGGAATATCTTTCTGTCAAGTTTGAAGGCGGGAATTCTGCACGTAAAATTGATCAAATTATGCAAAAAGAATCAGAAGTTGCCAAATAAAAATGCAAAGAAAAGGAGCCGGATAAATGAAATTTTTTCTTGATACAGCTAATACTGAAGAAATCAAAAGAATCAATGAGCTTGGTTTAGTAGATGGTGTGACAACTAATCCAACAATCATCGCTAAAGAAGGAAGAGACTTTAAAGAAGTCATTGTTGAGATTTGTGAACTGGTAGAAGGTCCTGTAAGCGCTGAGATCATCGCACTAGATACGCAAGGCATGATCCAAGAAGCTAGAGATATAGCCAAATGGGCCGACAATGTTGTTGTAAAAATCCCTATGACAGAAGCAGGATTGAAAGCGGTTCATATTTTAAGTGAAGAAAATATACAAACAAATGTGACGTTGGTTTTTACCGTTGCACAAGGATTGATGGCAGCAAAAGCAGGGGCAACATTTATCAGTCCGTTTGTGGGTAGACTAGATGATATCGGCACAGATAGCTTAGCTTTAATCAAAAATTTAAGAAATGTCCTGGATCAGTATGGTTATGCTACTGAAATTATAGCAGCCAGCATTCGAAATTTGAAGCATGTCGAAGATGTGGCAGAATTAGGAGCAGATATAGCAACGATTCCTGGAAGTATTTTTCCAAAACTGTGGTCTCATCCTTTAACGGATGCTGGAATCAAAGCATTTATGAATGACTGGGAAAATTTTACAAAGTAAATGAAGACCTGACCTCTTGGAATAATTGCTACTCCAAGAGGTCTGAGTAAAGGGTAGGAGGAGCTAGTGATGACAAAAAGAAAACCTATCGTAGGAATTAGCTTAAAAATGTATCAAAATCAGATCAAGGAAGCTCAACGATTTGCTAAAAGGATTTCTGAGTTAACAGGGCAAGTCGAAGAAGTGGAGCAATTTATGTGTCCAGGGATGGGTGTTCTTTATCCAGTTTCAGTAATGATTAAGCATTCTAAGATTGGTTTAGGTGCTCAAAATATGGCCCCTGTTGCTTATGGTGCATATACAGGAGAATTCTCGATTGATTCGTTACTGGATATGGAGGGAACGTATGTAGAATTAGGACATATAGAACGACGGGCGATTTTTGGTGAAAGTGATGACTTGATCAACCAAAAAGTATTATTGGCTTTAGAAAAAGGGGTGGCCCCTGTTCTTTGTATTGGAGAATTGGATCATAGTGACGATTACCAAGAAATAAAAAATTTATTAATGAAGCAATTATTCTTAGCGCTTAACCAAGTTCCTAAAGACCAAGCTGAAAAAGTTATTTTAGCATATGAGCCAGCTTGGGCAGTTGGGAAAACACTAGCAGCTAGTGCAGTTCACGTCCATGCCGTTCATGCTGCTATTAGAGAATGTTTAACAACGCTTTATTCACATAAAATAGCTCAAAAAATGCGTATTATTTATGGTGGTTCAGTTTCACAAGAAAATGTTCAGTTGATTGTTTCGAATGAAAATGTTGATGGAGTTTTTGTCGGGCGATTTGGTCATGATCCTGAACGTTATGCGAACATCGTTAAGACAGTCAAAATGATCAAGGAGGTTTAGGGATGTTTGGAATAATATTGGTCTCTCATAGTCAAAAAATTACAGATGGAACAAAAGAAATGATTGAAGAAATGACAGGTGAATTAGAGGGCGTTAGGGTTATTTCAGCAGGTGGTACAGGCGATGGACGCTTAGGAACGAATTCAGTCATGATTATGGACTATATAGAGGCTTGTCAGGATTGCGACCATATTTTGATTTTCTGCGATATTGGAAGCGCTATTTTGAGTTCGGAAACAGCCATCGATTTGATTGAAGATGATGGATTAAAAGGGAAGGTAGAAATCATGGATTGTCCATTAGTAGAAGGTGCTTTTGCTGCTGCTGTTCAAGCGTCCGTTTCACAAAACAAACAATTAGTTGTTGCAGAGTTAAGTCATTTATAAAAGAAAAGGAGCAAAACAATGAAGTTCATACGAGGATTGGTTGGCTACACAATTGCTGGAATGTTAGTGATGGCAGTCTGGGGACAGTTAGGTGCTTTTGGAATTTTTGGTGGTTACTTAGCAGCTTTTATCATTATTGGTCCGATGTGGTTTATGAATCATTTTGTTAACTTAGTAGGAAATAAAGATGATGCTGCATTTGTTGATATGGGGCTAGCGATCGGCGTATGTGGAATTATGCGGGATACATTTATGAATGGAACTGAGAGCCTAGTATCTTCATTACCAACAATTGGTTTAGTTGTAGTCGGTGCGATTCTTGGCGGAATTGTCGCTGCAGCGTTTGAAAAAAATATGGCAAAAGATGACGAGTATGAAGAAACTGCACCAGAGCCTGGCATGACGGGAAAAGAATTGGATCGTTTAGCAGAAACGGAATAAAGGGGAGAATAAAAAATGACGATTAGTTTAGGGATTGCAACAATTTTAGGTGGTTTTTTATTTCCATTTGTGGTTCGGATGATCTGGGGAAAAATGGTTGATCAATGGGGGGCGATTGGCGGTTGGATGGCAGCGGCATTTGTTGTTGGAACTATTTGGTGTATCAATCATGGAATTTCCACACCGATGATCACACAATCTGGAACAGCGTGGGTCGACATGGGATTATCTGCTGGCGTAGGTGTTTGGGTTGCTTCTGCATTAACAGGAGGCAGTGTGAAAAAATCATATAGAAATATTTTAGCAGCAGTTTCAGGTGGTATTCTTGGTGGATTCTTATTGTCATTATTTTTATAAAACAGAGGAGAGATTTAAATGAGAAGATTAGTAAATGATGGATATGAAGTAGTTGAAGAGATGCTGGCAGGTTATTGCGCTGCCCATGAAGAGTATGTCAAATTTGCTGGCAATGAAAGAGTTCTTGTTAGCAAAAAAATGAGTGAAGAACCCAAAGTACGCGTGATCGTCGGTGGTGGATCAGGACATGAACCTTTATTTATCGGGTATGTAGGAAAAAATTTTGCTGATGCTTCTGTTGTCGGTAATATCAACACTTCACCTGCACCAGATGCTTGTTATGATGCTGTAAAAGCTGTAGATAGTGGCAAAGGCTGCCTGTTCATGTACGGAAATTATGCTGGAGATGTGATGAACTTTGATATGGGAGCAGAACTTGCCGCAGAAGATGGTATTAGAGTTGAAACAGTCTTGATTACAGATGATGTATACTCAGCTAAAAATATTCCAGATCGTCGTGGTGTAGCTGGAGATGTTCCAGTATTTAAAGTTGCAGGAGCAGCGGCTGCTAAAGGATATGACTTAGATAGAGTGAAAGAATTAGCAGAAAAAGCGAATAGTAATACTTATTCTATGGGTGTTGCATTATCCTCATCCACATTGCCAGTGACAGGAAAAGCTATTTTCCAAATGGATGAAGGTGATATGGAAGTTGGTATGGGCATCCACGGTGAACCAGGAATCGAACGAAGTAAATTAGAACCAGCAGATAAAGTTGTGGATCAACTTTTGCACTATATTTTAGAAGATGCAAAAGCAAAGACCGGAGAAGAGTATCATGTGATGGTCAATGGTCTAGGTGGGTTACCTGTAATGGATCTATATGTTTGTTATCGCCGTGTTGCTGAAGTGCTAAAAGAAAAAGGAATCATGATCCATAGACCACTAGTAGGAAATTATGCAACGTCAATGGATATGGTTGGTATGTCGATCACAATTGTTAGGTTAGATGGTGAATTAAAGGAGTTGCTTGATATGTCATGTGATACGCCATATATGAAATTATAGAAAAGGAGAGTATGAGAATGGACTATAAAGGATATGATATAAATTTTGGCTTAGCTGATAAAGTGGTGATTGTCACTGGGGGATTGAGTGGAATCGGTGAGGCAATTGCAGAACTTTTTGTGAAAAAAGGGGCTGAAATTGTCATTTTTGATATAAAAGAAGAAACAGAGCAACTTGTTTCAGAAAAATTCAAAGAAAAGGGTTTAGGTATCAAAGTAGATGTTACCAATAAAAATAGTGTGATTACGGCTGTCGCAGCAGCAAAAAAATATTTTGGGAAAATCGATATTTTAGTTAATTCTGCTGGCGTTGCTTTATTGGATGATGCTGAAAACTTGTCAGAAGAGTACTGGGATAAAACATTTGGAATCAATGTGAAAGGTAGCTTTTTAGTGGCACAAGCAGTGGGGAATGAATTGATCGATGCTAATGGTGGGAAAATTATCAATATGGCATCACAAGCTGCTATGGTAGCTTTAGATAATCATGTTGCATATTGCGCGAGTAAAGGTGCAATTGTTTCGATGACAAAAGTGTTAGCCTATGAATGGGCACAATATAATATTAATGTAAACTGTATTTCTCCAACCGTTATTTTGACTGAGCTAGGTAAAAAAGCTTGGGCAGGTCAAGTGGGCGAAGAGATGAAAAAACAAATTCCAGCTGGTCGCTTCGGCTATCCAGAAGAGGTGGCTGCTTGTGCACTCTTCTTGGCGACTGATGCATCAAACTTGATCACTGGAGAAAATCTTGTGATTGATGGTGGATATACGATCAAATAACAATATAGGTATTAAGTAATAATTTGTTTTTTCAATTATTACTTAATACCTAAAAGAATTTTATTTTAGATGGGAGTAATGAACGATGACAACAGCAGTAATCGCAAATAAAGACTTTTTTAGAAATTCACTTATGAAAATGGCAGAGCTATCAGAAGAACAAAGAGATTATTGGACTTCTTTGGATTCTAATATTGGAGATGGGGATCACGGTATCAATTTGAGCATTGGTTTCCGTGGGATTTCTAAAGAGATTGACGAGCTAGATAAAACAACCAAAGATATCAACTCATTACTTAAAAAATCTGGAATGATTCTACTCTCTAAAGTAGGTGGAGCGTCAGGACCATTATACGGTAGCTTTTTTATAAAAATGGGAAAAGACGTTGAAGGAAAAACAGAAGTCACCTTTTCAGAATTTGTCGATATGCTGCAATCCGGTATTGATGCTATTCAAGCCCGAGGAAAAGCAGTGTTGCAGGATAAAACAATGTTGGATGCATTATTGCCCGGGATTGACTATCTACAAGCACACAAAACAGACGATGATTATCTGACCGTGATGGAAAAAGCAATCCAAATTATGCAAAAAGGTGCAGAATCCACAATCCCTTTAATTGCTAAAAAAGGTCGTGCAATGCGTCTTGGTGAACGCGCAATCGGGCACAAAGATCCTGGGGCAGAATCATCGTGGATGTTGCTCAATGTCTTTTATGAAGAAATGAAAAATACTAAATAAAGCAGGTTGTGTAGTATGAAAAAACTAGAGAAAAAAGCGCAAGAATTGAGAATCATGATTATTCAATCGTTGGCAGCCGCAGGCTCAGGACATCCAGGTGGCTCACTATCAGCAATCGATATTTTAACAACCTTATATTATCAAGAAATGACAATCAATACGCAAAACTATCAACAGAGAAACAGAGATCATTTTGTTTTATCAAAAGGACATGGGGCGCCGGCACTCTATGCAGTATTAGCAGATAAAGGCTTTTTTCCAAAGAGTGATTTAATGCAATTACGTAAATTTGGCAGTCACTTGCAAGGGCATCCAGATAGGAATAAAACATATGGTGTTGACGTATCAAGTGGTTCATTAGGGCAAGGGTTATCGATTGCAAACGGGTTGGCATTAGCAAAAAAAATCGATAATAGTGATTGCTATACTTTTGTTCTTCTAGGCGATGGTGAACTTCAAGAAGGGCAAGTCTGGGAAGCTGTGATGAGTGCGGCTCATTATCAGTTGAATCGGATCATTGTACTTATTGATCACAATGGCTTGCAAATAGATGGTACAAATGATGTAATCATGGGCGTTAATGATATCGGTGCAAAATTCACCAGTTTCAATTGGCATGTTCTCCATGCAAATGGACACGATATCCCGTCGATTGCCAAAGCGGTCCAAATGGCAAAAAAACAAACGAGCGCACCAACTGTTATTGTTTGCGAAACGATCAAAGGCAAAGGTGTCAGTTTTATGGAAAATCAAGTATCATGGCATGGAAAAGCTCCTTCAAAAGAAGAAGCAGAAAAAGCCTTAGCTGAATTAAAGGGGGCAGAATAATATGGAAAAAGCAACAAGGCAGGCATACGGTGAAACCTTGGTAAAACTAAAATAACATCCAGATTTAGTTGTTTTAGATGCTGATCTATCCGCTGCAACCAAAACAGATATTTTTGCGAAGCAAGCACCAAATAATACAATATGGGAATCTCAGAAGCTGATATGATTGGTACTGCAGCGGGGCTAGCACTAGGTGGAAAACGTCCTTTTGCAAGTAGTTTTGCACTATTCGCCGCAGGTAGAGCGTATGAACAGATTCGTAACAGCGTGGCATATCCACATTTAAATGTAACGATTGCGGCGACCCATGCAGGAATAACAGTAGGAGAAGATGGTGGTTCACATCAAGCGATTGAAGATATTGCATTGATGCGAGTGATTCCTGGAATGACTATTTTGAATCCTGTTGATGATTTAGAAACAGAAGCTGCTATTGAATCGATAATGGAACACACGGGTCCTGTTTATTTACGCTTAGGTCGTTTAGCAGTGACAAGAGTTCATTTAGAAAAGCCAACTTTCAACATTGGTTGTGGTGAGACCCTGACCACAGGGGGAGATGGCACTATAATAGCTACTGGATTAATGGTGCAAGAAGCGTTAATGGCTGCAGAAGCGTTAAAGAAGGCAGGAATTTCTATTCGTGTCTTGAATTTCTCCACGATTAAACCGTTAGATGAAAAGCTTGTATTGTCGGCAGCTAAAGAAACCCCATGGTTAATTACTGCAGAAGAACATAGCATAATCGGTGGTCTTGGTTCAGCTGTTTCTGAATATCTTTCTGAAAATTATCCTACAAAAATCGTAAAAATCGGTTTCAAGATCGTTTTGGTCAATCAGGAGATCCTGCCTTATTAAAAGAAAAATACGGATTGACTGCTGAAAATTTGATTAAAACAGTGAAAATATTATCTTTATAGCAAAGAGCGAGGTTGGGACAAAAGTGTTTAACTCCGAGAACCAAGTCCTTCAATTCTTAGTATTGTTGACGCTTAGAGATTGATGAAATCGAAACGTAGTGTAATAGGGACTGTGCAACAATGTTTAGCTGCGACGAGTCTTTGACGAGAAAGCATCAGCTCGTACCGCGCTGTTTTTTTACAGCAATAAGAAGGAGTTGCTTCTGCAACTACGGTTCTCGTTTCACTCTGATCCTCGAAGTAGGGATGACCGTTTGCTCCCGCTGTTTATTCAGATACGAAGAGCCTGAAACATAACTTTTTGAGTTATGTCTCAGGCTCTTCATTTAAATAAAATCTTCCCTTTGACAAACCATAAAAAAAGAGCTATTATTAATATAAGAATCGACTACGTGTGTAGTTGAGTTTGGTAGTCCGACCAGAAATCAATAAAAAGGAGACTTTTTATGTCAGAAAAGAAAAAAGCCTTAAACATTACTGACGCTGAATGGGAAGTTATGCGTGTTGCTTGGGCTACAGAGGAAACGACAAGCAAAGAAGTGACTGAGATCTTAAATGAAAAGACTGAATGGAAAAGTACTACAGTTAAAACATTATTAAGTCGTTTAGTCGATAAAGGTCTACTTGGAACGAAGCGCAATGGCAATAAATTCAACTATTTTCCATTAGTAGAAGAGCGCAAAAGTATCGAGGCACTTTCAGAAGAAATGCTGGCCAAAGTTTGTAGCAAAAAAGTCGGAAAAGTTCTTGAGACGATCATTACTGATAGTTTATTAAGTTTTCAAGATCTCGATGAGCTAGAAGCCTTATTAAAAGAGAAACGCAAATCAGCTGTGGATGTCGTACCTTGTAACTGTATACCTGGACAATGTCAGTGCCATTTAGTTAAACCAAGCGTATCAAAAAATTAGAAGGAGTGTTTATAAATGGAAAAAACAGTAACGATCAACGGAATGAAATGCGATGGTTGTGTAAATATCGTTAAAGAAAACTTTGAAAAAATTGCAGGTGTTCAATCTGCTAGTGTTGATTTAGAGAAAAAATCTGCATCTGTAACAAGTGACAGAGAAATCTCAAATGATGAGTTACAAAACTCATTGTCAGAAACTAAATTTACTGTAGCTTAAAAAGTAGATTGCGACTAAAAATTATCTATTACAACTCAAAGAGGCCGAGAAAAAAAGGGTTTATTTCCGAATGAGCTGCTTTTTTCTCGCCGTTTATTCGGATTTAGAGAGCTGACAAAACTGATCTTTAGTTTTGTCAGCTCTCTTTTTTTGTATACTAAAACTGTAACTATTTTTTTCACTAAATGTCTGCGCTTACATTCTTGCCAATAAATAGTGCAACAATCTCTACTAATCAATTGTTCCGCATCATTATATAATAAAACCAAGCAAGGAGAGAAGCAGATGAAAGATCGAACAATCCAACTATTCAACCGTTTTATTTGGTCGGACTATCCTTTGACTTTAGGCGAGCTAAGCGAAGATTTTCAACTCAGTAACAGAACAATCAGAAATGAGATTAAAGAAATCAATATTTTTCTTAATGAACGAAAATTACCTGAAATTAAAACGATCCGCAACAGAGGAATGCTTTTAAAGCTAGAGCAAAAGGAAAGGAAATTATTGGAGGGGTATCTGGATGAAAAAGATGAATTCGATTACTTAAATCGAGAAGAACGAATTTTTGACCTAATTTTAGCATTTTCTTTATCGGAGCAGCCTGTGTTTTTATATCAAAAAGAATCAGAGTACCAAATCTCAAAAAGTACAATGGATGAAGATATGCGCAGGGTCAGAACGATTCTTTTAGAATATGGACTCGAGGTTCTGAGTATACCTAAGCAAGGGATTATTTTGAAAGGCTCCGAACGAACCATTCGAACCATGATTTACGATGTGATTAACCAAACTATTGATAGTTTGCGTTTTCTTGAGGGAAATGAAGTGGGCTTGAGTACTTCAGAAAAATATCTATTTCGCTATATTCCTAAGCATATATTGAAGAAAATCGATCAGGTCTATCATCAGACAATTTCTGCACGAGAGGACCTTTACCGAAATCAACTGGTCATGTTTACAGCTATTTGGCTAAGCCGTTATTTAAGGCAGGAATTGATTATGAACTCTTCTTGGGAAGAGGTTGAGCCAGCTCAAAATAAGCTCCAGACGTTTATCAATCAATTGTGCCGAATACTTGCTGTCAGACCGCCTAGCTCAGAAATAAACTATATTATTTTCATGCTGGAAACCTTTAACACTGGTAGTATCAGCAACTCTGTAGAATGGGTACAAGCACAATTATTATCGATTCAGCTCATCCAATTCGTCGAGCAAACGACAAAAATTCCTTTTTCCAAGAAAGAAGAATCGCTTCATGAAGGATTGTATCGGCATATGGCTGGCTTGATTAGCCGGGTAAAAAGCGAAATACACATTTTAAATCCTTTAAAGGAAACGGTTAAACGATATTATGGAAATATTTATTTTGCGATTGAAAAATTTGCACCAACGATTGAAGTCATTACCAAAAATGAGCTAAGTGAAGATGAAATGGCCTTTTTGACGATTCATTTTTCTACCTCTGTCAGTGCAATCAATCAAGAATTGACCTATACCTATAAAGCTGTTGTGATTTGCAATCACGGTACAGCAACAGGTCGGTTATTGGCAGAACATTTGAAAGAATTGTTCAATATCGATGTACTGGCTGTCTTAAGTACAGGAGAAATGGAGCTAATCAAGAAATTGGATGTGGATTTGATTTTTTCAACGCTTAGTTTAACGTATCCAGAAAAACCAATTTTAGTTGTAGATCCGATCATCAAAGTAGAAAGTCGGAAAAACATCCAAGAATTCTTGGAGAGAAATAAACAATTTAAGCGTCTAATAAATAATGCCAATGATTCTACCGAATTGTTCTATACAGTTCTTGACTTGATCAAAGAAAGTGGTGGAATGATTTCTAGTAATATCTACCAACAATTAGAAAATACTTTTGATAAGAATCATTTAAAGATAAATAAAAGGGAGTTGCAGCCAATGCTGAAAGATGTCTTAAAGAAGAGCGATATCTTGTTATTAGAAAAATGTCCAGATTGGGAGAGCGCAATTCAACGAGTCGCACTTCCTTTATTAAGCGAAAATTGTATCAAAGAATCTTATGTGGAAGCAATGATTGCCTCTGTTAAAGAATTTGGTCCATATATCGTTATGGGAAAACATCTAGCGCTAGCCCATGCAAGACCCGAAGATGGGGTCAATAGATTAGGAATCAGTGTTGCAACATTGGCCGAACCTGTTGTGTTTGGTAATGAAGAAAATGATCCAGTGAAAATCATTTTTTGTTTAGCAGCAGTCGATTCATTTTCCCACTTAAATATCATGAAAAGCTTGATTGAATTGATTAATGATGAGACAAAAATCGAGCGTTTAGCTAGCTGTAATAATGTAACTGATTTTGAAGCAATCCTATATGAAGAAGCGTTAAAAGAAACAAAATAATACGAAGAAATGGAGCGGATTATCATGAAAAAATTAACAATTTTATTTGTTTGTGGAGCAGGGTTAGGCAGTAGTTTTGCGGCGCAAATGGCAGCAGAAGATGTATTAACACAGAAAGGAGTAGAAGCTAAACTTGAACATACAGATATCTCATCTGCCGTTTCAATGAATCCAGATATCATTATTACAGCTCAAAACTTTCAGACACAATTTGAAAAATTTAGTATTGATGAAGAAAAAACAGCGATCATTTATCTGAAAAATATTGTTTCAAAAGCCGAAATAGATGAAAAAATCACACCAGTTTTACAAGCAAAAGGCGCTATTTAGCGACAAGAATATAAATGGAGGTTTTTTATCATGGGGGTAGTTAATTTTATCATCGAAAACATTTTGACACAGGCATCGATCACGATTAGCTTGATTGCTATGCTGGGATTGATCTTGCAAAAAAAATCGATTGGGCAAGTTTTGTCGGGATCACTAAAAACCTTATTAGGGTTTCAAGTGTTAAGTGCGGGTTCCAGTATTATTGTAGGCAGTTTGACTTATTTTGGTGAGATTTTTACTAAAGGATTTCATATGCAAGGAATCATTCCTTCCATTGAAGCGATTAATGGACAAGCAATGAATGAACTTGGACTCGGTCGGGATATCGCGTTAACATTTTTAGCAATTTTTATTTTTAATATAGTGATTGCACGGTTTACGAAATGGAAATACATTTTCTTAACAGGGCAAGCTATTTTGTGGATGGCAACGATGACAACAGTATTTGGTTACTTTGCTGGACTTCGCGGGATTGTGTTGATTGTGGTTGGTGGATTTATTGGTGGTGTTTTTGCGGTGGCAATGCCTGCGATTGCACAGCCGTTTATTAGAAAGATAACAGGGTCGAATGATATTGCACTAGGTCATTTTTGTACGATAGGGTATTTATTTGAAGCTGGTGTTGCCTGGATTTTTGGTGAACGTGGTGAAAATAAGAAGTCTGTGGAAGATCTTAAGTTGCCGAAATCCTTTGAGTTTCTTCAAGATACGTATTTATCCGTGATGGTTGTAATGGTTCCTTTATATATCGTGACAGTATTGTTTGCAGGTGAAACGTTTGCAGCAACTTTATCTGGCAATCAAAATTATATTATGTTTGCCTTTTTGCAAGCAATTCAGTTTGTCGTTGGTGTTTACGTCCTGTTAGCAGGTGTTCGTTTACTACTGGGAGAAATCGTACCAGCTTTTAGAGGGATTGCGATGAAACTAGTGCCAAATGCAATTCCTGCTCTAGATTGTCCTGTTTTTTTTCCTTACAGCCCAAATGCAGTAATTCTAGGATTTATTACAACAACGATCGGAGCGGTTTTGGCGATGTTCATTCTACCAACGTTTGGCTTAGCGATGATTTTACCAGGAATGTTGACCAATTTTTTTGCAGGTGGTACAGCCGGGATTTTTGGTAATGCAGTTGGTGGCAGACGTGGTGCAATCATTGGTGGGATCGCACATGGATTCTTTATCACTTTATTACCAGCACTATTAGTGACGATTTTCAACAGTATGGGCTTTATCAATGCTACAGCAACAGATGTGGATACCGTTACGGCAGCACTTTTATATGCTTGGCTCATTAGCCCAATTACGAAGGCCTTTTAGGAAAGGAGTGAAACGATGTTTGATTTCTTAAAAAAGAAAAAAACAAAACCTATCAAAGCAGAAGTCGACGAGGTTTTAACAGAGGAACAAAAAAATGAATTACGTCAAGAAATTGCTGAACTTACTTTAGAAATCACAGCATCAGAACCAATAGATAGTGTGTTAGCTGAAAAACATGAAAAAGTCGGTTTGTTATTTGCACAACTAAGTGAAATCGACGAAGCAATCGCATCACTAGAAAAAAGTCAGTCCCATAAAAACAGTATTGGAGCAGGCTATAAAAAATTAATGAGTTTGTACAATCAAAAGCGAGCAGAGGCTGCTAAAAAGGGTGATGGAGCAGGCATTGATCAATGGATGAATAAAATGGATGATATGAGACAGATCGCTAAAAAAGTCACGATCAGTGGTTAGACAAATCAACAGATAGGGGATAAATAAATGTATACAACATTAAAAGAAGTTACAACAGTAGCTGAAAAACTGAACTTTACAGTGGGAGCGTTTAACGCTCATAATTTAGAAATGTTGCCAGAAATTATTCGAGCAGCGAAAGAAATGGGTGCTCCGATTATTATTCAAACCAGTGTGGATACAGCGAAATATATTGGTTATGATGTGTTAGTTTCTGTAGTGAAAACGATGGCTGATAGAGAAATGGTAGATGCAGTTCTTCACTTAGACCATGCAAGAAATTTTGATGATATCAAAGAGGCAATCGATCAAGGGTATACATCTGTAATGTATGATGGGTCTCATTTACCGTTTAAAGAAAATATTTTGAAAACGAAAGCTGTGGTAGAATATGCCCATCCACGAGGAGTCTCTGTTGAGGGGGAATTAGGAACGATTGGCGGCACAGAGGAAGGAATTCATGTAGAGGAAAATGACAAAGTCTACACAAAACCAGCAGATGCCCGTATATTTGTAGAAGCTACAGGAATTGATGCTTTAGCAATTGCGATTGGAACCAATCACGGTCAATTTAAGTCTAAAACAGAAGTCAACTTACCGTTGTTAAAAGAGATTCATGCCACAGTTGATATTCCTCTTGTAATCCACGGAGGAACTGGTGTAAAAGAAGAAGACTACCCAGAGCTGATCAATAACGGTATCCGAAAATTCAATGTTGGAACAGAACTTTTAGTTAATTGGACTAAAACGGCGAAAGAATCATTTGAAGCGACAGCCATTAATAAGTCTTTACGATACAATGTAATTCCTGCCAATGAAGTATGTCACGAAATTGTCAAACATAAAATAGGGTTATTTATGAATGTGGATAGCCCGCTTGTTATGAGGTAGGATTGGATGCAGAAACTTTTAATCTTACTTGCAGGTAGTCCCGCAACAGGGAAAACCTATTTGATTCAAAAAATCCAAGAACAGATTCCTGATCTATTTTTGATCACACCAGATGAAGGGAAGGAATTATTTGCCGATTCAGTTGGATTTGATACGCTTGATGAAAAGCAGCAGTTGGAACAAAGGGTTTGGCACTTTTATTATGGGGTTTTAGAATTATATATGGAGGCAGGAAAACAGGTGATCGTTTCAGAGTATCCATTTAGTGACAAACAAAAAGATAGACTCGCTCACTTTGCTGACACTTATGGATATGAAGTGATCACGATCCGTTTGGTTGCTGATTTTGAAGTCTTGTGGGAACGCAGAAAGAAACGGGATTTAGAGCCTGAGCGACATCTGAGTCATTTGATGACACATTACCATTTTCATGATCAATTAGAAAATCGCAACGAAGCAGACAATCATATTACAAAAGCTGCATTCAAACAAATTATTAACACAAGAGGTTATAATCAATTTCAGTTAGGAGAACTTCACGAATTTGATGTTACAGATTATCTGAAAGTTGATTATCGTTCTCTGATTGAATACTTGAAAAACAAGATCGAAAATAACCACTAAAAAATAAATAGAAAACGACAAAAATAGAGGCATCTCTGAAATTTCCAGTGAATGTCTCTATTTTGTATTGCTAAACGATTCAGTAAGTTAAATCCTTACTTGGCCTCTTTACGATAAACCATCAAATAGTTCATGAGCAAAACACCATTACGGTAATTGATTTTTTGTTCCACTACCTCAAATCCAAACGACTCAAAGAAAGGCTTCGCTGTGATCGATGAATAAACAATCAGTTCTTTTGCTCCTGCTTTAAGTGCATGATCCATTAAGTCTTGGACTAACATTTTTCCTATGCCATAGCCAATCCACTTTTTATCTACATACAAGTAACCAAGCTCACCCGTGTCAGATATATTACCGAAACCGATGATTTCCATTCTGTTTAATGCAACCATTGTATAACTAGACGATAGTTCAGCATCCCATTTATCGTAATCAGGTGATAGCTGTACCCATTGTTCGATCTGTTGTTGTGTATAATCTTTTTTATTGATTGCTTGAACAGTTCCGTTAAATATAGCAATTATGTTTTCTAAATCAGATTTTTGATATTTTCTTAAACTGAATACAGTCATTAGTTGTTCACTCCTATTCATTAAGCTTAGTTTAATCACATTAAAGAAATATGTCAAAGTATATTTTGCAGAATCGAGCATTTTTTAGCAAAATAATCTCCTCTATTAACTTATCAAGCAATCAAGTATAATAATTCTTAATAAACAAATGAGGTAAGCTGATATGCACAGGTTAGAAAAAGTAGGCAATATTCTCGCTGAACAAACTAAAAAGCAAAAAACAGTGGAACAATTGAAAGGGGTTACGGATCAAGAAATCAGTGAGGTGTTATCTTTAGTAAGAAACACTGTTAGTGAAGATTTGAATAAATTATTGACTAATCAAGAAGCGATCCGAGTTAAAAGTCGACCCGTTTTATTTTTCAGCAGACAAGAATTAGAAAAAAATATAGTTGTGTATTTGACGATCAGGTAACAGTGTTCAATCGTCGATCTAGAAATAGTAGATACAAGACCCGAAGATGTGAAGGCATTATTAGGTATGATCAAGAATACATTGGAAAAATAAAAGAGTAACGAGCTCGTGAAGCTAGATAAAAGTAAAAAAAGGTTGGGCCCCTCTCTTAGGGGCCCAACCTTTTTCTATTTTCCACGTATCGTCTGGATATCCTTATAGTATTTTTCGGTTAATGTTGTGTCTTTATTTGTGTAGTAATACAGCTTATTATTCGTCTTTATTTCTAAAATCGGTTTCTTATTTGTTAAAACAAGTAAATAAGCGGGTTCATTATTGATTTGAAATTCCCCAGTTAAATAATTTTCTGTTGCTGTTCCGTATAGTTTAAGTCGATCTTTAGGAAGCGTATTGATCAATTCTACAGATTCAATCTCATCCCAAGTGATTTTTCTGCTTTGACTTAAAGGAGCAGATAGAGAAATCCCATTATGTGATGTGCTCAATTCAAATGGATTGGCTGAAAAATCACTGATCACCATTGGAATACTAGCTCCAATTAAAGAAAATAAAACCAAAACACCGATTATCCCTAAAGCTAGTTTCCCAGCCGGTCGGCCTAAATTTACAGAGATATTCATCCCCACACGGTCCGGGATCATGATTCTTTTATCATTTGGATTAATATAAATGCCATACTTCCAATATTGATCTTCATCACTATAACGATATTCCTTTGCTTGTGCAATCAAATGATCCTGTTTTTTTCTTGATGAAAATAAATAGTAAAAAGTGAAAAGGACAAAGCCAAAAATGAGTAAGGCGTAACCCATTGAAAACAACATCATTTTTTCATAAGGAATTGAAACTGAGCTAACGGAAATAAACGCTAGCGGGCTCAAAACTAGTGCTGAAACAGCCATTAAAACAGACCAGTGATGCCGCATTTGATCATTGACTTGTTGATTAATTGTTTCATCACTTGTTAAAGGCTTAACAGGAAAACGTGCAATGAAATAATAGAAAAGTAAAAACATGGCTGACATTAGCAGTGAGATCAGACCAATGATCCAATTACCATTAGACAAACCAAGAGTTGTAAAAGAATAAATACAACCTAAAATAGTGATCAAAATACTAGGTAAAAACCACCAAATGGAAATTAATTTACGATTTTTATTAGCCACTAATGTGGTATCAACTAGGAGTGGGCTTGTAGGTAAAATCCAATTATTTTGGACTTTAACAGTCGTCATTTTGCGAATATAGATGACTTGCAAATAAAATGAGGTACCAATAAAGCAAAAGATCATTACTAGAAAATAAATCAATGTCAATGAATCATACGATATGGTAAGGATTGGAAGTGCAGCGACAGAGAAAATAAAAGCCCACTGTAGTAGCCGTTTCTTGTAAGTTCTACTAATCGTTAGAACCTGTTCATCTTGAAGTTTTTCTTTAGGTAAAGTTGTTTCTAAAATAATATTTTTATGCGGATTAGCAGGGATTCTACCTGCTAATGCCATTAAAAAGTTGACCCCAACAAGTAGTAAATATAGAAAGAAATTCATTTTCAACACACCTTTTACTGTTCAAATTTTTGATAAATCTGTTGGATTTCTGCTTGGATTTTTTTTTCAGATAATTGATGAATAGAAGCCTCGGCTAGCAATAATTCCAGTTCCTTTAAAAATCGGGTATAAAAAGGTGGATCCAGCGGTTGTTTTTCGGCTACTTTCGTTCCATTTCGACGATCAGTTAAAATATAACCATCATTTTTCAATGAAGTATAAGCTTTTGAAACAGTCATCATATTGACTCCGATTTCATCAGCCATTTGTCGAACAGAAGGTAAAATTTCACCTGGCTTCAACTTATTTGTAGCAATTCCAAGGATCAATTGATTACAGATCTGTTGATAGATCGGCATTTGACTTTGAGTATCTATCTCTAATAACATATTATCACCTCTTTTTTACTATTTTGTATTACATATGATAATACAAGTGATGCAAAAATGCAAATTTATCTTATCAAAAACTTGAGTGATTGAAGATTCAGGCATATAATGACAATGAGAACTAACCTTATAATTGAAAGGATGAATCAATATGTCAGTGATCGAACCAACTGTAACACAAAAATTTCACGATAGTTTCATAGAAAATAATAAACTAAACGCCTTACAACGTGGCGTTGTCAAAAATGGCATCACAGCATCTGCTCAAAATCAACAGGCTGAAGTAAATAATGTGCCAGTATTTTCTGTCGATATTACCACAGGAAAAGTAGCCAACCAAAAACAAAGCGGACGTTGCTGGATGTTTGCTGCCTTAAACACTTTTAGACACAAAATGATCAATAGCTTCAACTTAAAAGATTTTGAACTTTCTCAAAACTATACATTTTTCTGGGATAAGTATGAAAAATCAAATTACTTCTATGAAAATATCATTGCGACAGCGGATCAAGAATTAGATAGCCGAAAGGTTGCATTCTTATTAGCAACACCACAGCAAGATGGTGGACAATGGGATATGATCGTCTCTCTTTTCCAAAAATACGGTGTAGTGCCAAAAACAGCTATGCCAGAAAGTAGCAATAGCTCAAATTCTAGAGACTTAAACAATTATCTAAACAAAAAACTAAGAAAAGACGCAACGATTTTGCGTGAGTTGATAACGGCTGGAAAATCAGCAGCCGAAGTTCAAGCGGTTAAAGAAACAATGTTAGAGGAAGTATATAATTTTCTAGCAACTTCATTAGGTACACCTCCGGAAACGTTTGATTTTGAATACCGTGATGAAGAGAAAAACTATCATTTAGATCAAAAGTTGACGCCTCAATCATTCTATGAAAAATACGTTGGCGTTAACCTGGATGACTATGTAAGTGTGATCAATGCACCCACAGCGGATAAACCTTACAATCAAACCTACACAGTAGAAATGCTAGGCAATGTCGTAGGCGGTAAAGAAGTGAAGTATATCAATGTGGACATGAGCACCTTTAAGAAACTTGCTGTGGCTCAATTAGAACAGGGTGAATCTGTTTGGTTTGGCTGTGATGTTGGTCAATCTTCAACTAGAGATAGTGGAATTATGTCTCTAGATGCTTATGATATGAACGATTTATTTGATATCGATTTTACGATGACGAAAGCACAGCGCTTAGATTTCGGTGAAAGTCTAATGACCCACGCGATGGTTTTAACGGGAGTAGATGTAATCGATGGTACTTCAACTAAATGGAAAGTAGAAAATAGCTGGGGAGAAAAAGTCGGCGATAAAGGATTTTTTGTGATGAGTGATGCTTGGATGGATGAATATACGTATCAAATCGTTATTCGTAAAGAGTTATTATCGAAAGAATTACAAGAAGTTTGGAAACAAGAACCAACCGTTTTAGCACCTTGGGATCCAATGGGCGCTTTAGCATAAAGATAAAAATTATACCCACCTCAAATGAGGTGGGTTCTTTTTATTACGCTAAGTCTACGGATATTTTCAAAAAGATTTTAGTGTGGTATAATTTGTATAGACAAAAGAAAGACGTTGACATTACTACCGCCTAAAGTAAGTAATATCAACGTTGACTGATTCACTAGGAATCTTTTTTTGATAAAGTAAGTGTATCATATGTTGCTTAGATTTACAAAATCATGAGATATAAATGTTCATAAAAAGTTGATTCAATCAGCTTTTTATATAAACAAAAAAGATTTTTAGAAAGATAGATGGAAAAAAATCGAGTAAAATGATTGAATTTTTAGACATTTATGTATTTATTTCGGTATAAAATGAGGTTTAAGCTTGTCTTATAGGGAAATGAAGAAGAATATTAAGAATTTTTTAATTAATAATAGAGAAAAATTCTATTGCTAAATTCTAGATTGTGGAGTAGAATGAGAAGCAGTTTCAACAAATCAATAGAATAAAATTAAATCAAACAACTTTTGATAAACGGCGCCGGCTATTTATCAGTAAAAGTGTGAATCGACAATTCTTAGGCCATAGATGGAATTGTTGATTGGCACTTTTTTTATTTGGTTGGATGTTGAAACATGAAGGAGAAGATGGGGCGAAGCGGAAGAGTGTTATCTAGCTATGCGAGCTAGCTCCTCGGAAAAAAGATAAAATATAAGTGAGGTAAAGAACGCCACCCTCCTATTTTCCTATTTTTCAGTCGGAGCTGAACGAGCCCGCTATGCTTTTATTGTTATCTAGCTGCGCGGACTAGCTCCTCGGAAAAAAGATAAAATGTAAGTGAGGCAAAGAACGCCACCCTCCTATTTTCCTATTTTTCAGTCGGAGCTGAACGAGCCCGCTATGCTTTTATTGTTATCTAGCTGCGCGGACTAGCTCCTCGGAAAAAAGATAAAATATAAGTGAGGCAAAGAACGCCACCCTCCTATTCTCCTATTTTTCAGTCGGAGCTGAACGAGCCCGCTACGCTCTTATTGTTATCTAGCTACGCAGGCTAGTTTTTTCAGTTTTTAAAATTAGGAGGTTTTTTTATGAACAAGGATTGGATTAAATTAATGATTGGCGCATTTTTTGAAGTTTTATGGGTCATTGGGATGAAACATAGTAATACGTGGTGGGAAATTTTATTGACAGTAGTCTGTATTCTTATCAGCTTTTACGCCTTGATCAAAGCAGGTGAAACGTTGCCTGTTGGAACGGCTTATGCAGTTTTTGTTGGTTTAGGTACGGCGGGGACGGTGATCACAGGGATTCTCTTCTTTGGTGAAGAATTTAAAGTATCAAAAATTCTTTTGATTGTAATATTACTGATTGGTGTAATGGGCTTGAAATTTGTAACGGGTGAGAAAGGAGCTAGTCAGAAATGAGTTGGTTATTTTTAATTATTGCAGGCATTTTTGAAATGCTAGGCGTGGGATCGATCAACCGCTTTAATCAAAATAAAGATAAAAAGTCATTATGCTTATTATTCTTGACCTTTGGTAGTAGCTTTATCTTTCTCTATCTAGCGATGAAGAATTTGCCAATGGGTGTTTCTTATGCTATTTGGACAGGGATTGGAGCAGCTGGTGGAGCGATTCTAGGGATGGTTTTTTATGATGAATCGAAAGACTGGCGTAGAATTATTTTTATTGGCATTATTTTAGTATCCGTTATTGGATTGAAACTGATTGGTTGATGAGATAAAACTAAGAGGATGAGACAAATGTTATGTGGCTTATTGCCATCATAAATTTTGTCTCATCCGTGTGTCATGTTCTATGTGGTGTGTAAAGGTATCAATTTTTAATAACAAGGTGGAATCCTTTTTTTATATTTTCTAAAATGCTTATTTATTTATAAGTTTAATTCGAATCGCTTGGATTGCTAATTTCTGACCAGTTGTTCCAGCTACGGCACCATTTTTAACCCAGCTCATCCATCCTTTTTCTGACACGTGTACTTGGTAAGAAATATCGTATTGCTTTTCCAAGCCATTTTTTAATTTGAGTTTAACGGCTTGTAAGGATAATTTTTGTCCTGTTGTGCCACCTGTGTTTGTCAACCAGCCCTTTTCAGCTACATGAGCATCAATTTGTACATTTTCTTTCTTACCTTCTACATAGACTTCTAAGCATTGGCTTTCAATTCCTAGACCAGTTGTTCCAGCCATTTGGTTATTAGTAACATAACCAAGCCAGCCTTCATTGGCTAAATGCATTCGATATGACACACCTTTTGTTGTAGGTTGACTAGTTCCCTGATCAATTGGTTTACGAACAAGTTTCATTTTCAGTGCTTGAAGGCTTCGCTTTTGCCCAGTTGTTCCAGCTGTTGCACCATTTTTAACCCAGCTTATCCATCCTTTATCAGCAACATGAGCTTGATATTCTAAATTGTAGTAGTTCGCTGCTTCTCCAGTTAATTTGGCTTGGATTGCTTCAACCGCTTTTGATTGTCCTGTTGTTCCAGCAAGCTGTCCGTCTTTTACCCAAGGCATCCACCCAATACTGGATACATGGGCACGATATGAAACAGAAGCTGGGATCTGATTGTTTTTGAAAAGTACTTTCACTGCTTCTACTGGCAAATTGTAACCTGTTGATCCTGATAAAGCGCCATTGGCTACATTGTTCATCCAGCCTACTTTACTTACATGAGTTTCGTAATTAATCCCTTTTGTAATTGGCTGTTCAGGATTTTTAGTTGGTAATTTTGGTGGTTCTGGCTTTGCAGCTGCACTTCTGTACACTGTAATTGGTGGTCTTCCATTATAGCCCCAAATAACATCATGATTATTTGTTGTGATACCATTATAGCCATAATTACAATGAATGATATTATCTACACTGTCAACAAAAATACCAGTATGTCCAGAAGCTCCTCCAGAAGCTCCGCGAGCTCCCCAGATAAAGACGTCTCCTCTTTGAATTCTATAATTTCCGTTTACAGGAGCCACTTGCCGCCAATTATTTCTTTCTAGATCTCCAAATAAAGTATCTGTATTTCCCATACTTCCACTTGGCAAAAAGCCACCTGCAATCAATGAAAAATAGACCGACGAACTACAGTCATAACTATTTGGACCTAGTCTATTAGTCATACTATAAGTTACTTTTCCTTCTCTATCTTTCATCCATTTAATCATTGCTTCAATACTTGCCATAAAACATCTCTCCTTTAGTTTGTTAATAAATCAACAGCGCTGTTAACTCTATTAATAGATTAGCAAAAAAAAGAAGGAGTAATCTGTTACCTTTCTATCAAATACATGTCTCAATTCTGTTATATTTCTCCCAAAGGTTTATTTTTTATGTACTGTCAGTAATAAGATAAATCGTTGTTCTTAGTTTTTCATTGCGTTTTTATGTGCTAGTTGTGTGTTAGTTGACCTTCCTGAGTAAGTTTTGTTTTCTAATATGATTGTAGACTGTTGGGACCGAGACATTACATCTTTTCGCAATTTCAGGAACAGATAAGTCTGAATTAGTATAAAGCGCCATTGCTTCATTGACTTCTTTTGTTCGTGGTGGACGTCCTAGCTGCTTACCATTTTCTCTAGCAGCATCAAGGCCTGCCATCACTCTTTCACGAATCAATTCTGCTTCCATTTCAGCGAAAGCCCCCATTACAGTGAAAAAGAATCGCCCCATTGCAGTTGTAGTATCAATATTATTTTGAATACTGACAAAATGAATATTTCTTCGATCAAATTCCTCTAACAAACTCAACAATTGCTTTGTACCTCTGGATAATCGATCAAGCTTAAAAATAACCAATGTATCTCCTGATTTTAGACAGGCCAAAACCTTGTTCAGTTCGCTTCTAGATATCTTTCTGCCACTCTCTCGTTCTTTGTAAATAAAATCTACACCATATCGTTCAAGAGCCTTTTGTTGAGAATCAAATTTTTGCTGATGCGTGCTGACACGCATATAACCAATCACTGCCATGTATAAACACCTCTAATTATTGATAGTTGCTTTGTTGCTAGTCATATTGAATGCTAATGTTGTTTACTTATTCAGTACTATAAAGTACTGAATAACGTTG
This sequence comes from Enterococcus sp. 12C11_DIV0727, assembly GCF_002148425.2. NCBI lineage: Bacteria > Bacillati > Bacillota > Bacilli > Lactobacillales > Enterococcaceae > Enterococcus > Candidatus Enterococcus lemimoniae. Next base: position 1,626,637 of record NZ_CP147248.1, on the reverse strand, counting down.
TCCGAAACATCTTGATCACCTCCTCCAATAAAAGCGTAGCAGTCTCGTTCAGCTCCGACAGAAAAATAGGAAAATAGGAAGGTGGCGTTCTTTGCCACAATCAGATTTTATCTTTTTTCCGAGGAGCTAGCCTGCGTAGCTAGATAACAATAAAAGCGTAGCAGTCTCGTCCGCGCAGCTAGACGGTTTTATTATCTGAAAACAAAGAGTAAAAAATATTTTTAAATACTATTGACTTTCAGTTTTCTCTATAATAAACTAATGATTTTTATAGAGTCGAAACGCTTGCTATTTTTCTTAGAGGAAGCAGTCTAGAAATACGTTATGAAGGGGTTTATCCTTTCAAGCGTATTTCTTTTTTGCGTTTTAGTTGATTTTCTCAATATCATTAGTTTTTTGGACTCTTCAAATGACTTAAAACGATTAGCAAAAAGCTTATTTATGAAGCTTATAAATTTAGTTGTTTTTCTTGACAGTTGAAAGTAAAAGATCATTGTTTTTGGTAAGTACAAGGCAAAGTGAGGGTTTAGGGAAATGGCGGAAGAGCGAAATAAGAAGCAACAGCCAAACAAAAAAAAGCGAACTACAAAATCAGCACCAAAACAAACTGTAAATAAGAAACAGGTCTCTAAACATTCAAAACCTAAAAGCAGGAAGCCACAAGCTAAAAATAGCAAAAGAAAACAAGAGCATGTTTCTAAAAAAGCAAAAAAAAAGACGCAACAACGTAAACCCAAAAATCCTGTCTATACTTTATTATTTAACATTATTTTTTACGGTTTCATTTTATTTATGATTATTGGATCGATTATTTTTGCAACGACTAAAAATGCTGACAAAAGTGTTATGGGTTATCGTTTTTTCGGTGTTTTAACGGATTCAATGGTGCCGAGAGATCCTGAAAAACAAAAAGGGGGCTTTCATTCTGGCGATGTGATCATCGTAAAAAATATTGCTGGAGATTCGGCTGAAGTAGGAGATATCATTACATTTCGTCCTAGCATCAAGAGTCAGGCATTTTTGACTCATAGGGTGAAAGAAAAGATGGATCATTTAGGCGATACCAAGGGAACCTACTATATCACTCAAGGAGATGCCAACTTAGCAGAAGATGTGCCAGTTAGCGCGAAACAAGTGGTGGGGAAAAAAATTATAGTTGTTCCTAAAATAGGCGCATTTCTAAATTTTGTACGTGAAAATCCGCTGGTTTCAATTATTTTCCTGATTTCAGTTTTCGGTTTTATTACGATCATCAGGTACTACATTTTAAATAAATAAGATATTTACTTTTTAATTAGGGATGAAAACCTATTTTCGTTGCCAATGTTGAAAAGTTAATAATAAAAAAATTTGGGAGGAAATTTAGAAATGAATAAAAACAGAAAGAAAAAAGTTCTTGCGTTAGCAAGTGCCTTTGCACTTGCAGCAATAGCTGCGGCAACGTTTGCTTGGTTTACTAGTGAAGACCAAAAAACCAACCACTTTGAAGGTCAAATTGCAACTGGAAAAGATATTGAAGTGGTGGAAACATTTGAGCCACCGACCGAATGGGATCCAGGTTCAGAAGTAAATAAAGATGTGGCAATTGCCAATATCGGTAAATACAAAACATTGATCCGTGTCTCTTTAACAGAATCATTGCAACTTTTAAAAGACCATCAAGCAAAACCAACAACTGGTGCTGAACTTGAAGGTAAAACAAGTAAAGAAATCTACTTATTACCTGGCGCAGATGCCCCAGCTGGTTTTACAGATTCTACCTTCGATGGTGCTGCACCAAAAATAAGTGTAGCAGCAGGAGAATTCATTGGTGATTATACATTAAAAGTGAAAGAAAAAGCTGAAACAGTTGGAACAAAAACCACGTATACTTACCGCTATGCTTTTGAAAAAGGCGGCGTTTTATATCATGCAAGTGGTATTGATGGATTCGTGCGTGATGCTACAAATAAAATTAAAGTAAAATCAGGTACTCCAGCTCTTAGCTATGTATCGTTAGAATACAATGCTGCTGAGGAAAAAGCATGGACACAAGCACCAATTTATGCGCCAACATTCACACAAGATGGTACGTTGATTTGGAATGCACCTGCAGCAACAGGATCAAACAATATCCAAATTTCATTTAATAACATTACAACTGATCCAACTGTCGCTGACAAATGGTATTTCAACGCTGCTGATGGTTACTTCTACTACACAAGTGTTGTAAACCCAGGAGTAAATACAACACAATTGATGGATGCAGTTAAATTACTGGGAACAGCTGGTAATGAATATAGTAAATTGATCTATGACTTAACTGTAAAAGGCCAAGGAATCGCAGCATACAAAGACGCTGTTGATGACTGGTTGCCAGCAGGTATCAATGATTCTTTAGCGACAGCTTTAAAAGATCTAGTACCAGCTAAATAATTGAAAATAGCTATCTATTTTGAGGGGGAAAAAGGATGAAAAGAAAATACAGGGAGAACAAGTGGTTATGGGTGGGGTTCCTCCTACTAATTAGTTTATCACTTACCTTAAAACCTGTTGAAGTAAACTCTGAATCCAACCTTCCCCCAGGAATAGTGGCTGGTGATGATCAAGGTATTAAAATAAAAAATGACGGACAATATCTCGTTGATATTCGAGATGTTGCACCAGGTAAAAAATGGTCTACCAAAATCACGATCATCAACATAGAAGAAGATATCCCTTATCACTTAACCATGAATGTCAGTAAACCGACGCTTATAGAAGGCTCGTTAGATTTATCTGAAGCGATTCAGATGACCTTGATTTACGATGGGAAAATAATTTACACTGGACCGTTATCAGGTGTAAGCAAAACGCTAAATCTACAAGATAAATCAGCCCCACTAAATCTAGGGACATTCAAAGGGGGCGACACCAAGATGTTGGAAGCCCAATTTGAGCTAGATGGCAAGTCGTATACTAATAGAGATTTTTTTAAAAAGAATATAGTGGAAAATATTTGGCAGTTCAAAGCAGTCAAAACAACATTACCAGATACTAAAGAGCCAGAGCAACCAGACAAACCTTTTCTTGAAAAACTAGTAAGTAAGTTAAGGCTACCAAATACAGGGGAAGAATGGCGTAATGCTCTACTTTTTTCATGTATAGGCTTATTTTTAGTATTGGTTTCATTATTGATCATCAAACATAAAAAACAGGAAAAAAAACCATATAAACAGAATAAAAAATTGTAATTGGATTTTTTAGAACGATCAAATGATGGGAGGCGGTACAGCATGAAAAAAAATAAGCACAATCTTGGTAAAAGAAAGAAACCAAGCAAAAAGCAAAGAGCAAAAGTAAACACAAAATGGATCATCGCTGTAAGTACATTTCTCTTTTCTGGTTTGATGGTTCTAGGAAGTACATATGCTTGGTTTGTCTCTGAAGATAGTGAGCTCAATCATTTTGTTGGTTCAAGATTATCTGCTGAAATCATAGAAGAATTTGAACCTAATTTTGAATGGCAACCAGGTTTAGCAACAAAGAAAGTGATTCAAGTTAAAAATACTGGAAATATTCCGGCGTTTGTAAGAATCAGTTTATATGAATACTTATTGACTTTCAAAATAGATATTACAGATCAAACGGGGAATGGTAATCTAGCCATCGCATCACAAGAGGTGCTGCCAACTGTTGATCAAAAAAATACAGCATCATGGCAACCAGCAGTTAACGTTGGCGGAACATATTTATATGACGGCCAACAGTTGATTGCTGAAAAAGCAATCGTTCCTAATGTACTTACAGGAACCGAAATGTATAAATTTAAAGAGAGTGCTAGAGAAAAGACAGATCTGCGTTGGTTTCAGTTAAACTTTCCAAATAACGTCTACGATGTTGCACCCGCAAAAGGAACAAAAAATTATTGGTTCTATCAAGACGGATACTTTTATTATTCTGAATTACTGGCACCAAATGAAATAAGTGCGCCGGTAATGAACAGCGTACATTTGAGTCCGAGTGCGCCAAATCGATTTAAAGGTTCTTTATATCAACTAAATCCGATGATGGATGCTCATGATACCACGAAAGGACTGTTAAGTTCCTGGAATATTGGCAATTCTGGTGATCTATATAACATGTACCATGGGCGCTTAAATGATTAAAAGAAGAGTCCTCAATATGGAAAAATCAAAAGGATGTGAAAAAGTATGTACGCACTAGGAGTACTTTCGGCTAACCAAACGATACAAGAAAGCGAAAAAAAAAGGCTTTTTACTGATTTTGATATTTCAATCTATGATTTAGAAAATGTGGACATAGATTCTCTTCAAGGAATCATTCTTCAAAAAAATGAACAGATTCAAATCGAAAAATTATTTCAATGGCTAATCAAAGTCCGAGAAAGTCCGTTAAAACCAATCTGGATTTTGACAAATGAACCATTAGGAGAAGAAAAAATCATCTATTTGAAATTAGGCGTCACTGGCTTTTTATTAGAATCAGACACGTTTGATGAAATCGCTTGGACGATAAAAAATGGATTACTTTGTATGGCTGTAGAAAAAGAGCGCGGCTTTTATTTAGATCCGTCGAGCTTTACTGTGTTGATTTCCGATACAAAGCTCGTTCTAACCAAATTGGAATATATGTTATTAGATTATCTATATACATCAGGAGATAAAGTTCGGACCTATGAGGAAATTGCTCATTATCTATGGGAAAAAGAAACAGTACCACCAAAATATCGTGTAGCGAATTTAATTTTTCACATACGACAAAAAATAAAGACGATCGATATCAAATATGCTGATGTTATTAAAACAGTTCGTTCAAAAGGTTACAGACTGAATCTGCCGGATGAATCTATGAATAAGTAAATAAAACGCTAACTGCACAAATTATCAAGAGTGATAACTTAGTGGTTTGAAGTCTTTAAATGTCTGATAAATAGTAATTAAGCAACCAAAAAGGAGTGGATGGGCACGTGAAGAAAAAGCAGAAGACCAAAAAGTATTTAAGTATCAAACAATTTTGCTTATTTACAGGATTTTTGGTAACGATTATCTGTCTTTCCTTTGGTTTATATCAAACCTACGCAGCCTTGACAGATAGTGATCTAAAGCAGAATGAATTTAGAGTTGGGAACCTTAAAACTTCGATAGAAGAAGAATTTGATCCACCCGCAATTTTTGAACCCGATAAAGAATATTTAAAAAAAGTCACGATAAAAAATACCGGAGAACAGGAAATTTTTATTCGAGTTTTGGCATTACCCGTACTTACTAAAGCACAAGCGAATGGTTCTCTCACGCTATTACCTGCAACGGTTGACGGACCAACTCCAGTCTTGAGTATTGATTATAATTTGACTGATTGGACCAATGGAAATGATGGTTATTTTTATTATAAGAAGAAGCTGTTAAAAGGGGAAACGACAACAAATTTATTCACTAAAGTGAAAATGAATCAAGTGAATATTACTGAAGAATATGAAGGTGTCTTGTTATCCTTTGAAGTCAAGGCAGAAGGAATCAGTACGACAAAATTTGCTTATAGAGATGCTTGGTGGAGTGGCCAGATACCTACAAGCAAGCCACTTTTAGATGTGGATAATTTATTGGAAAATCAAACGATCAGTGAATAGCAAGAAAATTCTAAGAGGTAGAGAAGAGGTGCTATTTTGAAAAAAAAAGAAAACAGGCACGTAACGTTTTTTAAATGGTTTATGCTTATTTTTTGCTTGATTGGCTCTATTTATGCAGCGCAATCCTCACTTTCATATACTAATGCTCCAGTTAAGGCAGCTCAAAAAACTGACCTGCAGCCCGGACAAATAAAATTAAGTAAAACAGCTGAACCTGTAGCTGGTATGGTCAATCAATGGGATATCACACTTCGAATCGAAGGCCGCAACCAATTCCCACCACCCCCGACAGATGTTGTACTGATCATTGATACATCGGGAAGTATGAAAGATAACGATCGAATGGTCAAAGCTAAAATGGCAGCTGAAAAGTTTGTAAATATGGTTTTACGGAAAGATTATGATAATAGAATTGCTCTGATCACTTATAGTTCAGAAGTAACAAATTATACATTTAATGAAAGTGGTTGGAGTGATCAATTTGTCGATCCAACCCATAAAGGATTATTGATTGATAAAATCAAGGAATTAAAGCCGGAAGGTGGAACATTTACTCAATCTGCAATAAAGTCTGCTACGGAAGTAATTGCTAAAGCATCCGGAAGTAAAAGAAATATCGTTTTGATTTCAGATGGTGTGCCAACGTTCAGTTATCCACCAACTGAGCCATATAACCAACTAATCGGTATGGAAGAATACAACGTTCAATCTGGCTATACCTACTATGAAAGTGTTAAAACGATTCCAAAAGGAAAGTTCAATTATAACAAAATATATGGAAATGGTGCAGAAGGACGATATCGTTATGGTGCATTTGCACCAGATTATGAACAAATGCCGCCAAATTCAACAAATCGCTTAATGGCAAATCATGCCCATAGTGCAATAGCAGAAGCATCGATTGCAAAAAACGAGAAAATGGCAAATGGGGAGAATTTAGTCACGGATTTTTATACGATCGGTGTGGATATGGATTCGACTTCCTCAGATGATGGTATTGTTACCGGAAATAAGACCTTGAAAGAAATTGCGACTTCCGAAGATAAAAGTTTTGCTGCAACAGCGGACAATTTAGAAGATATCCTGAGTGGCATTGCTGGAGAAATCGTAGGAGCAATCAAATCAGGCTTTGTTGTTGATCCGATGGGAATAGGATTTGAAATGAATGGAGCAGTCCAAGCAACGCAAGGAACAACCGAGATCAAGGATGTCAATGGGCGACCAACTATCAATTGGAATGTCGGAACACTAAAAACGCCAGTTTCGCTTGATCCTGATGAAGATGTTATGTTTGCTGAAATAAAGTACCGTATCAACGCAGACGATGAAGTATTGAAACCGAATATCATTGGTGCAAATGGATTAGCAGAAACGAATGGGCGAACAACGATTGTTTACAAAGACTACAATGATGTTATGAAACAAGGCGATTTTATTGTGCCTAAAGTCAAGCCGATTATCGTTAGTTTGCAAAAGAAACTACAAAATGAAACAGGTACGGAGATAGAGGATCGAACAGAATTGTTTGATTTTAAATATGGCGAGGATCAATACACAATAAATGATCATTTTTCTCTCTATTCAAATGAGGTCAAAAAAATTGTTCATCCGTGGAAAGCCAATCAAGACTATGGTGTGGAAGAAATACTAAAAGCGAACCAAGACTACGAAACAACGATTGATATCAATGGCTTAACCAAGATCGGTTTAAAGAGTAGCTTTAAATTTGCAACAACAGTGGATGCTTACGCACATCAGCAAATTATTGTGACAAATAAAAAAATTCCAGAAAAGAAAACAGTTAGTTTAAATATTCGACAAGCTGTACTTAAACCAAATTCAGAGTTAGTTATACCATCAAAAGGATTTTATCGCTCTGTGATCGATGAGACACAGCAAAACTTGAACTTAATTTCTGGAAGTACAACTAAGGATTCTGCCGCTGAAGTAGTACAAAATCTCTTTACAAAATATGAAATTACCTTAACAAAACAACAAAAGCAACTCAAAGTTGTAGACGTAATTCCAGAATACTATACGTTTTATGGTTATATTGCCACAACGACGAATTTAGATTTAAATAAAACACATATTTCCAGTAATACAGCTAGTTTGATCAAGAACAATGAAGCTATTTTAGATTACCAAAAAGAAAATGAATATTGGCTAACGATATTCATCACACCTAAGTTGGGGGAAGATAGTAATGGAGAACTCATTATTTCACCAAGACCCTACAGTTGGGATTACAAGGTTAACAAATTTGGATCCTAAGTGTTATAAAAAACAAATAATCAGCAAGTAATCTTATTGTTTTTCAATACTTTTCTGTATTCTTTGACTGTTGCCTGATAGTCTAACGTTTCTAAAATAGATAAATAGTTAGTGATGTGAGCGTTGACAGCGAGTTTTTGACTAGTTGTCTTAGCAATTTCATAGTTTAGGCTGGCAATGATCTTTTCAAATAGTCGGTAATCCGTTTGCGCATTTTCTTTGGCTAAGGTTGAAAAAATTAGTGTATTTTCATAATCTTGACAATTTAAGCATAAGCCAGAAAGATTTAGGTAAATCCGTAATTTGATATCTTGATACTGTTCCAAAGTGCTGAGTGTGTCGATTTTTTTTCCAACTAAAGTTCCCAAGGCAATTGCTTCAGAAAGTTCAAAACAATATAAAGAATTATTGAGTAATTTTAATTCATAGAGATACCATTTATCGATGCCAATTAAATATTGTTTGATTGGGTCCATTAGCTCTTTCAAACAGTCGATAGTGTCAGACTCTGACTGCTCTAGGTTTAAGAGTGCCATTGCCTGTGTAATTAAGTTCAGGTGGTAATATTTTTTATTTTTTGTTGTACTATATAGCGTTTGTGATTGCGCAATAAGTGACGTTAGTTGTTGCTTATCTTTTTTAAAAACAGCTTGGCTTAATTGGTGATATAAGTGATTTTCGGTTGGAAATACTTCAGGATCTAGGGCATACAGGAATTCGTCAACAGAGATGAAAAGTCTCTCCAGTATCAGTAAAAATTTGTCAAAAGATGGCATGCTGGTATTTGTTTCGATCAAATAATAGGCTTGCCGAGTAATGATGCCATCATAAATATCTTTTTGGCTGAGCCCTTTTTCCTGTCTAATATTTTTTAATAACGTTCCATAATGGTTCAAAATAGTGCTCCTCTCTAATCGTAAAGAATAATTTACCTGATGAAAAAAGTTGCAATGCTTATGTTATTATAGCAAAAACATTAAATAACCAACGAAAAATCAAACATTTTTTTATATTTTATAATTTTTTAAATATCTTTCAGGATTGGAGAGGAGTTGAGTAAGATGATTAAATTATTTATTTGGTTTATTACATACTAAAGAAGATTGCACAAGGGTTAGAAAAATCAAAATTGTTAGGAGAGCTTTTTTATATGAAACAGAAGATTAGCTATTTATTTTTTTCATTCGTTTTCGTCTTATTGACTTTGGGGGCCTTAGGTGGAAAGCAAGCTGAAGCTGTTCAGGGTAATGCATCATGGTCAACAGGATCAAGTGTGAATAGCCAAATGGGAACGGCTTTTACAAATGATTACATGTCAAATGTTCAAAATAATCTTTTGACACCATCAAGTGCAACATCACGCTTTTTTGCTCCAGTATCATGTGGCGGCATTCAAGTAATTAAATATGATGAACGCACAAATGCACGATTGTCAGGAGCACAGTTTACCATTTATGACCGCTGGGGTCGAGCAGTTCAAGTGATTCAGACGAATTACAATGGGATTGCAGAAACAAGATCCTTACCACTTGGATATTATTCTATTAAGGAAACGAAAGCACCGACTGGTTATCAACTAGAAACAAGTGCTTTGAGTTTCAGTATTCTTAGAGCAGGACAATTTATCTGTATCACTAAATGTAATAAACCGTTACCGACTCAAACTGGCAGTCTTAAAGTCAATAAAGTTGGTGAAAATAACCAAGCCTTAGCTGGAGCCGTTTTCGATGTGTACAATGCGAATAATCAATACGTGGGAAGAATCACGACAAATGCTAACGGAGTAGCCACATTAGGGAATCTACCATATGGCACGTACAAATTAATCGAAGTTCAAGCACCAGCTGGGTATGAATTAGATGCAACACCGAAGTATGTTACGATTTCTGCTTCCTCACCAGGAAGAGTAGCTAGTATTACGATTTCAAATAAAAAAGTAGTAAAAACTGGAACGATTGAAGTAATTAAAAAAGATGAGTTTGGCAAGTTATTAGCTGGAGCAAAATTCTATGTTCTAAACAGTAAGAATGTCTATGTAGGACAAATCACAACAGATGCCAATGGCGTTGCAACGTTGGCAAACCTACCTTATGACACATACGTATTACTGGAATATGAAGCACCAGAAGGCTATGAATTAGATCAAACGTTAAAATATGTTACGTTGTCTGAGAGTAGTCCGAACGGTAAAGCAAGTATTACTGTTGTGAATAAGAAGAAAATCACGACTGGCGCACTTGAAGTAATCAAAAAAGATGAAGCCGGCAAGTTGTTAGCTGGAGCAGAGTTTGAAGTTCGTGATGCCAATGATAAAGTTGTTGGAACTATTACAACAGATGCCAATGGGATTGCGACATTGAAAGATTTACCATTTGGCACATATAAAATAATTGAAACAAAAGCACCAGAGGGGTATGAGTTAGACGCAACACCAAAAACAATTACAATTTCCAAAGGTGATCCAAATGGGGTAATCAGTATCACCATTGAAAATAAAAAGGCTAAAACAACTGGAAATCTTGAAGTAGTTAAAAAAGATGAAGCTGGAACACTTTTAGCTGGGGCTGAATTTGATGTGTATAACGAAAAAGATGAGCTAGTTGGTAAAATCACAACAGATGCCAATGGCGTGGGCCAATTAAATGACCTACCGTATGGCACTTACAAGTTAATCGAAACAAAAGCACCAGAAGGCTTTGAATTAGACGCAACACCAAAAACAATTAAAATTTCGAAAGATGATCCAAACGGTAAAGTTTCAATTAATGTAATCAATAAAAAAACAGAACCGATCACTGGTTCTTTAAAAATCACGAAATATGTCAAGGATTCAGATCCAACGGTTTATTTAGAAGGTGCAGTATTTGAAATCTATGACAATAATAATCAACTTATCGGGACACACACCACAGATGTCAATGGAGAAATCCTCTTAAATGATTTAGAACCAGGTAAGTATTATGTGATCGAAGTTGAAGCACCACCAGGTTATGAACAAGACGCCACTTTCTACGAAGTGATGGTTGAATCTGGAAAAATAGCTGAAATAAGACATGCGAATATCAAAAAAGAAAACTTGGGCGGATTGAAAATTACCAAATATGCCAAAGATAAATTCGGTTTTGAAACAGATATAGTCTTACCAAATGCTGAGTTTGAAGTAAAGGATTCAGCTGGAACGATCCATAAAGGAACGACCGATACTCAAGGAGAACTTTTCTTCCCAGATTTACCGATTGGAGAAGTAACCATCACTGAAACGAAAGCACCAGATGGCTATAAAATCGAGGTAGCCACTCAAAATGCAAAAGTTGTTGCAGAGACAATCACAGGAGTAACATTTTATAATCCACCTAAAGAGGAATTAGGTCGTGCCTTAGTTTATCTTTCAAGTAACGATGCGAAACAAGCCCTACATGGCCTGGAATATAGCATCACCTGTGCGGAAGGTGCAGCGTTTGAAACAACAGTTGTTACCAATAAATTCGGACAAATCAGCACTTACTTGCCACCAGGTGAATATGAAATAGAACCTGTTGTAAAAGGATATTCGACCACTCCTAAAGCAACTAGCTTTAAAATTGAAGCGAATAAATTCACTATTATTAGATTAACGATTTAAACAGGATTCAAACACACACAATTGTTTTAAGATAGATTGTTTACACAACGATCTATTTTAAATAGATGATAATAAAAAGTGCACATTTTATTATCCAAAAACTATTTGGGAGGAATACACACTATGAACAAACAAGCTGAGAAAAAAGTTGGAAAATCTTTTGAAGAATTAACACCAGAAGAAATGAATAAAGTTCAAGGAAGCTTCGGTTGGAGCTGGTCTTCATCATCATCTTCATCATCATCAAGAAGCTGTTACTCTACAAGATGTAGCTATAGCTGCTGCTCTTCAAGATGTTGCGGATGGTAATTTAAAATAAGTGAGTTGCTAGACGAGGTCCTCTTGATAGGTGCCTTGTCTAGCACTTGTTTTTAACTAAAGAAATTTTACATAAATAAAGGGATAAAAGGAGTTTGGCATGAGTCTTAAAAATTTGGCGAAAGCAACATCGATTCGACAACGATATGATGTGTTAACAGAATATTATTTAGAGAACCATACGTCTTATTCTGAAGGAAATCTAGAAAATTATCATAACTGGCGTAAGCGACCTACAACGGTGACAGACGAACGCTTTCAGGAGATTTTAGCTTCATTACAATTGACCGAAGAAGGCTTTGACTTAGCGATAAAGGAACTGACTGTAGATGAAAAAGCCTATATTTCAGCGGCTATTTATAACGAAAGCTGGGTGAAAACAACTAAACTGATTTTAGCGCAAGAAGATCGTTTAGTTGGGGATGTTTTAGACGAAAACAAAGCGAATTTCACGTATGCCTTACGTCTGCACATTGATTATTTTGAAAAACAACTAGAGCAAATCGTAGCAGACTTTCCAGAAGTTCAAGTTCAGGAAAGTGCCATGACAGACTATATTGGTGAAGTAATCAATCGCTTTATGGACATCGGCTTACGAACTTTTGTCTATGATTTACATGTGGAGAAAGAGCAGTTGTCATTTTCAGAAGCATTAGATGACAAGGAAGGATTTCAGCACTATTTAATGGCTCGTTTTGATACACAAGAAAAGCTGGTCGAATTTTTTGACCACTATCCAGTCTTGACCAGGCTTTATGCTGAAACGGTTGATTTTCAATTGATTAATTTTCGAGAATTGATGCAAGCTCTCTTTGAGAGTGGATCAGAATTGAAGCGAGTATTCCAAGTAGAACAACCTATTTCTCTCACAGGGTTAAAAATGGGGGCAGGCGATTCACATGATCAAGGGAAATCAGTAGCGATTCTAACGTTCAGTAATGAAATTAAGGTTGTTTTCAAACCTAAAAATTTGATGATCGGTGAGCGTTTTGATCATTTTGTTCAAGAAGTGAATAAAATGGAACCAACATTTGATTTTTATTTGACCACAAAAATAGTCAAAGAAAATTATACCTTTGAAGAATGCTTGATCTATTCTGAATGTTTGACGCAAGACGAAGTGACTCATTATTATCGCCAATTTGGTCAAACGGTTGCTTTAGTTTATTTATTGAACGGAAACGATTTTCATTTAGAAAATGTACTTGCTTTTGGGCAATATCCTGTGTTGATCGATCTTGAAACAATTATTCAAAATCATTTTCCGATGCCAGATAGTGAAAATGCAATCGTGAAAGTAATGCAGGAAAATGGTGAATCAGTAGTCATGAGTGGCCTGGTACCTATTTATTTATTTGAAGAACGGGCGGAAGCAGATGTTGAGGGGGCGACCAAAGGGATTCAATTAAGTGCTTTAAGTGGCGGAGAGCAAAAATTACCCTATAAAGTCCTAAAATTAGTTAATTTTGATTCAGTCAATATGCAGTTTAAGTATCAAGAACATATTACGGATGCAGCTGAAAATATCCCTTTATATAAGGGTGAGAAAGTTGATTTTGTTCCTTATATCGAAACCATCATTGCTGGTTTTAAAGAATTCTCAGCATTTGCTATGAAAAATAAAGAAACCTTAGCCTTTTTAGCGGAAAAGACTTTTTCCGATTGTCTTGTTCGTAACGTGATCAAAACCACCCAAAGCTATGGTGATTTGTTAGATTACTCCACCCATCCTACTTGTATGGTCGACTATATCGAGCGGGAGAAACTCTTTGAAAATCTGTGGATGCATGGCTATTCTAACTCAAATCCAGTACCTTACGAAGTCAGAGATATGCTACAACATGATGTACCAATTTTCTTTAATCCAACTAGCACAAAAGATTTAATGGCTAGTCAAGGTGAAATTATCAAAGATATGTATCAAGAAAAAGCGATTGATCTCGAAGTACAACGTTTAAGAAACTTCTCAGAGCTAGAAGAAAAAGAACAGTTAGATTATCTAAAAACATCCTTTGGATTATATCATTCGACGGACTTACAAGAAAAAACAATTCCATTAAATGAGCAAACCCATCAAATAAACTTTTTAGATGGCGCAACAGCTGTAGGTGAAGCTGTACTTGAAGCAGCTTTTTTAGGAGAAGAATCGATTGCTTGGAAAGACATTGAAGAAACGACTCCAGATAATTATGTGGTCAACGTTATGAACGAAAATTTTTATGATGGCATTACTGGGATGTATCTGTATTTTAGTGAACTGTATCATATTACTAAAGACCAAAAATTCCAAAAACCGTACGAGTTGGCAGAAGCCTTAGTCTTAAAATTGGAAGAGGATTATGTCGATAGTATTTCAGCATTTTATGGTTCTTTTGCCGCAGTCTATCCATTGCTTTATACCTATCAATATAATCATGCACCGAAATTATTAGAGACAGCCGAATCGATTGCCAATAAGTATATGGAAAGATACGAAAATGAAAACGTTGAGAGTTATGATTGGAATGGTGGTACAGCTTCAATCATTAAAGTTTTTGTGCATCTGTATCAACAAACCAATAAAAAAGCTTATTTCTTGTTTGCTAAACAATTACTTTTAGATCTAGAACTTGCTCAAATAACTCAAGGTGGTTTTGCACATGGTTATTCAGGTGTAATTCATGCAGCAAATAGTCTATTAAAAATCGAGAACGATCCTGAAATCACATTGATTATTAAAACATGTTTAGTCAAAGAAAGAACGACTTTTGATCCTGCCAAAAAAGGCTGGTTGGATCTCCGTCCTACACCGCCTATGATCAATGATTTATGGTGTTATGGTTCAACAGGGATTGGTTTAGCCTATTTAGATTTATGGAATAGCGGATTTGAAGATGCTCGTTTAGCGGAAGAAATTCAAATTGCCGCAGGGCGACTGATCAACCAGCAAAAAAGAGATGATTGCTTATGCCATGGGAACTTTGGAGATCTAGAGTTTTTGATTGAATATAGCAAAACAGACTTGGCGACAAAACAACAAAAAGAACAAATTAGAGCGAAAGTGCAACAAGCCCATCAAAAAATTCAGGATGAACAGTATACCTTTGAAGGCTTGCCGACGATACCTAAATATGGACTGTTCACAGGTCTAGCTGGTATTGGCCATGAACTTTTACGAATTCATAATGCTGATCAAGCTGCAGACATACTAACGTTAGAACTACCGATGTAAAAGGAGGAAAGCATATTGACGAAAAAGATACCATTTACTGAACAAAGCGAGCATAGTGAATGTGGATTAGCTTGTACAGCGATGGTTTTGAATTATTATGATGACAATGTAACGCTAAGTCATCTTCGAGATGTCTATGGCGTACCAAAGGGTGGTAACACTCTAACAAATCTGAATCAGATTTTACTAGATCGAGGAATTGAAACAAAGGCTATTCGTGTGTTAGATTTAGAGATTTTAGAGGAACAGACAACACCAACAATTTGTTTTTGGGAAGAACGTCATTATGTTGTGTTGGAGAAATTAACAGCTAAAGAAGCCACGATACTGGATCCAGCAAGTGGACGAAAAAAAATCAAACGAGCTGAATTTCAAGAAAGCTTCTCTAATATTGCCTTGATTATAACGGATGTTGATGTAACGATCACACAACGAAAAAAACAAAAAAATGCAACGTGGACGATTTTAAAAAATATTTTAAATGATCAAAAAGCAAAAGTTGCTCTATTTATTGCGTTGACGTTATTGATTCAAATGGTAACAATTGCGATTCCGAGATTAACCCAAACGATTATTGACAATTCAACAGCAGCTGTCTCTAACATCTTTCAAATAGGTTCAACGATCGCGATTCTTTTTATTGCGTATTACTTATTACAAGTTGCCAGAGGGTTAGTTTTAATTGTTCTAGAAAACTTATTTGATTTAACGCTGATGAAAGCTTTTATGAAGAAAATCATTCATTTACCACTACGCTTTTTTGTTAACCGTTCAACAGGGGACTTGATTTTCCGTGCTAACCTCAGCGTGATCATTCAGCAAATCATGAGTCAGCGGATGTTAACGATCTCAGTAGATTTCTTATTTGTTTTCATCTATTTGATTTTAATGGTCAATTTATCCGCTAGTTTAACGCTGATTGCTATTTTCGGTGCATTTTTGATGGGGGCAATTTCAGTTGTCAATTCTAAACGAGTTCAAAGCATCACCAATAAAGAATTGATTGCTCAATCTAAAGTTCAACGGATCTTAGTAGAATTATTTGAAGGAATGGAAACCGTTAAATCATCAGGATCCGAAAATCAATTTTATTCAAAATGGCGACAGGAATTCAAGAATCAAATCATGCTGCGAGCAGAGAAAAATCGCTTTTCAACTTGGGTCAGAACGATCCAAACATCGATTCAATTTATTTTGCCAATCATATTGATTTATGTGGGGCTATTTCAAGTAACCAAAGGCCAAGTAACATTAGGGGAACTAATCAGCTTCAACGCATTATCAGGGGCTTTTATCGCACCGATCGTGACCGTTTTTGATTCTTATACAGAGTTTTTACTACTACGTTCTTATTTCGGTAAGTTAAACGAAATTTTAGAAGCTAAGGAAAATCCTCGTCTAGCAATCGAAGGAGAAAAAATAGCTGCGATCGATTCTGTGACAGTTGAAGATGTATCATTTAAGTACAGTTACTTTGAGGAAGATATTTTGCATTCAGTTTCTTTTAAAATTGAACCTGGCGATAAAGTGGCAATTGTTGGGAAAAGTGGTTCAGGTAAAAGTACCTTATTAAAATTGTTGGCTGGTTTGTATGATACCACGTCAGGTCAGATCAAATTCAACGACATTGACTTAAAACAAATTGATGATCGTTCATTAAAAAATTGTGTTAGTATCGTTAATCAAAAACCGACGATTTTTAATGCATCCTTATATGATAATATCGTTTTGAATCAGGACGAGGCAACTGATGAACGAGTAGAACAAGCGATTTTTGATTCTAGAGTAGACGAAATCATTATGAATTTGCCATTAGGCTTGGAAACACAAATCTCTGAAGGCGGAATGAATTTATCTGGTGGACAGATGCAACGAATTTCAATTGCACGGGCTCTGGTAAAAGAAACCAGTTTACTATTGATGGATGAGCCAACAAGTTCACTAGATAATATTTCTGAAAACTTTATTATGAATCGATTGAAGACGTACGATTTTACTTGTATCATCGTGGCGCATCGTTTAAATACAATCAAACATTTTGACCGGATTCTAGTGATGGATCATGGGGAAATCGTGGAAGAAGGAACACATCAAGAGTTATTGGCGTTAGAAGGGTATTATCATTCAATCTATTTTGATCCGATGAATGTCACTTAAGTGAGCATTGCTTGAGATACAAGTAGAATAAGGGGGGAAAATAAAATGGCAGTTATTGGCTATATGCGTGTCAGCACACATTATCAAAAATTTGATTCTCAACAACAAGCGCTTGAAGAGTATGGTGTCGATAAAATTTTCAAAGAATATGAAAGTGGCCGAAAAAGTTTTCGGAATGAATTGAACAAGGCTTTGACTATTTTGAAGCCTGGTGATACGTTTGTTATTTTTAAATTAGACCGCTTAGCTCGAGGAACAAAGCAGTTGTTAGGCTTGCTAGAAGAATTTGATCGAAGAAATATTCATTTTGTCAGTATCGAAAATAATATTGATACCTCCACTCCAATGGGACGATTCTTTTTTACGATTATGGGTGCTTTTGCTGAAATGGAAGCTGAATTGATTCGTGAACGTGTATTAGCTGGTTTGAGTGCTGCTAAAAAAAACGGGGTTATTTTGGGTCGTCCGCCTCTTGTTGCTCAAGTGAATGAAGCTCTTGAACTCTATCATAATACAACGATTTCAATAGAAGAAATTTCAAAACGTTGTGGTATTTCAACGTCAACGATATACCACCATCTAAGAAAAGAAGGCGTTTATCGGACGAAAAAGAAAACGAATTTGTCAAACGTTGAAAAGATATTAGTTAGTAGTGGCGAAAAAAAATGAATGATAGACATGCCTACTAACTTGATTGTAAGTAGCTTCTTTTCTTGCTGTTTATTTTGATAAAGAGTCGTAGACAAAAACTAGTTTCTAGTTTTGTCTACGACTCTTTGGTTATTTATTGTAAAATTCGAGCATATCTTGTAGCAAATTCATTATTATAAGATACTCCATTTACATTTGTTCCAGTGTCCCAGTTTGCAGACCAAGTCATTAAGCCTTTGATTGGATTGCCATCTTTAGCTAATTGATTAAGCGCTCTGTAAACTGTATTTGGATCGATTACATAGCCACTGCCAGCACCATCAACATTTGCAGGAAGTCCTAACACAAGTTTGTCATTAGGGATTTTCAAGAATGTTCGTGTACCGTGGATCATTGAATCAGACATATAATAGAGAAACTCATACTTCAACGTATCATTACTTTGTGGAATCCACTTCATGATTTCGTCTACCCAAACACCATCGCCGCCTTGATTATATAACTGAGGTGCAATGTAGTCATAATAACCATCTAAAGAAGTAATATATTTTTCATAGGCCCCACCTGGTTTTAAGTAAGGAAATTCTGGTGCCATCGTGATGATGAAATTCTTACCTTGTGTTTTATAGTACTCTTTGACTTTCTTCAAAGCTGTTGGGATGACTGTTTGATTATCACCAGCTGTAATTGCAGATTGTTCTAGATCAATATCAAGCCCATCGAAGCCATAAGTTTCAACTTGACGAATAATTTCGTCTGCAAAAGCTTGTTCATCCCCCGTTTTTAATTGAATATGAGCATCTGCTCCACCTAAGGCAAGTAAAACGGCACGTCCTTGACTATTAAGCAAGGCGACGTCTTGACGAAAAGCAGCCTCTGTTTTGTTATAAGGTGCAAACGTTGGAATACGGCTGACACCGTCACTTTTCATGAATGATACTGGAACGACATTATACGCTTTATTTACGTCCGCTAATGAAATATTGGCAGATGTTCCTTGTTTGTACCCATCTTTACCTTTAGAAGCCCAGTTATGCCAATAACCAACAAGGACCTTTTTATTGGCTACGCTGACCATTTCACTGGCCGAATCAGCAGCTTCTACTGGAGCCGCAGTGAGTAAATTACCGAAGGCAATACCTGAAATGAGTAAAAAGGCTGGAATAAGTTGTTTGATTTTCATGGACACGACTCCTTTGGATTGTTTTGTTGATTATTTGACGTTGACATCAATTGCTTGATAGAAGGCATTTGTTGTGTCATAAACATTCCAAACAGCGTAAATGACATGATAGCCTTTGCGATCGCTAGGAACGGTAATTGTGTGATTAACAGAAGCTTCAGGAATCGTGGCTTTATCATCAACACGACCAATCAAATCAAAGTTTTTAATATCCAACGGTTGATTTTGATTCCAGCCTTGTTTGGTCATATAGTAATCCCATGTAGAAGTTCTGTGACGAGCAGTCAAGGTCCAATTGATAGCAAGTGGTCCTGTTGTGATGTCTGATTTGTACCAACGATCTGTTGTCTGAACATCTAATGGTTCAAATCCGCTAACGCCTGCACTAGCTAATTTTCCTGGAGTGAATGTATTTTTTGTTGCCTCAATACTTTGAGGTTCCCACTTAGCACGTCCAACATTTTTATTTATTTTGCCACCTTGAGTACTACCAAAATAGGCACGACTTCCAGGTGATGAAACGTATCCGTGAGCGTGTGTAACAGTAGTTGAAACGGATAAACCTCCTGCTAATAAACCAAGGGTAAGGACTGTTTTGAGCATTGTTTTCTTCATTGTGATTCCTCCTAAAAAATATTTTTATAGCGCTTACAATTTTAAATTTAACATGTTGTTTTATATTATTCAAATAATATGCAATTATTTTTTAAAATGATAAAACGGTGAGAAGTTTTATATGTTTTTTATCTAAAAAAGTTTTTCTGATTGTTTTTAGATAAAAATAAAAAAACTGTCAGTTGAGAGGAGCTTGAATCCCCAGCCAACTGGCAGTTTTGTTTAACGAGAAAGAGTTTTTTCATCATTTTCGATCACATCTAATAAACTTTGATTGTGATTAAATGAGGCAAAAACTTTAGCACTGCTAAAATCGGGTGTTGTTAAGTGTGTAGAGCGCATATAATCGTTGAATGCTGCTTCATATGCTAACAAGTCCAGCATATACAAAGATTGATAAGATTGGTTTAAAGTCATGCCTTGTGTAGCTAAGTCAAATGCTGTGTCGTATTCTTTGATCAACGAGTAAAACTTTGCCGTATTGAAAAATATCTTGGTTGCTTCAATGGGCATTTTGATTGTCATTTTTTGCAGCATATCAATGGATTTCTCATAATAAACCTGAGCCTTATCTAGTTCATTAGCCATTTCATAAACGATGCCTAAACTATTGACAGAAAGAATCGCGTAAACAGAATTTGAATCACCGAGTTCGTCGGCTCTATAAAAATAAAATAAGCTGTCAGTTGTATTATTATAGCCTAATAAATTCGTGATCCCCATAAAATAAAACCAGCGAACTTCTAATTCTTTATTTTGGAAATCAGCAACATTGATCGATTTTTCTTTTAAAAGTGAATGAGCTTCTTTGTGTCTAAAGGTATTACACAATTCTTCTACATGATTTAGTAAAGATATTAGTTTCTTTTCATCATTATCATCCAGTACACTTTCGAGACTGAGGTTTAATCTTTTGCAGATGGCATCAAGGATTTCAAGACTGTCGCATACATTTTTATTTTCGATATTACTAACAGTCCCTTGAGTACAAATTCCAGCGGCTAATGTAACCTGAGATAACCTTTTTTGTTTTCTTGCTGTGCGGATTATGGCTCCTTTGATTCTCATATTTTTCCCCTCTATGTTTAAGCGTTATAGTTCTAGTTTTATATAATAGTATGGTATTATCCCCTTAGAATCAACTAATTTTTTTGGAGGGATAGGGATGGAAACACTTTTAGATCTATTGTGTGAAGTACCTGGTTACGGTAATACAGGTCACGTGTAGTGTGAAAAAATTAGTTATTAGATTTTTTTTTGAAACAATTAGTTAGAACTGAGAAGCTTTTTAAAATGGATGTGCACTTCAATCTATTTTAAAAAGTTTTTTTATTTTTATATAAAAATTTTATTTATTTTATGAAAACTTAAAAAAATAGTTTTTTTCAAAAATTGTAAAAAGCTCTACTTCTGTAAATGGTACAAATCTTGTCTACATCATGAGGTGAATGCTATGATATCCTGTTTTTGTGATCGATTACAAAAAATGCTGGGGTGAAATAAATGAATAAAATCGAAGCACTAATTAATGATCGATTGATGCCCATTGCAATTAAAATTCAAAATAGTCAATATATGAGCGCAATCTCTGATGGTTTCTCAATGATTTTACCGATCACAATGCTAGGAGCTATTTTTACACTAGTGTCTAGTATGCAATTTGAATGGTATCAGAATTTTTTAAAAGCAACAGGCTTAGCCACTATTCTAAGCTATCCGTCAAAGGTCACGACAGATTTGATCGCCGTGTATGTTGTCTGTGCTATTGTTTACAATTTAACGATTAAGTTCGGGTTTAAAAAAGATGCTTTCTTTGCTGCTCTGATCTCATTAGTTATGTTTGTTCTTTTGCTACCTAGTGGCGTAAACAATCAATTGGAAACTGGGGAAATAGTTTTTGTTGAGAATGTTATCGGAACAGAGTATTTAGGGGCAAAAGGGATGTTTATGGGCATTATTTTAGGGATTGTTATTCCAATCATCTATTGTGGTGTGATTAAACGTGGAATCATCATCAAAATGCCAGAAAGTGTTCCGCCGACGATTGCAAAATCGTTTGCTTCTATCGCACCAGCTTTTATTCTTACAGGACTATTTTCATGTATACGCTTTGGATTTGAAATGACTTCATATGGAGATGCCAATAATTTTATTTATGCTATTTTAGGTGGTCCATTACAAACATTGGGAAACAGCCCTTGGTCATTTATCCTTTTAATCATTGTAGCGCAGCTTTTATGGTTTTTTGGGATTTATGGATATATGATCATTCGTCTTATATTACAAACCGTTTTTATTCCGCTAAGTTTGATGAATCTGGCGACTTTTGAAGCAGGCGAGCAATTACCAAATGTGATCACTTATCAACATTACGGAACTTATGCAAGCTTAGGTGGTTCAGGTGCTTTATTAGGATTAGCTATGCTGATGGCTTTTACAGCAAAAAGTGAACGCTATAAAAAGTTAGGGAAAATGGCATTGCCAGCAACGTTTTTTGGTATCAATGAACCAGTTATCTTCGGAATACCAATAGTGTTGAATACGATTTTCGTGATTCCTTTTGTAGTAGGACCAATCATAATGTTTGTGATCCCGCATTTGCTTCAAGTGTTTCATGTGATTGAAACGTTCTCAGTATCATGAATTCGTTGACACAAGGCATCAATCTGTTCTAAATCAAGATGGCTTTCTAATGATTGGAGAGAGGTAGTGATATCTTTGATATATTTAGTAAGTATTTGATCTTTGTCAGTCTTGCCCAGTGTTAATTCAAAATTATTTTTATTGATAAATTTTTTAGTATCCAGCTGATAACCAATAAAAGCCTGTTTCATGTCAGAAAATTTTGAGTACCCTATTTTTTTAGACAACCTACTAATACTAGCTGTGGAGTGAAACATTCAGCTGCTAATGATTCAATCGTGATATCCGGTGCGTCATGTCCAACTTTTTTTTACAAAATTCGTGCAATCGTGGTGTTGATACTTCCTTCAGTAGTGGAAATAACAAGGTCTTGAAGTTTCCCAACAATACTGGTCTTTTCCATGATTTCCTCCCAAGTAAATATGATTAGTCAAAGTATAACAGAAACAAAAGGCACAATGAATACGATTTCTTAGTATGAATGAACAATCTTGCTGGTTTACTTTGAAGAGGATAGTAGATTATTTGTTACTTGTTTTCATCTAGTGATCTTGTGTTATAATTTAACTAGTTTTATAAGTGAAAAAGGAGGAGATCCAGTGGCAAAAAAATTTACGACCCCATATGAAGTAGCTTATTACGATGGCGATATTACGAGAAAAATGACGATTCCGTCAATGCTAGCCGTTGTGATCAAAACATCCGAAGAACAAAGTGATGCCTTAGATCGAGGAAGTGACTTTGTTTCGTCATTTGGGCTAGGCTGGGTTATTACCAATTATGAAATCCAGATCACGCGTTTACCTAAAGTTGGGGAAAAAATTGCTGTGACAACACAAGCAATCGCCTATAATAAATATTTTTGTTATCGAAACTTTTGGATTCATGATGAACAAGGTCAGGAATGTGTCTTGATCAAGTCGACATTTGTGTTAATGGATAAAGTAAATCGCAAAATGAGTAGCGTCTTACCTGAAATTATTGAACCGTACGAAAGTGAAAAAATCAAGAAAATTTACCGCAGTGAAAAAATCGAAAAAGTAGAAAATGGCGAGTTTTCTCCTTATCGCGTACGGTATTTTGATATTGATGGGAATCAGCATGTAAACAATGCCATTTACTTCAATTGGATGCTAGATGTATTAGGCTATGATTTTCTGAGCACTCATGAGCCGACCTATATCAATGTGAAATTTGATAAAGAAGTCGAGTATGGTCAAGTTGTCGAAAGTCATTATGAAGTCCTTGATACAGACGAAGGTAAAACAACGAAACATGAAATCCAAATTGAGGGTCAAATCTATTGTGAAGCGAATATGAAATGGAAAGAAAACGAATAACATTATAAAACTAGGTCATTTTCTGACTGAGACAACTTTTTGTTTTGTCTTAGTCTTTTTTAGTATAAAATAAACAGATAGAGTAACCGTTTTAACATTTATACATAATAATGTTAGCAAGTAAAGAAAGGAAATAATTCTATGATACGATTAGGTTTGACTTCTTTTAATGAACATGATAAATTAACCGGAAAAAAGCGTTCCACTTTATATGAATATGCGGGCTATTTACCATTAGTTGAGATGGATACAGCTTATTATGGTATTCCTAAGCAGGATTCGGTTAGAGAATGGACAAAATCAGTACCTGAGAATTTTCGATTTGTCATGAAAGTATATAGCGGTATCAGTTGTCAAGGTGAATGGGCACAGTATTACCAAGATGAAGAAGAAATGGTTGAAGCATTTCTAACGAGTATGGCACCAATGATTGAAAGCGGAAAGCTGTTTGCTTTTCTGATTCAATTTTCTGGAACATTTAGCTGCACAAAGGAAAATGTTCAATACCTTGAAAAAATTCGTCAGTGGTTTGCTGGATTTCCAATTGCTATCGAATTGCGAAATGGTTCATGGTATACGGCAAAGTACATCAAACAAACGCTATCATTTATGAAAAATAATCAATTTTCATTAGTTGCAGTCGATGAACCACAGATTCCGACAAATCCTGTTCCCTTTTTTCCTTACGTCACAAATGATCAATTTGTTTTGTTTCGATTCCATGGTCGTAATGCTGCTGGGTGGATGGCAAATGACAAAGATTGGCGCAAGAAACGCACGTTGTACCGTTATAATGCAGAAGAAATTGCGGAATTAAGTGAAGCTGTCGAAAAAATGGCGGGCGAAGCTAAAGAAGTTGCTGTGATCTTCAATAACAATTCTGGTGGAGATGCGGCAGGTAATTTACTTGAAATGAAAGCCGCACTTAAGCTGGAGTATGACAATTTAAATCCCAAACAAATGGGCCTATTTTAATCAACCAAATATAAAATGAAACAAAGAAAGGGAAAAGATGATAAAAGCTATTTTCTTTGATATCGATGGCACGCTAGTGAATAAAAATGCTAAAGCTTTGGAGTCAACAAAACAGGCAATTGCATTAGCGCAAGAACAAGGAATCATTTGCGGTGTTGCGACAGGTCGAGGACCCGTTCATTTAAGCCAGCAGATAGATGAATTGAATCTGGATGTTTTTGTTACGTATAATGGCCAGTTGGTTTATACAAAGGACGAAACGATTCGAGCAGATCATTTTCCTGAGGAGACATTAAAAAGGATCGTAACATTTTCAGATGACTATCATCGCCAAATCATGTTTGGTTCAAGAAAGAGTTTGGAAGGCAGTTCTCTGATGCGCTTTGGGCAAAAAAAATGGGCCAAAAAGCTGTCCCGGTTTTTACCAAAGCGTTTTCCTGTGACAATCGCCAAAAATTTAGTCAGTCGCTTTTCTATCCACAGAAAAGATCAACGTTATTTTGATTTGGCCATATTAAAAGAACCAATCTATCAATGCGTTCTTTTGAGTGCCAAATCAGAGGAAAGCTTTTTAAAAGAACAACTGGAAGGTTGCCATTTGACTCGATCTAACCCATACACTGTAGATATTATTCCAGCAGGGGGGTCAAAATTAGTTGGGATAAAGCGCTGTGCTGAACATTTTAACCTCTCATTAGATGAAGTGATGGCATTTGGTGATAGCTGGAACGATCTGGAAATGCTGAGTCATGTCGGCTATGGTGTAGCGATGGGAAATGCTGAGGAAGAGATCAAAAAGGCCGCTAAGTATGTAACAAAAAGTAATGAAGAAGACGGTATTTACCAAGCGTTGAGTCATTATGATGTGATCCGTTAGGCTCAAGTTAGTTTATGATCGTTATATGAGGAGGAACTTTATGAAAATCGATAATCCATTTGAAAAAGCAGAAGCATTTCACGAGAAATTTGATAATCGAAAACCGAAAATTCCAACGCCGTTTTCTGCTAAGCAAGCATCAGATAGAGCGGGTTTTAAAACGGAAGAGTTAGTTGAGTTTTTGTATGGATCGGCGAACAATGATCCAGCAGTTTTTAAAGAATTAGTAGAGCAGCTAAAAGTATCAGTCGATCAGGCTGAGGAAAAAGTTCTGAGCAAACAAAAGCAAGTAACTGATCCTTTAGTAGAACAAGTTGACGCATTGATCGATCTATTGTATTTTACATACGGTTCGTTTTCATTGCTGGGCGTCGATCCAACTGACGTTTTTTCGATTGTTCATGAAGCAAACATGGGAAAAATTTTCCCAGATGGTAAACCACATTATCATCCCGTCACCCATAAAGTGATGAAGCCAGATAACTGGGAGGCAGATTTTGCACCGGAGCCAAAGATCAAAGCTGAATTAGAACGTCAGAAAAACGCTGCTGAAATGAACTGATTACTTGAGAGCAGAAAACGAGCGGGAAAAAACTGAAAATCAGTTTTGTTTCGCTCTCTAAATCCGAATAAACGG
Source organism: Enterococcus sp. 12C11_DIV0727 (assembly GCF_002148425.2). Classification (NCBI taxonomy): domain Bacteria; kingdom Bacillati; phylum Bacillota; class Bacilli; order Lactobacillales; family Enterococcaceae; genus Enterococcus; species Candidatus Enterococcus lemimoniae. The sequence goes on along the minus strand of NZ_CP147248.1, from coordinate 1,600,526 downwards.
CGAGAAAAAAGCAGCTCCTTCGGAAATAAGCTGAAATTCACAAAAATTTGAAGAGCAATTTTAGTGAATCCCCTCTTATTTCTCGGAGCTAAACGCTTTTATCTCGACCTCTTTTTGTCTATAACTTAATCAAAATTTGTCCAAAAATTTTTCCGATAGTAACGGACCCAGAAAATAGTTACAAGCACAATTAGTATTAAAACCCCTAATGTGAGCGGCCAAAATGGTAGATACATAGCGGCAAAACCATAAATCACTAAAATAATCAAGCTACCAAAAATTGACCCCAACATCGTCAAAACTAACCCTGTATTTCCTGCACCACGATTAAATAATTGGCTGATACTGGTCCATTCCAATAAAATAAAGCGATAGTCTCTTGCAAAAAATCGTAGACAAAGCAGATAACTCCCTAATAAGGCACCTGCAACGAAACTAATGCCAAAAAGTAGTGGTAATCGGAAGAGGCAACTGCCGATCAATGCGATTCCGCCAGTTAAAATAAATTGAATAACCAATCCCACCAAAAATTTTTTCTGCATATACTTGGACATTGAGATCGGCAAAGACCGTACAAAATGAAAATTTTCTTGATCCAGAGAAATCAAATTACTGATAAATGAAGTTTGATTGATCGTCATCCAAGCTAATGCAATGCCACCTAAAAAGACCACCCCAATAAAACGGAAATCTAAATGACTTAAATTCAATGAGCCGCCGATTGCAAATGTAACGATAAAAATAACTGGCATCAGTAAAGAATTTGACAATACTTGCATAATTAAGTTGGGTTCTTTCAATAATTGTTTATTATAATTTATTAGTAGCTGGCCTAAATTTTGATTTGCTTTATATTTCCGACGTTGGGCACCTTTGGCTGTCGTTGCATCTGTTAACTGCTCGTAAAGCTTTGGCAAAATCAACAGCTTAACAGCAAACATCAAAACTAAAAAAATGCCAAGTAAACCTGCAAGACTAAGCAACCCTGATGTAGAAAATGGATTAGCGACAATCTGAAACAAGGGCAATAAAATAGTGATCGGACTTCGATCCATTTGACCTGTTTCGGAGTAAGAACTTTGACCATTCATAAAAATGATCCCAACGATTGCAATCGTCATTGAGATACCTAACAATAAACTAGTTACGATTTTTTTATGCTCTTTGAAAAATTTAGTCCGAGTTAAGCCAAAGACGATCAAACAACAAACTGCAAATACCGTAGCTAAAACTAATAAAAAAAGCAAAACAGCTAGAATGATCGTTACTGGTAGAAAAATCCCTGCTCGCCAACCAGTCAGCAAGAATACGACAAACATTGGAAAAACAAATGGTGTAACTGTTAAAGCAACTACCAAAATTTTTGCGGAAAAAATCGTACTTTGTTTAAATGGCAAAGGGAGATAAGCTGGTAAATCCTGACTTTCAAAGAAGACATTGTAAATGACCGAGATTCCTTGCGAGAAAGCTAAAATGCTAAATAAAGCGACATAATAAGTAAAGAACCCTGGCATTTGACTAAAATCAATCAGAAACATTGTGGCGCCATAGATGAACAAAAATAGAACACCAGAAAGCAAATACTGATTGATCAAGGCTCGTGTCAGCGCTTTTCCACTTTTGCCTTTTCTTCGAGCGCGATCGGTCACTTGCGGGTTGGCATAACGTAAATTCACTCGAGTCAATTCAAGCAGCTGTGTTTTATTCATCCAGATCACCTTCAATACGTTCTAATAATTGCATATCCGATTGCCGACCAGCCATCTTCAAGTAGATGGATTCTAAAGATTCATTTGGTGATTGCGCTAATAAGTCAGCAACAGAACCGTTGTAGATGAGTTCACCTTTCTTTAGAATCGCTAATTGATCACACAGTTGTTCTGCGGTATCTAACGCATGGGTTGAGAAAATGACAGTTTTCCCTTTGGCAGCATGAGCCTTCATCATTTCTTTCAAATCAAATGCAGCTTGGGGATCCAACCCTTGTAAAGGCTCGTCTAAAATCCAAATATCAGGATCAGGCAATAAGGCCCCAATAATGATCGTTTTTTGGCGCATACCATGAGAAAAACTTGCCAACGTTTCATCTTGATGACTCAACATATCAAACAAAGAAGCCAACTCACTTAAGCGTGTTTGTTTTTGTGTCTCTTCAAGTCCATAAGCGGCACTGATCAAATCCCAGTATTCTCCTGCTGTTAACTGTAAAAAGATATCAGGAGTGTCCGGCACGTAGGCAATTTTTTGCTTGATGGCTTGCCGATTTTCTGATAATTCCAAACTGTCAACCTTGATTGAACCACTAGAAGGCTGAATGATACTTACTAGACTTTTGATGGTTGTTGATTTACCTGCCCCATTATGCCCAAGAAAACCAAAAATTTCTCCCGGCTTAATGGTTAAGCTCAATTCCTTCAACGCTTGTTTTGTTCCATAATTTTTACTGACATTAAACAACTCGATCATACTTACCCCACCTTTTCATAAATAGCTTAGTTTTATTGTACTCTAGTCATGTCGTGATGAGAATGCTTTCTTTGAAAATAGATCATCAAAGTCAACAGTTTTTGGTAGAAAAAATAAGGATTAACCCAGTAAAAGTCGATAAATTGTTGACATCATTACAAAACCTCTTTAAGATAAATGCTATCAAAAAGTTGAGGTAAATATAAAATGAATACATATTTTAACTAGGGTTATACTCAGAAAATAATTAAAGGATAAATGGAAAGGAGTGGGTAACCAAACAACGAACGGAGGAAACAAGTATGTTAACTAAAAGAAAAGCAAACAAAGAGGATTATCGTTCAATTATCAAAATATGGGAAAGATCAGTAAAAAATACACATGATTTTTTATCTGAGGAAGATTTCAATTTTTATAAAAAATAATTCCTGAAAATTTAGATAGTGTTGACTTAACTATCTGGAGTGAAAACGATGAGTTAGTTGGTTTTAGTGGTCTTGATCATCATGAGTTAGTCATGTTATTCCTTGATCCTAATTTTATTGGAAAACGCTATGGTAGTAGAATATTGACGTGGCTAGTTGACAATGAAGGGATAAACAGAATTGACGTGAATACTCAAAATGAACAGGCTAAAAAATTCTATTTAAATCACGGCTTTGAAATTAAATCAGAGGATGCAGTCGATGGTTTTGGTAAACCTTATCCAATTACTCATCTGGTGAAAAAAACTAAGTATTAAATTAGCAACACAACACTAAACAAAATGATGGGATAAAACCAATCAATCGTTTTATCTCATCATTTGCCTATTTTATTCCACTTCAAAAAATGTTTTATATAAGGCTTGGATCGCTTTTTTCTCTTGATCTTCACGAATTCCAAACATAATACTGACCTCAGAAGAACCTTGATTGATCATTTCTAAGTTGATTTTATTAAAAGCTAAAGCGGCAGTGCTGTCTGCCATAACCCCGATCCGTTGGCGCATGCCCTCACCAACCACCATCAACATCGATAAACCATGTGCGATCCGTAATTCATCTGGCTCAAGTTCACGCTCCAAGCGCTCCATTAATTGTTCCTCGATCTCAATCGTCAATTGCTCTTCTCGCAAAATAATCGAAATATCATCGATTCCAGAAGGCATGTGCTCATAACTAAGACCGAGCTCTTCTAGAATTTGCAATAAACGACGCCCAAAGCCTAATTCTCTATTCATTAAATATTTACTAATATAAATGCTGGCAAATCCTTGGTCGCTGGCAATTCCGACAACAGGGTCGTGTTTTACTGTTCTAGATGTTGTGATCAAGGTTCCTGGATGTTCAGGATTATTTGTATTTTTGATAACGACAGGGATACTAGCACGGTAAGCAGGCATCAAGGCTTCATCATGTAATACTGCAAAGCCTGCATAAGCTAATTCTCGCATTTCCCGATAGGTTAGTTCTTTAATTGTTTTAGGTTCATGAATGATTCCAGGGTGAGCCACAAAAATCCCATTAACATCCGTAAAGTTTTCGTAAATATCAGCTTCGACTCCAGCTGCAACGATCGAGCCTGTGATATCAGAGCCTCCTCTAGAAAATGTACAAATATCTCCCGCTTCTGTAAAACCAAAAAAGCCAGGAATCACTAGAATTTCGTCAGTTGTTTTAAACTGGTTGATTTTGCTTAAAGAAGAGGGCAAAATCCGGGCATTACCAGGTTCATCTGAGACAATGACCCCAAGATCACTTGGATTTTTATACCGAGCCTTTAGTCCGCGCTGTTGGAAAAAAGAGGCAACTAATTTTGCATTGTTATCTTCACCGCTTGCCAAAAAGGCATCAAAAAGATGTGGGTTATCCTGCTTTGGTAATGTAGCCAATTTTTGGATTCCCTGTTGAATATCATTTAGTATCTCTTTATCAAGCCCCAACTCATCTAAAATCGCTTCGTAACGACCAACGATTTTGCCAGTGATTTCAGTCGTATTTTCATTATTTAAATAAGTATTATAGTAAGCAATAAGTAAATCGGTAACTTTGATGTCCTCTGAAGAACGCTTACCAGGAGCTGAAACAACGATAAACTTTCGTGAAGCGTCTTCTTTTACGATTTGTAAAACTTTTTCTAATTGTGCAGCTGATGCTAGTGAGCTACCTCCAAATTTTGTGACTTTCACTTTTTTCACTCCTAATTTTAATAGATTTTTCATTATAATAGTAAAAGAATACCGAAAGATGGACTGAAAAGCAACTGTAAAAATGACAATTATTCGTTCTTTTCCGTTATTTTCCAACAAATTTCTTCATTTTTTTTCAAACTTTTGTTAGACTGGTAGAGCTGAATAAGAATAGTCAAAAAAAGGAGCGCCAAAATGACGCAAGAATACAAGGGAATTATTTTCGATATGGATGGTGTGTTAGTCGATAGTGAGGAGTTCTATTATCAACGTAGAAAAGCTTTTCTCAAGGAATATGACCTATCTATTGAACAGATTCCGATACCATTATTTATCGGAGCTGACATGCGAAGCTTATGGGAGACGATTCTTGAAGTTAATGATACAATCTATGATGAAGCTTTCTTGAATGAAAAATACCATCAATATAAAGCAGAGCATCCCATTGATTACAGTCGATTGATCGATCCAGATGCCAAACGAGTCTTGCAGTTTTTTAAAAGAAAAGGGTATAGAATCGGTTTAGCCTCATCATCAACGTTAGAAGTGATCCAAGAAGTTTTAAAAGAAGGACAATTAACGAGCTATTTTGATGTAGTCGTGAGCGGCACACAATTCAAAAAAAGCAAACCAGCTCCAGAAATTTATGAATATACCGCAGAAGAATTAGGACTCGTGCCTAAAAACTGTTTGGCAATCGAAGATTCTGAAAAAGGGATTCGTTCGGCTCGTGATGCAGGGATAACGGTTTGGGCTATAAAAGATACTCGTTTTGGTATGGACCAGCAATTGGCAGATCTAAAAATCGATACATTGAGTGATGTGTGTAAAAAGTTGCAAAAGACAGAGAAAATCGGTTAAACTAACGAATAGTCGGCAGAGATGCGTGACAATAATACAAAGTCAAAACATTTCTTAAAAATTTACAAATTGTTAGTGCTTGATTGAGTGGTTTGTGCTATAATTTTCTGTAGGTGTTTTTAAGGAATTTTAAGTAGATAAGAGAATATTGTGACAGTAGATAGAGGTGTTTTTGTTATCTATTGGCTGTTGCATATCATATATGGACTAATAAACGGAGGAACCATGAATGAAGAATAATCTGATCATTATCGTAGTTTTAGCTATAATAATCATCGCAGCAGTTTTGTATTTAGTTGGTTATTTTATGAGAAAGAAAAATCAAATGAAACTCGATGATCTGGAAAAGAGGAAAGAAGCGCTGTTCGACTTACCAGTGATTGAAGAGGTCGATGATGTCAAAAAAATGCACATGGTCGGGCAAAGTCAGAACACATTTAGAGAATGGAATCAACGTTGGACCGAGATTTCTACTCGTTCTTTTGCAGAGTTAGAAAGTCAGATTTTTGAAGTTGAAAATTTAAATGAAACCTTCCGTTTTATGAAAGCAAAAAAAGCAGTTGCCGAAGCTGACGAGACAATGACTGAGATGGAATCAGAAGTTGAGATCATTCGTAATGGTTTGAAAGAACTACGTGAAAGTGAAGAACGCAATTCATTGGAAGTTCAAAAAGCTTTAGATGTTTACGAAGAGATCAGTAAATTACTTCATGACGAAAAATCAGAATTTGGTTCAGCTTATCCGGAATTACAAAAACAAATCAAAAATATCGAGATTGAGTTTACTCAATTTGTTACATTGAATACTTCTGGCGATCCGATCGAAGCACGTGAAGTATTGGAAAATGCCGAACGTCACACCTATGAATTAGATGATGTGATGAAACGTATCCCACCGCTTTATGATGAATTGAACCGGACATTCCCAGATCAACTAAAAGAAATCGAAGAAGGATACAAACGTCTGCTTGCAGATCATTATGTGTTCCCTGAAAAGAATTTCGAAGAAGAATTGAGACGCGTTCAAAAACGTGTGAAAAATTCAACGGTTGATTTAGAGAAAACAGAAGTTGATGCGGTTGAAGTTGCAAACCGTGATACAGCTAATGCGATCGATGCACTATATGAAATCATGGAACGTGAGATCAATGCTAAGAAATATGTGATCACAAATCATAAAGTCGTTGGAGATTACATTGCTCACGCATTGAAAAACAATCGGCAATTAATGATCGAACTGGATCACACATCACAAAGTTATACATTGAATCATAATGAACTTGGACGTTCAAGAGGGTTCCAAGCTGAGATCGAAGAACTGATTCGTCGTTATGAAGATTTCGAACCAAAAATGAAAGAACATACCATTCCATATTCAGAAGTTCAAGCATTCTTTAAAGACTGTTACAAAATTTTAGATGACATCGAAAATCAACAAGTTGAAATTGATGATTCATTAAAAGAATTACGTAAAGGTGAGAAAGCTGCTCAAGAAAAAGTGGACCAATATGATTTCCGCTTACGCAATATCAAACGTCATGTTGAAAAACAACGTTTACCTGGTTTGCCAGCTGACTACCTAGAATTCTTCTTTGTTGCAACAGATAGAATCGAAGAATTAAGTAAAGCCTTGAACCGTATTAGAATCAATATGGAAGAAATCAAGAAACTGTCTGATCTTTGTAATGAAGATTTAGAATTACTAGATAAGAAAACCAATGATTTAGTTAACTCTGCTGCATTAACAGAACAAATGATGCAGTATGCAAATCGTTACCGTCATACACACGAAGCAATTCGTGTAGCGATGGAAAATAGTTTAGAACTATTTTCAAAAGAGTATAGATATCAAGATGCACTAGATGAAATTGGAACGGCACTTGAAAGAGTGGAGCCAGGAGCATTTAGAAGAATCGAAGATTTCTATTTCAATAATCTGGATGCAATTTAACTAGTTAAGGGTGAGACAAGTGTCTCACCCTTTTATTTTGTATTCGGTTGAACTACGAAAGCAGAAAGTATATAATAGGAAAGAATTTCAAGAGAAGAAGGTTTTTAGATGATATATTTTGATAACAGTGCGACAACACCGATTTATCCTCAAGCGTTAGATACATATGTAAAAGTTAGTCAACGAATTATTGGCAATCCGTCTAGTTTACATGATCTAGGTAATCAAGCAAACCGCTTGCTAGAGCAAGCACGGAAACAAATTGCTGATTTGATCCAAGTAAAATCAAACGAGATTAATTTTACAAGCGGTGGCACAGAAGGTGATAATTGGGTCTTAAAAGGAACCGCTTTGGAGAAGAAATCATTTGGTCGCCATATTATTATTTCAAATATTGAGCATCCAGCTGTTTCTGAAACAGCAAGACAATTGGCTGAAAATGGCTTTGAACTATCGATTGCTCCAGTTGATGAACGTGGGTTTGTAAAAGTGGCTGAACTAGCCAAATTGATTCGTAAGGATACTATTCTTGTGTCTGTTATGGCAGTCAATAATGAAATCGGCTCGATCCAGCCAATTCAAGCAATTAGCGACTGTTTAGAAAATCATCCAACGATCCATTACCATGTGGATGCCGTTCAAGCAATTGGCAAGGTTTCTCAGGAACAATGGCTAACGCCACGCGTGGATTTTGCTACATTTTCTGCACATAAATTTCATGGACCAAGAGGGGTTGGGTTTATTTATTGGAAACATGGACGTAAGCTAGCCCCCTTATTAAACGGTGGCGGCCAAGAAAATGATCAAAGAAGTGGTACAGAGAATGTTGCAGGGATCGTATCAATGGCGAAAGCATTGCGTTTATATATAGATAAAAGAGCAGGAAAACCAATGCATACGGCAACTATTCGTCGTTATTTGGTTGAAGCTTTACAAGAATATGCCAACGTTACGGTCTTTTCAAAAGAAACGTCAGATTTTGCTCCGCATATTTTATGTTTTGCGCTAAAAGGGATTCGTGGCGAGGTACTGGTACACGCCTTAGAAGAAAAGCAAATTTATACATCAACGACAAGTGCCTGCTCTAGCCGGAAAAAAATGGCTAGCAGTACCCTACATGCCATGAAAGTCCCTGATGCTTTAGCAACTTCTGCTATTAGAGTCAGCTTAGATGAAAGTAATACAATTGCTGAAGCTGAGCAGTTTATGATTATCTTTAATCAATTGTATAAAAAATTCTTGGTATTGAATGGATAAGAAAAAACGAATAAAAATTAGCTAAAATCGCTTAACGGCTATGATATACTAGCTAAAGTAAATAATACTAGAAAATCAAGCATTATAGAAAAGGATTGAAAAATTGTGAAATATACTGAAATCATGGTTCGCTATGGCGAACTTTCAACGAAAGGGAAAAATAGAAAATTATTTATCTCTCAACTAGCACAAAACGTTAAAAGAGTACTAGGCGATTTTCCTGCTGTCAAGATCCATGCAGATCGAGATCGAATGCACTTATTATTAAATGGCGAAGACAGTGTACAAATCTTACCTAAGTTAGAAAAAGTCTTTGGTATTCAAAATTTTTCACCTAGCGTTCGTGTGGAAAAAACAATGCCGACAATTCGTGAAATGGTTCAAACTATCATCAAATCTGCTTATCAGCCGGGACAAACATTTAAAATCACTTCCAAACGTTCAGATCATAGTTTTGAATTGGATACCAATGAATTAAACCGAGAGCTTGGCGGAGCAGTTTTTGAAGTTTTTCCTGAAATAGCCGTACAAATGAAAAAACCGAATATTGAAATTCGTGTAGAAATTCGTAAAGAAGGTGCGTATCTTTCTTATGAAACGATTCGTGGTGCTGGCGGGTTACCAGTGGGAACTAGCGGACGTGGTATGCTAATGCTTTCTGGAGGGATCGATTCACCAGTGGCAGGCTACTTAGCAATGAAACGTGGTGTAGAAGTTGAAGCCGTTCATTTTGCCAGCCCGCCTTATACCAGTGAACAAGCCTTGCAAAAAGCCAAAGATTTAGCAGCAAAAATCGCTCCCTATGGCGGTAGTATTCAGTTTATTGAAGTACCCTTTACTGAGATACAAGAAGAAATCAAACGAGTGGTTCCAGAAGGGTATCTAATGACTGTGACCCGCCGAATGATGCTGCGTTTGACAGATGCCATACGTGCTGCTAGAAAAGGCTTAGTGATCATTAATGGCGAATCATTGGGACAAGTAGCTTCACAGACCTTGCAAAGTATGGTGGCAATCAATGAAGTGACCACAACACCGATTATTCGTCCTGTTGTCTCAATGGACAAAGGTGAAATCATAGAAATCGCTGAAAAAATCGATACCTTTGAATTAGCGATCCAGCCATTTGAAGATTGCTGTACAATTTTTGCGCCACCTCAACCAAAAACGCGACCAAAGTTAGAAAAAGCCCAAGCTTATGAAGCTCGCTTAGATATCGAAGGATTAATGGCTCGTTCAATGGCTGGTTTGAAAGTTAGTGAAATAACTGAACAAAACGAACAAAACGAAGAATTTTCTGATTTTCTATAAAAGTTGCAAGAACAGACTTGGTAACGCTATCGAATCTGTTCTTTTTTTTATTAGGTTTTTCTAATATCTGCATTTTTTTTCACAAACAAGTTGCTCACATACCTCAACCATGCTAAACTATATATGTGAAATAAGTAACAAGGGGGCTAGGAAAATGAAAGAATTACATAAAGAAAAAACAATGCCAAAAGCAACGGCTAAACGATTACCGTTATATTTACGTTATTTAAAAATGTTAGGAGATTCCGGCGTAACTCGGATCAAGTCTAAAGAGTTTAGTGACGTGATCCAAGTGCCATCAGCTACGATCCGTCGCGATTTCTCCCATTTAGGTGAATTAGGACGTAGCGGTTATGGCTATGATGTACCTTATTTAATCGAGGTATTTAGTCATATTTTAAATACCCAAGAAGAAAAACGGATTGCCTTGATTGGCTGTGGTAACTTAGGAAAAGCGTTAGTCAAAAATAATTTTCGAAGAAATGAAAATTTAAATATTGTTTGTGCATTTGATACACAAGAAGAGCTGGTTGGGTTGTCGATTGATGATATCGTTATCCAGCCTATGGAAAATTTAGCGAAAGAAGTTGAGCGAACGGGTGTAACGGTTGCGATATCAACTGTCCCGAGTCAATATGCTCAAGAGGCAATCGATAAAATCGTAGAAGTCGGAATTACTGCGATTTTAAATTTTGCACCAGACCGTGTGATTGTCCCTCAGAATGTGAATGTGCAATATATTGATTTAACAACGGAATTACAGACGTTGATTTATTTCGATGAAACTTTTTCAAAAAATAAGAGCTAGAAAGCAAGAACTTTGTCATCTGTGTTTTCTTCATCTATACTTGATGGAGATAGAAAGATTTAACTAATTGAGCTATAGAAGCTTTATTTGTTTTAGGGGAGGAATAACAGAATGAAAGTAACAAAAAAAGGTGAAGTAGTAGAAATCAGCGGTGTACAACCTGAGGTAGGTAGTAAAGCACCAGATTTCTCATTAAAAAATTTGAAAGATGAGGTAGTCAATCTGTCAGATTTTGCAGGTACACCTGTTTTGATCAGTGTAGTACCGGATATCGATACTAGAATTTGTTCATTACAAACAAAGCGTTTCAATCAAGAGGCAGCGAATGTTGCTGGTGTTAAATTTATCACGATATCAAACAATACAAAAGAAGAACAAGAGAATTGGTGTGCAGCTGAAGGTGTGGACATGGAACTTTTACACGATACAGAAGGAACCTTTGGTGAAGCGTATGGTTTATTCATCCCTGCAATGGGACGTTTAGCACGTGGAATTTTTGTGATTGATAAAGATGGTAAGCTGGTTTATGAAGCAATTTCGACTGAGATTGCGGAAGAGCCGGATTATGCAGCTGCATTGGATAAAGTAAAATCTGTGCGTTAAACTTTTTCAAATTGACTTCTATTCAACTTCAATGGTAAAATAAACCAAAGACCATGATCAAGAGGAGTACTACTGGCATCGTTATAGAGAGAAAATCACTTGGTGGAAGATTTTCACATAACCAGTAAGAAGGTAGCTTGGGAGTCAATGATTTGAATGAAGTAGAATGATTCGAGTAGTGATCGTTACCTCACGAATGAAGCGGTGTTTGGGATGATCAAGCACAATTTAGGTGGTACCGCGTAACAGAGTTTACGCCCTAAAATACGAAAGTATTTTAGGGCTTTTTATATGTTCATCACATATTTTGAAGCAATCTGAGATTGAACAGTACAAGGCGACTGATAAGAAGTGTTGTTACCTTAGTGTGCTGCTTTACCATTCGTTTAGATTAAAATCAGAAAGAAGGAATCTACATGACAGAAGAAAAAAATCTGCCAACAAAATACCAACCAACAGAAGTAGAACAAGGTCGCTACCAAAAATGGCTAGACCAAGATTTATTCAAACCAAACGGAAATAAAGAAGCGAAACCTTATTCAATTGTGATTCCACCGCCTAATGTTACAGGTAAGCTACATTTGGGACATGCGTGGGATACCACGTTACAAGATATGATTATTCGTCAAAAAAGAATGCAAGGCTTTGACACATTATGGTTACCTGGAATGGATCACGCTGGTATCGCAACGCAAGCCAAAGTTGAAGAAAAATTAGCAGAACAAGACATCTCTCGTTATGATTTAGGTCGCGAAAAATTTGTAGAACAAGTGTGGGATTGGAAAGAAGAATACGCTTCTCATATTCGTGAACAATGGGCAAAAATGGGCTTATCTTTAGACTATAGCCGTGAACGTTTTACTTTAGATGATGGCTTATCTCAAGCGGTCCGCAAAGTGTTCGTTTCTTTATATGAAAAAGACTTGATCTATCGTGGTGAATACATCATCAACTGGGATCCAAAAGCGAAAACGGCCTTATCTGATATCGAGGTTATCCACAAAGATATTGAAGGTGCCTTTTATCATATGAGCTATCCACTGACTGACGGAACAGGTGTTGTGGAAATTGCAACAACTCGTCCCGAAACCATGTTAGGTGATACTGCGATTGCAGTTCATCCTGAAGATGAGCGCTACCAAGCCTTGATCGGTAAAACTGTTACATTACCTTTAGTAGATAAAGAAATTCCGATCATTGCTGATGAGTATGTAGACATGGAATTTGGAACAGGGGTAGTGAAAATCACACCAGCTCATGATCCAAATGATTTTGAAGTAGGTAACCGTCACGATTTACCACGTGTAAATGTAATGAATGAAGATGGTTCTATGAACGATTTAGCAGGAAAATACGCAGGGATGGATCGTTTTGCAGCACGTAAAATGATTGTTTCTGATTTAAAAGAAATGGGTCGTTTAATTAAAATTGAAACCATGAATCACAGTGTTGGTCATTCAGAACGTACTGGCGTTGTCGTTGAACCGCGCTTATCTACACAATGGTTCGTTAAAATGGCGCCACTTGCTGAAAAAGCCATCGAAAATCAAGATACAGATGACGCAGTAGAATTTTATCCACCACGTTTTAATCAAACATTCTTACGTTGGATGGAAAACGTACATGATTGGGTGATCTCACGCCAACTATGGTGGGGACATCAAATCCCTGCTTGGTACCATAAAGAAACAGGCGAAATGTATGTCGGCATGGAAGCTCCAGCAGATCCTGAAAATTGGACTCAAGATTCAGACGTATTAGATACTTGGTTCAGTTCAGCCTTATGGCCGTTTTCAACAATGGGCTGGCCGGATGAAGAAGCAGCTGACTATCAGCGTTATTTCCCAACAAGCACTCTGGTGACAGGCTACGATATTATTTTCTTCTGGGTTAGTCGAATGATGTTCCAAAGCTTAGAATTTACAGGACAAGCGCCATTTAAAAATGTCTTGATGCATGGTCTGATCAGAGCAGAAGATGGACGTAAAATGAGTAAATCTCTAGGGAACGGGATCGATCCGATGGAAGTGATCGATAAATACGGAGCCGATGCATTGCGTTGGTTTATGTCGAATGGTTCAACACCTGGTCAAGATATGCGATTCAGTTACGAAAAAATGGATGCTTCTTGGAACTTTATCAATAAAATCTGGAATGCCAGCCGTTTTGTGATCATGAATGTTGAAGGCATGACTTACGAAGATATCGATTTTAGCGGTGAGAAAACTGTCGCAGATCGTTGGATTTTAACCCGTCTAAATGAAACAGTCGCTCGTGTTACTGACTTATTCGATCGCTTCGAATTTGGTGAAGCGGGTCGCCAGTTATATAACTTTATCTGGGATGATTTCTGTGACTGGTACATTGAAATGAGTAAAGAAATTCTTTACGGTGAAAACGAAGTTGCAAAACAAACAACACGTAGTATTTTGGTGTATACGCTAGACCAAATTTTACGACTATTGCACCCAATCATGCCATTTGTGACAGAAGAAATCTGGGACAATATCCCGCATAAAGGTGAATCTCTTGTGATTGCTGATTATCCAGTTGTTCAGGAAGAATTTTCAGACGAAACAGCCGCTCGTGGTATGGAAGTCTTAAAAGAAGTAATTCGCGCAGTACGTAATATTCGTGCTGAAGTGAATACACCATTGTCTAAACCAATCACTTTATTGATCAAAACAAGTGATGAAGCGGTAGATAAATTCTTGATTGAAAATACCAATTATATTGAGCGTTTCTGTAATCCAGATGAGTTAAAGATTGCAAGTGACATTATAGCTCCAGAATTGGCGATGTCAGCTGTTTTAACAGGAGCTGAACTCTATTTACCACTAGCTGGTTTGATCAACGTGGAAGAAGAAATTGCTCGATTAGAAAAAGAATTAGACAAATGGACACAAGAAGTCAAACGTGTTCAAGGTAAATTAGCAAATGAACGATTTGTTTCTAATGCGCCGAATGAAGTTGTGGAGGCTGAAAAGGCCAAAGAGAAAGATTATTTAGAAAAACAAGTCGTTGTGAAAGAACGAATTGCACAACTGCGTACAGTGAATTAACAATAAAAAAATAGGGTAATAATCATGTCTTTTTCTGATTATTACCCTATTTTTTTTAAGATAATCGTATTACATACTTGCTATCATAAAGTATTTAGCCAATCAAAAACCGATTAAACAAGAACAAGACCGCATAGCCATAAGTGGCAACTGACCAAAACTTAAAAATCAGCAAAATCTTCATATACTCCTTAAAAGGAAGGTCAGTAAGTCCAGCTACCAAACACACCAAATCATCTGGTGCAAATGGAACGAGCAAGGTGATAATCATCAATCTCTTGATTCCTTTTTCGGGGCGATCTAGCATCTTTTCAAATTTTAAATAGCGTTTCTTCGTTAAAATCAATCGGGCAAAGGACTTACCGTAATAGCGAGCTAACCAGTAAACAATGATTTCCCCGATGATCAAACCGACATAACTATAAAGTAGCCCTTGAATATTACCGAACATCAGCATACCGACTACCGTAGAAATCCCACCAGGTAAGATTGGCACGATGACCTGTAATATTTGTAAAAAAATAAAAATAAATACCGCATATTCACCAAATTGCTTGATAAAATCCTGTAGAGATTGAACAGAATGAAAAATGCCTTTAGAATAACCATAAATAACCAAACCAGTAAAGATGATAACACCTACAATCGGTAGTACATAGATGATTCGTTTCAAAATGTTACGTCCCATGGCTGCAGTTTCCTCTCACTGTTACGTTATTTTTCGTTTCTTGTAATACTTTAATAGTTGATAAAATAATACGCCCAAAAGAATAGAAATGCTAATCATAACGCCCACAATGAAATTTTGTTGTTGATATTGCATCGTGAGTTGATGCTTTCCAGGAGATAAGTTAACTCCAGTAAAATTGCCTAAAACTGACATTGCTTTGACTTTTTTTCCATCAACTGTGATTTGCCAGTTTTTGTCATAAGGTATAGCTAAGTAGAGTAGCGTATTTTCTGAGTCAGTAACCGTTATATTGCCTGACAATGTTCCAGAAGCCTGTTGCTTAAGTTGAATAGCTTGGGACTTTTGCTTGGTAATAAATGAATCAAAAGTATCCTGTTGTAGGGTTTTTAATTCGATCATTTGATCTTCTAGTGCTATTTCTGATTCAAGTTGTAATTCAACCTCAGCATCTTTTTTAAAGTACCCCAAATTAAACAATTGATTGGTTGCGATGTAAACAGCTGGTTGGATTTTTTCACCATTTACTTTGAATGAGGTGATTTTTTTCCAATTGATTTCAGGTACATAAAGGTAAAGCTCACCGTTAGCGGATGTTTTGGTTGTAAGTGTGTAGTGATTGTCAGCTTGTGTTTCCCAAGTGACTTTTTGTGTTTCCTGAAAATAAGTTTGCGGGTTAGCTTGGATCTGCTGCAAAATCATTTCCTGATTTTTTAAAGGCTGATTTTCCACTAGTTTTAGTGAACGAAATCCTGAAGGGACTAAAAAGCCCATACCGATTGCTTCAGGATTTTGATAAACATTTGTAGATGAATCCGTTGAAAGATTTTCCTGATATGTTTTGACTTCAGGTGTTAGTTGATAGGAGACGTTCAAGAGCAGATTGATTACTTTTGATTCATCTACGTAAGCGATTCTACGATCATTTTTTTGATACAAGCCTAGAGCGTGAAGAGTATCCTGAGTTTTGGCATCTAACGTAGAGGTGTAGCTTGAGACGCCAGCGTATCCGTATAAAATTGGATTATTATAGCCATTATTTTTCTCTCTGTAACCTGCAGTATCAGAATCAATGGTTTGTTTGATGCGGAATAAATTTGCTTGCTTATCTTGCAAATCTGAAATCAGGTTATCTTGAATGTGAAATGTTTGCGCAAATTTTTCTTGATTACCAAATGGAATATCTTTAAAACTGATCCAAAAATTAAAAACCAGTTCAGAGCAAACAACTAAAAATAATAATGCATAGACGCTAACTCTTTTTGCGCCACTGTTTTTTTGAGTAAACACGATGATACCAAAGGTCAGCCAAATACTAATAAGACTGAGGATAAAATAATGATCAGATAAAAGAAAAATCTTTTCTTCAGAAAATTTTAAGGCAATATAGCCAATGAGCAATAGGCCAGAGAAAATAGTTGGAATCATGATCGTTAATTTTGCGCCCTCTTTTAATTTCAAAAAGGCTTCATAGCCAAATTTTATGATCAAAAAACTAAAGATAAAGGTATTTCTATACGGAAATCCTGCTGGGCTTTGGAACATATGCCAAACTGTATTCACTAACTCTAACCAGAAGCTTAAGAAAATAAACCCAAGCAGAAAAACGGCGCCCCATTTTGCTTTTTTAGGAATACTAGATAGCTGGAAATAGGCGATAAAAAGCATAACCATCAAGACCCCAGAAAAAATCGTGGGTAAATGCTCTAACCGCCATTCAAAATTAATACTACCAAGGCCAAATTGTGAAAGAAAATTAAGCCCAAAATTAGGTGTAGGTAAAAAGGTTTGCCAGTCAAAATTTGTTTTCTTTGTCGCTAACATTCCTTCGATAGCTGGAATTAAAATAAAACTGGTACTGATTCCGGTAAGAAAGGAAGTCAGAAAAAACAAGCGACCCTCCTTGATAAATTGCCAGAGCGATTTCTTTTTAGACGCATCATTTTTTTGATAGTACCAGTATAGACTGTAACAAACAGCGAATAGACAAAGCATGTAGCCCATATAATAATTAGTCACAATAGACAAAAATAAAGCGCCAGAATAAAGTGCATATTTTTTATGATCCCACAAGCGCTGAATGCCTAAAATAAGTAAAGGCAGTAAAATAAGGGCATCCAACCACATAAAATTCAAACAATAAACCGTTACAAAACCGCATAAACTATACGATGTTGAAAAGAGCAATGTGGCTATTGTAGATTGCTTATAGGTTTTGTGAAGGTAATAAAACATCGAACTGCCCATCAGTGAAATTTTTAAGGTAATGATCAGTAGGATTGCAATCGGCAACTGTTCATAAGAAAAAAGCAGCACTAAACTATTGAACGGGCTCAATAAATAATAAGCACTTAAGGGTAAAATCGTTCCGCCAAGTGCATCGGAAAATGAATAAAGGGAATAAGTATCACCCTGAAAAAATTGCTTAAATAAACTTAAAAAAGGCATATATTGTGTGCCCAAATCACTAACTAAGAGATTGTTATTTCCAAAAGGTGCTAATCTTAAAATCGACCAGAGTATGATCAATAATAGTAGGGGGAGAAGAAAGCTCCCGCTAATCAATAAATTTTTTTTAACTTTTAACATATTTTTACTGCTCCTCTATTCTAATGATTTATAACTGTTTTAGGATAAAGGTCCAATCAATCCTGAAAAATCAAACGAACTACCTGCAACAATACTATTTTTTAACGAGTTATTTATAAAATGAATTTGGTTTGAGTGATACTCTAAGAATCTAGTCTATCACGGGGTTAGGTGTTGATGCAAAAAAATCAATACTCACTTTTTACATATAGTCTTGTTTATTTTATCACAACTGTTCTTTTTTTAAAGCATAGAGTCATTTGTTTACTCTTTTTTATAAAATGCCGTTTTTTTAACTGTAAATCGAACAATTGTGGGATTTTAGACTTTAATTAGTGAAAAGCATCTTCGCTTTCGATATAATGGACAGTGAGGAGTTGATAAGATGTCATTAACGATAGAAGAAGCGATCGATTGGATTCACAGTAGACTGCCATTTGGCTCTAGACCTGGTCTTGATCGAGTAGAAGCATTATTGAAAAGAGTCGGCAATCCTGAAGAAAAAGTACCAACGATTCATATTGCGGGTACAAATGGAAAAGGATCTACTGTCACTTATTTACGGTGTATGCTAGAAGAGTTAGGGTTAAAAGTCGGTACCTTTACATCTCCGTATATCGAGCAGTTTAATGAACGAATTGCCATCAACGGACAAGGCATTTCAGATGATCATATCATCCAGTATGTAGAAAAATATCAAGAGTTGATCAAAGAGATGGATCAACAGCCTGAAAGTGCGGGAATCACAGAATTTGAAACCTTGACGGCCATGGCTCTTGATTATTTTTTAGATGAGGAAGTAGATATCACCATTGTGGAAGTTGGACTTGGTGGTTTATTAGATAGTACCAATGTTGTAAAACCGATGTTGACGGCAATCACAACCATTGGAAAAGATCATACAGAAATCTTAGGCGACACCCTTGAAAAAATTGCTTTCCAAAAGGCAGGGATTATTAAGGAGTCGATACCAGTTGTCACTGGGAATATTGAAGAAGAAGCTTTTGTAGTGATCAATGAAGTTGCCCAAACGAAGCATAGTAGAGTGTATCGCTATAATCAAGAGTATAAAACGGACTATTTACACCCAGATAAAAATTGGGGTGAGATTTTTAATTTTTACAGTGAAGCTGGCAAATTACCTAAGGTCAAAGTGCCTTTATTAGGTCGGCATCAAGTTGAAAATGCAGCGGTTGCGATCCAATTATTTTATCTTTATTGTGAGATACAGAAATTCAATTTTTCTGATAAAGATGTGTACCACGGATTAGCGCAAGCTCGCTGGCCTGCTCGGATGGAAAAAATCAGTGATGAACCATTGATCATTTTAGATGGTGCCCATAATGATCATGCAATGCGCCGCTTAGCAGAAAATTTGAAAAAAGAATTTCCAAATCGGGAAATCCACATTTTATTTTCAGCACTAGCTTCAAAAAATATTGATCAGATGATTGCGCTCTTGAGAGGAGTTCCAAATGTTCATTTATATTTGACGACATTTGATTATCCTAGGGCAATCGATCTAACTAAAATGGAACATTATGAAAATGATAAAACAGAAATCGTTTCATTGTGGCAATTCGGTTTAGGTGAAATTTTAGAAAAAATGTCATCAGATGACTTGCTGCTGGTGACAGGTTCACTTTATTTTGTTTCTCAGGTACGGGAATTATTAATGAATATTGGTTCTGACGTTGGGAATTAGTTGCTTTGAAACATGCCAAGAAACACAACGAAGAAATGAAGTGATGTTGAATGCTCCTGCGGTTACTCGTCGCACGAAAAGACTTGGTACAAGGTGAAGCGAAGCTGAACGTTGCTACCGTATCTAGCTACACAAATCAATCCTTAGGAAAATAGATAAATTGTCAATGAAACAAAGAACGTCTCATTGACAATTTCTTAATTTTCTACAGGATTAACCGATTTGTTTCGCTTTTAATGTTATTTAGCTTCAAGAGCTAGCCACTACGCTTTGCTTCGATCTCATCAATTCCTAAGAGCTAAAGCTCTAAGGATTGAAGGTCTCAAGAAAAAGATAAAAACTGAATGAGCTCTTTCAGCTTTTAATGTTATCTAGCTACGCGGGCTAGTCTCTCGTAAAAAAGATGAAAATGGAATGAGGCAAAAAGCACCTCAGTCAATTTTCCCTATTTTTCAGTCGAGACTGGACGAGCCCGCTACGCTTTTAAATTTAGGAGGAAATCATGAAAACAATTGATGGCGTAATTTTTGATATGGATGGTTTATTATTTGATACAGAATTGATTTATTATCAGTCAACACAAAAAATAGCAGATGCTATGAGTTTTCCTTACAGTAAAGAGCTTTATTTAGAGTTTCTAGGGGTGTCAGATGAAGAGGTTCAAGAAAACTATCATCGAATTTATAAAAATTTCGGTAAAGCCAAAGTAGATGAATTTATTCAACGGTCGTATGAAGATACTTACCAAGTGTTTGAATCGGGCGCTGTTCCTTTGAAGGATGGAGTTTTGGAGTTGCTTGATTTTCTAGACCAACAAGAAATTCCTCGAATCGTCGCTTCAAGCAATGTTCGTCCAGCAATCGAATTACTATTAGATGGGGCTGGAATCAAAGAACGTTTTTCTGGAATTGTTTCAGCAGAAGATGTGACCCGTGCAAAACCAGATCCAGAAATTTTCCAAAAAGCATTAGCGTATCTTGGTACCAAAGCAGATAATACGTTGATTTTTGAAGATTCATTTCATGGTGTAACAGCAGCAGATGCAGCAGGAATTCCTGTGATCATGGTCCCAGATTTATTGGCACCGACAGAAGAAATAAAAGGGAAAACGCTAGAAATTTTTGAAAGCTTGAATCAAGCGCCAGATTATTTTAAAAAATAAGATCATCACTCCTTTGCGTATCTTTTAGTAGAAGCGTATAAAGGAGTGATTTTTTTGATTAAAGAAGAAAAATTATTTATTAGAGAGATGCCAGAAGATTGTTTACCACGAGAACGATTGGAAGGTGTCGGTGAAAAAGCCCTATCCAATCAAGAGTTACTGGCAATTTTATTGCGAACAGGTTCCAAGAACACCAATGTGATGGAAGTCGCATCTAAATTTTTGAATTATTTTAATCATCTATACGAATTGAAGAATGCGACATTGACTGAAATGATGGAAATCAAAGGGATCGGTCGTATCAAAGCGATTGAGTTAAGAGCAGCTATCGAATTTGGCTATCGAATCCAACAAAGCACTCAGTTAAAATTAGGAAAGGTTTCGTCCAGCTATCAAATTGCGCAAAATTTGATCTATGAATTACAAGATTTTCAGCAAGAGCATTTAGTTTGTTTGTATTTGAATACTAAAAATGAAGTCATCAAGCAAGAGACTGTATTTAAAGGATCGTTAAATCAGTCTGTCGCTCACCCAAGAGAGATTTTTCGCAGTGCTGTAAAATATTCTGCAGCACGTTTGATTCTTGCACATAATCACCCAAGTGGTAACCCAACGCCATCAGAAAGTGATATTCATTTCACGCAAAGAATGCAAGAATGTGGGAAAATGATGGGGATTGAAGTATTAGATCATATTATCATCGGAGCACAAGTTTACATCAGTATGAGAGAAGAAAACTTTTTTGCTGCAGAATAACTAGATTTCTTGCAAAAATAAGGGTTCGCATGTACAATATTAGTGTAATCTTGTTTGGGACAATATAGAAGTTTTAATTTTAAAACCCTCTATCGTACACGGGCAATGTTACAATATTTAGTGCTTAAGCACGAGGAGGAACAAAAGAATGGAACAAGGAACAGTAAAATGGTTTAACGCAGAAAAAGGATTTGGATTTATCTCTCGCGAAGATGGTAGCGATGTATTCGTACATTTCTCAGCTATCCAAGGTGAAGGATTCAAAACAATCGAAGAAGGCCAATCAGTAAGCTTCGACGTTGAAGATTCAGATCGTGGACCTCAAGCAGTTAACGTTGTAAAAAACTAATTCATCCATTCCAAAACATCTAGCAAATTTGCTAGATGTTTTTTTTATGCAGAGTCTGTTGAGTGAGAATAATTTAGTTTTCAGTAGTTTCTCCTTACATTTTTGTTACTATCTTTTTTGTTGGTAAGTTGTAGACTACTTGTAAGAGGTGATAAACGTGTTGAATCTTTCTTTAGTGGTGTTCTTTGTCTCATTAGCGTTTCTTGGATTAGCAGGTGCTCTTTATCGTTGGCGAGCCTTTACCAATAAAAAAGCCTGGAATGGTATGGTAGTCCCGCTAGTTATGTTTGGCTTTGTGTTATTCGTTGTTAGTTTAATAATGATTTATCTCAATTACCCAAAATAATCTTTCGCATGAACGATGATACGGACCACTAGGCAAAAATGAACAAAACAAAAAAGGCATCCGTGATTTACCATTCACTGGATGCCTTTAAATCGTATTAGAACTTGAATCGCTCATTTAGGTTGATAACTCCTTAAATAGATTTTTTCAATTCTTTTACTGCTTGTGTAATCGTGATACCATAAGCAATATTTGCTTGGTTATTTGCATCGATAGCCATAAACAAATTTCTCTTTGTATCAAGTGCTACACGGTATTTTAATACTTTATTACCAAATGTCATAATAATTCTCCTCTCTTGATTCTTATGAAAGGCAACGATATCTGATAACGAAATTCCATGATTACTATACCACGGCTTGTTTGACGTGTAAAGAAGAAAGTTTTAATGTAACAGTTTTTTTTGTAGAAAGCTCTTTCACGTAGTATAATGGAGATACCAAAGAAGGAGGTTTTTTATCATGGGAGAGTCATATAAGAATATTTTAGTTGCTGTAGATGGTTCTGACCAGTCAGAAAATGCGTTTCAAGAAGCGATAAAAATTGCCAAACGCAATGGTGCTGCATTACACATATTGTCTGTTATTGAAGAGATGGGCAATTACTTTGGTGAACTAACGATGTCGATGGGCACCTTGATGGAAGATCTTCGTACAAAAGAAGAAGCAGAAATGAAAGAACGAGAGTCCAAAGCGCTTGAACAGGGCGTTACCAACGTTTTTACGTATGTCATGTATGGCTATCCTAAAACATTGATCGCTGATTTTAGAGAGTCAGAACAACCAATTGATTTGATTGTGATTGGTAGAACTGGGCTAAATGGTTTTGAGCGATTAATGGTCGGATCAACGACGTCTTATGTTGTCAATCATACGAAAGTCAATGTTTTAGTGGTGAATAAAACAGTTTAGAGTTTAAATAAGAGCAAAAAGCAACTGTAGGCGTTGAGTCTGTCAGTTGCTTTTTTACTATTGACATTAAAGTTAGGTTTCATGTTATAGTACAAAAAAAGTAATCGGAGGAATCAAATGACAGGAAAAACAGTAAAAGAAGCCGCTAAAATACTTGGAGTCCCAAAATCAACCTTGCGATATTATGATAAGATTGACTTACTAAAACCGAGTAGAGAAGACAACGGTTATCGAGTGTATCAAAAGATCGATTTATTAATGATTAAATACATTTTGGTAATGAAATATGGTGAATTTAACCTTGAATAAATGCAAACACTATTAGGTTTAATCTCAGATAAGACCACGACTGACTGCAGAGAAAAAACAGAAAAATTGATAAAGGCTAAGAAAAAGCTATTCCAAGATAAAATCGACTATTATCAGCAAATGGTATCATTATTCGAAAAAGTCCCAGAAATAAAAGATTTTAACGATGAGGAAGAACGTGCAATCGATTCTTATGTTGAGCAAATCTATCATATGATTTCAACACCTGAGGTAATAATTCAATGAAAACATTATTATTCGCACCAGAAACTTTTAATTTAGCTGAAACAACTAGAATGATCGAAGTCGCCAAAGAATGTCAGGCCGAAGCTAACTGTGTTTTTATGGGCTATAGTCGGAAATTTGCTGACTTTATTGAAGAATCAGGGTTTGAATTTAACTATTTATCACCTCATTTAACAGAAACAGATATCGTTAAGATCATGAACTTTGATCAAATGAAATCGTTCAAAATTCCTTTTACCTATGATACGTTGAAAATGAGGATCGAAAATGAATTAAAATTGATTAAGAAGCTTAATCCAGACGGGATAATCATTGGTTCTACGATCAGTTTATTGATTAGTGTACGTGTCAAAAAGGTTCCATTGATTTATGTTAAGCCCTATGCTTATAGTCCGGCTCATGTAGAAGGACCAATATTTATGAAAGATTCAAATCCCTATTTAAAAAAACTAGCACAATCTTTTATTTTACATTTAAAATGGCTTCCAAAAAGTATTAAAAAGCTGATAGAAGAGTATGATGTAAAAGATTGATTTAACTATACGATCGACGCTATGTCCGCTGATTTAAATTGTATCACTACACCTGAATTATTAACTAATAATCCTAATTTACCAAGTGACAGTATTTATGTTGGGCCTATTTTTGCGAATTTAAATGAAGAGATACCAACTCAGTTACAACAGTTGCTAGAAACAAGTACAAAACCTCTTATTTATTGTAGTATGGGAAGTTCGACTAATCGTCAACTCATTTTTGAGTTATTACGTAATTTTGATGGATTAGATGTTGAGGTGATCAGCCCAATGAGAAGTTACTTAACAGAAAAACAAATAGAGCAACTTCCTGTAAATGTACATCTTTATGATTGGTTACCTGCAATGGAGGTGCAAAATAAAGTAACACCTTGTGTTCTTCATGGTGGAGAAGGAACGGTTCAGACCGCATGCCTCGCTGGGAAGCCATTTATCGGCATTGGTTTACAGAAAGAACAAGAGTATAATATCAGCTGTTGCACTAAGTATGGTAATGCAATTCAAATAAAAAAAAGCAAATTAAAGGATCAGTATTTGTTTAAGCAGAATCTTCAAGCACTTTTGAATCATTCAGTCTATGAGCAGCAAGCTAAAAAGCTACAGCAAGAATTAAAACCACATAAGGGGAGTAAGTTAGCAGCCCAAGAACTTATGCAATTTTTAACGACTGTTACTAAATAAAAAAAAGCCAGAACAGGAATGTTTTTTTATCCCTGTTCTGGCTTTTATAATAGGTAAAACTCATGAAGTCATGATCATTGGCAAAATCATTGGGTGACGTTCTGTTTTTTCAAACAAGAACGGTTGTAGAGCAGCTGTGATTGCATCACACAATTTTGCTTCTGTACAATTGTCATCCCGCAATGCTTCGCGGATTGCGTTAAATAATAAACGCTGTCCTTCGTGGATCATTTCGCCTGACTCTCTCATATAAACGAATCCACGAGATAAAATATCTGGACCAGCTAGAATTTCTTTATTTTTAATATCAACTGTTGCTACAGCTAAAACTAAGCCCTCTTCTGAAAGAATTCGACGGTCACGTAAAACAACATTGCCGATATCACCGACACCATTACCGTCTACATACACATCATTTGCATTGAAATGTCCTGCAATACGAGCGTCATCAGCTGTTAAAGCCAATACATCACCATTCTCCATAATAAAACAATTTTCAGCAGGAACACCGACATCTTGTGCTAACGATGCATGGATTTTCAACATTCTAAATTCACCATGAACAGGAACGAAATATTTAGGTTTCATTAAGCTCAACATTAGTTTTTGCTCTTCTTGACCACCGTGACCTGAAGTATGGATATTGTTGATTTTACCATGAATAACTTCAGCTCCTGCTTCTGAAAGCAAGTTGATCAAACGATTAACACTCGTTGTATTTCCTGGAATCGGTGAACTTGAAAAGATTACTGTATCACCAGGTTGTACGGAGATTTGACGGTGTGTTCCATTAGCGATCCGACTTAATGCTGCCATCGGTTCACCTTGAGAACCCGTACATAAGATCATGGTCTCATTAGCCGGTAGTTGGTTAAGCTCAGAGGCATCGACAAAGGTTCCTTTAGGTACATTGATATAACCTAGTTGTTCGCCATTGACGATCGCATTTTCCATACTACGGCCAAATACTGCAATTTTACGTCCCGTTGCAACCGCGGCATCAGCAGCTTGTTGCAGACGGAAAATATTTGAGGCAAAACTTGCAAAGATGATTCTACCATCGATTTTTTCAAAAATCTTCAAAATAGAAGATCCGATTGTTTTCTCTGATTTAGTAAATGTTGGGATTTCAGCGTTGGTACTATCTGATAATAGACACAAAACGCCTTCTTCACCTAATTTTGCCATACGATGTAAGTTTGCTGGTTCACCAACTGGTGTAAAGTCAAACTTGAAATCGCCTGTTGCAACAATATTTCCAGATGGTGTTTTAACAACAACACCTAATGCATCAGGAATACTGTGCGTTGTTCTGAAAAAGCTGACCGCTGTCTTGCGGAAACGAATCACAGTATCTTCATTGATTTCATGCATCTCAGCATCACGCAATAGTCCATGTTCATCCAGTTTATTCGTGATCAAAGCTAAAGCCAAGGGACCCGCGTAAATCGGGATATTAGCTTGACGTAATAAATACGGAACGCCACCAATATGATCTTCGTGACCATGAGTGATAACTAACGCTTTGACTTTATGCAGGTTTTGAACGATGTAGCTATAATCTGGAATAACATAGTCGATTCCAAGTAAATCATCTTCTGGAAACTTGATCCCAGCATCAATAATGATGATTTCATCTTGAAATTGAACCCCATAAGTGTTTTTTCCAATCTCGCCCAAACCGCCTATTGCAAAAACGCCGGTTTCATTGTTTTTTATATTTACTTTCATATTAAAACTCCGTTAAAGAGAATTCCGCGTGCTCTGTTTCATAAGCTAAATGATTTTCATCAAGTGCTTGGATATACTCAATATTGTATGGGGTATTTTCTTCTACTTGTTGACGTACGATCACGTCATTTTCCGCTTCTACATAAATCGATTTTGTATCTTCTCTTTTTGGGTTTCTTGTTTTTGTTTCTTGATAATAAACTTTATAAATCATCGTTTTTTCTCCTTTATCTGCTTAAGCAGTTAGTTATTTATTTTTATTATTTTCTTACTGTAATTTTGAACACAACAAAATGAGGTGGCTGTCCACCTTAAAAACAATTGTCATCAAGAACCTTTGTTGATGATGAAATGAAGCCTCGACTTTGCTTCACGTTACTTGTTTTATGGCACCTGTACTTTCTTTCAACCGTCCTTTGTGTTGTGTGTACAACAATTAATCGTATTTTATCATAAAATAGGAAATAAGTATAGAAACAGACTTGTGACTTTAAAGAAACTCTATTATTCATTTGGTTGATTTAAAGGAGTCCCTTTCTTTTTATTGAAATACAAATTTAACCCAATTAGATGCATTAAATAGACGATGGCTAAAGTCGTTGTCATAAATGGATTACGGACAATGACACATGGAATTGCAAAAACCACAAACAAAGTTGAAAATAGTTTTACACGACCTAGTGGCGTAATTTTCTTTTCAACGATAGATTCTTGAATATACTTTTGATAATAGCTCGATTCAATAAATTTAGTATATAAATAGTCAGAACTGCGCATCCAGAAAAATGCGGTCAAGATATAAAAAATCGCTGTGGGTAAAATTGGTAGGAAAATTCCTACTGTTCCAAGTCCGAATGTAAGGCAACCTAAAAACATATAAAGCATTTTTTTCATTGATTTGATTCCATCGCTTTCCTCTGATTTTGTTACGAAAAGTAAAGTAACTTTTATTATAGCATAGTAAAAATGGTCTAGTTTATTATTCAGTTGAAAAGGGAGCGATTTTCATTTAAATATAATTTACCTAGCCATTAGTTTTATGCTATAGTGGAAGTACTGGGTCAAAAATTGGAATAGGAGATGATCGATTGAAATTGATGTGGCGTTACACGATGAGATATAAGAAGCTATTATTTTTAGATTTCATTTGTGTTTTTGGATTTATATTGATAGAACTAGGGTTACCGACGATCTTAGCACGAATGATCGATGTTGGAATCAAAAACAATGATTACGATTATGTAAAACAACAAGGATTGTTAATGATCGGGATCACGGTTGTCGGTGTGGTGATGAATATCATGTTAGGCTATTTTGGGGCACGCATGACAACAAATATTGTTCGCGATATTCGTGATGATCTATTTGAAAAAGTACAGACTTTTTCCCATCGTGAATATGAAACGATCGGTGTTTCATCACTGATTACAAGAACAACCAATGATGCGTATCAAATCATGTTGTTTATGGGGAATATTTTACGAATCGGTTTTATGACACCGATGATGTTTTTTGTCAGTTTATATATGGTTATGCGAACAAGCCCTTCGCTAGGTTGGTTTGTTTTAGGTGCTTTACCGTTTCTATTGGCAGCAGTTGTCCTGATTGCCAAAGTTTCTGAACCTTTATCAAACAAGCAACAAAAGAACTTAGACAGAATCAACGGGATATTAAGAGAAAATCTTTCTGGTCTGCGCGTGATCCGGGCGTTTGTTAATGAGAAGTTTGAAGAAAGTCGTTTTAGCAAAGTCAATGAGGATTATACAAAAAGTTCTAAGAGCCTTTTCCGTTTGATGGCGGCAGCTCAACCAGGATTTTTCTTCCTATTTAATATCGTAATGGTGTTGATTATTTGGAATGGTGCCCTTCAGATCGACCAAGGCAGTTTATTAGTAGGGGATTTGATTGCCTTTATTGAATATATTTTCCACGCATTGTTCTCATTTATGCTTTTTGCAAGTGTCTTTATGATGTATCCACGTGCGGCTGTTTCAGCGCGTCGGATTCAAGAAGCCTTTGATATGGAACCTGTGATTCGTGAAAATGAAGCTGGAATCACTGAAACGAAGACTAAAGGCTACTTAGAATTTAAAAATGTTACATTTGCTTACCCAGGACATTCAGAAAGTCCTGTGATACGTAATGTTAGTTTTACAGCTTCTCCAGGAGAAACTGTGGCATTTATTGGGAGTACTGGTAGTGGGAAATCAACGCTGATCCAATTGATCCCACGTTTCTATGATGTTTCTGAAGGTGAAGTTTTACTTGATGGTGTAGATGTGCGCGATTATAAACTGAGTGCTTTACGTAATAAAATCGGTTATATTCCGCAAAAAGCGTTGCTATTTACCGGAACAATCGCAGAAAATATGCGTTATGGTAAAGAAGATGCAACAATTGAAGAAATGGAATTAGCTGCAGAAATCGCCCAAGCAACAGAGTTTATTTCACAAAAGCCAGATGGTTATGATGAACTTTTATCAGAAGGTGGAACAAACTTTTCAGGGGGGCAAAAACAACGTTTGGCAATTGCCAGAGCTGTGATTCGTCGTCCAGAAGTTTATATATTTGATGATAGTTTTTCAGCTTTAGATTATCAAACAGATGCTAATTTAAGAGCTCGTTTGAAAAAAGAAACAACCGAATCAACTGTTTTGATCGTCGCACAACGTGTGGGAACGATCATGCATGCAGATAAGATCGTGGTGCTAAATGAAGGGGATGTCGTTGGCATCGGTACCCATCGTGAATTACTTGAGAATTGTCCTATCTATTATGATATTGCTGCTTCTCAATTGTCAGAGGAGGAATTAGCATGAAAAACGCACTCTCTTCGATTAAACGGTTAGGCAGATATATTAATCCTTATAAAGGAACTTTCATTTTAGTGATCATCTTTACTGTTTTAACGGTGGCTTTTAATGCTGCAATGCCGTACGTTTCTGGATTACCGATCACTGAGATTAGTAAGAATGTTGCACAAGGAACAGGTTTGAATTACGCTTATATCATTCAATGTCTGATTTGGATTTTGATTGTCGGTTTAGGGTATTGTGCAGCGCAATTTTTATCAGGATATTTGATGGCAGCAGTCGTTCAGCATTCTATGCGTGACTTGCGTCGGGATATCGATGAAAAAATCAATCGTCTACCCGTTTCTTATTTCGATAAAAACCAACAAGGAAATATTTTATCTCGTGTAACCAATGATGTGGATGCAGTGAGTAATGCAATGCAACAAAGTTTCATTAATATCGTTTCAGCTATTCTAGGAATAGTGATGGCTGTTGTGATGATGTTTTACATCAATTGGTTAATGGCACTGATATCAATCATCATGATTCCATTGTCACTATTTATTTCAAAAACGATCGTTGGGGTTTCACAAAAATACTTCCAAGGTATGCAAAATGCACTTGGAAATTTAAATGGGTATGTGCAAGAAAATATGACAGGCTTTAGTGTGTTAAAACTCTATGGTCGTGAATCAGAAACCTTGCAAGGCTTTAAAAAAGCCAACCATAATTTGAATAGCTTTGGGTTTAAAGCAACTTTTATTTCAGGTTTGATGCTACCTCTCGTACAAATGACCGCTTATGGTACGTATATCGGTATGGCTGTTTTAGGTAGTTACTATGTTATTACTGGTGCAATCGTAGTCGGACAATTACAAGCGTTCATTCAATATATTTGGCAGATCAGTCAGCCAATGGGGAATATCACGCAATTGTCAGCAGCATTACAAAGTGCTTCGGCAGCAACAACACGTGTATTTGAAATTTTAGATGAGCCAGAAGAAGAACTAAACGAGCACGATATTCCTTTACCGGAAAAGGTTCAAGGCTCAGTTCAATTTGATAATGTTAGCTTTAGTTATGATCCTGCTAAACCATTGATCAGAAACTTGAACTTTGAAGTGCAAGCGGGTCAAACGGTTGCGATCGTTGGACCAACGGGTGCGGGGAAAACTACGTTGATCAATTTACTAATGCGTTTTTATGACGTTACGGATGGTGCAATCAAAATCGATGGAATCGATACGAAAAAAATGGATCGTAGTGATGTTCGTTCGGTTTTCGGTATGGTCTTACAAGATGCTTGGTTATATGAAGGAACGATTGCCGATAATATTCGTTTTGGTAAATTAGACGCAACAGACTATGAAGTAGTAGATGCGGCTAAAACAGCCAATGTTGACCACTTTATCCGAACAATGCCAGATGGTTATGAGATGGAAATCAATTCTGAAGGAGACAATGTGTCTCTTGGGCAAAAGCAATTGTTGACGATTGCTAGAGCAGTGATTTCTGATCCAAGAATTTTGATTTTAGATGAAGCAACAAGTTCTGTGGATACTCGCTTAGAAGCATTGATTCAAAAAGCAATGGAACGAGTAATGGAAGGGCGCACAAGTTTTGTGATCGCTCACCGTTTATCAACAATTCGTGAGGCGGATTTAATCCTTGTGATGAATCAAGGTGAAATCATTGAAAAAGGAACGCATAACGAGCTGTTAGAACAAGGCGGCTTTTATGAAAAACTTTATAATAGCCAATTTGCTGAAGATGGCGACTATGAATAATTGCTATGAAGAAGGGACACTGAATAATAGTGTCCCTTCTTTTTTGTATAACGTAAGGGCGTTTATGACCATGTAATTTACTCAAGTTTGCTATACTAAAGATAGTAGAAGAGGTGGAAAGCATGACAAAAGAATATTTTATTGCATCAAGTGCAGACGTTTACGGCAATGTAGTGCTTGGAAAAGATACGAGTATCTGGTTTCAATCGGTGCTACGGGGAGATAATAATACGATTACAATCCATTCAGGAAGCAATGTGCAGGATGGCACTGTGATTCATGTTGATCAGGATGCTCCTGTCGTGATTGGTGAAAACGTCACAATTGGACATCACTGTATGCTTCATGGCTGTACAATAGAAGATGGAGCTCTGATCGGTATGAGTTCAACCATTTTAAATCATGCAACGATTGGAAAAAATAGTTTGATTGGTGCAGGTTCTTTAGTGACGGAGGGGGCTGAGATTCCGCCAAACGTTTTAGCATTTGGTCGACCGGTTAAAGTCATTCGTCCGTTAACTAGAGAAGAGATCCGTAAAAATAAAGAAAATGCTCAGCACTATGTTGACCTGTCAAAAAATTTTGTAGCTGAAAAGTACCCGAAACTAACGTGAGAGGAAGAACTACAGATGAAAAAATCAAGGTAATGACAGTTTTTGGTACAAGACCAGAAGCAATTCAAAATGCACATACTTAAAACCTTTATGGTAACGGTAAAGCAAACCAACGAATGGCAGAAGCGGTTGCGTACGAGTTTCAACAAATAACAGAGTTACCGTCATCTTTTGAGTAGGAAACTAGTGCATATCTTTCGGAAAAGTCATATTTAGATGGTAGGATTAGTGTATTAAGCAAAGAAAGAAGGGCGAACTAGATGTTTTTACATGTCAGCGATGAAGCACAGATAAAATTGACTCCTTATATTGAACGTAAAGCTGTGATTATTTTAGATCTAGATGATGGTGTTGGTCGCTATTCAAAAATGGGTGTTTGTTCCTTAGACACAAGTTTCCGTTTGTTGCTATTGGATCAGCTACAAGATAAATCAGATTTTAATTTATCTTTAGATTCGGATATCGGATCGGTATACATCAAGGATTATTCTAAACGATATTTGGATGAAGAAATGACGTTGGAAGTCGATCCGCGTTTGCAGGTATTTAAATTGAAAAGCCCAAGTGGTGTTTTAGATGGCAATGTACCGATTGTTGATTTGCGACCAGAACAAACTGTAGAACACTAAAAAAGAGATGAGACAGCAGTGATTTGTAGTGTTGTCTCATCTCTTTTTTAATCTGGTCGTTTTAAATCAAACAATCCGTCAATATGACTATAAGTATTTCCAGCCAATCGTGCGATTGGATTAAATTCTTCTGGTAAAATATACTCATTTTCCTTATCAAAAACAGTTTCAGCAAAATGAAAATCAGTGATTTCTAAAATAAATAAATCAGTAATGATCTGCTCTTCATGATTCTTAATGGGCACATACTGATGGAGACGTGCTTCCATTCGAATTGGTGCGGCTGTGATTCCAGGTACTGTAACTGAGTTACTTGCAGTAGTTTCGATCTCATTGATCGTGATTTCACTTTGTTCCGGCTCAAAAGAAGCTGCTGTTTTATTCATCGATTCAACCACATGATCATCGACTAAATGGATCACGAGTTCATTCGTTGCTAAGATATTTCTAGCCGTATCTTTGATCGAACCAGCTCGTCTGAGAATGGCTAAAGTTACTAACGGAATATCAGAAGCTACAGCATTGAAAAAACTAAACGGTGCAGCATTGATTGTTCCGTGTTCTTGATTTAGAGTCGTTACCCAAGCAATCGGTCGTGGAATAATACTGCCAGATAAAAATTTGTATGTTTGTTTTGAAGTTAATTGGCTAGTCGGATAATGCAACATAGATTTTCTCCAATTCTGTTGGAATTAACGCGGTTTATTCGCATCAGATGTATCAAAAGGACGAACAAATTCTTCGATTTCTGTTCTTTTACTTTCTAAAAAGGGTGGTAAAGAAAGTTTTTCGCCAGCAGCTTCATAGGTTTCATCTTGTAAGAAACCAGGGCCATCTGTTGCTAACTCAAATAAAATATGAGGAGCAGCTCTAAAATAATCAGATTTGAAATAAAAACGCTCAACGAAACCAGAGTTAGGAAATTGCAGGCGATTGATTTTCTCAATCCAAAAACGTAAAGCTTCTTGATCTGCTACACGTAATGCCAAATGATGAACATTCCCAAAACCTTCTTGCGCTTCTGGAAGGTCATCACGATGTTCTACAATAATACCAGCGCCATTGCCGCCCTCAGCCACTTCAAATAAATGGAAATGCCCTTCAGCATCGACTAATTTAAACCCTAGTACCTCAACCAAAACGCGTTGCATATGATCGAAATCTGCTACTGTTACAAACACTGGACCTAATCCAGTCAAAGCGTGTTCAGCAGGGACATCTGTTTTCTTCCAGGGAGTACCGCTAGGGACACCATGGTTCATTTCATCAGAAATCAATTGATATTGTTGTTGATCGAAATCTTCAAACTCTAAATATTTTTTACCGAAACGTTCTTGAATTTCACCATGATCGATTTTATGTTCATTAAAACGATCGATCCAATAAGTTAAAGCCGCATCATTTTTAACACGAAACGAGGTGCGTGAAATAGCATTTGTTCCCTTAGAGCCTTTAGGGATTCCAGGGAAATCGAAAAAGGTCATATCTGTACCAGCAGAGCCGAGATCGTCTGCAAAAAATAAATGGTATGTTTCAATGTCATCTTGATTGACTGTTTTTTTGATTAATCGCAATCCTAAAAGATCTGTAAAGAACCGATAAATTTTTTCTGCACTAGATGTCATTGCTGTAACGTGATGAATACCGCGAATTTGTGTTTCCATAATATAAAACCTCCAAGTTGATTTTTATTTATTTTTACTTACTAAAAGTAAGTTTACATCTAAACTCAGAATTAAGCAACTCTTTTCTCCTTTCCTAACTATTGCTAGAAAGAATAAAGAAGAGTACCATAAGATTATTAACTAGGTAAAGAAGGTAGGGGAAAAGGATGGAAGAGAAAAAAACGTTTCACGTCAATGGCTACATTGCGCTACTTGTGTTGATTATTTTACTTGTGATCGGTAGCTATTCTTTTTATGTCGGGGTAACAGATGAACGCTTTAGCATGATTACGATTGGGTTTGTATTATGGGTGATTTCTGCTTTATTTTTAAGCTCATTAACAATCGTTAGTCCAAATCAAGCCAAAGCAATTTTATTTTTTGGACAATATTTAGGGACAATCAAAGATAATGGACTGTTTGTGACAACTCCTCTGACACAAAAAATCAATGTGTCATTAAAAGTGCGGAATTTTAATAGTTCATTGTTAAAAGTCAATGATTCAGACGGAAACCCAGTTGAAATTTCTGCTGTTGTTGTTTTTAAAGTGGTTGATACAGCGAAAGCATTATTCGATGTTGACCGTTATCAAGATTTTGTGGAAATTCAAAGCGAGACCGCGATTCGTCATATTGCTACCCAATACCCATATGATACATTCAATGAAGATGACCTGACTCTAAGAGGAAATACCAATGAAGTTTCAGAAGAGTTGGCAAAAGAATTACAAGACCGTTTAGCGGCAGCAGGTGTTGAAGTGATCGAAACACGATTAAATCACTTAGCATATGCGACTGAAATTGCTAGTGCGATGCTACAAAGACAACAAGCTAAAGCGATCCTCTCTGCACGTCAGATTATCGTTGAAGGTGCGGTATCTATGACGCAAATGGCGTTAGAGCAAATTGAGGATGGTCAAAAGATCAATTTTACAGATGATCGTAAAGTTCAATTAATTAATAATCTCTTAGTATCGATCATAACCGATAAAGGGACACAGCCTGTGATCAATACTGGTGATGTTCACGAACGATAGAATAAAAGAAAGTGAGTTTTTTATGCAGTATAAAACAATTTTATTTGATTTAGATGGAACTATTACAGATTCTGGTGAAGGGATCATTCATTCTGTCGTTTACGCATTAAAGAAAATGAATTTAAAGGTACCGCCTCACACAGAACTATACTCCTTTATTGGCCCACCTTTAAATGATACATTTAAAAAGCAATACCATTTAGATGATCAAGCAACCGAACAAGCGGTAAACTATTATCGAGACTACTATCAAGCAACAGGAATGTACGAAAATTATGTATATACTGGTATTCCAGAATTGTTAACAGCACTGAAAAACGCCGGATGTACACTGTATATCGCAACGTCAAAACCTGAGATCTATGCAAAACAAATCTTAACTCATTTTGAACTTAACCATTATTTTGAGAAGATTTACGGAGCTAGCTTAGACGGAGAACGCTCAAAAAAAGGCGATGTCATTCGTTATGCACTAAAAGAAGCGAAACTCACTCATCATGAAGAAATACTAATGATCGGTGACCGCAGTCACGACATAGTTGGTGCAAAAGAAAATGATTTAGCTTGTATTGGTGTATTGTATGGATTTGGTGATTGGACAGAGTTAGCGGCGGCTGGGGCAGATTATATTGTTAACACACCTGAAGAAATCAGAAAATTAATTATTAATTAAAAAGAGCTGTTTGCTTATTTTAGGCAAATAGCTCTTTTACTTATTTATTCAGGGAGTTGGTCATAAGCGAGTTGATTGATAATTTTTTTGTGAGCAGGATAAAGGGGCAATAACTGTTTTTTTGTAAACAATTCAAAGTCTTGATAGTCAAATCCAGGGGAAACCATGCAGCTTACTAGGGCAAACTCACTATGCTCCTCAACACTGGAGCCGAAGATCACATTTTTAGGAACAACTGCCTGCAATACTTCTCCGTTTTCCAAATCAGTCCCTAAACGAATAATTTCATATTGGCCATCTGGATGGAGCAAATGAACACTCAATGCAGAACCAGAATGATAATACCAAACTTCATCAGAAAGTAAACGATGGAAATGAGAAGGATTTTCTTGTGTCAATAAAAAATAGATACTTGTATAGTAAGGGCGCGTTTTATCGGCTGAGACTTGCAGTGAGTCTTCCGAATGTAAAACTTGTTTAAAATAACCACCCTCTGGATGGGGGTCTAACTTAAGTTGTGAAATCCAGTAAGTCTGATCTTTTTTCATAACGATTCCTCCAAGTAAATGTCATTATTTTGTTCAAGATAGTAAAATGAACGCTAGTCAATTCTATTATAACGCAACTGTTTCGTTTAGTGTTCCGTTTATACGAATAGAGTTTATTAGCTTTTAATTAGTAATCTGATGCAAAAAAAGAGCTATTCTCAAATGTTTTAACGAAATCCTCATAAATTGATAAAAGAAAGCCTTTTCTTTAGGTATAATTAAGTTCAATAAATCACATGAAGGAGAGTCTTATGAGCAAAATAAAAACAGTCATTGTAGGAGCAAATCATGCTGGAATCGCTGCAGCAAACACATTGTTGGATACGTATCCAGATCAAGAAGTTGTGATGATCGACCGAAATACCAACCTTAGTTACTTAGGATGCGGGACAGCGCTATGGGTAGGTCGCCAAATTGAGTCATACGAAAATCTATTTTATACGAATAAAGAAGCGTTTGAAGCAAAAGGCGCTAAAATTTACATGGAAACAACCGTTGAACGCATTGATTTTGATCAAAAAATCGTTCATTGTAAAAAACATAATGGCGAAGAATTTACCGAAACCTATGACAAATTGATCTTAGCGACAGGTTCAGCACCAATCAATCCTACTATTCCAGGCAGAGATTTGAAAAATGTTGAGTTCTTAAAACTTTTTCAGGACGGCCAAACAGTCGATGCTGCGATGGCAAAAGAAGAAGTCAAAACAGTTGCCGTCATCGGAGCGGGCTACATTGGTGTTGAGATTGCAGAAGCCGCTAAACGTCGGGGGAAGAATGTTCTATTATTTGATGCAGCCGAAAGATGTTTGCCGAATTACTATGACAAATGGTTTACTGATGACATGGACAATGTTTTAGCTGATAATGGCATCGAGCTACACTATAATGAGTTAGCAAAAGAATATAAAGGCACAGAAAAAGTTGAATCTATCGTGACAGATAAAGGCGAATATGCTGTAGATCTAGTCATCAATGCGATTGGTTTTAGACCTAATAATGGCTTAGGCAAAGATCATTTAGAATTATTTGCTAATGGAGCATATCTAGTCGATCTTCATCAGCAAACAAGTGATCCTAGTGTATACGCAGTCGGTGATTGTTCAACGATTTTTTCAAATGCAGTACAAGAAACAACGTATATTGCTTTAGCAACGAATGCTGTTCGTTCAGGGATCGTTGCAGCGCATAATGTTGGTGGTACACCACTAGAATCGATTGGTGTCCAAGGCTCAAATGGAATTTCAATTTTTGGCTATCATATGGTTTCTACTGGTTTAACAGTGCAAGAATCCAAAAAATTAGGCTTGAAAACAAAATATACTGAATTTGAAGACTTACAAAAACCAGGATTCATGAAAGAAAATAACAAAGTAAAAATCAGAATCGTTTATGAAGAAGAATCACGTCGCATTGTTGGGGCACAAATGGCTTCATATGAAGATATTTCGATGGGGATCCATATGTTCTCACTTGCAATTGAAGAAAAAGTAACGATCGATAAACTTAAATTACTAGATATTTTCTTCTTACCACATTTTAACCAACCATATAACTATATTACAATGGCGGCACTTAGCGCTGAGTAATCAGGGAAAACATGGGCTGAGACGTAAGATCTCAGCTCTTTTTATTCAATTAAATATAAAACAAATCTTACAAGTTAGTGTCTTTTCTCTAAAAAAGTTTAAATTTAAAAAGCTTTCATGTATAATAGTTAAAGTTAAAGAAGATACATAGAGAAAGTAAGGAGGATTTGTTTTGGCAGAAGATAACCAAAATAATCAAGATCATTCCAATTCTTCATTCAAAGATCAGGTCTTGCGTTCTTTGCGAGGAGAAGAAATAGGCAATGATGATTCAGCTTCTTCTGAACACAATGCTCAGAACTTATCACAGCATAATGAAGCAGAATATAATAGAACATATCGTTCTCAAGCTAATGATCAAGAAGAATCAGTAAAACTAGATGAGGAGATGCATTCAGTAGGCTCGCGCAGTGCTGATCATCATTCTAAACGAGTGGAACCGACAGAGGCAGGCGGACAACCAGAATCAAGTAACAGTACTCAAAACAATGAGAATGATAATGGCAACAAACGAACTAGAAAAAGAGAAGATCGAATCGTTAGTCGAATCGTATTGATAGTGGCTTCAGTTTTAATATTAGTCATTGCGATTTTTGGTTTTACTTTTTATAAATATGTTAATGCAGGCTTACAGCCGCTTGACAAAAAAAATTCCAAACTGGTTCAAGTGCATATTCCAGAAGATTCGTCTAATAAAAAAATCGCAAATATTTTAGAAGACAGTAAAGTAATTAAAAGTGGTCTAGTATTCAACTACTATGCAAAATTTAAAAACTTAACTGATTTTCAAGCAGGTTATTACCAAATGGCACCGGATATGACGTTGGATGAGATTGGGGCACTTTTAAGAGAAGGTGGAACTGCTGAACCTACACAGCTTGCTGATGGAAAAGTTACGATTCCTGAAGGTTTTGATATTGATAAGATCGGCGATGCAATTGAGAAAAACACCGATTTCAAGAAAACTCAATTCATAGAACTGATGCAGGATCAAGCTTTCTTTGATAAGATGAAGGAAAAGTATCCTGAACTATTAACAAGTGCAGCTGAAGCGAGCGGCGTTCGTTACCGTTTGGAAGGCTACTTATTCCCAGCGACTTATGATTACTATAAAGAAGCAAAATTAGAAGATTTTGTTGATCAAATGATTGCAAAAACAAGTAGCGTGATCGAACCTTACATCCCGATGATCCATGCTAAAGGGATGACGATCCAGCAAGTTTTAACATTAGCTTCCTTAGTCGAAAAAGAAGGCGTGAAAGAAGAAGACCGCAAAAAAATTGCTCAAGTTTTCTTTAACCGAATTGCAGCAAATATGCCGTTGCAATCAGATATCTCTATTTTATACGCACTAGGCGAGCACAAAGAATTAGTGACATATAAAGATTTAGAAGTAGACTCACCTTACAATCT
Source organism: Enterococcus sp. 12C11_DIV0727 (assembly GCF_002148425.2). NCBI lineage: Bacteria > Bacillati > Bacillota > Bacilli > Lactobacillales > Enterococcaceae > Enterococcus > Candidatus Enterococcus lemimoniae. The sequence continues at coordinate 1,561,279 of NZ_CP147248.1, read as the reverse complement.
CTATAAAAATACTGGATATGGTCCTGGACCATTTAACAGTCCTAGCGAGCAAGCAATCAATGCTGTTTTAAATCCAATTGCCAATGATTATCTATACTTTGTAGCGGACATTTCAACAGGTGATGTATATTTTGCAGAAACATATGAACAACATCAAGAATTTGTAGATAAATATGTTAATAAAACAGAAAAAAGTGAATAGCCTTTAGTTTTGCGTATTATATTACGAGCCAACCTATAAATTAGGCGGCTCGTTTCGCTTTACTATGGAAACCCAGGATGGAATACTAAAATACAGGCAAAGGACAGACTGTAAAAAAATTCTAGTAGATTTATAAAAACTAAGGGAATATTATTTACAATTTGCTTAAAGCGTGGTACTCTTTTCTGGATTGAAAGCGGAATTTTTCAATGAAAATGAAATAAAATATTGTAGTAAGTTAAGAAGGAGAAATTAACATGGTAGAAAAAGTATTTCCTATGACACTTGAAGGAAAAGAAAAATTAGAACAAGAATTAGAAGAACTAAAAACAGTTAAACGAAAAGAAATCGTTGAACGTATAAAAATTGCAAGAAGCTTTGGTGATCTATCTGAAAACTCTGAGTATGAGTCGGCTAAAGATGAACAAGCTTTTGTAGAAGGACGTATCACAACATTAGAAAATATGATTCGCTTTGCGCAGATCATTGATAATGGCGGCGTTGATTCAGACGAAGTTTCAATCGGTAAAACAGTCACATTTATTGAATTACCTGATGGAGATGAAGAAGAATATACGATTGTTGGGAGTGCGGAAGCAGATCCTTTTTCTGGTAAAATTTCAAATGACTCACCGATTGCCCAAGCGTTGATTGGCAAACGCTTGAATGACCAAGTTGCAATCGCAACTCCTGGTGGAGATATGCAAGTAAGAATTACAAAAGTTGGCTAACAAAGCAGTTGATAAAAACAAAGGGCAGGACAAAGCTACCATTAGTTTTGACTTGCCCTTTAAACCTTAATAAATAGCGGGATATACCGTTTACTTTATTAAAAATTAGGGCTAAAGTCCTATAGTAAAATGGGGCTTTAGCAACTAACATTAATAGGGGAATCAAGGTATACTGATTTCATAGGAAGGGGGATTATCATATGAAGAACCCATGGCGTTTTTTTATCGTAGTAGAATCATTACTTTTTATATTGGCATTATGGCAAATTATACATAACCCAGGTCTGGCAGTACTGTTAGTATTGGGTATCTTGAGTGCTGTTTATGCACTAAAAAAGGTTCATCGTAGTAATTTTAATAATTTTCAACTTGTATTGGGGATTATCTTGATTTTAATTGGAGTCATGAATAGTCCTGCATTTTGGTTGATGCTAGTCTTTGGTGTTTTATTTATTGGCTTAAAGGGGGTAGAAATCGCGGGTGTTGACATTACACAACGTGCACCATGGAGAAAGAAGCAAATGATCATGGTAGAAACGACTAATGTTGAACCTAAAAGCGGTCGTCGTTTCAAACGTTCGTGGTTCGCGAATGAACGTATTGGCAGTAACGTGTATGAATGGGATGATATCAATATTGATGTCCTTTCTGGCGATACGATTGTTGATTTAGGCAACACATTACTCCCTAAAGATGACAGCATCATTATTATTCGCAAAGGCTTCGGTCGTACAAGGATTTTAGTTCCACTAGGAGTTGCAGTGATGTTAGAACATTCAACGTTCTATGGAAATGTTAATTTTGAAGAAGAAAAATATCATTTGAAAAATGAGTCATTAAAGGTTTATAGCAATGATTTTGATACGAATAACCGTCGCCTGAAAATCATTACAAATACGTTAGTCGGAGACCTTGAGGTGATTCGCGTATGATGGGTAAAATTTCTCGACAGATGCTCTCTTTGTATGCTGCTTGCAGTACGTTTATCGTGGTTTTACTGACACTATTTTCTTATTTTCATTCGATCAAACAGAAAAACTGGATATTGGAATTAATTCAAAGGAAAGTATTTTACATTCCTTTGATTTTCCACATGATTTTGATTTCACTTTTGGTTGGATTATCGACCTTTTTACTCGTATCTATTGTACAAAAGGCACAATATGGTAGAATTGAAGAAAAACTTAGATTGTTGGCAAGAGGTAGCTATGAAAGTCCGGCAATTGCCAAAAGTGTAGCGCATGCTAGTAATGATCAGTATATTGGTGAAGTCGACCAAGATATTTTGAAAATCAGAACGAAATTATTAGAAATGTCCAAGGAACTGCAATTATTGAATAGCCGTCCTCAAATAATGGATGGAGAGACCAAGGAAGAAATTTTAGAAGCAGAACGACATCGTTTGGCAAGGGAGCTACATGATTCTGTTAGTCAGCAACTATTTGCTGCGATGATGATGTTGTCTGCCTTAAATGAGCAAGCGCAGCGTAGTGAAACACCTGAGCTATTCCGCAAGCAATTAGTCACCGTTACAGATATTATCAATGCTTCGCAATCTGAGATGCGCGCATTATTGCTTCATTTACGTCCAGTAAGCTTAGAAGGCAAAAGCTTGCGTAAAGGGATCGAGCAATTATTGAAAGAATTGCAAACAAAAATTAAAATCGAACTAACTTGGGATGTTGAAGATGTTCATTTGAATAATAGCATTGAAGATCACTTATTTAGAATCGTTCAAGAGCTGTTGTCCAACACGCTTCGCCACGCTAAAGCGAAGGAACTCGAAGTCTACCTTCATCAAGTCGACAAAAATGTTCTACTACGTTTAGTTGATGATGGTGTTGGTTTTGATATGAATGAACAAGATAATAAAGCCGGAAGTTACGGCTTGAAAAATATTCGTGAGCGAGTAGCTGGTATGGGCGGTATCGTTAAGATCATTAGTTTTAAAGGACAAGGAACAAGTGTTGAAATCAAAGTACCTGTAATAAAGGAGGACATAGCAAGTGATCAAAGTAATGTTAGTGGATGACCATGAAATGGTACGATTAGGCGTATCCTCTTATTTATCGATTCAAGAAGATATTGAAGTAGTTGGGGAAGCTGAAAATGGTCAAATTGGTTATGAAAAAGCGTTAGAACTTCGACCAGATGTGATTTTAATGGATCTCGTCATGGATGTCATGGATGGAATAGAGTCGACCAAAGCGATTTTAAAAGACTGGCCACAAGCTCGTATTATAATTGTGACAAGCTTTATTGACGATGAAAAAGTTTATCCGGCAATTGAAGCTGGAGCAGCGGGCTACTTATTGAAGACTTCAACCGCACATGAGATTGCGAATGCCATTCGAGCTATTGCTAGAGGAGAACGTGTTTTAGAACCCGAAGTCACAACAAAAATGATGGAACGGTTGACGAAAAAACAAGAACCTGTTTTACATGAAGATTTGACGAATCGTGAACATGAGATATTGATGTTGATTGCTAAAGGGCGTAGTAATCAAGAAATCGCAGATGAATTGTTTATTACGTTAAAAACAGTTAAGACACATGTGTCAAATATTTTAGCAAAACTAGATGTTGAAGACCGCACACAGGCGGCTATTTATGCGTTTCAGCATGGATTAGCAAAATAGAAAAATGAACCTTGTGGATGAGATAAACTGTACACGTTTGTCTTGTTCACCTTTTTTTATATGAACATGTGGTTCATTACTTCAATAGAAAACTAGTCTGTTTCTGTTCAATTGTTTATCGGTTTGTTATACTTAACTTAAATTTAATTCAATGCTAGGAGAAGTAAAGATGAAGCAAAATTTTGCGATTATTGGTCTAGGAAGATTTGGTGGCAGTATTTGTCAAACGTTGATCGAGTCAGGTCAAGAAGTTTTGGCTATTGATAGTAGTGAAGATCGAGTCAATGAATATATGAATATCGCAACGCATGCAGTCGTGGCGAATGCACAAGATGAAGCAACTTTGCGATCTTTAGGAATTCGTAATTTTGATCATGTTGTTGTAGCGATTGGTGAGGACATCCAAGCCAGTATTTTGGTAACGTTGATGGTCAAAGAAATGGGTGTACCAAATGTTTTAGCGAAAGCTGTTAATGAATACCATGCAAGAGTATTAGAAAAAATAGGGGCTGATCTAGTAGTCCATCCTGAACGGGATATGGGGATCAGAGTTGCGCATAAATTAGTTTCCAGAAATATTTTAGATTATATCGAATTATCAAATGAAGTATCATTAGCAGAAGTTCGTGTCTCAAATCCAAAATTTTATGGCAAAACCTTGGGAGATTTGAATTTTCGTCAGCGGTTTGGTTTGACGGTCGTAGCGATTAGACGTTCAAAATCTGAAGTAATTGCCTCTCCAGCAGCAGAAGAGATGGTCAGAGAAAATGATAATTTATTAGTTGTTGGTGAAACAGATGATGTCGACCTATTGGATGAAAAAATGAATGAGTAAGCTCAAGCACTTTATTCTCTGAATAGCAGACTCTATGCTAAAATGACAAGTGTGGTATGCAGGACAGTCGCAACTGGAAAATAAACGATGATTTTATCTTTTTTTAGAGACTAGATGAACCTGCTATGCTTTTATGTTAGGAGGAAAGTAACAATGAAATTAACGATTACACCGCGTGCACAACAATGGTTTAAAGAAGAAGTAGGCGTTACTTCAGATAGTGGTATTCGCTTTTATGGTAAAATTTACGGTAAAACAGATGTTCATGAAGGTTTTTCGATAGCGATGTCGGTAGAAGCACCAGATCAGCCGTTAGTTAAGGAAGAGATCGATGGGATCACTTACTTTATTGAAGAGACAGATGATTGGTTTTTTAAAGGCTATGATTTATTAGTGGATTATGATGAAGAGAAAGACGAACCCAAATATAAATTTGCTGAAAATAAAGAGGATTTAAAACAATAGATCATCTAGAGTAAAAAGGTTAGGATAGAAACATTTAGTTCCGATAAATAAGCCAGCATTCACAAAAAATGTTCTTCCAACTTTTGTGAGTGCTGGCTTATTTATGAAGCCTTTACCCTGACATGTTTCATGCGTAGAAGTTAAGGAAATCGAAACGAAGTGTAATGGCTTCTTCTTCTTCTCAATCAGCTAAAGTAGTTGTTTTTTCTGTATATTTTTGATGCAAAGTGTCAATAAGTCCGACTTGATAATCTAATGCGGGAGACAATGGGATGATTTGGAAGTTACCATTTTGTTTTATTTTATCAGGTAATAAAAGCTTCGACGCTGCTATATAAAAATCGTATTTTTCATTTGAAGTCGAAGAAACAAATGAGACAGAAATAAATGAAATCTGTTCTAAAAAAACATAAAGAGATTGTAGAAAAATAGCATTGGGTGACAGAATGATCCCGACAGTCAACTGATATTTCGGATTGCTTCGTTCATAATAAGGTAATAATAAAAATGAACAAATATAGACTAAATCTTCTATACAATTGCTTATCCAGGCAAACTCTGGAAGCAAAATAATTTCTTTTAAAAACCCTCTAACTTTTTTTGCAAGAGGAGTATACAAAGGATTCTGCTCTTTGATGTATGTTTCCATAAAGTTGATAGACAGCGGTAGTGAGTCTTTTAAGACAGAATGATTGAGACACGTTGTAAAAATATTGATATTCAACAATTCTTTTTCATGAGTAGAAAGTCTTCTCTCTGAAAATAAAGGTTGATAAAAAACTTCAAAGCGTTCGATCAAACTACCTAAAGGTTGCTGTTCACTACTCATATACTCTTTTACATAGTTGATTCTAGGATCATCCGCATAAAAATAAATATTCCAATAAAACATCATAAATGAAAGAAATGTCGTTTCTCGTTCGATAAAATGTTGAGGAACGTTTAAATTCTCTAGTTTTTTTATAAAGGATTTACTTGTTTTTGGGAAGACTAGTTGTTTAAATGGAGGTTCAATAATGAAATGCTTTTTTTGAATTCGTAATTGAGAAATGGTCGTTAGTAAGTACCATTCTCGAGGTTCTGTGTAGGTCATCCATTGATGATCTTCAGGGTCGAATAAATCAAAGCCTCTTTTGGTTTCATCAAGTGCTAAAAAGAGATCTTCCCCATAAGATGCGATCCAAAAGAAATTCAAATAAACAATTTGAATCAAGTTTTCTTTTCCAGTCATCTGAACCTTTGAGCAATTTAATTGTATGTCAAAATCTTTCAAATAATTGATCAATGGTTGAAGCCTACGAATAATAGAAGCACGACTAATGAAGTGATCTCTTTAAAAGTGTTCGATTGTATAACTTTTTTCTAAAATAGTTGCAAGTAAAAATCGGTAAGGTAAACTTTTACGAAATAAAAACTGTGAATACGGAATATCCCGTAATTTTGATAGATCAATATGTACTTTTCCTTGATCGGTTAGTAACTCCATCCCTTGCTTTTCCATAAGATCATTATGGATTTCAGCAAATAAAGAATTTAAACGAGCGTAGGAAAAATCTGTGAATTGTTCAAAATAATGAACACTGTATGTACCATCTGCAGTAACTAATAATTGATTAAAAACACTGATCTTGCGCTGCGCAACATCATCTAACAAAATGTCTTCTAGCATATGTAGTCTCCTTTGAGTAATAAATTATTAAAAGTTATATAATTCACAAAAAAAGATATATTTTGGGTGAAAAATTATTTACTCTCTATATAATACCCATTTAAACTGTTAATTACAATTAGAAATTAAAAAAAAACAAAAATGTAATAATTATTTAAAGTTGCATTAATATTTAATATCAATCTTCGTGTGCTTTATATTATAGGGTTTGTGTTTGTTTTTATTTCGTATAATTAAAAAATATGTGTTATTTATACTCCTAAAATTTGTTTTTTTAGCTGTCTTTTTAAGAGAGATAGTTAATTAGAATGAATCGATTTATGCGCATTTTTTTTATTAATCTGTCATAGATGTATGTTATAATCAACAAAGAATATTTTTTGGAGGAAAATTCATGCTATCGATTATCGTTCCTTGTTATAACGAAGAGGAGTCAATTCCATTATTTTTTGCTGAAGTGGAAAAAGTAAATTCACAAATTCAACATGAGATAGAATACATATTTATTAACGATGGGTCGAAAGACCAAACATTAAATACATTGAGAAAATTATACAAAGAGTATCCTGAAAAAGTTCGTTATCTTTCTTTTTCCAGAAATTTTGGGAAAGAGGCGGGGTTGTATGCAGGGTTAAAGGAAGCCAAGGGTAGCCTAGTCACGGTTATGGATGTTGACTTGCAAGATCCTCCAGAATTATTACCCCAAATGATCCAGATGCTAGAGGTAAATAAGGAATTAGACTGCATTGGTACAAGACGGGGTGACCGAGAAGGGGAGCCTGCGATTCGTAGCTTTTTTGCTAAGCTGTTTTATCGATTAGTCAATAAGATTGGCGAAACAGAGATGGTTGACGGGGCTAGAGATTTTCGTCTAATGACGCGTCAAATGGTAGATGCAATTTTAGAATTGACTGAGTATAATCGGTTTTCAAAAGGAATTTTTAGTTGGGTTGGTTTTAATACGGAATATCTTTCTTATGAGAATCGTGAACGGGTAGCTGGAGCAACCTCGTGGTCTTTTTGGAGCTTGCTAAGTTATTCGATTGATGGGATTGTCAATTTTTCAGAGGCGCCGTTAAATTTAGCCTCTTACGTAGGTGCTTTTTCGTGTATGGGGTCAGTCATTGCGATGTTTATTATTTTCTTTAGAACAATTATCGAAGGGGACCCAACCAGTGGATGGCCGTCAATGGTTTGTATTATTTTGTTTGTTGGTGGATTACAGTTACTTTGCCTAGGGATTATTGGGAAATATATTGGCAAAATTTTCTTGGAAACGAAAAAACGTCCGATTTATCTTGTAAAGGAAACGGAAAAAGATCAACAACAATAAATAAGATGAGGTTGGGACAGGAGTGTTTAACCCTGAGAACCAAGTAGGTACTGTGCAACATCAGCTCGTACCTCTCTGTGTTTTACAGCAATAAGAAGGAATTCACGGAAATTGCCAAGAATCACAGTGAGTTTACGAACTGATGATGATTGGTACCTACTCGGTGCTCTTTAAATTTTTGTGACCAGGTAGGTACTGTGCAACATCAACTCGTTCCTCGTTGTGTTTTACAGCAATTTCAGCTTATTTCCGAAGCCTTCAAATCTTAGTGCTTTAGCACTTAGAGTTTGATGTGATCGAAGCGGAGGCCTTTAACTCTAGCATGTTTCATGCGTAGAAGTTAATGAGATCGAAACGAAGTGTAGTGTAGGGGTTGCTTCTGCATCTACGGTTCTCGTTTCACTCCGATCCTCGAAGCATGGAGGACCGTTTGCTCCCACCGTTTATTCGCATTTAGGGTGTGTAACAAAAGTGTTTTCCTACTTTTGTCCCACACCCATCTTTTATTTTAAGTTCAGTATCCTTGATTTAATGTTATGGCATTTTTGGCTAAAGTACCATCTTTTAGATAGTGCTTAAGGTTTTGAACAAAAATGCTTAATAATTTAGCTTTAAAATCAGGTGTTAAACCTGAAATGTGAGGAGTAATCAATACGTTTTCCATAGTCCATAATGGGCTGTTTTCAGGTAACGGCTCCTCTTCAAAAACATCTAGCGCGGCAAAACTAAGCTGTTCCGTAACTAATGCATGGATCAAGTCGTTTGTATTAACGGAAGGACCACGCCCAACATTGACAAAGACTGTTCCACGCTTCATTGCAAGAAACATCTGCTCATTATATAATTGATAAGTTTCGTCAGTTAAAGGTAGGATATTCACAACGATGTCCATCTCGTTAATGATTCGGCTCATATTTTTATGGGAGTAACACTCGATAAAGCCATCTGTTACATGACCTGAAGTATTGATTCCATAAGTTTGTATCCCCAGACCTTGTGCAAAAGCCGCAAGTTGTTGGCCAATATGTCCAGTTCCGACGATGAGCATTTTTTGTGTAGAGAGTTGTTTATAAGAAATGTTTTGCCTTGTCCAACTTTTTTTAGATTGATTACCGATGCTGGTACGGATACCACGAAACTCAGCAAATAACACACCTAAAACGTGTTCTGAAATAGAAACGCTGTGGATACCGCTAGCATTAGATAATAAAATATTTTTTTCGGCAAAACGATTTAGATCATAAGTGTCTACACCAGCTGAAATTGATTGTACCCATTTTAAACGACTCGTCTCTGATGCTAACAGCCGAGAGCCCAGTTCTTTATCCCAGCCTAGCATGATTTCAATATCATCTTCAACCAGTTTTGTTGATTCTCTTTTGGCATCAATAATGGTGTAATCAGAAGCATTCTGCCGGATTGTTTCCACGTGTTCTTCTTTTAGTTGTTCATAAAGATAGATTATTGGTTGTCCCATGTTGATTCCTCCTCGCTAATCCATTGTAACAAAAATTACTTCAAACAAAAAAAGATTGAACTATAACCGTTTCAATCTTTTTTATATGATGACTAATTATATTTTTTCTCCCCGAGCATATGCAGCTGCTAGGATATCAACTTCTTTTTTTAATTCATCTACCATGATTTCTTCAGGAACGGTTCTAATGATCTTCCCTTTTTTGAAAAGCATGCCTTTTCCATTTCCACCAGCAATACCAATATCCGCTTCGCGAGCCTCACCGGGTCCGTTAACAGCACAGCCTAGAACGGCCACTTTGATAGGTGCTTTGATTTTTTCGATATACTCTTCAATCTCATTTGCAATTGGAATTAAATCGATCTCAATTCGTCCACACGTTGGGCAAGAAATTAAGGTTGCTGCATTACTGGCTAAACCGAAAGCTTTTAGCACCTCTTTTGCCACTTTTATTTCTTCTACAGGGTCAGCAGACAAGGATACACGACAAGTGTTTCCGATACCACGAGAAAGCAGTGCGCCAAGTCCAGCAGCAGATTTCATTCCACCAGAGAACTTTGTTCCTGCTTCAGTGATCCCTAAGTGCAGTGGGTAATCAAATGTTTGAGAAGCCAGAGTATAAGCATCGATTGCTAAATTAACATCACTAGCTTTTAGTGAGACAATAATATCATAAAATTCTAGATCTTCAAGTATTTTAATATGTTCCACAGCACTGGCAACCATAGCTTCCGCCGTCGGATAGCCATATTGTTGCAAAAATTTCTTTTCTAATGAGCCGGCATTGACACCGATTCTAATAGGGATACCTTTGGCTTTACATGCTGTAACAACTTTTTCTACACGATCCTTGCGTCCGATGTTTCCTGGGTTGATCCGGATTTTATCAACACCTTGTTCAATTGCTTTTAATGCTAAACGATAGTCAAAATGAATATCAGCAACCAAAGGAATCGAAATCTGCTGTTTGATTGTACCTAACGCATCAGCGGCAGCTTCATCTGGAACGGCTACACGAACGATCTGACAGCCCGCTTCTTCCAAGCGTTTGATTTGAGCGACAGTTCCTTCAACGTCATGTGTTTTGGTCGTACACATGCTTTGAATAAACAGTTCATCACTGCCACCAATAGTTAAATCGCCAAGCTTCACTTGACGTGTATTTTTACGATGGGTCAATTCTCCCATAATTACTTCTCTCCTTAATGACTGTTTTATTTATTTGGGGTCGTACTTTGAACTTGAGCATGATTCATGATTTATCTTATCATATAATTCCAAGCGTGAAAATGTAAGAAATGTTTAAGTTTACGTTAAATACATCTGCTTGAGCGCTAAGCTAAAGGAGGTGTTTGTCGCTCTTCGTTTCGAAGAGCAAAAAAGAAAATCAATAAAGAAGCGAAAACGATCAAAAAACTGTCATCAAAGGATTGGTTGATAAAATGAAGAACACTACTAATTATTACAGGTAATGTTGCACTATAAGTCGTGATCTTCAAGCAATCTATAAAGCGTAACTTGTACAGGCGAATCTTGCTATAAAGATTTGCTCCAATAGTGATCATAAGTAAATTAATGATCAGGTTGATGAAAGTTGGATATAAAGTGAAAACAAAAACGATTAGCTTTATCCAAAAAGGGACACTAGCTTCATCCAAACCCTGTTTTAAATCTTGACTATTTAAACCATCTAATGCTCCTTTAGCGTAAGGAACTTCAAATTGATTAGCACCTAATAATGAATCAGCAGCACCTGAGTTTGGTAAAGCGATGACAAATTCATCTTGTAAAAACCCTAAACTCACTGCATTGCCAACCGAATCAGCTGTAACGTCACTAAGCGTACGCTTTCCATCTGGATCAAAAGTAAAAATGATTGAATTTGTTTGGTAAATGAAACCTTCAGCATTACTTGCTGCGTACAACTTGCCGTTTGTAATTTCGAATTCAGGTAGTTTTGCAGCGATTTTTTGTCCATCATTTTTTATGTCTTGCATAATAGAGAAAATTTGTTTTGTTATTGGCAGAGCAAGAATGATACTTAGGAAAACAACATATAAAATCACTTTCCAAAAAGGCATTTTTTTTGCTTGATTGAGATCTGTTATCTGAAATAATGAGCGTTTAAATAGAGTAAATGAGTTCATAATTTTTCTCCTGACTTCAAATTAAGTATACACGTCATTTTAAAGGAGATACCGAGGAAAAACAAGTTTACTCGATTATTGTAAGCAATTACTTTGAAGGTTGCCATAAAATCTGTTATGCTATAAATGTATGAAAATATATACTTAATTATGGAGGGATTTTTTTATGACTTACACTTTACCAGATCTACCTTATGCTTATGATGCATTGGAACCTCATATTGATGTAGAAACAATGCATTTACACCATGACAAACACCACAACACTTATGTGACGAACTTAAATGCAGCAATCGACAAACACCCTGAACTAGGAACTAAATCAGTAGAAGAGTTGATCGCAGATATGGATAGTATCCCTGAAGATATTCGTACAGCAGTGCGTAATAACGGCGGCGGACATGCTAATCATTCATTCTTCTGGGAAATTATGGCGCCAAACGCTGGTGGCGCACCAACTGGGGAAATTAAAGATGCAATCGATGCCGCTTTTGGCAGTTTCGATAAATTAAAAGAAGAATTTAAAACAGCTGCAACTGGCCGCTTCGGTTCAGGTTGGGCATGGTTAGTTTTAACTAACGGTAAATTAGAAGTTACTTCAACTCCAAACCAAGATTCACCTTTAATGGATGGTAAAACACCTGTTTTAGGTTTAGATGTTTGGGAACATGCTTACTATCTAAATTACAAAAACGTACGTCCAGATTATATCGATGCATTCTGGAATCTTGTTAATTGGGATGAAGTTAACAAACGTTACGCAGCAGCAAAATAAGGTTAAAAAATATAACTTTTAGAAACTTTTTGAGGAAAACAGTAAAATACACTGTTTTCCTCTTTTTGTTTGTGGCATACTAATAGTTAGGAATAATAAAAATTATGATAGAAGAAAGTGAAGGAGTTTTAGTATGAATATATCGATGCAAAAAGTTCATGGATCTGAAAATGATTTCTTTTTAATAGACGAGACGCAATTAGAACGTCCCTTTACTGATCAAGAAATCAATGAATTGCGGCTGAGTCTATGTGATCGACAAACGGGCTTGCTTAATGGAGCGGATGGCTTGTTACTTGTGGAAGATGTAATCGGTAGTGAGTCACTGGCTAAGATGCGTGTGATCAATAGTGACGGAAGTGAAGCAAGCATGTGTGGTAACGGTCTACGAACGGTAGCTAGGTATTTAGCTGAGAAGTATGATCAAGAATCTTTTACTGTGGAAACAATGTTTGCAGATCTTAAAGTGCGCAGAGCAGCAAATCTGGCTGAAAAAATAGCAACCTATCAAGTCGAAATTTCACCTGTTCGTTTTGAAGCTGAAGCGATTCCCATGAGAACTAAAAATAATACGATCATCAATGAAGTGATTTCAGAATTATCCAGTGATCTAAAATTTTCCGTGGTAGCAGTACCTAATCCTCATTTAATCGCATTTGTAGATCATCAAACGCTTATGGGAGATGAATTTGAACGAATAGCAACTTATGTAAATGGCGATAACCCGATTTTTTCTGACGGCATCAACGTAAGCTTTGTAGAGGTTTTAGGAGAAAATAGTATTTTTGTTCGGACTTTTGAACGTGGTGTTGGTTTTACTAGTGCTTGTGGAACCGCCATGTGTGCAAGCAGCTTAATGTATGTATTACTGTATGAAGGAGAGTTTGGAGAGACTATAACTGTTAAAAATACCGGTGGTATGGTAAAAACGGTGGTACATGAAGAAAATTCAGATGGTTATTGGATGGAATTGATTGGAAACGCAACGATCACACATCAATTATCGGGTACATTATCTGATCTCACAACAGCTCACTTTGAAAAGGTGAACGTAAAAGAAACAACTGAACAAGCAGATTACGAAGTATTTTTAAAATCTATAAAATAAATAATCGACAAATATAGAGGGTTGGTATGTCCGAAATATAAAAAGTTCGTTATTTAGGTATGCTTAAAAGGAGTGTAGTAGTGTTAAAATTTGAAGGGTTTGGTAGAGATAGAGCAAAAAAGATTATTTACATAAGTGTGATCATTGGTTCTGTTAGCATCTGTTTTTTAGGTATAAGGTCTAATATGGAGCAAGAATATCAACGAAAAGTAGACTATGCAAAGTCAACAATAAAAAACGAAACTGCGAAGGTCAAACGGATAGATAAGCAGATCCAGCAATTGTATCAAAATGACCAAGAAGAATTTTTAATGGAATCAATTGATGAGGAGACAGTCAAAAATATTGAAAAAGATATCCGCACTTTGAAAACAGAAGCTGTAGACTTTGGGTTGAAAGAAAAGGATTTTTCCAATGAGTTTATGGAAGTGCTTCAAGGTGAAAAAGAACTATCAACTAAAATGACAGACATTGAACATAAAAGAGCCATACAAAAAAAAATAGGCGAGCACATGGTGGAAGCCCCTGTTGATTGGTCAGTAAGTAGTCCTGATGACATTGTGATTAAAGAAACGGCATCGAATGCAGTTATTTTACAAATTCACAATGAGATAACTAAAAGTGAAAGTGGTTGGGATAAAGCAATGGTTGCTTGTCTAAATGAGATGGAAGCTCAGGTAAAGCAATATACTGAATTAAAACAATCGATCACTGCAATGAGCCAGGATGGTGTATTGACAAGTAGTGCGACGATGGAAAATTTCCTTCTCGCTATTAGTCAGCTGGAGCTAATTAAAAATGAAACCTTGAAGCAAGAGCTATCTGATCAAATCGATATGATTGATGGTCTTCTGGAAAAACAAGCGCTTGGTGTAATAGCGACGACTGGTCAAGAGGAAGTTCTACCAAGTGAAGAATATAACAATGGTTAAAATGTAATTATCAATTATTTGGAGAATTCTGCAAATAATTGATAGCGGTTCTTGACATATGACCTTGTAGTTGGTTCATTTAGAATTTATAATTATTTATATGGAGTTAATTGGAGGAAGAAATGGAAGAGACAATCAGTTTACAAGAATTAATCGGAGTATTAAAAAAACATATTGGTTTGATTATTGTTAGTATGTTCTTAGGGTTAGGCGTTGCTGGAATATTAACCTATTTTGTGATTACACCTAAATATAGCTCTCAGGCGCAATTAATCGTCCGATTACCACAAAATGAAACAACCAACGTCAATGATATTAATGGAAACTTGCAAATGATCAACACATATAAAGATTTGATCAAAAGTGATACCGTTATGACTGAAGTACAGCAGCGAATGAAAACGGAGCAAGACAATGATTTGTCTGTTGAAGCTTTAAAAGCCAGCGTCTCAGTGAATCAATCGCAAAATTCACAGATGTTTTCAATTGTGTCTAAAGTAACGGATCCGCTTGTAGCCCAAAATATCGCGAATCAAACGGCTTTAGTTTTCCAAGAGCAGGCAAAAGATATGCTAAATGTTGATAAGATTACGATCATATCTGCAGCCACAGCAAACATGAATCAAGTTTCACCCAATGATAAAATCAACCTGCTGATTGGCTTGGCTGTTGGTGTCATGTTTGGTATAGCATTAGCCTTTATTTTAGAACTATTTGATAAAACAATCAAAGATGATCGCTTTGTAGAAGAAGATCTCGGATTCATTATCTTAGGTGTTGTCCCTAATATGACTGCTAAGGAATTGAACGCAAAATTAACTCGTACTCCATCAACAGTCGAGAAATTTGCTAGTGAGTCTAGAACCATAAATAGAGAAATACCTAGAACTACAGAAAAAACAAATAGCAAACCAGATGCTTCTACACCACCAATCCGTAGAAGTCGTCCTAGAGTTTAAAGGAGTATGGAATGGCAAATATAGTGAGAGCTCAAAAAAAACAGAAAACAAAGGCAGTGAGTTTAATTACTTTAGCTGATAAATCATCACCAATTTCAGAACAGTATCGAACGATTCGTACGAATATCCAATATGCTATGGTGGATAGAGATTTGAAAACCTTAGTAATTACTTCGTCTGGTCCAAGTGAAGGGAAATCAACAACCTCTGCTAATTTGGCTATTGTGTTTGCCAATTCAGGTAAACGAGTCTTATTAGTAGATGCAGATATGCGTAAACCTACAGTAGCGAAAACATTCTCACTAGATAATGCGCGTGGGCTAAGTACCTTATTAGGTAGCCGAGAAACCGTCTTGCATCAAGTTATCCAGAATTCTGGAGTAGACAATTTATTTTTATTGACGAGTGGACCAAAACCACCCAATCCTTCAGAATTATTAGATTCGAGAAGAATGAAAGAGCTTATTCAAGAATTGAAACTGCAATATGATTTGGTAATTTTTGATATGCCACCAGTTGTAGCTGTTACAGATGCACAGATTGTAGCATCCAAAACAGATGGGACGATTTTGGTAGTTCGTGAAAATGTCTCAAAGAGAGATTCATTATTAAAAGCCAAAAGTCTATTGGAATTAGTGGATGCAAATATTCTTGGTGTAGTATACAATGGCTCAAAAAATATAGAAGATCAAGGCTACTATTATGGTTCATAATAATTGATGAGAGAGGAAAAAAGCTAATGATTGATCTGCATTGCCACATATTGCCGGGAATTGATGATGGGGCTAAAACAATGGACGATTCACTTGATATGGCAAGGATGGCTGTTAAACAAGGAATTACACATATTTTGTGTACACCTCATCATAATAATGGAAAATATGATAATCCTGCTAGTCAGGTAATTACCCAAGTGGCAGGATTGCAGGGAGAATTAGATCAACGAAATATACCTCTTACCTTGTATGAAGGTCAAGAGGTACGGATCAGTGGCGATATAGTAGAGCAAATCCAAAAAGCAGATATTTTATTTGCGGATCTTGCGAATCGCTACATTTTAATTGAGTTTCCTAGTCATGATATTCCTGCTTATACAGAACCATTATTTTTTAAATTGTTAGAAGCAGGCCATATCCCGGTAATCGTCCATCCGGAACGGAATAGTCGATTTATTGAAGAGCCAAATAGATTGTTGCCGTTTTTAGAAATGGGTGTGTTGACACAATTGACAGCGCCTAGTTATGTTGGTGTTTTTGGCAAACAGATTGAGCGTACAGCAAAGCAAATGGTCGCTCATAACATGGTCTATATGATGGCTTCTGATGCTCACAATATTGAAAAGCGTGGTTTTTTTATGGAAAAAGCCTTTAAAGCAATCGAAAAAGACATGGGAAAGGAACATGTTCAATTGATGCAGCAGATGGCAAAAGATATTTTGAATGGAGATGATGTTCAAAGACCGGAATTTACGGAGATTAAAAAGAAAAAATTTGGTTTGTTTTAGAAAGAGTGGGTTAACGGAATGACAAGAAGGACAAAAGTGTTGGTACTATTGTTGGTTGATTCGCTAATTATATTGTTAGCGAACATATTTTCATATTTCTACTTAATATCGTACGTTAAAATTACATATGCTTTTTTGATTAAAGCGTTTATTGTACAACTTGTTTTATATATAACTTTTGGATTCATTTTAAAAGTCTTTACTCGAATAAATCGTTATACAAACCTCAGTGAGATGAGTGCCATTTTTGGAACAACTAGTATAACGTGCGTTCTTGAATTTATTGTTTTATCTGTGACAGATAAGTTTTATGGGCACCGGTTTATTTTATTAACGTATCTAGTTACTACGTTTTTTATTATTTCAAGTCGCTTAAGCTGGCGTTTGATAATTGAATATCAAAATAAAAATGCCTCATTGAACTCTACTGCAAAAAAAACGTTGATTGTTGGTGCTGGAGAAGCAGGACGAATATTATTAAATAGTTTAGTTAATTCTACAACGAACGGAGACATTGACGTTGTTGGGTTTATTGATGATGCGCAAGATAAGTATCATACATATCTTGCAGGTGTACGTGTGTTGGGGAAAATAGATGAGATTCCTGACATTGTAAAGGATTATCAAATTGAAATGATAACGATCGCAATTCCTTCTATTCAGCCAAAAGAATTGCAAAGAATTTTAGAGGTAATTACTCCTATAGGGCTTCCTATCAATTCTATGCCAGCGCTTGAAGAAGTTGCTTCTGGCAATATTACGATATCCAGATTAAAAAAAATCGATGTTGTTGATTTGTTAGGACGTGAAGAAGTTAAATTAGACATGATCCAACTAACAGACCAACTAACTGAGAAAATAATCTTAGTTACTGGTGCAGGAGGTTCTATTGGTTCAGAAATTTGCCGTCAAATAATGAAATTCTCTCCGAAACAATTATTGATTTTGGGACATGGAGAAAATTCTATTTACCTTATTGAGAGAGAATTAAGGCGGATTTTTTGTGCACAAGAAACAGAAATTATTTCTATTATTGCTGATATACAAGATAGAGAAAAAATGTTTCAAGTCGTAAAAAAATATCGTCCTGAGATTATTTATCATGCGGCTGCACATAAACATGTTCCTTTGATGGAGGGAAATCCAGCAGAAGCAGTAAAAAATAATGTATTTGGGACTAAAAATATTGCAGAAGCGGCGAAAGAATATAGTGTGGAAAATTTTGTGATGATTTCTACAGATAAAGCAGTAAACCCACCCAATGTAATGGGAGCAACTAAACGAATTGCTGAAATGTTTGTAACGGGTCTTAATGATGGGGGGGATACAAAATTTTGTGCAGTAAGATTTGGCAATGTCCTAGGAAGCCGTGGGAGCGTAATTCCTGTTTTTGAAGAACAAATTAGAGCAGGTGGTCCAATCACTGTTACAGATTTTCGTATGACTCGCTACTTTATGACGATACCGGAAGCTAGCCGTTTAGTGATTCAAGCTGGCGCATTAGCCCAGGGAGGTGAACTGTTTATCTTAGATATGGGGGAGCCTGTGAAAATTCATGAATTGGCCAAAAACATGATTAAGTTAAGTGGTTTCAGGGAAGATCAAATTGATATTATAGAAACTGGCATTCGCCCAGGTGAAAAGTTATACGAAGAATTATTAGTAAGTAAGGAAAAAAATACTGAGCAGGTATTTGATAAGATATTTCTTGGGAATGTTAAAGGGTTTGAATTTGAAAAAATAGTATCATTTGTTAACAGATTGTTACTGGATGAGCAGATTACAGCAAAAGAAGTAATAAAATTTGCGAATGAATCAAGTAAATAAAAGGAGATATTATGAGAAAGATACCATTTTCACCACCTGATATTACTGATAAAGAGATAGAAAGTGTAGTAGAAGTTCTTAAATCTGGATGGATTACTACAGGGCCTAAAACGAAGAAATTTGAAAAAGAGATTTCTGAGTATTGTGGGACTGAAAAAACCATTTGTATGAATTCTGCTACCTCTTGTATGGAAATGTGTTTGAGAATGTTAGGTGTTGGTCCCGGTGATGAAGTGATAACTTCTTCATACACATATACAGCATCGGCAAGTGTAATTGCTCATATCGGAGCGAAAATAGTTTTGGTTGATACTGAAAAGGATAGCTATCATCTATCTACAGAGTCACTTGAGAAAGCTATTTCGCCTAGAACAAAAGTTATTATCCCAGTTGATATTGCTGGAGTAATGTGTGACTATGATGAGCTTTTTAGAGTAGTTGAAGATAAGAAAAAATTATTTTCACCTAATAATGATATTCAAGCTATCTATGATCGTATAATTATACTTGCTGACGCAGCACATTCTTTTGGAGCAACTTATAAAGGAAGACAGTCAGGGGCGGTCGCAGATTTTACTAGCTTCTCTTTCCATGCAGTAAAAAATCTAACAACTGCTGAAGGTGGCGCCTTGACTTGGACATCTTTAGGCGAAGATTTCGATAATGAAGTATATAACACTTTGAATATGTTGACTTTACATGGTCAGACGAAAGATGCTTTTGCTAAAAATAAGTTAGGTTCATGGGAATATGATATTACAGAGCCTGCTTTTAAATGTAACATGACTGATATACAAGCGGCTTTGGGACTAGTTCAACTTGAAAGATATCCTGAGTTATTATCTAAAAGAAAAAAGTTAATTAAATTATATGAATTATCTTTAAAAGGTGTAGATAAAATAAATATATTATCACATTACAACAAAAAGTATACATCAAGTGGACATTTATTTCTTACTGGCGTCAGGGGTTCAAATGAGCAAAAAAGGAATCAAATCATCTTGGAGCTAGCTGAAAAAGGAATAGCAACAAATGTTCACTATAAACCATTACCTTTGCTAACCGCATATAAAAAAATGAACTTTAAAATGACTAATTATCCCAATGCATATAACATGTATAAATCAGAAATTACCTTACCGTTGAATACAAGAATGACTGAGGACGATATAGTTTATGTAGCTGAAAAATTAATTAATATTGCAGTAAGGAGATGAAAAAATGAAAAAAATTTTAGTATTAGGTGTTGCGGCTGTTCAATATGATGCAATTAAATTTATAAAAGAAACCTATCAAGATGTAGAAGTTCATGCTATTGCTATGAAAAATGACGGTATTGGTAGTATGGTTGCTGATATTTTTACAGAAATTAATATTATCAATATAGATGAGGTTGTTCAATATGTAATGGAGAATAACATTAATCTTATATATTCAGTAGGTTCAGATATAGCTATGCCAGTTGTCTCTAAAGTAAGTGAAATGACAGGTTTGCCACATTTTATTTCAAGTGAAGTCGCTCATAGGTGTAATAAAAAAGATTTGATGAGGTCATTTCTAGGGGAGTCGTTTAAAGGTAATATTAACTTTCAAGCTTTGAGTAATGTTGAAGAATTTAACTTTCAAATATTTGGTGAATATCCAATATTTTTGAAACCAGCTGACTCACAAGGTCAAAGAGGAGTAATTAAGATAAACAGTCATCAACAGTTGTTACAAGAATTTGAAAATACAAAAAGTTATTCTAGGTCTAATTTAGTGATAATTGAAAAGTATGTAGATGGACCAGAAATTTCAGTTAATGGTTACTTAGTAAATGGGGTTTTAAAGGCTTGTGAAATATCCGACAGAGTGACTTGGCAAAAGTTTGAAGGATTGATTCATAAACATATTTTACCAACACATTTCTCAGATGACATTTTTGAAAAAACAGCTAATTTACTTCAACGATCTGCTAGTAAAATGGGAATAATCAACGGTCCAGTGTATGCTCAGATGAAAGTGGAACAAGGGGAACCATACATCATAGAGATTACTCCTAGACTAGATGGTTGTCATATGTGGAATTTAATTTATCATACTAAAAAGTTTAATTTGTTAAAATTAACATTTGATCATCTATTATTTAATGACTTAAGTGAATTAGAAAATTACAATTTGGGATATGAAAAACAAATGACCTTGGAGTTCCTTTGTCAAGAACCGAATACTAAAGCAAAATATCCAGAAGATTTTGCGGATAAGAACACTTCTTTTAGATATTATAATGAAGGAGATATTATTCGACCCATCAATAATAGGTTTGAAAAAATTGCTTATAGAATATTCTAATTAGAAGTGTGGTGGAGAGAAAAATGAAGGTAGTTGTTACAGGTGCATCAGGTTTTATAGGCAAACAATTAGTAAAAGATTTGGAAAGTATAAGTTCAATTCAAATTATACCTCTAACTAGAAATACAAACTCAAATTTTTATACGGACTATTCATTAAATTCTTTAAAAAAATGGTTTGAAAATGCTGACATAGTTGTACACTTAGCAGCTAAAAGAGGTAGTGGAATAACCTTTGAAGACTATAATGAAAATGTTCTTCTGACTGAAAAAGTTGTAATGGCAAGTAAAAAGAACAACATCAATAAATTTATCTATATTTCTTCTATTTCAGTATATTCTGATAGTAACTCGTTACCTTGGGGAGAAGTTGAGCCGCCTTCTCCCTGTAGTTTTTATGGATTAAGTAAGGTGGTGGGCGAAGAAATTTGTCGTCTTCATTTGAGTTCTACTGAAACTTCTTTGTATGTCCTACGTTTGGCACATGTTTTTGGATCAAATGAAAAGAATAACTATATGATAAATCTGTTTATGCGACAAGCCTTAAATAAACATGTTTTATCTTTAACAGATCTAACAGGAGATAAACGTGAATTCATTTATGTTAAGGATGTGGTAAAAGCAATAAGGATGGCTATATTTCATTCTACTAAAGACTACGTCTATTACTTGTTGAATATAGGGTCAGATAATATATTGACTAATTTAGAAGTTGGTAAATTAGTCAATAAAGTTTTTAATAATGAAAAATTGTTAGTTTTGGGTGATATCTCAAAAAACGCATCTAATAGTTCCTTTATGAAGCATTCGTTAGCCAAAAGTATAATTGGTTATTCTGCAAGCTATAGTATGGAAAAAGCATTAGAAGAAATAAAACAAGAGATGGAAGGAGTGAAGAAAAATGTACCAATTTTTTATTAAACGAATATTTGATATATTGATTTCTATCATTCTGTTACCATTTATATGCGTGATTTGTTTGTTATTTGCAGTAGCTATTAAGCTAGAAGATGGTGGTTCAATTTTTTATAATGCAGAGCGACTGGGTAAAAATATGAAGAAGTTCAGAATGTTCAAGCTTAGAACAATGAAAGAGAATTCTCCTGATATTCGTAATATGGATGGAAGTACTTTTAATTCCAGCGATGATCATAGAGTAACTAAAATAGGTTTAATCTTGAGAAAGACGAGTATTGATGAATTGCCTCAATTAGTGAATGTTTTACTAGGAGATATGAGTCTTGTTGGCCCTCGTCCTAGCCCGCTAGGAAATGAACATAGATATTCGGAAGAATTTAAAGTGAAATTTGAAGTTCAACCAGGAATTACTGGACTGAATCAAGCCTTATTAAGAAATGCAGCATCTATGGATGAAAGAATGGAAAATGATGTTTATTATGTGAAAAACATATCGATTTTTTTGGATTTTAGAATTGTTTTTTTGACATTTTTTTCCGTTATAAAAAGAAAAAATATCACTAGGGATGATGTATTAAAATGAAAAAAAATCAGAATTTAATACTTTTGACAAATTATTTTCCTTTTTGGAAAGGTGAAGAATATCTTGAATCTGAGATTAAATACCTTTCTGAAACATTTGAAAAAGTTATTATTATACCTGTAATGATTAATGAAAGTATGAAACAAACGAGATCTGTACCATCCAATGTTGATATACTTAAGGTATCAACAGATCATTCATTAAAAGGAAAAATCAGGATGCTGACCTACAAGTCGAGTGGGGAAATCAAGAACGAAATAAGGAAAATGCCAATAAGTTTTTCAAAGAAGTTATTTGAATATTATTTTCAAATGAGAAGTTTAGCCATATGGGGAATTGTTAAGGAGAAATTTGAAAAAGAAATTGATTTGTCGATTAATACCTCTATTTATATATACTCATATTGGTTCTATCTTACTTCAATGGTGGGAATTGAACTTAAGAAATATTTAGTAGATAAAGGTTATGAAGTAAAAAAAATTATTTCTAGAGCACATGGCTATGATGTAAATGAGAATGCTAATTTTTTGAATTATTTGCCAAGTCGTGAGTATTTGTTGCGAAATATGGATTTTGTTTATCCAGTATCAACTTATGGGGAAAATATGTTGATACAAAGAGTGCCTAATTTTAAAGAAAAAGTTGCTGTGAGGAAGTTGGGGGTCAAATCAATTAGTGACATGTTTATTCAACATGACAATAAAAAAATATATTTAGTTAGTTGCTCGACTATAAGACCACTAAAAAAAATTGAAAAAATTATTGACACACTAAGCCTTTGTGAAAAAAGAGGTATAGATTATAAATGGGTTCATCTAGGATCTGGAAAAACTTCTTATGAAAAAAAAATACGCAAATATGCGAAGAAAAAGTTAGTAGAAGGTAAGTATGAGTTTTATGGATATGTTAAGAATAAGGATGTAATGAGTATCTATAAAGATAAAGAAGTGTCCTTATTTATAAATGTGTCTGAATCGGAAGGAACTCCTGTATCGATAATGGAAGCTTTTAGTATGTCTTTACCAGTAATTGCATCTGATGTGGGTGGAACTTCAGATATTGTAAAAGATGGATATAATGGATTTTTAGTGGATTTTCAAATAACTCATCGAGATCTTCTGGAAAAAATTATTGATTTAAATAATTTTTCAGAAGAGAAATATAATGAGATGTCACGAAATGCTTTTCTTACATGGCAGACAATGTTAAATGAAGAGAAAAACTATCAAAAATTTTGTCAAGAGTTATTAGAGGGGGATATATGAGAAAAAATTTATTGTTTAACATAATTCAAATAATATTTTTCCCTCTTTTGATAATATGTTTTGTTTATTATTATCAAATAATGAACTATGAGGCTATGTCAATAGTTTTGTTAATTCTAATAGTTTCGTTCTTCATTGCTTCTTTTACAAAGTATCCAGATAACATACCCTTTTCCCTTTTTTTGATAACATTTTTTACGTTTTTATTCGGGAGAATAGTTGTCACAGGAATCTTGGGTTATAAAAAGAATCTAGTTGGTTTATTTGGTACAGCTTTTTATGATACACAACTCATTGTAGATGTTTTATTATTACTTTTTGTGAGTTTGATATTTCTTTTTATAGGAAGCTTTATAAAAATACGATTAAATCATAATTTGGCTCAAAGTAATTATGAGGAAATCAAGTTGGTAAGCAAATATATATTTTTATTGTCATTTATCCTCAGGGTATTTGTACTGTTTGAATTGATACAGGGAACAAATTCACAAGGATACTATGAAATGTTTTCTTCTTTTCGCTCTTCATTACCTGGTGGGATAGTATTTCTCAGTGAAATGTATGATATCAGTTTTTTTATTTTTTTAGGCTGTATGCCTTGTAAAAAAGAGGCTTTCCCTCTTATTTATCTATATTTAGTTGAAGGTATGTTGTGTTTGTGGTCCGGAAGAAGATCAGATTTTCTTCTAAACATTATTATACTTGTATTATATTTGTTCTATAGAGAATATTTTTCAAATAAACGTGAGAAATGGATTAGCAAAAAACAAATATTATTAGGGATTTGCATTCTTCCAATATTTTTTATAGTACTTAATGTAGTTGGGAATTTAAGGAGGGGGGATTCTCTAGCGACAAATCGTGTTTCTGAATCTATTCTTGATTTTTTCTTCTCACAAGGAGTTAGTGTAAATGTTTTGGGTTACACAATTAATTTTAGAGATTCTTTGCCAGATAAAAATTACTCGTTCGGTCCAATTATTGAATTTTTTAAAACAAGAATTATTATGAGTTTAACTAATACTGAAAATTTTTATGTTGGGCAGAATGTAAGTAGAGCTTTGGAGGGAAATCTTTTTTCTCATACGATTTCCTATTATATAATGCCAGATTTATATTTAAAAGGGATAGGATATGGAAGCAGCTATATAGCCGAATTGTTTAAAGACTTTTCTTATGTTGGCTTAATATTAGGAAATTTATTTTATGGTTTTTTCCTAAGAAATTTTTACCGTTTTATATCACTTTTGAATCCTTATTTTAAAGGTATTTTTTTTCTGATGGCAAGGCAGCTTATGTTTGCACCAAGAAGTAGCTTTACAAACTTTTTAGTTGCTTCGTTGTCTTTACCTAAGCTTTTTAGTGTAATAGTTATTTTTTTAATGGCATATACATTGAAAAAAATTGGTAATAATAGTAAAGCGAAGGTTTAATAAAATGAGAAAGAGAATTTTAACAAGTTTATCTTATACATTTACATCAAATATGGTTAATTTGTTTACATCGTTTTTCTTAATCATTTTTGTTCCTAAATTTATTGGTGTTGAACTATATGGTTATTGGCAACTTTATATATTTTACACTACATATCTTCAATATCTTACTTTAGGTATACCTGAAGGTATATATTTAGAATTTGGTGGCAGTCATTATGATGAATTGCCCAAAAAAAGGTTAAGAAATCAATTTTTGAATTTATCTGTTATTTCTGTATTTTTCATGTTAGTGCTAATTACTATTGGAATCTATGGAAATTCAATTGACCCCCAAAAAAGTATGATACTTATATTTTCGGCAATAGCTTTACTATTGATAGTACCTAGATCTGTTTTAACATATGAGTTACAGGCAACTAATGAACTTAAAATATTTTCAGTAGCTATGATTCTAGAAAAAATGTTATTAATAATTGGAATAGTAAGTCTAGTTTTTTTAAGAGCGAAAAAGTTTGACTTTTTTATTATCGTGGATCTTTTTTCTAAGCTTATTACAAATATATTATTAGCATATGTATCACGATCTATGATTTTGGGAAAGATCAAGTCAGTCAGTACGGGAGTTAAAGATTCAGTTTATTTTTGTAAAATGGGAATTAATGTTACTTTATCTAATATTAGTAGTATATTAGTTATGGGGATCATAAGAATGAGTATTGAGTTGAAATGGTCTATTCAAGTTTTTGGAAAAATATCTTTAATTATCAGTATGACAAATATGATAATGGTTTTTATCAATTCCATTTCTATTGTTTTTTTTCCGATTTTAAAAAGAATGGAAAGTAATAGAATGAAAGAGGCTTTTAAGTACATTGATAAGCTATTATCTAATGTATTGCTGAATATTCTATTTTTATATTTTCCAGTTTATCTTTTTCTTCAACTATTCCTTCCTGCATATTCTTCTGGGATAAAATATTTAGCGTTTATATTTCCTATGACAATTTTTGAAAGTAAAATTGCTATGTTATATAATACATACCTTAAAGTTTTGCGAATGGAAAGAAAGCTATTACAAGTAAATACCTTAATGGTTTTAATGACAATAATTGTTATTTATCCAGTTATTTGGATATTTGAATCTCTTGATGGTGTAATATTTATGATAACAGTAGTTTCTATTTTGAAAAGTTATTTTTTTAGAAGGATATTAAATGCTAAATTAGAAATTAAGTATTCATCTTCGATTCCTTGGGATAGTATTATTGTATTAATTTTTGTTTTTCTTAGTATCTTTTTTAGTTTAGGGCAAGTATTTCTTATCACGTTAATTCTAGTTAGCACATTTAATATTTATAATTTCCCTAAAAATAGAGATGCGTGGAGACATTTAAAAGAAAATATAAATTCTGATGATTAGAATTTAGTTGGGGACAATGAATATTTTAAATAATGGGAGTAAGCAAAAATTAATTGGAATCTCTCTATCATTATTTTACAAATACATTAAGATATCATGCCAATTCCCCAAAAAAGTTGCGGCGTGATTCAAATTGTGAGAAAATAGGTTTCATGAATTATTCTTGTAAAAAATGAGGAAGTGTCTTATGAATCTATGGAAAAAAGTAATATTGACTGTTTTAGGAGTGGTTCTTATATCAGTTGCTGGCTTTTGTGCATATGGGATTAAAATGTACTCCGATGCAACATATACAGTGAAAGGGGTTTTCGAGTCTATCGATCGAACATCTAAAAAAAGAGATGTAGCTGTAAATATCGATGCTCAAGAGCCATTCTCTGTTTTATTGATGGGAATCGATACTGGAGATCTAGGTCGTACGGAACAAGGTCGCTCAGATACTACAATGGTAGTTACTATTAATCCGAAAGAAAAGAAATCAACAATGATTAGTTTGGATAGAGATATCTTGACGGAAATTGTTGGTAATGGGACCGAAGATAAATTGAATCATGCATATGCTTTTGGTGGGGCTAAGATGGCGATTGATACGGTTGAAAATTTATTGGATATTCCAATAGATAATTATGTGTCGATCAATATGAAAGGTATGAAAGACCTAATTGATGCTGTGGGCGGTATTGAAGTTGATAATACAATTGGTGAGTTCACATTAGATGGCATCGTTGTTCCTGCTGGTAAAGTTAAATTGGACGGAGAAACTGGCTTAGCTTACGCTCGTATGCGTAAAGAAGATCCAGAAGGCGATATTGGTCGTCAACGTCGTCAGCGAGAAGTGGTTGAAAAAATTGTTAACAAAGTAATCAGTTTAGACGGTGTAGCGAAATACAGAAAAATTTTGGACGCGGTAAAAGATAATGTAAAAACCGATTTGACTTGGGATAACATGGTAGATATTCAAAAGAAATATATGCCTGCTTTTAAAGACATCGACTCCTTACAATTAGAGGGGGAAGGTACCGAAATCGGGGGCATTTACTATCAGTTACTGGACCCGACGAAATTGTTTGAAGTCCAAACTGATTTACGTGCTCAATTAGGTATGGCTAAAAATGAAAAAATGCAGGCAACTGATAATGCCAACTATAGTAATTATGCTACTGGTGATGAGACGGGCACGTATAGTGGGTATGATACTAATGCTTACGGTACAACTAGTTATGTAGATCCAACGACAGACGTTAATGGTGGCGGGTCTGGATATACTGATCCAAATGCCGTAGCAGAAGAAACTCCTTATTCAGGAGATGGTTACTAAAGCTAAAACTTCTATTCTTAATCAGAATAGAAGTTTTTTTTTAATTTCCACCTACTTTAGACTAGAAATCTTTTTTATACGGTGTTATAATTGGACTATACCAAATATGAATACAAGGGAGCAATTTTTAATGCAAATTATCAAAGTAGCGAACGCTGAAGAAGGCGGGAAAAAAGCATTTGAACTGATTAAAGAAGGCATGAACAATGGTGCGAAAGTTTTGGGTCTTGCTACAGGAAGTACGCCAGAAACTTTATATAAAGAAATGACTGCAAGTGATTTAGATTTTACTGATATGACTTCTGTAAACTTGGATGAATACGTTGGTTTAGGTGGAGAAGATGATCAAAGTTACCGTTATTTCATGAACGATCAATTATTCAATAAAAAACCATTTAAAGACACATATGTACCTAATGGAAAAGCAGAAGATCTAGCGGCTGAATGCAAGCACTATGAAAGTATTATCGATAGTAATCCAATCGATATTCAAATCTTAGGTATTGGCCAAAATGGACATATTGGTTTTAATGAACCAGGAACACCTTTAGATAGTTTAACTCATGTTGTTGAATTAACAGAATCTACGATCAATGCGAATAAACGTAATTTTGAAAAAGTGGAAGATGTACCAACTAGAGCTGTTTCTATGGGAATTGGTTCAATCATGAAAGGGAAGAAAATGATTTTAATGGCTTATGGAGAAGCTAAAGCAGATGCAATCAAAGGCATGATCGATGGTCCTGTTTCTGTTGATCTACCAGCAAGTGCATTACAAAATCATTCTGATGTGGTTGTCATTATTGATGATGCAGCAGCAAGCAAATTATAAGATTCATAGAGCTGTGCCGGGATTTAACTTAAATAGTTAGCTCCTAGGCACATTTTTTTGTTGAGAGGAACGTCATTCTCTTAATCTGAATTAGTGCTATAATGAAATAGAAGAGCAGTAGGAGGAATGAGTATGATGGATATAAGTTTAACAGTTTCTGAGATTATTATACGGCTATGTTTGGCCATGCTGATTGGTGGTGTGATTGGATTTGAACGCCAATACAAAAATCGACCGGCGGGTATGCGGACACACATTTTAGTTTGTATGGGTGCAACAATCATTGCCTTGATTCAAGTTGAAATTGCAGCAAGTGCTTTGCGGGATGCGATCAATCATCCAGAATTGACTGGTGTGATTCGTTCGGATCAAGCACGTCTAATTGCTCAAGTAGTGAGTGGAATTGGGTTCTTAGGCGCTGGAACGATCATTGTTACCAAACAGTCGGTGACAGGCTTAACCACAGCTGCTTCTCTTTGGGCTGTAGCAGGATTAGGTATTGCGATCGGTATGGGTTACTATGCTATTGCAATTACTAGCTTTGTGGGTATTTTCATTGCATTGACATTGGTTAGAAAAGTAATTCATGTTCCGACAACCAAAAAATTAGAAATTCGTTATATCCACAAGCAGGAAACAAAAGAATTTATCAATCAATATTTTGAAGAACATAAAATCGAAATAGAAGATGTTAACTTTAATGTGGTATTGGTTGATGATACGCAGATTTACACAAATATTTATACGATCGATTTACCAAAAGGCATGACCTATGCAGAGGTTATAGAGGATTTGTCGATCTATAAAAATATAACGAAATTGCGTTTAGTTAGTATCTGAGTTGCGTTGATAAACATAAAAAAGAAGGTCCTTGAAAATGTTCAAGTGAACCTTCTTTTTATATGATTACTATTTAGATGAAAAAAAGTATGCTCCAGCTTAACAAAACTGTTAAGCTACCGCTAAGAAAATTAACCCAATCATTTGATAGCCAGGAAATACCACTGATCTGTTTAGTTTGTTGAAGATGGTGTTGTTTTTGTTCAGTCAGTTGTCCACAGATAAGACAACGATACTTTGCTTGAAGTGTTGCGCCTAATAGGCTATCCACAAGAGAGTTAATAAGACCGCAAATAAGCGGCACCATGATTAGTAAACTTATGGGATATTGGTACAGTTGATACCAACCATAAAGAAGCCAAAAGGTTATTGAAATCAACAAACTACCACAGAAAGAAGCAAGGCTACCAAGAACAGAAACACCACCAGAAAGACCAGCTTCAACTGGTTTAAATGAAACAATCGAGCGTGGGAGTTTGTTGCTTAACATACCGATCTCTGAGCCCCAGGTATCAGCTGTTGCTCCTGCGACACCACTAACATAACCAACCATAAATAATTGATTTTTTGTATAATAGAAAAGAACTAATGAAATAACTGCTGGAAGACTGTTAGCAAATACTTGCCAAGCATCTCTTGTATGTTTTTTTTCAGTAATAGATTCAATATCAGATACTTTGAGTATCTTTTTTACTAGATGAATGCACCCTGAACTACCAAAAAATAAAATCAGTAAGCCCCAAGTTTGCCATGAGCCAAATCCACAAACGAACATAGCGATAATAACTACAGCCATAACACCAGACTTTGTCAGTAACTCTGTGATATATGAAAAAATACCAATCAAGCTACCTGCAATAAATCCTAGCAATAATTTATAAACTAAAATAGTCATGAGACACCTCTTGAAGTAATTGATTTGGTCAAATAGTTATACAACGTAAGTATAGCATGAAAAAGTTATGAGTATTAGAGAGAGAAATTTTTTGCTAGGATAACAGTTTAAATTGAAAAAAATCTTTTTATACTTGAAAAGAATGATAGAATGAAATTACTATGTATTGGAGGTTTTGTATGGGTTCTTTGTTTAAACAATCAAAATTATTATTTTGGACAGTAGAAATTGTACTAACAATCATCGGTGTTTTCTTTTTATTAAAAATGCCAAATGTTTTTAGCCCAATAGTAGGAATGGTATCTGCAGTTTTTATGCCATTATTGATTGCCGGATTTTTATATTATATGTTCGATCCAATCGTTGTTTTGTTAGAAAAACGAGGACTTCCTAGAATTGTTGGGTTTATGCTTACGTTTGCAGTTTTGATTATTTTGATTGCATTGATAATTATGAACGTGGTACCTCAATTGGTTAATCAATCTTTAGAATTGAGCCAGTCGCTTCCAAGCTATGCAGAAGAAATGAATCAATGGTTGAATGAATTAAGTGATTTAGAAGCGTTTAAGGGGTTTAATATTCAAGAACAATTAGATAAAGCGAACATTACAATCAGTAATATTTTAAATTTTGCGATTGTCGGTGTAACGAGCAGTCTTTCAAAAATTGTTGGGGTATTGATGAGATTCTTTATTTTACTTTTTACTGTGCCATTTATTTTGTTTTTCATGTTTAAAGATGGTCATAAGTTTTTGGATGCAATGTCCCATTTCTTTCCAAAGAGTATTCGCAGTGAGTTACGTCAAACGGTTAGAGAATTAAATCAAACGCTGTCAGCTTATATCAGTAGTACGGTGTTAGATGCGCTGATTATTGGGATTCTAAGCTTTATTGCGATGACGATATTTAAACAGCCGTATGCTTTGCTGTTAGCTGTTTTTTGTGGTTTAACGAATATCATTCCTTATGTTGGACCGTTTATTGGTGCTGTTCCAGCTATTTTAGTTGGGCTATTCATTTTACCTTGGCAAGCGTTATACATGGCTTTATCGATTTTAGTGATCCAACAATTGGATGGTAATCTGATCAAGCCACTTTTAATGGGGAAATCAATGAATATCCATCCACTGACGATTATTTTAGTTTTGATCGCTTCAGGAAGTGTGGGAGGAATTATTGGGATGCTGATTTGTATTCCTGTTTATGCCGTGATCAAGACCTTGGGCATTAATATTAGTAAGATTTATAAGATTAAAAAAGAGGCTAAAGAGAGTGGGCTAGAAGATCAAATTGTTTAAAGTCTGATTTTCTTTTAAATGTTGAATGGATAAAAAAAGTCTAAGATAAAACCGTTGGGTTTTATCTTAGACTTTTTTAGAAAGAATTAATCCATACCAATTAGATAATCATCATCTTTCATTGCTTCAACAGTTCCTAATAAGTAACCATTACCAACTTGAGAGAAGAAATCATGATTGCTTGTACCAGTAGAGATACCATTCATAACGATCGGGTTGACATCATTCGCTGTATCCGCAAATAATGGGTCCATACCAAGGTTCATCAAGGCTTTGTTTGCATTGTAACGCAAGAAGGTCTTCACTTCTTCAGTCCAACCTAAACCATCATACAATTCTTCTGTATAACGTTCTTCATTTTCGTATAATTCATAAAGAAGGTTGTACATCCAATCTTTCATTTCGTTTTGTTCTGTTTCAGATAATTCATTGAAACCTAATTGGAACTTGTAGCCAATATACGTTCCGTGAACAGATTCATCGCGAATGATCAATTTGATGATTTCAGCAACGTTGGCTAGTTTGTTATTCCCTAGGTAATAAAGAGGCGTATAAAAACCTGAATAGAATAAGAAGGTTTCTAAAAAGACACTCGCAACTTTCTTTTCTAGCGGCGTACCATTTTTATAAATTTCGTTGATTTTTTCTGCTTTTGTTTGCAGATAGACATTTGAATTTGTCCATTCGAATATTTCATCGATCTCTTTTTTAGTGTTTAATGTACTAAAAATAGAAGAATAGCTTTTAGCATGGACCGATTCCATAAATTGGATATTATTTAAAACAGCCTCTTCGTGTGGCGTGCGGACATCATTTCTTAGTTGTTCCATCCCACTTTCAGATTGAACGGTATCTAGTAGCGTTAAACCACCAAAAACGTAGCCGACAGTTGTTTTTTCTAAGTCTGAAAGGGTTCTCCAATCATCTAAATCATTAGACAAAGGAATACGAGTATCTAACCAGAATTGTTCCGTTAGTTTTTCCCAAGTAGATTTGTCGATAACATCTTCGATAGCGTTCCAGTTAATCGCTTCATAATAGGTTGCCATGTATTTTCCTCCTCATTACCTTTACGTTAAAATACAGTAAATCATAGAACAAGGCGACCAGAGGGCGCCTTGTTTGTTTTTTGCGAGTTTGTTGCTCTTAATTTTTAGATGACACAACTTTCACATTGGTTGCTGCCGATTTCTTCGGCATCGTCAGTAAATGTTCTTACGTAATAAATTGATTTAACGCCTTTATGGAAAGCATAGTGACGTAAAATATTCAGATCACGCGTTGTTTGTTTTGGTGAATCTTTCCATTCATATAAACCTTCAGGAATTTCAGAACGCATAAACAAGGTTAAACTCATTCCTTGATCCACATGTTGTTGAGCTGTTGCATAAACATCGATAACTTTACGCATGTCCATGTCATAAGCAGATGTATAGTATGGAATCGTATCATTAGCTAGATAAGGAGCAGGATAGTAAATTTTACCGATTTTCTTTTCTTGACGTTCTTCGATCATACGAGTAATCGGATGGATACTAGCACTTGTATCATTGATGTAAGAGATAGAGCCATTAGGAGCTACAGCTAAACGGTTTTGATGATATAAACCATCTGTTTTCACTGCATCACGTAATTTTGCCCAATCATCAGAACTTGGGATAAAGATATCTTTAAAGATTTCTTTGACTTTATCTGATTGAGGAGTGAAATCTCCTTCGATATATTTATCAAAGTATGAACCATTCGCATAATCAGATTTATCGAAATTATAGAAGGTCTCATTGTATTGTTTAGCGATATTATTACTTTCAACTAATGTCCAGTAATTTAATAGAGTAAAGTATACATTAGTAAAATCTAGTGAGTCTTTTGAACCATACTCCATATGATTTTTGGCAAAGAACGTATGCAGACCCATTGCACCAAGTCCAATTGTGTGACTTAATTTGTTTCCGTTTTGAATAGAAGGCACGACATCGATATCAGAAGCATCTGTTACAAATGTTAAGGCACGAGTCATTGCACGAACCGATTTACCAAAGTCTGGGCTGTCCATCAAGTTAACGATATTAGTTGAACCTAAATTACAGCTGATATCTGTACCAAGTGTTTCATATTCTTGTTTACCATTTAAAACAGATGGTGTTTGAACTTGTAAGATCTCTGAACATAGATTACTCATGATGATTTTACCATAAGCTGGATTGCTTCTGTTGGCTGTATCAATGTTGATGATATATGGATAACCAGATTCTTGTTGTAATTTAGAAATTTCATTTTCTAGATCACGGGCTTTGATTTTACGTTTACGAATCTTAGGATTAGCTACTAGATTATCGTATTCTTTTGTAATATCAACATAAGAGAACGGTACACCGCATTCACGTTCAACACTATATGGGCTAAATAAATACATATCATCATTGTTACGAGCTAATTCATAAAATTTATCAGGAACCACAACACCTAAAGAAAGAGTCTTCACACGAACTTTTTCATCCGCGTTTTCTTTTTTCGTTGAAAGGAACATTTCGATATCTGGATGGAAAACGTTTAGGTAAGCAACTCCAGCACCTTGACGTTGACCTAATTGATTAGAATAGCTAAAGCTATCTTCGAACAATTTCATAACAGGAACCACGCCACTGGCAGCACCTTCGTATCCTTTGATTGGAGCGCCTGCTTCACGCAAGTTCGCTAGTGTGATTCCCACACCGCCACCAATACGTGATAATTGTAAGGCTGAGTTGATTGAACGACCAATGCTGTTCATATCATCGGTTACTTGGATCAGGAAACAAGAAACAAGCTCACCACGACGTTTGCGTCCAGCATTCAAAAAAGAAGGGGTTGCAGGTTGGTAGCGTTGATGGATCATTTCATCAGCTAAAATCAACGCTAGTTCTTCATTGCCATCAGCAAAGTACAAAGCATTGAAGGCCACACGATCTTCATAGCTTTCTAAGTATTCAGTTCCTTCGTTGTTTTTAAGCGCGTATTGTGAATAAAACTTGTAAGCTGCCATAAATGATTTAAATTCAAATCGTTGTTCATCAAGAAATGTATATAGTTGTTCAATAAAAGCCATAGAATATTTGGCGATAAATGCAGTTTCTAAATAATCATTTTCAATTAAATAATTGATTTTTTCTTCTATAGTATTGAAAGTTCTTGTATTAGGAAGAACATTCTCATTGAAAAATGCTTCTAGTGCTTCTTTGTCCTTATGTAAAGGGATTTGTCCATCAATAGGACGGTTGATCTCATTATTCAGCTTAAAATAGCTGACATCTTTAATTTCTTTTAGACTCAAGTTCACTCACTACTTTCTTAAAGGATTCTACATCTTCGTTCGTGCCGCTAAATTCAAAAGCAAAAACCATAGGAACTTTATACTCGCGGGCTATGTCTTTGGCAGTATACACAAATAATTCTGCAAAATTAAGATTGCCGCTGCCGGCCACGCCTCTTAACTGTTTCTGATTACTTTTGTAATCAAGAAAATCGTTCACTACTTCAGTGATTTCTTGGTCATAAGTAGGAACGACGAGGACAAAAGGCTCATTTATCTCAAAAAAAGGATCCGCAGGCTCAATCTCATAAGCTGCTAAATCCAATTTTTTAATGAAGCGTCTGGTTTGTCCGGTGACAGTAAAATAAACGATTTTCATTTTAGCTAGCCAATTGTTTTAATTGATCAGGACGGAATCCTACAACTGTTGTAGCATCAGAAGTGATAACCGGAACACTTTGGAATCCTTGTTCTTTTAACCAATCGATTGCGTCTGGTTGGATATCGATATTTACTTCTTCAAATGCTATATTATTCTCGCTCAAAAAGCGTTTTGCCATTTTACATTGGATACAATTATTTTTAGAAAAGATTTTTACGTTCATTTTTAATTCCCCCTCAATTAGTTTACTTCACTAGTATAAATCTCTCAGGGAAAAAGTCAACACTTAGGCACTACATATTGTGGTTATTTTTGGATGGAATACCATGTTTTGTGTTTTTGAAAGAAATATGAAAGCACGTATTCTCTAGATTTGAGCGGCTATTCTTGCTATTTTAGCGTTAAAAAAAGAAATTTATTAAAATTTTCATCGGAAATTCTAATTGGCGAAACACAAGATATAGTGGTCGATTGATCTAAGATACACTAATCAAATTTAGTTACTTAAGCGCAGAAAATATTATCTTACTATAGGTAGAAAGAAGATTGATTTAAGTCTCACAAACAGGTATACTTAATGAGAACGATTATCAATATCATTGATGATTAAAATGAAACTTTTTCACAAATGGTTAGCGTGGTTGTTTTTATATTGAAAAGTACAAAGTGAAACGTCGTTATCATATAGTGGTATTTAGAATGGGGAGGGTAATCCAATGTTGACATTGGCACAAGCAAAGTTAAACAAGGTTTATACAATTGAAGAGATTCAGGCAGAAGGTTTTGCGAAGAAGCATTTGAATAATCTTGGTCTTGTGCCAGGTGGAAAAGTCGTGTTGGTAAATTATTCGAGTGAGAATGGAATTGTTTTGTTACACAATAGCCGAATTGCGATCAACCTATCTGTATTGAAACAGATTATTATAGTAGAAAAAAGTATTGATGAAGAAAATTGGGTGTCTCTCGACCAATTAACAATTGGGGAGAAAGCTCGTGTAATTGGTATTCATGGGCAAGGAGCGGTTAAAAGACGGTTGATGGATATGGGACTGACAAAAGGTGTAGATTTACTTGTTAGAAAAATGGCGCCATTAGGAGATCCAATCGAAATCAATTTACGTGGTTATGAATTGACATTAAGAAAAAATGAAGCAGAACTAGTCTTGGTACAGAAAGAGGGAGTATAGGATGAAAGAGCAACATATTGCGCTGACAGGAAATCCGAATAGTGGAAAAACAACAGCATTCAATGCACTGACAGGTGCCAATCAATATGTAGGAAATTGGCCAGGTGTTACTGTTGAACGAAAAGAAGGTAAACTGAAAAAAAACAAACAAGTAACGATCCAAGATTTACCTGGTATTTATTCCCTTTCTCCTTACACTCCAGAAGAAGTCGTTGCCAGAGACTATTTACTGGGCGGTGGACCAGATGTTATTGTCAATATTGTTGATGCGACAAACTTAGAACGAAACTTATATTTAACAACACAATTGATGGAAACAGGTATTCCAGTTGTGGTTGGATTGAATATGATGGATATTCTGGATAAAACAGGTAGGAAAATCAATATTGAAAAACTTTCTTATGGTTTAGGTGTGGATGTATCTGGTGTTAGTGCTTTAAAAAATCGAGGACTGGATGAATTAGTAAAAAAAGCAGTAAAAGCTGCTGAAATTTTTCCTCCAGAGTTGAACTATCCAACGTATGATAATCGTTTAGAAGCAGCATTAAATGAAATCATGGATGTTTTAGGAAATAATGTGCTGGCAAAACAAGCACGTTGGTATAGTATTAAATTGTTTGAAAGAGATGCTAGGGTTCATGAAGAACTTGAGTTAAGTGAACACCAACAAAAGGAAATAGAAGAAATCATCAAGATCACTGAACAAATCTTTGGTGATGATAGTGAAGCGATCGTGATCAATGAACGTTATGAGTTTATCACGCGTTTGACTGCTCTATGTGCAATTGAAAAAAATGAAATTACATTTAGTACAAGTGATAAAATCGACCGAATCGTAACCAATCGTTGGTTAGCCTTACCAATTTTTGCACTGATCATGTGGTTTGTATATTATTTAGCGATTCAAACTGTTGGGACAATGGGGACTGACTGGATCAATGATGAATTATTTGGAAATATTGTGCCGACAACGGTTGAAGGACTATTAGCAAGTTGGCATGTAGCCCCGTGGATGCAAAGTTTGATTTTAGACGGGATCATCGCTGGAGTTGGCGCAGTCTTAGGGTTCTTACCGCAGTTAGCCGTTTTATTCTTATGCTTAGGCTTTTTAGAAGATTGTGGTTATATGTCAAGAATCGCTTTTGTGATGGATCGTTTATTTAGAAAATTTGGTCTATCAGGAAAATCTTTTATTCCGATGTTGATTGCAACAGGCTGTGGTGTACCAGGAGTTATGGCGAGTCGAACGATTGAAAATGAAAAAGATCGTAAGATGACGATTATGGTTACTACATTTATGCCTTGTTCAGCGAAATTACCGATCATTGCCTTGATTGCTGGGGCCTTTTTTCCAAAAAGTAGTTGGGTATCGCCATCCGCTTATTTTATTGGGATCGCAGCGATTGTGTTATCAGGGATTGCATTAAAGAAGACGCGTTCATTTTCAGGTGATCCAGCACCATTTATCATGGAATTACCAGCGTATCATATGCCGCAATTGCGTGGCGTTCTCCGTCATGCCTACGATCGTAGTAAATCATTTGTGAAAAAAGCCGGAACAATTATTTTTGTGATGAGTATCATCATTTGGTTTACATCTACGTATACATTTACATTACAAGAAGCGGCTGAAGACCAAAGTATTTTGGCAAATTTGGGTAAAGTCATCGCACCACTATTTGCACCACTTGGCTGGGGCACTTGGCAAGGAGCTGTTGCGACGATCACAGGCTTAGTTGCAAAAGAGAATGTGATTGGTACATTTGGTATTTTGTTTGGTCATTTAGGTGAAGTATCAGAAGATGGCGTGGAAGTTTGGTCTGCATTGCAGGGCGCGTTTACACCCGTTGCAGCCTATTCATTTTTAGTCTTTAACCTATTATGTGCACCATGTTTTGCAGCAATTGGTGCAATTCGTAGAGAAATGGGTGATTGGAAATGGACTTGGGGCGCGATCGGTTATCAATGTGGCTTAGCTTATGTAGTCAGTTTCATTATCTATCAGTTTGGGCATGTTATCTTTGAAAATGGCCAATTTGGTGTAGGAATAATTATGGCAATGCTATTCGTAATCATTATGGGCTATTACCTAGTTAGAAAACCAAAAGTAACGGAAGAACCAGTTGTCACAATGGCAACATTAGAAAGAGGGTAAAAGTATGGCAACGTTGATTTTAGCAGTATTGATTTTTGGCGGAGCAGGATATGTTGTCTATTCTCGAATTAAAAAAGGGGAAAGTTGTGATGATTGTCATACGACTTGTCCTGTAAAAAAAGAACAAGGGGAATAAAAAAGAGAAGATACAATGAGATAAAATGGTCGTGATTTATTTCATTGTATCCAATGTTTCCTCTTGAACAAACGACTTTCAAATGCTACAATATTTAAGTACTAATTATTTGGGTCGTTAGCTCAGTTGGTAGAGCAGCTGACTCTTAATCAGCGGGTCATGGGTTCGAGCCCCTTACGACCCATTGGGTGCCAAACCCACGAGAACGGTATTCTGTCGGCGTCTTTGGACGTTTAGAAGATGGAATATGCGTTCTCTTTTTTTGTTTATTTCCAACTTATTTAACGTAATAATCATATAAAGTGAGTAATCAGCTATTTGATGATAAACTAAAAGAAAGAAACATCTAGGAGGGGAAATCATGAAAAAGAAATTGATTTATTCATTCATATTAATCGCAGGACTATCACTAGCTGCTTGCGGGGGAAAAGGTAAAACAGCAGAAAGTTCTAGTTCATCCAAAAATACTGAAAAAACGAGCCAAACATCCAAATCAACGAGCACAAGCACTACGAAATCAAGTACAAGCGAAAGCACTACAAAAACATCTACATCTTCAACAGAAACAAAGACCAGTGAAAGTAATTCTGCCGTAAAAACAGAAAGCAATACGCCGGCTAAACAGGCCGATACAGTTTTGAATCAATTAAATACAGCATTTTCAACTACACATCTACCGCAGGCTATATTGACGAGCCGAACGGCTGAATATTTGACTGCAGCGACTACGAGTGCAGCAGATCAAGCTAATTTTAGAATTTTGTATTATGCTGAAACAAGTCCAATTGAGGTGAATGATCTGGCCGTCAATGATTTACAACCAATTGCTTCATTTGAAAAAAAAACTTATGCCTCAAACGAAGCAGCGGCTAGCGCAGTAAATCAAATCATTGATAATGGTGGGAATCCGATTGATCTAGGTTATGGAATAACTGGGCATCAGCAAGGAGCGGCAGGTTCTACTTTTTTATCATGGCAGGAAGGAAATTGGAGCTTAGTTGTTCGAGCGTCAAACATCAACGGTGAAGTAGCAGAGCCTGTGGCTAAAGAAACAGTTGCGTACTTAGAAACCGCAATGTTGCCGGCACCACAAACAGTTGGACAGATTTCTTTGACAGCTAGTACGAGTGATAGCTATCAAACGAATTCAGTGGTATGGCAAGAAGGAGCAGTTGTTTATACGATTCAACATTTTGATCCGTTACAAGCACTCAAGATGGCTGTGTCAACAAATCAATAATTGAATGAGTTGCTTCTGCATCTACGGTTCTCGTTTCACTCTGATTCTCGAAGTATGGAGGACCGTTTGCTCTCATTTTGTATTCGAATAGTAAGATCCTGAGATACAACTCTTTGAGTTATACCTCAGGATCGTCTTTTTATTTTTTCTTAAAAGTAAGATGAATAAAGTTTACCGCTATAGGCCTTTGATTTATCTTTTGGGGAAGAAAATCAACGACTGAAAAATTTACTTACAACTGTCGGAAGAACTCTTTGTGCCTATAGCGGCAACTTTAAACTTAAGTATAAATAGCATCATATACTTTGAACTTATTATAATGTAAGAATTAATGTATAGGCAATTGATACGATGCTAAAAATAGAAATAAAAGCAAAACTCTTTTGTTTAGTCACCAATAAATAGTGAGACAGTAGAGTTTTGCTTTTGTATTTAAGAACAATTATTGTGTGATACTACTTTTGTCAGGTTGGGAATGAGCAAGGCGACTAGCAGCGGCAGCTGCAATTGCACCAACGATATCATCTAAAAAGGTATGAACTTGTGGTCCTTCATGTGAATTCAATTTAGCTAAGATTCCAGGTTTTACTTTATCGATATAACCATAATTCGTAAACCCGATCGATCCATAAACATTCACGATCGAAAGTGCCAAAATCTCATCGATTCCATAGAGACCTTCATCTTCTTCTAGAATTTCTTGTAACGGATGAAGTAACTTTTTTTCTTCAGCTAAAATATCTAATTGGATACCTGTAATGATGGTATTATGGACTTCACGTTTAGATAAAACGCTATCGATATTTTCAATACAAGTTGCTAAATCAAGATCTTCAATATAGGGTTTTTGTAAAAATAAAACTAATTCAGCTAAATCTTCCATCTCAACGCCACGGTCTTTTAATAACTGTCGTGCTTTTTTTTCTAATGTTTCGC
Source organism: Enterococcus sp. 12C11_DIV0727 (assembly GCF_002148425.2). Taxonomy (NCBI): domain Bacteria; kingdom Bacillati; phylum Bacillota; class Bacilli; order Lactobacillales; family Enterococcaceae; genus Enterococcus; species Candidatus Enterococcus lemimoniae. The sequence goes on along the minus strand of NZ_CP147248.1, from coordinate 1,520,213 downwards.
CTTTTATGACCAAAATAAAAACCTCCAATGCTTCATTTTTAAACTTAGAATACATCAATGGTATACTAACTACAGAGAAAATTGCAAGGAGAAGATCAATGAATCCACTAATAGAATGTTGTGAACAAAATTTGGCTAAAGGAGCAGAGTTGTTGTTAAGTGATCCTTTTATTGAAGAAAATGGGGATGTGATCTCTTATTCTTGTATGAACGAATGCGTTCTTTGTGCCCAAACATATTTTGTTTTATTTGAAGGGGAGCGAATTACCGGGACTACTCCAGAAGAACTGGTTGACAATACAAAAAAGGCAATTATACTTTGGCAAGAAGAAATGGGGTAACAAAAATGGAACTGACTTTTTAACAGCCAGTTCCATTTTTTATTAAAGCATTTTCGCTTCTTTTCCTTCAAATAAACTAGTACTATGCATTGGTTGCGTTCTAGCATCTGGTTTAATAAAGTGCAGTGCATTATTGACGGCGGTCGGCGCTTCACCAAAACCCGTTGCAATCAGTTTGACTTTTCCATCATAGTTGCAAATATCACCAACGGCATAAACACCAGGGATATTTGTCGACATATCAGAGTTGACTTCGATTGCATTGCGGCTAACATTTAAGCCCCAATCTTTTAAATGACCTAATGATGAAGTGAAACCGTAGTTAATAATTAAAGAATCTAAATCAAGCTTTTCAAAGTTATCTGCTTTCGTTTCTTTTAATTGGATTCCTTTAAACGAGTCATCTTCAACTAAAAGTTGATCAATGACATAAGGTGTGTAGATCAAAACTTCAGAATTCTTTAAATTATCTACGCTATGTTCATGTCCACGAAATTCTGGACGACGATGGATAATGGAAACTTTTTCTGCGATTGGCTCTAACATTAAAGCCCAATCAATTGCGGAATCACCACCACCTGCAATTGCGACTTTTTTACCTGAAAATTTATTCATATCCGTTACATAATAATGAACATGATTGCCTTCAAGTTCAGCTGCTCCATCAATCGTTAAACGTCGTGGTTGAAATGAACCATTTCCGATAGCTAAGATAACAGCCTTGGAGTAATGGACACCTTTTGATGTTTCGATGCGTAAGTAGCCATCTTCCTGCACCAGATTTCTCACTTCTTCTTCTAAACAAGTTTCATGAGCAAAAGGAGCAATTTGTTTTTCTAAATTTTCGATCAACTCACTGGCTTTAATTGCTGGAAAACCAGGGACATCATAAATATATTTTTCAGGGTAAAGCGTGGATAATTGTCCGCCAAGTTGGGGTAAACTATCGATTATTTTGGTTTTGGCTTTACGAATCCCTGCATAAAAAGCGGCGAAAAGGCCAACTGGACCTGCGCCGACGATGGTTAGATCATAAATGTTTTTTGAATCAGACATCAGAATTTCCTCCCGTTTCTATAATAAAAAAGCTTTCATTTATATAAAATGAACCCAAAAATAGTTGTATATCGTTTTTCACAAAATAGCACTTGTAACAGAAAAAAGCAAGTAGAAGTTTGTGAATAAAAGGTTCTCTTAAAAGAATAACAAAGATAATGGAATTTTCAAGTGAAGTTGTTTATGATATTATAAGTAAGTAAAAATTAACGAGGAGGAAATAACAATGTCAGAATTTCCACAATTAGATTTAGCAAATGTTAAAGGCCCTAAAGCCGTGATAAAAACCAACCGCGGAGATATTACAGTGCAACTTTTCCCGAAGCACGCACCAAAAACAGTTGAAAACTTTGTTCAACTTGCGAAAAAAGGGTACTACGATGGAGTGATTTTCCACCGCGTTATCCCTGACTTCATGATTCAAGGCGGTGATCCTACTGGAACAGGTATGGGCGGCGAAAGTATTTACGGCGAAAAATTTGAAGATGAGTTTTCTAAAGATGTCTTCAATTTACGTGGTGCACTATCAATGGCCAATGCTGGACCAAATACAAATGGCAGCCAATTTTTTATCGTAAACAACCAAAATGTACCTGCTAACATGTTTGGTCAATTAGAAGGTGCTGGATTCCCGACAGAAGTGATCGAAGAGTATAAAAATGGTGGAACACCTTGGTTAGATTTCCGTCATACGGTTTTCGGTCATGTTGTTGAAGGCATGGACGTTGTCGATGAAATCGGCGGAGTACAAAGAGACTCTCAAGATCGTCCAACATTCGATGTCGTTATTGATAAAGTAGAAATCAGCGAGTAAGCATTTAACAGTCAAAACTAAAACCCAAGCCAAAACTAACTCTTAGTCCTGGCTTGGGTTTTTTATGCTATTCAAAAGAAGCTTTGATTCTACGTAAACCTTCAAAAAGTGTTTCATTAGGACACGCAACGTTCAAACGCATGTGCTGAGTGCCATTTGGACCGAAGGAAATACCTGGATTCAACACGACTTTTCCGGTATGAATCAGTTGATTTTGCAGCTGTGCATCAGTCAAACCGTAGGCAGAAAAATCTAGCCAAATTAGGTAAGTGCCTTCTGGGCGCATCATTTTGACTTTAGGAAGCTCTGCCTGTAAAAAGTCGTTCACAGTGTCGATATTTTCTTTTAGATAAACTAGCAACTCTGATAACCAACGATCACCATTTTGATATGCCGCTTCTGTCCCTACATAACCAAAAATATTGATCTCGTTTTGGAAATTCCGTTCTTGTGCAGCAATGAATTTTTTTCGAAGATCAGGATTTTCAATAAAAATCATTGAGTTTTTAATACCAGCTAAATTAAATGTTTTTGTTGCAGCAGTTAAGGTAATTGAGAAATCTTTAAATGTCGGATGAACATTTGTAAATGTTGTAAACACGTGTGGCGCAAAAATCAAGTCTTGATGGATCTCATCGCTGATAACAAGCACATCATATTTGGCACATAGTTTACCAAAAGCTTCCAGCTCACTTTTAGTCCAGACGCGTCCACCTGGATTATGAGGGTTGCAAAGAATAAAAAGGCGAATATTTTCAGCAACGATTTGTTTTTCCATTTCTGTAAGATCCATGACAAAGTGACCTTGTTCTGTTAGTAACTGACTACGAACCAGCTTACGGTCATTTTGTTCAACGACTTTAGCAAATGGGGGATACACAGGATCGTGAATCAAGATGGCATCACCAGGTTTAGTATAAGCTTGTATAGCTAAAGAAAGACTTGGAACAACACCGCTGTTGAAAAGAATTGCGTCTTTACTGATCGAATAATTGTGGTGTCGCTTTTGCCAACTTTGAATTGCATCATATAAAGAATCAGGAGCAGGGGAGTAACCTAAAATTCCCTGTTCGGCCGTGTCTTTCAATGCTTTTAGCACAGGTGGATTCGCTTTGAAATCCATATCGGCAATCCATAAAGGCAGCAAGTCATCTTCTCCATAAGTCTCTTTAATGGAGTCCCACTTAGAACAATTTGTATTACGACGATCATAAACTGTATCAAATTCTACCATTCAATTCATCCTTTCTATTGAAAACATGTTCATTTATTAAAACCTAACTATAGTATAATGGACTTTCAGTAAAATATGAACAAAAAGAATCAATAATTTAATAGTAGAAATAAATTCATGCACTTTTGCTTGGAACATGATATCATTTTAGATGAGTACAACATTTTGATGGGAACAATGAAAAGAGGATATGAATATGGAATACAAAATAGGGATGGTTCTTGATGGGACGATTACAGGGTTACAACCTTATGGGGCTTTTGTTTCATTAAGCGATACAGTTCAAGGGCTGATCCATGTCTCAGAAGTGCAAGCAGGCTATACCAAAAATATTCATAGTTTATTAACAGTTGGACAAAAAGTTCAAGTTCAAGTTATTGACATTGATGAATATTCAAAAAAAATTAGTTTATCATTGAGAACATTGGAGGAGCAAATACCGCAGCCAAATCATCGCCGCAAAAAATATTTTACCAATAAAAATAAAAAAATTGGCTTTGAAACGTTAAAGAAAGAGCTTCCTATCTGGACTGACGAGGCAATGGATGCTTTACTTGAGAAATAATTCTGTTTTTTTTCAGAAAATATGGTACAATTTTCCTAGTTTCTGAAAACAAAAATTAATTGAGGTGGATGTTTTGTCTAACAAAAAAGTCGCTGGTACTATTATGCTGAACCTAAATGATGGTTCGAAAAAGTTTCTTGTTCATCCAGTAGGTGAGTCAATGGCGTTTGTTACAACAAAAGTTTCTGAAGATATGACAGGATTAGCGAGTATGTTGCAAGTTTTCAAAGAAGAGGTTCAACTAGATGTTACTTCAATTAATTTGGTCGAGTTGACAAATGCACATACAGATGCTGAAAATATGCCTTTATTTGTATTTGAAATGAATGAAGATCTTGTAGTTCCTACTATTGATAATAGATATGTGTGGGAAAAACCATCTGAATTAAAAAATTTATTAGCTTCTTATGATATTCAGGGAGTACCGATGTTTTAAAACAAAAGCAAATACATAAAAATAAGAGGCTTATACTGCTAGTTACCTTTTATTCAAATGTTACGGAACAAAACGAAATTATAGTTTTGTTCTGTTTTTTTACTATTAATTAGGAGAGTACGACTATGGAATTAAGAAAAGCAACGATTGAAGAGACTGAAACTGCAATGTTTTTATTGAAAGAAAGTGCTGACTGGCTTAAATCAATCAGAAGCAATCAGTGGTCAGACGTTTTACAAGGGGAAGATAAGCATGGATTAGCAGATGCAGTAGCAAGAGAAGAAGTTTTTTTCTTCTATAATAGTAAGAATCATTTAGTTGGAATGGTTGCTGCATGGAAAAATCCTACAGAGTGGGATAGACTACTGTGGAAAACTGTTGGATTTAATAAGGAAGCTTGTTACTTACATCGTGTGATCATTCGTCCATCATATAGAGGAAAATCTTATGGGACAGAGTTACTTAGCGCATTAAAATTGGAATTCAGTGGTGAAGTATCAGAGTTGCGCTTGGATTGTTTAGCTAGTAATCAAAAGCTAAAACAGTTTTATGAGAAAAATGGCTTTACAAATAGTGGAAGTTCAAGTGATTCAAATGGGAATCTATTCGAACTATTTCTGTTTGAACTAACAAATCAATCGTAATTAGGCAGAATTTTAGTAAGATTGACAAATTTTAATAGTCTTTTTATTCTAAAGCCGAAAATATAACGAATGATAGTAAAAAACGAAAAAAACCTTTTATAATTCTTTCAAAAAAAGGTTGACCAATAAAGAAAAACTTGTTATATTATATCTTGTCGCAAGGCACCGAGGAAACACGCCAAACGATGAAGATAATATAACAGCTTAAGTTTGAAAAAAACTTTTGCAATCAGTAAAATAGTTGTTGACAAGCAGCTGCGTACCTGATAAACTAGTGAAGTTGTCGCAAGAAACAAAGACAAGTGAACGAAAATAGAATAACAATTCGAGTTTGAAAAAACTTGAAAAATCAGCGAGAAAGTTGTTGACAAATAACAAGTAACCTGATAAACTAATGAAGTTGTCACGAAACAGTTGATAACATCAAGCAGAAAAAAAACTTTGAAACTTTTTTTGAAAAAGTGTTGACATCAAATCGAGGATTTGATATGATATAAAAGTTGCTGCGAGGTAACACGGTAGACCTTTGAAAACTGAACAAAGTAAGACGAACCAAATGTGTAGGTTGTTTTTACAACGGTAAAAACAAACAACAATTTATAACAAGCAAGCAATATGCTAGCAACCAAATGAGCTTATCGATCGCAAGATCGTGTTCAACTTTTATTATGAGAGTTTGATCCTGGCTCAGGACGAACGCTGGCGGCGTGCCTAATACATGCAAGTCGAACGCTTCTTTTCTACCGAGTGCTTGCACTCATTTGAAAAGAGGAGTGGCGGACGGGTGAGTAACACGTGGGTAACCTACCCATCAGAGGGGGATAACACTTGGAAACAGGTGCTAATACCGCATAACAGTCGACACCGCATGGTGTTGATTTGAAAGACGCTTTCGGGTGTCACTGATGGATGGACCCGCGGTGCATTAGCTAGTTGGTGAGGTAACGGCTCACCAAGGCCATGATGCATAGCCGACCTGAGAGGGTGATCGGCCACACTGGGACTGAGACACGGCCCAGACTCCTACGGGAGGCAGCAGTAGGGAATCTTCGGCAATGGACGAAAGTCTGACCGAGCAACGCCGCGTGAGTGAAGAAGGTTTTCGGATCGTAAAACTCTGTTGTTAGAGAAGAATAAGTAGGAGAGTAACTGCTCTTACCTTGACGGTATCTAACCAGAAAGCCACGGCTAACTACGTGCCAGCAGCCGCGGTAATACGTAGGTGGCAAGCGTTGTCCGGATTTATTGGGCGTAAAGCGAGCGCAGGCGGTTTCTTAAGTCTGATGTGAAAGCCCCCGGCTCAACCGGGGAGGGTCATTGGAAACTGGGAGACTTGAGTGCAGAAGAGGAGAGTGGAATTCCATGTGTAGCGGTGAAATGCGTAGATATATGGAGGAACACCAGTGGCGAAGGCGACTCTCTGGTCTGTAACTGACGCTGAGGCTCGAAAGCGTGGGGAGCAAACAGGATTAGATACCCTGGTAGTCCACGCCGTAAACGATGAGTGCTAAGTGTTGGAGGGTTTCCGCCCTTCAGTGCTGCAGCTAACGCATTAAGCACTCCGCCTGGGGAGTACGACCGCAAGGTTGAAACTCAAAGGAATTGACGGGGGCCCGCACAAGCGGTGGAGCATGTGGTTTAATTCGAAGCAACGCGAAGAACCTTACCAGGTCTTGACATCCTTTGACCGCTTGAGAGATCAAGTCTTCCCTTCGGGGACAAAGTGACAGGTGGTGCATGGTTGTCGTCAGCTCGTGTCGTGAGATGTTGGGTTAAGTCCCGCAACGAGCGCAACCCTTATTGTTAGTTGCCATCATTCAGTTGGGCACTCTAGCGAGACTGCCGGTGACAAACCGGAGGAAGGTGGGGATGACGTCAAATCATCATGCCCCTTATGACCTGGGCTACACACGTGCTACAATGGGAAGTACAACGAGTCGCTAGGCCGCGAGGTCATGCAAATCTCTTAAAGCTTCTCTCAGTTCGGATTGTAGGCTGCAACTCGCCTACATGAAGCCGGAATCGCTAGTAATCGCGGATCAGCACGCCGCGGTGAATACGTTCCCGGGCCTTGTACACACCGCCCGTCACACCACGAAAGTTTGTAACACCCGAAGTCGGTGAGGTAACCCTTGTGGAGCCAGCCGCCTAAGGTGGGATAGATGATTGGGGTGAAGTCGTAACAAGGTAGCCGTATCGGAAGGTGCGGCTGGATCACCTCCTTTCTAAGGAATATTACGGAAACTTACACATTCGTCGCTACTTTGTTCAGTTTTGAGAGGTTTACTCTCAAGTAAATAGGTATTAAGGGGCCTTAGCTCAGCTGGGAGAGCGCCTGCTTTGCACGCAGGAGGTCAGCGGTTCGATCCCGCTAGGCTCCATTAGTAACCAATGGGTTACTAAGTATTGTTCATTGAAAACTGGATATTGAAGTAAAAAAGTAATCAAAATAAACCGAGAACACCGCGTTGAATGAGTTTTTTAAGTAAAATAGTTCGAATGCTTATTTTATTGGTCACGCCTCTATCGCTAGAGAAACGAACCAAACAAAACCGATCGTAAGATCGTAAGGTTAAGTGAATAAGGGCGCACGGTGGATGCCTTGGCATTAGGAGCCGATGAAGGACGGGACTAACACCGATATGCTTTGGGGAGCTGTAAGTGAGCTATGATCCAGAGATTTCCGAATGGGGAAACCCAGCATCTTTTATAGGATGTTACTATTCAGTGAATACATAGCTGGATAGAGGTAGACGCAGAGAACTGAAACATCTAAGTACCTGCAGGAAGAGAAAGAAAATTCGATTCCCTGAGTAGCGGCGAGCGAAACGGGAAGAGCCCAAACCAACAAGCTTGCTTGTTGGGGTTGTAGGACTCCGTTGTGGTAGTCTGTCAAGATAGTCGAAGAACCTGGAAAGGTTCGCCAAAGTGGGTAATAGCCCCGTAGACGAAATGTTGGCAACACCTAGGAGGATCCTGAGTACGGCGGAACACGAGAAATTCCGTCGGAATCCGCGGGGACCATCCCGCAAGGCTAAATACTCCCTAATGACCGATAGTGAACCAGTACCGTGAGGGAAAGGTGAAAAGCACCCCGGAAGGGGAGTGAAATAGATCCTGAAACCGTGTGCCTACAACAAGTCAAAGCCCGTTAATGGGTGATGGCGTGCCTTTTGTAGAATGAACCGGCGAGTTACGATTGCATGCGAGGTTAAGGTGAAGAGCCGGAGCCGCAGCGAAAGCGAGTCTGAATAGGGCGAATGAGTATGTAGTCGTAGACCCGAAACCATGTGATCTACCCATGGCCAGGTTGAAGGTGTGGTAAAACGCACTGGAGGACCGAACCCACGTACGTTGAAAAGTGCGGGGATGAGCTGTGGGTAGCGGAGAAATTCCAAACGAACTTGGAGATAGCTGGTTCTCTCCGAAATAGCTTTAGGGCTAGCCTCGGAATTAAGAATGATGGAGGTAGAGCACTGTTTGGACTAGGGGCCCATCTCGGGTTACCGAATTCAGATAAACTCCGAATGCCATTCATTTATATCCGGGAGTCAGACTGCGAGTGATAAGATCCGTAGTCGAAAGGGAAACAGCCCAGACCACCAGCTAAGGTCCCAAAATAACTATTAAGTGGAAAAGGATGTGGGGTTGCACAGACAACTAGGATGTTGGCTCAGAAGCAGCCACCATTTAAAGAGTGCGTAATAGCTCACTAGTCGAGTGACCCTGCGCCGAAAATGTACCGGGGCTAAATAGTTTACCGAAGCTGTGGATTACACCTCTGGTGTAATGGTAGGAGAGCGTTCTAAGGGCGTTGAAGGTCGATCGTGAGGACGGCTGGAGCGCTTAGAAGTGAGAATGCCGGTATGAGTAGCGAAAGACGGGTGAGAATCCCGTCCACCGTATGACTAAGGTTTCCTGGGGAAGGCTCGTCCGCCCAGGGTTAGTCGGGACCTAAGCCGAGGCCGATAGGCGTAGGCGATGGACAACAGGTTGATATTCCTGTACCAGTTGTTTTTGTTTGAGCAATGGAGGGACGCAGGAGGCTAAGGAATGCATGCGACTGGAAGTGCATGTCCAAGCAGTAAGTCTTGAGTAGAGTCAAATGCTTTACTCTTTACGGACAAGCTGTGATGGGGAGGGAAATAATAGTACCGAAGTTCCTGATGTCACACTGTCAAGAAAAGCTTCTAGTGAGAAAACAACTGCCCGTACCGTAAACCGACACAGGTAGTCGAGGAGAGTATCCTAAGGTGAGCGAGCGAACTCTCGTTAAGGAACTCGGCAAAATGACCCCGTAACTTCGGGAGAAGGGGTGCTGACTTCGGTCAGCCGCAGTGAATAGGCCCAAGCGACTGTTTATCAAAAACACAGGTCTCTGCAAAATCGAAAGATGAAGTATAGGGGCTGACGCCTGCCCGGTGCTGGAAGGTTAAGAGGATGGGTTAGCTTCGGCGAAGCTCAGAATTGAAGCCCCAGTAAACGGCGGCCGTAACTATAACGGTCCTAAGGTAGCGAAATTCCTTGTCGGGTAAGTTCCGACCCGCACGAAAGGCGTAACGATTTGGGCACTGTCTCAACGAGAGACTCGGTGAAATTTTAGTACCTGTGAAGATGCAGGTTACCCGCGACAGGACGGAAAGACCCCATGGAGCTTTACTGTAGCTTGATATTGAGTGTTTGTACCACATGTACAGGATAGGTAGGAGCCGATGAATCCGGAACGCTAGTTTCGGAGGAGGCGCTGGTGGGATACTACCCTTGTGTTATGAACCCTCTAACCCGCACCACTTATCGTGGTGGGAGACAGTGTCAGGTGGGCAGTTTGACTGGGGCGGTCGCCTCCTAAAAGGTAACGGAGGCGCCCAAAGGTTCCCTCAGAATGGTTGGAAATCATTCGCAGAGTGTAAAGGCAGAAGGGAGCTTGACTGCGAGACTTACAAGTCGAGCAGGGACGAAAGTCGGGCTTAGTGATCCGGTGGTTCCGCATGGAAGGGCCATCGCTCAACGGATAAAAGCTACCCTGGGGATAACAGGCTTATCTCCCCCAAGAGTCCACATCGACGGGGAGGTTTGGCACCTCGATGTCGGCTCGTCGCATCCTGGGGCTGTAGTCGGTCCCAAGGGTTGGGCTGTTCGCCCATTAAAGCGGCACGCGAGCTGGGTTCAGAACGTCGTGAGACAGTTCGGTCCCTATCCGTCGCGGGCGTTGGAAATTTGAGAGGAGCTGTCCTTAGTACGAGAGGACCGGGATGGACTTACCGCTGGTGTACCAGTTGTTCTGCCAAGGGCATTGCTGGGTAGCTATGTAGGGAAGGGATAAACGCTGAAAGCATCTAAGTGTGAAGCCCACCTCAAGATGAGATTTCCCATTTCTTTAAGAAAGTAAGACCCCTGAGAGATGATCAGGTAGATAGGTTGGAAGTGGAAGTGCAGTGATGTACGGAGCGGACCAATACTAATCGGTCGAGGACTTAACCAAAGAAACGAAATAAAAAAGTATTTTCGGAATGTTTGATTACTACTTCAATCCAGTTTTGAGTGAATAATCACTCAACTTAATAGTAACAACACCCAGTGTGGTGGCGATAGCGAGAAGGATACACCTGTTCCCATGCCGAACACAGAAGTTAAGCTTCTTAGCGCCGATTGTAGTGAAGGGTTTCCCTTTGTGAGAGTAGGACGTTGCCACGCTAGTTGTTATTCCGGCATAGCTCAGTTGGTAGTAGCGCATGACTGTTAATCATGATGTCGTAGGTTCGAGTCCTACTGCCGGAGTAAAAGAACGAAAACTGAATAGGTTTTCGTTCTTTTTCATTTTTTATTAGTAAAATAAACTTTATTATTTGATAGAAACATCAAAAGATGAAATAATGATAATAACTAGTAAAATTGATTATCTTCATCTAACAGTTTTGTCATGTGAAGCATCTATTTTGTGGAATAATGGCTTTCTGATGCAGTTTTTTGATATAATACTTGTAAGCTGATGGAACTAGGACTTTAGTTTGAGTGAGGTCTCTTTAACCTGTGTTATAATGATTTAAAGATGTTAGGAGGGGCAGCGTGAAGGTTTTATTATATTTTGAAGGTGAAAAAATATTAGCGAAGTCAGGAATAGGACGAGCGTTAGACCATCAGAAACGAGCTCTCTCTGAAGTGGGGATAGAGTATACACTTGATTCAGATTGCACTGATTATGATATTTTACATATTAATACCTATGGGATCAACAGTCACAATATGGTAAATAAAGCAAAAAAAATGGGTAAAAAAGTTATTTATCACGCCCACTCAACAGAGGAAGATTTTAGAAACTCATTTATTGGATCCAATCAAATTTCTCCTCTAGTAAAAAAATATCTGGTAAGTCTATACTCAAAAGCAGACTATTTGATTACACCTACGCCATATTCGAAAGATTTATTAGAAGGGTACGGAATAACTGTACCAATTGTTTCTATTTCAAATGGTATTGACTTAGATCGATTTAAACATTCTGTAGATAAAGAAGAAAAGTTTCGAGAGTATTTTAATATCAAGACAGAACAAAAAGTAATTATTTGTGTTGGTTTATACTTTGAACGAAAAGGAATTATTGATTTTGTTGAATTAGCCGAAAAGTTTCCTGAATATCGTTTTATCTGGTTTGGACATACACCTATGTATTCGATTCCTAAGGCAATCCGGACAATAGTAAAAGATGAGCATCCTGAAAATGTTGAGTTTCCGGGTTATATTAAAGGAGATATTATTGAGGGTGCATACTCAGCTGCTGATTTGTTTTTCTTCCCTTCCTATGAAGAAACAGAAGGAATTGTGATACTAGAAGCTTTAGCTAGTAAACAACAAGTTTTAGTCAGAGATATTCCAGTGTACCAAGGATGGCTCGTAGATAAAGAGAATTGCTACATGGGAAAAAATAATAAGGAATTTACTCGTTTGATTGAAGAGCTTGTTGAAAAGAAGATACCAGATACAAGCCTAGCAGGCTATAATGTGGCAAAAGAGAAAAGCATTGAGCACATTGGACATGAGCTAAAAGATGTTTATGAAAAAGTACTAAAAAATGAAAGTATTCAAAATAAAGAACAAATACAGCAGAAAAATTAGAATCAGTGGAGGTGAAAAAAAGTGAAATTTGGTTTCTTTACAGATACATATTTCCCTCAAGTTAGTGGGGTTGCAACATCTATCAAGACACTTAAAGAGGAATTGGAACAAAAAGGTCATGAAGTTTATATTTTTACAACGACTGATCCAAATGCTAAAGAGTTTGAAGAAGATGTTATCCGAATGCCTAGCGTTCCATTTGTATCATTTAAAGATCGGCGAATTGTTGTACGCGGCATGTGGTATGCTTATTTAATAGCAAAAGAGCTAGAATTGGATTTGATCCACACTCATACGGAATTTGGAGCTGGTCTACTAGGTAAGATGGTAGGAAAAAAACTTAAAATACCTGTTATTCATACATATCATACAATGTATGAAGACTATCTACATTATATTGCTAAAGGGAAAGTAGTACGTCCAACACACGTGAAATATTTTTCTCGCTTCTTTGCGAATCATACTACTGGTGTGGTTTGTCCAAGTGAACGAGTGATCGATAAATTAAAAGAATATGGCGTAACATCTCCAATGAGAATTATTCCAACTGGAATTGATATTAAAAAATTTGAAAGACCAGATATTACAACAAAAATGAAGCAAGAACTTCGTGAAGAACTAGGTCTAAATGATGATAATATTATGTTACTATCTTTAAGTCGGATTTCATACGAGAAAAATATTCAAGCTGTTGTTTGTGGCTTGCCAACTATTTTTGAACGTTTTCCCAATGCACGTTTTGTCATTGTGGGCGATGGTCCATATGTCGAAAAACTTCGTTGTCTAGGCGAAGAGCTAGGTATTGGAGATAAAATCCAATTTATTGGCGAAGTTCCTAACGATCAGGTTGCTATCTATTACAAAGCTGCTGACTATTTCGTCAGTGCTTCAACTTCAGAGACACAAGGATTGACATACACTGAAGCGATGGCTTCTGGTGTCCCATGTGTGGTTGAAGGAAATGCTTATTTAAATCATTTATTCGATCATGAGAGCTTGGGCCGAACGTTTAAAACAGATGCGGATTTTGCACAAACATTTATTGAATATGTTGAGGCTGGAATTGAACCAGATGAAGCAATTTTACAGGATAAGCTGTATGAAATATCTGCAACTCGATTTGGCAATGTAATGCTTGAATTCTATGAAGATATGATCAACTATTATGACCAGCGAACTATAGAAAAAGAGGCTGCTGCATCTATTGAACGTATTAAAGTGAAATTTACGTCATTAAGAAAATAAAATATCAAAACTTCTCCTCTTGGTTTATACTAAGAAGAGAAGTTTTTTCTTTATAAAAACCATTAGGAGGGACATAGGTATGCCACAAATAGGATTTATTGGAACTGGTGTCATGGGTGAGGCAATCATCAGAAATATGATAAAACAAGGTTTAAATGTAAATGTATATAATAGGACGAAAAGTAAGACTGACGAATTAGTAAAAGAAGGAGCTGTTTGGCAAGATTCTCCTGCTGAAATTACTGCGAGCAGTGATATTATTTTTACGATGGTCGGGTTTCCTAAAGATGTTGAGTCAATCTACTTTGCAGAGAAGGGGATTTTTTCAACAAAGATTACTGGTAAGATAATTGTTGACTTAACTACTAGTACCCCAACATTAGCGCAAAAAATTGCTATAAAGGCGAATCAACTTGGAGGTGCAGCATTAGATGCTCCAGTTTCGGGAGGAGATTTAGGCGCTAAAAATGGAACCTTAACAATCATGGTTGGTGGTGATCAAATAATTTATGATCAAGTATTACCAATTTTTAAAACCTTTGGGACAACAGTTACACTTCACGGCACATCTGGTAAGGGACAACATACTAAAATGGCAAATCAGATCATGATTGCAGGCACAATGACAGGTATGACTGAAATGCTCGTTTATGCGGATAAATCGGGGTTGGATTTAAATAAAGTGATTGAGACACTATCTGGAGGTAGCGCAGCAAACTGGTCATTAAGCAACTATAGTCCGAGAATTTTAAAAGAAAACTATTCTCCTGGTTTTTTTGTAAAGCATTTTATCAAAGATTTAAAAATTGCCTTAGATGAAGCTGAGAAAATGGGCCTTACTTTACCCGCTACTAAACTAGCAGCAGAACTATACGAAAAGCTTGCTGCTAAAGGCTTTGAGGATGATGGGACACAAGCGTTGATCAAACTTTGGTGGACAGATGGAAAACAACCAAACGTCAAAAATTAAAGAACAGCAAAAAAATTAAAAAAAATGACGAAAAATCATGCAAGAATGACAATGTTTTGATACAATGATACAGAACTAGTTTTTAAAGGGAGGCCCATTTATGAAACATTCACAACTTGTGGCGATTATCAAGCGACTTGAAGCGATGACTGAAGCAACAGACAACGAAATTCAAGTTCGTCGTTTTGAACGTGAAGGTGCAGAAAAATGCATCGTAAACTATGATAAATCAACTGAAACATTTGAGTTAACAGAAACTGATTCACAACAAAGTTATCAATTTGATAATATTGATATTGTTGCGATGGAAATTTATGATTTAATTCAATAATTAAAAATTTCAGTCTGAATTTAACAAAATCAATAAAATAATCAAAAATCCTGTGGCGTACATTTTTGTACGCCACAGGATTTTTTTACAACTATTTGACAGGGAAGAACAATCTAATTTTAGTAGGATTTACGAAGAAATAATGGTAAAAACTGCTTATAAGCTACAGTAAGTTACTATAATAAGAAATTTTAAAATCAAAAAATGTGTTTGTTTATTAAATTATCAAAAATAGTTTGATTCTCAAATTAAAAATAAATGATGATAAAGCATATGAAAAAGTGCCAAATATCAATGTAAACTAAATTGAAGAATCCATTTTTTAATAAAAATGGGTGGATAAAATTGATTTCTTGATTAAGAAAAATTAAAAATCTACTATTTTACTTGCAATATTTTTTTATTTGCGATATAGTTTGAACATCAAATGATTTGATAATCAAAGTATATGGATGGTGTACACAAATGGAACCTAATTTAGAAACAGTCAATGATTATCTTGTCAGCGTCTTTAATGACATTTTGACGATCGAAGAATCCGAGCTGAAAAAATCACAATTTAAGGACTTATCCATTACTGAAATGCACACAATTGAAGCGATTGGGATGTATAAGAAAAAAACTTCTTCTGAAGTTGCCAAAGAATTGTCGATCACTGTAGGAACTTTGACAGTTGCAATCAATAACCTCGTGAAAAAGGGATATGTTGAACGTATAAGAAGCGAAGATGATCGTCGGGTAGTCAAGTTAGGTTTGACCAAAAAAGGAAAATTACTTTTTCGTGTTCATCAGCACTTCCATAGAGAAATGGTCAAGAGAATTTTAAACGAAATGGATAAAGCAGAAGAAAAAGCTTTATTAAAAGCATTGAAGAATCTTCATGATTTCTTAAAGGAATATAAATAAAAAGTGAGGACCAAGATGAACCAACATGCAAAAATAACTTGTACGAGCCGATATGTTCCTGAGAATGCCGTATCAAATCATCAGCTTTCGACGATGATGGATACATCTGATGAATGGATCTCAAGTCGGACTGGTATACGATCAAGAAATATTGTCATCAATGAAAATACTTCTGATTTATGTATTAAAGTAGCTGAAAAGTTACTAGAAAAATCTGGGAGAAAAGCACAAGATATTGATTTCATTCTAGTAGCAACCATGACACCAGATTATGGAACACCTTCTGTTGCTTGTCTTGTTCAAGGCAAAATCTCAGCGACAAATGCATTTGCTTTTGATATCAGTGCTGCTTGCAGTGGATTTGTCTATGCATTAAGTATGGGCGAAAAGTTGATTCGTACAGGTAAAAAATTAGGAATGATCATTGGTGGTGAAACACTTTCTAAAGTTCTTGATTGGAATGATCGTAGTACAGCTGTATTATTCGGTGATGGCGCGGCGGGTGTTTTACTAGAAGCAAGCGACGAAGAGCATTTTATCAGTGAAAAACTACAGTCTGATGGTCAAAGAGGAAAGTCGCTAACTTCAGGTTATATAGAAAATCAAAGTCCCTTTTATACAGGAACTGCTGAAAGCTCCGGCTATTTACAAATGGCAGGTAGGGATATCTATGATTTTTCACTAAATGATGTGACAAATAATATTCGAGCAATCGTGGAAGAGGATGTAGATTATTTACTATTACATCAAGCAAATAAGCGAATCATCGAAAAGATATCAAAAAAACTCAATGTTCCAAGGGAAAAGTTTCTCACAAATATGGAACATAATGGTAATACCTCAGCTGCAAGTATCCCGTTATTACTAGACGAATCAGTTGAGAGTGGAGTGCTTCAATTAGGCTCCAAACAAAAAATTGTGTTAACAGGCTATGGCGGTGGATTAACTTGGGGTTCAATCCTCATGACGCTGTAAAACTGTAACTATATAAATTAAAAAAAGAAAATTATTGGAGGAATATACACATGGTATTCGAAAAAATTCAAGCAATTATTGTAGAAGAATTAGGTAAAGAACCTGAGGAAGTAAAATTAACAACAAACATTCAAGAAGAATTAGATGCAGACAGTTTAGATTTATTCCAAATCATCAATGAAATCGAAGATGCTTTTGATATCAAGATCGAATCAGAAGATGGTATTACTACTGTTCAAGATTTAGTAACATACGTAGAAAAACAAAAAGCATAACATTTAAGGCGATTAGGTAAAATAGAAGTTGGATGAGCAAGGCTCGGTGCGATTCTCAACAATTGCTAAAGACCTTGCATTATTCACACCGCTCGTTGGAATTCAAAAGGCTGGTACTAAACTTATAGGGTTTTGTTCCAGCTCTTTTTTGATTAATTATTCTATAATTTAAAGGATGTAATATATGCAGTCAAAGATATGTGAGCTAATTGGAATCCAATACCCAATTTTCCAAGGAGGAATGGCTTGGATTGCAGATGCTTCTCTAGCTGGAGCCGTTTCTGAGGCTGGTGGGCTTGGAATTATTGCAGGTGGTAACGCACCAAAAGAAGTTGTTCAAGCTGAAATCAAAAAAATCAAAGAAATAACAAATAAGCCTTTTGCGGTCAATATTATGCTGCTTTCACCATTTGCACAAGACATTGTAGATTTAGTTTGTGAAGAACGGGTGCCAGTCGTTACAACAGGAGCAGGTAATCCAAGCAAGTATATGGCTCGTTTTAAAGAACATAATATTAAAGTAATTCCAGTAATTCCTTCGGTTGCGCTTGGTGCTCGTATGGAAAAAATAGGCGCAGATGCAGTGGTTGTTGAAGGAATGGAAGCTGGAGGACATATTGGTAAATTGACAACGATGAGTCTGGTACCACAAGTTGTAGATGCACTGACCATTCCAGTGATAGCGGCAGGAGGCATTGGGGACGGACGAGGTATGGCTGCGGCATTGATGTTAGGTGCAGACGCAGTCCAAGTTGGCACACGTTTTCTAGTTGCAAAAGAATGTACTGTACACGAAAATTATAAGGCTAGAATCATCAAAGCGAGAGATGTCGATACGACTGTAACATGTCAGCATTTTGGACACCCAGTGCGGACAATCAAAAATAAATTGACTAATGAATACGATCGTTTAGAAAAGATAGAATTAAGAAAAGATGAACCTGATCTTGTAAAATTTGATAAATTAGGTCAAGGTGCCTTACGTAAAGCTGTTGTTGAAGGGGATATACATCACGGATCAATCATGGCTGGTCAAATTGCAGGACTTATAAAAAAAGAAGAAACAGCAAAAGAAATTATTGAATCATATATTATTGAAACAAAAGAAGTGATGGCGGCAAGATGTGGCCAATGGATCTAACTGGATCTATTTGTGGATTATTAGTATTGACAAAAAAGATAAAAATTAATTGTGACAAAGAACATCACAGTTAATTTTTCCTATTTTCAGTCAGAGCTGAGTGAGCCCATTCAGCTTTTAATGTATCTAGCTTCGCAGGCTAGCCTTTCGGAAAAAAGATAAAACTTGAATGAGGTAAAAAGCACCTCAATCATGTTTCCCTATTTTTCATTCAAGGCTAAACGAGCCTGCTACGCTTTTAATGTAAAGGAGTAAAGTAATGAAAACAGCTTTTGTATTTAGTGGACAAGGGGCTCAATATATTGGAATGGGCCAGGAATTATTTGATCAAGAAGAAATTGTTCAAGAAACATTTAAAGAAGCAAGTGAAGCTTTAGGTTACGATATGGTAGAGCTTTGCTTTTCTGAAAATGATCGATTAAATGAAACTATGTATACACAACCAGCAATTCTAACAGTAAGTATTGCTTTTTATCGCCTGTTACAAGCGAGAGGATATCAGCCAGATGTAGTAGCTGGACTTAGTCTTGGTGAATATAGCGCACTCGTTGCCAGTGGCGCGATCTCATTTAAAGAAGCTGTTCAATTAGTTGCCAAGAGAGGAAAATATATGGCAGAAGCAGCACCCTCTGGAACAGGGAAAATGGTTGCAGTGATGAATGCGGATCGTTCATTGATCGAAGAGTGTTGTCAAAAAGCTAGTGATCTTGGCATTGTATCACCAGCTAACTATAATACACCACAACAAATCGTGATCGGTGGAGAAATACCTGCCGTTGATAAAGCAGTGGAGTTATTGACAGAAGCTGGTGTTAAACGCATGGTTCCATTAAAAGTCAGTGGTCCTTTTCACACTGCCTTGCTGAAATCAGCATCAGAACAATTAGCTAAGGAATTAGAAAAAATAAATTTTGCAGAAATGACGATTCCTGTAATTAGTAATACTACAGCACAAATAATGGAGCAAGCAGAGATCAAAGGATTATTAGAAAAACAAATTATGTCTGCTGTTCGTTTTGCTGACAGTATTGAAACGATTAAAAAAATGAATGTTGATGTCATTATAGAAGTGGGACCAGGAAAAACGTTGACTGGTTTTATTAAGAAGATCGATAAAGAAATCCAAACGGCTCGTGTTGAAGATGAAAAAACGTTATCTGATGCTCAAGCTTTGTTGGACAGGAGGTAACGAATGGATTTAAGAGGGAAAAATGTTTTTGTAACTGGAAGTACACGTGGAATCGGAAAAGCTGTTGCTTTTGCCTTTGCACAAGAAGGAGCTAATATTGCCTTGAATGGGCGTAGCGAAATCAGTGCGGAGCTTATTGCAGAGGTAGAGTCTTTAGGAGTTAAATGCATCGGTGTTTCTGGTGATATTGCAGATTTTGAAGCAGCAGGAGCGATGATCCAAACAGTCGTTGATGGGTTAGGATCAATCGATGTTTTAATTAATAATGCAGGAATCACTAATGATAAATTACTATTGAGAATGTCAGAAGAAGATTTTACACGTTGCATTCAAATCAATTTAACGGGAACCTTTAATATGACACAACATACGGTTAAGAAAATGATGAAACAACGTAGTGGAAGTATCATCAATATGTCGAGTGTTGTAGGGCTGATGGGGAATATTGGTCAAGCCAATTATGCTGCAAGTAAGGCAGGAGTGATTGGCTTAACTAAGTCGGTGGCAAGAGAAGTTGCGGCACGCGGTATTACCTGTAATGCTATTGCACCAGGCTTTATTGAAACTGAAATGACAGAAGTTTTATCCGATAAAGTAAAAGAACAGATGAGTCAACAAATTCCATTGCAATCATTTGGACACGTAGAAGATGTTGCAAATGCAGCTATCTTTTTAGCGAAAAGTCCTTATATAACAGGACAAGTTTTAAATGTAGACGGTGGCTTAGTCATGAATGGCTAATGAATAAGTTTGAAAGGAGCGATTGAATGAATCGCGTAGTGATCACAGGTTATGGTGTAGCATCTCCAATTGGGAATGATGCTGAAACCTTTTTAGAAAGTTTACAAACAGGGAAAAACGGAATTGGACCGATTACAAAATTCGATGCCGATGAAACAGGTATTACGTTAGCAGCTGAAGTGAAAGATTTTCCATTCGATAAATATTTTGCTAAAAAAGATGCCAAAAGAATGGATTTATTTTCTCTTTTTGGTATCTATGCAGCGTTAGAAGCGTTGGAGATGAGTAAGCTAGATACTGATCAAATCGATGTGGATCGTTTTGGTGTTATGGTGGGGTCTGGAATTGGAGGACTTCAAACGATTCAAGACCAAGTGATCCGAATGCGTGAAAAAGGTCCTAAAAGAGTCGCTCCTTTATTTATACCGATGTCAATCGGGAACATGGCAGCTGGCAATATAGCTTTACGTGTAGGAGCTAGAGGGATTTGTACAGCGACGGTCACTGCATGTGCTACGGCGAATAATTCGATTGGTGAAGCGTTTAGAAATATCAAACATGGCTATTCAGATGTTTTGTTAGCTGGGGGAACAGAAGCATCGATAACTGAAATTGGGATCGCTGGTTTTGCGTCTTTAACAGCTGTGACATCCGAAGAAAATCCAAATAGAGGATCGATTCCTTTTGATAAAGATCGTAGTGGGTTTGTAATGGGTGAAGGCGCTGGGATTTTAGTTCTTGAATCTTTAGAACATGCACAAAATAGAGGGGCTAAAATTTTAGGTGAAATCATTGGTTATGGTACAAACTGTGATGCGTATCATATGACTTCACCAAGACCGGATGGTAGTGGCGCGGCTAAAGCCATGAAATTGGCAATCGACGAAGCAGCGATTGAGCCAGCTAAAGTAGGTTATATTAATGCTCACGGAACTAGTACGCCTTCAAATGATGTGGCAGAAACCAAAGCAATCCAAACTGCATTGGGTGAAGCTGCTAAAAATGTTCGTGTCAGCAGTACGAAAAGTATGACTGGACATGCATTGGGAGCAACTGGGGGAATCGAAGCTATCGCAACATTGAATGCATTACAACATCAATTTATTCCACCAACGATCAATATAGAGAACCTTGATGAAGCTATCGAAATAAATATTGTGACAAATGAAAGTCAAAAACATGACTTTGACTACGCATTGACAAATTCTTTTGGCTTTGGTGGTCATAATGCAGTACTTTGTTTAAAACGTTGGGAGGATTAAGATGAATATCAATGAAGTCAAAGAATTATTAACACAGTTTGACCAATCGACACTAACAGAATTTGATCTTAAAGAAGGTTCTTTTGGCCTTTATATGAATAAAAATAAAGTAACACAAAAAACACCTGGTGAAGTAAAACAAGTTGCGGATAACAATGTAACCAGTCAAGGGACAGTAGAAGTTACTAGCCAAACTGTCGAAGTAAAAGAACCAATAAATGAAACAATAACATCAGAAACGAAACCAGAAAACACAGAAGAAATCATTTCTCCAATCGTTGGCGTTGTCTATTTAAAACCTGCACCAGATAAAGAAAATTTCAAGCAAGTTGGTGACTCGGTGAAAAAAGGTGATGTTGTTTGTATCGTTGAGGCAATGAAACTTATGAATGAAATCACTGCATCGGTCGATGGTGTAATTACTGAAGTATTGATACAAAATGAAGATGTTGTTGAATTTAATCAACCATTGTTCCGTGTATCAAAAGGAGTGTAAGCTATGAAAATGACTATTCAAGAAATCAAAGAAGTCATTCCACATCGTTATCCTTTCTTATTGTTGGATACAGTTGAAGAAATCGTTGTTGGAGAAAAAGTTATTGCAAAGAAAAATGTTACAATTAATGAACCTTTTTTTCAAGGTCACTTTCCGGGAGAACCTGTGATGCCAGGCGTTTTGATTTTGGAAGCACTAGCCCAAGCAGGTGCTGTAGCATTATTAGCGATGCCGGATTTTAAAGGCAAGACAGCCTACTTTGGTGGGATCGATAAAGCCAAATTTAGACAAAAAGTTGTTCCAGGTGATACTTTGATGTTAGAAGTAGAAATTATGAAAGTAAAATCAATAGCCGGCATCGGCAAAGGAACTGCAACTGTGAATGGGAAAAAAGTAGCGGAAGCAGAATTGACCTTTATGATTGGATAGGTGAGCTATGTTTTCAAAAGTTTTAATTGCAAATAGAGGAGAAATTGCTGTTCGAATCATTCGAGCATGTCGTGAATTAGGAGTGCAAACTGTAGCAGTTTATTCCGAAGCAGATAAAGAAGCACTGCACACACAGCTTGCAGATGAAGCAATCTGTATTGGACCAGCGAAAGCTGCTGATTCTTATTTAAATGTTCAAAGCGTATTAAGCGCGGCGATTGTAACAAATGCTGAAGCAATTCATCCAGGTTTTGGATTTTTATCAGAAAATAGTCAGTTCGCAGCAATGTGCGAAGAGTGTAATATTACTTTTATTGGCCCAAAAGCTGCAACGATCGATGCGATGGGAAATAAAATCAATGCCCGAGAATTGATGCAAAAAGCGAATGTGCCAGTTATTCCTGGAAGCACGGGTGTAATCAATTCGGTTGAAGAAGCTTTGACGATTGCAGCGGACATCGGTTATCCCGTTATGCTAAAGGCTGCCGCTGGCGGCGGCGGTAAAGGGATCCGTAAAGTGTTGAGCAAAGAAGAATTACCACAGCATTTT